>NZ_JBTSWB010000001.1:0-1315855 GCF_054602315.1 Bradyrhizobium cedriense | reverse complement strand
TTCTTGCCCAGATCAATCGCCGCTCTGATAAACTTCGCCATGGACGGCCTCCCTCTTTGTGGCGCTCCGGCGACCACGTTTTGGCACTTGATGCCGTTCAGGTGGGGCCGTCCACAACATCATTGCGGGCGTAGCGAAGCAATCCAGAATCGTTCCGCAGCGACGGTCTGGATTGCTTCGTCGCTTCGCTCCTCGCAATGACGACGAGGAGAGAGCTAGCCTTACTTCTTTCCCAACGATTCCTTCGCACGCTGGCCGAACATGATCTTGCGTGATTCCTCGTCGAACGGCTCTTTGACGAACTTGCCGATCGCCAGCCCCGCCTGCACCTGCGGCCTCGCGCGGACCTCGGCGTACCAGCGTTTCACGTTCGGATAGTCGTCGAGTGTAAAGCCCTGCGCCTTGTGGGTCATGGTCCACGGAAAGCAGGCGATGTCGGCAATCGAATAATCGCCGGCCACATAGGTACCGGTTTTGCCGAGCTGCCGGTCGAGCACGCCGTAGAGCCGTGCCGCCTCATCGCGGTAGCGTTGGATCGCATAAGGGATCTTCTCGGCCGCATAGAGCGCGAAATGGCCGTGCTGGCCGAGCATGGGTCCCAGCCCTGCCATCTGCCACATCACCCACTGGATGGTGGTCGAACGCCCGCACAAGTCCGTCGGCAAGAACCGGCCGGTCTTTTCCGCGAGATAGATCAGGATCGCGCCGTCTCGAAGGCTGAGAACGGGGCACCGCCATCGGCTGGATCGTGATCGACGATCGCCGGGATACGATTGTTGGGCGAGATCGTGAGAAACTCGGGGGCGAACTGCTCGCCGGCGCGAATGTTGACGGGCTTCACGTTGTAGGGAAGCCCGAGTTCCTCCAGCATGATGGAGATTTTCCAGCCGTTCGGCGTCGGCGCGTAATAGAGATCGATCACGACCTTTCCCTTGACCTTTCCTTGGCCTTCCCTGTCATCGCGGTCGGAATAGAGAGCGACCTTTGTTGTTCTGTACCTCGACGTTAAGTCATGGCAGGAAGAGGCGCAACACAACCTGCCGGGAGGGCCGCCATGCTGTTTCCAACCACGATCGCCGGCTCCTTGCCGAAGCCGGAATGGCTGGCCGAGCCCAACATGCTCTGGGCGCCCTGGAAGTCACAGGGCGACGAGCTTCTCCGGGCCAAGCGCGACGCGACCCTGATCTGGCTGAAGGTCCAGGAGGACGCCGGGATCGACATCATCACCGAGGGCGAGCAGGCCCGGCAGCATTTCGTTCACGGCTTCCTGGAGAAGATCGAGGGCATCGATTTCGCCCACAAGGTCGAGATGGGCATCCGCAAGGATCGCTACAAGGCGATGGTGCCGCAAGTGGTCGCCCCGCTCCGGCTCAAGGAACGCGTCCATGCCTTCGAGGCGCGCGTGGCGCGGACTCATACGAAGAAGAAGCTGAAGTTCACCCTGCCGGGCCCGATGACCATCATCGACACGATCGCGGACCGCTACTATGGCGACCGCGTGAAGATGGCCTTTGCCTTCGCCGAGCTGCTCAACGAGGAGGCCAAGGCGCTGCAGGCCGACGGCATCGATCTCGTGCAATTCGACGAGCCCGCCTTCAACGTCTACATGGACGAGGTCAACGACTGGGGCATCAAGGCGCTGGAACGCGCCGCGCAGGGCCTGACCTGCGCCACTGCGGTGCACATCTGCTACGGCTACGGCATCAAGGCCAACACCGACTGGAAGGAAACGCTCGGCACGCAATGGCGGCAGTACGAGCAGATCTTCCCGGCGATCGACGCGAGCCCGATCCAGCAGGTCGCGATCGAGTGCCGCAATTCCAAGGTGCCGCTCGACCTGCTGGCGCTGCTCAAGACCAAGATCGTGCAGGCCGGCGTGATCGACGTCGCCAGCGACACGGTGGAGACCGCCGAGGACGTCGTGAAGGTGATCGACGCGGTGTCGCAATTCGTGCCCAAGAGCAACATCATCGCCACCACCAATTGCGGCATGGCGCCGATGCGGCGCGAGATCGCCGAAGCCAAGCTGATGGCGCTCGGCGCCGGCGCCGCGCTGGCGCGCGAGAAGCTGGGATAGTCGAATCGCTGATTGCCGCGGCTAGGGCAACGCGGTCGGATGCAGCACCGGCACGTAGCCGGCGGCGAGCGCACGCACCGTCGAGGGCGGCGTCAGCAACTTCGCGTCGTCAAGCTGACGCTCGACGGCGATATAGCCGGCCGGCGACCACAGCAGCGGCTTGCCTTGCGTCACGAGAAAGCTCTCCTCGCCCTGCTGCACCATCGGGCCGTCGGGCAGTTCTGCGAGCGGCACGGGTAGCGCATGCAGGCGCTTCCTGCCGTGATCGAGGCGCTCCTGATGCAGGACGGCATCCATTGCCTTCGCGCTCACGTCGCTAACGCCATTGCCCTTCTGCCAAGCCGCGCGGAATCGTTTGGCATCGTCACGACGGCAGAAGAAGCAGGGGCGATGGCCCGCAGCAAAGGCCGTCGCCTCGTCGAGAAAGAACAGCTCGGTCCAGCTCCGCCGCGCCATCACCGGCCGCCGCCAGCCGCGAAATTCGCACAGGCACGTGATCCAGGCCGGCGAGGACCAGCGCTTCTTCAGAAGCGTCCTGGTCGCGGGATCGTGGATGATGCCGCGATTGCCTGTGAACAGGCCGCGATGGGGGGTGGCGATGATGTCGCCGGTCGGTGTGACGCGGTTCTGAAGGGGGCGAGCGGCGAATAGCGAATAGCGAGTGGGCACAGTGCTACTCGCCATTCGCTACTCGCCACTCGCTCTGGTCACGCCGCCCCGTCGCGCAGCGGCGGGTGATAGGACAACGCGGTGTCCCAGGGGAAGAAGATCCAGGTGTCCTGCGATACTTCCGTGATGAAAGTATCGACCAGCGGGCGTCCCATCGGCTTGGCGTAGACGGTGGCGAAATGGGCCTCCGGCAGCATCTCGCGCACCAGCTTGCCGGTCTTGCCGGTGTCGACGAGATCGTCGACGATCAGGAGGCCCCTGCCGGTGCCGCCGCCGAGCTTCATCACTTCGTCCGAGATGCCCTTGAGCACCTTCAGCTCGCCCTGCTTGGTGTGGTCGTAGCTGGCGATGCAGACGGTATCGATGATGCGCACGCCGAGCTCTCGCGCCACGATCGCTGCTGGCACGAGGCCGCCGCGGGTGATCGCAATCACGGCATGGAACGGGCCGACTTCGTTCAGTCGCCAGGTGAGCGCCCGGCAATCCCGATGGAACTGGTCCCACGAAACCGGAAAGGGCCTGCCCGCGCGCTCCTGCGCGCTCAGCTCCGGTGCGTCACCCATCGTCGTCTCCATTCGTCTCAAACGTCTTCTGCTAGCGCGTGATATTCAGTCCCACCAGCATTTCCTTCACCGCCGCCATGGCCGCGGCGAGCTTCTCCGGATCGCGCGAGCGCACCACGAGATTGGTGTTCGGCTTCTGCTCCTCGTCCATGAAGGGATAACTGCCGATGATGGTGTCGGGGTGAGCGGCGGCGATCGCCCGCAATGGACCGCCGATATCGCCCTCCCGCGCATTGGCGCGGACCGATTCGGAGAGCATGCGCACACCCGACTTCAGCTTGGGAGAAACGATGTCCATCATCGCCTGCATGATCGACGGCACGCCGGCCATGACGATGACGTTGCCGATCTTGAAACCGGGAGCGAGGATGGTCGCGCTCTGGATCAGCTCGGCACCGTCGGGGATACGGGCCATGCGCAGGCGGGCCTCATTGAGGTCCTGCTCGCTCCAGCGCTCGCGGAAGCGGGCGACGACCTCCGGGTGATGGTCGATGCCGACGCCGAACGCCTTGGCGACGGCGTCGGCGGTGATGTCGTCATGGGTCGGGCCGATGCCGCCCGTCGTGAAGACGTAGGTGTAGCGATGCCGCAGTGCGTCCAGAGCGGCGATGATGTCGGCCTCGTCGTCGGAAACGACCCGGACCTCCTTCAGATCGATGCCGATATTGGTCAGGTATTCGGCGATGAAGCCGATATTCTTGTCCTTGGTCCGGCCCGACAGGATTTCGTCCCCAATGACCAGAATACCCGCCGTGACGATGTCGCTCATACCGTAAGTCCCTCACCTGTGACGCCGACTTTGCCGAGGTAACGCGTTGAAGTCACGTGGTTTTGCTTCTCAATTGAGCAGTCCTCAGCCATTTTTTCAGGCAAGTCGCCGGCCGTCCCCGGCAAATGCCCCTCCTCCATGCTTATCGCGCTGGCCCGGCCCTTGCTACCTCCTATGGAAGTCATGCACTCTCACGGCATGGCCACAGGACGTTGCGGTCCTCGGCAAGCCGAAACGACCTGATCAATGGCGCAACGCCTGGGGGAGAACAGTCGGATTCTATGGCAGTCGCGTTTGACGAAATGAATATTCCCGGCGGGGATCTTCGCCCTGCCTATCAGGAGCTGGCGCGTTGGCTCAAGGACACGCCTCCCGAGGCGCTCGAATATCGGCGCCAGGAGGCCGAGCTCCTGTTCCGGCGGATCGGCATTACTTTCGCGGTCTACGGCGATTCCGAGTCCACCGAGCGCCTGATCCCATTCGACGTGATCCCGCGGATCATATCCGGCAAGGAATGGGCGCTGCTGGAGAAGGGCCTGAAGCAGCGTGTGCGCGCGCTCAACATGTTCCTGCGCGACATCTACCACGGCCGCGACATCCTTCGCGCCGAGATCGTGCCCGACGATCTGATCTTCCAGAACCCGGTGTTCCGCCCCGAGATGAACGGCCAGCAGGTGCCGCACGATGTTTATGTGCACATCGCCGGCATCGACATCGTCCGGGTCGACGCCGAGGACTTCATCGTGCTGGAGGACAATGCGCGCACGCCTTCGGGCGTGTCCTACATGCTGGAAAACCGCGAGATCATGATGCGGCTGTTTCCGGACCTGTTCGCACGCCACAGGGTGGCGCCGGTCGAACGCTACCCGGACGAACTGCTCTCGGCCCTGCGCTCGGTCGCCCCGCAAGGCGCATCGGGCGAGCCGACGGTCGCCCTGCTGACGCCGGGCGTCTACAACTCGGCCTATTACGAACACTCGTTCCTGGCCGACAAGCTCGGCATCGAACTGGTCGAAGGCCGTGACCTCATCGTCAAGAACGACGAAGTGTTCATGCGGACGACGGAAGGGTTGAAGCGGGTCGACGTGATCTATCGCCGCGTCGACGACGATTTCCTCGATCCCCTCACCTTCCGTCCCGACTCCGTGCTCGGCGTGCCCGGTCTGATGTCGGCCTACGCGGCCGGCAACATCACGCTCGCCAACGCCGTCGGTACCGGCATCGCCGACGACAAGGCGATCTACTCCTACATGCCTGATATCGTGAAGTTCTACCTCGGCGAGGAGCCGATCCTGAAGAACGTGCCGACCTGGCGCTGCCGCGAGCCGAAGGACCTCGCCTATGTGCTGGACAATCTCGGCGAACTCGTCGTCAAGGAAGTGCATGGCTCCGGCGGCTACGGCATGCTGATCGGCCCTGCCGCCACGAAGGCCACGATCGAAGCCTTCCGCGACAAGCTCAAGCGCGAGCCGGAAGGTTTCATCGCGCAGCCGACGCTGGCGCTCTCGACCTGCCCGACCTGCACCGCATCCGGCCTCGCTCCGCGCCATGTCGATCTGCGGCCGTTCGTGCTCACGGGCAGCAAGAACACCACCATCGTACCCGGCGGATTGACCCGCGTCGCGTTGAAGGAAGGCTCCCTGGTGGTGAATTCGAGCCAGGGCGGCGGCACCAAAGACACCTGGATTTTGGACGAGTAGAGAGATGCTGTCGCGTACCGCCGAAAACCTCTACTGGCTCGCCCGCTACGTCGAACGGGCCGAATATCTCGCGCGTACCATCGATGCGACCCTGCGCGTCACCGCGCTTCCCGCCGCCTATATCGGCAAGACCAACGAATGGGACTCCGCGCTGCTCACCGCCGGCGTCGCCGCGAGCTTCTATCAAACCTATGAGGAAGCCAACGAACACAACGTCGTCGAGTATCTCTCGTTCTCGCCGAACAACCCGTCTTCGATCAGGAACTGCATCGAAGCGGCGCGACTGAACTCGCGCTCGGTGCGCACGGCACTGACCAGCGAGATGTGGGACACCATCAACTCGGCCTGGATCGAGCTTCAGGCGGTGTGGAGCAAGGGCACTTCGACGCGCGAGGACCTCGCGAAGTTCCTGCGCTTCGTGCAGGAGACCTCGCTGCGCTTCGACGGCTCCGCCTACCGGACCATGCTGCGCAACGACGCCTACTGGTTCTCGCGGATGGGCGTGCATCTGGAGCGCGCCGACAACACCGCGCGCATTCTCGACGTGAAATATCACGTCTTGCTGCCCGAGGAGGAGCATGTCGGCGGTCCGCTGGACTTCTATCAGTGGAGCTCGATCCTGCGCTCGGTTTCGGCGCTGACGGCCTATCACTGGGTCTATCGCGAGACGCTGAAGCCGTGGCTGATCGCGGATCTCTTGATTCTCAACGACACGCTGCCGCGCTCGCTCGCAAGCTGCTACGGGAACCTCGTGCGCAACCTCGACCAGATCGGCGTCGCCTATGGCCGCCAGGGCCCGGCCCAGCGCCACGCCCGCGGCATCCGCAACCGGCTGGAACACAGTAATATGGATGACATTTTCCAGCATGGTGTGCATGAATTCATTCAGGAATTCATCGCGGACAATTCCAGGCTGGGCGAAATCATCACGAAGCAGTATTTGATCTGACAAGTGCCGTCATTCCGGGGCGCCCGAAGGGCGAACCCGGAATCTCGAGATTCTCAGGTGCGCAATTGCGCACCATAGTTCGATGCTCGCGCATCGCCCCGGAATGACGACGCAAGAACAACGGTCCACCATGCGCCTGCGAATCCATCACACGACGACCTATCGCTACGAGCCGCCGGCCACGAGCGTGATCCAGATCCTGCGCATGACGCCCGGCAGCCATGACGGGCAGTATGTGGCGGAATGGCAGATCGACGTCTCGACCGACACCAAGCTCGACACACACGAGGACGCCTTCGGCAACGTCACCCATGTGCTGACTTGCGGACCGGTCGACGACATCAAGATCACCGCCGAGGGCCTGATCGAGACCCATGACACCGGCGGCGTGCTGCGCGGCGCAGACGAGCGGTTTCCAGCCGGCATGTTTCTGCGCTCCACCGACCTCACCTCCGTCAATCCGGCGATGATGGCGGTTGCGCGCCAGTTGCGCAGCGAAGCAGAGAACGACACGCTCGGCTTCCTGCATACGTTGATGGCCGAGATCAGCGATCACATGACCTTCGACGAGGACCCGACCAACAGCGGCACCTCGGCGGCCGAAGCGTTCACGCTCAAGCGCGGCGTCTGCCAGGACTACGCGCATATCTTCATCGCCTGCGCCCGCAGCGGCGGGGTGCCGGCGCGCTTCGTCTCCGGCCACTTCCTGCGCTCGGACGGCACGGTGCACCAGGACGCCGGCCACGCCTGGGCCGAGGCCTACGTCCCCGATCTCGGCTGGGTCGGCTTCGATCCGGCCAACAGCATCTGCGCCACCGACGCCCATGTCCGCGTTGCGATCGGGCTCGACTATCTCGGCGCGGCGCCGGTGCGTGGCACACGCTATGGCGGCGGCACCGAAACGCTGACGGTGTCCGTCAAGGTCGAGCAGGCCGGCCGCGGCGGGCAGTCGCAATCACAGTCACAACGGCAGAGCTAGGTGGCGGCCGAGCGCATGCGCCGTGCTACAATCGCAGGATCAGATCAGACCCGCGAGGTGGCCCATGGCGACTGTAAGACTGCTTTCGGACGACGAACTCTCCAGCGAGGCGCGCGCCGTTTTTGACGATATCCGAAAGGTGCGCGGGTCGGATTTCGTCAACAATTTCTGGCGCGCGCTGGCGCATGATCCGAAGACGCTGCGGCGGACCTGGGAGAGCATCAAGGAAGTGATGGCTCCCGGCGCGCTCGATCCCAAGACCAAGGAAATGCTCTATGTCGCGGTTTCGATCGCGCATGGCTGCAGCTACTGCATCCATTCGCACACGGCCGCGGCACGGGCCAAGGGCATGACCGAGGCCGAATATGGCGAGTTCCTCGCCATCGTCGGGATGGCCGCCGAGACGAACCGCCTGGTCACAGCGCTCGGCGTGCCGGTCGACGAGGCGTTTCTGGTCGATGCGGCGGATTGAGCGACAAAGTTGGCTGTCATTCCGGGCGCGCGCAGCGCGGGCCCGGAATCTATCGGGCCACAAAGTTCGTGGATGAATGGATTCCGGGCTCGCGACGTCGTCGCGCTCCGGAATGACGCCCGGAATCGGGGGTTGGACCGGCCCCCGAAATTGGCTAGTAATTCCGCGCAAACGCGTTCGGGGACTGGAAATGACCTATTGCTGCGGAATCCTGGTTCGGGACGGTCTGGTGATGATCGCCGACACCCGCACCAATGCCGGTCTCGACAACGTCTCGACCTTCCGCAAGCTGCACATCTTCTCCAAGCCCGGCGAACGCATCATGGCGATCGCCAGCGCCGGCAACCTTGCCATCAGCCAGTCCGTGCTCTCCACGCTGACCGAAGGCCTGGAAGACCCCGACACGGGCGAGATCGAGACGCTGATGAACGCGCCGACCATGTTCCAGGCTGCGCAGCGCATCGGGCGGGCGATCCGGGCGGTGCATGCGACCGAAGGACCGGCGCTGAAATCCGAAGACGTCTCGTTCGACGTCTCCTTCCTGTTCGGCGGCCAGATCAAGGGCTCGCGGATGCGCCTGTTCATGGTCTACACCGCCGGCAATTTCATCGAGTGCACCACTGACACGCCGTACCTGCAGATCGGCGAGCACAAATACGGGAAGCCGGTGCTCGACCGCGCCATGCATTACGACGTCGAGCTCTACGAGGCGCTGAAGACCGGCCTGATCTCGATGGACTCGACCATGCGCTCGAACCTCGGCGTGGGCCTGCCGATCGACGTGCTGGTGGTACGCGCAGACGCCTGCGAGGCCGATCTCAATCACCGCATCGAGGCGGGCGAGCCCTATTTCCACGATCTGCGCTCGCGCTGGTCGGCAGCCTTGCGCGCGGCGCACCAGAACATCCCGCGGCCGCCCTACAAGAACGAAAAAGAACCGAAAACCTGACAGCTTGATGGAAAAGGCAGGAAACGATGAGTGAAGCGAAAAAGATCGCATTGGTGACGGGCGCCGGAACCGGCGTCGGGCGCGCGGCGTCGCTGGCGCTGATGAACGCCGGCTTCACCGTGGTGCTCGCAGGCCGCCGGCTCGACATGCTCGAGGAGACGGCGAAGCTTGGCCCGGCGGGAAAAAGCCTCTGCGTCCCCGCCGACATGACCAAGCCGGATTCGATCGCGGCACTGTTCGACAAGGTGAAGGCGACCTATGGCCGGCTCGACGTGCTCTTCAACAATGCCGGCATGGGCGCGCCGGCGGTGAACTTCGAGGACCTCAGCCTCGAGCAGTGGCAGGCGGTGGTGAACACTAACCTGACCGGCCCGTTCCTGTGCACCCAGCACGCCTTCCGCATCATGAAGGACCAGAACCCGCGCGGTGGCCGCATCATCAACAACGGCTCGATCTCGGCGCATGCGCCGCGGCCGTTCTCGGCGGCCTATACCTCGACCAAGCACGCCATCACGGGCCTGACCAAGGCCAGCAATCTCGACGGCCGGATGTACGACATCGCGGTCGGCCAGGTCGACATCGGCAATGCCGCGACTCCGATGACGGACCGCATGGTCAACGGCCCCGGCGTGCTGCAGCCTGACGGCACGACCAAGCACGAGCCGCGCATGGACGCGAAAGCGGTCGGTGACGCGGTCGCCTACATGGCAAGCCTGCCGCTCGACGCCAACGTGCTGACCATGACGGTGATGGCGACCAAGATGCCGTTCGTGGGGCGGGGCTGACGGAAACTCGCGAAACAACCCCATGCACAGTAGGCGTCAAGGGGCGCCTGTTGTTGCTGGCTGCGGGGGTTACGCGAGTTAAGCCCCGTCATTGCGAGCGCAGCGAAGCAATCCAAACTGCCTCCGCAGCACGATTCTGGATTGCTTCGTCGCTCCGCTCCTCGCAATGACGTGGAGAGGACGGAGGACTACTCCAAGCTCTCCACCTTCCGCAGGCTCGGAAACAGCTTCATCCAGAGCAGCGCCACCGCGACCGTGGCAACGCCGCCGAGCACCGCCGCCGGCATCGCGCCGAACAGCGCGGCCGCCACGCCGCTCTCGAACTGGCCGAGCTGGTTCGAGGCGTTGATGAAGAGGAAGTTGACCGCACCGACGCGGCCGCGCATCTCGTCGGGGGTTGAGAGCTGAACCAGCGAGAAGCGGATCACGACGCTGATCGTATCGGCTGCGCCGAGCACGGCGAGCGCGAGCACCGACAGCCACATCCAGGACGACAGCGCGAACACGATGGTGGCAACGCCGAACACGATCACGGCCTGGAACATGCGCAAGCCGACGTGACGCGAGATGGCATGACGGGCCAGCACCATGGTCATCAGCAGCGCGCCGACGGCCGGCGCCGCACGCAGCACGCCGAGCCCGATCGGGCCGGTCTGGAGGATGTCGCGGGCATAGATCGGCAACAGCGCGGTGACGCCGCCGAACAGCACCGCGAACAGATCGAGCGAGATGGTGCCGAGGATCGCCGGATTGCTGCGGATGAAGCGGACGCCCGCGAAAATATTGTCCGAGCTTGTCCCCTCCCTGGCCACCGCCTGCGGACGCGGCCGGACGAAGCCGGTCAGGATCATCCCCAGGATCCAGAACAGCACCATCAACGCATAGGCGAGATGCGGCGCCACGGCGTAGGCAAGACCGCCGAGCGCCGGCCCGGTGATGGTCGCAACCTGCGCCGCGCCGCTGGAGACGGCGGTGGCACGCTGGAGCGAGCCTTGGGGTGCGATCAGCGGCAGCAGCGCCGCCGTGGTCGGGCTCTCGAAGGCGCCGGCAATGCCGAGCATGAAGGTCGCGATGAATATCTGCACCTCGCCAGCCACGCCGAGATAGGTGATGACGGCGAGATAGAGCGCGGTCGCCGCCTCCACGAGTTGGCAGAGCTGGACCACGCGCTTGCGCTCGTAGCGGTCGGCGGCATGGCCGGCGACGAACACCAACAGCGCTGTTGGGAGGAACTGCACGAGGCCGACCATGCCGAGATCGAAGGCCGAGCCGGTGAGATCGTAGATCTGCCAACCGATCGCGACCGCCGCGATCTGGCTGGAAAAGCGCGACAGGCTGCGCGAGAGCAGAAAGAACAGGAACGTGCGGTGGGAGAGGAGCGCGCGGGCGCTGACCGGCGGATTGGCTGATATCGGCTGCTCTGGCATCGCCTGTTGGGTCACCCCCGGGCCGTCCGCCCCCTGATCTCAAGGCTCCGCGTGACTGAGGCGGGCCAGCTTGTCAACAACGGGACGTCTGCAACATGTCCCGCATTGCCTTTGCATCGCAGGCGCGGCCATAATCATTGAAGGTTTGGGGACATCATGCTGCGGCTGCAATCGGCACTCGGCATTTTCGCATTGCTGCTGATCGCCTTCGCGCTGGCAGAGAATCGGCGCGCCGTCTCGCTGCGGCAGGCGGCGATCGGCCTCGTCGCCACCTTCGTCACCGCGATCGTACTGTTGAAGGTGCCCGTTGTCGCGCGCGCCTTCGGCGCCATCAACGACGCGGTCGGCACGATCTCCGCGGCCTCGCGCGCCGGCTCCTCGTTCGTGTTCGGCTATATCGGCGGCGGTCCCCCGCCGTTTGATCCAAAAGCGCCCGGCGCCGATTTCATCCTGGCGTTCCAGGCGCTGCCGATCGTGCTGGTCATGAGCGTGCTGACGACACTGCTGTTCTATTGGCGCGTGCTGCCGCCGATCGTGCGCGGCATGGCTTGGCTGCTCGAACGCACGCTGGGCGTCGGCGGCGCCGTGGGGCTGTCGACCGCAGCCAACATTTTCCTCGGCATGGTCGAGGCGCCGCTGTTCGTACGGCCGTATCTGAAGCAGATGACACGCAGCGAGCTCTTCCTGGTAATGACGGGCGGCATGGCCGGCATCGCCGGCACGGTGCTGGTGCTCTATGCGACGCTGCTGGCGCCCCTCATCCCCGATGCCGCCGCGCATTTCGTCATCGCGTCCGTGCTGGGCGCACCGGCCGCGATCCTCGTCAGCCTGATCATGATACCCGAGACCTCAGACAAGCGCACCGGCGGCACGCTGGAGGATCCCCGGGTTGCTTGCGATCCCGAGATGGAAGTCTCCAGCACGATGGATGCGATCGTGAAAGGCACGAGCGCAGGGCTCGAACTGCTGCTCAACATCGTCGCCATGCTGCTGGTGCTGGTGGCGCTGGTCTATCTCGTCAACGCCATACTCGGCCTTCTGCCAAACATCGGCGGCGCCGCGATCTCGCTGCAGCGCCTGCTCGGCCTGGTCATGGCGCCGGTGTGCTGGCTGATGGGGTTGCCGTGGGACCAGGCGATCACCGCCGGCAGCCTGATGGGCACCAAGACCGTGCTCAACGAGTTGATCGCCTATGTCGACTTTTCGAAGCTGCCGGTCGACGCGCTCGATGCGCGCTCGCGTCTGATCATGCTCTACGCGATGTGCGGCTTCGCCAATTTCGCCAGCCTCGGCATCATGATCGGCGGCCTGGGCGTGATGGCGCCGGATCGGCGGGAGGAGATCAACGCGCTCGGGCTGAAGTCGATCGTGTCGGGCACGCTGACCACGTGCTTGATGGGGGCCGTGGTGGGGGTGCTGGCGTAGGCTCCTGCCGTCATTGCGAGGAGCCCTTGCGACGAAGCAATCCAGACCGTTCCCGCAGATGCATTTCTGGATTGCTTCGCTTCGCTCGCAATGACGAGTGGACAGAGATGTGTGCGGGTTTCAGACAGCCCCCTACGCCTTCAGCTCCACCGTCTTGAACTCCGCCGGCAGGATCACCTCCAGCAGTTCGACATCGTCCGAATAATCCAAAATCATGTGCCTGATCTTCGGCGGCTGCGTCCAGGCGCTGCCTTGCTTCATCAAGGTCTCGCCCTGCCCGTCCATATAGGTCTTCACCCAGCCCTTGAGCACGTAGACCATCTGGAATTCGACGTCGTGAAAGTGCAGCTTCGACACTTCCGCGGGATTGCACGGGCCCTGCAGCCGGATCACATGCGCCTGCGCGAGGCCGTGGGTCGCCTCTGCGATGCCGAGATCGCGGTACTTGGCATAGGCACGCAGACCGTCGGCCTTGAAATCCTCCTCACGGTGATGGCTGATGGCGATGCGCTGCTTCGGCCGCGCGGCCTTCTTCGGAGCGACGGTGCGCGCCTTTGCCTTCACCGCCTTGCGTGCCGAGGATCGCGCGGAAGCCTTGACGCCGCTCCGCTTCTT
Source organism: Bradyrhizobium cedriense (assembly GCF_054602315.1). Lineage (NCBI taxonomy): Bacteria > Pseudomonadati > Pseudomonadota > Alphaproteobacteria > Hyphomicrobiales > Nitrobacteraceae > Bradyrhizobium > Bradyrhizobium cedriense. Next base: position 1,302,476 of record NZ_JBTSWB010000001.1, on the reverse strand, counting down.
CACCGCGGTCTTCGTTGCGGGTCTTGATGCCTTTTGCTTGGCCATTGTCTGCCTCCCTGATCTGAGCCGCGCCCGCCGGCCGGGCACAACTCGAGAGCAGATTACCCAGTCTTGGGCGAGGCAGCAATTGCGAGGCTTGCGGGAATGCTCGACGAACCCGACCGGCCGTAGCTTGTCCCAGGCTGTCCTGGCGAGGGGGCATCGTCTCGAATTCATTTTCCCGCTGAACTAGGCTCGCCGAGAGATTCTGGGGGAATTGATCCATGAGCAACAGCGTCGGTCGGCGTGCATTCCACAATGCCCGGCTTCAGAAACGGCAAAAGGCCGAAGTGCTGCCATTGCTCGGGCACGCACTCCAGTTGCACAAGACGGGACTCCTCTCCGAGGCCCAGGCGGCCTATCGCCAACTCCTGCAGATCGCGCCCAACCAATTCATTGCGCTGCATATGCTCGGCACTTTGGAGTCCGATGCCAAAAACTATCAACAGGCTGAAAGCTTACTGAGCCGAGCGGTTGCCGTGGATCCGCGATCTGCCGAAGCTCATGTGAGCTTGGGCGTCGCGCTGAACGGGCTCAAGCGTCACGAAGAGGCCCGCGAGAGCTATCGAAAGGCCCTCGCCTTGCGACCCAACTACGCCCTCGCCCTGTCCAATCTCGGCAATGCTAGCGCGGCCCTCGATCTTCACCACGAATCGCTCGATAGCTACGACAGGGCGCTCGCAATCGATGGAAACCTTGCCGAGGCCCACAACGGCCGGGGGTCTGCGCTCTGCCGCTTGCGCAACTATGACGAGGCTCTCGCAAGCTTGAACCGCGCGCTCTCGATCAAGCCCGACTATGCCGCCGCGCTTGCGAACCGCGCCGTTGCATTGCGGGAGCTACGGCGATTTGACGAGGCCATGGCGGACTGCAATCGCGCAATCGCCCTGGCACCCGGCGACGTGAACGGGTGGCTCTGGCGTGCCAATGTCCTGCTCCAGACCCAGCAAATTGCCGAGGCATTGTCCGATTGCGAGAGGGCTCTCGCAATCGCTCCCGATTCAGATCAAGCCCACCTGGTGCTGGGCCTTTGCCTCGCCGGGCTGGGCCGGGTCGACGAAGCCCTCGACAGCTTCGACAGAGCTCTCGACATCCGGTCCGACCTGCAGAGCGCGATCTCCAGCAAGATATTCACGCTCGATTTCGCGCCGAACGCCAGCGTTGAACAGCATCAGCAAGCGCGGCGAGTCTGGTGGGAGCGGATCGGAGCGAAGATCGCTTCAGAAGCGGCGGCACCGCATGGCAACAACCGGGATCCGAACCGCCGTCTCGTGCTCGGCTACGTCTCGTCGGACTTCAATGCGCATTCGGCCGCGTTCATTTTCAAGCCGGTCCTGCAACACCATGACCGGGCACGGTTCGAAATCGTGTGCTACTCTTGCTCTTCGAAAGTGGATGCGACGACAAGCGAATTTCAGGGGATCGCCGACCGCTGGCGCGACGCCGCGCAATGGACCGACGATCGTCTCGCCGCTCAGATTCGCGCCGATCATGTCGATATCCTGATCGATCTGTCCGGCCACACCAGAGGAAACCGCCTCGGCGTGTTTGCGCGCAAGCCGGCGCCGATCCAGGTCCATGGATGGGGCCATGGCACCGGCACCGGGCTGCCGACGATCGATTATCTGTTCTCGGACCCCGTCGCGATTCCGGTTGCGGTTCGGCATCTTTTTGCGGAGACCGTCGTCGACCTGCCGTGCTTCGTGACGCTCGCGCCGCTGCCGGGGCGGATTGCGCGGGCGCGGGCGCCGGCTCTCTCGAACGGCTTCGTGACGTTCGGTGTGTTCAACCGCATCAGCAAGATTTCGGACGAGGCCGCGGCCGTCTGGTCCAGGATTCTCGAGCGGGTCCCCGGCTCGCGACTGCTGATCAAGGATGTTGCACTGGACGATCAACTGGTCCGCGACAAGCTGCTGGCACGATTTGCGGCTTGCCGACTGCCGGCCAGTCGCGTCGATCTGCTCGGAGCCACGCTGCGGGACGAACATCTGACATCGTTCAATCGTATCGACATTGCCCTCGACCCATTCCCACAGAACGGCGGCGTCAGCACATTGGAAGCCTTGCAGATGGGCGTGCCTGTGGTGGCGAAGCTCGGGAACAGTCTGCCCAGCCGTGCGGCCGGCGCCATTCTCAGCGCGCTTGGGCTACCGGACTGGGTGGCGGATAGCGATGAGGCGTATGTCGACATCGCAGCCAGCCGCGCGGCGCGAATCTGCGACCTCGATCAATTGCGACGCGAACTGCCCAGCCAGATCAACGCTGCGGCCCTCGGCAACCCAGTCTCATATGCGCGAGCGGTGGACGACGCCTATCGCGCCATGTGGACACGCTATTGCAACGGTGGCGTCTGATCCCTGCCTCAGTGCAGCCGGAACACGCCATCCACGGCGCGCAGCTCGGCCGGCTTGATCAGCTTGGAATGCGCCACGGTGACCGAATGGAGCGGGCCGTCGAGCTTCTCCTGCCAGAACGCCAGGAAATCCTTCAGCGCCGGAAATTTCGGAAACATGTCGTAGTTTTGCCAGACGTAGGTCTGGAGCAGCGAGGGATGATCCGGCATCCGGTACAGAATTTGTGCCGTCGTCAGCCCGTAACCCAGCATCTGTTTCCGGAAATCGTCGGAAACGCCCCCAACGCGCAGTCCCATGCCAAACCTCCTTTGCAGGAGCGCATTCAGGGGTGGCTTGGATCGGTGCCCCGGGAGCCACCCGGAAAAGATGCGCTCACATGTGAGAAATGTGACGCAAACTGACAACTCATCTCAAGCCCAAAAGTTTAACAAGCTGTTGAAATTCAATGCTTTAGCAGCAGATCCCACTCCGTGCTAATACGGCTCCGGCGCCGGTTAACGATGGCGAAGGGATTCTGGCAGTCCACGCTTTGGGGTGCTAATTTTTCTGCTACAAACCCTTGCCCCCGCAAAATTCCTGCCCTATTTCAGCTTCGCCCGTGCTAGCACTCGCGGGCAACGACTGCTAACAATCTCAAAATCCGTAACTCGTGCAAATGTTTAGGAGGACTGCATGAAATTCCGTCCGCTTCACGACCGCGTCGTGGTCAAGCGCATCGACGCAGAAGAGAAGACCGCTGGCGGCATCATCATTCCCGACACTGCCAAGGAAAAGCCCTCCCAGGGCGAAGTCGTCGCCGTGGGCCCGGGTGGCCGCGACGAGTCCGGCAAGCTGATCCCGATCGACCTGAAGGTCGGCGACCGCGTGCTGTTCGGCAAGTGGTCCGGCACCGAGGTCAAGATCGACGGCCAGGACCTGCTGATCATGAAGGAGAGCGACGTGATGGGCGTTCTCGAGGTCAGCGAGTCCAAGAAGAAGGCGGCCTAACAGGCCCGCACTCCATCCAGTCAAACATTCCAAGGAAAAAATCCAGATGGCAGCCAAAGAAGTCAAATTCTCGGTTGAAGCGCGCGACAAGATGCTGCGCGGCGTCGACATCCTCGCCAACGCGGTGAAGGTCACCCTCGGTCCGAAGGGCCGCAACGTCGTGCTCGACAAGTCGTTCGGCGCTCCCCGCATCACCAAGGACGGCGTCACCGTCGCCAAGGAGATCGAGCTCGAGGACAAGTTCGAGAACATGGGCGCGCAGATGGTGCGCGAAGTCGCCTCCAAGTCCGCTGACGCGGCCGGCGACGGCACCACCACCGCCACCGTGCTCGCCCAGGCGATCGTCCGCGAAGGCGCCAAGTCGGTCGCCGCCGGCATGAACCCGATGGACCTCAAGCGCGGTATCGACCTCGCGGTCGAAGCCGTCGTGGCGGACCTCGTCAAGAACTCCAAGAAGGTCACCTCGAACGACGAGATCGCCCAGGTCGGCACCATCTCCGCCAACGGCGATGCCGAAATCGGCAAGTTCCTCTCCGACGCCATGAAGAAGGTCGGCAACGAGGGTGTCATCACCGTCGAGGAAGCCAAGTCGCTCGAGACCGAGCTCGACGTCGTCGAGGGCATGCAGTTCGACCGCGGCTACATCTCGCCCTACTTCGTCACCAACGCCGACAAGATGCGCGTTGAGATGGACGACGCCTACATCCTCATCAACGAGAAGAAGCTCTCCTCGCTGAACGAGCTGCTGCCGCTGCTGGAAGCCGTGGTGCAGACCGGCAAGCCGCTGGTGATCGTCGCCGAGGACGTCGAGGGCGAAGCCCTCGCGACCCTGGTCGTGAACCGTCTGCGCGGCGGCCTGAAGGTCGCGGCCGTCAAGGCTCCGGGCTTCGGCGATCGCCGCAAGGCCATGCTGCAGGACATCGCGATCCTCACCGGCGGCCAGGCGATCTCGGAAGACCTCGGCATCAAGCTCGAGAACGTCACGCTCAACATGCTCGGTCGCGCCAAGAAGGTGATGATCGACAAGGAGAACACCACGATCGTCAACGGCGCCGGCAAGAAGGCCGACATCGAGGCGCGCGTGGCCCAGATCAAGGCGCAGATCGAGGAAACCACCTCGGACTACGACCGTGAGAAGCTCCAGGAGCGTCTCGCCAAGCTCGCGGGCGGCGTCGCGGTGATCCGCGTCGGCGGCGCGACCGAGGTCGAGGTGAAGGAGCGCAAGGATCGCGTTGATGACGCGATGCATGCGACCCGCGCGGCTGTCGAGGAAGGCATCGTCCCGGGCGGCGGCGTCGCCCTGCTCCGTGCTTCCGAGCAGCTCAAGGGCCTGCGCACCAAGAACGACGACCAGAAGACCGGCGTCGAGATCGTGCGCAAGGCGCTGTCGGCTCCCGCCCGCCAGATCGCGATCAACGCCGGTGAAGACGGCTCGGTGATCGTCGGCAAGGTGCTGGAGAACAAGTCGTATGCTTTCGGCTTCGACTCCCAGACCGGTGAGTACGGCGACCTCGTCAAGAAGGGCATCATCGATCCGACCAAGGTGGTCCGCACCGCGATCCAGAACGCAGCCTCGGTTGCCGCGCTCCTGATCACCACGGAAGCCATGGTCGCCGAGCTGCCCAAGAAGGGCGGCGCCGGCCCGGCGATGCCCCCGGGCGGCGGCATGGGCGGCATGGACTTCTAAGTCCAGCCTCTCAGGTACGGTCGAGACATGCGAAACCCCGGCAGCGATGCCGGGGTTTTTGTTTTGCCTGCCACACGCAACAGTAGCACAATCGGTCATTCCGGGGGCGACGAAGTCGCGAGCCGGAATCCATTTCACCGCTTACTCATGGCCTATTACGTTTACCTCCTCGCAAGCAAGAAATACGGCACGCTTTACATCGGCGTGACGAACGACATCATCCGCCGCATCCATGAACAATAAGAACAAAGTCGTCGCAGGGTTCAGCAAGCGCTACTCCGTTGACAGGCTGGTCTGGTTCGAGATCTACGATGATCCCGCTACGGCCATCAAACGCGAAAAGGAATTGAAGAAGTGGCGGCGGGACTGGAAGGTTCGGCTCATTGAGGAGAAGAATCCTCAATGGATCCGACCTGTATCCGCAAATTGCGAGCTGAGCTTGCGGATCAATGGATTCCGGGCTCGGCGCTTCGCGCCGCCCCGGAATGACGGCGCGAGGTGATGGGCGACGGAACCGCCTCACTCCACCTTCCCCAACCGCTCGAAGCGCGGCTCGCCGTCTTCGTCGAGCGACCAGATGATCCGGGTCACCTTGCCCACGAGGTTGTCCATCGGCACGAAGCCGATCGTCGGCATGCGGCTGTCGCTGGAATTGTCGCGGTTGTCGCCGAGCGTGAACAGATGGCCGGAAGGCACCGTGAAGACGTCGGTGTTGTCGAGATAGCCGTCGTCGGCGCAGTCGTACGTCACGTAGGACGCGCCGTTCGGCAGCGTCTCGCGCCAATTCCTGACTTTCGCATCGTCGGTGCCACAGGCGACCTCGCCGTCCGTCTCCCTCAGGGCGACGCGAGTCACCGGCTTCTCATTGAGAAAGAGCCGGCCCTGCCGCATCTGGATGCGGTCACCGGGCAGCCCGACTACGCGCTTGACGTATTCGACCGAGGTGTCCCTTGGCGTTCGGAACACGACGATGTCTCCATACTCGGGCTCGGCGGCAAAGATGCGCCCCAAAATCCAGGACGGCGCGAAAGGAAACGAAAAGCGGCCGTAGCCATAGGCATATTTCGCTGCGAGGACGTAGTCGCCGACCATCAGCGTCGGCGCCATCGAATTGGAGGGGATGTTGAACGGGTGATACAGGAAGTAGCGAACCACGAACGGTGGCGACCACAGCACCGGGATCAGCAGGATCAGGATGAGAATCGCCTTCCATTCCCGCGACCGCGCCGGCGGCCGGATCGTTTCCTGAAGAGTGGTCATGCAGCTGCCTTGATCAAGTCCGTGTCGGTGCGAGATTACGCAACTCCGAGATGCGCGCAATCTCCGCTCCGCGACTTTGGTCGCACGGACCTCGTCGCGCGTTCATCGCCAGCGACGCGACCGGTGTGAAGGGCCGCCCGTGGGCGACCCTTCTGCTTCAAACGCTCTCGGGCGCCTTCAGGCGCACGAGCCGGGTCAGCAGGGCGTCGAGGCCCTCGCCTTCGCCGGCATGGAGGTCGATGCGGCCGACCTTCTCGACCAGCCGCTCCAGCGACTCCAGCTCCTTGAGCCGCAGCAGCAGGGGGTTCTCCTCCATCAGGCGGGCGGTGTTCAGGAGCGACCGCGTCGCCGCTGTCTCCTCCTGCCGGCGGATCAGGTTCGCCTTCGCCACCCGCTCCGCCTCCACCACCTTGTTCACCAGCTCCCGGATCTCGCCGGGCAGGATCACGTCCTTGACGCCGAGCTCGGTCACCTCCACGCCGGACTCTGCGACGCGTGCCCGCACATAGTCGCGCAGCTCCGCATCCAGCGCCGCCTTCGCGGACAGCACCTCGTCCAGCGTCCGGCCCGCGACCGCTTCGCGGATCGCGAACTGCACCAGGCGGTACAGCCACGCATCCACGTCGGGCACGGCCGCGACCGTCCGCTCGGGATCGACCACCCGGCGGAACGCCGTCAGCGTCACCCGCAGCGCGATGCGGTCCCTGGTCAGCATCTCCTGCGCGGTGATCTCGACCGCCTGGGGCCGCAGGTCGAGGCGCTTCACCTCGATCTTGCGGCCGACGGTCCAGAAGGCGTGCCGGCCGGGCGCGAGCCGCTCCACGAGCCGGCCCTCGACATAGAGCAGGCCGGCCTCGTGGTTCTCGACCACCGTTTCGCTGACGACGGTCGAGCGGCCCCGCTCGATCATGGTCAGGTGCCGCGCATCGGCCCGGACATCGCTGGACACATCGATGCGCTCGACATCGATGCGGGTCGCGACCTTCCAGTAGACACGCACCTGCCAGGGCGTCATCAGGTGCACGGGCCGCCCGTCGAGGCTGACGATGGCGATCTCGTCCGCCGTGGTCTCGACCGCCTCGAACAGCTCGGCGGCCAGATCAGGCCGCGCGGCCTTCAGCACCGCGTAGCGATCCGCGGAGAATTCGCTGCGGACCACATCGAGCACCTCGGCCTTCAGCTCGTGCAGGGGATCGAACAGGCGATGCTTGCCGGGCGCGAGCACGCGCACGAGCTGCCCATTGCGCGTGAGCAGCGCACGCTCGCCATCCTTCACCGTCACGTTCAGCATCAGCAAATGCCAGGTCATGGCACGCCTCCATCATGTTGCCACCGGCCGAACGCGGCCGGACAGCTGGTTTCGCTTGCAAAGGACGTGAGGACGCGGACGACGCTTCCCGGGAAATCGGGCGGGCCGGGGCTTGAGCTTGCACGATGACGGGCGCACGCGCGCGATCGCCCGACGCGTGTCGAGCGGTCATGCGGAGCCACCCCGCATCGGCGCAAGCGGTATCTACCCGCGGCGCAGAGCCGGTCTCACAGTGTCTAGGTTCGGACGAAAGCCTTGCGGCAAACGGCCGGACTGCGACTGAAGCGCGCGTCCGGTCCTCGTCAGAGGTATCAGCTTTTCAGACTGAAACGGAGCGCTGGAGCGGGATTCGAACCCGCGACACGATGATTAACGTCACCTGCTCTACCCAACTGAGCTATCCTTTGGTTGGTACAAGAAATCGGAATCGAACCGATGCCTTCGGATTTTACCCCGACGCTCTCCATGAGCTACATCCTGCATCTTCGTTAGGCGGAACACGAAACCGGAGACCGGCCCGCGCCAGTCGGGATCTCAGAGAGCCCGAACCCATGGCCATCGCGAAGGAGCGGGCTAATAGACGAAGCACGTTCGGGTTGCAAGGGGCAGGTTGAAGATTCTTCGTCACTGCTTGCGTGCTGTGACGCGATCGTCACAGTGATATGCGACGTCAATTGCGCGAGGTGTCCTGAAAACAGGCCCTCACCCACTCGATGGTCACGCGGGTCGCGGGATCGCGCTTCAGGTGGTTCTGCACCAGGAGCCAGACGTCGCGCCGTCTCGGCAGCAGCGTCGCGCGCAGGCTGCGGTCGGCGAGTAGCGGCGCGCAGCTGTGTTCGGGCAGCACGCCGATAGCCTGATGCGACTGGATCATGGTGCGGATGATGCGGACATTGTCGGTGATGCAGCGCACGTTCGTCAGACGCTTGGCACGCAGGAATTGCTGCTCGGGGATCGCGTCGAGTTCGTCGGGATAGATGCACGCCACCGGCTCGGCTCCGCTGCGGTCCGCGGGTTCGAAGAAATACAGCCTGACCTCGCCGAGCTTGGAGATGGTGAAATCGCCCTTCTCCGGCTTGCGCAGGCGAATGGCGAGGTCGGCCTGCCAGCGCGAGAACTTGACGTTGCCGCTCGAGGTGAGGAATTGCAGCGTCAGGCCCGGGTGATCGCGCAGGAAGCTGCTCGCATGCGGCGCCAACAACTCTTCGGCGACTGCATTGGTGGAGGCGATGCGCAACCGCCCGACCGGGCCGGATTGGGTCTCCTTGATGCGGTCGATCGCTGCGGCATGCGCCGCCATCGCACCGACATGTTCGAGCACCGCCTCGCAATGGCGCGTCGGCCGGCGCAGCCCGTCCACCGCTTCGAACAGCGGCACACCGAGATCGCGCTGGATGCGCGCGAGCCTTCGGCCGACGGTGGTCTCGTCGATGCGCAGCCGCGCGCTGGCGCCGGCATAGGTGCCCTCGTCCCTGACCGCGGCGATGATGCGCAGATCGTCCCAGTTCATTCCACGAGCCTAGCAGGCGACGGCTTGTCCTGCAAATTTGCAGCCATGTGCCGCAATATTCCTGCACAATGGCAGGCTCCGGCCGCGCTAGGGTCACGTCATCCGACATCCACAAGAAGGCTGGCCAGCATGACCGCTCCAAAGACCCTGCTCGAACTCTCCGGCGCCGATCTCAGTCCGCCGAAGCTCAACGAGGCCTGCCTCGTGCTGATCGACATCCAGAACGAATATTGCGCCGGTCCGCTCGCCCTGCCCGATGCGCAGCCCGCGATCGCCGCGGCTGCGCGCCTGCTCGCACGCGCCCGGGAGAGCGGAGCTGCGATCTTCCACGTCGCGCACAAGGGCCGCGCCGGCGGCCTGTTCGACCGAGAGGGCGCGCGCGGCGCGATCGTCGAGCGCCTAACGCCGCTCGCCGGCGAGCCCGTGATCGAGAAGACGCTGCCGAATGCCTTCGCCGGCACCGACCTGCAGGCCCGGCTTGCCACGACGGGGCGCAAGAACATCGTGCTGGCCGGCTTCATGACGCACATGTGCGTCAGTTCGACCGCCCGCGCCGCGCTCGACCTTAACCTGCGCACGACGATCGCGGCCGACGCCTGCGCCACGCGCGACCTGCCCGACGGACGCGGCGGCACGCTGGACGCCCGGACGATCCACCAGGTCGCGCTGGCCGAACTCGCGGACCGCTTCGCGATCATCGCGCAAGTCGCAGCATTGACTTGATGGAGCATGCGATGCTGCAGCTCCATTTCTTCCCGATGGGTCCCGCAGGAATCGACATCGCGCAATGGCCGCCCTTGTCTGCCTATCTCGGGCGGATGCAGGCGCGGCCGGCCGTGGGGGGCGCGATCGCGACCGAGATCGAGCTGTTCAAGGCGATGGCAGCGTGAGCGCGCCTTACTCCACCCGCGCCAGCACCGCGAGCTTGCGGATGCCCTTGTTGCGGTAGGCGTCGAGGAATGCGTAGTAGTCCTTGAACGACACGCAGCCGTTGGAGTCGCCGTTCGGCCCGAGCATGAAGGTATGCGCGAGCAGGCCGTCGCGGCCGTAGATCGCGCTCTCGCCGCCGATCGGGGTCAGGCGCAGCGCCGGCACGCCGTGGAACAACGCCTCGCGCGGCTTCAGCGTGTAGATGTGCGGCGGCGTCACGCCGCGCATGCGCTGGCGCTGAGAACGCGGATCGTCGAGATTGGAGCCGAGGCCCGAATGCGCCTCGAGCTTGGTGCCGTCGGGCAGATACACCGTCTTGGCGGTGATGTCGTAGACCGCGGTGTCGCGCTCGTAGGGCGGCGCGCCGCCGAACATCGGGTTCTGCTCCTTCGGCGCGATGGCCGCGGTCACGCTGGCGTCGGCCGAGGCGTAGGCGAGCAGCCCGCCGGACGGCTCGCGCTTGCCCCAGAGCTTTTCCACCATCGACTGGCGCGGACCGGTGATCGACATCACTGCGGCCTTGGCGCGATCGGCGAATGATTTCGGCTTCGCTTCCGGCGCCGGCACGATCTGGGCCGGATCGGCCGAGGCCAGCTGCATTGTGTCAGTGCGCTTGCCCCTGGCAGCATCACCGGTCCTTGCCGGCCCCTGCGGTTTCAGGACGTCGGCGACCTTCGCGATCACGCCCGTCTTCGCGGTCTCCCTGGCGTCGGCAACCTTGGTCGCGGAGGCGGCAGGTTCGACGCTCGTCGCGTTCGATGCCACGCCCTGGGTCGCAGCCGCGGCAAAGCGCTCGTTGAACATCTCGCGCGAGATGGGAGCGGCCACCTGCAAGCGGTCGGGCAGCAGCGCGAAGGTTTCCTTGATGGCCTCGCCGGCCTCTCGCAGCACGACCCTGGGCGCACGCCTGACCACCGGCTCGTCGTAGCCGTTGCTGCCGACGGTCGGATAGACGCTCGCACCGAAGACGTTGCTGTAGACGATCCAGCCCGCACCCATCACGACGCAGCCGATCGCTGCAGCGCCAAGCCAATTGGTCGCGGTCATTTTCCGGGAGGGCTTCCGAAGATTGGACTTCCGTGCCGCGTTGCTCTGCGCAGCGATACTCGTACTCATTCGCCTTGCGTCCAGGACGGTGTCACTCAGTCCCCCTTCGAAGTGCCGCTGGTCACGATCCGGGAACAGCATCTCGCAGAGGGTCGGAGCGTCATTAAGGCGACTTTTAGTTAAATGCGGATTAAGTTCGGGCGGATGTGGGGCGAGGCGTCAATGCTGTCCCGTTTCGAGAAAAAGCCCGCAGAACTACGGACTTAGCGACATCTGTTAACCATGTTTCTCGCCCGATTTGCGTGGACTTCTTCGACGTTTGCGACCGCATCCATGACGCACTCGACAACGTCAATTGTCGTCGTCTTCAACTGGCCCTGACGGTAGCGCGGGAGCGTTGCGCGAGGCTGGTGACTCCGCGCCCGCCGGCCGATGCGGTAACACGCGCATCACGCGCCACACTCCCCGCGTGGCACGGCGCCGTGAACGAAAGTTGATCGTGGCAGGCTGGAAATCGCCCCCACGAGAAGATAGCTGCCATACGTGCACTTTTCAGCAGCCTCTGCGTGTGATACGGTGCCGTATCAACATCGCCTTGAACTGTGCCGAGCACGCAAACGGAGGCTGGCATGAGAGGCTTTTCGCGCGCCGGGTTCTATGCCCTGGGGCTATCATCGCTATTGACCGGCTTTGCCGCCGCACAGCCTGCCGCGACTGCGGGCTGCACGGCGTCCGCGTCGGCCGCCGGCACCCAGGTTTGGCGATGCGGCAACGGCATCACGATCGTTGCGGAAAATGGCGCCCGATTTGAACTAAAAGACGCCAACCGCGACGGACATATAGACTCCGTGGAGTTGAGCAGCAAAGCGCTGCTGATCGAAGTGCCGAAGAAGCCCGGCGGCAATCCCTTCAAGGTGCTCACCCCGCAGGCGATCGCCGCGGTGCGTGGCACGAAATGGGCGGTCGATGTCGCTGACGCCAAGACCTCCGTGTTCGTCGCCGACGGCCGCGTCGGCGTGAGCCGCAGGGCCCGTGGACGCGGCGTCGTGCTTGGACCGGGCGAAGGCGTCGATGTCGAGGCAACCGGCCCATTGACCGTCAAGACGTGGGGCCAGCCCCGCGTCGATGCGCTGATGGCAAGGCTTGGACAATAGACTGGGTCGATTGGACCAGAACGATAGTATTTTGACCATCAAGAGATTGCAAAACCGACCGCATGCGTAGCCGACGCGTCCAGATCCTGGTGGCTCTCGTTCTCACCGCGCTGTGGGGCGCGGGCATATTTGCCGCGCACGCCAATGGCCACCTGCGCTTTCTCGACCGGCTCGAGGCGACACTGACGGACTGGCGGACCCAGATTCGCGGCGTGCGGCAGCCACCCGATCTCGTCACCATCGTTGCGATCGACGATACCGTTGTGAAGCGCGGCGGCAGCTATCCACTGCCGCGCGCGGATCTTGCGCGCGTCGTCGACGCCATCGTGCAGTTCAAACCGAAGGTCGTCGGGATTGATCTCCTGCTCGTCGACCGCAGCGCTGCGATCGGCGATGCCACGCTCGCCAACACGCTCGCTACCGGTCCGATGGTGCTCGCGGCCGCGGCGATCTTCCCCTCCGCCAGCGAAACCGTGGATCCGAGCAGCGAAGGTCCCCTCGCCGTTCTCCCGGAGGCCGAGCGCTTCCTGCAGCCACTGCCCGCATTCTCCGATCACGCCGAGGTCGGCGTCGTCAACGTCGCGACGGGACAATCGGGCTCGCCGCTCTCGGTGCCGATGCTGTTCCGCACCCGAGACAAGGTCGAGCTGTCATTCCCGTTGCGCGTGGCGGCGCGCGCGCTCGACAAACCGCTGACGATCGCACCCGATCATCTAATGCTCGGCGACCGCGCCGTGCCGACCGACACCGATTTCGCGCTGCCGATCACCTATTACGGCCCGCGCCGCACCATTCGCACCGTCAGCGCGCAGAGCATCTTCGACGGCACGCTCAGCCGAGCCGCCATCGAGAACCGGATCGTCGTGATCGGCGCTTCGGTCGCCGGCGGCGGCGACGTCTACCCGACGCCGTTCGATTCACTGATGCCCGGCGTCGAGGTGATCTCGACCGCAATCACCCATCTCGTCGCCGGCGACGGCATCGTGCGCGACGGCAGGGTCCGCATCGCCGATGCGCTCGCTGCGATCCTCTTGCCGATGCTGCTGGTGGCGCTGCTCGCCTGGCGACGCAGTGCACTCGGCATCGTGGCGACGGCGGTGGTGATGATCGCCTGGGCCGGGCTCAATGTGCTCGCGTTCACGCACGGCGTCTGGCTGAACGCCGCGACGACGCTCGTGGCTGCCGTTCCGCCGGTTACGATCTTTGCCGGCGTACAGCTGTGGGCGGGAAGCCGCCGCACGCAATATTTCGCGGCCAAGAGCCGATCGCTCGCGCAATTCCAGGCACCCGCCGTGCAGGAGTGGCTGGCGCGCGATCCCGATTTCCTGTCAAAGCCCGTCCGCCAACACGCAGCCGTGGTCTTCATCGATCTCTCCGGCTTCACGGGGCTGAGCGAACGCACCGATCCGGACGTGCTTCGGGACTTCCTGAAGGCATTCCACGCGCTGATCGAGAAGACCGCGGTGGATTGCGGCGGCATGATCACCGGCTTTCTTGGTGACGGGGCCATGATTCTATTCGGGCTGCCGCGCGCGATGCCCGACGACGCGGCGCGCGCGCTGAAATGTGCGATCCACCTGCATCGCAGCGTCGAGCGCTGGATCGCCTCGCTGCCGATCGCGATCGGCAAACAGCTCGGCTTCAAGATCGGCGCGCATTTCGGCGAGATCGTCGCCTCCCGCCTCGGCGAGAGCCATCAGCACATCACGGCGACGGGCGACACCGTCAACGTCGCGAGCCGGCTGATGGAGGTCGCCGCCCAGAACGGCGCGCAGCTCGCGCTTAGCGATACGCTGCTCGACGCGGCCGACTTCCATGGCACGCCCGCCGGCGTTCTGACAGGGCCCCTGCTCGCCCAGGTCCGTGGCCGCTCGGGCGTCGTGACCGTCTGGTTCTGGCACGACCGGGACGGGCCGCGGCAGGACACGACGAAGGCCGAGACGGTCGACTGAACAGCCGCCGCTTCGTCCCACCACTCCGCCCGTCGCCCCCAAGCGCAAGCCGGTCCTTCGCCGGGAACACCGTCATGGGACCTACCGCGCTTCCGGCGGCGGCGAGCGATCCAGCACGTCGCCCTTGGCGCCTTCCAGAAGATCGATGCCGTAGGTCTCGACCACGAGCGGTCCGCGCTTGCGCTGCAACTGCGCAATCTGCGTCACCTGCGCAAAGAGAGCACTGAGCGCGGGATGGCCTTCGCTGCGCAACTCGTCGACATAGAGCAGCTTGCCGGCGAGCAGCCCGGGGGCGGGCTCGGGCATGTTGACCCAGCGGATGCGCTGGGTTTGCTGCGCGACGCAGGTGCCGCGCGGCAGATAGAAGGCGAGCCAGCCCGTCGTGCCGTAGTCCTGCGCGAGCACGCAGGTCGCGCCGCTGCGCACGCGCAGCGCTTCGATCTCCGCGGCAAGCTCGCGCCAGCCGACGCCGACGCTGCGCACCGTTGCATCGCGGCGATAGCCCGAGAGCCAGCCGGTATTGGCCTGAACGATCAACGCTGCAAACATCACGATGCCGACGGGCGCAGCCCAGCGCAGGCAGAAGTCGACGAGACGCCGCTGGCGCGGCTTCCACTGCGCGAGATTGGCAGCCGCGGCCGCAGCGACGACGAAGGGCGGATAGACCGGCGCGAACCAGTTGGCTTCTACGCGGGCATGCAGCGAATGCCAGACGAAATAGGCGACGATGGTCCAGAACATCGTCTCGATCAGCACGCGCGAGGCCAGTGCGCCGGCACGCTGCCAGGTCAAGGTGTGCAGGCCCATTGCGCCGAGGATGAAGACCAGCGGCGTTGCGAACGCGATCTGGGTGGGGATCAGTTCCGCGATGAAGACGGGGCGAAAGTCCTCGATCTTGGCGCGGCCGAGCTGCTTTGCGAACGAGACCCATTGATGGTCCGCATTCCAGACGATCACCGGAGAGAACAGCGCCAGGGCAACGAGACCGCCGAGATAGGGCCAGGGCGAGAGAAACCAGCGCCTGAGCTTCGGCACGGAAGCGAGCCAGATCAGGATCGCGAGCCCAAAGAACATCGCGGTGTATTTCGACAGCAGCGCGGCGCCGACCGCCGCGCCGACGGCGAGCCACCAGGCCCCGCGACCGGTTTCCAGCACCTTGGCGAGGAAGAACAGCACGAAGCTGGAGGCGACCAACAGCGGCGCATCGGGCGTGACGATCAGCGTGCCGACCGAGGCCATCATCGTGACGTTGAGCAGGATGGCGCTGGTGGCGGCCACACGCACGCCGCCGAACAGGATCGCGGCAGAGCGATAGACGGCGTAGCTCATCGGCAGCGCCAGCAGGATCGAGACGAGGCGGACTCCGAGTTCGGTGTCGCCCGCGATCATCGTGCCGGCGCGGATCACATAGGCGACCATTGGCGGATGGTCGTAGTAGCCCCCGGCGAGGCTCTTCGACCACATCCAGTAATAGGCTTCGTCGAACGTGATCGGCGTGAAGGCGGCTGCGACGAGCCGCAATCCGACCAGCGCGAGAATCAGCAGCGCGGTGTTGCGGACGATCCGCCCGTCGGCTCCGCCCATCACGCGCTATTTCTTGCGCCAGACGAAAAGTCCGGACATCGCGTAGTTCCACACCACGCCCATCAGCGCACCGGCCATGCCGGCAAGCCACCAGATCGGCTCCTGGTCGTACACGGAGAAGGCGACACCGACATTTGCGAGCAGGCCGACGCTGCACACGATGTAGAAGGCGATCAGGCCGCGCAGCAGCGCAAAGCCCTTCAGCCGCTGGTCGCGATAGGTGAGGAAATTGTTGAGGATGAAATTGCTGGTCATGGCGACGATGGCGCCAGCGGCCTGCGCCTCCGCGAACGGCGCGTTGAACAGCTGAAGCGCGATGAACAGCGTGGCCAAGTGCACCACGAGGCCAATGCCGCCGACCATGGCGAACAGGATGAAGCGCAGCGAGACGATGTCGTTGGTCAGCTTGGCCAGCACCAGACCGAGAAAGTCGAGTGCGACCATGGAATCGAGCTTGCTCTCGCCGTGCTGGCGGGCGCCGAAGGTGTAGGGAACCTCGATCGCCCGCAAGCTGCCGTGCCCTGTCGCGACGACATCGAGCAGGATCTTGAAGCCGTGCACGGAGAGCTTCGGCGCGAGCTGCTCGAAAC
Source organism: Bradyrhizobium cedriense (assembly GCF_054602315.1). Classification (NCBI taxonomy): domain Bacteria; kingdom Pseudomonadati; phylum Pseudomonadota; class Alphaproteobacteria; order Hyphomicrobiales; family Nitrobacteraceae; genus Bradyrhizobium; species Bradyrhizobium cedriense. Next base: position 1,286,073 of record NZ_JBTSWB010000001.1, on the reverse strand, counting down.
GGTCGCGGCGGATCATGAAGAAGCCGCTCATGGGGTCGGCGATCTCGACCTGCAGCATCTTCCTGGCAAACTCGGTCGCCAGCGCACTGGCTCCGGCGCGCTGCTTATTGAAGCCTTCGCTCTTGTAACCCTCGATATAGCGGCTGCCGACCACGAGATCGGCCTGATCGCTGGCGAGGAGCAGCAGCATCTTCGGCAACTGCGTCTCGTCGTGCTGGAGGTCGGCATCGATCACGGCCACATAGGGAGCGCTCGAGGAGAGGATGCCCTCGATGCAGGCCCCCGACAGGCCACGGCGACCGATGCGGCGGATGCAGCGCACGCGGCTGTCGCGCTGCGCCAGCGCGCGCAGGACGTCCCAGGTACCGTCGGGCGAGTTGTCGTCGACGAACACGACTTCCCAGGCGACGTTGGCGAGCACCGCCTCCAGCCGCCGGTACAGCACCGTGACGTTGTCGCGCTCGTTGAAGGTCGGGACGATGACCGACAGTTCGGGCCCCTCTTGAGCCTGATTGTCGATGCCCGGTCTGATCGCTTCGTTCATGACGGCAGCGTATATCCGCGGCGTCCTGCGCTGCCAAGCCGGGGTTGTGGGGGAACGGCCACAGCAGGGCCTAAAATGCCAACGACCCCGGAACGGCGGACCGCGCGTACATCCGGCGCAAGCCCAAGCTATTCCAAGGTCGTCCCAGCGCCGGAGTTTTCGCTCAACGTCGCCGTTGAAAGAGAGATAGGAACGACGAACCCGCTTCGCAAGGGGCCCAAACCCGCTTTTTGGTACCTATTGGTTGGGGACTTCCCGGATCACCGGTCCTCGCGGCGCCGGAGCGGCCGGAGCAGCGGGTGCCACCTGCGGGACCGGCTCAACTTTCGCCGGCTTGGGCGGCTTGCCGTACTGTCCAATCGGTCCGAACATGACGGCGACCGCAAGCACGATCGCCGCGACGATCGCGCCCAGAATGCCCCCCACCGACTCAGACGACATGGACCCATCCCTGTTCCAGATGCGCCCCTGATACCACGGATGCGCGCGTGGCCGGAAGAGCTGCGGAAGGGCGAGTAGCGAATGGGGAGTAGCAAATGCGGAAACCGGCCTCCCTGCCCCTGTTCGCTGCTCGCCACTCCCTATTCCCTGTTGGTGGGCGGCCGGCGCTTGAGAAAGGCCGTCACGATGTCCTTCTGCGCCGCCTCCACCGCCCTGTTCGCGGTGGCGAGATGGGCGCCGGCATCGATGTTCGGATATTGCGTGGTGAGATAGTCGAGCAGCGCGACCCGGTAATACTGCCGCTCCGATGGACAGGCGCCCGCAACCGAGCGGCCGAAATCCTGCTCCGACAGGCCTTGATTGGTGTCGCGCGAATATTCCCGCGCGAGGCAATGCCAGTAATCGTCGCGGCCCTGCTGGGCGAGCTTCTGTGCGCTTCTCGCGTCGTCGTCATCCGCCAAAGTTGAACATGTCATGGCAGCAGATGTCATCATAACGAGCGCCGCTCCCACCATCAGCATCCGCATCTTGGTCTCCTTCTTCGCGGGTCCCCTCGCGAGCTTAGAGGGGACGGCCCAACTGGCCAATCACAACTGGTTTGACTAGGATGAGGCTCCTCCTGTCGATGCGAGATCATCCCGTGGCCAAAGCAAAAACCGCGTCAAGAAAATCCGGCAACATCTTCATCGGCATTGGCGGCTGGACCTTCGAGCCCTGGCGCGGCGTGTTTTATCCGGAGAAACTCGCGCAGGCGAAGGAGCTGTCCTATGCAGCCTCGAAGCTGACCTCGATCGAGATCAACGGCACCTATTACGGCTCGCAAAAGCCGGAGAGCTTCCGCAAATGGGCGAGCGACGTTCCCGAAGGCTTCGTGTTCTCGGTGAAAGGACCGCGCTTCGCCACCAATCGGCGCGTGCTCGCGGAGGCCGGCGATTCCATCAAGCGATTCTATGATTCCGGTGTGTTGGAACTCGGCGATCATCTCGGACCGGTATTGTGGCAGTTCGCGCCCACAAAGAAGTTCGACGGCGCCGATTTCGGCAAATATTTGGAGCTGTTGCCGCGTAAGCTCGAAGGGCGCGCGCTGCGGCATGTCGTGGAGGTCCGCCATGACAGCTTCTGCACGCCTGACTTCGTCGCGCTGATCCGCGAGTTCGAGACGCCCGTGGTGTTCGCCGAGCACGGCAAATATCCGGCCATCGCCGATGTTGCCGGCGATTTCGTCTATGCAAGGCTGCAGAAAGGCAATGACGAGATCAAGACCTGCTATCCGCCGAAGCAGCTCGATGCCTGGGCCAAGCGCTTCCAGGACTGGGCTTCGGGCAGTGAACCGGACGACCTGCCGAAGGTTGACCAGACCAAGCCGAAGAAGGAGCCGCGCGACGTGTTCGCCTACGTCATTCACGAGGGCAAGGTGCGTGCGCCGCACGGTGCCATGGAACTGATCGCGCGGGTGAGCTGAGGGCTCCATGGCAAAGGCGAGGAAGCTCTTCACCATCGGCTATGAGCAGACGCCGCCCAAGGCCGTGCTGGACGAGCTGCAAGAAGCCGGCGTCAAGCTCGTGGTCGACGTGCGCGCGGTGACGTCATCGCGCCGGCCGGGCTTTTCCAAGAAGCAGCTCTCCGCAGGCCTCGACGAGCGCGGCATCGCCTATGTCCATCTCGCCGCGCTCGGCACGCCGAAAGAGGGCCGACTCGCCGCCCGCAGTGGGCAGTACGATGTGCTGGAGAAAGTCTACGCAAAGCACCTGAAAACGCCGCAGGCGCGGGAAGAGATGGACGAGCTCTCGGCGCTGGTGAAAAAGGCCGGCCCCGTGTGCCTGCTCTGCTACGAGCGCGACCACACCCACTGCCACCGCCAGATGATCGCGGAGATCATCGAGGAGCGCGACGGAGTGGCGGTGAAGAATTTGGCGGGACGGCAGGTGTAGTGTTCTGTCATTCCGTGGCGCGCGCGGCGCGCTCCGGAACGACGCATGGAGAAATTTACCCCTCCCCCGCCAGCTTGAACGTCCCCTCCATCATCTGCACGCAGCTCCCGCCGACATGGGCGGAGACGATCTTGCCGTCCTGCTTGCGCACGCGGGTCAGGAGAATGCTCGGACGGCCCATGTCAAACCCCTGGCCAATGGTGAGCTTCAATTCGCCGTCACGCATGGGCTCGAGATCGGCGAACAGCGCGGCGGCGGCCACCGTCGCGCTGCCAGTAGCGGGATCTTCGATCAGGCCGCTCGCGCCGGGAAAGAACATCCGCGCCTGACGCTCGCAGGGCGCCTCCGCTGCCGGCACGTCGCGCGTGTAGAAGTAGACCGAGAAGGCGCCGTCGCGCGGCAGCATCCGGCCAAAGGCTGCCGCATCGGGTTTCGCCTGGCGCACGGCTTCGCGCGATCGCACTTCGGCGACCACGAACGGCGTTCCGACGCCGACCACTTGCGGCGCATGATGATCGGTCCTGATGTCATCCGCCGCCAGTGAAATGCAGGCGGCGACGTCGGCCGGGGAAAGATGCGCAAGCTTCGCCAGGGGCTGCGGCGCGGTGAGCTCGGCGCTGATCACCCTGCCCTGCTCCCGCACGATGTCGACCGGGACCAGACCGGCCTTCTCCTCGAACAGCAGATGCGGCTTCGGCTCCTTCGCGATCGCCGCCAGGACGAAGGCGGTGCCGACATTGGGGTGGCCTGCGAAAGGAAGCTCTCTTGCGGGGGTGAAAATGCGCACCTCAGCGTCGTTGGCCTTGTCGCGCGGCGGCAGCACGAAGGTCGTCTCGGAATAGTTGAACTCGGTGGCGATCGCCTGCATCTGCGCCGTCGACAGACCGCCGGCATCGAGCACCACGGCGAGCTGGTTGCCGCCGAAAGCGCGGTCGGTGAACACGTCCACGGTGACGTAACGGCGCTGCATCGTTTCTTCCTTATGCAAGTAACGGCCGCGACCGGCCGCATCGCGCGGCAGTCTACAAGCCGGCGACATCGCTCGTCATGCCCCAAAATTCGGAGCATTCGGAGCAATCGCGATGATGGAAATACGCGCGCCCAGCAATGCATGATGCATCCTACCCAAGCTGAAACACCGGCACCGGACGCTCGTAGCCGCGCACCTCGACCTCGCCGAGCGCGACGGCGTCGCTGCCGTCGTCGCCCAGCGTCTCGCGCACGGACGCGGAGATCAGGAGTTGCGAGCCGAACTCCTTGTTCAGCGCCTCCAGGCGCGAGGCGAAGTTCACCGTGTCGCCGATGACGGTGTATTCCTTGCGCCGAGGCGAGCCGATATTGCCGGCGACGACCTCGCCGAAATGGATGCCGATGCCGATCCGCAGCGGCCAGCTTGTCTCTGCGTTGATGCGATCCATTGCCCTCAGCATCTCGCGGCCAGCGGCGACCGCGCGTTGCGCAGCGTCGGAGGCTTCCAGCGGCGCGCCGAACAGCGCGAGGAAGCCGTCGCCGAGAAACTTGTTCACGATGCCGCCCTGGCGGTCGAGAATGTCGACCAGCACGGCGAAGGCACCGTCGAGCCGGTCGACCACCTCCTGCGGCGTGCGCGACTGCGCGCCGGCGGTGAAGCCGCGAAAATCGACGAACATCACCGCGACGCGGCGGAGATCACCGCTTGCGCTCGTTCCCGCCGCCATCAGCCGCTCGACCACCTGAGGAGAGACGTGTTGGCCGAACAGATTGGTCACCCGGTCGCGCGCGGTGGCCGCCGCGATGCTCGCGGCAAATTGCCGCCGCAGCTGCGCGCCGACGGCGCCGGCCAGCACGCCGCAGATCAGGATGACGACGCTGCGGACCGCATGGAAGTAGGTCAGGGGTTCGCCGGCCTCGCTAGCCGCGTTGTAGTAGAGCCCGACGATCAGCAGTCCGGCTGCAGCCACGAAGCCTGTGAATGTGGAGAGCCAGAAATCGAGCCGCAGCGTCGAGAGGATCACGAAAATGAAGTACATCATCGGCACGGCGAAGCCGAGCGCCTGGCTCGCGCCCATCGTCCGGATTTGCAGGATGAGAATCACCGTCGGCAGCGATGTTTCGATCAGCGTGCCGATGTAGCGCCGGATCACCGGCAGATCGCGATCGAGGCGAAGATTTTTCCTGATTTGGGTGTGGACCCAGACCTCGAACAGGATGAATCCAAGGAGAAGGCCGTAAACCTCGATGAGCCCTTCCGTCCCACGCCAGACCCGATTCACCACAGCGGGGTCGATCAGATAGATCGCTGTGAGGAACAGCATCATGACGCACCCGGTCATGATCAGCGCCCGTACCCGCAACAGCTCGGTCCGCAGCACCTCCCGCGTCAGCTCGCGCTCGAAATCCTTCGACAGAACGGCGTGCTGCCGCGCTTTCCTGCTTGCGAAACGAACCATCACCCCCCCTTGGCATTCCGGAACGCAGCGACCACGCGAGCCCGAAATCTCGAAATTCCGGGGCGAGGCCCCGCGTCGTCCCGGAATGACATTATGGATAGTCTGCCTCAATCCAGCGTGCGGCGGAAGCGCGTCACGGCGACGGTCATGGCGAGGAGCATCAGGGCGGCCAGCGCCAGCGTGTCGAAGCGCAAATTCTCCATGGTCGCGCCCTTCAGCATGATGGCGCGGACGATTCGCAAATAATGGGTGAGCGGCAGGCCCTCACCGAGATATTGCGCCCAGGACGGCATGCCTGCGAATGGGAACATGAAGCCGGACAGCAAGATGCTCGGCAGGAAGAACATCATCGACATCTGCATGGCCTGGAGCTGATTCTGCACCAAGGTCGAAATGGTGTAGCCGATCGACAGATTGGTGGTGATGAACAGTGTCGAGAGCAGCGCCAGCAGGACGAGATTGCCGAGCACGGGCACGCCGAACAGGCCGACGCCGATGCTGATGATGAGGAAGGCCTGGACGAAGCCGACCAGCACGTAGGGCACGATCTTGCCGAGCATCACCTCGACCGGCCTGATCGGCATCGAGAGCAGGCTCTCCATGGTACCCCGCTCGACCTCGCGCGTGACCGACAGCGCGGTGAAGATCAGCATGGTCATGGTGAGGATGGTGCCGACCAGCCCGGGCACGATGTTGAGGCTGGAGGCCGCGGCCGGATTGTAGCGGGCATGCGCGCGGATCTCGAATGGCATCTCCGGGGGATCGCCGATGTAGAGATCATGCTTGAGCGCGGTCTGCACGACCATGCCGAGCGAGCCGATCGCCGCGCTCGCAGCGACCGGATCGGTGGCGTCGGCCGCGACCAGCAGCGCCGACTTGTCCCCGCGCCGCACCGCCCGCTCGAAGCCGCGCGGGATCTCGACGCCGAACAGCACTTTGCCCGACTTCAGCAGATTATCGAAATCATCGACGTCGTGGACCTCATACAGGAACCGGAAATAGGCGGTATTCTCAAGCGCCTTCAGGATCGAGCGCGCGAGATCGGAGTCCTCCTGGAGCAGCACCGCGCTCGGCAAATGCCGCGGCGTGGTGTTGATGGCATAGCCGAACAGCATGAGCTGCATCACCGGCAGCATCACGATCATCGCGAACGAAACGCGGTCGCGCTTGAGCTGGATGAATTCCTTGATCAGCATCGCATAGGAACGCCGCAGGAAGCCGAAGCGCTCGCGGGTTTCGCGGGCAGGAGCCGGTCGATCGACGGCACTCATTGGAAATTGTCCTTGGAGCGCCCCATCAGCTCGATGAACACGTCTTCGAGGGACGGTTGCGACTTCTGCCAGTGCAGGCCGCTCTTCTCGCGCCAGGGCGCGATGCTGGCTTCGAGCGCCGCGACGTCGCGGCCGGAAACATGCAGCGAGGTGCCGAACGGCGCCACCATGTCGATGCCGGGCTTGCCCGTGAGCGCGGCCCCAAGCTCGTTCAGTTCTTCGCCCGTGACAGTGTAGGTCGTCAGCGCGGATGTCGCGATCACCTCCTCCACCGTGCCGCGCGCCAGCAGATGGCCGTAGGCGATGTATGCGATCTCGTGGCAGCGCTCGGCCTCGTCCATGTAATGGGTCGAGACCAGCACGGTGAGGCCCTCGGCGGCGAGTGCGTGGATCTCGTTCCAGAAGTCGCGCCGTGCCTTGGGATCGACGCCGGCAGTGGGTTCGTCGAGCAACAACAATTGTGGATTGGGCAGCGTGCAGGCCCCGAGCGCCAGCCGCTGCTTCCAGCCGCCGGAAAGCTCGCCCGCAAGCTGCTCCTCGCGGCCGGAGAGTCCGAGCCGCTTGATCATGTCGCGTGCGGCGCCGCGCGCGTCAGTGAGGCCATAGAGCCGCGCGACGAATTCGAGGTTCTCGCGCACCGAGAGATCCTGGTACAGGCTGAAGCGTTGGGTCATGTAGCCGACCTGGCGCTTGATCTTCTCGGCATCGCGGCGGATATCGTAGCCGAGACAGGTGCCCTCGCCGCTGTCAGGCGTGAGCAGGCCGCAGAGGATGCGGATCGTGGTGGTCTTGCCCGACCCGTTGGGTCCTAGGAAGCCGTAGATCGAGCCGCGCCTCACCTGCATCGAGAGATCGTGCACCACCTCGCGGCCGCCGAATGACTTCGTCAGGCCCTTGACGTCGATCGCGATGCCGTTGCCATTGCTCATCGCTTGTCCGCCACCGGTGTCTTCGGATTGAGATGGACGTCGATCGGCTGTCCGACCCGCAGGGCGTCAGGCCGCGAGGGCCGCGCCTGGATCAGATAGACCAGTTTGCTGCGCTCATCGAGGCTGTAGATGACGGGCGGGGTGTATTCGGCCGAGGTCGCGATGAAATAGATTCTCGCGGTGAGATCGGCCGCGCAATTGTCGCAGGCGACGCGCACCGTGTCGCCGATCGAGAGCTTCGGCAATTGCGTCTCCGGCACGAAGAAACGCAGCTTCATGTTGCCGGGCGGCATGATCGAGAGCACCGGCCGCTGCGCCCCGACCATCTCGCCCTCGCGGAAATAGATCTGCTGGATGGTGCCGGCGACGGGCGCAAAGCCCTTGCGCCGCGCCATCCGCGTCTCCGACGTCGCCACCCGCGCTTCCGCGACGCGCAAGGCGGACACGGCGGAATCGAGATTGGCCTGTGTGCCCGAGCCGGTCTTGCTCAGCGAGGCCGCGCGGTCATAGGTCTGCTGCGCGTTCGCGAGTGTCGCCTTGTTCTGGTTGAGATCGGCAAGCTGAAGATCGTCGTCGACGGAATAGAGGTGCTCGCCGACCTTGACCTCGTCGCCTTCGCGGACGTTGAGCTTCGTCACCCGGCCGGCTTCGTCGGGGCTGACGAAGATCATGTCGGCCTCGACCCAGCCCTGGAAGCCGGGATCGCGTCTTTCCTTGCATCCGGCAAGCCCGGTTGCGAGCACGGCGACCAATGCCAATACAGAAATCGCTTGCGACGACGTCATGTCGTCCTCCGTTCGCCAAAAATCAAATCGAGATGGACGCGCAACATCTCTTGCGCATCCAGCGGCGCGTGCCGCGCAAACAGGCTCTGCCAGATCACCGCGATCATCGCGGGTGCAACCAGGATCTGCGGATAGCGCGCGAGGTCCTTCTGCCGGATCTCGCCGTGGGCGATGCCGAGTTCGATCAGCGTGCGCATGGCGGCGATGCCGCGCGAGACAACCTCCCGGTAGTAGAAGTCGGCGACGGACGGAAAGCGCGGGCCCTCCGCCACGATCAGGCGCACCAGATCGCCGCGCCTCGTGCCGATCACCTCCTTCAGGAAGTTGCCTGCGAAAGCCTCGATCAGGTCGCGAACCGAACCTGCCGGCGGCGGCAGCGTAGCCAGCCGTGCGACCACAGGAACGATGACGATGCGCACCAGCTCCTCGAACATCGATTCCTTGTCCTTGAAGTGCAGGTAGATCGTGCCCTTTGCCACCCCGGCGCGCTTGGCGATGTCGTCGAGCCGCGTCGCTGCAAACCCGCGCGCGATGAATTCCTCCATCGCCGCTTCCACGATCGCGGCGCGCCGCTCCGCCGCACGCGCGGCACGGCTCGAGGCAGGCGCCTCTTCGTTGCGATCATGCACAGGGCCCCTCGCACTGGCGTGAGTTGCTGGCGGCAAGGCGCCTTTCGTCGGCTTCCTGGTCATTCAACATATATGACTGACCAGTCAGTCATTGTCAAGGCAGACAGGAGTCGCACTCGCAGGAATAAATTAGCATTGACTAATGCATTAGCATCTACTAATTTGATTTTATGACTGAAGCCGCCCCAAACCCCGTCACCGCCGTGATGCGCGCCCTCGCCGACCCGACCCGCCGCGCGGTGTTCGAGCGTGTCTTCGAGAGCACGGAGATCAGCGTCGCCGAGCTCACGCGCGGCAGCGGCGTCACTCAGGGCGCGATCTCGCAGCACCTGAAGTCCCTCAAGCAGGCCGGTCTCGTGGCCGAGCGCGCCGAGGGCCGCAACGTCTACTACCGCGCCGCGCCGCAAGGGCTCGAGCCCCTGGTCACCTGGATGGACCATTACGGCGTGTTCTGGCGCGAGCGCTTCCAGAACCTGCGTGACCTCTTGAAGGAGATTGATCCGTGAGTGCTGCTGCTTCCAACGTTCGAGCCCAAGACCAAACCAAAGACATCGTCATCGACGAAGTCTTCCCTCACGCGACCGCGACGATCTGGAAGGCGTTGACCAGCGCCCAGCTGATTGCGCGCTGGCTTATGCCGCCGACCGGCTTCGAGCCCGTCGAAGGCAACACCTTCACGTTCAAGACCAACCCGGCGGGCGCCTGGGACGGCACGATCCATTGCCGCGTTCTGGAGGTCGTGCCGAACCAGCGTTTTGTCTATGCCTGGAAAGGGGGCGACGAGAGCAATACCGGCTACGGCTCGGCGCTCGACACTATCGTCACCTGGTCGCTCACGCCTGTTGAAGCAGGCACCCGGGTGCGTGTGGTGCATTCGGGCTTCGTGACGCCGAAGAACGACACCGCGTATCGCAACATGAGTGACGGCTGGGTCAAGGTTGTGCAGCGGCTCGACGCCGTCGCCGGCGAAGACAAGTAAGGAGGCCGCGTGATGGACAAGCCCTATACCGGCGGCTGCGCCTGCGGCGCGATCCGCTATTCGATTTCCGGCGAGCCGCTGTTCAGCAATCACTGCCAGTGCCGGGATTGCCAGCGGGAGAGCGGCAGCGGCCACGGCTCGTACGCGACTTTCGCGCGCGCCAGCGTCTCGCTGACCGGAGAAGCGAAGCATTGGGACATGACCGCCGACAGCGGCAACGTGAAGACGCGCGGTTTCTGCGCGCAATGTGGCGTACCGGTCTACCTGACCTTCTCCGCAATGCCCGACATTTTCACAATCCGCGCGGCGAGCCTCGACGAGCCCGCCCGCTACAAGCCGCAGGTGGTCACTTACGCCGCACGCGGGCACGGCTGGGATCATCTCGACCCCAGCCTCACGACATTCGAAGGCATGCCGCCGGGATGAGGCGCTAGCCAAACTCCAGCACCATGCGGCCGTCGATCTTGCCGGCCTTCATCCGGTCGAAGACGTCGTTGATCTGCGCAAGCGGCACCTTCGTCACCTCGGCCTTGACCTTGCCGTCGGTGGCAAACGCGATGGCTTCGTCGAGGTCGCGCCTCGTGCCGACGATGGAGCCGCGCACGGTGATGCGCTTGAGCACGACGTCGAAGATCGGTGTCGGGAATTCACCCGGCGGCAGGCCGACGAGGCTGACGGTGCCCTTGCGGCGCACCATCTTCAGCGCCTGCGCGAATGCGGCGGTCGACACCGCCGTCACCAGCACGCCGTGCGCCCCTCCCCCGGTTGCCGCCACGACCTTGTCCACGGCATCGGCCGCGAGCGCGTTGACGGCGAGGTCGGCGCCGGTCTCGCGTGCGAGCTCGAGCTTGTCCTCGGCGATATCGATGGCCGCGACCTTGAGCCCCATCGCCTTGGCGTACTGGATTGCGACGTGACCGAGCCCGCCGACGCCCGAGATCACGACCCACTCGCCGGGCTTGGCCTCGGTCTCCTTCAAACCCTTATAGGTGGTGACGCCGGCGCACAGGATCGGCGCGATCGCAGCGAAGTCGATTGTCGCCGGCAGCTTGGCCGCAAAGGCGGCCGAGGCGATGACATATTCTGCGAAGCCACCGTTCACGCTGTAGCCGGTGTTGTGCTGGTGCTCGCAGAGCGTCTCCCAGCCGGTTTCGCAATATTCGCAAGCCATGCAGGCGTCATGCAGCCAGGCGACTCCGACGGCATCGCCCACCTTCAGATTTTTCACGCCGGATCCGAGCGCGGCGACGATGCCGGCGACCTCATGGCCCGGGATGAAGGGCGGCACTGGCCTCACCGGCCAGTCGCCCGACGCCGCATGCAGGTCGGTATGGCAGACGCCGCAGGCCTTGACCTTGACCAAGACCTCGCCGGGTCCGGGCTGCGGAACCGGCACGTCCTCGATCACCAGCGGCTTGCCGAATTGTCTGACGATTGCGGCTTTCATGGTGGGCATGTGTCTGCTCCATTGATATGCGGAGCAGACTAGCGAGGCCTGACCGCTCACCCTTGATTGGAGTCAAACCGCCCAAAGTTTGCGCAAGCCCATCGCGCCATCGTGACGGCGCGATGACGACGCGGCGCGACGTGCGAACAGCGTCAGCTATGGAACTTCAGCCCGTCGACGATCTTGTCGATCACCTTGCGCTCGGCGCGCATGGCGATGCCCACGAGATTGAGGTCCGCGCGCGCCACCACCTTCACCGCCTCGCGATTGGCGGCATCATGCGTCGTCTTGAACATGTCCTCGGTGTAGACCGCCGGTTTCACGTTGCGCGTCAGGGCACGGTCGAGCGCGCGCGACAGTGCGGGTCCATCGGCGCCGTAGATCAGGATCGGTTGGCCGATCAGCGAGAGATACTGGGTGTCCGAGGCGTCCTCATAGGGCTTGCCGATGCATTCCGGAAACGCAGCGGCGATACCGCTGGTGAGAAAGGCCGCAACGTTGAGCTTCTGCCAAGCCTGAAGATCGGTACGGATCACCACGGCGATCTTGGTGTCGAACTGCATGTATTTCCTCTGTCATTCCGGGGCGCGCCGTTTCGGCGCGAACCCGGAATCCATCGCCCCACAGAGTAGGTGGACGAATGGATTCCGGGCTCGATGCTACGCATCGCCCCGGAATGACAGCAAGAGGAATCAGCGCTCTAAGGATCAACCCTTGGCGTCGCAGGCCCAGGCGCGGATCACGCATTCCTTGCCGCCATATTTGTAGCATTCGCGCGTGGCGGCATTGAGCGTGGCCGAGATCTTCGGCTTGACGGCATAGCCATAGGCGCCGCAAGGGTTTGAGAGATCGACCGACATCGCGGCGCAGGCGCGCTTCATCGTGACGGTCGTGCAATCGCCCTTGCACTGTTTCTGCGCCGCGGCACGCGCCTCGTGTTCGGCGACGTAATCATAGGCCTGACCATAGGCGCCGCACCTGCCGACCGCGAAGGCGCCGGCAGCATGGGCTTCAGTGATGTAACGGGCACCGGCGACACAGACAGACAGCGCAAAGAAAAACATCGCGCAACGGCGCGCGACGACGTTCGAAGTCATGGAAAAGCCCCTCCCCCCAAGGCAGGTGAAGGCGACTCTAAGCGGCGGTCGTTTCCAGATGGTGAACGGGTGGTTGAAGCTGGGAGATTGGGAGGTGCCGTAGGATGGGCAGAGCGAAGCGTGCCCACCTTCCTCACGATCCGGCAAGATGGTGGGTACGACGCTACGCGCCTTCGCCCACCTTACGAAGCCAGGGAATCTTCACCCGCCCCTTGCCGCTTCCAGCGCCTGCGGCGTGTCGATGTCGAGGAAGGCGCTCTCGCCGTCGACGGGCACTTCGGCCACCGCTTCAGTATGCTTGGCAATCAGGTGGCGCGCGCCGACATCGCCGTCGAGCGTCATCAATTCCTTGAAGAAGCGGCGCGACCACAGCACGGGATTGCCGCGACGGCCTTCGCTCACGGGTACGACGATGAGATTGCCGCGGTCCGGCGCAAAGCCGTCAATGAGGCGGTCGATCAGGCCGGCATCGATCAGCGGCATGTCGCCGAGGCACACCACGGCCCCGTCGCACGTCTCTGGCACGGCCGCGATGCCGGCCTTGACCGAGCTGGCGATGCCGCCTGTGAAATCCGGATTGCGGACGAACTTCACCTTCAGGCCTTGCAGGGCCTGTTCGACCAGCTCGGCCTGATGGCCGGTGACGACGATCACCTCGGACGCTTTGGAGGCCAGCGCCTGCTCGGTCGCGATCCGCACCAGCTTCTTGCCGTCGAGCTCCGCGAGCAGCTTGTTCGGGCCGCCCATGCGGGTGGAGCGGCCCGCCGCCAGCACGATGGCCGCGACCTGGCGGTTGCCCTCGGTTTCCGGCGTGGCGCGCGGCTGCGGCCGCGTCACGATCTCCATCAGGAGGCCGCCGACGCCCATGCCCATCAGCTCGGACCGCGTCACCTTGATGCCGGCAAGCAGCCGCATCAGGACCCAGTCAAATCCGTTCTCGACCGGGGAGCGTGCACAACCCGGCGCGCCCAGCACCGGCACGTTGCCGGCACGGGCGATCAGAAGCAGATTGCCGGGATCGACCGGCATGCCGAAATGCTCGATGTCGCCGCCGATGCCGGTGACGGCCGCCGGGATGACGTCGCGGCGGTCGGCGATGGCGGAAGCGCCGAACACGATGACGAGTTCGGCACCGAGGCCCAGCACTTCCCTGATCGCAGCCGACAGCGCCTGCTCCTCGTGTGGGACACGCCGCTCGGCGACGATGCTGGCGCCGGCCGGCGCGAGCCGCTCGGCGGTGACGCGCAGCGTCTTGTCGATCACCTTGGAAGACAGACCCGGCAGCAGCGTCGAGACCACGCCGACGCGCTTGATGACGTAAGGCGCGACCTTCAGGACGTCCTTGCCGGCGGCCTGAACGGCGGCATCCCGCAAACGTCCTTCGACGCCGAACGGGATGATCTTGACGGTGCCGACCATCTCGCCCTCGACCACCGGCTTGTAGGCGGTGAGCGTCGCGAAGGTGATGGCTTCGTCGACATTGTTGATGCGGTCAACGGCGGCACGGTCGATCACCAGAACGCCTGGGCGGGCCGCAAACAGATTGGCGCGGCCGGTGAAGGCGCGCTCGACATGAATGCCCTCACCGCCGACGGTGAGCGCGATGCTGGCGGCGGCGACATCCTCGGAGACATCGCCCGCCTCCATGCGCACCACCACGATGTCCTCGATGCCGGCACGCTCCAGCGCCTCGACCTCGGCGGGGCCGATCGTCGTGCCTTTCTTCAGCACCAGCGGGCCCTGCCGCAGGGTGTGGACCGTTACTCCACCGATCGCATCCCTGGGGCTCGCCGGGCCGAACTTCATGCCGCTTCTTCTTTTTCTTTTGGAGGCAGCCGAAGCACGGCCGTGATCTCGGCCATGATCGCCACCGCGATCTCGGACGGCGAGACCGCGCCGATCGGAAGGCCAATAGGCGCGTGGATGCGTCCGATGTCGCTTTCCTTGGCGCCCTGCGCCCGCAACCGGTCGGCCCGCTTGGCATGCGTCTTCCGCGAGCCGAGCGCGCCGATATAGAAACAGTTGCGCTCGAAGGCGTGCAGCAGCGCGGGGTCGTCGATCTTGGGATCGTGCGTCACCGCGACGAACGCCGTATAGGCATCGACGTCGAGCGGTGGCAGCGCGGTGTCCGGCCATTCGGCGATCAGCGGAATGTCGGGAAAGCGCTCCGGGCTTGCAAAGGCCGTGCGGGGATCGACCACTGTGACGTCGTAGCCGAGCGAGCGCGCCAGCGGCGCCAGCGCCTGGCTGATATGGACCGCGCCGACGATGACGAGCTTTGCCGTCGGCGCGTAGACGTTGAGAAACAGCTTCTTGCCGCCGGCCTCGACACTGGCGCTCTTGCCCATGCGAAGCTGCTTTTCCAGCTCAGTGCGCAAGGGATCCTTGGCGAAATCCCCGGCCTTCACCAGCCGCTGCTCGCCGCTCTCGGTGTCGGTCACCAGGATCACAGGCCGGCGCGCGGCGCGCTCGGCATTGAGTTCGTGTAGGATCTCGAGCTTCACGGCTAACCGACCTTCTCGACGAAGACGCGGATGGTGCCGCCACAGGACAGCCCGACATTCCAGGCGGTCTCGTCGGCGACGCCGAACTCCAGCATTCGCGGCTTGCCGCTCTGGATCACATCCATGGCCTCGGTCACCACGGCACCCTCGACGCAGCCGCCGGACACCGAGCCCAGAAAGGTCCCCTCGTCGTTGATGACGAGGCTCGAGCCCGCCGGGCGCGGCGCCGAACCCCAGGTCTCCACGACGGTGGCGAGCGCGACGCCACGGCCGGCCTTCTGCCAATCCTCCGCCGCCTTCAGGATATCCTCGTCGCGATCGAGCATGGCTGGCCTCTCAAGCTGCGGAGCGGATCAGGCTGCGGTGATGCGGCGGCAGCGGCCCGGAGAGCGTGTTGATCAGCTCCTGGATCGAACTCAAATTATGTACCGGGCGGAATTCGTCAACGTGCGGCAGCATCATTTTGATGCCCTGCGCCTTGGCCTCGAAGCCGCCGAACCGCAAGAGCGGGTTGAGCCAGATCAGCCGCCGGCAGGACCGGTGCAGCCGGTCCATCTCGAAGGCCAGCTTGGAATCGGCCTCCCGTTCCAGCCCGTCGGAGATCAGGAGCACGATGGCGCCCTGGCTCAGCACGCGGCGCGCCCACAATTTGTTGAAGTTGTGAAGCGAGGCCGAGATCCGGGTCCCGCCGGCCCAGTCCTCGACCGAGGCCGAACAGCTCGCCAGCGCCTCGTCGGGATCGCGCTGCCGCAGCGCGCGGCTGACATTGGTGAGGCGCGTGCCGAACAGGAACACCGAGACGCGTTTTCGCGCATCCGTGATCGCGTGCAGGAAATGCAGGAACAGGCGGGTGTACTCACTCATCGAGCCCGAGATGTCGAGCAGCGCGACGATCGGCGCCGGCTTCTCGATCCGGCCGAGGCGACGGATGTCGATGATGTCGCCGCCGGTGCGTAACGATGCCCGTAGCGTGCGGCGCAGGTCGAGCCGCAGGCCCCGGGGATCGGGCCGCCGCCGGCGCGTCAGAAGCTCGGCCTGCGGCAGGTGCATCCGCTCGACGGCGCGGAGCGCCTCGCTGATCTCGGCCGCGCTCATCTGCGCGAAATCCTTCTTCTGAAGGATCTCCTTGTCGGAGACGGACAGGCGCAGATCCTGCTCCTGGTGCTGCGGCGTCTCCGTCATGCGCGGTTGCGACATCGCCTCCTGCACGCGGCGCGCGCCCGCCTGCGGCTTCTTCTTGGCCTGCTCCGGCAGCGGCACCGAATCCAGCATGTGCTTCCATTCTTCCGAGGCGCGGAAGAACAGGTTGAAGGCCTGCTTGAAGATCAGCGCATGCTCGTGGCGCTTGACGAAGATCGCCTCCAGCGTGGTGAAGACGTCGGACCGGTTGCCGATGTCGATCACTTGCAGCGCGCTCATGGCGTCGATGACGGCGCCCGGCCCGACCGGCATGCCGGCGGCGCGCAATGCGCGGGCGAAGCCGACGATGTTGTCCGCGAATTGCTCGGTCTGCTCCGGCGCCAGGTGGTTGATCGCCATGATGTATCGCCCCCTGCCGTCATTCCGGGGCACGCGTAGCGTGAACCCGGAATCTCGAGGTTCCGGGTTCGATGCTACGCATCGCCTCGGAACGACCCAACTAATTCTCGCTCGTCGCTTCCTTCAGCACCTTCTGCAAGGTATCGCCCTGCATCCGGGTGATGTCGTCCTGGTACTTGAGCAGCGCGCCGAGCGTGTCGCCGACCACTTGTGGGGTCAGCGACCGGGCGTCGAGCTCGGACAGCGCGGTGGCCCAGTCGATGGTCTCGGCGACGCCCGGCGACTTGTAGAAGTCCTGGTTGCGCAGCGCCTGCACGAAGCGCACGACCTGCTGCGACAGCTTGGCGGAGATACCGGGCACGCGCGACTTGACGATCGCGAGCTCGCGCTCGGCGGCAGGATAATCGACCCAGTGATAGAGACAGCGCCGCTTCAGCGCGTCATGGATCTCGCGGGTGCGGTTCGAGGTGATGATGACGATCGGCGGATGCGGTGCCTTCACCGTGCCGAATTCGGGGATCGTCACCTGAAAGTCGCTGAGGATTTCGAGCAGATAGGCCTCGAACGCCTCGTCGGCGCGGTCGAGCTCGTCGATGAGGAGGACCGGCGGGCCGGCGACGTCGGGCTCCAGCGCTTGAAGCAACGGCCGCTTGATCATGTAGCGGTCGGCGAAGATGTCGCTCGCGAGCTGATCACGATCGGTGTCGCCGGCGGCTTCCGCCATCCGGATCGCGATCATCTGCGCGGCGCTGTTCCACTCGTAGACCGCGGAGGAGACGTCGAGGCCTTCATAGCACTGGAGTCGGATCAGCTTCCGCCCCAGCGCCGCCGAGAGCACTTTTGCGATCTCGGTCTTGCCGACGCCGGCCTCGCCCTCCAGAAACAGCGGCCTTCCCATGCGCAAGGAGAGGTAGGTCACCGTCGCCAGCGACCGCTCGGCGAGATAGCCCCGCGACGTCAGAAGTTCGAGCATCGCATCGACCGATGCCGGCAAAGCACCGGACGAGTTGGGCGTTGAAGTCATGAAAAAACCAGTCTTACTACGCCCTCATCGGGACAAGTTCGGGGCCGACGCGTGAGGTCACCTCACGCCTTGGCGTTGGCGGCATCGACGGCACGCCGCGTCAGCACCCCGATGAGGTGCGCGCGGTATTCGGCGCTGCCGTGGATATCGCTGTTGAGACCTTCGGCAGGCACCGCGATGCCTTCCAGCGCCTTCGCGGCGAAGCGCTTCTTCAGGGCCTCCTCGAATGCGGTGACGCGGAAGACGCCTTCGGAGCCGGCGCCGGTGACGGCCACGCGCACGTCCGAAGGCCGCCGCGCCACGAACACGCCGACCAGCGCGTAGCGAGAAGCCTGGTTGCGGAACTTGATGTAGGCTGCCTTTTTCGGCAACGGAAACATCACCTTGGTAATGATCTCGTCGGCTTCGAGCGCCGTCGTGAACAGGCCCTGGAAGAATTCTTCCGCCTTGAGGCGGCGCTTGTTGGTGACGATGGTGGCCCCGAGCGCAAGCACCGCGGCGGGATAGTCGGCGGTCGGATCGTTGTTGGCGAGCGAGCCGCCGATCGTGCCCTTGTGACGCACGGCCGGATCGCCGATCTGGCTGGCGAGATCCGCGAGCGCCGGGATCGCCTCACCGACGATGGCGGAAGTCGCGACCTCGGCGTGCTTGGCGGTGGCGCCGATCACCAGCGCGCGGCCCTTCATCTCGATCGCGTTGAGCCCCTCGATATGGGAGAGGTCGACCAGATGCGGAGGGCTTGCGAGGCGCTGCTTCATGACGGGAATCAGCGTGTGACCGCCGGCGATCACCTTGGCGTCTTCGTTCTTCACCAGGAGGTTGGCCGCCTGGCGAACGGTCCCAGGGCGATGATATTTGAATTCGTACATCTGAATGTCCTGATCGCGGGATGCGCGTTACGCGAGGTCGGATTTAGCCATCGCCTTCGCGCCGGCGGAGATCGAGGCGACGATGTTCTGGTAGCCCGTGCAGCGGCAGAGATTGCCTTCGAGCTCCTCGCGAATCGTGTGATCGTCGAGTTCGTGCCCCCTGCGGTGCACGATGTCGATCGCGGTCATGATCATGCCGGGCGTGCAGAAGCCGCATTGCAGGCCATGGTGCTCGCGGAAGGCCTCCTGCATCGGGTGCAGCGGCGCGCCATCGGCAGCGAGCCCCTCGATCGTCTTGACCTCATGGCCGTCGGCCATCACCGCGAGCGTGGTACAGGACTTCACGGCCTTGCCGTCTAAATGCACGACGCAGGCGCCGCACTGTGAGGTGTCGCAGCCGACATGGGTGCCCGTCAGCTTCTGATTCTCGCGCAGGAACTGCACCAGAAGCGTGCGGGGATCGACGTTGGCCGTGACTGGATTGCCGTTCACGATGAGGGAGATTTTTGCCATAAGCACTCTCTATCAGCACCCCGACGGGTCCCGTCGAAGCGGTTCTTATAATTATTCCAACCCATCATATGGGCCAATATGCCCGGGGGCAACATCGCCCGGGACGCAAGGCGCCATGCCGAAAGCGATAGGTGTCAGCCTTGTACCGCCTTGGCGAAGTTCGCGAAAAATTCGTCGGCCAGTTTCTTGGCGGCGCCATTGATGAGGCGCTGGCCGAGCTGCGCCAACTTGCCGCCGATCTGCGCCTCGACGTCATAGGAGAGCAGCGTGCCGCCGTCCTTCTCCGCAAGCTTGACCACCGCGCCGCCCTTGGCGAAGCCAGCCACCCCGCCCTCGCCTTCGCCTGAAATCTTGTAGCCGTTCGGCGGGTCGAGATCGGACAGCGTGACTTTACCCTTGAAGCGCGCCGAGACAGGGCCGACCTTCATTTTAGCGGTTGCGCGAAAGCCGCCATCGTCGGTCTTCTCCAGCTCCTCGCAGCCGGGGATGCAGGCCTTCAGCACCTCGGGGTCGTTGAGCTTGGCCCACACGGCCTCGCGCGGCGCCGCGAGCTGGACTTCGCCGTTCATCGTCATGGCCATGAGGTGCCTCCCGGATCGCCTAACTATAGTGCCGATCAAGTAACGCAGGCACGCGGCAAAGGAAAGGGCGTGGTCCGGTCACGTGCAATGCATATTCGCAACTGCAAAAAGACCTGTGCGGGCGGTTGGGGATTGGCACAGCCGGGCCGTGATGATTAGGTCGCGCGCAACATGAGCACCTCCCTCTCCCCCCTGCTCGCGCCGATGATGTCGAGCGCTGCCATGCGCGCGGTCTGCGACGATCGGTCTACCCTGCAGAACATGCTCGATTTCGAGGCAGCCTTGGCACGCGCCGAGGCCGCCACGGCTGTGATTCCGGCATCCGCCGTCGGCCCAATCGAGGCCGCGTGCAGGGCCGATTCCTTCGACATCGCCGCACTGGCCGAGGCCGCGACGCGATCGGGCAATCTCGCGATTCCCCTGGTCAAGGCGCTGACCGCCCATGTCGGCAAGGCGGACGCGGAGGCCGCGCGCTACGTGCATTGGGGCGCGACCAGCCAGGACGTCATCGACACCGCGACGATGCTGACGCTGCGCGCCGCCATCGATGCATTGGACGTCGACCTCAGTCGCGCCATCAAGGGCTTTGCCGCACTGGCGCGCAACCATCGCAACACCGCGATGGTGGCGCGGACCTGGCTCCAGCATGCGCTGCCGATGCCGTTCGGGCTGAAGGCCGCCGAATATGCCGCAAGCCTTGCCCGCTCCCGCGGCCGCCTGCGGCGGCTGTCCCGCGAGGGCCTTGCCCTGCAATTCGGAGGTGCCGCCGGCACGCTCGCAGCGCTCGGCGACAAGGGGCTCGCGGTAGCCGAGCGGCTGGCGCAGGAGCTCGATCTGCCGCTGCCCGAGGCGCCGTGGCATACCCATCGCGACCGCATCGCCGAGGCTGCATCCTGCTTCGCAATTCTCGCCGGCAGCTGCGGCAAGATCGCGCGGGATGTCTCGCTGATGATGCAGACCGACGTTGCCGAAGCGTTCGAGCCCGCCGGCGAAGGCCGCGGCGGCTCCTCGACCATGCCGCACAAGCGCAATCCGGTCGCCGCCGCGAGCGCGCTGGGCGCCGCCACCATGACCCCGCAGCTCGCCGCCACGATTTTCGCCGCGCAGGTGCAGGACCACGAACGCAGCGCCGGACCCTGGCACGCGGAATGGCCGACGCTGCCGCAACTGATGCTGGTCACCTCGGGGGCGCTGGCCGCCATCGTCGACATCGCCGAAGGCCTCGACGTCGATGCCGCGCGCATGCGCAGCAATCTCGATGCCACGCAGGGGCTGATCATGGCCGAAGCGGTCACATTCGCGCTGGCCGAAAAGATCGGCAAGAGCCATGCGCATCATCTCATCGAAGCTGCGAGCAAGCGCGCGGTCGCCGAGAAGACGCATCTGCGAGAGGTACTGTCGGCCGATTCGCAGGTGACCGCGCACCTTACGCCGGAGAAAATTGCGGCATTGTTCGAGCCGATGGCTTATCAAGGGGCCTCGCAGGCCTTGATCGACCGCCTGCTCGACAGCCTTGAGCGCGAATAGATACGGAGACGCCGCATGCCCATGATCGATGCCGACGGTTGCCTGCTCAACGTCTCCGTCGAGGGTCGCGACGGCGGGCCCACCTTGATGCTGTCCAACTCGCTCGGCTGCACGCTTCAGATGTGGGAGCCGCAGATGAAGGCGCTGACGCAGGTGTTCCGCGTCATCCGCTACGACCGCCGCGGCCACGGCAAGTCCAACGTTCCCCCGGGTCCTTACTCGATGGAGCGGTTTGGCCGCGACGTGCTGGCGATCCTCGACGATCTCAACATCGAGAAGGTGCATTGGTGCGGTCTGTCGATGGGCGGCATGGTCGGACAATGGCTGGGCGCCAACGCGCCTGAGAGGTTCGGCAAGCTCATCCTTGCTAATACGTCCTGCTATTATCCCGATCCAACAAACTGGCATAACCGCATCAAGGCGGTGAAGGATGGCGGCATCGCCGCCGTCGCCGATGCCGTGATCGCGGGCTGGCTCACCCAGGATTTCCGCGAGCGGGAGCCCGCGATCACCGCGAAGATGAAATCGATGCTGCTCGCCTCGCCGGTCGAGGGTTATCTTGCCTGCTGCGAGGCGCTGTCGACCCTCGACCAGCGCGAGCTACTTCCCAAAATCAAGAGCCCGACGCTGGTGATCGCCGGCCGTCACGACATGGCGACGCCGATCTCGGCGGCCGACTTGATCCGCTCGAACATTCCCGGCGCGAGCATGACCATCATCGACGCCGCGCACATTTCCAATGTCGAGCAGCCGCACGCATTCACCGACGCGGTGGTCGGCTTTTTGACGCAGCGTTAGCAACGACCTTCGTCATTCCGGGGCGATGCGCAGCATCGAACCCGGAATCTCGATCGGCGTTCGCAACCTCGAGATTCCGGGTTCGCCTCTTCGAGGCGCCCCGGAATGACTCATTCGGAGGAAAACACATGGACGACCAGAAGCGCCGCGATGCCGGCATGAACGTGCGCCGCAAGGTGCTGGGCAATGCCTGGGTCGACAAGTCGATCGCGAACCGCAACGCCTTCAACACCGACTTCCAGGACATGATCACGCGCTACGCCTGGGGCGAGATCTGGACGCGGCCGCATTTCGACGAGCGCACGCGGCGGGTGCTCGTCATCGGCACCATGGTCGCCCTCGGGCAGTGGGACGAATTCCGCCTGCACGTCCGAGCGGCGCTCGCCGAGGGTGGCTTCACGCCCGACGACATCAAGGAAATCCTGCTTCAGCAGGCGATCTATTGCGGCGTGCCTGCCGCGAACCACGCCGTGAAGGAAGCCTCAGCGATTGTGCAGGAGCTCGGCCTGCTCAAGTCCTAGCGGCTCAAGGCTTGGCGGCTGAAGGCTTGGCGGCGCCGCGGCCCCGACGGTCTTCGGCGCTGCCGCCGGCTTCTCGATCACCAGCACGATGGCGGCGCCGAGCAAGAGCAGGAGCTCGGTGGCATGCAGCCGGAGCGCGGCCAACTCGCCGACCTTCGAGGCCATCACCATGCTGGCAAACGAGATCAGGCTGCCGATCGCCAGCGCAATGCCGAGCGCTTCGTCGCTGCCGCTGCTCCTGCGGACGCGGGGGATGCACAGAAGCACAAGGTAGATCGCAAAGAACGCCACCACGGTCATGCGGCCCAGGGCCAGCAACCAGGCAGCCCGCACCGTGCTCATCCCCGCCATCTCGAGATGGTCGCTGAGAAACAGCGCCACTGCCACGCTCGGTCGCTCATAGAGACCGCGCACCGGCGAGACCACGATGTTGAAGGCGACAAGTGCCCAGGCCGGAATGAAATAGGCCGCCAGCAGCGCGCCGTTGACCGAACCAATCCGCCAATTCCTGAACATGCCGCTTCCCGCTTGGTTTGCCGACGCCTTCGACGAAGACGGCGACTTCGCGGAGCTAACTCGCATCCGACGGTGGCGGCAATTTAAACCCTTTGTTTACCTTAACTGCCCGGCGGGGCGCCCCAAGGGAAAAGCCCCGCCTGTCGGCGGGGCTTTTCCTCACTCACGGATACCGAAACTCGCTACTCCTGACCGTGCTGGCCGCCCTGTTGCCGGCCGGGACGTTCGCCCTGGCGCATCGGGTCGTTCTGCTGCTGCTGGCCGGGTTTCTGGCCGCCGTCCTGCTGCTGCCCGGGGTTCTGATTCTGCTGACCCGGATTCTGGTTCTGCTGCTTCGTCATTCGGGAAACTCCCTTGTTGAACGACAGAAAAGAAACAACGCCCAGCATCCACCTTGGTTGCCGGGAACCCGGTTCCTTCCACAGCGGGGAACCCGAGCAGAAATGATCTCTGTACAAGCCTTTGTGTCGAGGCTTGGCCAGTTGCGGCCGCCAGTTCCCTCCTGTTACAAAACCAAGAATGCTCAAGGGCTGCCGGGGCCCGAGAAGAAACTTGAGAACTCTCTCGAAGAGCTCCCTTTGAGCCGCGTCAGGTTTGGTAACGGCAGCCATGGATTATTTCGCCCAGCAACTCATCAACGGTCTCGTCCTGGGCTCGATCTACGGCCTGATCGCGATTGGCTATACGATGGTCTACGGCATCGTCGGCATGATCAACTTCGCCCACGGCGACGTCTTCATGATTGGCGGCTTCATCGCGCTGATCACCTTCCTGATCCTGATCTCGACCGGCCTGACCGCAATCCCCGTGATCCTGCTCGTCGTGCTCCTGGTCTCGATGGCGATCACCGCGCTCTACGGCTGGACCATCGAACGCATCGCCTACCGGCCGCTGCGCCATTCCTTCCGCCTCGCCCCGATGCTGTCGGCCATCGGCATGTCCTTTGTGCTGACCAATTACTCGCAGGTGGCGCAAGGCGCCCGCGTCAAGCCGATCCCGCCCTTCATCACCGGCGGCTACACGCTGCATGAGAGCCAGGACGGCTTCGTCATCCAGCTCTCCAACATCCAGATCATGGTGGTCGTCACCACCATCGTGCTGCTCGCGATCTTCACCTGGCTGGTGTCGCGCACGCGGCTCGGACGCGACATGCGCGCCTGCGAGCAAGACCAGACCATGGCGGCGCTGCTCGGCGTCGACGTCGACCGCACCATCTCCATGACCTTCGTGATCGGCGCCGCGCTCGCCGCTGTCGCGGGCCTGATGTACCTGCTCTATTACGGCCTGGTCGATTTCTTCATGGGTTTCGTCGCCGGCATCAAGGCCTTCACCGCGGCCGTGCTCGGCGGCATCGGATCGTTGCCCGGCGCCATGCTCGGCGGGCTCGCGATCGGCCTGATCGAGACGTTCTGGTCGGCCTATTTCTCGGTCGAGTACAAGGACGTAGCTGCGTTCTCGATCCTGATCGTCGTGCTGATCTTCATGCCGACCGGCCTGCTCGGTCGCCCCGAAGTCGAAAAAGTCTGACGGACCGGCGCGTGACAGCTCCCCCGACCGAGACCGCTAAATTCGCAACGGGCATCCCAGCCCTCCTGAAAACGGCCGTGATCAACGCGCTGATCGCGTTGGTGCTGTTCTCGCTGATGGTCGGCGTCCGCACCGAGGCGGGCTCCGACGGCCAGCTCACCTACTGGACGCGCTTCGGGGAGCTCGCCTCCCTCGTCGCCGTGGTGTTCGGCGGCTCGATCGTGATCGAGCTGCTGCGGCAGTGGATCGGTCCGACCGGCTCCGAGAAGCTGGTGCCGCCCGCGGTGCAGAGCAGCATCTCCTTCATCGGCCGCTACCTCGCGCCGGCGCTCCTGATCTTCACGCTGCTGGTGCCTGTCATCTTCTATAACCAACGCTACATCCTCGACCTCGCGATCCTCGTGCTCACCTATGTCATGCTGGGCTGGGGCCTGAACGTCGTGGTCGGCCTCGCCGGACTGCTCGATCTCGGCTACGTCGCCTTTTATGCGGTCGGCGCCTATTCCTACGGGCTGCTCGCGACCAATTTCGGCTGGTCGTTCTGGATCTGCCTGCCGCTCGCCGGCATCCTCGCCGCGTTCTGGGGCGTCCTTCTCGGCTTTCCCGTGCTGCGTCTGCGCGGCGATTACCTCGCCATCGTTACACTCGCCTTCGGCGAGATCATCCGCCTCGTCATCATCAACTGGCAGGAGCTCACCGGCGGCCCCAACGGCGTCTCCGGCATTCCGCGCCCCTCCTTCTTCGGCATCCCGCTCGACAACAGCGACGAAGGGCTCGCCGCCAGGCTCGGCATCGAGTATTCGGCGACCCACCGCATCATCTTCCTGTTCTACCTGATCCTGGCGCTGGCGCTCCTCACCAACTGGGTGACGATCCGGCTGCGCCGCCTGCCGATCGGCCGGGCCTGGGAAGCCTTGCGCGAGGACGAGGTTGCCTGCCGCGCGCTCGGCATCAACACCACGACCACCAAGCTCACGGCGTTCGCGACGGGCGCCATGTTCGGTGGCTTCGCCGGCGCGTTCTTCGCCACGCGCCAGGGCTTCATCAGCCCGGAATCCTTCACCTTCCAGGAATCGGCGCTGGTGCTCGCCATCGTCGTGCTCGGCGGCATGGGCTCCCAGCTCGGCGTCGCGCTCGCAGCGCTCGCCATGATCGGCGGCTTCGAGCTGTTCCGCGGCCTCGAGACCTACCGCATGCTCGTGTTCGGCATGTCGATGGTGCTGATCATGATCTGGCGGCCGCGCGGCCTGATCGGCCATCGCGCACCCACCGTGTATCTTACCAAGGCGAAGGCGATCTCCTCCGATCTCGTCAAGGAAGGGCACGGATGAGCGCCGACAAGATTCTGAGCGTAGATCGGCTCACCATGCGCTTCGGCGGCATCGTCGCCGTGCAGGACCTGTCATTTTCGGCGGAGCGGAAGAAGATCACTGCGCTGATCGGGCCCAACGGCGCCGGCAAGACCACGGTGTTCAACTGCATCACCGGCTTCTACAAGCCGAGCGGCGGCAGCATCCGTCTCGTGCACGACGACGGCGGGGCATTCGCACTGGAGCGGCTCAACGATTTCCGCATCGCCAAGCAGGCCAAGGTCGCGCGCACGTTCCAGAACATCCGCCTGTTTCCCGGCATGACCGCGCTGGAAAACCTGATGGTGGCGCAGCACAACGCGCTGATGCGCGCTTCCGGATTCACCCTTCTCGGTCTCCTTGGCGTTCCTGCCTACCGCGACGCCGAAAAGCGTGCGATCGATCTCGCCACCGACTGGCTCAAACGGGTCAATCTGCTCGACCGCGCCGATGACGCCGCCGGCAATTTCGCCTATGGCGATCAGCGCCGGCTGGAAATCGCCCGCGCAATGTGCACCGAGCCCGCCCTGTTGTGCCTGGACGAACCGGCTGCCGGCCTCAATGCGCGCGAGAGCGCGGCCTTGAGCGAACTCCTGCTCTCGATCCGCGACGAGCTCGGCACCTCGATCCTGCTGATCGAGCACGACATGTCGGTGGTGATGGAGATCTCCGACCACATCGTGGTGATGGACCATGGCGTCAAGATCGCCGAAGGCACGCCGCGCGAGGTCCGCGACGATCCCAAGGTGATCGCCGCCTATCTCGGCGCCGACGAGGACGAGGCTGTGGCCGTGATGGAGAGCGGGTCGTGACATCACCCCTGCTTGCGATCCGCGGTCTTCGCGCCGCCTATGGCAAGATCGAGGCGCTGAAGGGCGTCGACGTCGAGATCAATGCCGGCGAGATCGTGGCCCTGATCGGAGCCAACGGCGCCGGCAAATCAACGCTGATGATGACGATCTTCGGCAAGCCGCGCGCCCGCGCCGGCCAGATCCTGTACGAAGGCCGCGACATCACCGGCGTGCCTACCCACGAGATCGCGCATTTGCGCATCGCGCAATCGCCGGAGGGTCGCCGCATCTTCCCGCGTATGAGCGTGGCGGAGAACCTGCAGATGGGGGCGGACGCCACCGAATGCACCGACGCCGAACGCGAGGCGACGCTGCAACGCGTGTTCACGCTGTTTCCGCGCCTGAAGGAACGCTATGCCCAGCGCGGCGGAACCCTGTCCGGCGGCGAGCAGCAGATGCTGGCAATCGGCCGCGCGCTGATGAGCCGGCCCCGCCTGCTCCTGCTCGACGAGCCCTCGCTCGGGCTGGCGCCGCTGATCGCACGCCAGATTTTCGACGCTATCCGCACCCTCAACCGCCAGGACGGCCTGACCGTTCTGATCGTCGAGCAGAACGCCAACCATGCGCTCAAGCTCGCTCATCGCGGTTATGTCATGGTCAATGGCCTGATCACGTTGGCCGGGACCGGCACCGAATTGTTGCAGCGCCCCGAGATTCGCGCCGCCTATCTGGAAGGCGGCCGCCACGGCTGACCCAGCCTGTGCCGGCAAGTGCGGCCGAATGCGGCGAGATATCTCCGCATATGCCCGTATTTTGCCGGTGACTTCTCCACGAATTCATTCAAGAATGGCGCCGGTTTGAACCGGGCATTCCCGGCAACTTCCACAGGCGACCACCCGCGAGGTATCTCATGAAATCACTGAAGCTCATCGGTCTGGCATTCGGCGCATCGCTCGCGCTGTCGGGCGCGGCATTCGCGCAGGATGTCACCGTCGCAGTCGCTGGCCCGATGACCGGCGGCGAGTCCGCCTTCGGCCGCCAGATGAAGAACGGCGCCGAGATGGCCGTGACCGATATCAATGCCGCCGGCGGCGTCAACGGCAAGAAGCTCGCGCTCTCCGTCGAGGACGACGCTTGCGACCCGAAGCAGGCGCGCTCGATCGCCGAGAAGATCGCCGGCGCGAAAATCCCGTTCGTGGCCGGGCACTATTGCTCGTCATCGTCGATCCCGGCTTCGGAAGCCTATGCCGACGGCAACGTGCTCCAGATCACGCCGGCCTCGACCAACCCGCTGTTCACCGAGCGCAAGCTCTGGAACGTGGCTCGCGTCTGCGGCCGTGACGATCAGCAGGGCCTGATTGCGGCGCAGTACATCGCCAAGAACTACAAGGGCAAGAACATCGCCATTCTCAACGACAAGACCACCTACGGCAAGGGTCTTGCCGACGAGACCAAGAAGGCGCTCAACAAGGCCGGCGTCACCGAGAAGATGTACGAGTCCTACAACAAGGGCGACAAGGACTTCAACGCGATCGTCTCGCGCCTGAAGCGCGACAACATCGACCTTGTCTACGTCGGCGGCTATCATCAGGAGAGCGGCCTGATCCTGCGCCAGATGCGGGACCAGGGCCTCAAGACCGTGTTGATGGCCGGCGACGCGCTCGCCGACAAGGAGTACGCCTCCATCACCGGCCCTGCCGGCGAAGGCACACTGTTCACCTTCGGCCCCGACCCGCGCAACAAGCCGACGGCGAAGAAGATCGTCGAGGCATTCAAGGCCAAGAACATCGACCCGGAGGGCTACACCCTCTACACCTATGCGGCGATGCAGGTCTGGTCGCAGGCGGCCAAGAAGGCCGGCACCACCGACGCCAAGAAGGTCATGGAGGCGATAAAGGCCGGCAAATGGGACACCGTGATCGGCCCGATCGAATATGACTCCAAGGGCGACATCAAGCAGATCGACTACGTCGTCTACAAATGGGACGCCAAGGGCGGCTACGCCGAGATCACCGGCAACGGCACCTAAGTCCGCTTGGCAGGGCCTTTGGCCATCACCATCCGACCACCGCCACGCCCCGGCTTACGCCGGGGCGTTTTTTTCTAGCGGCGGGCTCAGACGGCAGCGGGCAGTTCGTCGCCAGCCGCCGACTGGCCCTTCCGCAATGCTTGCAGGAGATCGTTCGGCCGAAACGGCTTTTGCAGGCAGACCACGTTGGCGAGGTGGGGCGATTGTTCCATGAAATCGAAGGTCGTCATCCCGGACACGGCAATGACCGGAAGCGCGGGCGCGCGCTCGCGCAAGGACGAGATGACGTCGACGCCACTAGTGTCGCCGAGGAAGATGTCGACGATCGCCACGTCAAAATGGCCATCAGCGAAGGCTTTCAGCCCGGCTGCTCCGCTCTCGGCCTCGACGACATCGAAATGATTGACCCGAAGCACGATTGCGACCATCGCGCGGACGTCCTTCTGATCGTCGATGATGAGAACGCGAGGCATGGGGAGAACTTTCGATATCGCTGTCAAATCGCCCAATTCAAAGCTGGAACCCGCCGGAGCGGAGGGCATTATGACACCGCCTAGTAAAGCGCACCTTACCCGAGCCCTATTCCGTGTTCCCGCAGAAATTAAGTAAGCTGTAACCTTCGGTTGAGTCGAACGGGTTCCGTTCGCGATGTGCGCCGAGAACCCGCTACCATGAACGGGCGGCCGGCAGAATGAGACCAGCGGAGATGCTCAAAGCCGACCTGCTCAAGACCGACCCCCGAGAGGTGGACGTGCCTGCATTGATCGACCGAAGCGCCTTTCTTTCCACCTTGCCGGCCACCTCGACCGATCGCGCCGCGGCACTAGCGATCGTCGGCGTCTCCTCGGTCCTGTTCGCCATCGCGGTGCCTTTTGCAGGTATCCCGCTCGCGCCCGTCCCGGCCTTCGTCGCGAGCTATCAGTCGGCGCTCGCCGTCAGCGACATCGTCACGGCGGTGCTGCTGATGACGCAATTTGCGGTGCTGCGAACCCGTGCGCTGCTGTGGCTCGCCACAGGTTATCTGTTCACTGCCGCGGCAGCGCTGGTCCATGCCCTCACCTTTCCGGGGCTGTTCGCACCCACCGGGCTGTTCGGCGCGGGCCGGCAGACCACGGTCTGGCTCTACATGATCTGGCACGCCGGCTTCCCGCTTTGCGTGCTGGGCTATGCCTGGCTGAAGGATGCCGACGGCGGTGCCAGGATCCGGATCACGACGCGCGGCGCGATCTGCGCCAGCGTGCTCGGCGTGATCGCCGCCATTGCCGCCTTCACCTGGATCGTCACCGCCCAGCACGATCTTTTGCCGGTGCTGCTGCGCGACGGCCATTACACGCCGACCATGATGGGCGTCGTATCCTTCGTGTGGTCGCTGAGCTTCGCCGCGCTGGTCTCGCTCTGGTTTCGCAGGCCGCACTCGGTCCTCGACGTCTGGCTCATGGTCGTGATGTTTGCCTGGCTGTTCGACATCGCCCTGTCGGCAATCGTCAACGTCGCCCGCTTCGATCTCGGCTTCTATGCCGGTCGGCTCTACGGTCTCGGCGCAGCGACATTCGTTTTGGCGGTGCTCCTGGTGGAGAATGTCCGCCTCCAGACCCGCACGGTCGGCCTCGTCGGTAGGCTGCGCGAGCAATCGGCTTCGGAGCGCGACTATTACGTCAAGCGTCTCGCCCTCTACAGCGCGGTGGTCGAGTCCTCCAACGATGCCATCATCACCAAGACGCTCGACGGCATCATCACCGGCTGGAACAAGGCCGCCGAACATCTGTTCGGCTATTCCCCCGCCGAGGCGATCGGCAAGCCGATCGACATCATCGTGCCGCCGGACCGCAAGGCCGACGTACGGAGCATCCTCAACCGGATTGCCGGCAACGAGACGATCGCCCAGCACGAGACCATTCGAATTCGAAAGGACGGCCGCGCGCTCGACGTCGTCCTGAACGTATCTCCGCTGAAAGCCGACAACGGAGAAATCATCGGTGCGTCCAAGATCGCGCATGACATCACCGAGGAGAAGCAGGCGCGGGAGAAGCTTCACCGCGAGACCGAGGAACGCCGGCGCATCTTCGAAGCCTCGCAGGACCTGATCCTGATCACCGACGGCTTCGGCAATTTCGTCCAGGTCAGCCCGAGCGTGAAGGACATCCTCGGCTTCAGCCCCGAAGACCTGATCGGGCACAGCGCGACCGAGTTCATTCATCCCGACGACCTCGAGAAGACGCGGGAGGAGATGCGCGCGGCGCGCCGCGGTGCGCTCAAGCGAAGCTTCGAGGCGCGCTACTATCACTACGACGGTCACGAGGTCACGCTGAACTGGATGGGCACATGGTCCGAGCCGGTGAAGCGGCATTTCTTCATCGGCCGCGACCTCACCGAGAAGCAGGCCGCCGAGGCCCAGCTCAGGCACGTCCAGAAGATGGACTCCATCGGCCAGCTGACCGGCGGCGTCGCCCACGACTTCAACAACGTGCTGACGGTCATCACCGGCACGATCGGCATTCTCAGCGACGCGGTCGCGGATCGACCCGAGCTTGCCGCCATCACCAAGCTGATCGACGACGCCGCCGAGCGCGGCGCGCAGCTGACCAGGCATCTGCTGGCCTTCGCCCGCAAGCAGCCGCTCCAGCCGCGCGAGATCGACGTCAATGCCCTTGCGCTCGAAGCCGCCAAGCTGCTGCATCCGACGCTGGGCGAGCAGATCACCATCATGCCGCAGCTCACCGAGGATGCCTGGCCGACGCTGGTCGACCCCGGCCAGCTGTCCACTGCGATCCTCAATCTCGCATTGAACGCGCGCGATGCCATGCCCGGCGGCGGCACGCTGGTGCTGGAGACACGCAACGTCTTCCTCGACGACGGCTATGCCAGCATGAATCCCGACGTCGTCGCCGGCAATTACGTGATGATTGCAATCAGCGACACCGGCAGCGGGATCCCGGCGGAGCTGATCGACCGCGTGTTCGATCCCTTCTTCACCACCAAGGAGGTCGGCAAGGGCACCGGCCTCGGCCTGAGCATGGTGTTCGGCTTCGTCAAGCAGTCCGGCGGCCACATCAAGATCTACAGCGAGGAAGGCCACGGCACGAGCGTGAAGATCTACCTGCCGCGCTCCACCGGCGTCCAGGAGACCGAGTTCGAGGCGCTGCAGAATGCGCCCATCGCCGGCGGCAACGAGAGGATCCTGATCGTCGAGGACGACGCACTGGTGCGGCAGTATGTGGTGACGCAGGTCAAGAGCCTCGGCTATGCCGCGCTCGAAGCCGCCAACGCGACCGAAGCCCTCGCCATCGTCGACAGCGACAAGGAGATCGACCTGCTTTTCACCGACATCATCATGCCCGGCAACATGAACGGCCGCCAGCTGGCTGACGAGGCGGCCCGGCGCCGCCCCGGCCTGAAGACGTTGTTCACCTCGGGTTACACCGAGAACGCCATCGTCCATCACGGCCGGCTTGATTCCGGCGTGCTGCTGCTGGCCAAGCCCTACCGCAAGTCCGAGCTTGCCAAGATGCTGAGGACCGCGCTGGCCAGTTGAGCCCGCGGCATCGTTGCGCTATCGCAGATCGCGAATTGCTTCAATGACGAGGCCATCTTGAAAAACCTTCTCACCGATATCGCAGGCGTCCGGGTCGGCCATGCCGAAGACGCGAAAGTCGGTTCCGGCGCGACCGTGGTCGTCTTCGATTCTCCCGCGGTCGCCGCGATCGACGTTCGCGGCGGCGGCCCCGGCACGCGCGAGGATGCACTGCTCGACCTTGCGAACACCGTCGAGCGGATCGACGCCATCGCGCTGTCGGGCGGCTCCGCCTTCGGCCTCGATGCCGGCGGCGGCGTGCAGGCCTGGCTCGCCGAGCAGGGCCGCGGCCACCGGATTCGCGAAGCGCTGATCCCGATCGTGCCGGGGGCGATTCTGTTCGACCTGCTCAACGGAGGCAACAAGGCCTGGGGACGCTTCTCGCCCTATCGCGACCTCGGCTACGCCGCGGCGGCCGCTGCCACCAGCGCGGACTTCGCGCTCGGCAGCGCCGGCGCCGGCTATGGCGCCACCACAGCGACGTTCAAGGGCGGCCTCGGCTCGGCGGCGGCCGTGACGCCGAGCGGAATCAAGGTCGCAGCGATCGTCGCCGTCAACGCCGTCGGCAGCGTCACCGTCGGCAGCGGTCCGTGGTTCTGGGCGGCGCCGTTCGAGGTGGACGGCGAGTTCGGTGGACGGGGCCTGCCTGAGAAGTTCACCGAGGACATGCTGCTCATGCGCATCAAGGGCGGTCCTGCGGCGAGTTCGCGCGAGAATACCACGATCGGCGCCGTCGTGACGGATGCGGTGCTGACCAAACCACAGGCCAAGCGGCTGGCGATGATTGCGCATACCGGCTTCGCCCGCGCGATCTATCCGGTGCACGCTCCACTCGACGGCGACGTTCTGTTTGCCGCGGCCACCTGCGAGAAGCCGATCGAGCCGCTGGTGGAGCTCACCGAGCTCGGCATGGTCGCCGCCAACGTGGTCGCACGCGCGATCGCAAGCGGCGTCTACAATGCGGCCGCGCTACCGTTCCCCGGTGCAATGCCGGCATGGAAGGACAAGTTCGGCTAGGCGAGAAACGAAACGGCGGACACGGCGTTGTCCCGGCGGGCCGAGGTGTTCCGCCATGCCGTCGTCCGTGATCCGCTTCGTTCGATATGCACCAGGCACGCGAGAGCTGAAGGTGACTTTCGTCAGCGGCCGGCTCTACGTCTACGAGGACGTTCCGCCCGAGGTCGCCGCTGCATTCAGTCAAGCGCGCTCAAAGGGGACGTTCTTCAATCGCGAGATCCGCGACCGTTATGTCTGTCGTGACATCACGCACGAGTGTGCGGGTTAGCCTCGGGGCGCGCTCACACGCTCATCGACATCGATGAAGCCGCCGAGCCCGCGGAAGCCTGCGCCTGACGCTGCATCATCTGCCCGAACCAGTCATAAGGTGAATTGCCGCCGCCGTTGGCGTTCGAACTGCTGGAGGCACCAGGCACCGTGGTCGACATCTTGAAGCCGTCGGCATAGGTGACGGTGGTGGTGGTCGAGTCATCGGCATTGGTCGTCGTGGTCGACGTCGAGCCGCCGCTGGATTGCGACGAGGACTCCGAACCGCCGCCCGAGCCGCCGGCACCCTGCGCGTGATGGCCGTGACCGCCCCTCAGCGCCTTCGTCATCTCTCCGAGATTGATGTCGCCGTCCGCATTCGCGTCCATTTTCGAGAACACCTCGTCGGCCTTGGCAAGATTGGTGCCGCCCGCCCCGAGCGCGTCCTCGAATTCGGACTTGGTGATCTTCCCGTCACCGTCTCCGTCGATTTGCGAGAACAGGTCCTTCAACGCAGCCTCGCGACTCTTCGATGCCGAAGACGCCGACGCCGTCGAGGATGAGCTGGTCGCGCCGCTCGTGTCCGCCGACCGGCTCTGCGCCGCGAACAGCGCGTTCATGGTCTCCGGCGAAATCTGCGGATATCTGCCCGAATTGACCGACGAGGTCGCGCCGCTGGTCGTGTTGCTGTTGCTGTCGATTGCGAACGGATTGGTTGCGCCTTGGGAAGATCCCGTCTTCTGCGTCGCCGACGACGATTTCGAGTTCGTCAGCGACTGGATCGCGCCGAGCGCACTCGAGACGGCGCCAAGGGCAAACAACATTGCACAACTCCAACCGATGCGGCACGCCGCGGCCAATGTTCTGTCAGGTGAGATCAGCAAGCGACGTGCCATTGCGAAAAGCTCAATGAAATCCGTATCCACCAGACTTTGCAGGCCGGCGGAACATCGGCAATTCATGCCGCCGGCGGCAGAAATTTCCGCCCACAGAAAGCCCGTCCCTCCTGCATTGCCCGCCACGGGGGCCCATGTTAGGCGAGGCCATCCGTCGTCGGTCCGCCCCGGGAAAACGCGCCATGACCCAAGCCTTCGCCCCTCGCCCCCTGGCCATCGCGCCCTCGATCCTGGCCTCGGATTTCTCTAGGCTCGGCGAGGAGGTGCGCGCGGTGGACGCCGCCGGCGCCGACTGGATCCATCTCGACGTGATGGACGGCCACTTCGTTCCCAACATCTCCTACGGCCCCGACGTCATCAAGGCGATGCGCCCGCACACGAAGAAGATCTTCGACGCGCATCTGATGATCTCGCCCTGCGACCCCTACCTCGAGGCCTTCGCGAAAGCCGGCTGCGACCACATCACCGTGCACGCGGAGGCAGGCCCCCATCTGCACCGTTCGCTCCAGGCCATCCGCGGCCTCGGCAAGAAGGCGGGCGTCTCGCTCAATCCGGGCACCCCGATCAGCGCGCTCGATTATGTGCTCGACCTCGTCGACCTCGTGCTGGTGATGTCGGTCAACCCCGGCTTCGGCGGCCAGGCTTTCATCCCGTCCGCGATCAACAAGATCCGTGACATCCGCGCGATGACGGCCGGACGCCCGATCGACATCGAAGTCGATGGCGGCGTGGGTCCCGACGTGGCCGGCGCCCTCGCGGCAGCCGGTGCCAACGCCTTCGTCGCCGGTACGTCGGTGTTCAGGGGCGGCACGCAGGAGGCCTACAAGACCAACATCGCAGCAATCCGCAACGCCGCCGCAGGCGCGCGCGGCGAGGCCATCTGACCTATTCGAGCGCCGAACCGGCCTCGCGGCCGCGGCGACCAATGGGAATGGATGAGACCCGTGCCACTCCCTTCCTGGCAGGCTTGCGGCGCCTGCTCGCCGAGACCTTGCAGGACGGCGAGCAGGTGGTCTGGCAGGGCCAGCCCGACGGCGTCGCCCGGATGATCATGTGGCGGTTTCTGTGGTGGATCGGATTCCCCTGGCTGCTGCTGACCGCCGTCGCCGTCAGGAACGATTGGATCGACCAGGCGGCCCAACCTCTCATGCTGCTTGGGGTCGCTATGGTTGCGGCTCCACTGATGATGCTGCTGCATGACCTGCAGGCGCTCTATGTGATCACCGATCGCCGCGCGCTGATCCTGCGAACGGCCTGGGGCAGACGGACAGTCAGCCAGACGCCGTTCCGGGCGATGGACACAGCGTTCGAAATCCTCGACATCGGCGGCGGCGCCGGTCACCTCAACTTCGCGTCGGGACGATCGACCCGTTCGCCCGATACCGACTACACCGGCCGCTACGGGTTTCGCTGTGTTCGAAACCCTTCGCGCATCCGGGATATCCTCGAGGGCGCACGCGCCGGAAAAGTCCGGCGATCTCGCACGCGAAAGACGGGAGCGCCTCCGGGCGCCGCGGCGCGCAATCGCTGAAAAATTGCAACCTCATTCCGTACTCCTCCGGACTTCCCTGATTCGCGCAAATCACTGCTAGTGATTCCTGCCTGTTTTTCACGGGAGCACATCATGACGACGACCCTGGTCTGGACTGGCGTGGCGTTGTGGCTTGGTTTCAGTGCGTTTGTTCTGTTCGGCCCGTCGGCCGGACCGGTGCAGGTCCCGGCGCGTTCGTCGCGCAGCGTCCGTCGCAATCGGATCTGACACCGTGCAATTCGCGCTAGTGAAGCGTCAGCCGAAGCGCAGGTGCCGTATCCCGCGTCGTCCACATCCGAGCCTCGAGGATTTCTTCGGTCGGCTCGAGCTTGCCGAAGGCGAGATGCGGGACGATCCGGGAGGTGGATCGGCGGACCTGGACTCCCCGCTCCGGCCGCCGAACCCGCATTGAAGATTCTGGATTGGACTTGAGACTGATGAAACCGCATTGCCCGAACTGCCTGAAGGAAATGACCAAGGCGTCCGCGTCGCGTAACCTGTTCAATTGTGAGCCCTGCCGCGAGATCATCCAGTATTTCGGCGGCAGCGCCGATCACGGCGAACCCGGCCCGCAATTCTCCTGGCCCATCCGCCGCAAGCGCGCCGCCCACGCAGCCTGATCCACCGCCCAGGACGCCCCACGACGCCAGGGCGGACTAACCGGCCATCTCGCCGGCATCTGACGCGCCGACGTCCCCCGCCATCCGCGGCGGCCGCACCACGGTGACGGTGCAACTCGCCTCAGAGGCCACCTTGGCCGACACACTGCCGAGCAGCGTGCGCCTGAATGAGCTCTGGCGTGCTCCGATGATGACGTGGTCGACGTGATTGACCTCGGCGAACTCGAGGATCGCGGCGGCGGGATCGACGGCCTCCAGCACATGCACCGACAGCCGGCTTTCGTCCAGCTTGAGCGGCGTCGCCCAATGCCGGAGTGCGACCAGGCGGTCGATATGTTTGTTGGAGCCCTGCTCGTCGAGCGTCCGGTCGATCGCGATGCGATTGAGCTTGAGGACGTTGAGACAGGCGAGCCGCGCCGACGGCAGCGTGGCGAGAATGCGCTCGGTCGTGACACGCAGCGCCTCGTTCAGTTCCGGCGCGCCTTCCACGGTGTCCAGCGCCAGGGCAAGGATCGGGCTGGAGTCGATCTGGGCTGCGACATCCGATTTCGCGCGTGGCGCCATGACACCCTGGTTGAAGCGGCGGCGCCAGGCGATGCCGAGGGAATCGCGCTTCACGCGCTCAGAGCGCGTGGTGAGCTTGACCTGGTCCGGATGGGTGAGATCGAAGGCAAGCTGGGACGCCGTCGGATAGCGCCACACCGGCTCGATCTCGAGGCAGCGCAGCACCACCTCTTGGAGCCAGGGCGGATAGTCGGCGCGCAATGAGCGCGGCGGATAGGGATCGCGCCATAGCCGGCGCCGCATCGCGCGCAACGTCTCACCCTCTCCGAACGGACGCTCGCCCGTCGTGAAGAAATAGAGCAGCACGCCGAGCGAGAACAAGTCGCTGCGCTGATCGTCGCGCACGCCCAACAGCCGTTCCGGCGCCATGTAAGGGGCGGTCCCGTAAGGCAGGCGAAACTCCTCCTGCAGCAGATCAGGCAGGTGGTCGTGGTGCGACAGGCCATAATCGATCAGGACCGCCTCGCCACTGTCGCGAAACATGATGCTGCTCGGCTTGATGTCGTGGTGGATCACGTTCTGCCGGTGCAAATCGGCCAGCCCTGTCGCGATCTTCGCCACGAGCAGTCGCGCCTCCTCATAAGACAGGGGCAGGTCCGGCAGCCGCTTGTAGAGCGTCGTGCCCGGGATGCGCTCGATCACGACATAGGCTTGATGGGCGAAATCGCCGGTGCCGAAGCAAGCCGGCACGTGCGGCCCCGCAAGCCGCGGCAGGATCATCATCTCCATCTCGAAGGAGACGATCGCGGCGGGATCCTCACCCTCCGACACCCGCGGGATCTTCATCAGCAGCGGCACGTCGACACCGGGATGGGTGACGGTCCACAGCGTCGCCATGCCGCCGGCATGGACGCATTCGCCGATGGTGAAGCCGTCGATCTCCGCGCCCGATTTGACCAGAGGTTTTGGCATCACCTTCAGCGCCCCTGCGACAGACGGTCGGCAAGCCAATGGGGCAGGCCGTTATCGCGGATCCTTCCTGCCGCGGTCGCGACGTCATAGGGCGCGCGGCAATAGGTGATCTGGCAGGAGACCGTGTCGAACAGCACGAAGGACGCGGACGGATCACCGTCGCGGGGCTGGCCGACCGAGCCGAGCACGGCCAGCCATTGCCGTCCGCGCAGGAGCTGCACGGAAATGTCGGTCTTCGGCACGAAGCTCGTCATCTTCGCCGTCACCGACATCGAATAGAGCGCAGGCCTGTGAATGTGGCCGCAAAAGGTGACATGGGCGTGTGTCGCGATCAGGCTCTTGGCGGCCTCTGCCGTCGACCGGACATAATGCCAGCGCTGCGGGCTGGAGGCCTCCGAATGCACGAACAGACGGCCATCGTCCTCCACCATCATGGGCAATTCAGCAAGGAAGCGCCGCTGCGCGGTGTCCAGCCGTCCGCGGGTCCATTCGATCGCGACCTGCGCCTCCGCATTCATGGTCTCGGCCGAGGAATTGACCGCCTGATCGTGGTTGCCGCGCACGGCGATGGCGCCCTGCCCAACGAGCTCCATTGCGGTGTCCACAACCCACTCCGGATCGGCGCCATAGCCGACGAAATCGCCGAGCAGGACGAAGCGCTCGGCGCCCTTCGCACGCGCGATCTTCAAGCAAGCCTCGAACGCCTGCCGGTTGCCATGGATATCCGAGAAGACAGCTAGCAGCACGCACCCTCCACCCTCCGATCCTATCGAAGGCCGATGAGGCCAAATTGAGGGACGTCAAGACAATGCGCCAGCGCGAGGCCGTTTTCCAGCGCGCCTCTGCCGCGAGGGTGAAGAGCCTATTGCTCGTCCTTGGGCGGCATCCGGGGCGGCGGCAGCGGGGTGAACACGGCGCCCTGCGCACCGGCCGGCGGTGCATTGAATTCGCCGGTCGAAGAATCGCCGCCGCTGGTCTCGAGGATCGTCTTTGGCGTCACATATTCCCGGACCATGTCGATCAGGCTGCCGTCGCCGCCGCCGAAATCCGCGGCGCGCCCGCCTTGAGGATGGCCGGCCGCGATCTCGTTCTGCGCCGCATGGGTCTTGTCGGCCAGCCTGTCGTCGTAAGGCACCCGGAAGGCCCGGGGGATGCCGCTTGGGCGATTGTCCTCGTCCAGCGCCTCGACCCACAGATAGATCGAGCCGGAATCGCCCTCCAGCGAATGCGGCTCGACGATGCGGGCCTGGAGCAGCTTGAAGGCGGTCGGCATCCGGTCGGAGCTGGCCCAGCCCAGCAGCCCGCGCATCTCCGTGAAGCTGACGACATAGAAGGCGCTGGTTACGACCACGGCGACAGCCTTCAAAGACCAGTGCAGCCGGGCATAGACCAGCACCACCAGCAGCAGCGCGCCGATCACGGCGTAGGCGACCGAGAGGCTGAGGATGACCGTTTGCAGACTACTCACGGCGCATCCTCACGCCGGTCTTGGGATCGATATCGGCTCCGTTGGCGCGCACGTTGCGGAACGTCTCCATCAACGATTTCGGCCGCTGGTCGACATTGATGACCTTGCCCTCCGCATCGAGCCGGAACCGCACCGCGGTCTTCTCGTCGCCGGTATGGTCGAGCACGAACTTGTTGTCGAAGATCACCTGCGCGGTCGGATTGAGCTTCTGCACCTTCACACTGGCCGTCACGGGCTCGCCCGTGGTGGCCTGGAAATGCGAGACGTTGACGGTGTATTCGCCGGCTACGATGCCGCGCACGGTGACGATCTCCTCGCGGATGGGCGAGGCGATCTTCTTGCCGTTGACGATGATGAAATCATTCGCTCCGCCGCGGTCGTCGCGGTCGAGCGTGAGGAAGCCGGCCTCGCGGTGGCGATACCAGGCGATGTTGCCGGCCGGATCCTGCACGAAGAGGTCGAGATCGTCCGGATGTTTGTCCGGCCAGTCCATCGTGATGATGAACTCCGCCTTGGAGTCGATCTTGCCTTCCTTGGCGTCCGGCGAGACGGCGAGCAGCGCCAGAAAGAACAGGAACGCGATCACCTGGAGCGCCTTGAACAGCATCACGCCGAGCGGATCGAACGGCTCCTCGCGCGGATAAAGACCGAGATCATCCATCATGGCGGCGCACCGGAACCCTTGCGCTCCAGCACTGGTGTCACATAGGTCTCCGTCAGCACCACCGCGTCCGAGAAAACCCGCTGTGTCGCGGCGTCCAGCATGTAGTACTGGATGCGGACCAGGATCGAGCCGACGAGGCCGGCGAGCGTCGTGTACATCGCGACCGCCATGCCGTCGCTCATCAAGCCCATCGAGGAGCGCATCGCGACCTTGTCGGCGGCATCCAGCCCCGCGATCGGCGCCAGCATGATGATGAAGCCGATGATGGTGCCGAGCAGGCCGAGCTTCATCAGCGTGTCCGAGACGAAAGCACCGAAGCCGTTGGAGCCGCGCAAGCGATCGGCGAGATTTCGCAACAGCAGCGTCTGGTCGACCGGGCGGTAATCCTGCGCCGCGGCTTTCGTCACCAGGCTCTGGATGTGGTCGCGCACGAGGCCGCGCGGCAGCACCGCCGCACTCGCATCCAGCGCCTTGCTGCCGTCCGGCGCCGCCAGCACCGCGCGGCAGTGCCGCGCCGCTGCGCCTTCACGCGCAATCGCCCGCGTGCGCAGGAAGCAATGGCCGCAGGTGAGGATATAAAGCAGCGCGATCACGCTGGAAATGTAGGTCCGGTCTGAGGTCAGCATCAGATGGATGAGGCCGAAGCGCCACAGCAGCACGACGGCGAAGATCGAGAGCCCGGTGAAGATCATCCAGAACAGGAGCGCACTGCGCTCGGAGGGGTCGGGCGCGGTCCCCGCGGTCGGTCCAATCGTGATCGAACTCATGCTGCACCGCTCCTGGATAGCAGGCAGAGGCCTGCAACGCCCCACCGATTAGATCAAAGCCGCCGCGCCTGGTCCAAAGAGCCATGCCCAATCCGGCTTGGGAAATTTGCCCGAGCCGCAATCCTGGCGCACCCTGCAATTGGCAAGGCGCAGCGACGTTGTTAGGCTGAGCTTACCAAACGTTGGGGGTGGTCGCATGCGCCTCGTGCTTCAGCTCGTCGCCCGTCTGCTGCTCATCGTCGTGCTCTGCCTTGGAGCCGCAACCGTGTGGGCCACGTTCGATGCCTATCGCAGCGTCGATCGGGCGACTGCTGCCTCGGCGCAGCGGGTCGCGCAGGCGCTCCAGGCGTTATACTGGCGTGAACTCTTGTTGCGGAGCAGCAGAGCGCGGGAGCATCTCTTGCCGGTTCCAGACTGGCGTTCGCTGGAGACGGTGAAGCTGATCTCGCCCGGCGTCTGCGTCGAGTTCCAGCCGTCGACGGCGTTCGAAAAGCCCCTTTGTGGCCAGAGCGAGGGGCTCGGCAAGACACCACCGCGCTGGTTTGCAGCGATCGTGCCGACCTTCCTCGGCAGGCACGCCGAAGTGGTGCGGCCGGTCAGCCCGCGTGCTGCATCTGCCGGCACGGTGGTCGCGACACCGGACGCCGCCGCCGCAATCTCGCTCGCCTGGGAGTACATTCTCAACGTCGTCGACGTGGCGCTGCTGATGGCGGCGGCGATCGCACTGCTGGCGTCGCTCGCGATCGCGCACACTTTGGCGCCGGCGCGCACCATCGTCACCGCGCTGCAGCGCATGGCGCGCGGCCAGTACCGTACCAAGCTGCCACGTTTCCGTTCGATGGAGCTTGCGATGATCGGCAATGCCGTCGATGCGCTCGGCGGCCGGCTGGAGGAAGCGACCGAGCAACGCGCCGCATTGACTCGGCGCCTGATCGAGATCCGCGACGACGAGCGGCGCGCGCTCGCCCGCGAGCTGCACGACGAGTTCGGACAGAACCTCTCCGCCATCCTCGCCTTCGCCAACACCATCGAGACCGCGAGTGCGAAGGACGACAGGAATAGGGGCATCGCGCAGGATGCGCGAATGATCTCGCAGGCCACCCACCATCTGATGGCCTCGCTCCGCGATGCGCTGAAGCGGCTACGCAATCCCCTGCCCGAGGAGCTTGGGCTCGAGGCGAGCCTCGTCAATCTGGTCGACAGCTGGCGCTCGCAGAGCGCGGCGCGGCCGACGATCCAGCTCGACCTCAGAGGCGACCTCACCGACATCAGCGGCCCGGCGGCCACCACCGCCTATCGCGTGGCCCAGGAATGCCTGACCAACGCGCTCCGCCACAGCGCGGCCCGCGAGATTTCGTTGCGGGTCGAACGGCAGGCCGGCGATGATGACACGCTCCTGATCCGGGTCGAGGACGACGGCGGCGGCGACGCGGAACGCGTCGCGCAATCGGCCGGCTTCGGCCTCACCGGCATCCGCGAACGCGTCACGGCAGCCGGTGGATCGCTGTCGATCCTGCCTGCGACCCGCGGCCTCAGCGTCGCCGCCACCATCCCGCTCGCCGCGTGAGGCCGGGATGAGCGAGATTGCGGCAACAGGGATTTCGGTTCTACTAGTCGACGACCACCCGATCGTGCGGCAAGGCTACCGGCGCGTGCTCGAGAGCCAGGGCGATCTGCATGTCGTGGCGGAAGCCGACAATGCGGCG
Organism: Bradyrhizobium cedriense; assembly: GCF_054602315.1. Taxonomy (NCBI): domain Bacteria; kingdom Pseudomonadati; phylum Pseudomonadota; class Alphaproteobacteria; order Hyphomicrobiales; family Nitrobacteraceae; genus Bradyrhizobium; species Bradyrhizobium cedriense. Next base: position 1,243,541 of record NZ_JBTSWB010000001.1, on the reverse strand, counting down.
GACGCCTACGGCGCCTTCAAGGCGCATGATCCCGACGTCGTCGTGCTCGACATCTCGATGCCGGGCGCGAGCGGCCTGGAGGCGATCCGCAACATCCGCGCGCGCAGTCCGCGGGCGCGCATTCTCGTCTTCACCATGCACAACGAGGCCGTGCTGGTGAAGGCCGCCTTCGGCGCCGGCGCCAGCGGCTTCGTCACCAAGAGCAGCGAGCCGTCCGCCGTGGTGCGCGCCATCCGCAGCGTGGCGCGCGGCGAGCGCGCCATGAGCGACGACATCGCGCATATTCTGGCTGAGGACAGTCTCTCGCCGGCAGGCTCGGCGCTCGATCAACTGGGCGAGCGCGAGATCGAGATCCTGCGCCAGTTCGCCGGCGGTGCCACGACCGAGCAGATCGCCGCGCATCTCAATCTCAGTGTGAAGACGGTTCAGAACTACCACTATCTGATCAAATCGAAGACCGGGGCGCGCACCGATGCGCAACTCGTGCGGCTCGCCGCGACGAGCGGGCTGACGAGGATCTAGCAGCAAAGCTGCCGCACTGCCTCGTCCCTGCTCCTCAGCCTACTGAACCTGATTGGAACGGAGCCGATCCGGCGCCGGTTAGTACGGCAGTGAAGGAGTAGAGGTCATGAGCAGTGGTCACCACAAAGCAGTCGACCATCCCCCGATCATTACAGTTGGCGAACTCATCGACGAGCTTTGCCGCCTGCCGGACACCGCCGTCGTCCACTTCCGCTGCCCCATGCTCGATCAGGAGCTGACGTTCTACCGCATGCGCAAGCGGTCGAAGGACGCGGTCGAAATCGCGGTCAATGCATATCCGGATAGTCCGCCGGTCGTCCCATCATCCGAGCCGAACATCCACGCACGGCGACGCTCGACGTCCTCGCCACCGGCTCACAACGGCGCCCATCTTCAGAAGGCGCGAGGCTGACTGGTACGCTGCTACAGGTGCGGCGATCTCGCCCCTTATGCCGCCTTCAACCCGCGAAGCAGCAGCACTAGCGCTGCGTCGACGCGCGCAGGCAGATCGGCGTCCTTCCATTCGTCGGCATGGGCCGGATGGTGGAAGCGGACGGTAGCATCGAAGATGGCGCGCGCGGTGATCTTCGGGTCGCTTACTTCAAATACGCCCTGCTTCACGCCGTCGGCCAGAATCGCCGCGATCTGATCGATCATGGTGTCCTTGTGGCATTTGACGGCCGCGCACGCCTCGCGCGCCAGGGTCAGATAAGTGTCGAACATTTCGGGGTCGTCGAGCACACGCGAACGCTTGGCGGCGAACAACGTACGCAGCCAGCGATCGAGCCTGTCAGGCGCCGGCCCCTGCTCCTTTGTGATCGCCAGCAACGGCGCGTCGATGCGGTCCAGCCAGCGTTTGGCAACGGCCTCGCGCAGCGATGCCTTGCTCGGGAAATGGCGATAGACGCTGCCGTGGCTCACATCGAGCGCACGGGCAACGTCGACCACGGTGGCCTTGGCGAGCCCGTAACGCCTGAGCACGTCCTCGGTGACTTCGAGGATCCGCTCCGGCGTCAAGACAACTGCTTCATTCATGCCAGCACCATGTTCCCGTCTGGGGCTCAGTTACCCGGCAGTAGGGCTGCTTCCGAAGCGCCCTTGCCGGTCGTTCGGAAAGCCTATGCCTTAATGAGGCAGTTTTGCAGCCTGCGCCGCGATCTGGCGCGCCACCAGCAAATTGAGCCAATGCCCAATCACGCCGGTCAAATTGAGGATTTCGGTCGTCATTGTCGTAAGTCTCCATTCGTCCGCGGTACCCGTTCTTCAATCACCCTCCGATCCGAGCTTGTTTCGGATGTCGGGCTCCCCGGGGCTTGTCGCGGGACGCCCAATCGGAGCGTCCGGAGACGGATATACCCGTCTCGCTGACAGATTTCAATATCTGTCAGTCAATGATCCGTGATTGACCGCTGATTTCTGCGCCCCACCCGGCCTAGCCCTGCCCTGGCCTGCCGGCCCAGCCTGGTCGATAGCCGCCGCTCGGTCCAATTCATCCCCCGCTACCTTGCCCGCGCTGTTTGTTTCGCCCTCCCCGCTCTGCTAAATCACGGCGTAAAAAACATTTTGGCCGGCACAGCCCCCTTGGGCCGCCCGCCTACCTTGCTGGAGCCGTCAGATGATCCCCCGCTACACCCGCCCGGAAATGGCCGCGATCTGGGAGCCGCAGACCCGGTTCAAGATCTGGTTCGAGATCGAGGCGCATGCGGCGGACGCGCTCGCCGAGCTCGGAACCATCCCCAAGGAGGCCGCCAGGACGGTCTGGACCAAGGCCAAGGACGCCACGTTCGACGTTGCCCGCATCGACGAGATCGAGCGCGAGACCAAGCACGACGTCATCGCCTTCCTCACCCACCTCGCCGAGATCGTCGGCCCTGAAGCGCGCTTCGTCCACCAGGGCATGACCTCCTCCGACGTGCTCGACACCTGCCTCAACGTGCAGCTCACCCGCGCCGCCGACCTCTTGCTCGCCGATCTCGACAAGGTGCTCGCCGCGCTGAAGAAGCGCGCCTTCGAGCACAAGATGACGCCGACCATCGGGCGCAGCCACGGCATCCATGCCGAGCCCGTGACCTTCGGTCTCAAGCTCGCCTACGCCTATGCCGAATTCACGCGCGCCAAGGAGCGCCTGATCGCGGCGCGCAAGGAGGTCGCAACCTGCGCCATCTCCGGCGCCGTGGGCACGTTCGCGCAGATCGATCCGCGCGTCGAAGAGCGCGTCGCCAAGGCCATGGGCCTCGTGCCCGAGCCGATCTCGACGCAGGTGATCCCGCGCGACCGCCATGCAATGTACTTCTCGACCCTCGGCGTGATCGCCTCCTCGGTCGAGCGTATCGCAGTCGAGATCCGGCACATGCAGCGCACCGAGGTGCTGGAGGCCGAAGAGTTCTTCTCGGAGGGCCAGAAGGGGTCGTCCGCGATGCCGCACAAGCGCAATCCGGTGCTCTCGGAAAACCTCACCGGACTGTCGCGCATGGTGCGGGCTTATGTGACGCCGGCGCTTGAGAACGTCGTGCTCTGGCACGAGCGCGACATCTCGCACTCCTCCGCCGAGCGCATGATGGGCCCCGACGCCACCGTGACGCTCGACTTCGCGCTGGTGCGTCTCGCCGGGCTGATCGACAAGCTGCTGGTATACCCCGCCAACATGCAGAAGAACCTCGACCGCCTCGGCGGCCTCGTGCATTCGCAGCGCGTGCTGCTGGCGCTAACTCAAAAGGGCGCCAGCCGCGAGGATGCCTACAAGCTCGTGCAGCGCAACGCCATGCCGGTCTGGCGCGGCGAAGGCGACTTCCTCCAGCTCCTGAAGAAGGACGCTGAAGTGAAGACATATCTCTCCGACGCCGAGATCGAGGAGCAGTTCGACCTCGGCTATCACCTCAAGCACGTCGACACGATCTTCAAGCGCGTGTTCGGGGAGCGCTGAACGCCTCTTCCGTAGCCCGGGTGAGCGCAGCGACACCCGGGATTTCGCTCACAAAGACCCCGGATATCGCTTCGCTCATCCGGGCTACAGCAAGACAAGAAACGGATCCCCCATGCCCATCGTCAACCGCATCGCCGCCCTCTCCGACGAAATGGCCGCCTGGCGCCATGACTTCCACGAGAACCCCGAGTTACTCTACGAAGTCCACCGCACCGCCGGCATCGTCGCGGACAAGCTTCGCGAGTTCGGCTGCGACGAGGTGGTGACGGGCATCGGCCGTACCGGCGTGGTCGGCGTGATCCGCGGCCGCAAGTCCGCCGCCGGCAAGACCATCGGCCTGCGCGCCGACATGGACGCGCTGCCTATCGTGGAGACGTCGGGCGTGCCTTATGCCTCCAAGGTCCCCGGCAAGATGCATGCATGCGGGCATGACGGCCACACCGCCATGCTGCTGGGAGCCGCCAAATATCTCGCGGAGACGCGCAATTTCGACGGGACCGCGATCATGATCTTCCAGCCCGCCGAAGAAGGTGGCGGCGGCGGCAAGGCCATGGTCGAGGACGGCCTGATGACACGCTGGAACATCCAGGAGGTCTACGGCATGCACAACATGCCGGGCCTGCCCGAAGGGCATTTCGCAACCACCCCCGGCGCGATGCTCGCCTCCTCCGACAACATCCAGATCACCGTCCGCGGCAAGGGCGGCCACGCCGGCGCCGGTCCGCACAAGTCGGTCGACAGCGTGCTGATCGGCTCGCAGATCGTGAATGCGCTGCAATCGATCGTCGCGCGCAACGTCGATCCGCTGAAGTCGGCGGTGATCTCGGTCACGCAATTCCACGCCGGCACGGCCTTCAACATCATCCCCGAAACCGCAGAACTGGCTGGCACCGTGCGCACGCTCGATCCCGAGGTGCGCGATCTCGTCGAGCGTCGCATCGGCGAAGTCGCCGACAGCGTCGCCCGCGCCTATGGCGGCTCGGCCGAGACGAAGTACACGCGGATGTATCCGGTGACGATGAATCATGCCCGCGAGGCCGGCATCGCCGCCGACGTCGCCCGCGACATCGTCGGCACCGATCGCGTCAACGACAAGTTCGTCCCGATGATGGGCGCCGAGGATTTTTCGTTCATGCTGGAAGCGCGCCCCGGCGCGATGATCCTGGTCGGCATGGGCGATGGCAACGAATGCCATCACCCGGCCTATGTCTTCAACGACAACATTTTGGGCCACGGCGCGTCGTACTGGGTGCGCCTGATCGAAACGCGAATGCCGGCGGAGTAGCGCCGCCTTCGCCGCGCTTGTAGCTTGTCGCCCGGGTGAGCGAAGCGACACCCGGGAAAGCCACACCGGCTAGTCTCATGGCCCGGATATCGCTTCGCTCATCCGGGCTACGATTCAACGCAAGCATCTACACCTGCACCACTTCGTGCCGCATCACGAACGGCGCGAGCAGTGTGTGCACTTCGCCAGCGATCATCTCGCGCTGGTCCGGCGGCAATCCCGTCAGCGTCACGGTTGCGATCGAGCCGTGGCTGCCATGGGCGCCGACCCTCACCTTGCAATCGATCCCGCGCTCGACCAGCGGTGCCAGCACCTTGGTGAACACGCGCTGCGCCGCGTCCCAGCGCAGCTGCGGCTTGAACACCTTGCCGACGCCCGTCACCGGCATCGGATCGATCGGGATGACCTGGACCGGCACGGCGGCGCGCTCCGGCGTGCGCTCGCGCACCCACGCCTCGAGCTCGCCCGGTTCGACTGTCGCGCCGGGCTTCAACTGCACGTAGCCCACCGGCAGCTCGCCGGCGTAGGCGTCGGGCTGGCCGACAACCGCGGCGAAGCCGACCGCGGGATGTCTGAACATGATCTCCTCGACCGGCGCGGGATCGATATTGTGGCCGCCGCGGATCACGAGATCCTTGGCGCGGCCGGTGATCCAGAGATAGCCCTCGGCATCGAGCCGGCCGAGATCGCCCGAGTTGACCCAGACCTCGTCGACGAAGGCGCCCTTGTTGTGCTCGTCGTTGAGATAGCCGCTGAAGACGCCGGGCCCGGCCATGATGACGACGCCGATCTCGTCCGGCGCGCAGTCGCGGATCAGGCGTCCCTCGGCATCGAGCTGTACGACGCGCACGCGCGCATAGGGCATCGGCAGGCCGACCGAGCCGAGCCGGATCGGCCGCGACGGATAGGCCAAGGTGTGCACACTCGAGGTCTCGGTCATGCCGTAGACCTCGACTACCGGCAGCTTCAGCTTGTCCTGGATCGCCGATCCCACGGCGACGGGGATCGCCGAGCCGCCACCTGCGGCATATTTCAGGCTGGAGATGTCGGCATCGCCCGGCGGCACCGCGAGCGTGGCGGCAAGCACCGTCGGCACGCTCGACAGCGCCTCGGGCTTGAAGCGCTCAACGAGCCGCCAGATGTTCTTCACCGCATTCGGATTGCGCCAGCCGCTCGCCGACAGCACGACCAGCGAGCCCCCGCTCGACAGGGTCAGCAGCACCTGCGTCAGCGAGCCCCCGACGTGAAACAGCGGCATGCCGAACAGCAGGTTCGCGCCCGGTTGCGCTTTCAGCAGCAGGTTGAGCGCCCAGGCCTGGTAGACCTGGTTGGCATGGGTATGCCGCACCAGCTTCGGCGTGCCGGTGGTGCCGCCGGTGTGGAAATAGGCGGCAATGTCGCTGCCCAAAATCTTGCGCCCGCTCACCAGCCGGTCGGATGGCTGCTGCGTGATCAGGTCGCCGAAGGCGAAGATGTCCTTGGCGGGATCGCCGCCGCCAAACACCTGCACGATGGCCTTGAGGTGCTTGAGTTGCGGGCGGATCTGCTCGACCTTCTGCCAGATGTCGGTGCCGGGCATCGGCCCGAGCGCCACCAGGATCTTCGTGTTCGCGGCCTCCAGGATCTCGGCAATCTGGTGCGGCTCTAGCAGCGGATTGACGGGATTGGCGATGCCCGCGGCCTCGGCGCCGAACAGCGTCACAAACGCATCGGGGACGAGCGGAAGCATGAAGCTGATGACGTCGCCCTTCTCCGCGCCGAGTGCGTGGAACATGTTGGCGGCCTGCGTGACGCGCGCGATGAAGTCGCGGTACGTGACCACGACCGGCGTGTCGGCCGGATCGGCGTTCTGCAGGAACTGGATCGCAGCGCCGTCGGGATTGCGCTCCGCGCCGAGCTTGATCGCGTCATAGGTGCTCTCGGCCGCGACGCGATCCGCGTAAGGGACCTGCTCGAAGGCACGGACCTCTTCGTCGGTCGCCAGCTCCGGATAGTCGTTGCCGATCAGCCGATCGAGCGCGTGGATGCCCGCCATGGAATTCCGTCCTCCCTCAGATGCATTTCCCCGCCCCCTGTCTTTTGACAGTTTGGTTCGGCGAGGCCTCGACCGATTGGCCGGTCAAGCGGAGGCACAATGATGGATGATTTGGCGTTCGTCCATGGCTCGTCGCGCAGGAATCGAGAGACAGCATGCGAGCACCGTCACTCCCGCGAGGCCTTCATCCGGCCGATCAGCAGGTCCGCCACCAGCCTGCACGATGGCGACATGTTGCGGCCGGCAAGCTGGACCAGCGTCACCTGCGTCGCTTCCAGCCGCTTGTCGCGCAAGGGCACGGCGACCAGCCGGCCCGCCTCGATCGATGGCATTGCGGTATCGCGGGGCAGGAACGTCGCCAGGTCCGTACGCGCAGCCAGAGTCTGCGCAAAGGCGAGCGAATTCGTCTCGTTGCAGATTTCGAGCCGCACCTTGGCATTGGCGCAGGCGCGATCGATCTCCTGGCGGATGCCGAAGGATGGATCGGGCACGACCACCCGCAGGCCGGCGAGCTCCTTGACCGAACAGCTCTCGCGGTAGGCCAGCGAGTGTTTCGGTGAGACGATCAGGCACAGCGACTGGCGCATGCGCGAAAGCTCGATCAGCTCGCGGCGCGGCGCGCGTCCGAACACCAGCCCGAGATCGGCCTCGTTGCGGCTGACCATCTCCGCAACGGCCCGCGAACCGACCACCGTCATCGAGGTCGAAATGCCGGGATAGTCGGCGGACAGATCAATCACGAAATTGGACAGGAAGTTCGTCACCATGCCCTCGACGGCTGCGAACTTGACCTGGCCGCGGCGCATGGTCTCGAATTCCTGCACCTTGACCCGGATACCGTCGAGCTGGTGGCGGTTCTCGACTGCATAGCGATAGAGCAACCGGCCCGCGTCGGTCAGCATCATGCCGCGCGCCCCTCGTTCGAACAGCTTAACCGACAACTCCTCCTCGAGCGCCTGGACCTGCCGGCTGATGGCGCTCGGCGCGATCCGCAGTGCAGCCGCGGCCTGCTTGATCGAGCCGCTTTCGGTCACTTCGCGAAAATAACGGACGGCGGCGGACTCGATCACGGGCGGGCCTTTCCTCGAGACATCAGCGCTGCTCAACCGGGGAGCAGGCGCGTGGCTATCGTTCTAATTATTCGACCCAACATGTCTAATTTCAATGCTTTAATTCGAATGGTGGATTTGCAATGCTTGATCGCAGAGAGATCGCAATGGAGAATTCCTGAGATGAATCAGTCGTGGGTTGCTCGCTGCGTTCGCCAATCCGCACCCTTGAGCGCCGCCGTGCTGGCGCTGGGAGCGCAATTGTCTGTGGCCGCCGCCGAGGACGTCATCCGCTTCGGCGCACCGCTGCCGATCACCGGCGCGCTGGCGCCCGAGGCGGTCAAGCAGCAGCAGGGCTACGATCTCTGGGCCGAGCAGGCCAACAAGGCCGGCGGCATCTCGGTCGGCGGCAAGAAGTACAAGGTCCAGATCGTCTACACCGACTATCAGTCGAACACGCCGCGCGCGGTGCAGGCCACCGAGCAAATGATCAGCCAGGACAACGTCAACTTCATGTTCGGCGCCTTCGGCTCGGGCGCGGCGAAGGCGGCGAGCACGGTGTCCGAGAAGTACAAGGTGCCGACGCTGGCCGCGACCGCCTCGTCGTCGCAGGTCTACGACCAGGGTTACAAATACCTGTTCGGGACTTTCACGCCGAACGACACGCTCACCACCCCGCTGGCCAAGATCATCAAGACCAAGGTCCCCGATGTGAAGAAGGTCGCGATCCTCGCCCGCAACGATCTGTTTCCGCTGGCGATCGCGCAGGAGATGGAAAAGTCGGCGAAGGCGGAAGGCTACGAGGTCGTCTATTCCGAGAAATATGCGATCGGCACGCTCGATCACTCCGCCGCCCTGTCGCAGATCAAGTCGCTGGCGCCGCAATGGATCTTCGTCACCGGCTACACCAACGACCTGCTGCTCGTGCGCAAGCAGATGGTCGACCAGCAGATGAAGGCGCCCGTCGTCACGATGATCGCGGGCCCCGCCTATCAGGAGTTCATCGACGCACTGGGACCTGCGGCCGAGAACGTCTCCAGCGCCGCCTGGTGGCACCCGGCCGAGCAATATGACGGCAAGGACATCTTCGGCACGACCGCGAATTTCGTGAAGCTGTTCAAGGCCAAGTACAACAGCGAGCCCGATTACGGCCAAGCCTCTGCCGCGCTGTGCGGCGCGCTGTTCCAGATGGCGATCGAAAAGGCCGGCTCGCTCGACCGTGACAAAGTGCGCGACGAACTCGCCAAGCTCGACGTCGTCACCTTCTTCGGTCCCGTGAAGTTCGGCGCGAACGGCCAGATCAACTCGCTCGATCCGCCGGTCTTCCAACTCCAGGGCGGCAAGCCCGTGGTGCTGTTTCCACAAGCCATCAAGCAGGGCGACCTGAAAATCGGCGTCAACTGATCGCTCCGCCTCTCATGCAAGCCGCCCAGATCCTGATCAACGCACTCGTTCTGGGCTGCCTGTATGCCTGTATCGCGATCGGCTTTTCGCTGGTGTGGGGCGTTCTCAACGTCATCAACCTGATCCACGGCTCCTTCATCGTGCTCGGCGCCTATCTGGCGTTCGGGCTCTACAACGCCCTGCACATACCGCCCTGGTACGCCGTCATCGTCGCAGCGCCGTTGTTCTTCGTGCTGGGCTATCTCCTGCAGCGGCTGATCCTCAACCGCGTCATCACGGCGCCCGTGCTGGTGACACTGACGCTGACCTTCGGCCTCGACCTGATCCTCAACAACGCGATGATCTATTTCTTCAAGGCCGACTATCGCAAGCTGACGCTGACACCGTCGCTGGGGTCGGTCTCCATCTTCGATATCGTGGTGCCGATCGACCGCCTGATCGCCACCGCAGCGGCGCTGGCGCTGACCGGCCTGCTTTACCTGCTGCTGCGCCGTTCCAGGATCGGCCGTGCCATCGTCGCGGTCCGGCTCGACCGCGACGCCGCCGTGCTGATGGGCGTCAACGTGCCCTCGATCTACGCCGTCGCCTTCGGCCTCGGCGCCGCGCTCGCGGGCTGCGCCGGCGTGCTGATGGCGCTGATCTTCCCGATCTCGCCGCTGACGTCGTCGGCCTATCTCGGCAAGGCCTTCGTGGTCTGCGTGCTCGGCGGCCTCGGCAGCGTCTCCGGCGCGCTCGCCGGAGGCCTGTTGCTGGCGCTCGTCGAGGGCGTGGGATCGACCTTCCTCGGCCCGTCGCACGCGACAACGCTGTCCTTCATCCTGCTCATCGTCTTCCTGATCCTGCGGCCGCAGGGCCTGGTTGGCCGGAAGGGTTTTGAATGACCCGGGGCAACATCGCACTTCTGGTCCTGGTCGCCTGCGTTGCCGCGCTGCCGCTGTTCGGCGGCGCCTATGCGCTGCGGCTCGGAACGATTGCCTGCCTCTATGCCGTACTGGCGCTGTCCTGGAACATCGTCGGCGGGCTCGCCGGCTATCCGTCCTTCGCGACGGCGGCGTTCTTCGGATACGGCGCCTATGCCGCCGGCGTCCTGCTCGGCCACGGATGGCCGCTTTGGGCGGCGGTCGCGTTTGCCACGCTGAGCGCGCTTGTCGCTGCCGCAGCGCTCGGCGCCGTGCTGCTGCGTCTACGCGGGCATTATTTCGCCATCGCCAGCCTGTCGCTGGCCGAAGTGCTGCGCGAATTGGTCAACAACGCCACCGATCTCACCGGTGGCGGCATGGGTCTCAACATTCCGCTCGCCGCCGGCGCCGGCATCATGGCGGAGGCGACCTTCTTCTTCTTCGCGATGTGGGGGGTGCTGCTGGCGACGGCGCTGATGGCGATCATCGTCGGCGGCTCGAAGCTCGGCTTCGCACTCGCCTGCATCAGGCAGAACGAGACGGCCTCCAGCATGGTCGGGCTCAACACCACGCTCTACAAGGCCGCCGCCTTCGGTCTGTCGGCATGCTTCGTCAGCGCGGCCGGCGGCATCTATGCCGCCTGGGTCCACTACATCGACCCGTCCGACGTGTTCGACGTGCTCTACTCGGTCAAGCCGATCGTCATGGCGCTGATGGGCGGGCTCGGATCGCCTCTCGGCGTGGCCTGCGGCGCATTCCTCTATCTCGGCCTCGAGGAGGTGGTCTGGCGCAACTACATCCAGATTCACACCGGCGTGCTCGGCCTGCTCATCGTGCTGCTGCTGTTGTTCCTGCCGCACGGGCTGAGCTCGCTGCGTGCCGATCGTCTCTGGCGGAGGACAAAGCATGTCTGAGCTGCTTCGCCTCGATCACGTATCGCGCCACTTCTCGGGCCTCCAGGCGCTGCGCGACGTCTCGCTGTCGGTTGCGAGTGGCGAAGTCCTCGGCCTGATCGGCCCGAATGGCGCGGGCAAGACCACGCTGGTGAATACGATCTGCGGCGTCACGCCCGCCAATTCCGGAACCGTGACCTTCGACGGCAGCGACATCACGCGCATCAAGACCTATCAGGCCGCCCGCTTGGGCTTGTCGCGCACCTTTCAAATCGTGCAGCCCTTCTCCGAGTTCACCGCGCTCGACAATGTCGCGGCCGCCGCGTTGTTCTCGCAGCCGGGCGCCAGCCTGAAGGGTGCGCGGGAGGCGGCGCGCGCGCACCTCGCCTTCGTCGGGCTCGAGGCGCAGGCCTCCCAGCCCGCCGCCACGCTCACCCTTGCGATGCGCAAGCGGCTGGAACTGGCCAAGGCGCTCGCGATGAAGCCGAAGCTGCTGTTCCTCGACGAGGTCAATGCCGGGCTCAACAGCGCCGAAATCGAACGCGCCACCAAGCTGATCCACGAGCTTGCGGCCGGCGGCATCACCATCGTGATGATCGAGCATCTCATGAAGGTCGTGCTCAACGTCTGCACGAGGATCGTGGTCCTGCACAACGGGACGCTCATCGCCGACGGCGCACCGCGCGCGGTGATCAGCAATCCCGCGGTGGTCGAAGCCTATCTCGGACAGAAATACGCGCAGCGGAACGCCGGCCATGGCTAGCTCGCTGATCCTGGAAACAAAGGGACTATGCGCCGGCTACGGCGAGATCCAGGTGCTGTGGGGCGTCGACATCACCGTGCGCCGCGGCGAGATTACCGCGCTGATCGGCTCCAACGGCGCCGGCAAATCCACCCTGATGCGCGTGCTCTCCGGCCTGGTCCCGATGTCCGCGGGCAACTGCTTCTCGGAAGGTCGCGACCTCACCGGCAGCGGTGCCGCGGAGATCCTCGGCCACGGCATCGTGCATGTGCCGGAAGGACGGCGGCTGTTCGGCGCCATGAGCGTCGAGGAAAACCTGCTGATGGGCGCCTATCTGCGCAAGGACGGCCGGGCTTCGGTCGCGCGGGATCTCGACCAGGTCTACGCCACCTTCCCCCGGCTGTTCGAACGGCGCCGCCAGGCCGCCGCGACGCTCTCGGGCGGCGAGCAGCAGATGTGCGCCATCGGCCGCGGCCTGATGAGCGCGCCTCTCCTGCTGATGATCGACGAATTGTCGCTCGGACTTTCGCCGCTTTTGGTCGAGCAGCTCGTCGCCGCGCTCCGTGCCCTCAACGCCAAGGGCATGTCGATCCTTTTGGTCGAGCAAGACGTCACCACCGCGCTCGATCTCTGTCACCACGCTTTCGTCATGGACATGGGGCGCATTGTTCGCGAGGGATCGGGCACCGAGCTGCTCGCCGACCCCATCGTGCGCGACGCCTATCTCGGCGTGCTCCAGGAATGAGTGAGCGAGTGAGCGCGCTGCCACCCCGTCGATCCCTTCAGATCAAAGAGGCACCATGATCAGCACCGTCGAAGCCCCCAACAGCGGTTACCGGTTCATGCCGGGCGTCAGCCAGTATTCCTGCGGCGTCGCCGCCCTGCCCGGCTTCTCGATCGAGCGCGTTCGCTTCGCCGATCCTGTCCCGCTCAAGGCAGGCTTTGAGCGGATCGCCGAGATTTTGAAACAGGCCGGCCGCCCGCTGACCGCGTTTGGCGCCTGCGAGCTGCGCTCGCCCGCGCCGTTCACCGAGGATGGTTTCAAGGCCTTCAACGAAATCTACATCAAGACCCTGATCGAATGGGGCATCATGAAGGACGGCGTCAATCCGGTGGCGCGCAGCAATGTCTGTCCCGAGATCGACCCGCCGGCCGAGCCGAGTTTTCACGCGTTCTCCTTCACCGTACCGGCAAAGGACGCAAGCCCCTCCTTCGTTGTCGCCGGCAGCGGCGAATCCGTTGAAGGCAAGGCGAACTACCGCGACCACACGATCCGCCTGGGCGACACCAGCCCCGAGGGCATGCTGGAAAAGGCAAAGTACGTGCTCGGCGAGATGGAGCGCCGGATGAGCGCCTTTGGCGGCACCTGGCGCGATACCACCGGTGTCCAGATTTATACCGTGCACGATATCCACCCGTTCCTCGCCAGCGAGCTGGGACGGCGCGGCGCAGTGCGTCACGGCGTGACCTGGCACCTCAACCGGCCCCCGGTCGTCGGCCTAGACTACGAGATGGACTGCCGCTGCGTCCACACCGAGCGGGTGATCCAGGGTTAGAGCAGGAGAGCCGGGCCAGCAGCATACGACTGCGCGCCGATTGAACCTCCTCGTACGATCGCAGGACCAAGGACTGACGGGAGAGTTGCCGGTCTCTTCCTGCTGCGACGCGCGAGGACACCACCATGACCCTGCTCCTGCGGGACCGGATGACACGATTGATCGCCGCGCTGACCATGACAGCAGCGATCATGGCTGCAGCGATCACCCTGCCCCACTCCGCCCTCGCCTCGGACACCCAATTCGACAAGATGCGCGCCAAGCTCGCCGCATTCGTCGCCGAGAAGATGGAGAAGCTGGGCGGATCCCGCATCATCTACAAGGTGGACATCGATGGCCTGCGGGAGACGGTCGTCACGGACCTGCGCGACGACGTCTACAAGACCCTGCGCGAGGGCCGGATCGCCTTCTCCGGCCTTGCGATCCGCGACGGCGGCGTCGACGTGAAGATCGCCGACGCGAAGAGCCGCGAACAGCTCACGCGCAAGCTCACGTCGGCGGCGGAGGGGCTGCCCGCCTATGCGCTCACCGCGACCGATGGCGGAGATGGTCTGCTCAGGCTCGCGCCGACCGCTCCCGCATCCGCCGCGCGGCTCCGTGAGCTCGTGGAAGATTCCATTGCCATGGTCGAGCAGCGCCTCAAGGACGCCGGCATTACGCTCGCCAGCGTCCAGCCTGAGGGAGCGGACCGCATCCGCATCTTCCTGCCGGGCGTGATGGAGCCCGAGCGCATCACGGCGATCTTCGCCAAGAAGGTGCGGGTCGGTTTCCGCCTGATCGACCTCTCGATGCCGGCCGAGCAGGCACAGACCAGCACGCCGCCGACGGGCACGGAAGTCCTGCTCGGCTTCAAGGACAAGCTGCCCTATCTGGTCGCCAGGGACAGCGCGCTCGACGGCGACGACATCAGCTATGCGGGACCGGGATTTACGCGCGACACGAAGGAGCCGATCGCCTCGTTCCGCTTCAACGGCCGCGGCACGCGGCGCTTCGCCCACATCACCGCCGAGAACGTTGGAAAGCCTTTCGCCATCGTGCTCGACGACAAGGTGATCTCCGCTCCCGTGATCCGCGAGCCCATCACCGGGGGTTCCGGCCAGATCGCCGGCAATTTCACCCTGGAAGAGGCCAACAGCGTCGCCATGCTGCTGCGCGCGGGTTCGCTGCCGGGACGTCTTGGCCTGGTCGAGCAGCAGGTCGTGCCCCCCGCCGCCAAGCCGTAAGGCAGAGGCCGCCCTCGTCTTTTCGGCTCCCGGATGCGTCCAGCACTGCGTCCACCACGCCCGCTCCGACCGAATCACCGGCGCGCCCGGGCCATGCGCCCCCAACAACCGGACGATTGGCCGAAACGCCCGATCGGGCTAAAATTTGCCCCTTGCGGCATGACGGCCAAAGGCTTCATTCAAGCGGTCGTCATTCGATTTCGGCTATACGTGGCGAGCATACCGATCAGGACTGAAGGCCTTACGCGGGGTTAGTACCATGCCGTCCGGCAGCGCAGACATTTCGTCGATCCTCGACCGCATTCTCAACGCGGCGGCGGACAATCTCAGGATCGCGAAGATTTTGGTCCAGATGGGCCTCGATCCCGACAACATCACCTATGAGGCTCTGTTCAACCGGCTGCTGGAGATCTTCGTCCAGAACATCACGCTGGCCAATCTGTTCGCCGCGGTCGGCGCCGGCTTCTTCGTCGCCACGCTGTTGATGCGGACGATGGTGCCGCTGCGTGTCGCCAACATGATCGGCTGCGGGTTCTTCGCCGTCTTCGGCGCGCTCTCCGCCAACGTCGCGACGTTCCTTCTGTATCTCCTGCTGCTGCCGATTAACGCGCTGCGCCTGCGGCAGATGCTCAAGCTGGTCAAGAAAGCTCGCCATGCGGCCGAAGGCGACATGTCGATCGAATGGCTCAAGCCGTTCATGACCGAGCGCAAATATCGCCGCGGCGACACGCTTTTCAAGCTGCGCGATCCCGCGAAGGAGATGTTCCTCACGGTCACCGGCAAGTTCCTGGTCAAGGAGATCAACGTCGAGATCGGGCCCGGAGCGCTGATGGGCGAACTCGGCTTCCTCACGCCGGACAACCGGCGCACGGGAACCGTCGAATGCATCGAAGACGGCCAGGTGCTGACGATCACCTATGACCGGTTGCTCGAGATCTATTTCCAGGATCCGCAGTTCGGCTACTATTTCCTGGTGCTGACCAGCCAGCGTCTGCTGCAAAACATCGACCGCTTGCAGAAGCAGCTGGCCACCGAGCGCGCGGCCACCACCAACAAGATCGCGTGAGGGCCAGCCGCCGCTCAGCTCAGGAGCAGCGCCATGCCGGGATCGCCCTTCTCCATGGCCCGCCCATAGGCCGGGCGCGTGCCGATGCGCCCGAGATATTTGACCACGTTCGGGCAGCGCGCGAGATCATAGGGCTGGAAGTAGCGCATCGTCGTGAGCGAGAACACGGTCATGATGTCGGCTGTCGTGAAGGTGCTGCCGGCCAGATAGTCGGCCTCGCAAAGCCTTGCCTCGAGAAGGTCGTAGGCCCGATCGAGGCGCCGCTTCATCGCGAGAAGGGTCGGGTTGTCCTTGGCGAGGTCAAGCCGGCTCAGGATCATCATCCGCCCCATGGCGGGCTGCAACGTGCCGTTGGCAAAATGAAGCCAATACAGAAACTGCGCGAAGGCGGGATCATTGGGACCGAGCACGAGCCGGCCGTTGCCATATTTCGCAACGATATAGTCGACGATGGCGCCGGATTCGGCCAGCACCAGATCGCCGTCGCTGACGACCGGCGCCGTCCCGGCCGGATGCAGCGCCTTGTACTCCGGCGGCGCCAGCATGGTCGCGGGATCGCGCGCATAGCGCTTCAACTCGTAGGGAAGTCCCAGCTCCTCGCAAAGCCAGACGATACGCTCCGACTGAGACTTGCCGAGATGATGGACGGTGAGCATGAAGCCTCCTGCGAGCGCAAATTACCGCACTGTGATACCTCATCATACTCCGCGATTGCGATGTCGATTGAATGGTATTCCCCCACAACCGCGCCCGGGATAGGCCAGCGGAGTCGAGTCCTCGCATAGCCGTCCCAGGGCAGCCCGCCGCAAAATCGCCCCAAAAACTCAATGGTAACCATATCGTTTTAGGGTGACAGCGTGACCAATTCTGAGACCATCCTGGTGTTCGATTCCGGCCTTGGCGGGCTCACGGTGCTCCGTGAGGTCGTGGCGGCGCGCCCGGATGCGCATTATGTCTATGTCGCCGACGACGCCTTCTTCCCCTATGGCCATCATGACGAGGCTGAGATCATCGCCCGCGTGGTGCCGTTGATGGGCGAGTTGATCGGCACGCATGATCCCGACCTTGTCGTCATCGCCTGCAACACGGCCTCCACCCTGGTCCTGTCGCACTTGCGCGCCGCCTATTCCCTGCCTTTCGTCGGCACGGTGCCGGCGATCAAGCCGGCCTGCGCGCAGTCGAGGACCCGCCGCGTCTCGGTGCTCGGCACCAAGGGCACGGTGAAGCGGGAATACACGAAGGCGCTGATCCGCGATTTCGCGCAAGGCTGCGAGGTGACGCTGGTCGGCTCGCCCGAGCTTGCGTCGCTGGCGGAAGCTGAGCTCAGCGGCGCACCGGTCAGCGACGAGTCCATCGTCACCGAACTCGCGCCCTGCTTCGTCGGCGATCCCGCCGATGCGACATCGCGCACCGACACGGTGGTGCTCGCCTGCACGCATTATCCGCTGCTGCTCGATCGGCTGAGGCGGCTCGCACCCTGGCCGGTCGATTGGATCGATCCGGCCCCGGCGATCGCCCGCCGCGTCTCCGATCTGCTTGGACCGCGGATCGGCGCCATCGCGCAGTCGGGCGCTGAGATGATCTTCACCTCGAACCGCGCGCACGGACTGTCGGCCACGCTGACGCCGTTCTTCGGCGGCCGCGCATTGGCCTGACCTTGCGCGGCAACGCGCCGCTGCTAGGCTCCGCCTTCGTCATCTTTCCCGCAGGCCATTTCCATGTCGGTCCCGTCAACACCGCTCAACCGTCTCCGCCAATTGTGGCGCGAGGGCCGACCCGCCTTCGGCGCGATCGCGACCATCCCGAGCGTGCAGACGGTGCAGATCATGGCGCGATCGCTCGACTGGATCATCGTCGATCTCGAGCACGGGCCGATCGGCTTGACCGAAGCCCATGCGATGATCGCGGCGACGACCGGCACGCCTTGCACGCCACTGGTGCGGATCGCGGCGAACGAGCCATGGCTTGCGAAGGCACCGATGGACATCGGCGCCTTCGGCATCAACTTCCCCATGATCACCAATCGCGCGGAGGCTGAGAAAGCGGTGCGCAGCGTGCGCTATCCGCCGCGCGGCGACCGTCTCTGGGGTCCCTTCCACGCGCCGTTCCGCTGGGGCCAGTCGATGCCGGACTATATGGCCGGCGCCGACGACGAGATGATCTGCATGATCACCATCGAGCATGTCGACGCGGTCAACCGCATCGACGAGATCATGGCCACACCCGGCATCGACGTCGCCGTCATCGGTCCCGGCGATCTCGCGACATCCATCAACAAGCGCGGCCAGATGGACGACCCGGAGTTGCTCGAGCTGATCGCGCGCGCCGAGGCCGGCATCCTCAGAAGCGGCGTGCCGATCGGCGGCGTGGCGCGCACCGCCGACCAGGCCAATGCCCTGATCGACCGCGGCTACCGCGCAATCGCGCTCGGTTTCGACTGGTCACTATTCCAGCGGGGCATCATGACGGCGTTCGAGGGCATCAAGTGCTGAATCGCTGCGACAAGCGTGGCCGGCCTTGCCGGGAACCCCGACGCTGCTAGGGTCCGCGGTTCAGGGAGGAGGACCATGCCTCAAGAAACTTTGCTTGCGCTGTCTTTTGCCAGACCTGCCTTTGCGGCCCACGCTCAGCAGCCGGGCATCAAACGTACCCTGCTCCAGAAAGTGGAGTTCCCGGACGGCTGCAGCCCCATCACGGCCAACACTCACGGCGATAAATCATTGAAAGTTCTTGGAATATACGTCACCGACGGAACCAGGCCGCTGGCCTCGCCGGCGCCTTGATGCGGCGAACCGACCGCTCCCAAGCGGGTTGGTTCGTGCTAGAGCCAACGAGCGGCGTCCGCTCGCTGCACATATTTTGATCCTTTGATCCTCAGGAACCGGAGCCCAATGCGCGGGACGCCCAAGACCATCTCGCTGCGACGCCGTCTGATCTGCGACCTCATGCATGCCTCGATGGGTATCCCCTTCGTTTCGTTATCGCGTTCGCTCCATATTCGCCCTGTGGTGGAGGCCCGCGCAGGCGTAACTGCGCCCGCCGGCTGGGCCGCGATATTCGTCAAGGCTTTCGCCCTGGTCGCGAGGGACGAACCGATCCTGCGCACCGTCTACGTCAAATGGCCTTGGCCGGCCCTGTATGAGCTGCCGAAGAGCGTTGCGACGGTCGCCATCGCCCGGGTCGAGGAAGGCGAGGAATGCGTGCTGCCGCAGCGAATCGCCGCGCCTGAGGCCCTTTCGCTGACTATGGTCGACGCGGAGATCCGGCACGGCAAGACGGCCCGGGTTGAGGACGTCCCCATGTTCCGCAAGATCATGCGGGCGACGCGCCTGCCGCTGCCGCTCCGGCGCCTGTCCTGGGCCATCGGTCTGAACTTCGGCCGTCAGCGCGGCAACTGGTTCGGCAGCTTCGGTGTGAGCTCGGTGGCCGCCTATGGCGGCGGCGAGCTCCACCCAATCACGCCGGGCCCCTTCATCCTCAGCTATGGGCTCGTCGAGCCCGATCAGACCATCCATGTCGTGATCCGCTGGGACCACCGAGTTACCGACGCTGCCCCAATCGCCCGGGTCCTGACCCGGCTGGAACAGGTGTTGAACACTGAGATTGCTGCCGAATTGCGGGCGGCCGGGACGAAGCCGATCCGGGCGGTGGGCGCCTGACGGCGTCGCGGTCCCGGAGCGGTGCGATAGCACCGAGCCCGGGAGGTTCTCGAGAGAGCCGAATCGCCGCTCGCGCATCGCCACGGCATGACGGCTAAAGAATTGACAGCCAACCCCAAACTCCCCTACAAGCCGCCTGCTCGCGGGCCGGTTTCGGCCCGCGAAGCGTTTCGCGACCCGTGGTCCTCTCCCTTGAGCTTTGGGGATCGGACCTGTCGGTGCCGGGATCATCCCGTCACACAGGAGGGCGCGTTTCCTCAAACCATGCACCTGAAGAGGACGCGATGACTAAGCGCAGTGAGGCGAAGTACAAGATCGATCGCCGTATGGGCCAGAACATCTGGGGCCGCCCGAAGAGCCCCGTGAACCGCCGCGAATACGGCCCCGGCCAGCATGGCCAGCGCCGCAAGGGCAAGCTTTCCGACTTCGGCGTGCAGCTCCGTGCCAAGCAGAAGCTGAAGGGCTACTACGCCAACATCAGCGAACGCCAGTTCCACGGCATCTACGTGGAAGCCAGCCGCCTCAAGGGTGACACCGGCGAGAACCTGATCGGCCTGCTCGAGCGCCGTCTCGACGCGGTCGTGTACCGCGCCAAGTTCGTCTCGACGATCTTCGCCGCGCGCCAATTCATCAATCACGGCCACGTCAAGGTGAACGGCCGCAAGGTCAACATCTCGAGCTACCAGCTCAAGGTCGGCGACGTCGTCGAGGTCAAGGAAGCTTCCAAGCAGCTCGCCCACGTCCTCGAAGCCAGCCAGCTCCCGGAGCGCGACGTGCCCGACTATCTCGAAGTCGACCACGGCAAGATGACCGCGAAGTACACGCGCATCCCCCACCTCTCCGACGTGCCGTTCCCGGTGCAGATGGAGCCGCATCTGGTCGTCGAATTCTACTCGCGCTGATAATTCGGCAGATCAACGTTCAAAGGCCCCGGTTTCCGGGGCCTTTTTGTTGTGGTAAAATGCTGTCGATGTCCCAGACGACCGACCAGCTCGCCAACATCACCCCATCGGCCACGCCTAGCGAGGCCGAGCTTGAGGCGTGGGCCAAGCTGCCCCGCGACGAACAGGTCCGCCGATATCAAGCGCTGTTTGCGCAGCCCGATTGCAACGAATTCACCTCGGACACGCCGGACGACATTCTGGCTGCCGCACGCGAACGCGTTGCTCAACGCCGCCATGGCTGAGTACCGGTTATCGGAGCGTACCCGAACCGATTTGATCGACATCTACGACTTCACCGAAAGCCGGTTCGGCAAATATCAGGCCGAGGCTTACTATGCAGGTCTGATCCGCTCCTTCGGGCTTCTCGCCGATTTCCCTCTCATTGGCCAACAAGTGGATGAACTCGCGGCTGGCTATCGGCGTTTCCGCTTCCAATCACATCTGATTTTCTACACGGTGCAATCCGACCACGTCGAGATCCGCGCCATTCTTCACGGTGCGCAAGACATCAGGCCGCAACTGTTCGACTAGACGAGACCAGCCATGCTCTACACCCCTCCCCCGATCGATCCCAAGACGCCGCCGGTGCGCATCAACCTGCTCTCGGACACGCAGACCAAGCCGACGGCTGGAATGCGCGAGGCCATGGCGCGGGCGGAGGTCGGAGACGAGCAGGTCGGCGACGATCCCACCGTGAACGCGCTGTGCGAGCGCGTGGCCGATCTGCTCGGCAAGGAAGCTGCGGTCTACATGCCCTCCGGCACCATGTGCAACGTTACCGCAACGCTGGTGCATTGCCGTCCCGGCGACGAGATCCTGGCTCATGAGACCGCGCACATCATCGCCCGCGAGGGCGGTGCGCACGCCGCGATCGGCGGCTTCCAGGTCACCCAGCTCAAGGGCGAGGGCGGCCAGTTCACGCCGGAGACTTTTCGCAAGGCATTGCATCCGCGTACGCGCTACCAGCCGCCGCAGACCGTCGTCAGCGTCGAGCAGACCGCCAATATCGGCGGCGGCACGATCTGGAAGAAGGCGGCGCTCGACGAAATCGTCGCGATCGCCAAGCAGCACGGCCTCGTCACCCACATGGACGGGGCGCGCCTGCTCAACGCCACGGTGGCAAGCGGCATCTCGCCCCGCGACATGACCGCGGGATGGGATTCGGCCTGGATCGACTTCTCCAAGGGCCTTGGCGCACCGATCGGCGGCGTGCTTGCAGGCTCGCGCGCCTTCATCGATGCGGTGTGGCAATGGAAGCAGCGTCTCGGCGGCTCGATGCGGCAGGCCGGCATCTGTGCGGCGGCCTGCATCTACGCGCTCGACCATCACGTCGAGCGTCTCGCCGACGATCACGCCAATGCCCGTGCTCTCGCCCGCGGGCTGTCGCAGATCTCAGGCATCGAGGTGCAGGAGCCCGAGACCAATCTCGTGTTCTTCAAGCCCGACGGCGCCGGCATTCCCGGCGACAAGATGGTCACAGCGCTCCGCCAGCACGGCGTGACGCTCGCGATGATGGACGGCCGCATCCGCGCCTGCACCCATCTCGACGTCAATGCGAGCCAGATCGAGGAGACGATCGGATACGTGCGCGAGATCGTGCGCGGAGCGTAGACGTAGTCCCGTAGCCCGGGTGAGCGCAGCGACACCCGGGAATCCGCTCGCAGAAGTCCCGGATATCGCTGCGCTCATCCGGGCTACGCAGACCGCGAGAATTTACCGCCCCATGGCCTGATAGATCAGCGTCTTCAGCGCGAGTTGAATCCGGCCGCGCTGAGAGGGCGTCTGCACCATGAAGATTCCGAACAGGTCGTCTTCGGGATCGATGAAGAAGAACGTGCCGCCGACGCCGTCCCAGCGATATTCGCCCAGCGGCCAGGACGTCCCCGGCGGCACCGAGGTGCGCACCGCAAAGCCGAG
Organism: Bradyrhizobium cedriense; assembly: GCF_054602315.1. Taxonomy (NCBI): domain Bacteria; kingdom Pseudomonadati; phylum Pseudomonadota; class Alphaproteobacteria; order Hyphomicrobiales; family Nitrobacteraceae; genus Bradyrhizobium; species Bradyrhizobium cedriense. The sequence goes on along the minus strand of NZ_JBTSWB010000001.1, from coordinate 1,221,424 downwards.
GCCAAAGCCGGAATTGGTGCCCGGATAATAGTTCTGGCCGCGTGCGATCTTCTCCGGACCGATGTGATCCGACGCCATCAGCGCGATCGTCTCGGGCTCGAGATAGCGCCGGCCTTCAAATGTGCCGCCATTGAGCAGCATCTGCGCGAAACGAGCGTAGTCGCCGATCGTGCCGACCATGCCGCCGCCGCCCGATTCCCACGTCAGCGGCCGCCTGATATCGCGGACCGGCGTTGTCGGGTTGATGTTACGGTCCTCCGGCATCGGCTCGGCAATGCGCGGAAACTTGGCGGGATCGGCGACGAAGAACGCCGTCTCGGTCATGCCGAGCGGGTCGAGCAGCCGCTCCTTCTCGAACTGGAGCAGCGTCTTTCCGGAAACTACCTCGACGACCCGGCCGAGCACGTCGGTGGCAAAGCCGTAGTCCCACACCGTGCCCGGCTGCTCGGCGAGCGGTAGCGTCGCGATCTTCGCGACGAAGTCGGCATTGCTGAGGTTGCTCTGGAAGAGATTGGCCGCGGCGTAGAGTTCGCGCACTGCGCCTCCGCCGTGATAGCCATAGGGCAGCCCCGAGGTGTGGCGCAGCAGGTCCTTGATCGTGACGGGCCGTGCGAGCGGCTCCAGTGCCAGCGCAACCTTGCCGTCCTCGGCCATCTTCTCGACGCCGACTTTCATCCCGGCGAAGGCCGGAATGTATTTCGCGACGGGATCGTCGAGCGAAAGCTTGCCGTCCTCGACCAGCATCATCGCCATGACGGAGGTGATCGGCTTCGACATCGAATAGAGGCGGAAGATCGTGTCCGGGCTCATCGAAAGCTGGGTCGCGACGTCGCGGACGCCGAAATTCTCGTAGTAGACCGGCTTGCCGTGCTGCTGGAGCAGCAGGATGGCGCCGGGAATCTTGCCGGTCGCAATCTCGTTGCGAATGTAGTCGGAGACCTTGGCGAGGCCCTCAGGCGAGAACTTGCGCTCAGGACGCTCGGAGCCCGCACGCGCGCCGACCACGCCAACCAGAAGAACGAGCGCCGCGATGAACGCGCGGCGCCCGCTCCAGTCACTTCTCCATGGCTTCATAGACCAACTGCTTCAATGTCCGTTGCACACGCTGGCGCTCGCTCGGGGTCTGCTCCAGGAGGACGAAGAACATGTCCTGCTTGGGGTCGATGACAAAGTAGCAGCCGGAGGCGCCGTCCCACTTCAATTCACCGAGATTGCCGGGCGGCGGCGGCTTGGCATTGCCGGGGTCGGTCCGGACCGCAAGGCCGAGGCCGAAGCCGAAGCCGTCGCCGGGGAAGTAGAAATAGTCTCGGTCGACGCCGGAGTTGGGGCCGACCTGGTCGGTCTCCATTAGCTTGAACGTTTCGGGCTTGAGAATGGTCTTGCCGTCCAGGCTGCCGCCATTGAGCAGCATCTGCGCGAAGCGCCGATAATCCGCCATGGTCGTCACCATGCCGCCGCTGGCGTATTGGATCTTCTTGACCAGCGTCGGATCATTGATCCGGCCGACCCGGAAATCGGAGTCGTTCGGGACCGGCTGCGCCAGCAGCTTCTGCTTCTCGGGGTCGGTCACGAAGAAGCCGGTATCGACCATGCCAAGCGGATCGAGCAGCTTCTCGCGCATGATCTCGATCAGCGGCTTGCCCGCGGCGACCTCCATCACACGCGCGAGCACGTCGGTGGAGTGGCCGTATTGCCAGAGCGCGCCCGGCTGGTTGTGCAACGGCAGCTTGGCGATGCGTTCGGCGAACTCGGCAAGATCGAAATCGCCGGCATAGAGATTGGCCTCGCGGTAGGCCTTGCGCACCAGGCTGTCGCCGTAAAATCCATATGTGATGCCCGAGGTGTGGCGCATCAGGTCGAGCACCGTCATCGGCCGGTTGGGCGGCACCAGCTCGAGCGACTTGCTGCCGTCCTCGGCCTTCTTCTCGACGCCGACCTTCACGTTGGCGAAGGACGGAATGTATTTCGAAACGGGATCGTCCAGCTTGAACTTGCCGTCCTCGATTAATTGCATCGCGACCACCGAGGTGATCGCCTTGGTCATCGAGAACAGGCGGAAGATCGTCTTGTCGGTGATGGGGGCCTTGCTCACCACGTCCTGCACGCCGAAGGCTTCGTGATAGACCGGCTTGCCATGCTGCTGAATCAGCACGTTTGCACCGGCGATCTTGCCGGTCGCGACCTCGTTCTTGAAGAACTCGCTCACCTTGGCGAGCTTGTCCCGATTGAAATGCGCGCCGGCCGGAATCTCGTAGGTGCCCTCCGCCCGCGCGGACGACATCGCCGCAAGCGACACCAGCGCGCCGCAGGCGAGCGCACGCAACCCAGACTGTGAAATCATATCCCCTCCCCGGAACATGGCACGACGGAGTGTAGCTGCCGCGCCATCAGGCACAAGGCCCGCCGTGCCGCGCCAAAACGTCTGTGTGGAGAGCGGCGCTCCTCTCCGAAAAACAACAAAATATGACATGGGCAACCAGGGGCGCTGCCGACAGGGCTTCAACGGTCGCATGAATTGCAATCTTCGCGGCCTGGTCGGCCGGGAAGCGATACACGCCGGTTGAGATCGCAGAGAAGGCCAGCGAGGTCAGCTGATTGGCTTGGCAGAGCCCAATCGCATGTCGATAGCAGGAGCGCAGCGCCTCCGCCTCGCCTCGGCTGCCGCCGCGCCAGACGGGGCCGACCGCGTGGATCACGTGGCGTGCAGGCAGACGATAGCCCTTCGTGATCCTGGCCTCCCCGGTCGGGCATCCTCCGAGCGTTTGACACTCGGCGAGAAGGTCGGGACCGGCAGCGGCGTGGATCGCACCATCTACGCCGCCCCCGCCAAGGAGCGACGTGTTGGCGGCGTTGACGATGGCGTCAACGCCGAGCGTGGTGATGTCGGCCACGACGACCTCGAGCTCGGCGCCGCCGATATGGCGCCTCAGCTCGGTCACCTATCAAGCCGCGACGGCGACGCCCTTCTCGGAGAAGAGCTGCTGCAATTCGCCGGCCTGGAACATCTCGCGGACAATGTCGCATCCGCCGACGAACTCGCCCTTCACATAGAGCTGCGGGATGGTCGGCCAGTTCGAGTATTCCTTGATGCCGTTGCGCAGCTCGGCGGATTCGAGGACGTTCAGGCCTTTATAGCCCACGCCGATGTGGTCGAGGATCTGGACGACCTGGCCGGAGAAACCGCACTGCGGAAATTGCGGCGTGCCCTTCATGAACAGAACCACGTCGTTCGACTTCACTTCGTTGGCGATGAATTCCTCGATGCTCATATCCGTGTCCTTCTGGGGCTGAGCCCTCAACGATCCCTCGGGCCGGCTCAGCCGATTTAACCCGATACCGACCTATATATGTAGCCCAAACCGTTGTGCATCCAAAGTAAAATGGCGGCGACACGCCGCACGGGAGCGCCTGGAGCCCGCCAGGTCCATAGGCTGATGACATCAATATCATCGCCGGAGAGGACTTTCATACCGTAACGGAGCCCCTATCTAGGACGAACCCCGGCCGTGGAACCGGCTAAGGCGAACAACGTTCTCTTGTCCTGTCTGGAGAAAAACGTGACGAAATCAGCCTCCGCTACGGCCGCCCCACAGCTTTCGTCGCCGTCCTTGGACCGGGGCGACCTCGCCTGGCGGCTGGAAGAGGCATTTCTCACCGTCCGCAACGAGACCGAGCGGCGGGCTGCGCCGCTGTCGCCGGAGGACCAGCAGATCCAGTCGATGCCCGATGCGAGCCCCACGAAATGGCATCGGGCGCATACCACCTGGTTCTGGGAGCAATTCCTGCTCGGCGAGCACTGTCCGGGCTACCGGCCCTTCCATCCCGATTTCGCGTTTCTGTTCAACTCGTATTACGTCAGCGCCGGCCCGCGCCATGCCCGCAACCATCGCGGCGACATCACCCGGCCTGGTGCCGACGAGGTCGGCGCCTATCGCAAATACGTCGATGCTGCCGTTGTCAAATTCTTCCGCGAGGCCGAGGCAGGCAAGCTCCAGGCCTTGGCGCCTCTAATCGAGGTCGGACTCAATCACGAGCAACAGCATCAGGAATTGATGTTCACGGACATCCTGCACGCCTTTGCGCAGAACCCGGTCTACCCCGCGTATGACCCCAACTGGCACTTCCCGACCGCCGCGCGCAGTGGCGAAGACTGGCTGCAACTCAACGAAGGCATCCATACCGTTGGCCACGTCGACGACAGTTTCCATTTCGATAACGAGAAACCGGCGCATCGCGCCCTCGTCGGTCCGGTCAAGCTCGCCCGCAATCTGGTGACCAACGCCGAATGGCTCGCCTTCATGCAGGATGGCGGCTATCGGACCGCAACGCTTTGGCTGATGGACGGCTTTGCCGCCGCCAGCAAGGAAGACTGGCAGGCCCCGGGGCATTGGCGCGAGGTCGATGGCGCATGGCAAGTGATGACGCTCGCCGGCCTCAAGCCGGTCGATCCCAACGCGCCTGTCTGCCACGTCAGCTACTACGAAGCCGACGCCTTCGCGCGCTGGGCCGGAAAACACCTGCCGACCGAGATGGAATGGGAGGTCGCCGCGCGCGCGGGTCAGCTCAACGACGCCTTCGGCATCGTCTGGCAATGGACCCGCTCTTCGTATTCGCCCTACCCCGGTTATCGCGCCATCGAAGGGGCGCTCGGCGAGTACAACGGTAAGTTCATGGTCAATCAATTGGTGCTGCGCGGCTCCTCGCTTGCAACTCCCGAGGGCCACAGCCGTATTACCTATCGCAATTTCTTCTATCCGCATCACCGCTGGCAATTCACGGGACTGCGGCTCGCCGACTACGAGTGACCACTTCCGACGACAAATGCGCGCCGGACAGCGCGTTCAGGAGAGTATCATGAATGTGCACGCCAGCGCTTTGGCCGAAGCCCATCTTCCCGACGAGCAAACAACCGCCTTCGCCCGCGAGGCCATCGTGGACCTCTCGCAGCAGCCGAAGAAGCTGTCGCCGAAATATTTCTACGACGCCACCGGGTCGGAGCTGTTCGAGGCGATCACGCGGCTGCCGGAATATTATCCGACGCGCACCGAGCTTGCGATCCTGAAGGAGCGCGGCCGCGAGATCGCGAAGATCATTCCGGAACACGCAGCTCTGGTCGAGTTCGGCGCCGGCGCGACCACGAAGGTCCGCCTGCTGCTGGGTCATTGCAGGTTCGCGGCCTATGTCCCCGTCGACATCTCCGGCGACTTCCTGAAGGCGCAGGCGAACGGGCTGAAGCGGGATTTCCCTTCGCTCGGCATCTATCCGGTCGCGGCCGACTTCACGACGCCGTTCGAGCTGCCCAGGCAGGTCGCGTCCATGCCCAAGGTCGGCTTTTTTCCCGGCTCGACGATCGGCAATTTCGAACCGCAGGAAGCGCAGGCGTTCCTGAAGAGCGCGCGTGCGATCCTGGGCAAGGGCGCGCAGATGATCATCGGCGCCGACCTGGAAAAAGACGAGCGCGTGCTGTTCGATGCCTACAACGACGCCGCCGGCGTCACCGCGCGCTTCAACCTCAATGTGCTGGTGCGGATCAACCGCGAGCTTGGCGGCAATTTTGACCTTTCCGCCTTCACCCACCGCGCGATCTACAATCGCGAGCGGCACCGCATCGAGATGCACCTGATCAGCAAGAAAAGCCAGACCGTACGCCTGCTCGGCACCAGCTTCTCGTTCCGCCCCGGCGAGAGCATCCACACCGAGAACAGCTACAAATACAGCCTCGAACGCTTCGCCGCGCTGGCGCAGGGCGCGGGCTGGCGCGTCCGCGAGAGCTGGACGGATGCGGCGAAGATGTTCTCGGTGCATGCGCTGGAGGTTGCGGAGTAGCGCTGGGGTTCAATGCCCCGCCTGCTCTTCCGGCTGGGATCCCAGCGACACCGACTCCCAGACCGCAACCACGATCATGATCGCGGTCGTCGCGACCGACAGCCAGAGCGGCGAGAGGTCGGCGGCGAACCACCACAGCGCCAGCAGCAGCACGATGCCGATGCCGTGCGAGAGCTGGAGGAAGCCGCGGATCGCGTGCTTGAACAGGATGGTGCCGACCAAGAACACGAGGGGCCCGCCGATCGTGCTCACGACCGTGCGCATGTCGGAGTGTCCGCCTGGATGCTTCAGCACCAGCTCGTCCGAGACAGCCGTCAGGATGATGCCGGCGACGATCGGAGTGTGCAGATAGGTGTAGGCAAGCCGCGCCAGCCGGCCGGATTCGGCGGACTTCGAGATGCGCACGGAGCCGGCCTCGGCGCCCTTGTGGAAATAGACCCACCACATCGCGATGGCGCCGACCAGCGCCGAGGAGAAGGCCAGGATATTGCTCGCGGTCCACTCCAGTTCAGCGAAGGTCGCACCGTTGACAACGATGGCCTCGCCGAGCGCGATGATGACGAACAGAGAGCAGCGCTCGGCCATGTGCGCGCCTTCGACGGCCCAGGCCTCGACCGAAGAGAATCCCAGCTTCGGGACCCAGAACCGCACCGCCGGCGAGATGTACTCCCAGCTCACCGCGGCGATCCACAGCCATAGCCGCGTATCTCCTTCGGACAGACCGCCTGCGATCCACAGGACCGCGGAGACGGAGAGCCAGGTCAGGATGCGGATCGCATTGTGCCGCACCGCGGTTTGATGATGCGGAGTCGCGAACAGCCAGAACGCGGTACGTCCGACCTGCATGGTCGCGTAGGCAATGGCAAACCAAAGGCCACGCCCCTCGAACGCCGTCGGGATCGTGGTCGACAGCACGAGGCCGCCCAGCATCATCGCAAAAAGCAGGATGCGGACCGGTGTCAGGTCGGGATTGAGCCAGTTGGTGACCCAGGCGGTGAAGACCCACACCCACCACACCGCCAGAAACAGCACCAAGACGTGCACCGCGCCGAGTGGCGTGAAATGGTGCAACAACGTATGCGAGATCTGCGTGACGGCGAAGACGAAGACCAGGTCGAAGAACAGCTCGACATAGGTGACACGGCTGTGCTGGTTCGGCCCGATGACGCGAAACATCGCGCCGCGCGGATTGTCCGCAACCATCTTCGCCCCCGTCGTGCTTGAATCAGGTGCCGGGTACGCCGGTTTGCAGTGCCAGCGCGTGCAGCACTCCGCCCATCTGGCCGCGCAGGGACTGGTAGACGATCTGGTGCTGCTGGACGCGGGACTTGCCGCGGAAGGATTCCGAGATCACGGTCGCGGCATAGTGGTCGCCGTCGCCGGCGAGGTCACGGATGGTCACTTCGGCATCGGGGATTGCCGCCTTGATCATCGCCTCGATATCGTGGGCGTCCATGGGCATTCGGGTCGTGCTCCTTCTCTAAGCGTTCGAATCGCTGCCGGGGTCCCCTCGCCGACAGGCCCAAACTTAGCGTGAACGGCCTTCTAGGTCACGCCTTCCGGCACTATATCCATGATCCCACCAGGATAAAGGCACGACAAAGTGCCGCGCGCGGCAGATTGATCGAAAAGGCGTGAAATCATGAAGCTTCCAGGGCCTGACCACCCCATCACCATCACCCCAAATCCCCGGCGCGTGCGTGTGACCGCGGGCGACATCGTGATCGCCGAGACCGACAAGGCGCTGACCTTGAAGGAAGCCAGATATCCGGCGGTGCAATATGTGCCACGGGAGGACACCAACATGGCCCTGCTGGAGCGCACCGACCGTGTCACCCACTGCCCTTATAAGGGGGACGCGAGCTATTACAGCGTCAAGGCCGACGGCAAGACGCTGGACAACGCGATCTGGACCTATGAGACCCCCTTCCCCGCGATGGCGGAGATTTCCGGCCGCCTCGCGTTCTATCCGGACAAGGTGAAGATCGAGGAAGTGGGGTAGCTTCTGCGCCGGTTCGTGCCGTCATGGCCGGCTCGTCCCGGCCATCCCTGTTCTTGATGGTGCAATACCGGAGCCGTGGATGCCCGGGTCAAGCCCGGGCTTGACGACTGAGGGTGCTGACGCAGCCTCGCTACGCCCTGAAGATCGTCAGCCCCAGTATCAGCAGTACCAGGAAGATCACCACGAAGACATAGAACAGGAAGCGGGCGACGTCGGCGGAGGCGGCCGAAATACCGGTGAAGCCGAGCACGCCGGCCACGATCGAGACGAGTAGGAAGATCAGCGCCCATTTCAGGATCGTCATCGCCAGCTCCGAAATTGGTGCCCGCCTCTCGCGCGGCCCTCAACCCTTTTCGCGGACGCTAACTTCGCTGCGCGGAACTGGTTCCTAGAGCTGAAAGGGCCTCGACCATGGCTGAACGACCTTGCTGAATCGGGTTCCCGGCGGCACAGTCTGTCCGGGGAAGGGGCGCAATCGGGGCAATCATGAGCACGATGTCACATTCGGCGACGATTGGCGCAGACGCGCACGCCGCGGCAAAGACCAAGACGCGCAATCTGGCGCTCGATCGGGCTCGCACGTTCCTGACGCTTGTGGTGCTGCTGCATCACGCCGTCATTCCCTACACCCATTTCGGCCACACCGATCCGGCTTCATCGGCCGTTTTCGACATGATCGTGCTCGCCACCGATAGCTTCTTCATGGCGATGTTCTTCTTCCTGTCGGGACTGTTCACCTGGCCCGGGATCGCGCGCAAGGCACCCTCGGTCTTCCTGCGCGACCGTCTCCTGAGGCTTGGGCTGCCGTTCGTGATCGCAGCCTTCACCGTCATCCCGCTCGCCTATTACGCGATCGCGCTTCGACAGGATCCCGAGCTGACCTTCGCGTCATTCTGGTGGACGACGGTGACGGCGGGCCCGTGGCCGAGCGGCCCGATCTGGTTCGTCTGGGTGCTGCTGGCGTTCGACCTGACCGCGAGCCTGCTCTACCGGATCTCGGCGCACCTGGTCGATCCCGTCAATCGCATTTCGCTTCGCGGATTTGATCAGCCGACCGCGTTCTGGCTGCTGCTCGTTGTCGTGACCGTGATCGCCTACGTCCCGGCACTGGTCTATTTCAGCCCCCACAAATGGTTCGAGTTCGGGCCGTTCTCGGTGCAGGCGAGCCGCATCCTGCTCTACTTCGCGTATTTCTTCATCGGGGTCAGCGTCGGTGCCGCGAACTTCGACCGCGGTGTGCTCAGCGCCGAGGGCCAGTTGCCGAAGACCCGCTGGCTGTGGGTGATCGTCACGCTGATCCCCTATTGCCTGATGTGGGGCATGATCTACATCAAGCGCGAGATCCTCGGTAATCCCGATCCGCTACCGGACTGGTACCATGTGTTCTACGGCACGTTCCTCGTGCTGTTCTCGGCCTCGATCCTGCTCGCGATCCTCGCCTTCTTCCTGCACGAGAAATCGCCGGCGCCGAATCTGCTCGACCGCATGCAGGCGGACGCCTACGGCATCTTCCTGGTGCACTATCCGATTGCGTTGTGGATCCAGTACGCGCTGTTCGACTATGAGCTGCCTGCGATCGTAAAGGCCGCGATCGGTTTCGTGCTCACGGCGATTTTAAGCTGGAGCCTGACGGCCGCCTTGCGCAGAATTCCAGGGGCCTCACACGTGTTGTGAGTAGTTCGTAGTCCGGATGAGCGTAGCGACATCCGGGAAAACATGACGACAAAGACCCGGATATCGCTTCGCTCATCCGGGCTACGGCTTCACGCCCTACGCCGCTTTCCCGCCCATATATTCCGGCAGCCAACGCTCGAACGACTTACGCAGCGCGTCGATCGCAACCGGCGCCTCGCCCGCGATCGCAAGCGCATCGCCCCCCGTGGTGCCGATCCGCACGCAGGGCACCTCGCAACCGCGCATCTTGGCGAGCACGCGGCCGGCCTCCGCTTCCGGCACGGTGACGAGATAGCGCGCCTGGTCCTCGCCGAACCAGTAGGCCTGCGACACCAGCGCAGCCGGCGCCGCCAGCAGCTTGGCACCGATGCCGCCGGCCATCGCCATCTCGGCGAGCCCGATCAGGAGGCCACCGTCGGAGAGATCGTGCACGGCGGTCGCAGTGCCCGCATGGATCATGCCGCGCACGCAATCGCCGTTGCGCTTCTCGGCAGCGAGATCGACCGGCGGCGGTGCGCCCTCCTCGCGGCCGCAGATGTCGCGCAGGTACACGGACTGGCCGAGCCAGCCGTGAGTCTCGCCGATCAAGAGGATCGCCTCACCTTCGGCCTTGAAGGCGAGCGAAGCGGATTTCGTGAAATCGTCGAGCAGGCCGACGCCGCCGATCGAGGGTGTCGGCAGGATCGCGCGGCCGTTGGTCTCGTTGTAGAGGGACACGTTGCCCGAAACGACGGGGAAGTCGAGCGCGCGGCAGGCTTCCGAGATACCCTTCAGGCAGCCGACGAACTGGCCCATGATCTCGGGCCGCTCAGGATTGCCGAAATTGAGGTTGTCGGTAATCGCGAGCGGCTTGCCGCCGACAGCGGTGATGTTGCGCCAGGCTTCCGCCACCGCCTGCTTGCCGCCTTCGAACGGATCGGCCTCGCAATAGCGCGGCGTGACGTCGACGGTCAGCGCCAGGCCCTTCGGCCCGTCCTGCACGCGCACCACGGCGGCATCGCCGCCGGGGCGCTGCATGGTGTTGCCGAGAATGACGTGGTCGTACTGCTCCCAGACCCAGCGCTTAGAGCACATGTCCGGCGTGCCGATCAGCTTCTCCAGCGCAGGCCCGAGGCCCATCGGGGCCGGTACGTCTCGGGCGTGCACGACCGGCAGCGCGGCGGAGGGGACATGCGGGCGGTCATAGACCGGCGCCTCGTCGCCGAGCTCCTTGATCGGCAGGTCGGCCATGACGTCGCCGCCATGCTTGACGACGAAACGCTTGCTCGGCGTGGTGTAGCCGACGACGGCGAAGTCGAGCCCCCATTTCTTGAAGATCGCCTCGGCTTCCTTCTCCTTCTCGGGCTTGAGCACCATCAGCATGCGCTCCTGGCTCTCCGAGAGCATCATCTCGTAGGCGCTCATGCCGGTCTCGCGGGTCGGCACCACGTCGAGATCGAGGTCCACGCCGAGGTCGCCCTTGGCGCCCATCTCCACCGCCGAGCAGGTCAGGCCCGCAGCCCCCATGTCCTGGATCGCGATGACGCAGCCCTTCTCCATGATCTCGAGGGAGGCCTCCAGCAGCAGCTTCTCGGCGAAGGGATCGCCGACCTGGACGGTCGGGCGCTTCTCCTCGGACTTGTCGTCGAATTCGGCCGAGGCCATCGAGGCGCCGTGGATGCCGTCGCGCCCCGTCTTGGAGCCGAGATAGACGATCGGCATGTTCACGCCGGAGGCGGCCGCATAGAAGATCTTGTCGGTGTCGGCGAGGCCGACCGCCATCGCATTGACGAGGATGTTGCCGTCATAGCGGGTGTGGAAGCGTACCTGTCCGCCGACCGTCGGCACGCCGAAGGAATTGCCGTAGCCGCCGACGCCCGCGACGACGCCGGAAACGAGATGCCGCGTCTTCGGGTGCTCGGGTGCGCCGAAGCTGAGGGCATTGAGGCAGGCAATGGGACGCGCGCCCATCGTGAAGACGTCACGCAAGATGCCGCCGACGCCGGTGGTCGCCCCCTGATACGGCTCGATATAGCTCGGGTGGTTGTGGCTCTCCATCTTGAAGACCACGGCTTGGCCGTCGCCGATGTCGATCACGCCCGCATTCTCGCCGGGGCCCTGGATCACCCAGGGAGCTTTGGTCGGAAGGCCGCGCAGATGGATGCGCGAGGATTTGTACGAGCAGTGCTCGTTCCACATCGCCGAGAAGATGCCGAGCTCGGTGAAGGTCGGCTCCCGCCCGATCAGCTTCAGGATGCGCTCATACTCGTCGGGCTTGAGCCCGTGGGCGGCAACCAGCTCGGGGGTGATTTTGGGTTCATTCTTCATGGATTCGGGGCTTTCGGCAGCGGTAGGCCGTTCTTAGGAACATCGGGCGGCTTGGAAAAGCCCTTTATGGCGCATTTTCCCGCTGTCCCACGTTTTGCGCCGGGGGCCCCGCGGGAACAGGAATTGCACGGCGCCAACGGATCGGATTTAAGGGCTCAACACCCGCAATTGAAGGCCTATTTCCTTGCACGAATTGACCAAAGCGCCCCCGCCCCGCCGCCCGGACCTCCACGTCGCCACCGAGGGGGAGTTTCAGGGCTGGCGAACCTGGATCCGCGACAGTTTTGAATCCCATGTCGGCCCCTTCTGGCACCGGATCGAGGCGGACGGCAGCGTCCGCTGCGCTTTCCGGGTCGAAAAAAAGCACCTCAACGGCTCGGGGAACGTCCATGGCGGCTGCTTCATGGCCTTTGCCGACTATTGCCTGTTCGCTATCGCCACCCACGAGCTGGACGGGCCGGCGGTGACGACCAATTTTGCCTGCGATTTTCTCGACGCGGCGCGCGAGGGCGAGCTGGTCGAATGCGTCGGCGAAGTGTCTCGCGCTGGCGGGTCGCTGATCTTCCTGCGCGGCAGGCTGACTTCCGGCGGACGGCCGCTGTTCACGTTCTCCGGCACGATCAAGCGGGTGAAGCGGAAACCGGCACCACAGCCAAACGCATAGCTCGACAGCTTCCCTTTTCGCGCCCTCTCGCCCACAGTTGGGCGAGCGCTCGTGCGCCGGGGAGCAGGAACAAGGTGCCGCAGAGCACATCGAAGGCGGGTCGCGCGGCGGCATCCGCATCAACGCCGTTGCCGTCCATGCCCGCCACCGGCGCGCGCAGCTGGCGCGACTACGCCTTGTTGCTCGCGCTGGCTTGCTGCTGGAGCTCCACCTATCCGCTGGCGAAGCTGGCGCTGGACACGATCCCGCCCATCACCTTCATCTCTGCGCGCTCCCTCATCGCGGCCGCCTTCCTGTTCGCAATCCTGTGGATGCGCGGCGTCAGGATCCCGACCGACGCAAAAGCCTGGAAGCTGTTCGCGACCCAGCAATTGATCAACTCGACCTTTCCGTTCCTGATCATCACCTGGTCGCAGCAATATGTGCCCGCATCGAACACGGTCGTGCTGGCCTCGACGACGCCGATCTTCGCCTTCCTGATCACCTCGCTGATCACGCGGCACGAGCCGGCAACGCTGCTCAAGCTCGCCGGCGCGATCCTCGGACTCGCCGGGACCATCGTTATCGTCGGCCTCGATGCGGTGCGCGGCTTCGGCAGCGAGATCGTGGCGGAGATCGCGATCCTGCTCGCCACCATCTCCTTTGCCTGCGCGACGATCTTCGGCCTCAGGCTGTCGGACTACGACCCGATGGTGGTGGCGGCCGGCTCGCTGCTGTTCGGCGGCATGATCCTGCTGCCGCCCTCGCTGCTGATCGACCAGCCCTGGACGCTGCACCCGACGCCGACCGCGATCACCGCCACCATCATCATGGGCATCGTCTCCAGCGCGCTCGGCTTGATGCTGTTCTACGTCTGCCTCGGCCGGCTCGGCACGCTGACGACGAACGCGCAAGGCTATTTGCGCATCCCGATCGGCGTCGGCCTCTCCGTGCTGCTGCTCGGCGAGACCGTGCCGTCGAACCTCGCGCTGGGGCTGTTGCTGGTGATGGCCGGCGTTGCCGCGATGACGGTACCGGCGGAGAAGCTCAAGCTGCGCTAGAGTCCGAACTCGAGCAAGCCGGCATTGCCGATCGCGATGGCCGCGTACGGCACGATCATGGTGATTGGACGCTTGGGGAAGTCCTGCGCGAATGCGGCCCTCGCGAACACAACGACGGCGGCCGACAGCCGCCTCAGCACGAACGAGATCACGCAGCCTTTTCCAGGTGCTGGACGAGGCCGGCGAACAGGCCGCGGCCGTCGGTGCAGCCCATGATGTCTTCGACGTGGTTTTCCGGATGCGGCATCATGCCGAGCACGTTGCCACCGTCGTTGACGATGCCGGCGATGGAGTGGGCCGCGCCGTTGATGTTGTTGAAATCGTCGACCTCGCCGGCGGCGGAGCAATAGCGGTAGAGCACCCGTCCCTCGCCTTCGAGCCGCTTGATGGTCTCTTCGTCCGCCTCGTAATTGCCCTCGCCGTGGGCGACGGGCACGCGGATCACCTGCCCGGCATTGTAGCCGCGGGTGAACGGCGTATCGGAGCGCTCGACGCGCAGATGCACGTCGCGGCAGATGAATTTCAGCCGCGCGTTGCGCATCAGGACGCCGGGCAGCAGGCCGGACTCGCAGAGGATCTGGAAACCGTTGCACACGCCGAGCACGAGGCCGCCCTTAGCCGCATAGTCGCGCACCGCATCCATCACCGGCGCGCGCGCCGCGATCGCGCCGCAGCGCAGATAATCGCCATAGGAGAAGCCGCCCGGCACCACGACGAGATCGGTGCCCGCAGGCAACGACGTTTCGGCGTGCCACACCGTCCCGGGCTCGCTACCCGAGATCAGCCTCAGCGCACGCGCCATGTCGCGCTCGCGGTTGATTCCGGGAAAGACGAGGATGGCGGCTTTCATGGCAGAGGTTCCGACAGTGGCGGGAATCGGGCTGGCCGACAGGCCATTTCGTGAGGAGACATAACCATTTGACGGGGATTTTACCAGTGCTAGCCTCGGCAGAGGGCCTTGTACACAGGCCATGCACATGGGCCGGTGGCCCGCTCGGCCGATCGATTGCCCGGGATTGAAGCCATGAACGTCCCGTCGCTGCCCACATCCCCCTCCGAACCGCTGTCCACCGATGGGGTCGTCGCCGCCGGCGCCTATGTCGACGGCCGGCGCGTCGCCAACATCGCCATCAGCGAGGCCTCGAGCTGGCGGGCCAAGCCCGGACACGTGGTCTGGATCGGGCTGCACGAGCCGGACATGACGCTGCTCGGCGCGGTCCAGAAGCAGTTCGACCTGCACGAGCTCGCGATCGAGGACGCCAACCACGCCCATCAGCGGCCCAAGATCGAGCAATATGGCGAGGCTCTGTTCATCGTTGCGCGCACGGCGCAACTGATCGAGGGCCGGATCGCCTTTGGCGAGACGCACATCTTCATCGGCGAGGGCTATCTGGTCTCGGTGCGCCACGGCGCGTCGACGTCCTACACACCGGTGCGCGAACGCTGCGAGAGCTGCCCGCGGGCCCTCGCCCGTGGCGAAGACTACATCCTCTACGCCATTCTCGATTTCATCGTCGACAACTACTCGCCCGTGCTCGAGAGCATTCACGACGAGGTCGAGGGCATCGAGGATGACGTACTCTCCAAGCCGCTCAGCAAGGCGCAGATCGAGCGGCTCTACATGCTGCGCCGCGACCTGCTGCGGCTCAGGACCGCGATCGGCCCGCTGGTGGAGGTCTGCCGCCGGCTCGAGCATGACGAGCTGTCGATGGTGCGGCAGGCCATGCAGCCGCTGTTCCGCGACGTCACCGACCACGTCCGCAACATCCAGGAGCGCATCGATTCCATGCGCGAGGTGCTGGCCTTCGCCTTCGAGGCGAGCCTGCTGGTCGGCCAGGCGCAGGAGACGGCGGTATCCAAGAAGCTTGCTTCCTGGCTCGCGATCATCGCCATTCCGACTGCGCTCGCCGGCATCTACGGCATGAACTTCAAGCACATGCCGGAGCTGGAATGGGAGTACGGCTATTTCATGCTGCTCGGCGTCATGCTGACGGCATGCGGCTCACTGTATTGGCGCTTTCGCAGCGTCGGCTGGCTGTGAGCCACCCTGCTCACCCGAGCAGCTCGACCCGATAATTCTCGATCACGGTGTTCGCCAGCAGCTTGTCGGCGGCGTCCTTCAGCGCGGCTTCGGCCTTGGCCTTGTCGGCGCCGGCAAGCTCGATGTCGAACACCTTGCCCTGGCGGACGCTGGCGACGCCGTCGACGCCGAGCGACTTCAGCGCGCCTTCGATGGCCTTGCCTTGCGGATCGAGGATGCCCGTCTTCAGGGTAACGGTGACACGTGCCTTCACGTCCAAACCTCTCTCAGCTCTTCACCAGCACCGGGCCGGAGCCCTGCGGACGCTCGTTTTCCATGAGGATGCCGAGGCGCTTTGCGACTTCGGTATAGGCCTCGAGCAGGCCGCCGAGATCCCTGCGGAAGCGGTCCTTGTCGAGCTTCTCGTTCGACTTGATATCCCACAGGCGGCAGCTATCCGGCGAGATCTCGTCGGCGACGATGATGCGCATCATCTCGTTCTCGAACAGGCGCCCGCATTCCATCTTGAAGTCGACGAGGCGGATGCCGATGCCGAGGAAGAGACCGGTGAGGAAATCGTTGACGCGGATGGCGAGCGCCATGATGTCGTCGATCTCCTGCGGCGTGGCCCAGCCGAAGGCGGTGATGTGCTCTTCCGACACCATGGGGTCGTTGAGCTGGTCGTTCTTGTAGTAGAATTCGATGATCGAGCGGGGCAGCTGCGTGCCCTCCTCGATGCCGAGGCGCTGCGACAGCGAGCCGGCGGCGACGTTCCGCACCACCACTTCCAGCGGCACAATCTCGACCTCGCGAATCAACTGCTCCCGCATGTTGAGGCGGCGGATGAAATGGGTCGGCACCCCGATGTCGTTGAGGTGCTGAAACAGGTACTCCGAGATCCGGTTGTTGAGGACTCCCTTGCCCTCGATCACCTGATGCTTTTTCGCATTGAACGCGGTGGCATCGTCCTTGAAGTGCTGAATCAGGGTACCGGGCTCGGGGCCTTCGTAAAGAACCTTTGCCTTGCCTTCATAAATGCGACGCCGACGGCTCATGGGGATGTACCGTGTTTTGTTGAAATCCATGAATTTGGTGTGCTCCGGTTGACTAGGATTACGAACCCACAGCGGAGCTGCCGTGAACGGCTGGGAACCCGCCTGTAACCCCTGGAAACAGAACAGGAACCAAACCTCCAGGCAACCTATCCGATTGGCTGTCCCAGCACAATCGATCCGGCCGTCCGACGCCAACTTATACCGTCTTGCCTGCGGCTTAACGGCCCGTTGTTTTGCCCTTTTGTGCTATCTATGTAGGCACGGGCCGGGGCCGCCGCAACGTAAGGGGCCCGGTCCATTCAGAAGGGATTTGGAACAAGCATGAGCGAGTTCGACAAGCGCCAGGAAGGCTTCGAGAAGAAGTACGCCCTCGACGAAGAGCAGAAATTCAAGGCAGAGGCCCGTCGCAACCGGCTGCTCGGTCTGTGGGCGGCGGAGAAGCTCGGAATCACGGGCGAGGCTGCCACGGCCTATTCCAAGGAAGTGGTTGCTGCCGATTTCGAGGAGGCCGGCGATGCCGACGTCGTGCGCAAGATCACGGCCGATTTCGCCGCCAAGAACGTCGCCGTCACCGAGCAGGCGATTCGCGCCAAGATGAGCGAGCTGCTCGCGGTCGCCGCCGCCGAGGTGAAGGCGGGGAAGTGACACGAAGTGTCATTCCGGGGCGATGCGAAGCATCGAACCCCGGAATCTCGAGATTCCGGGTTCGGCTCTGCGAGCCGCCCCGGAATGACGGAGGGTAGTTACTCCTCCTTGAAGCCGTATTCCGGCACGTTGCCGCTGGCACCGTAATATTTGTACGGCAGGAACTTGCCGCTCATCGTGATCTTGACGCGGTCGCCCTTCGGGTTGGCGACGCGTTCGAGCGCCATGTCGAAGTCGATCGCCGACATGATGCCGTCGCCGAACTCTTCCTCGATCAGCGCCTTCCAGGCCGGACCATTCACCATCACCATCTCGTAGAACCGATAGATCAGCGGATCGGTCGGCGGCATCGGTGTGCCGGTGCCGCGCATCGGCACCTCGTTGAGCATCGCAACTTCCGCCTTCGACAGGCCGAACAACTCGCCGGCATTGGCGGCCTGCGGCTTCGTCAATTTCATCTGGCCGAGGATCGCGCCGACGATCAGCACTTCGGAATAGCCGCCGATCTTCTCGCAGATGTGCTTCCAGCTCCAGCCCTTCTCGCGCTTGATGTCGAGCAGCTTCTCGGTGAGGTCTTCGCGTTTCATGTCGGGGTCTCCTTGGGTTAGGCACTCAATCCGGGGCTGGTCCCGGGCATCCAGGTCTGCCGCGGTTCGTCGCTGCCGGCCGCGATCGTCAGTCCTGGCTTGCCGATCTGCACCACCGGCACGTTGCGCGGATCATGATCGGGCTTTTCCGTGGTGAAGGTCTTGCTGCGCGTCACCAGGAAATCGATGATGTGGTTGCGCAAGGCGTAGTAGAGCGGATGCCGGTGCAGATCGGTGCGGCCGCGGTCCCGCGGCAGCGGGTTCTCGACGACCTCGGCCAGCACCGCGCCGGGACCGTTGGTCATCAGGAAAATCTTGTCGGCGAGATAGATCGCCTCGTCGACGTCATGGGTGATCATGAACGCGGTCTGCCCGGTCTCGAGGCAAATGCGTCGCACCTCGTCCTGCAGCGTGCCGCGCGTCAGCGCGTCCAGCGCCGAGAACGGCTCGTCCATCAGCATCATCTTCGGCGTGATCGACAGCGCGCGCGCGATGCCGACGCGCTGCTTCATGCCGCCCGACAGTTCCGAGGGGCGCTTGTGCTCGGAGCCGGTGAGACCGACGAGATCGATGAAGGTCTGTGCATGCGCCCTCACCTTGGCGCGATCCCAGCTTCGCCATTTCGAGCTGACGGCGTAAGCGACATTGCCGAGCACGGTGCGCCAGGGCAGAAGCGCGTGGCTCTGGAAAATCACGGCGCGGTCGAGGCTGGTGCCCGAGATCGCCTGCCCGTCGACGATGACGGCGCCCTCGCTCGGCGCATCGAGGCCGGCGAGAATGTTGAGCACGGTGGTCTTGCCGCAGCCGGAATGGCCGATCACGCAAGCGAATTCGCCGCGCGCCATCGACAGCCACAAATTCTCGAACACGGCTGTCGTCGCGCCGCCCGCACCCGGATAGCGCTTGGCGATGCCTTCGATGGAGACGAATTTCTCGGTCACTTGCCCTACTCCGGAAACGTGACCATGCGCGTGAAGCGCGCGAGGACCTGGTCGAGCAGCATGCCGACGACCCCGATCAGCAGGATCGCGATGATGACGTTGGTGATCGACAGATTATTCCACTCGTTCCAGACGAAGTAGCCGATGCCGGTACCGCCGACGAGCATCTCGGCGGCGACGATCACCAGCCAGGCGATGCCGATGGAGATGCGCATGCCGGTCAGGATCGTCGGCGCCGCCGCCGGCAGGATCACGGTGAAGGCGCGCCTGATGGTGCCGACCTCCAGCGTCCGCGCGACGTTGATCCATTCCTTGCGCACGCTCGCAACGCCGAAGACGGTGTTGAGCAGCATCGGCCAGATCGAGCAGATGAAGATGACGAAGATCGCGGAGACCGAGGAATCCTTGATGGTGTAGAGCGCGAGCGGCATCCAGGCCAGCGGCGAGATCGGCTTGAGCACCTGGATGAAGGGATCGAGCGCCTTGCTGAGCAGCGGCGACATGCCGATCAGGAAGCCGAGCGGGATGGCGACGAGCACCGCCAGCATATAGCCGAGCCCGACTCGCGCGATGGAATAGCCGAGCTGGATGCCGAGCCCCTTGTCGTTCGGTCCGTTGTCGTAGAACGGCCGCCGCAGATGCTCCCAGAGCTTGGCGCCGACGTCGAGCGGCCCGGGCATCGCCGATTTGCCCTGCGTCGCCGTCAGGCCCATCAGCTTGGCGTATTCCGGACTCATCGTCGCCGTGGCGCCGGTCGACCGCGTGGCCAGATGCCAGACGCCGAGGAACGCGGCGAGCAGCACGATGGAGACGAGGCCGGCGCGGAGACGGAGGGAGGATGTCATCGTGCAAGCCCTCTCCGCGCGCCGTCCCGGCGAAAGCCGGGACCTATAACCCCAGGGAGGAATTTGGCGAAGACCCGAAGTTCGGCACCCCTGCCGGTCGCGACCGATCGATTCCGCGGGATGGGTCCCGGCGTTCGCCGGGACGACGATGGCGAGAGGGGCGTACTCACGACGCCTTCCTGATCTTGAAGCTCGCCACATAGTCCTCCGGCTTGGCCGGATCGAACGTCTTGCCCATGACCGCGAAGGATTTGTAGGCGCTTGCAGGCGGCGACAGCCCCATCTCGGTCATCAGCTTCTTGGTGTCGGTGGCGAGATACACCTGCTCGGCGATAGCCTTGTAGTCGACGTCGCCCTTGATCTGGCCCCAGCGCTTCATCTGCGTCAGCATCCAGACCGCAAAGGACTGCCAGGGAAACGGATCGAAATCGACCCGCTTGGCGTCGGTCTTCACTCCGCCAAGGCCGTCGGCATAGGTGCCGGTCAGGACCTGCTCCAGCACCGTCACCGGCGCGTTGATGTAATTGGCCGGCGCGATCGCTTCCGCGATCTGCTTGCGGTTCTCCGCCTTCGACGCGTAGGCGGTCGCATCGACGATGGCGCGCGTCAGCGCCGCAAAGCTGTTCGGCGCGGTGGTGATGAATTCGCGGCTGGCGGCGAAGCTGCAGCAGGGATGACCGTCCCAGATCTCCTTCGACAGGATGTGCATGAAGCCGACGCCGTCATAGATCGCGCGCTGGCAGATGTTGTCCGGCGCGAGGAAGCCGTCGATGTTGTCGGCGCGGAGATTGGCGACCATCTCCGGCGGCGGTACCGAGCGCAACTGCACGTCGGTATCAGGATCGATCCCGTGCTCGGCGAGATAATACCGCAGCAGGTAATTGTGCATGGAATAGTCGAAGGGGATCGCGAACTTCATTCCCTTCCAGTCCTTCGGGTCGCGCTTGTCCTTGTGCTTCATGGCAAGCGTGATGCCCTGCCCGTTGATGTTTTCGATCGCGGGGACGGCAAAGGGAATGGCGTTCGAGCCGAGGCCGAGCGAGATCGCGATCGGCATCGGCGCCAGCATGTGCGCGGCGTCGTATTCCTTGTTGATGGTCTTGTCGCGGACTACGGCCCAGCCGGCGGTCTTGACCACTTCGACGTTGAGGCCATGCTTTGCATAGAAGCCGAGCGGCGCCGCCATGATGATCGGCGTCGCGCATGTGATCGGAATGAAGCCGACCTTGAGGTCCTTCTTCTCCGGCGTGCCGGTCGCGGCGAAGACCTCCGTCGCCGTCTTGACCGGAAAGAATTGCGACAGCGCCGCAAGCGCGGTCGACGCACCGACCGATTTCAGGAAGGCGCGGCGTGCCACGTCCTGCGGAAACATCGCGCGCATCACGGCAGAGGCGACGACACCCTCGTAGCGCTTCTCCTCGCTCTCGACGGACTCGCAGCGCAGCGCCGTGGCGGCCTGGTCATGCTCTGCCGCCGATCGGTGCTGGCCACAGGCACAGCCGGCCCGAAGGTTGCGGTCGGGATCAAACGGATTGTCGAACGTGGACATCGGCCCTCCTGAGCGTCATTGCGACGAAGAAGTACGCAAGGAGCATGCCACGGCCTCCAGGTCGGCCATTGCCTTGAAGACGCAGCACTTTCGATCGAGCTTGGTCACCACGAGAATTCGTGATAAACGAGATTTCGTAGTCCAATTACGAGATTTCGCAATGGCACCGACGCCGATGCCCGTCCACGACAATGTGGCTCCCCCGGTCGATCCGCGCGT
Source organism: Bradyrhizobium cedriense (assembly GCF_054602315.1). Lineage (NCBI taxonomy): Bacteria > Pseudomonadati > Pseudomonadota > Alphaproteobacteria > Hyphomicrobiales > Nitrobacteraceae > Bradyrhizobium > Bradyrhizobium cedriense. The sequence continues at coordinate 1,200,050 of NZ_JBTSWB010000001.1, read as the reverse complement.
TGCAGCGTTCGAATCCTCGGTCGAGGCGACACTGCTGGTCGATCCCTTCAGCGACCAGATCGTCGATGCCAATCCGGCCGCCTGCTCTCTGCTCGGCTATGACCGCGCGCTGCTGCGGCAGACCAGGCCCAGCACACTTCACGCCGGCGAGCTTCCGGCCCTCACCGTCTTCACCCAGGCCGTGCTGCACAAGGGTGCCTACTGGACCACGGCGCTCACTCCCCGTCACGCGACGGGGCAAGATCTCCAGCTCGAATATGCAGGCTGCGTGCTGCCGCATGACGGCCGCACGCTGCTGCTGCTCACACTGACCGATCTCGACGCGCGCCGCCGCCGCAATGTCGATGCCGCCGCCGAAGATCACATGCGCAGCGGCATCTCGACCTGGCAGCGGGTCGAGCGCGTCTTTCAGGACATCGAGCGCGAGAATCAGCTGATCCTGCGCGCCGCCGGCGAAGGCATCTATGGCGTGAACGCGGAAGGAAAGACCACCTTCGTGAACCCCGCGGCCGAACGCATGCTCGGCTGGACCGCCGAGGAACTGGTCGGCAAGGAGATCCACCCGATCGTCCACCACACCCATCACGACGGCCGGCATTACCACAACCATGACTGCCCGATCTACGCGGCGTTCCGCGACGGCGCCGTGCACCAGGTCGACGGCGAGGTGTTTTGGCGCAAGGACGGCTCGCCGGCCTGGGTGGAATACACCTCCACCCCGATCCGCGATCGTGGCGTCGTCGTCGGCGCCGTCGTCGTGTTTCGCGACGTCAGCCAGCGGCGCGAGGCCGACGAGAAGCTGCACGCGGCGCTTGCCGAAGTCGACCGCCTGCGCGAGCGGCTCGAGCTGGAGAACGCCTATCTCCAGGAGGAAATCCGCATCGAGACCAATCCCCGCGGCATCATCGGTGGAAGCGAGGCGATCCAGAAGACGCTGCGCCAGGTGAAGCTGGTGGCGCCGACCACGGCGGCGGTGATGATCACCGGTGAATCCGGCACGGGCAAGGAGCTGATCGCGCGCGCCATCCACGAGGATTCGACCCGGAGCGACCGGCCGCTGATCCGCGTCAACTGCGCCGCGATCCCGCGCGAATTGTTCGAGAGCGAGTTCTTCGGCCATGTTCGCGGTGCCTTCACCGGCGCGACGCGCGACCGCATCGGCCGCTTCGAGCTCGCTGACGGCGGCACGCTGTTCCTCGACGAGGTCGGCGAGATCCCGCTCGAACTGCAGGGCAAGCTGCTGCGCGTGTTGCAGGAAGGCCATTTCGAGCGGGTCGGCGAGGCGCGCACGCGCGCGGTCGACGTCCGCGTCATCGCCGCGACCAACCGCGATCTCAAGCAGGAGGTGCAGCGCGGCCGCTTCCGCGAGGACCTCTATTTCCGCCTCAACGTGTTCCCGATCGAGACCGTCCCCTTGCGCGAACGGCGCGAGGATATTCCATTACTTGCCCAGCACTTCCTGACGCGCGAGGGCAAGGCGCTGAAGTCGAACCTGCGTCTGTCCGAGGGCGATGCGCGGCGACTGACCCGCTACGACTGGCCCGGCAATGTCCGCGAATTGCAGAACGTGATCGAGCGCGCTGCGATCCTGTCCCAGAACGGCCGTCTGCGCATCGATCTGCCCGACGGTTCCGGCGCGCAAGTTCTGACCGGCGCCGCACGCCCGAAGGCCGATGCGCGCCCGGCGGTCATGACCTCATCTGAGATGCGCGACCACGAGCGCGCCAACATTCTCGCCGCACTCGAGGCCTGCGCGGGAAAAGTCTTTGGTCCCGGCGGCGCGGCCGAAATGCTCGACGTCAAGCCGACCACACTGGCCTCGCGGATCAAGGCGCTGGGAATTGCGCCACGTCCGCGGACAGGCGTGAGCGGTTAGAGAAGGATGAGTCTTGGTTTGGTGGATGCGAGCCGACGGAGCACCTCTCCTGCAGGGAGAGGTGCTCCGAGCTCTGCGCACCTGGCGCGTCGTCACGCCGCCTTGGTCGTCACGCCTGTTGCGACCGGCAAGCCCTGCTCGATCGGCAGCGACGGATCGCGGGACCATTCGTTCCAGGAGCCGAAATACATCCGCACGTCCTTCACGCCGGCATTCTTGAGCGCGAGGAAGGTGTTCGAGGCGCGCGCGCCCTTGAAGCAGTAGAGATAGACCGGCGTCGTCTGCGAGATGCCGACGGTGGCGCATTCCGCCAGAATCTCGTCCTTGGACTTGAAGCGCGGGCCTTCGGCGGTCGGCTTCATCATGCGGTACCATTCCAGCCATACGGCGCCGGGAATGCGGCCCTTGCGCGGGCAGAAATCCTTCCCGTAGGGAGAAGAGCTGTCGCCGATCCACTCGTCAACGTCGCGCACGTCGAGGATCGCGATACCGGGCTTGCCGACGGCGGCGAGCATGGTCTTCGCATCGATCAGGATCTCGCCCGCTTCAGGCACGATCGGGAACGAGGCCTTCACCGGGGTCGGCACGTCCTTGGTCACCGGCAAGCCCGCGGCTGCCCATGCATCAAAGCCGCCGTGCAGCACCTTCACCTTGGGATAGCCGAGCATGGTGAGCAGATAATAGCCGCGGCAGGACTGGCCGAAGCCGGAATTCATCGACTGCTCGTAGACCACGGCCGTTTCCTTGCCGGAGAGGCCGGCCGCGCCGAAGGCATCGGCGAATTTGCTCTTGAGCTCGCTGATGCCCTCGGGCGTCGAGGTCGCAAGGAACGTGAAGATGTCGTGCACGTTCACGGCATTGGGCAGGTGGCCGGCGCCGTAGGCGTCGGGATTGCGGGTGTCGATCACGACACACGGCTCGGTCTTCAAGAGATCGGCAAGTTCGCTGGCAGAGATCAGAACGTCCGTCATGGGCAGCCTCTCCGTTGAGGTTAGGTGGTCTTCCGGGGTGGACTCGTGAAGCTCAGGTCTCGGCGAGCATCTTGCGCAGCTGCTTGGTGGCAGGCGTGACGATCGCCACGAAATAGGCCTCGCGCATGCGCCGCTGCGCGCGATGGCTCTTCAGGTAGCCGCGCGCGCCACAATGCAGCATCGCCGCATGCGCCGCCGCGACGCTGGCCTCGCCGGCGCGAAGCCGCAGCGCGATCACCTTGCGCCAGTAGGTTTCCTCCTCGTTGTAGGGGTCACGCGCCAGCGCCATGGTCTCGGCCTCGAGCTCGGCGGCGAGATCGCGGAAATGCACCGGCTGCTGCGGCAGATAGCGGTTGATGTGCCCGAGGGGACTGTCCACCTCGTCCATGATGTTGATGCAATCCTTGATCAGGCCGAGCGCCATGCCGGCCTGGAGCAGGATGAAGCCGGCGCGGATCTTCTTGACGAAGGGCCCGGCGGGATCGGCGAGGATCAGCTCGTCCGGCACGAACAAGTCGCGGAATTGCACGCCATAGGTGCCGGTGCCATCCATGGCGAGAAACGGCTTGCACGGCGTCAACGTAATCGCAGGGTCCGAGCAGTCGGCCAGGAACATGACCGTGCCGGACTCGCCACCTGCAATGCCCTGATCGTCCTCACGCTCGAAGATGGTACCGAAATAATGGTCGGGACCGAGATTGGAGACCCAGGGCAGCGCGCCGCGCACGATATAGCCGCCCTCGACCTTGCGCCCCTTCAGCTTCAATTTCTCGATGCCGAAGAAGCTCTTCATGGGGTTGGAGAGTCCGGTGCCGCCGAGCACGCGCCCCGTCGAGAAGGCATCGCCGAAGCGCTTGGCGAGCTTCATGTTCGTCGAGTTTGCCGCGTACCAGACCAGGGTGTCCTGGCACCAGGCCATGAAGGCCGTCGCTCCGCAGACCTCCCCGATCGCCGACATCGCCTCAATCGCGCAGCGCAGATCGGCGGTGCCTTCGTGAGGCACGTGACTGCCCCACGCCCCGACCGCGCCGAACTTGCGCAGCACGTCGGCCGGATAGACCGAACCGTCGTCGATGCCAGCGGCGAGCGGCGCGAGCTGCTCGCGCGCGATCCGCGCCACCTCGCCCGCAATGGACGGTGCGGGCTGATCGATAATTTCGGCCCGCGATAAAGCCAGTGAACCCATGATCGTCTCCCGCACCTTGTCCTGATTGCCGTCTGCTAGATGCCGACCTCAAGATTGACCGGGCGGGTGAAGGTATTGGCCACCGGCGACCATTTCTTCACATGGGCGACCAACGCGTCGATCTCGTCCGGCGAGACCCCCTCGCATTCCATGTCGACCTTGACGCGGACGTCGGTGAAACCAACCGGCTTGTCGGAGGTGTCGCCCGTGCCCCAGACCGCGGTGATGTTGAGATCGCCTTCGAGCTCCAGCTCGAGCTTGTTGACGGTCCAGCCGCGATGCACGGCATTTGCGTGCAGGCCGACCGCGAGGCAGGAGCCGAGCGCGGCGAGCGAGGCTTCCGACGGATTGGGCGCGGTGTCGTCGCCCAGCAGCCCCGGCGGCTCGTCGACGATGTAGGGCGGCAGGCTGCGGATGTAGTTGGCGTGGCGGAATTTACCTTCCGCGACCGTCTTGCACTTCAAGGTCTTGATGACCTTCGGATTCGCCTTGCCGTTGGCGATCAGCTGCTCGAGTCCATTCTTGTCGATGGGCGCGAGGCACCCCGTCAGCACTGTCTTTTGAACGACGGCAGTCATCAGTCTTCTCCCTGGCAGAAGTGGAAATCGGTAGGATACCGAACGGTCTGTTTCCTTGCATGGAGCGTGCCAGAAGCGGGCAGAAGCGAAATGCGAAGCATTGGAGCCGCTTACGCGCGCTGCCTGTGGATTGATCAGCCCCCTCCTGCCCAAAGGCGGAGCAGATGCGCGAATGGATGCGAATCTTTTCGGCGCCAACCAGATGCGGCTTGCTGATGTGATGCAGCTGCGATTAAGTTGCAGCTTATGGCAAAGTCATCGAAGAAGAATTCGAACTCGCCCCACGCTGGCGCAGGCGACGACGAATCCGCGCGTGGGCGCCTGCTCAATGCCGCGACGCATCTGTTCTGCAAGAACGGCATCAACGCCACCGGCATCGATGCGATCATCGAAGAGGCCGGCACCGCGAAGACCACGCTCTACAAGCTGTTCGGCTCCAAGACCAATCTCGTCAACGCCGTGCTGGAAAGCGAGGGCAAGCAGTGGCGCGAATGGTTCATCGGCGCCATGGAGCAAGGCGGCGGCGATGCACAGGCGAAGCTCACCCGCATCTTTCCCGCGCTGAAGACCTGGTTCGCGGAAGAGCGCTTCTACGGCTGTCCCTTCATCAACGCGGTCGGCGAGCACGACAAGGACGCCAAGCAGTTCCGCAACATCGCGCTCAAGCACAAGAAGATCGTGCTCGGCCATATCGAGAAGCTCGCCGGCGAGCTCGGCTCCACCGAGCCTGCGGTGCTGGCCCACCAGCTCGGCCTCCTCATCGACGGCGCCATCGTCGCGGCGATGATCTCGCGCGACCCGGGCGTGGCCGATACGGCGGCACTCACGGCAGGCCCCCTGCTCGGCCAATCCAAGGCGAAGAAGAAGCGCGCGGCGGAGCAGCTCGAGACGGTCTGATCGGCCTCATCCGTAGCCCGCATGAGCGCAGCGACGTGCGGGAACACCGTCCCGGATATCGCTTCGCTCATCCGGGCGACGACTCGAGGTCCAGCCCGGAGCTTCGTCGAGGGTTTCGCAGGCGTAGCGATCGTGGGGGTGATGGTGGCGCGCGACTCCCGGGGAGGATACGGCGGCGCGTGTCGCAGCTTCCCCGATCGGCATGACAAGGGCGGTGAAGCCGCAAAGCCAACGCGGCCGGGGAGCTGGCGGCGATCTGGGCATGGCCGAGCATTCCGTCCGGCAGCGAGGTCGCCAGCGGTCCTCATCAGTTTACCTTCCGTCAAGCACGGCCTGCGATCGCACGAGGTCTGTAAAGAGGGCTTTAGGACCCCTTCGTCATTGATCCCACCCAAGAGAAGGGGATGCTCTCGGATGCAGTCCGAAGGCGCACGATACAGCTTGCCGCGCTGGCGCGTGATGCGTTGGTTGACCGACGTCGGCCCCGACGTGCCGGTCGACATTCGTGCAGCCCTCATCGCCCAACTCTTTGGTGCGGTCCCGATCTTTGCGGGCGGCGCCATCAATTCCGTCGCGATCGCGGCCATCATCGCCTATCGTCTGCAGACAGGGCTGCTTGTCGCCTGGTTCGTGCTCGAACTCATGATCTGCCTTGCTCGCCTCGCGATTCTGGTCGCGGCGCATCGCGCGACCCGGCTGCACCGGCCCACCCCGACCGATCTTCATCTCCTGCTCTCGATGGCCTGGAGCCTGAGCCTCGGATTGGGCACGGTCGCGAGCATCAGGAGCGGCGACTGGCTCGTCGCGATGCTTGCTTCAATGTCCACGGCAGCGATGGTCGGCGGCATCTGCTTTCGCAATTTCGGCGCGCCGCGATTTGCCGGAATCATGATCCTGATCGGCCTCGGCCCCGTCGTCCTGTACATCGCCTTTCTTGGCGAGCCGATGCTCTACATCATGATCTATCAGATCCCGATGTATCTCGCGGCAATGGCTGGCGCGGCCTTCCGGCTGAACAGGATGTTGATCACGACCATGCGGGCCGAGCGCGAGCACAGCCATCGCGCGCACCATGACGCACTCACGGGGTTGCTGAACCGCGCCGGATTGGTCGATGCGCTGGAGGCGAAGATCGAGCAATCCCGCCGTGACGGCCGCCCGCTTGCGCTGTTCTTCTCCGATCTCGACGAGTTCAAGCCGATCAACGACACGCTCGGGCATGCAGCCGGCGATCGGGTGCTCAAGGGCGTCGCCGAGCGACTGCGCAAGGCGGTGCCTGAAGGCGCGGCAATCGCGCGAATGGGCGGTGACGAATTCGTCGCGCTGGTTGATGGCGTCACGGCCGAGCAGGCGCTGGCGATGGGACAGCGCATCGTCGGCGAGATTGCGGCGCCCTACCAGGTCGATGACGAGACCCGCGTCAGCGTCGGCGCGAGCGTGGGAATTGCGCTGTCACCGGATCATGGCTCCCAGGTGGACGATTTGCTTGTAGTCGCAGATGCGGCCCTCTACGAGGCGAAATCCAGCGGCAAGTCACGTTGCTGCCTGGCTGCGATCAATGTGGGCCTGACTGCGTTGCGCCGGCTTCAGCATAGCAACGAGCGGACCACGAATAGGACCAGCGCCGCCGCCTGAGCGCGAGCGTTTTTGGTTGAACCAAGCCTGCCCATCGCTCACCTCAAAAGGTTCTCCGTACCTCAATCTACCCTACGGAGTATCTGAGCCCTCCGCGATCATCCCCTGCAGCCGCACCAGCTCCGCCTCCAGATCGCGTTCCACATCGGCCGCCCTGATCTCCAGCACCCGATAATCCCGCGCCTCGAGCCAGCTCCGCCGCGACGCACGATCTGCGGCGATGGCCTCGACCTCGCCCGGGTTCACCAGCTCGATCGCGATCCGGTGCGGGAACGAGACGAAATCGGGGATGTGCCGCCCGACCGGGGTCTGGCGCTTGAACCCTCCTGCGAAGCGGCGATCACGCGTGAGCGCCTGCCAGAGCAGGCGCTCGGCGTCGGTCGGGTTGCGGCGGAGCAGACGGGCGAGGCCGCGCACGGTCGAGCCGCTGTCGGGGACGCCGCCGCCCTGCCCGTGCTCGGCGAGCAGCGCGCGCAGGCGCGTGGCCTGCTCGCCGTCGAGCACGCCGCCTTTGGCCGGGCCCTTGCGTCCCTCCGCGATCGCCATCACCACCCCGTGCAGGGTGTGCATGTCCTGCTTGGTCGGCTCCATCCGGGTGAAGATGTTGCGCAGGTTCACCAGCATGGTGTCGCGCTTCTCGGCCGGGCGCAGGAATTCGACCTTGTCGAGCTCGCGCACGAGATTGTCGAAGAAGGCCTGCATCTGGTGCTGCGAGGCGCGCTCGGAGCGCTCCGGCATGGCGTGCGGCAGCTCGCCCGACGTCATCAGCTTGAACAATTCATAGCCGACCAGCAGCACGGCCTGGGCGAGGTTGAGCGAGGCAAAGCCGGGATTGACCGGGAAGGTGATGATGCGGTTGGAGAGCCCGACCTCCTCGTTGGTCAGGCCCCAGCGCTCGCGGCCGAACAGGATGCCGGCCTTGCCGCCGGTCGTGAGGTGCCCGGCGATCTCGCTGGCTGCGGCTTCGGGCCCGACCACGGGCTTGGCCTGGTCGTGGGGGCGCGCCGTGGTGGCAAACAACAGGTCGAGGTCGGCGACCGCCTGCTCAACCGTATCGAACAGTTCGACCTTTTCCAGAATGTGGTCGGCGCCGGCCGCGGCGCGCTGGGCGGCGATGTTGGGCCAGCCGTCCCTGGGATTGACGATGCGCAGGCGGCTGAGGGCAAAATTGCCCATGGCGCGCGCGGCCATGCCGATGTTCTCGCCGAGTTGCGGCTCGACCAGGATGACGATGGGACCGTCGAGGGAAAGCCCCGCCTTGCTCTTGTCAGTCCCCGACATCTCGCTTCGCTTTCACACTGTCGCTCAAGGCCTTGGCCAGGCGCTTTCAGGAATTGATTCAAGCCGCGCCCTCCGGCCGGCCCCGCCCGCCTGTCGTTTGCCTGTCCTGACGAAATTCTCAAGGGAAATAACGGGTTGGATTCGATTTTTGAATCTCGCCGGGAACGCGAGCCCCGGCGCGGCTGAGGCCCGGCTGGCCGCTCCCCATATGCGGAAGCTGGATGAGCTAAAAGTGCATAATCCCTTGGCTTTCGCCCGCCGCGCGGCGATGCTAAGAGGCGGCGGATATTCCCGTGGCGCGCCAAAAGCGCCGTTCCCAAGAGGCTTCCCCGATCATGGCAAAAATCAAGGTATCCAATCCCGTCGTCGAACTCGATGGCGACGAGATGACCCGGATCATCTGGCAGTACATCAAGGACAAGCTGATCAACCCGTTCCTGGATGTCGAGTTGCTCTATTTCGACCTGGGCATGGAATACCGCGACCACACCAACGATCAGGTCACCATCGACGCCGCCGAGGCGATCAAGAAGGTCGGCGTCGGCGTCAAGTGCGCCACCATCACCCCGGACGAGGCCCGGGTGAAGGAGTTCAACCTCAAGCAGATGTGGAAGTCGCCGAACGGCACCATCCGCAACATCCTCGGCGGCGTGATCTTCCGCGAGCCGATCATCTGCAAGAACGTGCCGCGCCTGGTTCCTGGCTGGACCAAGCCGATCATCATCGGACGTCACGCCTATGGCGACCAGTACCGCGCCACCGACATCAAGTTCCCGGGCAAGGGCACCCTGTCGATGAAGTTCGTCGGCGAGGACGGCACCGTGATCGAGAAGGAAGTGTTCAAGGCGCCCGGCGCCGGCGTCGCCATGGAGATGTACAATCTCGACGACTCCATCATCGACTTCGCCCGCGCGTCGCTGAACTACGGTCTGCTGCGCAACTACCCGGTCTATCTCTCGACCAAGAACACGATTCTCAAGGTCTATGACGGCCGCTTCAAGGACATCTTCCAGGACATCTTCGACCGCGAGTTCAAGAAGGAATTCGAGGCCAAGGGCCTGACCTACGAGCACCGCCTGATCGACGACATGGTGGCCTCGGCGCTGAAATGGTCCGGCGGCTACGTCTGGGCCTGCAAGAACTACGACGGCGACGTGCAGTCCGACACTGTCGCGCAGGGCTACGGCTCGCTCGGCCTGATGACCTCGGTGCTGCTCACCCCCGACGGCAAGACCGTCGAGGCCGAAGCCGCCCACGGCACCGTGACCCGCCACTACCGCGAGCACCAGAAGGGCAAGGAGACCTCGACCAACTCCATCGCCTCGATCTTCGCCTGGACCCGTGGCCTCGCCCACCGCGCCAAGCTCGACAACAATGCCGAGCTCGCCAAGTTCGCCAACACGCTGGAGAAGGTCTGCGTCGACACCGTCGAGGAAGGCTACATGACCAAGGATCTCGCGCTCCTGGTCGGTGCCGACCAGCGCTGGCTCTCCACCACTGGCTTCCTCGACAAGGTCGCCGAGAACCTCGGGAAGGCGCTGGCGGCCTGAGCCGTCCGCAATTTCGCCCGACTGGGCCAGACATCATCACGGGCCGCGCCTTAAAGCGCGGCCCGTTTCTTTTTTGGGCCCCCTCGCGCGGAGATGCGACCATGTCGATCAAGCCTGCCGTCCCCTTCCTGCTGTTGCTCGCTTCGATGACCGGCAAAGCCGTCGCCGCAGATCCATTCCCAAACGCCATCGCAGCGCCCGGCGAGACCACCGTGCTCAGCGTCCACGCCGAGGGCGCGCAGGTCTATGAGTGCAAGGCCGGCCCCGACGGCAAGCTCGCCTGGGCCTTCCGCGAGCCGATCGCGACGCTGCTCGCCGAAGGCAAGACGGTCGGCCGGCATTTTGCCGGCCCGACCTGGGAGCTCGCCGACGGCGGCGCCGTGACCGGCAAGGCCATTGGCAATGCGCCGGGCGCGACGGCTGCCGATATCCCCTGGCTGAAGCTGGAGGTCGCCTCGCGCCGCGGCAGCGGCATTCTCGCGCCGGTCACGACCGTCCAGCGCATCAACACCCATGGCGGCAAGCTCGACGGCGCTTGCGAGAAGGCAGGCGAATTCAAGAGTGCGCCCTACGCGGCCGATTACGTCTTCCTGAAGAAGGGCTGAGGCCGAAGCACGCCTGATCAGCTCGCCTCGCCCCCGCGCTCCTCCTCCGCCTGCGCCAATTCCGCCAGCGCGAGGTCGCCGGTGTCGGCGAGCCTGGCCTTGGCGGTGGTATGGACGTGGTCGGCGAGCGTCGGCATGCGCTCGATCAGCGCGTGAAAATCCTGGGCGTCGAGCACCAGCAGCCGCGTCTTGCGCGTCGCCGTCACCGTGCCGCTGCGCTTGGTCTTGTGCAGCAGCGCGATCTCGCCGAAGAAGGTGCCGTCGGCGAGCCGCACATGCTGGTTCGGCAGCGCGATCTCGACCTCGCCGGCGGTGATGAAGTACATCGACGACGCCACGTCGCCCCGCCGCACCAAAACCTCGCCCTGCTCGATGGTGCGGGCCCTGAGCAGCCGCATGATGTCGGCGATCTCCGCGGCGGACAGATGCGAGAACAGCGGCACCCGCGCCAGCATGCCCCAGGTGACGACGAAATCGCGCCGCTTCACCTCTTCCGCGAATGCGGTGGAGATGATCGCGACCGGCAGCGCGATCATGGCAAAGCCGGCGATGATGGCGAATGTCGAGACGAACTTGCCGAGCGGCGTCATCGGCACGACGTCGCCATAGCCGACGGTGCCGAGCGTGACGATCGCCCACCACATCGCCTGCGGGATGGTGCCGAGCTTGTCAGGCTGCACATCGCGCTCGATGGCGTAGAGCAGCGAGGCGAAGGTCAGCACCGCGCCGATCAGGATGACGATGCAGCCGATCAGCGCCCGCCGCTCGGCATGGACGGCGGCGAGCAGTGAGCGCATCGCCGGCGAATAGCGGATCAGCTTGAAGAACGGCAGCACGCCGAGCGCGGCCAGCGTCGCATGCCCGCCGGTAGCGAGCACGATTGCCGCAGGCAGGAACGCCATGAGATCGATGATGCCGAGCGCCGAGAAGGCGTAGCCGAGCCGGTCGGCCAGCGCGGAGCCCTTGCGCTGGGTGTGCCCCGCCACAGTCCACAGCCGCGCCGCATATTCCAGCGCGAACACGATCACGGACAGGATGGTGATGCCTGCGAACAGCGTGCCGAACTGGGCATCGAGCTCGGGCAGCGAGGCGAGGATCATCGCGGCGACGTTGAGCACGATGACGCCGATGATGATCTGGATGAAGCGCGACCCGATCGAATAGGCCAGCGGATCGTGCTCGAGCAAATCGTAGAGGCGATCCCGAAGGTCGGGATCGCGAAGCCCACGTCCGCGCGGAACGGGGGCCATCGGGTCTTAAGCGCCTGCCATCGCTTTTTCGATCGCCGCCAGCGCCTCGGACGCCTTGGCGCCGTCGGGGCCGCCGGCCTGCGCCATGTCGGGTCGGCCGCCGCCGCCCTTGCCCCCGAGCGTTTCGGAGGCGATGCGGACGAGGTTCACCGCGTTGAAGCGCGCGGTGAGGTCCTGCGTCACGCCGACCACCACACCGGCCTTGCCGTCCTCGGTGACGCCGACGATGGCCACGACACCCGAGCCGATCTGCTTCTTGCCGTCGTCGGCAAGGCTCTTGAGATCCTTCATCTCGATACCCTCGACCGCGCGCGCCATCAGCTTGACGTCGCCGACCTCGCGCACGCCCGCAGCTGCGCCATTGCTGCCGGCGGATGCGCCGCCGCCCATCGCCAGCTTCTTGCGGGCGTCGGAGAGTTCGCGCTCGAGCTTCTTGCGCTCTTCCATCAGCGCGGTGATCCGCGCCGGCACGTCGTCGAGCGACGTGCGCAGCTCGTTCGCCGCGGTCTTCGCCAGCGCCATGGTGTCGTTGGCGTGCTTGCGCGCATAATTGCCGGTCAGCGCCTCGATGCGGCGCACGCCCGAGGCGACCGCGCTCTCGCTCGTCAGCGTGATCAGGCCGATGTCGCCGGTACGTTTCACATGGGTGCCGCCGCAGAGCTCGACCGACCAGCCGAGCGCGTTGGCGCCGCGCTCGCGCGCGGTCCTGCCCATCGAGACGACGCGGACCTCGTCGCCGTATTTCTCGCCGAACAGCGCCCGCGCCCCCGCCTCGCGGGCCTCGTCGACGCCCATGACGCGGGTGGTGACCTCGTCGTTCTCCAGCACCACGTCGTTGGCGATGTCCTCGACGCGGGCCAGCTCCTCCGCCGTGATCGGCTTCGGATGCACGAAGTCGAAGCGCAGACGGTCGGGCGCGACCATGGAGCCGCGCTGGGCGATATGGTCGCCGAGCACCTGCCGCAGCGCCTCGTGGATCAGGTGGGTCGCCGAGTGATGGGCGCGGATCGAGGAGCGCCGCGAATGATCCACCTCGAGCTGCAGCGCGGTGCCGAGCTTGATTTCGCCGCTCTCCACGGTGCCGACATGGACGAAGAGATCGCCGAGCTTCTTCTGCGTATCGGTGACGCGGAACTTGATGCCGCCCTCACCCGTCAGCACGCCGGTGTCGCCGACCTGGCCGCCGGACTCCGCATAGAACGGCGTCTGGTTGAGCACGATCGCGCCCGTCTCGCCGGACTTGAGGCTGGCAACGTCGTGGCCGTCCTTCACCAGCGCGGACACCACGCCTTCGGCGCTCTCGGTCTCGTAGCCGAGGAATTCGGTCGCACCCAGCTTCTCGCGCAGGGGGAACCAGATCGCCTCGGAAGCCGCTTCGCCAGAACCCTTCCAGGACTCGCGCGCCTTCACTTTTTGGCGCTCCATCGCATCCGTGAACGCCGCCTGGTCGACGCCGATGCCGCGCGACTTCAGCGCGTCCTGCGTCAGGTCCAGCGGGAAGCCGTAGGTGTCGTAGAGCGTGAAGGCAACGTCGCCGTCGAACATGTCGCCCTTCTTCAAGCCCGCGCTCTTCTCGTCGAGGATCGCGAGGCCGCGCGACAGCGTCTTGCGGAAGCGCGTCTCTTCCAGCCGCAGCGTTTCCTCGATCAGGTTCTCTGCGCGCATCAGGTCGGGATAGGCTTGGCCCATCTCGCGCACCAGCGCCCAGACCAGCCGATGCATCAGCGGCTCTTTCGCACCCAGCAACTGCGCATGACGCATGGCGCGGCGCATGATCCGGCGCAGCACGTAGCCGCGGCCCTCGTTCGAGGGCAGCACGCCGTCGGAGACGAGGAAGGCCGAGGAGCGCAGATGGTCGGCGATGACGCGGAACGAGGCCACGGTCTGCTCGTTCGGCCCGGTGCCGAGCGCGGACGCGGTCGCGTCGATCAGGTTCTTGAACAGGTCGGTCTCGAACACGCTCTCGACGCCCTGGAGGATGCAGGCCATGCGCTCCAGGCCCATGCCGGTGTCGATCGAGGGGCGCGGCAACGGCTGGCGCTCCTCCTTCGTCACCTGCTCGAACTGCATGAACACCAGATTCCAGAACTCGAGGAAGCGGTCGCCGTCCTCCTCCGGCGAGCCCGGAGGCCCGCCCCAGATGTGCTCGCCGCGGTCGATGAAGATCTCCGAGCACGGGCCGCACGGGCCGGTGTCGCCCATCGCCCAGAAATTGTCCGAGGTCGGGATGCGGATGATGCGGTCTTCGGAGAAGCCGGCGATCTTCTTCCACAGGCCCGCCGCCTCGTCGTCGGTGTGGTAGACCGTGACGAGCAGCTTGTCCTTCTTCAGCCCGAACTCGCTCGTGATCAGCTTCCAGGCGAGCTCGATCGCGCGCTCCTTGAAATAATCGCCGAACGAGAAATTGCCGAGCATCTCGAAGAAGGTGAGATGGCGCGCGGTGTAGCCGACATTGTCGAGGTCGTTGTGCTTGCCGCCGGCGCGCACGCATTTCTGCGAGGTGGTGGCGCGCTGATACGGCCGCTTCTCCACGCCGGTGAAGACGTTCTTAAACTGCACCATGCCGGCATTGGTGAACATCAAGGTGGGGTCGTTGCGCGGCACCAATGGCGAGGACGGCACGATCTCGTGGCCGTTCTCGGCAAAGAAGTTCAGAAAGGTCGACCTGATCTCGTTGACGCCGCTCATGTTCATCCAATCGGGTGTGCTTGGGCCCGCTTCTCGCCGTCCAAACCGGACGTTAAGGCTGATATCTGCGGGCCAAAGCGCTTTTAGACAAGGCCAGCTTCGCTGTCCAGAAACTGTGCAGAGAGATCAGAGGGTTGCCATATCGGCGCAATCCCGTTGATAGGACGAGCGGACGCGTTGACAGGCTTGGCTGGCCTGTGGTCTGTACCCATCTGTATCGTACGGCCACGTCGGGAGAGACCGGCTTTGCTAGCCGGCGCCGAAGGAGCAACCGCCCCGGAAACTCTCAGGCAAAAGGACCGCGTGGCTTTGACAGCATCTGGAAAGAGGCGCCGACGGGCCTAAGAACCCGGATGGCACCCGCCGACGGGATAATACTCTCAGGCACAGCGACAGATGGGGCTTCGACTGGTTGGCTCGGGGAATCGTCCCCGGGGAACCGCCGAGGGCCCCTGTCATGTCAGTACCCGACGACCAAAAATCTCTCCGACGTACCCCGCTCCACGCCCTGCATGTGTCCCTTGGCGGCAAGATGGTGCCGTTCGCGGGCTATGACATGCCCGTGCAGTACCCCGCGGGCGTGCTGAAGGAGCACCTCCATACGCGAGCCGCGGCCGGCCTGTTCGACGTCTCCCATATGGGCCAACTCGCGCTGCGGCCGAAGTCGGGCAAGGTCGAGGACGCCGCCCGCGCGCTGGAACGGCTGGTCCCGCAGGACATCGTGGCGATCGCACCTCACCGGCAGCGCTACGCCCAGTTCACCAATGCGGATGGCGGGATTCTCGACGATCTCATGGTCGCCAATTTCGGCGATCACCTTTTCCTGGTCGTCAACGCCGCCTGCAAGGACGCGGACGAGGCGCATCTGCGCGCGCACCTCGCGGTCGACTGCGTCATCGATTCCCTTGCCGACCGCGCGCTGATCGCGCTGCAGGGCCCGAAGGCGGAAGCGGCGCTGGCGAAATTGTGTGCAGAGGCGCCATCGATGAAGTTCATGGATGCCGGTCCGCATGAGGTGGCCGGCATCAAATGCTTCGTCTCGCGCTCCGGCTATACCGGCGAGGACGGGTTCGAGATCTCCGTTCCCGCTGCGGACGTCGAGCGGCTCACCAGGACGCTGCTCGAAAACCCGGACGTGCTGCCGATCGGCCTGGGCGCCCGCGACAGCCTGCGGCTGGAAGCCGGGCTTTGCCTCTACGGCCACGACATCGACACCGCGACCACGCCGGTCGAGGCCGCGCTGGAATGGTCGGTGCAGAAGAGCCGCCGCAGCGGCGGGATGCGGGCCGGCGGTTTTCCCGGCGCCGAGAAGATCCTCGCGCATTTCGATAACGGCGCGTCCCGCCGCCGCGTCGGCCTGCGTGCCGAAGGCCGCGCGCCGGTGCGCGAGGGCGCGCCGCTGTTTGCGGACGCATCCGCCGGCGAGCCGATCGGAAAGGTCACCTCGGGCGGTTTCGGCCCGAGCCTGAACGCGCCGGTCGCGATGGGCTACGTGCCCACGAACCTGAGCGCGCTCGGCACGAAGCTCTTCGCCGAGGTGCGCGGCCAGCGACTGCCGCTCGCAGTCGCCGCCATGCCCTTCGTGAAAAACACCTACAAACGCTGAGGACAAGACAATGACCACGACGCTGTACACCTCCGACCATGAATGGCTCGCGATCGACGGCGACGTCGCCACCGTCGGCATCACCGATTACGCCCAGCAGCAGCTCGGCGACGTCGTGTTCGTCGAATTGCCCAAGGTCGGCCGTTCGCTGAAGAAGTCGGAAGCCGCCGCCGTCGTCGAATCCGTGAAGGCCGCCTCCGACGTCTACGCGCCAGTCACAGGTGAGGTACTGGAGGCCAACGAGGCGCTCGCCGCCGAGCCGGCGCGGGTCAATTCGGATGCGCAGGGTGCGGCGTGGTTCTTCAAGATCAAGATTGCCGACAAGAGCGAACTCGGCGGCCTCATGGATGAAGCCGCCTACAAAGCGCATACGGCGTGAGGATATGAGCCGAGCCGTCTCAACATACTCACTGTCATCATCCGCGAAGGCGGATGATCCAGTACGCCGCGGCCTCTCGTTTCGAGCACTGGCGGCGGCGTTTACTGGATGCCCCGCCTTCGCGGGGCATGACAGCAACTCCTAAAGCGAGGACCCATGATGACCGCGCACCGCAAATCCAACGGCGACAACGCCGCCTCTTTCGTCCGCCGCCACATCGGCCCCTCGGCGCGCGATGTCACCGCTATGCTCGAAACCGTCGGCGCGAAAAGCGTCGACACGCTCATGGACGAGACGCTGCCGGCCTCGATCCGGCAGGCCGCTCCGCTCGACCTCGGCAAGCCGCTCGGCGAAACCGAGGCGATCGCGCACATGGCCGAGCTCGCGCGTCAGAACCAGGTCTTCACCTCGCTGATCGGCCAAGGCTATTCCGGCACCATCCTGCCCGCGGTGATCCAGCGCAACATCCTCGAGAACCCGGCCTGGTACACGGCCTACACGCCCTACCAGCCCGAGATCAGCCAGGGCCGGCTGGAGGCGCTGCTCAACTTCCAGACCATGATCTGCGACCTCACCGGGCTCGACGTCGCCAACGCCTCACTGCTCGACGAAGCCACCGCGGCGGCCGAAGCCATGGCGCTGGCGGAGCGGCACTCGCAGGTCAAGGCGAAGGCCTTCTTCGTCGACAAGGACGTGCATCCGCAGACGCTTGCCGTGATGCGCACCCGCGCCGAGCCGCTGGGCTGGGAGCTGATCGTCGGCGACCCCCTCACCGATCTCGGCCAGGCAGACGTGCTCGGCGCCCTGCTGCAGTATCCGGGTTCTTCCGGCGCATTGCGCGATCTCAGGCCCGCGATCGCGGCGCTGAAGGCCAAGGGCGCGCTCGCGATCGTCGCGGCGGACCTGCTGGCGCTGACGCTGCTCGCCTCGCCGGGCGAGCTCGGCGCCGACATCGCGATCGGATCGGCGCAGCGCTTCGGCGTGCCAATGGGCTATGGCGGGCCGCACGCGGCCTATATGGCCGTGCGCGATGCGCTCAAGCGCTCGCTGCCCGGCCGCATCGTCGGCCTCTCCGTCGATTCCCGCGGGATGCCGGCCTACCGGCTTGCGCTCCAGACCCGCGAGCAGCACATCCGCCGCGAGAAGGCGACCTCCAACATCTGCACCGCGCAGGTGCTGCTCGCCGTGATCGCCTCGATGTATGCGGTCTATCACGGACCCGAGGGACTCTCGCAGATCGCGCGCAACGTGCATCGCCGCACCGCCGTACTCGCGAGCGGCCTGCGCAAGCTCGGCTTTGCGCCGCGGTCCGAAAGCTTCTTCGACACGCTCAGCATCGATGCCGGGGCCAAGCGCGCCGAGATCGTTGCGCGCGCCGCGGCCGAACGGATCAATCTCGGCGTCAGCGACACGGCGCTGCGCATCGCACTCGACGAGGCTACCACGCCTGCGACGGTGGAAGCCGTCTGGCGCGCCTTCGGCGGCACGCTCGCCTATGCCGAAATCGACGCCGAGACGCGCGAGGCGCTGCCGGAGACGCTGAAGCGCACCACGCCGTTCCTCACCCATCCGGTGTTCCACGCGCATCGCTCGGAGACCGAGATGCTGCGCTACATGCGCAAGCTCAGCGATCGCGATCTCGCGCTCGACCGTGCCATGATCCCGCTCGGCTCCTGCACCATGAAGCTGAACGCGACCACCGAGATGATGCCACTGACCTGGCCGGAATTCGCCTCACTGCATCCGTTCGTCCCGCGCGAGCAGGCCGCCGGCTATCACGCGCTGTTCGCGCGTCTGGAAAAATGGCTGTGCGACATCACCGGCTATGACGCCATCTCGCTGCAGCCGAATTCCGGCGCGCAAGGCGAATATGCCGGGCTGCTCGCGATCCGCGGCTATCATGTCGCGCGCGGCGAGGCGCATCGCAAGATCTGCCTGATTCCCTCCTCCGCCCATGGCACCAACCCGGCCTCGGCCGCAATGGTCGGCATGGAGGTGGTGGTGGTCGCCTGCGAGAAGAACGGCGACGTCGACGTCAACGACCTCCGTGCCAAGGCGGAAAAGCATTCCAACGATCTCGCCGCGATCATGATCACCTATCCCTCGACCCACGGCGTGTTCGAGGAGCATATCCGCGAGATCTGCGACATCGTGCATGGCCATGGCGGCCAGGTGTATCTCGACGGTGCCAACCTGAACGCGCAGGTCGGCCTTAGCAGGCCTGGCGATTACGGCGCCGACGTCAGCCATCTCAACCTGCACAAGACCTTCTGCATCCCCCATGGCGGCGGCGGCCCCGGCATGGGCCCGATCGGCGTCAAGGCGCATCTCGCGCCGTTCCTGCCAAGTCATCCTGAAAATCGCCATCCGGCAACGAAGGCGGATGCCCCGGTCGGACCGGTTTCGGCTGCGCCATTCGGCTCGGCGTCGATCCTGACCATCTCCTACATCTACATCCTGATGATGGGCGGCGAAGGATTGAAGCGCGCCACCGAGATTGCGATCCTCAACGCCAACTACATCGCAGCAAGGCTCGATCCGCACTTCCCGGTGCTCTACAAGAACGCCCGGGGTCGCGTCGCACACGAGTGCATCGTCGATCCGCGCGCGCTCAAGACCACGTCCGGCGTCACCGTCGACGACATCGCCAAGCGGCTGATCGACTACGGCTTCCACGCGCCCACCATGAGCTTCCCGGTGCCGGGCACGCTGATGATCGAGCCGACCGAGTCGGAATCCAAGGCCGAGCTCGACCGCTTCTGCGACGCCATGATCGCGATCCGGAAGGAGATCGCCGAAGTCGAGGCCGGCCGCTTCAAGATCGAAGCCTCGCCGCTGCGCCACGCCCCCCACACCGTGCACGACATCGCGGACGATGATTGGAAGCGCGCCTATAGCCGCAGCGAGGGCTGCTTCCCCGCGGGCACCTCACGCACCGACAAATATTGGAGCCCGGTGGGACGCGTCGACAACGTCTACGGCGACCGCAACCTGGTATGCTCGTGTCCGCCGGTGAGCGATTACGCGGAAGCGGCGGAGTAAAGGTTCGCAAAGGGGGGAGCTGGCGGCGGCGCGAAGCGCAGTCCGCCGGCGTGACCCACCACGTCTGCGTCCGCAGAGACGAACAGTGGAAGACTACGCCTTCGGCCAATCCACCCTACGAATCTGGACCTAAGGCGCAATCAACAACCGGCTTTCGCGATCCCAACGCCACAGCTTTCGGCCAATCCCGGTTTGGCGAGCCCAACTCCGGACGAACTGGTCAGGATCAGAGCTTCATCGCATCACCCGATCACGACAGCCCAAAACGAAACGGGCACTGACGACGTCGGCAACTCAACGTCCTCAGCGCCCGCTCCTCGCGAAAAGCCTTCGCGTTAAGCCTTACTCCTCCGTCGGCTCCTCGCCGTCGGCGTCGCGCTCGGGCGTGCCGGCCAGGATCTGCTCGGCGATCAGGCCGGAGTTCTGGCGGATCGCCGTCTCGATCTTGGCGGTCATGTCGGGATTGGCCTTCAGGAACGCCTTGGAATTCTCGCGGCCCTGACCGAGACGCTGGCTGTCATAGGAGAACCAGGCGCCAGACTTCTCGACGATGCCGGCCTTGACGCCGAGATCGAGGATCTCGCCCATCTTGGAGACGCCCTCGCCGTACATGATGTCGAACTCGACCTGCTTGAAGGGCGGCGCCAGCTTGTTCTTCACCACCTTGACGCGCGTGGTGTTGCCGACCACTTCGTCGCGCTCCTTGATCGCGCCGATGCGGCGAATGTCGAGACGGACCGAAGCGTAGAACTTCAGCGCGTTGCCGCCGGTGGTGGTCTCGGGCGAACCGTACATCACGCCGATCTTCATGCGGATCTGGTTGATGAAGATCACCATGGTGTTGGACTTGTTGATGGAGGCCGTGAGCTTGCGCAGCGCCTGGCTCATCAGGCGGGCCTGCAAGCCCGGCAGCGCATCGCCCATCTCGCCCTCGAGTTCGGCCTTCGGCACCAGGGCCGCAACCGAATCGACCACCAGCACGTCGACCGCGCCGGAGCGCACCAGCGTGTCGCAGATCTCCAGCGCCTGCTCGCCGGTGTCCGGCTGGGAGATCAGGAGTTCGTCGATGTTGACACCGAGCTTGCGGGCATAGACCGGGTCGAGCGCGTGCTCGGCATCGATGAACGCGCAGATGCCGCCCTTCTTCTGCGCTTCCGCCACCGTATGCAGTGCCAGCGTGGTCTTGCCCGAGGATTCCGGCCCATAGATCTCGACGATGCGCCCCCTGGGCAGACCGCCGATGCCGAGCGCGATGTCGAGCCCGAGCGAGCCGGACGACACCGCCTCGATGTCCATGGAACGGTCGTTCTTGCCCAGCTTCATCACCGAGCCCTTGCCGAACTGGCGCTCGATCTGGGAGAGCGCTGCGGCCAGAGCTTTACTCTTGTCCATGGAAGATCCTTCGACGATACGCAGGGCAGTTGCGGACATTGGGTCGTGCTCCTTATGGCGAGGATTCGCGTGAGGGACAAACAATTGGCGAGGCAGCTCGGCGATAAAAGCAATGTACCCCATTTGTTCTAGGTTCGCAATATGTTCTTTAAGGGGGAAGTCCGGCCCTCGACCTGCACCAGGTGACGATAACGGCAAAGTTCAGTTGTCCCGATTCCCTTCCGCGGGTCCCAAAGCAAAGGGCCGCTGTTCCGAGACAACGGCCCCTCATGCTTTCCGGGTTTCAATTATTCCGAACTGAAATCGCTTAGCCAGCCCCGGAATGCCACTTTTTCCCGGTTTAAGAATTGTTGCCACAACAAATGTGAATCGGCTGCCCTAAAAATTTGCACCATCCCATCCGGCAGAATGTGCCTTGATCAGGACGGCAGCGAAATTCCGGCCTCGTGCGACGATTGCGGCCATCCATCTTAGGCTCCGGCGTGCTGGGATGAATTCCCCGTCGTCGTCGGTCCTGGATTCCGTGCACAACTGAACAGACGCGGATCCATTTATGGATCCTAATGGATCATCTCCGCACGGACCGTGGCTGCTATCGGTGACGAGAACGCCGTTCCTGCGCTTCCGCCTTCCTCGCATGGAGAGCGCCATGTTCAAGCGGCGACGTTTCAAGCAGCAGCTGACGCTTCAAGACCGGCTTTCCGCATGGGTAAAGCAGGTCCGGCAGCAGGCCTCCAACCTTCCGCCTGGTCCCGAGCGAGACGCTCTGCTCAAGAAGGCTCGCCAGGCCGACGTCGCCAATCATCTGCACGACTGGGTCAAATCGCCCGGGCTTCAGCCTCCGAAATAGCCGGGCATCTGCCGGGATCCTCGTCCCAAGCACGAAGGATGACGCGCATCAAAGACGCGCGTCCGGCGCGCGGTCATGATCTCGCAAGCCTGCTGCACCGAACCTTTTCGGGGTCTCCGGCCTTCTCCAGGATGGGACCGCAACTCTGGGACTTCAGTCATGACGGAACACATGCACGGCGCCATCAGGCGCAATCGCCTGCTCGAAGCGGCGCACGAGGAGATGGTGAAGTTCGAGCGCCACGAGAACGAGTTCCGCAGGAAGGACCGTGCAGAACGGGCCGCAGAGCTCCATCTTCCCCTGAACGAGGCCAAGATCCACTGAGCCTCGTTCCGGAGACGCGCGAGCGATTCTCGGCGCGCAGCAGCCCGCCCGTCCCTTGGCCGGAGCGACCGCCGACCGATCAGGCATTAAATGTCAGGTGAATGGACCGCGAAGAAGGTCCGCGACGTTTTGGGTATCCAAATACCTCTTGCAACCCATTGGAAAATCACGGGAATTGCAAAGTGGCCTACTGTGCATGGGGTTGTTTTGCAGTTTTGGAGTGCGAGCGCCGCCATGCGTCAGAAAGCACGGCCGCCGTCCCGGCATGCGCACGCCTCTACAGCAGCGCCAGCAGCACCAAGCCGATCACCAGCACCACGAAGCCAGCCGCCGTCGCGGCGGCAAATGACCGCTCTACGTTATCCATGATGCTACCCCGTTTTCGGCGAGCCACGTTTCCCCCATGGCCGCGCCGAACGGACAAAATCTTGCCGACGGGTGTGTCCGCAATTGTGCGAGCGCATGTCGAAATTGGGACGGGTGCGGGGCCAGTCTGCGGCCCTGCTATCGCGGCCTATTGCTGCCGATAGGTGTGCAGCCCAGCACTGCAGCCCCTGCCCCGCTTTTCATGCCTGCCGGCCGGCTCGCGGGTCCCTCTCCTCCTGCGTCAGGCGCAGCGAGAAGACGCGGATGGCGGGCGCCGCCAGCAGCACGACGGGCACCATCGCGGCCCATGCGATCAGCCACGATACCATCCAGTGCCGAACGAAGATCATCGCGCTTGCGGCGGGGAAGCTGGCGATTCCCGCCGCGATCAGCGAGGTCAGTCCGGACTGGATGATGCCGAAGACGAAATGAGCGTAGCGGCGGGGAATGCCGAGCATGAGGCGTCCAAGGTTGCTTGCTGCCGTCAAGCCAAGCAAGGCACATGCCGTCACCTGGAGGACTCCGGAACTCCTTGGGGAGCGGTACGCCCCGCTTGGCGCCCGGATCGATATGGAATTCAGGAACTCTGTTCATGGTCGGAGAACCACGGAGCTCGCGCGCCCTGTCGCAGCGTCCTGCGGGGGGCAGGGTCATGCGGAGTGTCCGTAGCCGCCCGGAATTGATCTGACGATGGTTTGGGATTGGACTGCGCGCTCCCAGGGCCTTGGGGGGCGAGGCATCATGCGCGATCGGTACCAGTCATGCCGCTCTATTTCTTTAGAATCCGCAACGGCCCTTATTCCGGCTGCGCCGAGCAGGCGACGGAATTTGCCGATCGCCATGCCGCCTGGAAGGAGATGACCAGTGTCTGCGCCGCCATGACGGCCGGCATCGCCCGCAAGCTCCAGGAAAATTCCGAATGGCACATGGAGCTGCTGGACGAGGCCAAGGTGCCGGTGTTCCGGATCAGGATCGTTGCCGAAACCTTCGATTAACGAAGCCTGCCGGACCGGGCCCGCGTCAGTCCGCGCTGGGCAGCCGCCGCATGGTGAACTCGATGTCGCCGCCGGGCAGTTCGCGCCAGGTCTCGACGGCACTCATATAGCCGGCCTTTGGGTAGCGGGCGAAGAAGGCCTGCGCCTTCTCGCGCGCCGCCGCGCGCGGCAGCGTGAAGGTCTCGCGCAGATAGCCGTCGCCAACCGTCTGGCCGGGCTTGCCGGCCATCTTGCGCCGGCGCGCCATCCGCTCGGCGAGATCCCGCGGACGATCGGCCATGTCCCGCTCCTCCTCTACGCGATACGCTCAGCCAAATGTAGGGAGCGGAGCGGATCAGGAGGAGTCCCAATCGGAGGCGGCATCGCGGGCCTGCGAGCGGGCGCTGCGCTCAGTTCGCGGCCGTGCCGGACTTCTTCTTCGGCGCGCTGGTTGCGGCCGACGCCTTCGGTGCCGCCGGCTGCTTCGGCGGATCGGCGCGCATGCCGCCCCAGGGATCGTTGGACGCCTTGGTGTCCGGGATCTTCTTTAGCGTTTCCTTGTAGGCCTTTTCACGCTCGGCTTCCGCGGCCTTCTCCTCGGGAGTCTTGCTCGGACCGTCCTGCAGCAAATTGAGCTGCGGCATTTGCGCGTAGGCCGGTCCGGCCAGCACGGCCAGCACCGCGGCCAAACGGAAAAGCTTCATCATCCACTCCTTGATCATTCCATGAGGCGCGGATTGCCCCGCGCCGTGTCATCCTTGCTCAGCCCGGCCGCGACCCGGGACCGTTCAAGGCCGCGAGGGCCCGCTAGTGCCGGTCGGATCTGCACGATTTGGGGGCATGCAGCCAGTCGTCCCAGATCGGGCCGCATTTGGTACACCCGCTCAGCGTAAGGCCGAGCGCGGCCATGCAAAAGACGAGGACGCACCGACGCAACATCATCCACCGGGACCCAAGCAAGGCATCATACCGGGCCAAGTCAGGCATTTTCAAGCCGAGGAGGCCGGCGCGAGACCGGGTGACTTTGCCGCGCCGATGCGCGCACAATGAGGCGAAACATCCGGGAACACAGGAGAGCACGACAGCAATGCAAGTGAAGCCAGAAGCCGAGTTCGGCCTCGCCGACGCCCGACGCATCCTGGGTGAGGTTTTCGCGCCCTGGGTCCAGGACCTCAACCTCGCGGTCGAGCGCATCGAGCATGCGCAGCCGACAGACGTAGCGGACTGGCAGCCGGGCGCGCTCCTGCGCATGCCGTTTTCGGAGCGACTGTGCCGCAACGGCGGCGTGGTCTGCGGCCAGGCCCTCATGGCGCTCGCAGACACCGCGATGGTGATCGCGATCCTCGCCGCCAATCGCGGCTATCGCCCGATGACCACGGTCGACCAGACCACGCATTTCATGCGCGCGGTCTCCTCCTCGGACGTGCTGGCGGACGCGCGCGTGGTACGGCTCGGGCGCACCATGAGCTTCGGCCGCGTCACGCTGCTTTCTGCCACCGACGGCAAGCCGGCCGCGATGGTGTCGAGCGCGTTCGCGATGCTGCCCGGCTGAGCGTCACGCCCAAGAAAGAGAGCCGCGTGAGCGCAAGGCGCAACGCGGCTCTCCATCACGATTTCGCATCGACGCGAGAGGCCGAAGCGCGATTGCATCCGCGCTTCTGCCGGCACATTTCAGGAAATCACTTGCCGAGCACTTCGTCGGCCGCGGTGACGATGCTGGCAGTCGGATTCTTTCCGCAATAGGCACCGAACTTCTTGGCGTTCTCGATGAAGACGTCGGTATCGATGATCGCGTTGTCTTCGTCCCCCTTGTACCAGCCGTCCATCCAGGTCAGCACGATTTGGATGTTGTCTTCACCGCTCTCGAGGAACTGCTTGCAGCTCATGGTCGAGAGGTCCCACTTGACGGCGTGGGCGGGCACAGACGACAGCGAGACCGCTGCGGCGAACAGAAGCGAAAGCGTGGTCTTCATCAGTATCTCCATCGGCGCATACGCCATAAAAGAAAGGCTCGCAGGCAAGTCCGTTGAAGCGGCTCTCCGCTTCAACGTCGTAAACAAAGTCTGAAGCGCGGTGCAAGTAGCGCCAGTATTGAGTTTAGTTGGTCTCAATTTCGAAGCACTACCTTACAACCATCAACAGAACCAACGCGAATGATCGAGAAACGCGCAGCGCAACGTCACCGTGTCTTCAAGGGTGGAACGATCACCCTCGAGACAAGCGGCATCCCTTGCACGGTGCGAAACATGTCGGCGGGCGGCGTGGCGATCGACCTCGACACCCCCGTCACATTGCCGCAATCGTTCACGCTATCGATCGCCTGCGACCATTTCGTACAGGATTGTCGCACAGTCTGGCGCAGCGACAAGCGCCTTGGACTCGCCTTTGTGCAATAGCGCGCCCGATGTGAACGAACGTTCGTATCGCATGCACAACACGGTCATGATCGCGTGACGCGACGGCGGCGACGCCAGCGCATCATGGCGAATGCGAGCGCGACGAGCGCGATCACGATCGCCGCTGATGCCGCAACGAATCGTCCGCCGGGACGATCTATCGTGCGCGACCACAATGACGGCGCCTCGCCCGGTCGAGCCAGTCGGAATGCAACGACGCTGTCGCCGATCGAGGTGCCTGCCTCGGAGTGGCCGCCGGCGCCGATCGCGACATATTGCTCGCCCTTCCAGAGATAGGTCATGGGATTGGCGACACCCGGCACCGGCAGCCGGCCCTGCCACAGCTCCCTGCCGTTGCGCACGTCGAAGGCCCGCAAATAGGCATCCATCGCGCCGGTGAAGACGAGGCCGCCGGCGGTGACCGCGAGGCCGTTGACGAGCGGCGCGCCCCAGGGCAGCGACAGGCCGAGCGGCGCCAGATCCTCGGTGGTGCCGA
Organism: Bradyrhizobium cedriense; assembly: GCF_054602315.1. Taxonomy (NCBI): domain Bacteria; kingdom Pseudomonadati; phylum Pseudomonadota; class Alphaproteobacteria; order Hyphomicrobiales; family Nitrobacteraceae; genus Bradyrhizobium; species Bradyrhizobium cedriense. The sequence goes on along the minus strand of NZ_JBTSWB010000001.1, from coordinate 1,173,708 downwards.
CCGTCGAGCGCCACAGCACTTTGCCGGCCTTCAGATCGACGGCGACCATCTCACCCCAGGGCGGCTTGTTGCAGAGCAGTCCGAGCGGCGACATCGTCACCGCACGCGACACCGCGAATGGCGCACCGCGCTGCGGGCCGAAATCGTGACCGGACGGCGGATTGAATCCGCTCGCCTCGGTGCGCGGGATCAGCTTGATGAGATGAGCGGCGCGGCTGGTGTTGGCATAGAGGATCTGGCGCTCCGGATCGAACGCGGCGCTGCCCCAGTTCACACCTCCGCCGGTGAACGGAAACACCAGCGTGCCCTGCACCGACGGCGGCGTGAACAGACCCTCGTTGCGTGCTTGCGCGAACTGACGTTCGCATGACGAACTGCCAAGGCCGGGGAATAGAGAGAGCGCATCATCGGTCGAGATCGTCTGCGGCGTCAGTGCCGGCACATGCGTCGGGAATGGCTGTGTCGGCGACAACGCTTCGCCTTCGGCGCCGCCCTGCGGCACCGCACGTTCTTCGACCGGCCAGACCGGCTTGCCGGTCTCGCGGTCGAGCACGAAGACAAAGCCCTGCTTCGTGGGCTGGATCACCACATCGCGCTGCCCCTCGCCGGTGTCGATGCGCGTCAGCGTCGGTTGTGCCGCAAGATCGTAGTCCCAGACGTCGTGATGCACCGTCTGGAACGCCCATACCAGTTCGCCGGTCTCGATGCGCAGCGCGACCACCGAATTGGCATGCTCATTGTTGCCCGGCCGCTTGCCGCCCCAAAAATCGGGCGACGACGAGGATGTCGGCAGGAACACCAGGCCCCGCACGTCGTCGACAGACATCGGCGCCCAGACATTCGCATGGCCGGCTTCGATGCCGTCGCGCCGGAGCGGCTCGAAGGTCCAGCGCGGCTCGCCGCTGCGCGCATCGAACGCGCGCACCGCGCCGCTCGGCGCGTCGACACGGCGGTTGTCGGCGATCGCGGATCCGACCACGACGACACCGCGGCCGACCGCGGGCGGCGAAGTGATCTGGAATTCGCCGGGCCGTTCCAGCGGCATGCCGATGTCGAGCCCGATCTCGCCGCCCTTGCCGAAATCGGCACAGGGAATTCCGGTCTTCGCATCGAGCGCGATCAGGCGGACATCGTTGGTGCCCATGAAGATGCGTGAACGGCAGACGGCGTCCCGGGGTGCCTCGTCGTCAATCCAGTACGTGACACCGCGGCAGACATAGCGATTGGCGGGCCGTTGATTGGTAGCGATCCTCGGATCGAAGCGCCATTTCTGCGCACCGGTGCCGGGATCGAGCGCGATCACCTCGTTGAAGGGGGAGCAGAAGATGAGGCTGTCCTCGACGAACAGCGGCGTCGCCTGGAATTTGGTCCGCCGCATCAGTTCGCGTGGGCGCACGGCGAGATCGCCGGTGTGATATTCGAACGCGCGGACGAGCTGCCCCACATTGTCGCGCGTGATCTCCCGCAACGGCGAGAAGCGCGAGCCGCCGACATCGCCGCCCCAACTGTCCCAGGCGAAGCACGGCCGAACTGCAAGCAAGAGAAGTGCGAGCCCGACCGAAATCCACAGGCGGGTCCGCACCATCCACCTCACTTCATCTCGGCTTCTTGGCAGGCTCGCTCGGGCGGGCCCCGCCCCACGGGTCGTACTTGTCCTTCGGTTCGGGAATGCGCTCGAGCGCTGCCTTGTAGGCCTTTTCGTCGACCTTGGGGCTGTTGTCCGCCGGCTTGGGTCCGTCATTGGGTTGGCGGCGCCCTTGCGCCTCGGCCGATCCGGCTGCCAGTGCCAGAACCGCGGCCGCCGTCACCAAAATCCTCATCGGCGCAATCCCCCTCGTCTGGGGTACAAACTAGCCCGCAATCGCGGAATAGCAAATGGCCGCGGGTTCCAGGACTTCAGCAAATCTTGATCGGCCGGGACTTCGTCGGATCGCATTCGTGTCTATCTGTTGGCCCGCGGGGACCCTCCAGGGATGTTGCGGATCATTACTCATACAGCGCTTGTCATTGGCGCGCTTGGACTCAGTGCCTGCGGCGTTGCCGACAGCCGCGCGCCGGTGCCCGAGTTCATGCGCATGAAGGAGGCCGAGCAGCCGCCGCCCGAACCGCCTCCCGACGTCAAGAGTGTGGTGCGCGAGCAGATCGACGTGGTCTTTCTCGCAGCGTCCTATCCGCGAGAGGTGCACGTCGCCCCGCCCCATCGTGAGGCTCGAGGACCGGGCTGGACCGCCTGCGTCCGCGCGCAGCTCACCTCCGCGACCGGCACGTCGCTCGGCCCCCAGACCTACGTCGTAACGATCAACGGCGGCAAGGTCGTGGACCGCCGGCGGGCGGAAGCCGACGACATCTGCGGGACGGAGCCTTACGAGCGGATCTAGGAACCGCATGAGGGTACGGTTCCGGGAAAAACAAGCATCGCGGCGGGGAACGATCGCAGCCTCCCCTTCTTGTACCGCCGAGGGCAGTCTCGGAGGAGGACATGATGAGGACGTTTACGATTGCGCTGCTGGCGGGCGTGGGTGCTTTGGCTGCCGCGTCGAGTGCGAAGGCTTCCGATATCTACACAAGCAGCGAGTACGCCAATCCAGATCTCGTCCAGCAGGTACGGCTCGTCTGCAACGACGCCGGCCGCTGCTATCGCACGCGCAGCGGTTCGCGCGTGATCGTACGCGATTCCTATAACTACATGCCGCGCGAACGCTATCACGAGCGCCGAAGCTATCATCGCCATTGGGACGACGGCCCGCGCGGCGGAGTCGGCATTCGCGCGCCCGGCGTGAGCGTCGGCGTCGGTGTCGACGACCGCTGGTAATCGGTCAGGCTCGATGGCGGGACCGGACGAGACTAGTCGCCCGGTCCCGTTCGTATAATCGTATCGGGTGACGCCGTTATACGGCGGCCGATTGCTGCTGGAACTGCTCGTAGGCCGCGATCGCATCCGCGGCATACATCAGCGACGGCCCACCGCCCATGTAGACGGCCATGCCGAGCGTCTCTTCGATCTCTTGCCGCGTCGCACCGAGCTTGACCAGCGCTTCGGTGTGAAAGCCGATGCAGCCGTCGCAATGCGCGGCGACGCCGAGCGCGAGCGCGATCAATTCCTTGGTCTTCTTGTCCAGCGCGCCGTCGCGCGTGGCCGCTTGCGCGAGCACGGCAAATCCCTTCATTGTGTCGGGAATGTCGTTCCGCAGTTTCTTCAGATTGGTCGAGATGTTCCTGGTGATGTCGACGTAGTTCTTGTCCATCGGATCCTCATTGGCTGAACTTGGCTATGGCTGAAGCTCCTCGCGCGGAGCGCGCAAGGCGATGTAGATGGCGGGAATCACCAGCACGGTGAGCAGCGTCGACGACGCAAGCCCGAACAGGAGCGAGATCGCCAATCCCTGGAAGATCGGATCGAGCAGGATGGTTGCCGCCCCGATCATGGCTGCAAGCGCGGTAAGCAGGATCGGCTTGAAGCGGACGGCGCCCGCTTCCAGCACCACTTCGCGCAGCGACTTGCCTTCGGCGCCGCTGTGCCGGATGAAGTCGACGAGCAAAATGGAATTGCGCACGATGATGCCGGCGAGCGCGATGAAGCCGATCATCGAGGTCGCGGTGAACGGCGCACCCAGGAGCCAGTGCCCGATCAGGATGCCGATCAGCGTCAGCGGAATCGGCGTCAGGATGACGAGCGGCAGACGGAAGCTCCTGAACTGGGCGACGACCAGCACGTAGATCCCGAGGATGGCCGCGCCGAAGGCTGCACCCATGTCGCGGAAGGTCACCCAGGTGATTTCCCACTCGCCATCCCACAGCAGCGTCGGACGGGACTCGTCCGATGGCTGGCCGTGCAGGCTGATTGCGGGCTTCGGCAGCTTGCCCCAATCATGGGCATCCACGCGATCGGCGACCGCGAGCATGCCGTAGAGCGGCGCCTCGAAGCGCCCGGCAAGCTCGGCCATGACCATGTCGGCGAAGCGGCCGTCGCGGCGGAAGATCGTCGGCGAGCCTTCCTCCACGGTCGCCTTCACGATCTGGCCGAGTTCGACCACCGTCTTGCTGCCCGGCAGCGTATTGGCCGGCACCGGCGTTGAGGCCAGCGCCTCGTCCCAGACCAGTTCGCGCTTTCCGAGATGCACCGCAATCTCGATCGGGTTGCGGTCCTCGCCGCGATGGGAGTAGCCGATCGAGGTGCCGCCGAACAACGTCTGGATGGTATCGTAGACGTCGCGCTGCTCGACGCCGAAGAATTCGAGCCGGTCCTGGTCGATCGAAAGCCGCAACCGCGGCCGCTTGTCGCCGATGGAATCGTCGATGTCGACGATGAACGGCACGTCCGCGAAAACCTTCTTGAGCTCGGCCGCGACCGCACGGCGCGTGGTTGCATCGGGACCATAGACCTCGGCGAGCAGGGTCGACAGCACGGGCGGCCCGGGCGGCACTTCGACCACCTTGACGCTGGTGCCGGTGGGCGGACCGAGCGCCTTCAGCTTCTCGCGGAGATCGAGCGCGATCTCATGGCTCGCGCGCTTGCGCTCGCCGCGCGCAGCGAGGTTGACCTGCACTTCGCCGAGTTCGGGCCTCTCCCGCAAGTAATAGTGCCGCACCAGGCCGTTGAAATTGAAGGGAGCCGGCGTGCCGGCGTAGGATTGCAGCGAGGTGACCTCAGGCAATTGCCGCGCAATCTCGGCCGCGCCGAACAGCGTGCGCTCGGTCGCCTCCAGGCTCGCCCCTTCCGGCAGATCGACGACAACGGCGATTTCGGACTTGTTGTCGAACGGCAGAAGCTTGACCGTCACCGACTTGGTCGCAAACAGCGTCGTCGACAGCAGCGTCGCGACGCCGACGCCGATCAGGAATATCCAGGCCGACCGCTTGCTCCGCACGATCGGCGCGGCGAAGCGTCGGTAGACGCGGCCGAGCCGGCCTTCGTCGTGGCCCGCATGCGTCGGCGCAACGTCGCCCTTCGGCGCGAGCTTGAGCATCAGCCAGGGCGCGACCACCATTGCCACGAAGAACGAGAACAGCATGGCAGCCGACGCATTGGCCGGAATAGGCGCCATGTAGGGTCCCATCAGGCCCGAAACGAACAGCATCGGCAACAGCGCAGCGACGACGGTCAAGGTCGCCACGATGGTGGGATTACCGACCTCCGCAACCGCCTCGATGGTCGCCTGCAAGCGCGGCCGGCCGTCGCGCATGGCCCAGTGCCGCGCGATGTTCTCGACGACGACGATGGCATCGTCGACGAGAATGCCGATCGAGAAGATCAACGCGAACAGGCTGACGCGGTTGATGGTGTAGCCCATCAAATTGGCGGCGAACATCGTGAGCAGGATCGTCGTGGGAATCACGACGAATGTCACCAGCGCCTCGCGCCAGCCGATCGCGATCGCGATCAGCACCACGATCGAGATCGTCGCGAGGGCGAGGTGGAACAGCAACTCGTTGGCCTTCTCGTTGGCGGTCTCGCCGTAGTCGCGCGTCACCGTCACCTGGATATCTTCGGGTATCAGGCGCGACTTCAACGCGGCGAGGCGTTCGGCGATGTTCTCGGACACGACGACCGCATTGGCGCCGGCCCGCTTGGCTAGCGCCAGGCTGACGGCAGGCGTACGCGCCCACTGTCCGGCGGCATCGCGAGATTCCGTCCAGACGCGATGCTCGACGGTGCTCGGGCCGACGACGACGGAGGCGACGTCCTTGACATAGACCGGCCGGCCGTCGCGGCTCGTGATGAGCAATAGTCCGATATCGGGAACCCCGGACAGCGTCTGGCCCGCCGCGACGCTTCGCACGATGCCGGCATCGCGGACCTGCCCCGCCAGGAACGAGCGGTTGGCATCCTTCACCTTGGCCACGAGCTGCTGCAGCGTAACGCCGAACAACGACAGCTTCTCCGGATCGGCCTCGACCCGGATCTGTTGCGCCGCGCCTCCGGATATGTAGGTCAGGCCAATATCGTCGACCTTCATCAGCTCCGCGCGCAGCTTGTCGGCGAGCTCGTAGAGATCCTTGTCGGACCAGCGGCCAGCAGCTTCCGGCTTCGGCGATAGCGTCAATACCGCCACCGCGACGTCATTGATGCCCCGGCCGACGATCAGCGGCTCGGGAATGCCGACGGGAATTCGGTCGAGATTGGCGCGGATCTTCTCGTGCACCCGCAGGATGGCGTCCTCGAACTTGGTGCCGACCAGGAAACGCGCGGTGACCATCACGCGATCATCCTCGGTCTGGCTATAAACGTGCTCGACGCCGTCGATGCCTTTGACGATCGATTCCAGCGGCTTGCTCACCAGCTCCACCGCGTCCGGCGCTCGGAGGCCATCGGCATTGACGCGGATGTCCACCATGGGAACGCTGATCTGCGGCTCCTCCTCGCGCGGGATGACCACCACGGCGATCAGCCCCACGACGAGCGCCGCGAGCAGGAAAAGCGGGGTCAGCGGCGATCCGATCGTCGCACTCGTCAACCGGCCCGACAGCCCGAGATTCATGGCCGCACCAATTGGTCGCCGGCTGAAATGCCGGACAGGATCTCGAGTCCGTCGGACAGCGCCGGCGTCGGCAATTCGCGCCCACGCTGCACCGGCACGTCCATCGTTCCGCTATCCTTCTGAAGCCGAACGTAGTCGATGCCGAACCTGGTCGACACATAGCTCGACGGGATGACGAAGGCCGCTCTCGTGCCGCCGGAGATCCAGACCCGCAGGCGGTCACCGACGAAATATTCGCCGAGGCCCTCGACCGTCGCATCCGCAATGACGCGCCCCTCCTCGATTTGAGGATAGACGAGGTCGATGACGCCCGACTTGGCGGCTTCTCCGACGAACTCCGCGCCATCGATCCGAATTTTGTCGCCAGCCTTGAGGAAGCGCGCGTGCCGCTCCGGCACGCGAAGCCGCAGCTTGAAATTCTGTTGAGCGACGGTGACGATCGGATCGCCGGCGAGCACGACGGATCCGATCGTGATCAACCGCTTCAACACGCGGCCGTCTGCCGGCGCGAGCACCTGCCCCTGGTTGAGCTGCTCGTTGATCACCGCGCGTTCGGCCGTCTTGGCACGCAGGCCGTTCTCAGCGACGTTCAGCGCGGTGCGCTGTTCGTCGAGCTTGATCCGCGGCAGGATGCCGCGCTCGACCAGCCCTTCGGTCCGGGTGAAGTCGAGCTGCGCCTGGTTCGCCTGCGCCTGCAGCGCCTCGATCTGTGCATCGAGCGATTTCATCTGCAGCACGAGCTTTTCGTCCCCGATGGTCGCGATTGCCTGGCCGGCGGCAACGCGATCCCCTTCCCTGACCTTGAGCTGAACCACCGTACCGCCAATCCGTCCGCGCGCCGGCACAACGCTGGTGCTTTCGACCGTGGCGAAGACGGCCTTTTGATCAGCGATCGATTGCGGCGTGACCACGAATGCTTCGGCGGCCGTCGCCGTTGTTTCAGACAAGCCTATCGCCGCGAAGGCAGCCAGCAGGCCCAAATAACTCGCCATACATCGCATGGGACTTTTCCGTGTCATGAGCAAAACATCACCACGCCGCTGCGCAGCTCATTTCATCTGCATCGGAAAGGGGCGTGTTGATCCTGGTCAAGGCGCCCTCCTCCGAACTCTCTTAGGTTCATCTGGTCCTGGCGGACTTCGGCGCGCAGAACGCCTGGTAGAGCGTCTTCAATACCTCGCGCGCCGGCTCGCTTGCGATCGAATAGAAGATCGTCTGCGCCTCGCGCCGGGCCGACACCAGACCGTCCTTGCGAAGGAGCGCTAGATGCTGGGACACCGTGGAGTCCCGCAGGCTCAAGAATTCGGCGAGCTCGCCTACCGATCGCTCGCCATCGATCAACTGGCAGATAATCAGCAGACGGTGTCGGTTCGCGAGCGCCTTCAAAAGCTCGCTCGCCTGATCCGCCGCCCGCTCCATGATTTCAGCATTTACTTTCATAGTTGCGTATATACGAACTTACGAATATATAGTCAAGCGCCGCACGACAGCCGGAACTGAACAGGCGAAGCGGTTTGATCCAACGGAGGTAACCCATGGCGGAAGTTGTCGTAATCGGAGCCGGCCTGAGCGGAACACTGATGGCCTATGAATTGTTGCCGCAGCTGAGAAAGGAGGATCGCGTCAGCGTCGTCTCGCAAGGCGCCGTCTATCATTTCGTCCCATCCAATCCTTGGGTCGCCGTCGGCTGGCGCAAGCGCGAAGAGATCGAGATTGATCTGGCGGACGTCATGAAACGCAAGGGCGTGCGACTGCTCACGCAGGGCGCAAGTCGCGTCCACCCGACCGAGAGCCGTGTCGATCTCGGCGACGGCACGTCGATCGACTACGACTATCTGGTCGTCGCGACCGGCCCCGAACTGGCGTTCGATGAGATTCCGGGTCTCGGCCCACAAGGCCATACGCAGTCGATCTGCCACGTCGATCATGCCACCCATGCGCGCGAGGCCTTCGAGAAGCTCGCGGCGAACCCCGGCCCCGTCGTCATCGGCGCCGTGCAGGGCGCCTCCTGCTTCGGGCCGGCCTACGAATTCCTCTTCATCCTCGAAACGGAGCTGCGCCGGCGAAAGCTGCGCGATCGGGTGCCGATGACGTTCGTCACCTCGGAGCCCTATATCGGCCATCTCGGTCTGGACGGCGTCGGAGACACCAAGGGTCTCCTGGAGAGCGAGATGCGGGAGAAGCACATCAAGTGGATCACCAACGCCCGCGTCGACAAAGTCGCCCCCGGCCTGATGTCGGTGGAGGAGTTCGCTGACGACGGCACGTCTCGCAAGGCCCATGAGCTGCCATTCGCCTATTCGATGATGTTGCCTGCCTTCCGCGGCGTCGAGGCGGTGCGCGGCATCGAGAAACTGACCAACCCGCGCGGCTTCGTCGTCGTCGACAAGCACCAGCAGAACCCCGCTTTTCCCAACGTGTTCGCGGTCGGTGTCTGCGTCGCGATCGCGCCGGTCGGCGCAACCCCAGTGCCGGTCGGCGTCCCAAAGACGGGCTTCATGATCGAATCCATGGTGACGGCGACGGCGATGAACATCGGCGCCCTGCTCCGCGGCAAGGCGCCCACGGCAGAGCCGACCTGGAACGCGATTTGCCTCGCCGACTTCGGTGACTCCGGCGTCGCCTTCCTGGCTCAGCCGCAGATCCCGCCGCGAAACGTCAATTGGTCCTCCAAGGGCGAATGGGTGCACCTCGCCAAGGTGGCCTTCGAGAAATACTTCCTGCGCAAGATGCGGCGCGGCGAGAGCGAGCCGTTCTACGAGCGCTTCGTTCTCGACAAGCTGAACATCACCAAGCTCAAGGAGGTCCGAACCGGCACATGAGCACGACACGCCAGATCGTCTGCGGCAGTTGCGGACGCATCAATCGCCTGCCTGCCGAACGCGCGGCGCAAGGTGCGCGTTGCGGCGCCTGTCACCAGCCCATGTTCACCGCTCATCCGATCGAGGTGGACGAGGAGGCCTTCGGCCGCCATGTCGCCAACAGCGACATTCCCGTGCTGGTCGACGTCTGGGCACCGTGGTGCGGCCCGTGCCGCGCCATGGCACCGATGTTCGAGCGCGCCGCGCAGCAGCTGGAGCCGAACGTCCGGCTGTTGAAGCTCAACTCGGACAATGCACCTGAACTGTCGTCGCGCCTCAACATCAGCGGCATACCGACCCTGCTGTTGATGCGCGGCGGCCGCGAGATCGCCCGGCATTCCGGCGCGATGGATGCACGCAGCATCGTCGCCTGGACTGAAGCCGGCCTGACCCGTTCGTAACTTAGCCAGAAAGAAGGAGCCTGCCATGAATGTCGATAAAGCCGTTCTCGCCTTTGCGGGATGCGTCGTCCTGCTCGGTCTCGCACTCGGCGCCTATGTGAATGCGTATTGGTACCTGCTGACGGCATTTGCCGGACTGAACATGTTGCAGGCCTCGTTCACCGGCTTCTGCCCGGCGGCGATCGTGTTCAGGAAGCTGGGCCTGAGCAGCGGTTGCGCGTTCTCCTGAACGCGCAATCCAGCCTGTGATACGGGGGAACTTGCCATGACCGACGACACCTTCATCGAGGGACCTCTCTACGAGAAGCGTAGGAAGGTCTATCCGCAGTCGGTCCACGGCCCTTTCCGCCGTATCAAATGGGCGATCCTCTGCGTCACGCTCGGGACCTATTATCTCCTGCCGTTCGTGCGCTGGAATCGCGGGCCCGGCCTGCCCGATCAGGCCGTGCTGATCGACCTCCCGCATCGGCGCTTCTACTTCTTCTTCATCGAGCTGTGGCCGCAGGAGGTCTACTACTTCACCGGCCTCCTCATCATCGCGGCCATGACGCTCTTCCTGATGAACGCGGTCGCGGGGCGGCTGTGGTGCGGCTACATGTGTCCGCAGACCGTGTGGACCGATCTGTTCTATGCGGTCGAGCGCTGGGTCGAAGGCGACCGGCGCGAGCGCATGCAGGGCGACAAGCGTTACTGGACGTTCGATCACCTCCGGAAGGTCGCACTCAAGCACTTCCTCTGGATCATGATCGCATGGTGGACCGGCGGCGCCTGGGTGCTCTATTTCGCAGATGCGCCAACGCTGGTGAGGGAGCTCGCGACCTTCCAGGCGCCCTTCATCGCCTATCTCTGGATCGGCATTCTCACCGCCACCACCTATGTCTTCGCCGGCCACGCCCGCGAACAGATGTGCATTTACATGTGTCCGTGGCCGCGGATCCAGGCGGCGTTGACCGACGAATGGGCGCTCAACGTCACCTATCGCCGCGACCGCGGCGAGCCGCGCATGTCGGTGAAGAAAGCGGATGCCGCCCGCGCGCACGGCAGTCCCGCCGGCGATTGCGTCGACTGCCATCAGTGCATCAATGTCTGTCCGACCGGCGTCGATATCCGCAACGGCATCCAGCTCGGCTGCATCCAGTGCGGCTTGTGCATCGATGCCTGCGACAACGTCATGGGCGAGATCGGACGGCCCAAAGGCCTGATCGGCTACGACACCGACATCAACATGCAGCGCCGGCGCGAAGGCAAGCCGCCGATCTACCGCATCATCCGTCCGCGCACACTGGTCTATGCCGCAGCCATCGCGCTCGTCGGCAGCATCATGCTGTACACGCTCGCCACGCGCGCGACGTTGGACGTCAACGTGCTGCACGAGCGCAATCCGCTGTTCGTCCAGCTCTCGGATGGTGGTGTGCGCAACGACTACACCGTCCGCATCCTCAACAAGGGCCCGCAACGATCGTTCGCAATCGAAGTCTCAGGCCTGCCGGGCGCGACCGTCCGCGTCGCGGGCATGGCGCCGAATTCCGACGGCAAGCCCGTCGTCGAGGTCGGGCAGGATCAGACCAGCGAAGTCCGGCTGTCGGTGCAGGTCGGCCCGACCGATCTGCCGAAGACTTCGCGCGACATCGATATCGCCATCACTGACACGGTCAGCGGCGAACGCGCAGGTGCCCGCGACCATTTCGTCCCGGGTGAGAAATAGCCACCGGTGGGACCTCGCCGCCACCGATGGACAGCCAGGCCGGTCACTACCGGAACCGGGACGCCAGGCGCTTTCGCCGATTCAAGCGAACAGCGGCTGCTCCAGTGCCATCGCAGGTTGGATGGGGATGGCATCACAGTCGCGCACCTCGTTCGTGATCACCTTGAATCGCACGAGTTCCGCCGGGCCAAAAGCAGTCGAAATGGCGACGTCGGCTGCATCCCTGCCGCGCGCGATCACGACGCGGCCGATTCGGGGATGATTGTGCCGCGCATCGAACGTGTACCAACGTCCGCCGACGTAGGCTTCGAACCAGGCGCTGAAATCCATCGGCGCCGGATCCGGCGGCACGCCGATATCGCCGAGGTAACCAGTGCAATAGCGGGCCGGGATGTTCATGCAGCGGCACAAGGTGACAGCCAGGTGCGCGAAGTCCCTGCAAACGCCGATACGCTCCTGGTGGCCTTCGGAAGCCGTCCGGTCACTTCGTGCGAACTGATAGCCAAACTTGATATGGCCGTGAACGTAATCACAGATCGTCTGGACACGGCGCCAGCCGCCTTTGATTTGACCGAACGTCGACCACGCCAAATCGGTCAGCCGCTGAGTGTCGCAGTAGCGACTGCCGAGAAGATACACCAGCGCTTCATCGGGGAGCTGGTCCAACGGGATCTGTTCGGCATCAGGCGCAACCTCGTCGGGCAACCCGCTATCCTCGATGATGAACTCGTTGCGGATGTTGATTTGACCAACAGGGGCGACAAGCCGCGTGCAGACGTTGCCGAACCCATCCTTGTAGTCCCTGAGCGCAACGTTCGGCGACACCCGGATGGCATGATCGGTCAGGAGGTCGCCTTGCCGTGACGGATGAACGCTCAGCATCAGCACCGTCGGCACGTCCTGGAAACAGTTGAACGCAATGTCGTAGCCTGCCCGGATCTTCAAGATCGTGTCCTCTGCATCGCCGCTGATGTCGTCGACAAGCTCGGGGCGGGATCATTGGTTCCGCGTGCGCTCCTGCGAATCTGCCGAAATGCAAGGCACTTGTGCGGTTTGCACGGACAATTGGGCTCTTGGAACCGATGCAGAAGCAGGCTCATATGGCGCGAGCCCGAGTACACCAGATGCCCCTCTATTCCGTCCACCACAGCACGATCTACCGCTACCGGCACCCCGTCAGGCTCGGGCAGCACCAATTGCTGTTTCGTCCGCGCGACAGCTTCGATCAGCGCCTGCTCGCGTGCCGACTCGACGTGCGCCCCGAGCCGTCGGAAATCCGCTGGATCCACGACGTGTTCGGCAATTGCGTAACCATCGTCGATTTTGCGGCCCGGACCGACGTGCTGGAATTCGACACCACGATCCGGCTGGACCATACACCCGAGAACGCGCCGGACTTCCGGATCGAGCCATATGCCCACGAGCATCCGTTCGCCTACGACGAGACCGAGTTGCCGGATCTCGCACCGTACATGCTCCGGCATCATCCCGGCGACGTTGCCGTCGACGACTGGTTGTCGAAGTTCATTGCGCCCTCGGCGAGCCGTCCGACAGGGCAATTGCTGATGACGCTCAACGAAGCGATCGCGGAAGGTTTCTCCTATCGGAGGAGAACCTCGCATGGCACCCAAACCCCCGCCGAAACGCTCGAACTGCAGCAGGGAACGTGTCGCGACTTTGCCCTGCTGATGATGGAGGCCGCCCGATCGCTCGGTTTTGCGGCGCGCTTCATCACCGGTTACGTCTACGTGCCGGACCGTGACGGCCCGGCGCGGCTGGGCGGAGGCTCGACCCACGCATGGTGCTCGATCTACGTCCCGGGCTCGGGCTGGGTCGAGTTCGATCCGACCAACGGGATTGTCGGAAACCGCGATCTGATCAGGGTCGGAGTTGCCCGCACGCCGGCCCAGGTGATCCCGCTCTCGGGGTCCTACTGGGGGGAGCCGGACGATGAGCTCGGAATGGAGGTCGCGGTCAACGTGAAGACCGAGACCAGACCGGAGCCCGAGGAAGCGGGCACGGCGGCGCCCGGTCTGGATGCAGTATCCTCAACGGGACGTTAACAGAACCGCTCGGATTGATTCTGGGTCCCAACGCTATCTTTCCAATCTTTGCGCTAAGGATGGTCCTCCTGAGACGGGCATTGCCCGCGTAAACGGGGACGACGGAACGTGGTCGACATCGCGCATCAGGCAGCCATCAATCCGGCATCGGCAAGGGATGCCGCGAAGGTGCGGGCGCCTGTGCCGGTGACGGCGATCGAACCCGGTCAATGGCGCGCGCTCGCACAGCGGGCTGTCGAACCGAACGGATATTACCTGCCCGGCTGGGAGCTCGCCGTCAGTGCCACCGCGCGCGGCCGCACGGACGCATTGGCGCTGACAGCCTTCAACGGATCTGGAACGCGGCTGATCGGGCTGATGCCGGTCATCTCGCTCTGGCGCGCCTGGAAAATTCCCCTGCCCGCGCTGGCGACCGCGCATCCCTATGGCACGCTGTGCAGCCCTTTGATCGATCGCGACGCGCCGCTCGAGGCCACCACGCGCCTGTTGCAGCAGGCGCGCGCGGCCGGCGTGCATGCGCTCGTGCTGACCGACGTCGCGCTCGACGGCGCGGCGATGAATTCGCTGAAGCAGGTCCTGGATCGCGACGGCCTGCGGCCGCGTGTCCTCTCCTCCTACATCCGCGCCAGCCTCGATGCGACGCGGGATGGCGAGACGCTGCTGCGCGAGGCGCTCGGCGCCAAGAAGCTCAAGGAGCTGCGGCGCCAGCGCCATCGCCTCGAAGAACACGGCGCCGTCATGTTCGAGGTTGCGCGCAGGCCCGACGAGATCGGGCCGGCGCTCGAAACATTCCTGCAGCTCGAAGCCGGCGGCTGGAAAGGCAAGCGCGGCACCGCGCTGATCCAGCATGTGGGCGATGCGACCTTCATCCGCCGCGCCGTGCCGGCGCTGGCGGAGACCGCGCAGTGCGAGATCGTCACATTGCGCGCCGGCACGACTCCGGTCGCCGCCGGCATCGTGCTGCGTCACCAGGACCGCGCTTTCTTCTTCAAGCTCGGCATCGACGAGCGCTTTGCACGATATTCGCCGGGCGTGCAGCTCACGCTCGACCTCACCCGCCATCTCTGCGCCGATCCCGCCATCGCCAGCGCGGACTCGACGGCGAGCGCCGATCACCCCATGATCAATCCGATCTGGCGCGGGCGCTTCGCGATCGGTGACGTGCTGATCCCGCTGCGGCGGTACGATCCGGTCGTGACGCTGGTTCACGGCGCGCTCGCGGCGCACGGCATCGCCTACGCAGCGGCGCGCCGCGCAGTTCACCTACTTCGTAAATAGAACAGCTACTCCGCCGCCTGCGCGTTGATCTCCGCCGAGACCTGGCGGATGGCACGGGCGAGCAGGTTCGGATCCTGCGCGCCGGAGACGGCGTATTTCTGCGCGAAGACATAGGTCGGCACGCCGGAGATGCCCTTCTCGGCGGCTTCCTGCGCATCCGCCGAGACGCGCGCGACGTCCTCGTCTGTGGCGAGGCGCTTGCGCACTTCGTCGGCATCGAGACCGACATGGGCGGCCGCCTGCACCAGCACGTTCACATCAGTGAGATCGCCGCCGTCGCGGAAATAGAGCTCCATCAGGCGCTGCTTCATCTCCGGCGCCTTGCCGATCGCCTCGGCCCACAGGATGAGGCGGTGGCAGTCGGTCGTGTTGGGCTGGCGCGCCACAAGCTCGGGCTTGTAGACGAGGCCCTCCTCGCCCGCGGCCGCGACGACCCGCCCGGCAATGCCCTTATAGGCTTCGACCGAGCCGAACTTCTGGATGAGATAGGCCTCACGGCTGATGCCCTCGGGCGGCACCCAGGGATTGAGGAAGAAGGGACGGAAATTGAGCTTGACCGGAACGTCAGGCACGAGCGCGAGCGCGCTCTCGATCCGGTGCTTGCCGATGTAGCACCAGGGGCACACCACGTCGGAGACGACGTCGATCTGGAGCGGTTTCAGCGTGCTCATGTCAGGCGCCTCCTTCGGGCCGGTGCGGGTTTGCCCAAAGATAAGCAGAACCCGCCCCGAGGCAAGAGCGCTAGGTCATGGCTGCTGCCATCTGCTTCAGCCGTTCGGCCGTGCGCTCGTCGGCCGGAAAGAACGTCTCCAGCGCCAGCTCCGACAGCGTGATGTCGACGGGCGTGCCGAACACCATGGTGGTGGAGAAGAAACTAAGTATCTCGCCCTCGTGCCGCAGCTTGAAGGGGATCGCGACATTGTCGCTCGACAGCGGCGCCGAACGCGCCGGAATGGGATAGCTCTTCAAATCATTGTAGAGCTTGATCAGCTCGGGATCGGCGGTGGTCTCGCATTGGCGGTGCAGCCGCTCCAGCAGATGTCCGCACCATTCCGCAAGATTGACCGTGCGAGGCGCCAGCGCCTCGGGATGGAAGGCGAGCCGCAGCACGTTAATGGGCTGACCGAGCAGATGCGGCGGGATGCCCGCGAGCAGCGGTGCCACCATGCGGTTGGCTGAGACCAGATTCCAGTGCCTGTCTACTGCAAGCGCGGGATTGGGCTCATGCGCTTTGAGCACGAGGTCGATCGCCCGGCGGGCTGACTTCAAGGCGGGATCCTCCAGCGTGCGCTGCGGGAATGCCGGCGCGTAACCCGCCGCGACCAACAGCACGTTGCGTTCGCGCAAGGGCACGTCGAGGCGCTCGGCGAGCCTCAGCACCATGTCGCGCGAGGGCGCGGCACGGCCGGTCTCGACGAAGCTCAGGTGCCGCGCCGATATCTCGGCTTCGCCGGCGAGATCGAGCTGGCTCATGCGGCGGCGCTGCCGCCATTCGCGCAAATGGTCGCCGATATGGACGGGCTGGCTGCGTTCGGTCCGTGCCGTGGAAGCATGTGCGTTCATGGTCGAAAATCTAGCATGTGGATTTCCGCCCTTCCATTACCCGCGAGGTAATCGAATTGGGGCGCAACCGCGCGCATCTTCGGCAGCAACAGGAGATGACCATGATCGCACTGTTGCTCTACCGGACCATTGCAGACCACCTCGTTCCCTGGGCCATGACTTTCGCAACGCGGATGCTTGCGCGCGGCCTCAACGTGCCGGAGCCGCTGGTGCATTCGACCGGCGACTATGTCGTCGCCCGGGTCATCGCCTTCGAGCACGACGTTGGCAGGAGCCTCTGCCCGTTCCGCCTCGCTCGCCTGCTCCGCGCCTGCTGGCGCGGGCGGCGTTGAGTTCCAACCAGAGCCCACCCCAACCAAGGAGACCCAAGATGATCGAATCATCCACCTTCCTGCGCCGCGCACTTCTCGCCGACGCCGCCTTCAGCGGCATCGCCGCGCTCGGCTTCACCTTCGGTGCAGGCGCGTTCGCGAGGCTGTTCAATCTGCCGGAAACGCTGCTGCTTGAAACCGGCCTGTTCCTGATCGCCTACGGCGCGCTGGTCGGCTGGCTCGCCTCGCGCGCCTCGGTACCGAAACTGCTCGTCCTGCTGGTCGTTGTCGGCAATGCGGCCTGGACGGTCGGCAGCATCGCATTGCTGATTTCGGGCGCGGTGTCGCCGAACCTCGCCGGCGCGCTCATGGTCGTGGCGCAGGCAATCGCGACCGGCGTGTTTGCCGAGCTGCAATATGTGGGATTGCGGAAGAGCGGGAGTATGGTGGCGGCGTGATGGCTTGGTGACATGACGCGGCACGGCCCGCGGGAACGCGAACGTCTCATCAAATCGCATCGCATCCGAAAGCATGCATGGCCTCGCGTTCTCGCGGCGCATTTCGCCCGAGCTTTGCCCGATCGATCGCACCCTTCGTTGCCGGAGGGCGCAGGGAAGGCCGGGCGCCGGCGGCACCCGAGTCCGTGTACAACGATATGCACACGGGGTGGACTACAGGTGATGCCGGTCGCCCGGCCTTCCCTGCGCGGATGGTTTTAACGGTGTCCTTCGTGCTCTCCTCGGGGAGCGTTGCACTATTGCCCCCGTCCCCTTGCGGCCGATCGATGTGAGGACCCGGTCGGGCCGCCGCATCACCGCAAGACTTGACGCCAGAACCCCGGGCGTCGGGACCACACGACTTCTCCGTCCGCGGACGGCCTGGCCTCAGCGCCCGGGGCTTGGTGTGCGCACCCCCGACCATCGACCAAACCGCTGTGACCGCACCGTGTCGTATGCGCATCGCGCCGGGACTCAACGGTCTCCCGTCCCTGTCCCCACGCAATCGCGCCGGCGCTACCGCGTCCACCGCACCCCGGCCCGCATCTCGTGACGATCGCGAAGCGCCCCTCTGGCAGGGCCGGGATGGCGGGTGTATGCCACAAATCCGAAATTCGGAAAAGCGATATATTTATGTCGGGAGGGATTGACGGGTTTCGGTGTTTTGCCCGACGCCTCGCCCCGCGCCAGTCAGAGCCGGCAGGAGACGGCGCCCAACATCCGGATGCCGCGTCCGCTTTAGGCTATGGGCTTATTAATCAGCTGGCCGCCTGATGTCCGCCCAGCCTCTAACAACGGCGGGAAAGCTGACGTCTCCCGAGGTCGCTGAAGGGCCAGAGCGGAAGCACACAAAAAGACGGTCGCTATCACGTCTTGTGTTCCGGCGACCAACTCTGATTTGTCATCCATGAACAGAACGCCATCGAGCCCCCTCCAGCAGCGGCAATCCAAAGCAGGTGGCTTTGGGACGAGAAACCCACAAGAGCCGATCCAACCACGCCAGACATCGCCACGAGAGCGAGCTGCCAGCGCCGCCCTTCCAGAGAGTAATCGACCACCGCACTAGGAAACGCGACCAAAAAACCTAGGAACGGAAGCCCAACCAACCAACCGAGGGCACTCGTCGATCCGAACAGAAACTCGAGCATTCCGCCAAGAAGCAGCGGTCCCACTATGAGAAATGTAAAAATGCGTTTCATTAGGTCACGGACCTTCGAAGGCAATCCGTTCGGGGCGTCGTGGCTCGTATAACCTGGATTTGCTAACGCTGCACCAAGCCGAACCTGACAAACGTCTGCAACGGGTCAGAGGCTGCCGTCGACAGCCAGCATGCCCTTGATCGGGTGATCTCTCGGAAGTGGACATCGCCGCGCTCTGGGCTGACGTCGACCCCGGGCCAACAGCGGAATTCCGGATTCGCGCGCGGGGGCGAGGCCTACCTATCAATGGGCGAGAATGTGCGGACGACCTCATATATGCCCGGCTCAAATTTCGCGATCGTGAGCGCCTCCTCGAGAAAGGGTAGCGGTCCAGGATCCTGGCGCATGGACTCATAGTCTTCCGCGCTGCGCCACTGCGCATACATGGTCACCTTCGTGCCGTCGAGGCTCCGATGAAGGGTCGAGGAAACAAAGCCCGGTGCCCGGCTGACGAATTCATCGGTTGCGCGCGCGAGCAAAACGAGGAGCCGGTCTTGGTTGGCGGGATCTACCGTGAAGACATTTATTAGGCTGATCATACGGTCGGTCCTTTCTTTTGTTGCCTGATGTCTTGCCTATCACGGGGGAGTTCCAATAGGACCGTCACTATCTTCAGCCTCACGTCGGATTGACCGCCCGAAGTCGTTGTTGGACCCAAATGAAGCGCCCCCGAGAGAACCCGATCAAACCAGAGGTACGCCGCACCGGAGGCGTTCCGTCACCGTTTCAGGGTGCATAATTTTTCGGGACCATATTGTCCGCAACGGGTCACAACGCGAAGAACTCAACCTGAGCAAATCTCGTCTGTTATTCCTCAGTGAACGGACCTTGTAAGAGGTGCCGCCACTTCGCCGATGGGGCCAGTTGCAGACGTCACATCACTTCTTCTTTTCGTGCTATGCGGCCGCTTCCACAAGATGGTCCGATACCGTCGAGATGAACGCGCGGAGGCGCTCAAGACGCCGCAGGTCGCGGTGGTATCCCATCCAGATGTCTCGCGCTGGCGGCGGCGTCGGCAGGTTCAGTCTGCGGATACCCGGAATCTGGTTGCCGACCACGCGGGGCAGGACAGCGATGCCGACGCCTTGCCTGCACATGCGCCCCTGGACGTTGCGGTTGTTCGATCGCAGGACCGGTTTTGCGTTGGGGAAACTCTCGATGAGCCACGCGCTGTCGGGAAAGTGGGGCGTGGATGGCGTGATCAGCCGGAAACCAGTCCCATCGCCATATTTGGGATCAGCCGCCTCCTCCGCGATGTAGACGCCGTAGTCGAGCCTGAAGAGCCGCCGCTGAATGACATCGGCAGTGTCGAACGGAACGGCACGAAAAGCGACTTCAGCTTCCCGCTGGGCGAGGCTGAATCGGCGCGTGCCGGTCAGGATCTCGACGTCGACGTTCGGATAGGCTTTCGAGAAATCCGCCAGGATAGGAGGGAGGAGATAGGCGCCGAACCAGTCCGTTGACGAAATGCGCAGACTGCCTTTGAGATTCTGCTCCTGCCCCGCAAGCCGGCGCTCCATGGCCAGCGCGCCCTCTTCCATCTGCTCGGCCAGCGCGACGATCCCGTGGCCCTCGTCGGTCAGAACAAGACCGTCCGCTGTGCGCTGGAAGAGCGTGTGACCGATTGCCTGCTCAAGTGCGCGAAGGCGCCTGCCGACGGTCGGATGGCTTGTCTGAAGAGAACGCGCGGCGCCTCCGAGCGTGCCGGTTCGCGCGATAGCAAGAAAGATTCTGACGTCACTCCATTCCATCGCGACCACCCGCACAAAACTGAACGCCGACAGTACATTTATGTCAGTTCAAGAACAAATCTAAGCACCTAAATCCCCGCCATCGTCTGGTGCGTCCTTCTGCGGCTTCCCCCGACCCGTGAGGGCAGCCGCTTGGGCGACCCTGAGTGTGGAACCCAAGGGAAGCTCGACGGTTCGCGGCGGCGACGGCGTGGCGTCGTCGGAAAACAACTCGGAGAAGAAGTCATGAAAACCTGGCTCATCACTGGCTGCTCGAGTGGCTTCGGCCACCGGCTCGCGCTCGCTGCGGCACAGCGCGGAGATCGGGTCATCGCGACGGCCCGCAATGTCAAGACGATCGAGGAAATGGCTGAGCCTTTCGGCGGCCGGATGATCACCTTGCCACTCGACGTGACCGATGCGGCGGCGGCCAAGGCAGCGGTTGCAAAGGCGGTCGAGACCTTCGGCGGGTTTGACGTGCTCGTGAACAATGCCGGCTACGGACTGTTCGGCGCGATCGAGGAAGGCACGCCCGAGGAATATCGGCCGATGTTCGAGGTGAACGTCTTCGGTCTGATCGAAACCACCAGAGCCGCCCTGCCCGTCCTGCGACGTTCCGGCGGAACGATCGTCAACATGTCGTCAGGCGCAGGCATCGCGGGCGGCGGTGGCGGAGGTTATTACAACGCGGCCAAGTTTGCCGTGGAAGGGATTTCCGAAGCGCTCGCCGGCGAGCTGGCGCCGTTCGGCATTCGCGTGCTGATCGTCGAACCCGGGCCGTTTCGCACCGATTTCCTTGGCCGTTCGATCACGATGGCGGCCAAGGAGATGCCGGAATACGCCACGAGCTCGCGCAAGCACTATCGGGAAACCAACAACGGCAATCAGGCGGGCGATCCCGACAAAGCGATCGCGGTAATCCTGCAGGCAGTCGACGCCGATGACGCCCCGCTTCATCTGCCGCTCGGCCCGGTCGCGCACGCGATCGCCGAGCGAAAGCTGGCTGCCTTCCGCAACGATATCGAGGCCTGGCGCGACATCACGATCGCCACCGATTTCGACCAACCCTGAGCGCTGGTCACCAGCCTTGTTTGAACGTCAACATCTGACTGGAAGGCGATCATGATCGCAACCTTGAAGGGGTTTACCCAGCAGCTGGTGCCGGTGAATGGCATCAAGATCAACGTCGTCACGGGAGGCTCAGGCCCGCCGATTCTTCTACTTCACGGCTGGCCGGAAACATGGTGGGAATGGCACAAAGTGATGCCGCTGCTGGCCGGGCATTTCAGCGTGGTCGCCATGGATCTGCGCGGCGCGGGCTTTTCCGACTGCCCGCTCGACGGCTATGACAAGGCGACGATGGCGCGCGACGCGCATGAAGTGATGGTTGCCCTTGGGCACGAACGCTACGCCGTGTGCGGACATGACATCGGCGCAATGGTCGCCTTGGCACAGGCCGCCATCTATCGGGAGGCCGTTACCCACCTTGCCGTCCTCGACGTTCCGCTTCCCGGCTGGACCGGATGGGAGGCGACGACCGCAAGGCTCTGGCACTTCAGCTTCCATATGAACCGGGACTTACCCGAGCGCCTGATTCATGGCCGTGAATACGACTATGTTTCGACCTTCATGGCAGAGCGGTTCTACGATCACAGCACCTTCAATCCGGCGGACATCGAGATCTACGCCAGAGCGATGGCGCTTCCTGGCCGCACGCGTGGCGGCATGGAATGGTACCGCACGCTCGCCGCCGATCATGCGACAGCGCTCGATTACAAGAAGCAACCGCTCGAGATGCCGGTGCTTGGCCTGGGTGGGGACCAGCGGTTCGGTGCGCAGATGGTGCCGATGCTCGAGGAATTCGCCACCCATGTGAGAGGCGGCTCGATCACGCGGTGCAGCCACTATGTCGCGGACGAGCGACCGGATGAAGTCGCAGCCGCCCTGATCGAGTTCCTGAAGGCCAATGGAAAGTCAGCGCCCGCGCCGTCCTGGGCCGGGCGGATCGAATAAAACAAAGGAGACTGTCATGACCGCACCCGTCATTCGCGGCGTCAATCATATCGGCATCACGGTGCCCGACATCGAAGCAGCAAAATCGTTCCTGGTGGAAGCTTTCGGCGGCCAGGTGATCTACCAGTCCTTCGGACCGCAGCATCCGCCGCGGCAAGGACCCGAATTCGAGCGCGCCGTCGGCGCTTTTCCCGGAACGGTCGTGCGCGCGCAGGCGATGGTCAAGATCGGCACCGGACCCGATATCGAGCTCTTCGAAATGCACGGTCCCGAGCAAGCCAAGCCGATCCGGGCGAGCGACTTCGGCATCACGCACTTCGCTCTCTACACCGACGACATCGACGCATCGGTCGAGCGCTTCGCGAAGGCGGGAGGCACGCCCCTCACCGCGCCGCGCGCAATTCCCTATGCAACCGAGAAAGGTCCTGGAAACAAGGTCTGCTACTGCCGCATGCCCTGGGGCACGACGATGGAATTCATCACCACGCCGGACCGCATGGCCTATCATGACCAGACAGATCTACGCAGGTGGCAGGATGAGGACTGAGCAGGGCGCGAAAAGGGACCCGCATCAGTTAATTCGTGACGATGCAGACGATGTCAGACCACGAAAGAAGCGTTACGCCTTGGCGCGGCCGGCCTTGCCGGCGAAACGCTTGCCGTTAAGTTTCTTCTTTTTCGCCGTGCTCTTCGGGGCCACCTTCTTGGCGGTGCGCGCCTTCACCTTTGCGGCTTCCGCCCGTGCCTCGGCGCGCAGCTTCTTGCGCTTCTTCTCGCACGACTCGCACTTGCAGCCGATCGGCTTCAGATAGGCTTTGAAATAATCGGTGCCGTAGTCGTAGTTGATCTCGTCGCCCGGCTCGATGTTCTTGATGGCGCGGATATAGACCTTGCGCTCGCGCGGGCGGACGTCGGATTCCGCGTTGGGCCGGCAGGAATGGTTGATGTAGCGGGCGAGATTCTTGCGCACGGAGCCATCGATGGTCCAGCGCCCGTTGAGCTCGAACAGGTATTTGTTCTCGATCTCGTCGTGCTCGGGAATCCTGGAATCCAGGATCGGTCCGAAATAGCGGATGATCCGGGTGCCCTTCTTGATCGGCTTGGTGGCGAAGAGGCCAAGACCTGTCTTGGAACGGCCGACGCGATAAGGTTTGTTCGAGGATGTGGCTGGCATGATCAGAAGAACGAGGACGCGGACGAGGCTGGATGAGCCCAAGCGAAGCCGCTCTTCTAGAACGATTCCGCGCCGCTGTCAGGTATATCGGGCCCCTGTTTGAACCTTGCCCACAATCAAGACGTCTGACGGGACGGAGTTCCCGCAGTCTCAAAGCTTCATATGAACCATATTATCCGCATAGCCTTGGCTGTCCTGACGACCAGCATCGGACTGAACGGCGCCAACGCCCAATCCGTGGGCAGCAGCTACACCTCGACGGCGCCGAAGGACTGCCGCCAAATCGGCAAGCCCAGCGACCTCGATGGCAGCACGACGCGGGTATGCCCGGGCAAGGACCGGCTCGTGGTGCTGATCGCCGAGGATGATCTGCGCGAAATCGTCTCCGTCGGCCGCAATCGCAAGCAAGCGGCGGAAGAACCGGCAGCAAACGTCTGGTTCGCGCCGTTCAACTCTTCGGAGAGCACCGTCGAATGGCGCACTGCCGGTGAAAAGCCGCTCGCGATCATCCAGCGCTGGCACATCGCGGACAACACAGATCCCGACAAGCAGGGACGGCCGAAGACCAAAGCCATGCTGGTCGTGACCCGGCTGCCGCCGGGCCCGGTCTGCCACATCGCCTATGTCGATGCGGTTGCCAACCCCACCCCCAATGAGCTCGCTCGCAAGGCCGCCGATGATTTCGCCCGGGGCTTCACGTGCGGCAAGGACGAGGTGAAGATCATCGGCACGCGCGGCCGCGCCGTCGAGCTTGCGACGATGCGCTAAATGATTGCAAGGGTTGCGTCACCCCGATCGATCAAAGACCCGTCGGCTTTCCCGTGATCGGCGCCGTCAGCATCGCCTCGAGCAGGCGTTCGGCAGTCGTCCCCTCGGGCAAGCGATCGAGGATGTCCTCGAGCCGTCCATCCAGCAGCAGCATGGTGAATCCGTGCACCAGCGACCAGGCCCGTGCGATCGCAGCGCCCTGGTTCAGCGTCAGCGCATCTCCGCTGATCTGCTCCTGCCGCATTGTGCCGACGGCATTCGCAAGTCCGGCGAACGAAGCTTCGGCTGCCTCATGGAGCGAGGGCCGGGAATAGTCGAGCCGTTCGGTACGGAACATGATCCCGTACATGCCGGGATGAGCCTGCGCATAAGCGACATAGGCTTTCGGCCGCGCCAGCGCGCGCTCGAGCGGCGTGGCGGCCGCGTCGCACGACGAGGCCATCGCCGCGTTGAACTGGCGGAAGCCGACAGCTGCGAGTTCGCTGAGCAGGCCGGTCAGGTCGCCGAAATGATGGGTGGGTGCGGCATGCGAGACGCCGGCTTCGCGTGCCACCGCGCGCAATGTGAGCCCGGACAGCCCGTCGCGCTCCAGCACCCGTTCGGCTGCCTGGAGCAGCGCCTCGCGCAGGGCGCCGTGGTGATAGGGTGTCTCGGTCTTCGCACTGGCCGGACGGCGCGCGGAGCGCGTCCGCATCCCCCCCGACGACAATGACTTTCGCGGCGTGCGCGCGGCGCGCGCGGATTCGGTCCTGGTTTCGCTCTTGCCCATCGGAGAAGCTATAAAGCGCAATATTGACAGTGTAAAGATTTCACTTGACCGGAACGGTTATCGGCGCTATGTGATCTTTACGATGTAAAGATAGGGAGGGATAGCCGTGCAGCAGGACGCCATCGCCGAGCGCCGCAACAATATCGCGCCGATCCCGTTCGAGGCCGACGCGCCTTTCCTGAAGATCGTCGGAGAATTGCCGCGCGAATTGAACGGCACGCTCTATCGCAACGGTCCCAATCCGCAATTCGATTCTCCCGGCGCGCACTGGTTCGTGGGCGACGGCATGCTGCACGCCTTCCACCTCGAGAACGGACGCGCGAGCTACCGCAATCGCTGGGTCCGCACGCCAAAATGGCTGGCCGAGCACGACGCCGGTCGCGCGCTGTTCGGCGGCTTCGGCCGCAAGCTGCCTGACGCACCGGCTGATCTCTCCGATGGTGGCGTCGCCAACACCAACATCATCTTCCATGCGGGCAAGCTGCTCGCGCTGGAGGAGGCGCACCTGCCGACGGAGATCGAGCCGGGCACGCTGGCGACGCGCGGCTATCACAATTATCAGGGCCGCGTCGCCGGCAGCTTTACCGCGCATCCGAAGGTCGATCCCGTCACGGGCGAACTGGTGTTCTTCGGCTACAACGCGGCGGGACCGCTGACGTCTGCCATTTCCTATGGATCGATCGACGCATCCGGCAGGGCGACGCGCTTCGAGCGGTTCGAGGCGCCCTATGCCAGCATGGTGCACGACTTCATCGTCACCGCGAACCACGTGTTGTTCCCGATCCTTCCGATCACCGGCAGCATGGAGCGCGCGATGCGCGGACGGCCGCCCTATGCCTGGGAACCGGACAAGGGCTCCTATGTCGGCGTGATGAAGCGCAGCGGCACCGTCAAGGACATCGTCTGGTTCCGTGCCGAGGCCTGCTACGTCTTTCACGTCATGAATGCGTGGGAAGACGGTAACCGCATCATCGCCGACGTCATGCAGTTCGAGGAGGCGCCGCTGTTTCCACATCCGGACGGCCGGCCCACCGATCCGGAGAAGTCGCGCGCCCGCCACTGCCGCTGGACGTTCGATCTGTCGGGGAATACCGACCGTTTCCAGCAGACGTATCTCGACGACCTCACCGGTGAATTCCCCCGCATCGACGATCGCCGTGCCGGGCTGAAGAGCCGTCACGGCTGGTACGCCTGCGCCAATCCGAAACAGCCGATGTTCGGCGCGCTGTCGGGCATCGTGCACGTCGACGGCGGCGGCCGAAGGCTGGGCCATTATCTGCTGCCCGCCGGCGACACCATCTCCGAGCCCGTCTTCGTCGAGCGGTCGAAGGATGCCGCCGAGGGTGACGGGTGGCTGCTGGCGGTAATCTGGCGGGCGCGCGAGAACCGCAGCGACCTCGCCGTGTTCAATGCCACCGACGTCGAGGTCGGCCCCGTCGCGCTCGTGCAGCTCGGGCACCGCGTGCCCGACGGTTTCCACGGCAATTGGGTGGGAGCGGTGTAGCTCTCCATTCGTCATTCCGGGGCGTACGGAAGCCGCGTGCCCGCAATGACATCGGCATCTCAGCAATGAGGCCTCGCATGTACACGCCCTCGATCACCGCAGACTGCCTCGCCGTCCTCGTCATGACATGCGCCACGCTCACACCGCAGATGGTCCGGCTGCGGCAGAGCGGGCAACCCAACTTCAATGGCGGCATCCTGCTGTTCGCCGGTTTCCTGATCGCCTGGACGATGCCGGCTCTCGCCCGCCTGCCTTGGACGGAAATCGCGCAAGAAGCATCCGAACAAGCGCTTGCTGCATTTGAGCTTTTGCAGGCCGCCTATACCATTTTGACATTGTAAAGATCTAGCTTGACTCCACTCCGCTGCCGAACTATTTATCTTTACATTGTAAAGATTGGCCTGACCGAGGTGGGCAATGGCGATTTTCCTGATCCTCGCGCCCTACGGCGCCTATACGTTCCTGACGCTGGCGACCTCGGCCACGATCAGCGTATTCGCGGCCTCTGCAATCTGCCTCGCCGCCGTCGTCATCGACCTCGCGCGCGGTCGCTCCGTGAAGATCCTGGCCGCAGGGTCGGCAATTGTGTTCGCCGCAATCGGTCTCTATCTCGCGCTGATCGATCCTGCGCTCGGCACGCTCGGCGTCAAGCTGTCGGTCGATGTCGGCATCTTCGTCATCTCGCTCGGCTCGATGCTGGTTCGCCGCCCCTTCACGCTGCAATATGCGCTTGAATCGGTCCCGGCAGAGACCGCGGCCATGCCCGGCTTCCTCCGCGCCAATTACATCATCACCGGCGCATGGACCGCGGCCGCGCTGTTGATGGCGGCCGCCAACCTCGTGCTGCTCTACGTTCCCGGCCTGCCGCTCTGGTCGAGCCTTGCGGTTGCTCTTGCAGCCCGGAACAGTGCGATTTACTTCACAAAGTGGTATCCTGAATATTGCCAGATCAAGTACGGTACGCCTGCCCGCACCTTGCCCAGCGCGCGCTGAACAGGATTGACGATGAAGGACGTATTCTCCCGCCTCGCCTCCGATCTCTTCTCCGCCATCCTCTTCCTGGTCATCTATCTCATCACCGACAACGTCATCCTGGCGACGTCGGTAGCGATTGCCGGTGCGTTCGCGCAGGTGATCTACGCCCGCGTCAAGGGGCAGCAGCTCAACTATATGACTTATGCGAGCCTCGCGCTCGTCGTCGGACTGGGCGCGATCACATTGTTGACCAATGATCCCCGCTTCATGCTGGCAAAGCCCGCGATCGCGCATTTCGCGATCGGTCTCATCATGCTCAAGCGCGGATGGATGCTGCGCTACATGCCGCCGATCGTCGTCGAGACCGTTCCGGAATATGTGACGGCTGCAGGCTATGCCTGGGCGGCGCTGATGTTCGTCATCGGCGCCGGGATGATCGCTGTCGCATCGACCGGCGATCTGAAGCTGTGGGCGTTCTACCTCACGGTGGTCGCAGGCGGCGGCAAGATTCTGGCCTTTGCCCTTCAATACGTCGTTCTGCGCCTCATCGTCACCAGCCGCCGGCGTGCCGCCGCCCGCGCCTAAATGCCCTATCGCAGGGTTAGGCAGGAGCTGCAAGTTGAGCTATAGCCTCGCTCAGGACGGGCCGCGGATCGTCGCGGACCGCGGAAATCTGTTCGGGAGACGGGAATGGCCGTAGACGGCAACTGGAATCTGACCATGACGACGCCCATGGGCGAGCGCCAGGCGACGCTGACCCTGCTGAGCTCCGGCGGCACGCTGACGGGCACGCAGGGCGCAGAGGGCAATACCGCCGAGATCTTCGACGGCACCATCAGCGGCGACGCCGTCAACTGGAAGGTTTCCATCACCAATCCGATGCCGTTGACGCTCGAGTTCATCGGCAAGGTCTCGGGTGACAGCATGAGCGGCGAGATGGGCATCGGCCCGATGGGCAGCTTTCCGTTTACGGGCGTACGGGCGTAACGCCGCGCTTTCGGCACATGCCCACCATCCGACTCTTCGCGGCGACGATGCTGTGTGTCGCAGTATCGTTGCTGGCGCGCGCGGAAGACACCGAACCGGCGTGGCGCGCAAGCGCGCTCGCCATGGTGCCGTCAGGCCTTGTGGCCGGCACCGCCTATCGGACCGATGGCTCGACCGGTTACCTCGCCGTTGATCCCGTGACATCGAACGATCCGAAGACGCCCGCAAGCGTGTTCGCGGCGCGCCAGGTGCTCGTGGTCACGCTGACGCCGGATGCGACTCGCGCCGTCTCGGCCGAGCTGAAGCCGCGCACCGGGCCTGATCCTGATAACGACGATACAGACTTCGCAAAGCTGCACGCCGATCTCGCCGCCAAGCGTCCGACGCTGCCTGATGGCACCGAGCCCTGCGATCTCGGCGCCTGGTCGATCGACAGGGATCCTGATGGCCTCAACGTGCGCGCCGAGCCGTCAGCGAGGGCGCGCGTGCTCGGCACGCTGCCGCCGCCTTACCAACTCAAGCTTGGCGGCAGCGAGAACACGCCTGAGGGCGGCTGGCTCACCGAATTCCGCATCATCGGCTTCAAGGACGGCTGGTTTCTGATCGAAGGCGCCAAGCCGCCGGGCAAGGATTACGAGGACGAGAAGCAATATCCGCGCAGCGCGCCAAAGCCCTATGCCGGGCGCGGCTGGGTCGCCTCCAACAAGGTCGGCGCAGCCTATGCCAACGGCGCCACGCGCATGGGCGGGCTGTTCCAGGCTCCCTTCGTCGATGCCAAATGGATGCCGGCCCAGCGCGAGCTTGGCGGCGCGATCGACACCGACGGTGGTCCCAAGCGCCTCTTGGCCTGCAGCGGCTTCTGGGGTCTCGTCGAGAGCCACGACCGCGTCCGCGGCTGGTGGCGCGCGCTGTGCTCCAACCAGGTCACGAATTGCAGTTAGGGCACCGTAGGCTAAGCGCCTTCCTCGTGTCCCGGACGCGACGCGGCACGCAGTGACGCGGCGCAGAGCCGGGACCCAGACCTCTATGGACCCCGGATCAGCAGCGCATCACTTCGTGCTGCGCAGCGTCCGGGGAACGCAGCCTCAACCCAAATTCAATTCCTTGAAGAAGTCGTTGCCCTTGTCGTCGATGATGATGAACGCGGGGAAGTCAACGACTTCGATGCGCCAGATCGCTTCCATGCCGAGTTCGGGATATTCCAGCACCTCGACCTTCTTGATGCAGTGCTCGGCGAGGTTCGCGGCGGCGCCGCCGATCGAGCCGAGATAGAAGCCGCCGTACTTCTTGCAGGCCTCGCGCACCGCGGGCGCGCGGTTGCCCTTGGCCACCATCACCATCGAGCCGCCGGCGGCCTGGAACTGGTCGACGAAGGAATCCATGCGACCTGCGGTGGTCGGGCCAAACGCGCCGGAGGCGTAGCCTTCGGGGGTCTTGGCGGGGCCGGCATAGTAGACCGGGTGGTTCTTGAAATAGTCCGGCAGCGGCTCGCCCTTCTCCAGCCGCTCGCGCAGCTTGGCATGCGCGCTATCGCGCGCGACGATCATGGTGCCGGTCATCGAGACGCGGGTCTTGATAGGATACTTCGAGAACGTCGCCAGAATGTCCTTCATCGGCTGGTTGAGATCGATCTTGACGACCTCGCCGCCGAGCGACTGTTCGACCTGCGGCAGGTACTGCGCCGGGTTGTGCTCGAGCTCTTCGAGATAGACGCCGTCCTTGGTGATCTTGCCGAGCACCTGGCGGTCGGCCGAGCAGGACACGCCAAGCCCGATCGGCAGTGAGGCGCCGTGACGCGGCATGCGGATCACGCGCACGTCGTGGCAGAAATATTTCCCGCCGAACTGCGCGCCGACGCCAAGCGACTGCGTCATCTTGTGGATTTCCTGCTCCATCTCGAGGTCGCGGAAGGCGTTGCCGTCCGGCGAGCCGTGGGTCGGCAGCGCGTCGAGATAGCGCGCCGAAGCGAGCTTCACCGTCTTCATGCAGAGCTCGGCCGAGGTGCCGCCGATCACGATGGCGAGGTGATAAGGCGGGCAGGCTGCGGTGCCGAGGGTGAGGATCTTTTCCTTCAGGAACGCAAGCAGCCGGTCCTTGGTCAGGACCGAGGGCGTGGCCTGGAACAGAAAGCTCTTGTTGGCGGAACCGCCGCCCTTTGCCATGAACATGAACTTGTAGGCATCGTCGCCCTCGGCGTAGATCTCGCACTGCGCCGGCATGTTGTTGGCGGTGTTCTTCTCCTCATACATCGACAAGGGCGCGACCTGCGAGTAGCGCAGGTTGCGGCGGAGATACGCATCGCGCGCGCCTTCCGAGAGTGCCGCCTCATCGTCGCCGTCGGTGATGACGTTGCAGCCCTTCTTGCCCATGATGATCGCGGTGCCGGTGTCCTGGCACATCGGCAGCACGCCGCCGGCCGCGATGTTGGCGTTCTTCAGGAAATCCAGCGCGACGAACTTGTCGTTCGGGCTGGCCTCGCCGTCCTCCAGGATCGCGCGGAGCTGCTTCAGATGGCCGGGTCGAAGGTAATGGTTGATGTCGCCAAAGGCCGCCTCCGACAGCGTACGCAGCGCCTCGCGCGACACCACCAGCATGTCCTTGCCGAGGACCTTCTCGACCCTGACACCCTCGGAGGAAATCTTCTTGTAGGGCGTCTCGTCCTTGCCCAGCGGGAACAGCGGGGTGTGTTTGTAGGGCGGGACGGGTTTCGACTGGTCGGGGAAGGCGGTGGGCGCGTTCATGGGGCGGATCTCGGGTTTGGGCCTCGCGGGGCCTCGGCGTAGAAGCGTTCTAAGCCCATTTTGGACGGAAAAGGAAGGGACCGATGGGCATGGAAAGGATGGATAGGGCTCAGGAAGACATTGGCGCAGCACGTGGAAAGCCCGTTCCCCGCCCTTGCGCTTCGGGCCCGCCGACGCTTGAATGCGCGCGCTAAGGGGCTTTTCATCATGACATTGAACTTGAACGTCCGCGGCGCGATCCTGGTCGCCGCCATCGCCGGCCTTGTGGCCCTCGTCTCTCCCGCCCACGCCGACCGCTGCGACGACGGCGCCAAGGAGCTGGCAAACCAGGTCGATCGCCTCAAGGTGAACTTCCGCGCCGCCAATGTCGTTTACATGACGCATCCGGCGGCCAAGGAACTGTCCGTCGCCTGCCGAGGCGACAAGTATTCCATCGAGCTCTACGCCAAGGGCGATCGCAAGCCGAAGCCGGAGTTCTATACGCTGGTGGGATCGATGGCAGCGATCGTCTTCACCGTGACGAAGGACGATACCACGACGGGCGCGACACGTTGCCTGAAGCGGATGGGCCTGTTGCGCGGCGACAAGGTCAGCATGCGCTACCGCCGGCTCAACATGGAATGCACACGCACCAAGACGGAGGCGTCCATCGCGATCACCCGCGGCAAGGACGAATAGGAATGCCCGCTGTTCCGCATGGCGATGGAGAGAGCGGCTCTTCTCTCAAATCTTCCGCGCGCGGAAGCTGACGACGGCGCATCAAACCGCGCGAATCCCTCGCATTTTAGCGATTGCCTTGAAGGAAATTTCGCTCCTCGCAGGGCACGCTCGATTGTTTCCATATGTGAGGATTTGCGAATGAAGGTTTCCACCGTTGCGCCCCCACCGATCGCGATCGTGGTTCCGAACTACGACTCGACCAAGCAGCAGGACGTTCAGACCAAGATCAAGGACGAGAGTCCGACCTATAAGCCGCAGCCGCCTGCGCCGCTGCCGCCGGGTCAAGGAACGCGGATCGATCAGATCGCCTGACAAGACTTGCCAAGGCCAAAGCGCCCGATCCGGTCGATCGGGCCTTTCGCGCGTCCGGCCGTATCTTTGCCGGATAGCAGGACGATGATCGCGAGCGGCAATCCCGGGACTCTCCGCATGATCGCACGCCTGCTGCTGCAGAACACGATCTTCGTCGTCGGAATGGGCGCAATACCGACTATGCGGTGCGGGAGCGTCGTCGCCTGATGCCCGACGTCCGGTCAGGGCTGCCACTCTCAAATCGAACTGGCTAGTCTAGCCGTCGAGCTCGCGATAGCGGCGGAAGATACCCTGTTCGTTGAAGGGAATGCGGCGCTCGCTTTCGAGATAGGCCTTGATGTTCGGTCGCGCGGCGATGCGGTCGTGCAGGCCGACAAGGCCCGGGACATCCGCTTCGAACGCCTTCATGCGCCTGGGGAAGGCATAGCGCAGCCCATCGACGATCTGGAACAGCGAGAGGTCGACGTAGGTCAGGCGGCGACCGGTGACATAGGTGCCGCCGCTCTCGGCGAGAAGCTGCTCGAAATAGCCGAGATATTTCGGCACGCGCTCGTCCCAGAAGTCGGCCGTGCGTTTCTTCGCCGGTGCCTTCTGGTCCTCATAATAGAGCGACGGCCCGAGCGGATGATGAGTGTCGTGGATCTCGACGACGAGGTCGGAGATGGTGAGCTGAAGCTGATGCACCCAGAGCCTGCCGCCTTCCGTCTTCGGCGCGAGGCCGTGACGGGCGCCGAGGTAGAGCAGGATGTTCGCAGTCTGGCCGATGACGAGCTTGCCCGCTTTCAGGAACGGCGGCGCAAAAGGCGGCGTGCCCTTGTGCCCGTCCATCACCTTCATCATCGCAGCCGTCCCGCGCGGGCCGCGCGCGACATCGACGTAGGCGGCAGCCGCCTCCTCCAGCGCCAGCCGCACATATTCGCCGCGGCCCTGGATCTCAGGCCAGTAGTAAAGCTCGTATTTCATGGGGGAGTCCGTGAACGTGGGGCGACGGAGCCAATGTATCACTCGCCCCAAGGTTCCGTCAGCGTCGTTGCGACAGCTGTCGCAAAACACACCATCATTCCACGCGCGGCGAAGAATCCGGCGTCGTTCCGCGGAAGCCTTCCGGATTGCTACGCTGCGCTCGCGATGACGCACAGAGTGAGCGATGGGCCGAACGAAAAGGGCGCCGTGCCTGAGCACGACGCCCTTCCTTGTCAAATCGCTTGCGATCAGTTGGTCTGCTGGATCGCCGACAATTCCCAGCCGCTGCCCGGCCTGCGGGCAAACGTCCAGATCTCGGTCGCCTCGCCCGGCTGCTCGCTGCCGGCAACGATCGCGCCGGTGTTGCGGTCCATCGTCTTGTCGGTGAGCGCGAAGCGCAGCGCCACCGTGGCGTAGTCGGTCTCGCCTTCCCGCCAGGCTTCCGCGAGGTCACCTTGCAACAATTTCACGTCGGTGACCTTGTTGACGACGTTGCGAGCGCGGTTCTGGGCGAGGTCCTGCTCGAAGTAGGAGACCATTTCCGGCGTCGCGAGCGTGTGCAGCTTGGCCACGTCCTCGTTCGACCAGGCGGTCTGGACCTCGCCGAGCAGGCGCTCGAACGCCTCATAGTCGTCCGGCTTGATCTCGAGCGGCGCGTTGTTGGCACCGAAGCCGAAGCCGCCAAGACCACCGGCAAGTCCACCGCCAAGACCGCTGCGATAGTTCGTCTGCGGTCCAGGCGCTGCGCCTGCATCAGCATTGGCGTTGGCGTTGGCATAAGCCGCCCGCGGGGCGTGACGGCGCTGCCACCACGACATGGCCAGCCGCACCACCAACACCACCAGCGCGATCTGGATGATCAGGCCGAGGATCGAGGACAGGCTGCCGAGGCCGCCGAACAGGCCGCCGCCAAACAGCATGCCGAGTAGGCCGGCGCCGAGGAAGCCGGCCGCAAGGCCGCCCAGGAAACCGCCGCCGCGGCCGAACAGGCCGCCGCGCGCGGGCGCGGAAGCAGCTGAATTCATGCCTGCACCCGGCTGGGTGTAGGTGCGGTTGAACTGCGAGGCCGACCCCGGCGCCGTCGTGGTCGAGGGCGGCGCCGTATAGGTGCGCGAGCCGCGTGAACCCGACGAGGAGCCGCCGCCGACGCGCGCGTCGGCGGACGAGATCGCCAGTGCAGTCGGCAGCGCAAGCGCCAGCACGACGGCGATCGTCTTGAAGAGGCTGCGGGAGCGTAGCGAGAAAGTCATTTGCGTTTCCCAAATCCCCGGCATGGGGATGTGCGCTTAAGATGGGCAGACTTCCCGAAAAGTGAAGCCGGTTTCGGAAACTGTGGCTGCGGCCCTCAGTCGCGGGGATGTGGCAAAAGCCCATATTTGGTGGGGGTTTGGCCCGACGCGGCAGGGAACCGAGGTCGCGGGCTACCGGCGATCATGCGAGGGAGTTTCCGTTTTTTCCTCGTCATTGCGATCGCAGCGAAGCAAATCCAGACAATTCCGCAGAGACAGCCTGGATCGTTTCGCCGCAAGAGACACTTCGCAATGACGGCAGGGCGTTGAGCGTAAGACGAAAAACTGGTGAGGGCGCTCATCACCCCTGCTTCGTCATCGTCTCCTTCACCGCCGCCACGAGCTGGCTGAGCGTGAATGGCTTCGGCAGGAAGTCGAATTGCTGGCCTTCGGGCAGGCTCTTCTCGAACGCGTCCTCGGCATAGCCCGAGACGAAGATGAACTTGATGTCGGGGTTCTTTTCCCGCATCGCCTTCAGCAGCGTCGGGCCGTCCATCTCGGGCATGACGACGTCGGAAACGACGAGATCGATCGCGCCGCTCTGCTCTTCCAGCACCTCCATGGCCTCGACGCCGTTCTCGGCCTCGACCACGGTGTAGCCGCGCGAGCGCAAGCCGCGGGCGTTGAGCGCGCGCAGGCCTTCCTCGTCCTCGACCAGCAGAATGGTGCCCTGCCCGGTGAGATCGGTGCGCGGCTTCGCCTCGGCCGGGGCGGCTTCCTTCGCGGCGCCGTTGATCGCGCCGGCCACGGCCGCGGGCTGCTCGACCTGCGCTTCCTGCTCGGCGTGATGGCGCGGCAGGAAGATATGGAACGATGTGCCCTGCCCCGGCTCGGAATCGACGTAGATGAAACCGCCGGTCTGCTTGACGATGCCATAGACGGTGGAGAGCCCGAGCCCGGTGCCCTTGCCGACTTCCTTCGTCGAGAAGAACGGTTCGAAGATCTTGTCCCGGATGTCGGCGGGAATGCCGGTGCCGGTGTCGGCGACCTCGATCCGGACATAATCCGCAGCCGGCATGCCCTTGTAGGCGAGCTTGCCGGCGTCCTCGGTGGCGACGTTGGCGGTGCGGATGATCAGCTTGCCGCCGTCCGGCATGGCGTCGCGCGCGTTCACCGCGAGGTTGACGATCACCTGCTCGAATTGGGAGACGTCGACCTTCACCGGCCAGAGATCGCGGCCGTGGACGAGGTCGAGCTTGACCTTCTCGCCGATCAGGCGGCGCAACAGCATGGTGAGGTCCGACAGCGCGTCGCCGAGATCGAGCACCTGCGGCCGCAGCGTCTGCCGCCGCGAGAACGCCAGCAGCTGCCGCACCAAGGTCGCGGCGCGCGTCGCGTTCTGCTTGATCTGCATGATGTCCTGGAACGACGGGTCCGTCGGCTTGTGCGCGTTCAGCAGGAAGTCGTTCGCCATCATGATGGCGGAGAGCACGTTGTTGAAGTCGTGGGCGATGCCGCCGGCGAGCTGGCCGACCGTCTCCATCTTCTGCGACTGATTGATCTGGTTCTCCAGCGCGCGCCGTTCGGTGGTCTCGAGCATGTGCACGATGGCGGCTTCCGCGTCGTTCTCGGCCGAATCGACCGGTGTGACGAAGAACTGACCCCAGCGCTCCTTGGCCCCTTCCAGCGCCACCTCGACCGGCGCGATGTCGGCCTTGCCTTCGGCGGCCTGATTGATGGCCGCGATCAAGAGGTGCCGGTCGCGCGAATTGACCGCGCGGAAGATCGACTTGGAGGCGTTGTCCAGCCCCAGGGCCTGTCCGAGCTTGGCATAGCGCGCATTGGCCCGAACGACGTTGCCGGCGCGATCGACGGTCGCGATCGCCATCGGCGTGTGGTCGAAAAAGCGCATGAAGCGAACTTCGGCGGCGCGGTCGGGGTCGCTGCGCTCGTCGCGGGCACGGCTGATCACGAGTGTGCGCGAGGGCCCCGGCGCGCCGTCGGCGCCGAAGGCGAGCTTGTGATAGAGCCGCACCGGCATGGTCTTGCCGGTGCGCATGCGCAGGTCGATGTCGAAGATTTCCGTCTTCACCTCACCCGGCACCGCCACGATCGAGGTCAGCAGCGAGGCACCGTCGCCGGAGACGATGTCGGTGAGCTTCAGGCCGCCCGAGCCGATCTCGGCGAGGTCGTAGTCGAGCCAGTTCGCCAGCGTCGCGTTCACATAAGCGAGCTCGCCCGCCGGATTGACCGAGAAGAAGCCGCAGGGCGCGTGGTCGAGGTATTCGATCGCGTGCTGGAGTTCCTGGAATACGTCTTCCTGGCGCTCGCGGTCGCGCGTGATGTCGGCGATCGACCACACCGCATATTTCGCCTCGCGCTTGCCGGTGCCGAGTGGGCGCACCCGCATGCGCAACCAGCGGCCCTGACTGCCATCCTGGCCGGAGATGCGCACCTCTTCCTGCTGCCGCTTGCCTTCGCGGGCGGCCTTCAGCAGCCGGAACACCGCTTCGGAGACGTCGGGGTTGCCGATGAAGACGCGCTCCACGGGGCGCACGTCCTGCGGGCTGGTGGCGCCGGTCAGGGTCAGATAGGCGGCATTGGAATAAACCACGTGGCCGCGCGCATCGGTGACTGCAAGCCCGTCGAACGAATGATCGGAGATGCGACGAATGATCGGATCATCGAGATTGCGGTCGGCGAAGCGGATGATGCCGGCGGCGAAGGCGAACAGGTTGAACAGGCCGACCATCGCCAGCACGGCGAGGATGCCGAGGATGTAGGGCTGCGCCTGCGCGCGCCCGAGCGTCATCAACCCGATGGCGACAGCAACCAGACCGGCAGCCACCAGCAGCACCAGCGCAATGCTGCCCGAGCGCTGCGACGGCTCGTGCGCCGCAACGGGCTCGCGTGTGAGGTCGTGGTCGGTTTCGACGGTCATATCAAGCTGGCGCAGCCTGTCGACAGAGAATCAACGCGCTACGGGGCGCGCAGGGTCCTCCCTGCCTCAATCGGACCCTGAGGTGCAAGGGCAGCAGGGGCGAAAGGTACGCTGATTCCCAGAATACGGCCATTTCCGGTACCTTTCGGGAGTTTTATCCCCGCCCGGCGCTGAATCCGCGCTTCAGCCGCATGACGTAGCCGATGACCTCGGCGACCGCATGATAGTGCTCGGTCGGGATTTCCTGGTCGATCTCGACGGTGGCATAGAGCGCGCGGGCCAGCGGCACGTTCTCCACGATCGGGATGTCGTGCTCGCGCGCGATCTCCCGGATCTTCAAGGCGAGATTGTCGACGCCCTTGGCGACGCAGATCGGCGCGGTCATGCCGCGCTCATAGGACAGCGCCACGGAATAGTGGGTCGGATTGGTGATGATCACGGAAGCCTTGGGAACCGCCGCCATCATGCGCTTCTTGGCGCGCTGCTGCCGCAACTGCCGGATCTTGCCCTTGATGTGCGGGTCGCCTTCGGACTGCTTGTACTCTTCCTTGATCTCCTGGAGCGACATCTTCTGCCGCTGGAACCAGCTGCGGTACTGGAAGAAATAATCGGCGATGGCGACGATAGCGAGCGCTGCGACCACCGCGCCGAGCAGATGAATGGTCAGGGTGGTCGTGGCGCCGAGCATGGCGGCCGGATCGAGCCTGACCATCGCCTCCATGCGATGCCGCTCCGGCCACAGGATCATGGTCATGACCGCGCCGAGCAGGACCAGCTTGCCGACGCCTTTGAGAAAATTGGCCGCGGCCTGCTTGCCGAAGATGCGCTTGAAGCCGGCGCCGGGCGATATCTTGTTGAATTTGGGTTTCAGGGACTCCGCCGACCACACCAGGCGGTGCTGGAGCATGTTGCCGGCAATGGCCGCCAGCATCAGCATGAAGAGGGGAACGCCGATCGCCGCGAGAACGGCGAATTCGATCTGCTGCATCAGCGTGATCAGGGCCTTGCCGTCGGTCTTGATCATCCAGGAATTGGCGAGCAGGTTGCGCATCGGCGTCAGCAGCCCGCTGCCAACCGAGCCCGAGAAGGTCGAGACCACGAGCGTGCCGCCCGCCATCATGAACCAGGTGTTGATCTCCTGGCTCTTGGCGACGTCGCCGCGTTCGAGCGCATCGTCGAGGCGCTTTTGCGTCGGGTCTTCTGTTTTACTTTCGGGATCGTTGTCTTCCGCCATCGATCGCCCCGGTCACTTGAGTGGCATCATCTGGTGCATGACACCGATGAAGTAGTCGAGATAGGTGCCCATCATCGCGGTGAGCACCACGGCGAGCACCAGGAACCCCGCGAAAATCGACAGCGGTACGCCGACGAAATAGACCTGCATCTGCGGCATCAGCCGCGCCAGCACACCCAGCCCGATGTTGAAGACGAGGCCGAACACCAGAAACGGCCCGGAGAGCTGCAAGCCGAGGCGGAATGCTGCGGCGAAGGCGCGCGTCGCCAGCGAGGCGACGTCGCCGCTCGAGACGGTCTCGCCCGGCGCGAAGATCGTGTAGCTGTCGTTCAGCGCCGCTATCACCAGATGATGGCTGTCGGTGGCAAACAGCAGCGTCACCCCCAGCATGGTCAGGAAGTTGCCGACCAGCACGCCCTGCTGTCCCTGGGTCGGATCGACCGAGGTGACGAAGCCGAGCCCCATCTGCTGCGCGATCACGGATCCCGCAACCTGGAGCGCCGACAAGGTCACACGCGCGGTCGCGCCCAGCACGATGCCGATCGCGATCTCATGCAACATCATGACCAGCAGCGGCGCGAGCGAGCCCATGTCGACCTGGTAGGCGTTTCGATGCAGGGGCAGGATGATCAGCGTGAGCAGCAGCGCGATCGACAGCTTTATCCGCGTCGGAATGTTGGTCTCACCGAGCCCAGGCAGCAGCATCACCATCGCGCCGACCCGGGCGAAAGCGAGCATGAAGGAAGCGGCGAGCGCCGGCAGCAGCGAGACGTCGATGCGCATCTACGCATTGTGCCTCAGCCACCGATGATTCGCGACGAGATCCGCAGCATGTGGGCGTGGAGCGAGTCGGCCATGAACGGTAATGCCAATAGCATCGTGGCGAAGATGGCCAGGATCTTCGGCACGTAGATCAGCGTCTGCTCCTGAATCTGCGTCAGCGCCTGGAACAGAGACACGATGACGCCGACGACCAGGCCTACCACCATCAGCGGCGATGACACGATCACGATGGTCCAGATCGCATCGCGCGCGACGTCGAGGGTCTCGGGTCCGGTCATTTGGCAATTCCGCTGTTCGTTGATGGCTCGAAGGAGGCGAATCGCGAGTAGCGAACGACGAATGGGAGACGCACCCACTCGCTACTCGCCATTCACCACTCCCCAATTCAGATCGGCATCTTCATGATGTCTTCATACGCCGCGATCACGCGGTCGCGGACCGAGACCAGCGTGGACACGGCGACGTCGGTGTCTGCGACCGCCGTCACCACGTCCATCACGTTCGCCTTTCCGGCTGCCATCGCAACCGTCTGCGCATCGGATTTGCGGCCGGACTCCATGACGCTGCCGACGGCGTCCTTCAGCAGCGAAGCAAAGGATTGCCCGTTCGGCTCGCTGCCCTTGCTGGCGCCGCTGTTCTCCAGCACGCGGGCGAGATTGGCGTAAGCATTCGCGGCGATTGTCGGTGATGCCATGGCTCAAATGTCCTGTTCAGCTCTTGAGGATGTCGAGCGTGCGCTGGATCATCCGGCGCGTCGCACTGATGATGTTGAGATTGGCCTCGTAGGACCGCTGCGCGTCGCGCATGTCGGTCATCTCGACCACCGAGTTCACGTTGGGATATTTGACGTTGCCGCTCGCATCCGCCGCCGGATTGTTCGGCTCGTACTTGACGCGGAAGTTGGACTGGTCCGGCTTGATCCTGCCGAGGGTGACGACCTGCGCGTCGAGCGTGCGGTCGAGCGCGGAGGAGAAGGTCGGAACCTTGCGCCGGTAGGGATCGCCGCCGGCGGCCTGCGCCGTCGAGTCGGCATTCGCGATGTTTTCCGAGATCACCCGCATCCGTCCGGCCTGCGCGCGCAGTCCGGAGGTGGCGATCGCCATCGAGCGGGCAAAGTCGCTGCTGTCATTCGCCATGATGCACCTCTGGCTCTCCTGGTTCCCCGATCACGCCTAGCCCTTGCCGATCGCGGTCTTGAGCAGGCGCAGGCTCTTCGAATAGAGCGAGGTCACCGCTGCGTAGTCCATCTGGTTGCTGGCGGCCTTCATCATCTCCTCCTCGAGATTGACGGCATTGCCCGCAGGGCGGGTCTCGAAACCGGCGTCCTTGTTCTGGTCGAATGCGGAGGCCGCGCCGGATGGCGTCATGTGCGAAGCGCTGGTGCGGGTGAGCGTCAGGGGCCCCATCGAGCCCGTGACCGCCCCGGACCTGTCGAACTTCGGTTCGACCAGATCGCGCGGCCGGAATTTGGGGGTATCGGAATTGGAGACGTTCTCGGACAGGACGCGCTGGCGCTCCTGGTGCCACTGCATCTTGGTCCGAAGCACCGAAAGCTCCGGGATATCGTTGATGGACATCGTCGCGGCTCCTTCCGCCTCTTGCGGACGCTGACGTCCGAAGCTAGGCAGAATTTGCCGCCTGTATGGTTAACAGCTGGTTAAGGACACCGGCGATGCATGTCCCCGGTCGAGACATGATTTCGTACCCCCGTGATTCTACGCCGCGAAAAACGGCATTAACCCAACCGTTTGGCGGCGCGTGCACAGGGCAAGAAGTCATTTTGGATCGGACGATTCATAGGTTATTAAGAGTTGGGGACGGCAAAACTTGCCGTGGAACGTTAAGAAATCGCAGGTTGGGGCATCGTATGCCGGTGGTTGGCGAATCTGACCGCGGGCACGAGAGAAGCGCTATTTGTCGGGGACAAGCATGCAAGGCAGCCCTATCACCTTCATCGTCGCGTTCATCGTCGTTCTGGCGTTGATCGGCGTCGCTGCTTGGCTGGTTCGCCGATTCGCCAGCAGCCGGATCGGCGCCAATACCCAGCGCGGCCGGATGCCCCGCCTTGCCGTGATCGACGCTGCCGCGGTCGACGGCCGGCGCCGGCTGGTGCTGGTCCGGCGCGACAATGTCGAGCACCTGCTGATGATCGGCGGCCCGACGGACATCGTCGTCGAACCCAACATCGTTCGCGCCGCGCCCAGCCGCGACCAGCTCCCGCAACGTCCGAACACCGCCGAACCGCCGCGTCTCGCCCCCATGCCCGACGCGGGCGGCTGGGCCGACGAAGCGCCGCGACCGGAACTGCTTGATCATCCCGAGCCGCATATGCCCGAGCCGCCGCCGCGGCCCGCGCGCCCATCCTTCGCCGACGAGGTGCGCCGACCCGCTCCTGCACTGGCCGAACGTCGCAGCGAGCCGGCCCTGGGTGGCTTTATGCCCGAGCCGATCGCGCCGCGTGCGGAGCGCGAACCCCGGCCCGAGCCGCTGCCGCCGCGCATCGCCCGGGGCGAGCCGCCGCTGATGCCGCGTCCGCCCCGTGGTAGCGAGCCAGTGAAGATGCCGCCGGTGCGCGCCGAGCGGGCCGCTGCACCCCCGCCTCCTCCGCCTGTGCCGCAGGCTCCGCCGCCGGCACCTGCTCCTGCGCCCTCGAGCGCCGAGCAGAATCTCGCCGAAATGGCCCAGCGGCTAGAGGCTGCCCTGCGCCGCCCCGCCGGCGAAGCGGTCGCGCCCCCCGTTGCCCCGGAGCCGATGCCTGCTCCCCCGCGCGCCGCACGCAGCGAGCCACCGGCCCCGCCCGCAAAGCCGGCCGTGGAGAAGACCAGCTTTGAAAACCTCGAAGACGAGATGGCCTCGCTGCTCGGCCGTCCGAAGCCGTCTTCGTGAGGCTGCCGGCCCTCCCGCGTAGAGTTCTTGTCCTTTCTGTCCTGGTTGGCGCGGCCTCGCTCGCGATGCCGGCGCATGCCCAGGACATCAGCATCAATCTCGGCGGCGGCGCGGGTGGCGGCGGCGTCACCGAGCGCGCGATCCAGCTGATCGCGCTGCTGACGGTGCTGTCGATCGCGCCGTCGATCCTGATCATGATGACATCGTTCACGCGTATCGTGGTGGTGCTGTCGCTGCTGCGCACCGCGTTGGGTACCGCAACCGCCCCGCCGAACTCGGTGATCATTGCGCTGGCGATGTTCCTCACCTTCTTCGTGATGGGGCCGGTGCTGCAAAAGTCCTACGACGACGGCATTCGTCCGCTTGTCGCCAACCAGATCGGCGTCGAGGATGCGCTCCAGCGCGCCTCCGTCCCCTTGCGCGGCTTCATGCAGAAGAACGTGCGCGAGAAGGACCTCAAGCTGTTCCTGGATCTGTCCGGCGAGGCGCCGCCGGCCACTCCCGACGACCTCGCCTTGCGTATCCTCGTCCCCGCCTTCATGATCTCCGAATTGAAGCGCGCCTTCGAGATCGGCTTTCTGCTGTTCCTCCCCTTCCTCATCATCGACCTCGTCGTCGCCTCGGTGCTGATGTCGATGGGCATGATGATGCTGCCGCCGGCGACGATCTCGCTGCCGTTCAAGCTGATCTTCTTCGTGCTGGTCGACGGCTGGTCGCTGGTGGCGGGCAGCCTGGTGCAGAGCTACGGGGGGTGAAGAGCATGCAGGCGACATCATCGACGCCCCCTCC
The DNA here is from genome assembly GCF_054602315.1 of Bradyrhizobium cedriense. NCBI lineage: Bacteria > Pseudomonadati > Pseudomonadota > Alphaproteobacteria > Hyphomicrobiales > Nitrobacteraceae > Bradyrhizobium > Bradyrhizobium cedriense. The sequence continues at coordinate 1,130,833 of NZ_JBTSWB010000001.1, read as the reverse complement.
GCTCTGAATGATAACTCCCGACCTCTCCCCGTCATTGCGAGGAGCCCTTGCGACGAAGCAATCCAGACTCTCTCCGCGGAGAGACTGTGGATTGCTTCGCTGCGCTCGCAATGACGCGGGCGGAGCCGTCTCGGGCCACGCTTGGCGCGGCAGCCGCATCCTAGCGCGTCATCTTGATCTGCCGCACCACGGGAATCGTCGGCAGCGAGCCGGTGTGGTCGGACTCGTCCTTGGCCTGCGGCGCGCCGGGTGCGCGCGCCGTGGCGTCGGGGAAACGCTGCTTCATCTCGCGCAGGAAGCCGTCGAGCGTATCGACGCTGGCGGCCAGCTTGGCGATCTCGGCGAATTCGGCGCTGGAGGCTGCGGCCGGCTTGCTGGCGATGTCGAAGGCGAGACGGTCGGCGCTCTCGCTCATCAGCGGCGCATATTTCTCGCGGAAGCGCGACAGGCCGATCGAATCGTCCGCGAGCGCATAGCCGACTGCAGCGCGGATGATGTCGCTCTTCTCGACCGCATTGAGTGGTTTGAAGTCGCGGAAGCGCTCGCCGTAGTAGAGTTCGATCTGCTCGGCGGACTCGCGCCAGCGCCGCGCAGCCCAGAAGATGTCTGAGCGCAGCCGCAGCACTTCGCGCCCGGAGACGTTGGAGACGATGTCGAGCGCGAGATCGTGACGGCCGACGTCGCTCTGCGCGCGCGCTTCCAGCAGCAGGCGCTGCTGCCGGAGCTCGCCGGAGAGATCGCTGATGCGGCTCGCGCGCAGCGCGGTGATGGCCATGTCGGGCTTGCGGTTGGCGAGGTAGATCATGGACAGGCGCGCCGCGACCTGGGCGCGCGCCGCGCCTTCGAGGCGGTGATCGACCTGGTATTGCAGGAGCTCGGCGGCCTGATCGAGCAGGTCGATCGAGGCGAGACGGTCGGCGAGACGGCGGATCAGCTCGTCGCCGCGGCGGCCGATCGGCGTCAGCTCGCGGAACTCGTAGAACAATCCGAGCGCCTCGACCGGAGGCAGTTCGTCGCCCTTCGGCCCGAGGAATATCTGCGTGAACAGGTCGGAGGCGAGATCCTGCGCCTGACGCGAGGCTTCGGCGTTCGGCTGGAGCCTCGTCGCGGCGCGCGCGGCGGTGAGCGCGTCCCGGTAGCGCCCGCTTTCGGCATACATCCGCGACAGCATCTGGAGCGTCTTGACCTCGACCGCGTCGCCGCGCCAGGTCATCGACAGCGTCTCCAGCTCGCGCAGCGCCTCTTCCTTGCCGATCTCGTCGCGCCTCTGACGCAGCGCGATCTCGAGCTGCTTGCCCTCGGCCGCCGCCGGCCGGTCGCTCGAGGCGACCGCGAGCTTGTAATCGTCGAGCGCATCCTTGTCGTGGCCGAGTGCCTCGGCGAGCCGCCCGCGCAGCACGGCGAAGCCGGGCGCAGCCTCGGGGGGGACACCGACCACCTCGAGCTCGCTGCGGCGCTTGGAGGCGCCGGCATAGTCCTTCACCTCGAGGGAGGCGCGCATCGCGTCCATGGTCACGATGCGCTGGATGTCGAGCGGCAGTGAGGCGATGGCGAATTCGACGTTCTTGAACTTCTCGCGCGCGTCCGCCCATTTGCCCTGGCGCGCGTAGGCGAGCGCCTTCCATAGCTGGGAATCGTGGCTGTTGCCGATCACGGGATTGGCGAGGTCCTTCAGGCCCTGCGCCGGCCGGCCGATCAGGATGCTCGCGATCGCATGCATGATCAGCGCACCGCTCTCCTCCTTGTTGAGGGGATCGCTCAGCATGAGGTCGGTCACGGCCTTGGCCTCGTGATACATGGCGCGCGACATGTAGAACTGCGCGAGGTCGAGCCGCGGCAGCGAACGCAGCGCGGGCTCGACGGCCGCGATAGCCGCCATCAGTTCGCTCTGGCGCGCCATGAAGTTATCCGACTGGCCCTTGCGCCAACCCTCGGGACTGAAGACCGGACGCACCGCGGTCGGCGCCCGCTCGGCCGATATGTCGACTGGCGACAGCGTCAATCCACCCTTCTTGCCGAGGATCACCTTCTCGGCCCCGACCTCGACACCGACTTCGTCGGAGTTCGGCCGGATCGCGATGCCGTGCGCGGATTCCAGCAGCGAGAGATCGACGAGATCCTGCCGCTTGATGAAGCCGCGCACCGGCCGCTGCGCGGTGACGACATAGAGCGCATCGCCGGCATCAGGATCGGTGAGCTTGTGCAGGAGGCCAGGATTGGCGAAGGGGATCGCGATATTGGCAAGCGCGGGGTCGGTGATGTTGCGCGATATCATCAGCGGCAGCGGCGTCGCCTGGATCTTGTCGGCGAGCGTCAACAGCCAGTTGGTCTCCTTGCCGACCTCCTCACTCGCCAGCGAGTAGACCAGCGGTCGGGTGAGGCGGATTCGCACCGCCTGCCCCTTGTCGAGCGGCATGCGGCCGACCTCGCCGATCATCGCGCCGCCCTTGCTGCGGATCGCCTCGACATCGATCGGCTTCGGCGTATCGAACACCAGCCAGACGGTGTCGCCGCGGCGGAACGCCGCCGCAGGCGTTGCGACCGGAATCGGAAACGTGACGCGCAGGCCGTCGCTGTCGCGACGCACATCCACGCTGGCAGCGGTCTGTTGCGGCGCCACCGGCACCTCGGCGGGCGCAGCCTTGACGGCCTCCCTGACCGGCTGCTTCGCGGCCTCCGTCGACACTTCGGCCGGCGCCGGCTTGGCAGGCCCGGCCGCAGCTTCGGAAGCAGGCGACACGGGCTTTGCAGCTTCCTTGGACACTTCCGGGGGACGCACGGCTTCGATCGCGGGAGCGACAGCCGGTTTCTGCGCTTGGGCGGGCGGCAGCGCGGCGGGCGCTTCCGGCTTCGCTTCGGGCTTGACGTCGATCTTGGCTTCGCGCGCAATCGTCTCGGAAGTCGGCGGCGCGATCTCGCGGAGGACCTCCTTCGGCTTCTCGGCGGCCGGGTTGACAGGCGCAGGCATCGGCGCCAGTGCCTGAGTGGCAGGCTTCATCTGCGCGATCGACGCCTCGGGCGTCGCGGCCGCCTTGTTCTTGTCGGGCTGGAAGGCGACGTCGACGACGTAGTTCTTCTCGTCGCGAAACGAATGCACGTCCGAATCGCCGATCAGCGCGATCTCGATACTGGTCTGGTCGATGTCGGCCTTCTGCTTGATCGAGGCGACGTTCGGCGGCGCCGCGACCACCGCGTCCGCCAGGTCGAAATTGAGATTGGCGTTGAAGACGAGCGTGAGCTTCTGCTCGTTGAGGACGGAGGAGACTCCGACGCCGTCGGGCATCTCGAACACGAAGCGCACGAAGGTCGGCTGCACCGAGGCACGCACGCGGATCTGCGGACGCTTCCTGGCCTCGGCGGCGGCACGCTGGGCGCGCAGCGCGCGCTCGGCCACACGTGCGCGCTCGGCGAGTTCCTTGACCACGTCCATGGGCAGGCTCGGCGGCGGTCCCTTCCAGCCCTCTGGCAGCAGATCGACGAAGGTGCGCTCGCCGGCGTTCATGGTGTTGACGGTGACGCGCCGCGCCAGCGACAGGCGGATGGCGCTGCCATCGGGATCGCGGCGGGCGGAGTTGACGTAATCGGGCGCGCCTTCCGGAATCCTGTCGACGGGAACATCGACGGGCCGGTCAAAACGGATCACGAGAATGGAGCCTGCGGTCGTGACCTCGGAGGGAACATCCTCGCCGAGCTTGATGACCAGACGGGCGAAGCCGCCGCCGGCCGAAAAGCTCGCCTCGCCGCGGATCGGGTCGGCCGCCCGCGCAGGCGCGCTGAGGCCGATCGGCAGGCAGGCCGCCAGGACGGCCGCCTTGCGGACATGACGCGATAGCCCCCGCGCCATTGCGCGGGCTCGCGACACAAATCCAGCGGCAGCCTCTCGCGCCATTGGCGGCATTTCTTCCGGTTCGGCGGTCATGCCGGCACTGCGCCGGCCCTGCCTTCGAATGTAGGTTTTGGCAATTAAGGACTTCTTAAGTATGAGCCCTCAATTCGGCTTTTGCGTCGGCTTGCCGTCGATCTTGGGAAGATCGCCGGCCGAGGCGGACTGATCGCCGCCACCGTTGGCGCGACGCGCCATCTCGACCGTCAGCCGCTCGGCGGCCTCCGGCGACATCAATCCCATGATGTCCGACATCTTTCGCGGCGCGATGGCCGAGGCGATCTCGATCAGCACGCCCATCTCGAGCCGGTCGAACACCCGCGCGGCGTCCTTGGGCTTCATGCCCTCGTACATGGTCACGAGGCCCTTCATGCGCTGGGCTTCGGCGGCCTTCTGCTCGGCCTGCGTCGCGGAGATGCGGGTTTCCACCGCCTTCATCTCCTCGACCTTGTTTTCGATGCGCTTCTCGGCCGACTTCAGCAGGCTTTCACGAATGTCGATCTCTCGCTGGCGGGCCTCGATCTCCTGCCGCCGCGCCTGCAACCGTTCCAGGATCGCGCGCTCCGAGGCCGAGACCTGCGGCTGACCTTCCTCAATCTTGATCACGGTGCCCTCGGGCTTGGTCTCGGGCGCGGCCGGCTTGGGCGGCTCCTTCGGCGCACCATGGGTCGATCCGGTGATGTCGGGGTCCTCGCGACCGGTCGGGAAATTCAGGTTCTCCTCGGCCCAGGACTTCTTGGTCTGGTTCGGCTTGTAGTCGAAGACATAGCCACCGTTGATCGCGAGGCCCGCCACCTTCAGCGTGGCAAGGCCTGCGACGGCGACCAGGACGACCGGAATGACGCGGATGTTACGAAAGGACTTCATGCCCGGGCTTTATGCGGCAATGCCGTTGGATCGTCGGCGCTCGGAGAAGGCTTCGGCCGCGGCCGCGACCGCCTTCGCCGACGAAGGCTTGGCCGCGGACGGGGCAACCGTCTCCGGATTGGTCATGGGACGCGCGGCGATCGCGATCTTGGACAGGCGCCGTACCACGTTGTCGGCCTCGCCGAGCTGCTTGTAGAGCTGGTCCGACATCTGCGTCGCCGCGGCGAGCTGGCTGCCGAGGTTCTCGTTGACGTCGCGCACGGCCAGCTTCAGCCCGCCGATCGCGCGCTCTGCGATCTCGGTCGCGGTGATCAGCTCGCCAATGACCGCCTTCAGCGAATGCTCGTCCGCCTTGAGCCGCGTCAGCCGCTTGTTGAGCATGACGCAGTAGACGATCGTCAGCATCAGCAGGATAGCCACCAGCGACTCGATCGCCATTCCCAGGGAGTGGTTCATGGGGCCTCCATCATCTTGTTCTGCTCGTCCACCTTCTCGAACATCGCAAGTGTCGTACTTGGCTTGCGCAAGGGTTTCGTCACGCGGATCGCGACGCGATCGCCGACCCGGCCCATCCGCCCCTCGGTCAGCGTGACGTCGCCGCAGCGTACGGTGACGTTGGCGTCGGCGCGCATGTCGAGCGGCAGCGTGTCGCCGACCTTGAGCCGCATCAGCTGCTTGAGCGGAATGTCGGCCTCGTAGAGCACAGCATCGACGGCGATCTCGGCCTGCACGATCTCGGTGGCGAAATGGCCCTCCCACACCGGGTCGCGGCCGAATTTTTCGCCCATGAACATCTGGAGCAGGACGCCCCGGATCGGCTCGATGGTCGCGTAAGGCAGCAACAGCTCGATGTTGCCGCCGCGGTCTTCCATGTCGATGCGCAGGCGGACCAGGATCGCAGCGTTGGCGGGACGGCTGATCGCGGCGAAGCGCGGATTGGTCTCGAGCCGGTCGATCGTGAACGTCACCGGGGACAGCGGCCGAAACGCCTGCTCGGCGTCGGACAGCACCACCTCGACCAGCCGCTTGACCAGCTCGGTCTCGATCGTGGTGTAGGGCCGGCCCTCGATGCGCAGCTGGCTCGTGCCGCGACGGCCGCCGAGCAGCACGTCGATCATCGAATAGATCAGGTTGGAATCGACCGTCGCCATGCCGAAATTCTCCCACTCCTCGGCCTTGAAGACGGTGAGGACGGCGGGCAGCGGGATCGAGTTCATGTAGTCGCCGAAACGCACCGAGGTGATGCGGTCGAGCGAGACTTCGACGTTGTCCGAGGTGAAATTGCGCAAGGACGTCGTCATCAGCCGCACCAGGCGGTCGAAGACGATTTCGAGCATCGGCAGACGCTCGTAGGAGACCATCGCCGAATCGATGATCGCGCGGATGCCGGAATGATCGTCGAGCGTGACGTCGCCAACGGTGAAGCCGAGAAGATTGTCGATCTCCTCCTGCGACAGCACCCGCTCGCCGGAGTTCTTGCCGCTTCCGAGATCGCGGCTGCCGTCCTCGACCATGGCCGCCCATTGCAGGGCCATGGTCTCCGATAGCTCGTTCTCGGCGGCAGCCTTTGCGGCCTCGGCGGGATCCTCGGAATCGAGCGAGGCCTCCCACTGGGCGGCAATTGCATCCTGGTCGACTTGGTCGTTGCCCGCCATGATCCCTAGCCCGTCATGCTCACTGGACCACGACTTCCTTGAACAGCACCGCGCTGACCTGGATCGGGGCGACCGCCGCGTTGACGCGCTTGGTCAGCTCCTCCTTGAGGCGGAAGATGCCGGCGGAACCGTTGAGGTCGGAGGGGCGCAGCTCGCGCACATAGGTCTGGAAGATGTCGGTGACGCGCGGCATCGTCGGCTTGATCGCCTCGATCTGCTTCTCTTCCTTCAGTTCCAGCACGATCTTCAGCCGCAGATATTGCACGCGCTCGCCGGGCGAGCCGGCGAGGTTGACCATCAAGTCGGGGACATCGACGAAGGCCGGCGGCTTCGGCGGCGGCGCGGCCTCGGCATGGTGCTCGCCCTCGCCGTGACGGAAAAAGAAGAACCAGGTCGCCGCACCGCCGCCGAGGACGGCGAGCAGACCGACGGCCATGATGATGAGCTTGAGCTTGTTCTTCGGCGGAGCGGCCTCTGCGCCATCGCTGGCTGCGCCGCCTTCCTCGTTCTCTGCCATGATTGCCGCGCTCGTTCATCTCTCAAAGGGGTCGAAAGAGCGAAGTCTCCTGGCAGACAGTAACGCGATACAAATGTCCCAGCGCAATGCGCTCCTCTGATGCGCAAACGCTACGGTAATAATGGTTAACGGAACCTTTCGATTGGGCCTCCGCTAGGAAAAATCTGCCGGGCAAACATGGCTAACAGAACCTTTCTGCCGCCCTCCCGCGCCCATCAGGAATCAGCAAGCAGTTGAAATTACATAATCTTTCGGGTTGGCACGGCTTTCGCTGAGGGAGAACCGAGACCTCACGGTTTGGGAGAACCTGATGTCTCATTCACGGGGTCCGCCAAGTCGCTTGGGAGAGCGAGATGGCAGATCTCACTCAGGGGAGATTTCCGATGCAGAACGCGCTTCTGATCGGCTTGTCACGGCAGATGACGTTGGAACGGCAGATGGCTGTCATCGCCAACAACGTCGCCAATGCCAACACCAACGGCTTCAAGGCCGACCATTCGCTGTTCGAGGAGCACCTCAACTCGAACGCGCGTGAGGACAATTTCATCGGTCGCGACCGCCGGGTCTCTTATGTCCAGGACCGCGGCACCTTCCGCGACGTCGGCCAGGGGCCGATGGAGGCGACCAACAACCCGCTGGACATGGCGATCGACGGCGCCGCCTATTTCGCGGTGCAGGCCAATGGCGGAGAGCGCTACACCCGCGACGGCAAATTCTCTCTCAACAGCACCGGCCAGCTCGTCACCTCCGACGGCAATCTCGTGCTCGGCGCCGCCGGTCCGATCACTTTCCAGCCGACCGATCACGACATCAACATCGCACCCGACGGCACCGTCACGGTGCTCGAGGGCACGGCAAGGAACGACTCGATCCGCGGCAAGATCCGCATGGTCTCGTTCGACGATCCGGCCAAGCTGACCAAGCTCGGCGCCAATCTCTATGACGTGGGCTCCGCCGTCCCGCAGGCCGACACCAAATCGAGCATCCGCCAGGGCTACGTCGAGAAGTCGAACGTGAACGCGGTCGGCGAGATGACCCGCATGGTCGAGGTGATGCGCAGCTACACCGCGATCGCCAACCTGCTCCAGCAGCAGAGCGACCTCCACAAATCGGCGATCGACAAGCTCGCCGACGTTCCGGCTTGATTGAGGGAGAACTGACATGCAGGCGCTTCACACCGCAGCGACCGGAATGGCGGCACAGGAACTCAACGTTCAGGTGATCTCCAACAACATCGCCAACCTGCGCACCACGGGCTTCAAGAAGCAGACCGCGGCATTCCAGGACTTGATCTATGAGCACGTCCGCCGCGTTGGCGCCCAGTCGTCCGATCAGGGCACCATACTGCCGGTCGGCGTCGACATCGGCGGCGGCGTCAAGACCGTCGGCACGCCACGCAGCATGACGCAGGGAACGCTGTCGCAGACCGGCAACGACCTCGACCTCGCGATCTCGGGCGATGGCTTCTTCAAGATCCTGATGCCGGACGGCACCTACCAGTACACCCGCGACGGCACCTTCCAGATGGACAATCAGGGCCGCGTCGTCACCGCGCAGGGCAACCCGGTGCAGCCGACCATCACCATTCCGAACAACGCCTCGGGGATCTCCGTTAGCGAGCAGGGCCAGGTCTCGGTGACGCTGCCGGGTTCATCGACCTCGTCGATCATCGGCCAGATCGGCGTCACGCGCTTCATCAACAAGGCCGGCCTTCAGCCCGTCGGTAACAACCAGTTCATCGAGACCCCCTCCTCCGGCCCGCCGCAGGACGGCACCGCCAACTCGGAGGGTTACGGCAAGATCACGCAGGGCAGCCTGGAGCAGGCCAATATCGACGTCGTCTCGGAGATGAGCGACCTGATCGCCGCGCAGCGCGCCTACGAGATGAACGCCAAGGTCATCAGCGCGGCCGACCAGATGATGCAGTCGACCACGGCGCTGTTCCGCTGAGGTGATGACGATGATCCGCATCACGCTCGCCTCGATCTCCACCCTTCTCTTGCTGGCGCTGCCGGCAGCGGCGGCCGACGAATTCATCGCTTCGCCGACGCTGCGCGCAAGCGTCGCCGTGACCTCGGACGTGGTGCGGGTCGGCGATCTCGTCGACAACGCCGGCTCGGCCGCGCTGATCCCGGTCTATCGCTCGCCCGATCTCGGCACCACCGGCACGCTGACGGTCGGCCAAGTGCTGCAGGTGCTGCGCGCGAAGCAGGTGATCGGCGTCATGACCGGCGACATCAGGGAGGTTCAGGTCACCCGCCTCGCCCGCACGCTCGCGAGCAAGGACCTCGAGAACGCCATCGCCGCCGCGCTCGAGCGCCGCTTCGGCCTCGGCGAGGCCGCCAACCTGACCGTCACCTTCGACCGCGGCATTGCGGACATGCGGCTGGACGCTTCCAACACCGGTGCACTCCAGCCGGTCGCAACCCGCTACGACGCCCGCAGCGGGCGCTTCGACATCGCCTTCGAGATCGGCAACGACAGCAATCCGGCGCCGACCAAGCTCCGCTTCACCGGCACCGCGATCGAGACGGTGGAGGTGGCCGTGCTGTCGCGCGACATCGACCGCACCGAATTGCTGAAATCCTCCGACCTCTCGCTGGAGCGCCGGCCGAAGGCCGAGGTCACCGGCGAGCCCGCCTCACGCGATCGCAGCCTCGGCATGCAGCTGCGCCGGCCGATGCGCGCGGGCACCCCGATCCGCGTCGCCGACATCGTCAAGCCTGACTTCGTACTACGCGATCAGGCCGTCACCATCATCTACCAGGTGCCCGGCCTCTATCTCACCACGCGCGGCAAGGCGATCGAGAGCGGCGCAGAGGGCGACAGCATCAGCGTGCTCAATCTGCACTCCAAGCGTACGCTGACCGGTGTCGTCACCGGTCGGGGCCAGGTGACGGTCCAGGGCGCGAGCCAGTCCGCACCGATAACGCCCGCAGTCGAGCAGACCTCGTCAGTCAAGCGTGACGACGTGCCCGCGGCCGCAGCCCTTGCGCAGAGCCTGGTCCAGCCGCCCGCGTCCGCCGCCCAGATCGCCCAAGCCCAGCTTCCGCAAGTTCGCTTCTCGCAAGCTCCAGCCAAGTCAGAGTAGATCATGTCCCCGTTCAGTTCGGCTTCCCGTCTTCGTCGCATCGCGATCTCTGCCCTGCTGCTTGCGACCTGCGCATTGGCGGGAGGCTGCTCCTCGATCGACCGCCTGTCGCAGATCGGCGAGCAGCCGAAGCTGTCGGCCATCGACAATCCGACCACGCAGCCCGGCTACAAGCCGGTGCAGATGCCGATGCCGAAGCCGGAAGTCGCCTCGTACAATCCGAACTCGCTGTGGCGCAACGGCAGCCGCGCCTTCTTCAAGGACCAGCGCGCCCGCCAGGTCGGCGATCTCCTGACCGTCGCCGTGAACATCACGGACAAGGCCAACATCGAGAACGACAGCTCTCGCAGCCGTAGCAACAAGGAAGATTCCGGGATCACCGACTTCATCGGTTCCCAGACGATCACCCAGGCCAACAAGATCCTGCCCGGCCGCATCCTCACCGCCGACTCGACCTCGTCGAGCGAGGGCAAGGGCAGCGTCGACCGCAAGGAAGCCTTGCAAACCAACGTCGCCGCCGTGGTGACCCAGGTGCTGCCGAACGGCAACCTCGTAGTCGAAGGCAAGCAGGAGATACGCGTCAACTTCGAAATTCGCGAGCTGATCGTGGCCGGCATCGTGCGTCCCGAGGACATCCAGAGCGACAACACCATCGACTCCACGAAGATCGCCCAGGCCCGCATCGCCTATGGCGGCCGCGGCCAGATCACCGACGTGCAGCAGCCGCGCTACGGCCAGCAAGTGATGGACGTGCTGCTGCCTTTCTAACCTTCTTTGAGAGCTCCCACATCGTGTTCGCGAACCTAGGCGCGAACGACGGTGTACTACGCGGCCCTCGCTAGCTCCCCTGGCGAGGGCCGCATGTATTTTGCCTCTGGCACCGACATACGGGCTGCGAGCAGCGGCTCATGATCCGCGAATCGTCGCGATATCGCTGCCTCGCGCTCCGATGGCGAGAGCTCACGCAAACTCCGCCTCCACGACGCCCAGCCCGTCCAGCTCCATCCGCACCTTGTCGCCGGCCTTCAGCCACAGCGTCTTGACCAGGCTGCCGGTGAGCACAAGCTGCCCTGCGTGCAAACCCTTGCCCTCCGCGGCGAGATGGTTGGCGAGCCAGGCGAGCGCGTTGTGGGGATGGCCGAGCACGTCGGCGCCCGTGCCCTGGCTGACCTCCTCGCCGTTGATGAGGGCGCGGCCCTTGACCGCCCTCAGGTCCGGCACCGACGAGCGCGGCACTGAAGGTCCCAGAACGCAGCCGGCGGCGAAGAAATCGTCGGCGATCAGCGTCGGCGCGCCCATCGTCTCCCACTTCACGTAGCGATCGTCGACGATCTCGATTGCGGGATGATAGGCCTCGACCGCCTCGCCGACCCATTCGGCGGTGAACGGCGCCTCGCCGGCGGCAAGGTCCCGCTTCAGCCGCACCGCGATCTCGCATTCGACGCCGACGCGGACATAGTTGGAGGCCGCGAGCTTCACGCCGCTGTCGTGCACGCCCTTCTGGAACACACCGCCGGCGCAGGGATGCGGGATGCCGATATAGTCCTGCATCACCTGGCTGGTGCAGCCGATCTTGTAGCCGACCAGCGGGCCGACATGCGGTAGCAGAAGATCGTGCAGCGCGCGCTGGACCTGATAGCCCTCGGCTTCATCCGCGGGAGGACGCTCCAGTACCGCGAGCGGCGCATGGTTGCGGCGCGCCAGCGCGATCGCCTTTGCGGCTGCGAGAATATTGTCCATCGGCGCCGCCTCCCACTTAACGCAATCGGGAGCGGCACTTCAGCATTCCCGCCCGGGCGTGACAAGCCACGGGCAACCTCACGCCTTGACCAGGCCGAGCCGGATCAGACTCTCGGCGGTCGCAAGGATCGCCTCATGGTTGGAACGGGGCTGCCAGCCGAGCAGCGACCTCGCCTTGGCGCTGGTGGAATGCCGCACCCTGCCGAGCATCGGAATGACCGCCCGCAGCAAGGGAATCCGGGTCGCGGCCAGCCGCACCAGCCAGTCGGGGGCCTGAAGCCGCGGAACCCGGCGTGCGGACGGCCCGAGTTCCCGCCGCAGCCCGTTCGCGATATCGAGGATCGACATCATTTCCCCGGAGACCGCGATGAAGCGCTCGCCCTTGGCCTCTGGCGCCGTCATCGCGCGCAGATGCAGATCGGCGACATCGCGCACGTCGACCACGCCGAAATAGACCCGCGGCACCGCCGGCATGGCGCCGTCGAGCAGCGATTTGACGATCTCGATCGAACCGGAGAAGTCCGACCCCAGCACGGGACCAAAAATGCCGGCGGGATTGACCACTGACAGTTCGAGGCCGCCGCCCTCCCGCGCGATGAAATCCCAGGCGGCCCGCTCGGCCAGCGTCTTGGATTTGATGTAGGGCTGCACGTCGGGACCATCGAGATTGGTCCAGTCGGTCTCGTCGAACGGTTTTTCACGCGGCTGATGGCCGTAGCCGATCGCGCCCAGCGACGAGGTGATGACGACGCGCCGGACGTCGGCGTCGCGTGCGGCGCGCAACACCCGCAGCGTGCCGTCGCGGGCCGGGACGATCATCTCGTTCTCGTCCTTGGGCACGCTGGTCGACAGCGGCGAGGCGACGTGCAGGACGTAGTCGCACCCGGCGACCGCCTCGCGCCAGCCCCCGTCAGCCGTGAGGTCCGCCGTGAAGAAGGACACTGTTTCCGGCGAAGCCGCCCCGCCCTCGCGCAGCATCGCCAGCACCTCGTCCCGACGATCGGGCCGGCGCACCGTTGTCCGCACGGCATGGCCCGCGGCCAGAAGTTGCAGGACGACGTGAATGCCGACGAAGCCCGACCCGCCGGTGACCAGAACAGTGCTCATTGCCAGATTCCCCTCGATGCGCAGGCGACGATCGGTTTCGCCGCGACCCTGCTCAAGGCCGCATCTGGTCACTATCTCCAAGGCGACAAGTAGAATGGATTTCGAGACCGGTATGGAAAACCTGACCAGCAACTGCGATGTCGGCTGCGACTGCAGCCCAGACCCTGCCCTGCTCACCGACTTCAAGAGGGCCATCCACGCCCTCGGCGGCAAGTGGAAACTGGAGATCCTGTTTACGCTGATGAACGGTGCCGTTCGCTTCGGTGCCTTTCGACGATCGATCGGCGGCATCACCCAGCACATGCTGACCACCCAGCTTCGCGAGCTCGAGCAGGATGGCCTCGTAGCGCGCATCGTCCTCGCGGAGAAACCCCTGAGGGTCGAGTACGAGCTGACGGATGCGGCCTACGGCCTCTTGCCGGCGTTTAAGGAAATCTTGAGCTGGTCCAGGCTTTATGGGGACGTGCGCCTCTTGGCGTCGCGGCAGACCTGATTGCAGTGATGCTTGATGCAGCTGGATCGGCGTCTCAGCACCCGAGTCGATCCCGTTGATGCGACTCGCGAAATCTTCCTTACCTGAAGTGAACGCTGTTTCTCATCCGTACTCACGTGAGCTCGGAGGAATCGAGTCTAGCCCATTGATCGAGATTCACTTTTCGCGATCACGTTCGCGCGTTGCCGCGCGGCTGCAAGCGACGGACAAAATGGTGGTCACGGCGCGAAACGGCGCCTTGCGTCCAAAAACAAAGAGCCGCAACTCTGCGGCTCGGACTCTATTCGTCGCGATAGACCTTCTCGCGTTTCTCGTGGCGCTCCTGCGCCTCCACCGAGAGCGTTGCGATGGGCCGGGCCTCGAGCCGCTTCAACGAGATCGGCTCGCCGGTGTCCTCGCAATAGCCGTAGGTGTTGTCCTCGATACGCTGGAGCGCGGCGTCGATCTTGGCGATCAACTTGCGCTGGCGGTCGCGGGCGCGGAGTTCGATGGCGCGGTCGGTTTCGGACGATGCCCGATCGGCGAGATCGGGGTGGTTCACGTTCTCCTCCTGCAGGGCCTGCAGGGTGAGCTTGGACTCTTTGAGGATCTCATCCTTCCAGGCGAGGAGCTTCAAGCGGAAGTACTCCTTCTGCCTGTCGTTCATGAAAGGCTCTTTTTCGGTCGGTCGGTAGTTTTTCAACTTTTCCAAAGGGCGGCCTATCTGTCTAAGCAACGACTCGCAACGGAACGCGGTCCGTCGAGCGGGGCGTTATATAGCGGCCTCCTGTGACAGACAATATTTCCCTCATCGCCCGGGTGCCGCCCCCAAGCCCTTGCACAGGAAGGTTTATCCTGGAGGGATCGGGGGCGGCTGGCGGCTCAATAGCCGACCGTGAAGCGCTGCCTCAGATGGGCGGGCCGCTCGATCTCGTCGGCAAGCGCGATGGCGTAGTCGGCGAAGGTGATCCAGCTCCTGCCGTTCGCATCTGCGAGAAGCTGGTCGGTCCCAAGCCGGAACTTACCCGTACGTTCCCCCTCGACGAACAGCGCCGACGGCGAAATGAAGGTCCAGTTCAGATCCTTTTCCTGCCGCAGCAGATCGAGGAAGGCCCCTCCTGCCTCCGCTTCGGCCTTGTATTGGGCAGGAAAATTGGGGGTCGTGACCAGCTTCACGCCTGGGGCAACCTCGAGGCTCCCGGCGCCGCCGACCACGATGTAACGACCGACCTTGGAGTCCTTTGCCGCACCGATCAGCTTGAGCGGGTCACTGGCGAGGAAGTGCACGGAACTCACGGCGACGTCGTGGCCGGCCCACAGCTTCGCAAGTCCGGCCTGGTCGAGCACATCGCCTTTGGTCGGCGTGACGTTGGGCAGGACTGCGATCTTGTCGGGGTTCCGGACGATGGCTGTGACCGCGTGGCCACGGCGGGACAGTTCCTTGGTGATTTCCGACCCGGCCCGGCCTGAGGCGCCGGCAACTGCGATTTTCATGAAAGGCTCCTTTGCTGCTAAAGTAACTATCAGTGACTAGATATCGCAAAGGATGCTGGTGTTAAGAGAGCACTTTGTGCTTACCTGATTACGCTGGAGTGACTGGCCATGCATATTCGACCAGAGACTGTCCGAGGACCGACGATGAAGCCCGACGTTTACGCAGCGAACTGCCCCACCCGCCAAATCCTCGATCGCGTCGGCGACAAATGGGCGGTGCTGATCCTCTTGCTCCTGCGCGAGGAGCCGATGCGCTTCAATCAGTTGCGCCGCACGATTGAAGGCATCTCGCAGAAGATGCTGAGTCAGGTTCTCAAGTCGCTCGAACGCGACGGCCTGATCAGGCGTCATGCCATCGCGACCGTGCCTGTCACGGTGGAATATTCGATCACGCCGCTCGGTCTGACGCTGGCTGCGGCGGTCGATCCCCTGCGCGATTGGGCCGAGCAGAATCTGAAGGACGTGCTCGCGGCGCAGCGCCGCTACGACGCGCAGCAAAAGGAGGAAGCGGCCTAGACGCTAGGCCTGCCCGGCCTTCGCGAGCTCGACTTCGACGCGCAACTCGATCTCTGAGAGCACGGAATCGAGACCGGCATCGCCCGACGAGGATTTGAGGTTCGCCGCAGCATCACGCAGACGCAACACCGTCGAAGCGTCGAGATTTCCGGACAGCAGGCCCATCTTGAGATCGTCGAGCACGTCGAGCGCGGTCCTCCCGCGGGCGACCGAGCGCTTGCGGCGCTCGACCGGATCCTCCTCGACGCCCTGCAATGCCAGCAGCGCGTCGATGTTGGCGGCAGCCTTCGGTGCAGAAGCGCTCCGCGTCTCCTGCGCCGACGAGGTGTCGGGCAGCGCGAAGGTGCCGGAGCCGGTCCGCCTGGCCTGGCTCGCCGGCGTTCCAAGCGTGGTTCCGTTCGGTCCGTAGATGCGCATCGGAAGGAATCCGGGTGATCGATGCCTGAGCTTCGCCGTTTTATGGTTAACGACGCGTAAACAGCCCGGCAAAATCTGCCGACAGGCGGCAGTTTCGGTCCCCAGGGCGAACGACCGCTGACATCGGTCGAAACAGATTTATTCAACCTATTCAGCGACCTATCCCCGCTCCACGGATTGGCACAGCGCTCGCAAGGAAAGCGTCGGACCAGCTCGTCATGGGAGTGTCGTGCAGGTCCATCCGATTTGAGGAGCCTTTATTTGGGAGCCTTGGGGAGCAGAGGATGCCAGGCGTTCGTTGGGTGAGGATTGTCGGGATGGCCTGCGCCGTGCTGTCAGCGCTGGCGCTCTCGGTCACGCCTGCAAGCGCGACATCGCGCATCAAGGATCTCGCCAATATCGAAGGCGTGCGGCAGAACCAGCTCATCGGCTACGGCCTCGTCGTCGGCCTCAACGGCACCGGCGACACGCTCAACAACATCCCCTTCACCAAGCAGTCGCTGCAAGCGATGCTCGAGCGCATGGGCGTCAACATCCGCGGCGCCACCATCCGCACCGGCAACGTCGCAGCCGTGATGGTCACAGGCAACCTGCCGGCCTTCGCCACCCAGGGCACGCGCATGGACGTCACGGTCTCCGCGCTCGGCGATGCCAAGAATCTCCAGGGCGGCACCCTGCTCGTGACCCCCCTGCTCGGCGCCGACGGCAACGTCTATGCGGTGGCGCAGGGCTCGCTCGCGATCTCCGGCTTCCAGGCCGAGGGTGAGGCGGCCAAGATCGTGCGCGGCGTTCCGACCGTGGGACGCATCGCCAACGGCGCCATCATCGAGCGCGAGATCGAGTTTGCGCTCAATCGGCTGCCGAACGTGCGCCTGGCGCTGCGCAATCCCGACTTCACCACCGCCAAGCGCATCGCGGCCGCGGTCAACGACTATCTCGGCGTCAAGACCGCCGAGCCGATCGACCCCTCGACGGTGCAGCTGTCGATCCCGCCGGAGTTCAAGGGCAACGTCGTCGCCTTCCTCACCGAGATCGAGCAGCTTCAGGTCGACCCCGATCTCGCCGCCAAGATCATCATCGACGAACGAAGCGGCATCATCGTGATGGGCCGCGACGTCCGCGTCGCCACCGTCGCGGTGGCGCAGGGCAATCTCACCGTGACGATCTCCGAGAGCCCGCAGGTCAGTCAGCCCAACCCGCTCTCGCGCGGCCGCACCGTGGTCGCGCCGCGTAGCAGTGTCACCGTCACCGAGGACGGCAAGAAGCTGGCACTCGTCAAGGACGGCGTCTCGCTCCAGCAGCTCGTCGACGGCCTCAACGGCCTCGGCATCGGCCCCCGCGACATGATCAGCATCCTCCAGGCGATCAAGGCCGCCGGCGCCATCGAAGCCGACATCGAGGTGATGTGATGCAGACCGGCGCGATCAACACCCCGCGCGTCGCCAGCTCGTCCGCCTTCTCGGTCGAGAGCCGCAACGGCCGGCCGGATTTCGACCTCGCCGCCGCACTCCAAAAGGTCCCTCCGCAGCAACAGGCCAAGGCGCAGAAGACCGCCACGGATTTCGAGGCGATGTTCCTCAACAGCATGTTCGCGCAATTGACCTCGGGCCTGAAGGGCGAAGGCCCATTCGGCGATACGCCCGGCACCGGCGTGTGGCGGTCGATGCTGACCGAGCAGTACTCCCAGAATTTCGCCAAGGCCGGCGGCGTCGGTGTTGCCTCCGAAGTCTACCGCACCCTCATCCTGCAGCAGGCGAAAACGATCCGCACGGCATAAGGTCAAACGAGATGAACCACTTCAACGCCTCACGCCAGCCGATGCAAGCCCAGCGTCCGAACGCCACGCCCGGCAGCGCCGAGGCGCGCAAGCTCGCCGAGGACCTGATGGATGCGATGAACGCCCTGCTCGGACTGATCGAGCGCGAGACCGAGCTCGTTCGCGCCGGCAACGTCCGCGAGGCGATGACGCTCGAGAGCAAGAAGCAGGAGCTGTCGCGCAATTACGTCGGCGCCGTCAGCCAATTGAAGGCGAACCAGGCGCAGTTCGCGAAAACCGCGCCGGAACTGCTCTCGACGCTGCATCGTCACCACGATGCGTTTCGCGCGATGCTCCAGGTCAATCTCACCGTCCTAGCGACCGCGCACGCGGTTTCCGAGAGCGTCGTGCGCGGCGTCAACGCCGAGATCCAGAAACGCAACGTACCGAACACCTATACGGCCGCCGGACGCCGCGCCGCGCCGGGTCCGCGCCACATCACCCCGCTCGCGGTCAGCCGCTCGCTCTGAGCGCACAGAAACAAGCGATAATTTTACGAGAAATTGCGCGGCGATGTCGTCGCGCAGTTAGGCACGTTTCCTTACCGGGTCTTCAAACCTGGTGTTCCATGGTTGCGCTATGAGAGGGGTTGGGATTTGACTCACGTGAGGCAACCAGGAGGCTGCCATGAGTACAGATTTCAGCATCAGGCCGGTGGGGATCCCGGCGCCCACGCATATCGTAACGCCGTCCAACGCGGCGGCGAACGAGGCTGTGCAAACGGATCTTCCGGTGAGCCAAACGGTCGCCGCGGCCGATACGAGCGCGCCCGCGCGCAATGATTTGCCAAACCACGAGAACGTGTCGCGCCAGGTCGTGTTCGATCAGGCGGCTGCGTCCTTCGTCTTCCAGGTCGTCAACGACAAGACCGACGCGGTGGTGAACCAGTTCCCAGACGAGGCGATGCTGCGCCGGCGCGCCTATTTCCATGCCCTGGATCTGAAGTCCGAGCCGTCTCGTCCGCTCAGCACGGACGTCAGCGCCTGACGATTGGGCATCGAGCATCGTAACGGCGGATCGACGTCAGTCGAGCCGGCCGCAAGTTCGATGACGATGTCGTTGATCTCCACCCTCACCCGTGCCCATCCGCGTGAACCTGGTCCGGGGTGGGGAAAATGCTCGACCGCGACAGCTCTCCGTCACGGCCGTCCGGATAGGCCTGCGGCGATATTGCGGTTGATCTCGATCAGCGGGCGGAAGTGATCGAACTGCGGGCTCATCTGCAGCGCAGCGGTCTGGCTAAGCACGAACACACTGATGTTAGCGATCTTCTGCCGGACGTCGATCGGCTGCGGATTGGTGTCACGCATCGCCTCGCTCAGGAAGATGGTCCAGAGCTTGCGGTTGAACATCAGGGCCTGCATGGTCTGCTCGCTGAGCGGATCTGCGTTGTTCACGGCGTCCTGAAGCTTGTTGGCGGCCTTGAGCAGGGTCTGCGCCTCGATGTCGCGAGGAGATGCGGTGGTGGTTGCAACACGCGCATAAGCCGAGGCAGCGGAATTCGACATCAATCACACCCTGGAGGTTACCTAGCGCGTTGTAAGCGCTTAAGGATTTCTTTCCCAACCCTAGGCAGCACCGCTTAAGATTTGCTTACGTGTTGTGCTTGAAGCACTCCGGACAATTACGGGGCGCGGAGGACTTCGTCGACGCAACGCTAGATGCACGCATGCACGATGTAAACTCGCTCGGCGTGATGCGCATCGATCGCAGCTAATCTTGTCTTAGCGATCTCCCTCAAAAGAACGGCGGAGCGTCAGCCCCGCCGCGAATCTCGAATAGCGAATTTGCGCTGCGATACTATCGCAGCAGCTGCAGCACGCTCTGTTGCGACTGGTTGGCCAGCGACAGCGCGGAGACCGCGATCGATTGGCGGGTCGACAGCGCCTGGCTGTTCGCCGCTTCCTCATTGGTGTCGGCGAGCGTCAGGTTGGACGAACCGGTCTGGAGAACGTTGATCAGGTTCTTGGAGAAGTCCTGACGCACCTGCACGATCGACAGATTCGAACCGAGCGTCGAACCTTCCGAGCGCAGCGTGCTCGAGGCTGCATTGAGGCTGGCCAGCACCCTGTTGGTGGCGCCGTTGTCGATGAAGTCGACGCCGTTGACGAGATTGCTGAGACCGAGGCCCGCCGCATTGAACACCACGCCATTGATGCTCAGCGTGGAGCTGCCGGTCTCGTTGAAGACGAGCTTCAGCGTGTCGCCGTTGAGCAGATTGACGCCGTTGAAAGAAGAGTCCTGCGAGGTCGTGTCGATCTGGGCCAGAATGTTGTTGAACTGGTTGACCAGGTTGGAGCGTGCGGTCTGCGCGACGGGATCCTGGACCGGCGGCTGCGCGGTGGTGAAGGCCAGAACACCCGTGATCGTGCCGCCGACTGCGCCGCCCGCGATCGTCGAACCGAGCGTCGAGGAGGCGTATTCGTTGACGGTGGTCACCGTGAGCACGCCGTTGGCATCGATCGTCGCCGTCAGGTGATTGGCCTGCAGCTGCGCGTTGAGCTGGTCCAGCGTCTTGACGGTGCCGTTGGTGCCGTCGCCGAAAGTGACGTTCACCGGGGTGCCGCCGTTGAACGAGGTGAAGGTGAGCGTCTTGCCGCTGATGCCGCCGACGCCGGACGTGCGGGCCGCGGTGAAGGCGGTCGCCGTTCCCGTGTTGCCGCTGAGACCGAATGCGCTGAGCGCATTGCCGGTGCCGGTAATCGAGAGGTCGGCGTTGACGCCGGTGGAGAGCGCAAGCTGACCGCTGCTGTTGACCGACGACGGGATCTGACCCGAGGTGGTCGACAACGTCGCCGCGCCGTTGAAGATGCTGGCCGTCTTGACGCCGGTCGCAAGGTCGATCGAGTTGAGCAGGTCGGTCAGCGTTGCGCTCTGGATGTAGACGGTGGAGTTGCCGTTGCCGTCCGTGACGATATTGCCGCTGACGCCACCCGAGGTGACGCTCGTGGCCGATTGCGGCGTCTGCGCGTTCTTGAAGGTGATGGTGTGGCCGTCGATGTTCAGCGTCGAGCCGTCCTGAACGAGCGTCCCGAGCGAACCAGCCGTGGTCGAGCGGGCCGCAGTGACGCTGGCATTCCCGGCGCCGGTTGCGGAGGTCACACCGAGCGCCTTGAGGAAGTCGGCCTTTCCGGTCACGCTCAGATCGGCGCCGGTCGAGCTCTTCAACGTGATCTGGCCGCCCGCGATCGACGATGCCACCTGAAGCGTTCCGACGGGACCGGCCGAACCGCTGACGGAGATGGTCGCGGCGCCGGCGCTGATCGCCGCGCTCTTGACGCCGCTCGCCAGGTCAATCGCGCTCAACAGGTCGTTGACGGTGCCGGTGGGCGCGGCGGCCGTCCCCATGTAGACGATCGAGTTGCCGTTGCCGTCGGTGGCGATGTGGCCGCTGGCATCCAGGCCCCAGCCGGTCGGCTGCGCCGCGGGCGCGGCGCCGGTCCGGAAGGTAATTGTCTTGCCGTTGACGGTGATCGAATCTCCGTCGGCCGGCGACGAGCCGAGGGTGCTGGCCGCCGTGGTGCCGATCAGCGTCGCGGTGCCGGTCAGAGCAGTGGTGCCGTCTGCCATGGTTGTGGCAACGCCGGTCAACGTGCCCGCGGTCGAGCCGAGCGATGCACCGAGTGCGGCGGCGGCCGTCACCGGCGTCACGCCACCGGGTGCACCCGTATAGAGCACGTTGCTGTTGGCGGTCGCGCTCGCATAGGAGGTCGTGCCGCGCAGATCGGCGGGCGTCGCGCCGGGAATTGTCGTCGAAACGTTCGACTTGGTGGAGTAGCCGACCGTGGTCTGGAGCGCCTGGTTGGCGATCGATTTCGCGCTGTCGATCAACTTCTGCAGCGAGGTGATGCCGGTGTTGGCGGCCTGGAGCACCTGCACACCGTTGTTGATGCCATCGAGCAGGTTGCTGATGTCACTCGCCCGGTTGTCCAGCCCCTGCGCGGTGAAGAAGTTGGTGGGATTATCGAGCGCCGTGTTGACCTTCTTGCCGGTCGACAGCCGCTCCTGCGTCGTGGCCAGCAAGTCGGCCGTCGACTGCAGCGACAACAGGTTCTGGCGAACTGACGCCGAGAGAACGATGTTGGACATTGGCGAGTCTTCCTCTTGAACCGGATACGAATCGGCCGCGCCGTCGGAAAGCGGGCTTTTGTCCAGTCTTAGGGGCTGTCCTTTAAAGTATGGTTAACGCCGGTTTAAGGGATAGGGTTAATGGCCAGTGAACGCCTCCTGCCTGCATCCAAACGCAAAAAGAGCGGCGGGGCAAATGGCCCCGCCGCTCGAATTTATCTCGTAATTTCAGTTACTTATTACCGAAGCAGCTGGAGCACGCTCTGCTGCGACTGGTTGGCCAGCGACAGCGCGGAGACCGCGATCGACTGGCGGGTCGAGAGCGCCTGGCTGTTCGCCGCCTCGACGTTGGTGTCGGCCAGGGTCAGGTTGGAGGAGCCGGTCTGCAGCACGTTGATCAGGTTCTTGTTGAAGTCCTGACGGATCTGCACCACCGAGAGGTTCGAACCGAGGCTCGAGGCTTCCGAGCGCAGCGTGCTCGAGGCGGCGTTCAGATTGGTCAGCACCCTGTTGGCGGCGGCGTTGTCGATGAAGTCGACGCCCACGGTCAGCGAGGCGAGACCGAGGCCCTTGGAGTTGTAGGTCACACCGGTGATGTTCAGGCTCGACTTGCCGGTCTCGTCGAACACCAGCTTGAGCTGATCGCCGTTCAAGAGGTTGACGCCGTTGAACGAGGAGTCCTGCGCCGTCGTGTCGATCTGGTTCAGGATGTTGTTGTACTGAGACACCAGGTTCGCACGGGACGTCTGCGCGACCGCGTCCTGAACGGGAGTGGAAGCCGTCGAGAATGTCAGCGCCGATGTGAGCGTACCGCCGATCGCGCCGCCCGCTGCAGTCGAGCCCAGCGTGGAGGAGGCATAGTCGTTGGACGCGGTGATGGTCAGCAGGCCGTTGGCGTCGATCGTCGCGGACAGGTTGTTGGCCTGGAGCTTCGAGTTGAGCTGGTCCAGCGTCTTGACCGTGCCGTTGGTGCCGTCGCCGAAGGTGACGTCAACCGCGGTACCGCCGTTGAAGGAGGTGAAGGTCAGGGTCTTGCCGGCAATGCCGCCGATACCGGAGGTGCGGGCCGCCGAGAACGCGGTCGCATTGCCGGTGTTGCCCGAAAGACCAAACGCGGCCAGCGCGTTGCCGGTGCCCGTGATGGACAGATCCGCGTTGATGCCCGTCGAGAGCTGGAGTTGGCCGCTAGTGTTGATCGACGAGTTGCTCTGGCCGGTTGCGGTACTCAGCGTCGCGGCGCCGTTTGCTGCGATCGACGCGGTCTGCACGCCGGTGGCAAGGTCGATCGCGTTGAGCACGTCGGCGACGGTGCCGGCCTGGAGATAGACCGTCGAGTTGCCGTTACCATCGGTGATCACGTTGCCGCTCTTGCCGAAGCCGGCCGGGATCGCCGGAGCGTTGGTCGAGCCGGGGACCGGCGCGTTCTTGAAGGTGATGACCTTGCCGTCGACATTCAGGGTCGCGCCATCGGACACCAGCGATCCCAGCGAGCTCGAGCTCGTCGTACGGGTGACGCTGAGCGATGCGTTGCCTCCGCCGGTTGCGCTGGAGAGGCCCAGCGCCTTGAGCAGATCGGCCTTGCCGGTCAAGGACAGATCCGCACCCGTCGAGCTCCTGATCGTGGTGATACCCGCGGCAATCGAGGAGGCCGTCTGGCCAGTGCTGGCCCCGATCGTCGCCAGCCCGCTTGCGATGACGGAGGTCTGCACGCCGCTGGCGAGATCGATCGCGGTCAGCAGGTCGTTGACCGTCGCAGCCGGAGTGCCGGCTGTGCCGAGGTACACGGTGGTATTGCCGTTGCCATCGGTCACCAAATTGCCGCTGAGGCCCGAACCTGCCGGAACGGCGCTGGCAAGCGGCGCCGCACCGGAGCGGAAGGTGATGGTCTTGCCGTTCACCGTCAGCGTGTCGCCGTCGGCGGGAGCCGAGGCAATCTTGGAGGCGGCGGTGGTGCCGATCAGGGTCATCGTGCCGGTGACGGCAGTGGTGCCGTCGGCGGCGGTCACGGCCACCGCGTTCGAGAACGTGCCCTGGGTCGCGCCGAGGGTGGTCGTTGCGACGGCCGCGGTGACACCACCTGCAGTGCCGTTATACAGCACGTTGCTGTAGGCGGTCGCGCTGGCATAGGACGTCGTGCCGCGCAGGTCGGCCGCGGTCGCACCGGCGATCGTGGTGGAGACGTTGGACTTGGTGGAGTAACCGACGGTGGTCTGCAGTGCCTGGTTGGCGATCGACTTGGCGCTATCGATCAACTTCTGCAGCGAGGTCAGACCGGTATTGGCGGCCTGCAGCACCTGCACGCCGTTGGCGATGCCGTCGAGCAGATTGTTGATGTCGCTGGCGCGGTTGTCGAGCGACTGTGCGGTGAAGAAGTTGGTGGGATTGTCCAGGGCCGAGTTGACGCTCTTGCCGGTCGACAGACGGTTCTGTGTGGTGGCGAGAAGATCGGCGGTGGACTGGAGAGAAAGCAGGTTCTGGCGAACCGACGCAGAGAGAACAATACCGGACATGACTCTTTACCCTTCTGGCTTACGCGTCTTCGTTCGATCGCTTCTGGATCGAGTGACAGGGCCAGCGTGCAGCGACATGGCTAACAAAGGGTGAAGCGCGTGGGGCACGCATAAGCGCCGGTTCACCATGACCGGTCAGACGGCGCGCACGCGGGTCGCAATACCGCTGAAATCATTGGAAATTCCCGGCGCTTACGTTCCATTAACCATAACCGCTGGTTACTTTTGATGGTTACTTTTTCGAGCGCCCCCTGCCCTTCGCGCAATCGCGCGCAGCCAAAAAGAAAGCGGCGGGGCCGAAGCCCCGCCGCCAGATCTTGCTTGCGATGTCGTCCGCGATTTAGCGGAGCAGCTGCAGCACGCTCTGCTGCGACTGGTTGGCCAGCGACAGCGCGGAGACCGCGATGGACTGGCGGGTCGACAGCGCCTGGCTGTTGGCCGCTTCGACGTTGGTGTCGGCCAGGGTCAGGTTGGACGAACCGGTCTGCAGCACGTTGATCAGGTTCTTGTTGAAGTCCTGACGAACCTGCACGATCGTGAGGTTCGAGCCCAGAGCCGAGGCTTCCGAACGCAGCGTGCTCGACGCAGAGTTGAGGTTGGTCAGCACCTTGTTGGTGGCAGCGTTGTCGATGAAGTCGACACCGCTGGTCAGCGCAGCGAGGCCCAGACCCTTGGAGTTGTAGGTCACGCCCGTGATGCTGAGGCTCGACTTGGCAGTTTCGTCGAACACCAGCTTGAGCTGGTCACCATTCAGCAGGTTGACGCCGTTGAACGAGGAGTCCTGGGCGGTCGAGTCGATCTGCTGGAGGATGTTGTTGTACTGGTTGACCAGGTTCGAACGCGAGGTCTGGGCTACCGTGTCCTGGACGGGGCTGGAAGCCGTCGAGAACGTCAGCGACGAGGTCAGCGTGCCGCCGATCGCACCACCCGCGGCGCTCGACCCGATGGTCGAGGACGCGTAGTCGTTGGTGGTCGAAACCGTCAGCAGGCCGTTGGCGTCGATCGTCGCCGACAGGTTGTTGGCCTGAAGCTTCGTGTTGAGCTGATCCAGCGTCTTGACCGTGCCGTTGGTGCCGTCGCCGAAGGTGACATTGACCGCCGTGCCGCCGTTGAAGGAGGAGAAGGTCAAGGTCTTGCCGGTAAGGCCACCGACGCCGGAGGTGCGCGCGGCGGTGAACGCGCTCGAGGTCCCGGTGTTGCCGGCAAAGCCAAGCGCATTCAGCGCATTGCCAGTGCCGGTGATCGAGAGGTCGGCATTGACGCCGGTCGAGATCTTGAGCTGACCGGAGGCGTTGATCGACGAGTTGGTCTGACCCGACGCGGTCGCGAGCGTACCACCGCCGCTGCCGTTGAGCGTGAAGGTCTGCACGCCCGTGGCGAGGTCGACCGCCTTCAGCACGTCGGCGATCGTCGCGCTCTGCAGATAGACCGTCGAGTTGCCGTTGCCGTCGGTGACGACGTTACCGGACACACCCTGGGTGGAGGCGAGCGAAGCCGCGGCCGGCGTCGGGCCATCCTTGAAGGTGATGACATGGCCATCGACGTTCAGGGTCGAACCCGACGAGATGAACGACGACAGGGTCGCGGCACTCGTGGTACGGATCGCGGAAACTGTGACCTTGCCCGCACCGGTCGCAGCCGTCAGGCCGAGGGCCTTCAGGATGTCGGCCCTGCCGGTCACGCTCAGGTCGGAACCGGTCGTGCTTTGCAGCTTCACCGCGCCGCCAAGGGTGACGGTGGACGGGGTCTGTCCCGCGTTTGGTGTGAGAGTGCCCGCGTCGTTGCTCTGCACGCCGCTGGCGAGATCGATGGCGGTCAGCACGTCTCCGATCGTAGCCGTCGCGACGGAGCCAAGGTAAACCGACACGTTGCCGCTGCTGTCGGTGAAGACGTTACCGCTCGTCGTGGCCGTAACAAACTCAACCTGCGTGAGGCCCGTCGGCGCCGTGGCAGGCGCATCGCCCGCAACGAACGTCACGGTCTTGCCGTTGACGGTGAGCGTGTCACCCGCAACAACGCCGGCGGTGGCGTCGCCGGCAGGAGCAGAACCATTCAGTTGCTTGCCCGCAGTCGTCGTCCCGCTGATGACCGACCCCGTGTAAGTGCCCAAAATGCCGCCCAGCGTGGTGCCGCTAGCAGCGGCAGTCGCGCCACCTGCAGCACCGCTATAGAGCACGTTGCCCAAGGCGCCCTCGCTGGTGTAGCTGGTCGTGCCGCGCAGGTCGGACGCCGTCGCACCCGAGATCGTGGTGGAGACGTTCGACTTCGAGGAATAGCCGACGGTGGTCTGCAGGGCCTGGTTGGCGATCGACTTGGCGCTGTCGATCAGCTTCTGCAACGAGGTGATGCCGGTGTTGGCGGCCTGCAGCACCTGCACGCCGTTGGCGATGCCATCGAGCAGGTTGTTGATGTCGCTGGCACGGCTGTCGAGCGACTGCGCCGTGAAGAAGTTGGTGGGATTGTCGAGAGCCGAGTTGACGCTCTTGCCGGTCGACAGGCGGCTCTGGGTGGTGGCGAGAAGATCGGCAGTCGACTGCAGCGACAACAGGTTCTGGCGAACCGACGCAGAAAGAACAATTCCAGACATACTCGCCCTTCTGGGAACGCGTCTACACTCACGATCGCAACTGATCGAACCGACTGTAGGACCTTGCCCTCGATCTTCTAACAAATGTTAAAAATGGAACCTCGCTCTTCAAAAACAAAACGGCGGGGCCGAAGCCCCGCCGCCGGATCTTGCTTGCGATGTTGTCCGCGATTTAGCGGAGCAGCTGCAGCACGCTCTGCTGCGACTGGTTGGCCAGCGAGAGCGCGGAGACCGCGATGGACTGGCGGGTCGACAGCGCCTGGCTGTTCGCCGCTTCGACGTTGGTGTCGGCCAGCGTGAGGTTGGCCGAACCGGTCTGCAGCACGTTGATCAGGTTCTTGTTGAAGTCCTGACGAACCTGCACGATGGTCAGGTTCGAACCCAGAGCGGAGGCCTCCGAGCGCAGCGTGCTCGAGGCCGTGTTCAGGTTGGTGAGCACCTTGTTGGTGGCCGCGTTGTCGATGAAGTCGACACCGCTGGTCAGCGCAGCAAGGCCCAGACCCTTGGAGTTGTAGGTCACGCCGGTGATGCTCAGGCTCGACTTGGCAGTCTCGTCGAACACCAGCTTGAGCTGGTCGCCGTTCAACAGGTTGACGCCGTTGAACGAGGAGTCCTGCGCAGTCGAGTCGATCTGCTGGAGGATATTGTTGTACTGGTTGACCAGATTGGCACGCGAGGTCTGCGCAACCGTATCCTGGACGGGGGTGGAAGCCGTCGAGAACGTCAGTGACGAGGTCAGCGTGCCGCCGATCGCAGCACCCGCGGTGCTCGAACCGATGGTCGAGGACGCGTAGTCGTTGGTGGTCGAGATCGTCAGCAGGCCGTTGGCGTCGATCGTCGCCGACAGGTTGTTGGCCTGAAGCTTCGAGTTGAGCTGATCCAGCGTCTTGACCGTGCCGTTGGTGCCGTCGCCGAATGTGACGTCAACCGCCGTACCGCCGTTGAAGGAGGTGAAGGTCAGGGTCTTGCCGCTGATGCCGCCGATGCCGGAGGTGCGGGCCGCCGAGAACGCGGTGGCGGTGCCGGTGTTGCCGGCAAGGCCAAGCGCATTCAGCGCGTTGCCGGTGCCGGTGATCGACAGATCGGCATTGACGCCCGTCGAGAGCTTGAGCTGGCCCGAGGCGTTGATCGACGAGGCGATCTGACCTGAGGCGGCCGCAAGCGTCGCGGCGCCGTTGGCGTCAATGGTGGCTGTCTGCACGCCGGTGGCAAGGTCGACCGCGTTGAGCACGTCGGCCACGGTGCCGGCCTGGAGGTAGACCGTCGAGTTGCCGTTACCGTCGGTGATCACGTTGCCGCTCTTGCCGAAGCCGGTCGGGATCGAGGGGGCGTTGGTCGAGCCGGGGACCGGCGCGTTCTTGAAGGTGATGACGTGACCGTCGACGTTCAGCGTCGAACCGTCCGTGATCAGAGCGCCCAGCGAGCCCGAGCTGGTCGTGCGGGTCGCCGTCGCCGTGACGTTGCCGCCACCCGTCGCGGTGGTCAGGCCCACCGCCTTGAGCAGGTCAGCCTTGCCGGTCACGGACACGTCCGCACCCGCCGAGCTCTTCAGCGTCACGATACCTGCGGCAATCGACGACGCCGTCGCACCGGAGGCAACGCCGATGGTCGCAGCACCGCTGGTGATCGTCGAGGTCTTCACGCCGCTGGCGAGATCGATCGCGGTCAGCAGGTCGTTGACGGTCGCAGCCGGGGTGCCGGCAGTGCCGAGATAGACGGTGGTGTTGCCGCTGCCGTCGGTCACGAGGTTGCCGCTGACGCCCGAGCCAGTCGGGACCGCGCTGGCGGCCGGCGCTGAGCCGGACCGGAAGGTGATGGTCTTGCCGTTCACCGTCAGCGTGTCGCCGTCGGCGGGAGCCGAGCCGATCTTCGAGGCGGCGGTGGTGCCGATCAGGGTCATCGTGCCGGTCACGGCGGTGGTGCCGTCGGCGGCGGTCACGGCCACCGCGTTCGAGAACGTGCCCTGGGTCGCGCCGAGGGTGGTCGTACCGGTTGCAGCGGTCGCGCCACCGGCAGCGCCGCTGTAGAGCACGTTGCTGAGCGCCGTGTTGCTGGCATAGGACGTCGTGCCGCGCAGGTCGGCCGCGGTCGCACCCGAGATCGTGGTGGAGACGTTGGACTTGGTGGAGTAACCGACGGTGGTCTGCAGCGCCTGGTTGGCGATCGACTTGGCGCTGTCGATCAGCTTCTGCAGCGAGGTGATGCCGGTGTTGGCAGCCTGCAGCACCTGAACGCCGTTGGCGATGCCGTCGAGCAGGTTGTTGATGTCGCTGGCGCGGTTGTCGAGCGACTGGGCCGTGAAGAAGTTGGTGGGATTGTCCAGGGCCGAGTTGACGCTCTTGCCGGTCGACAGGCGGCTCTGCGTGGTGGCGAGAAGGTCAGCGGTGGACTGGAGGGAGAGCAGGTTCTGACGAACCGACGAGGAGAGGACGATACCGGACATTGAGTGTTACCCTTCTGGTACGCAACGCAACAAACTTCGATTAGGATTAATCGATGTGCGGGACGGTGAACGTTGAGGGCTAACAAAGCATGAAGCGTGTCGCGCCAGTCCTTGCGCGGATTCACCATAAGAGTCGTCGAAGGAAAATCGTGCCTGCGCGTATCGTCATGATTGGGCGGTGCTTTTTCAGGCAGTCGCCGCGCATTTGCCACTTGTCAACCATAACTCAGAGTGGGCAATTGGCTGCATTCGAATGCATCACCTGGCGTCGCCCCTTACCACCATTGAACGCTGGCGCAGAAAAAAGCGGCGGGGCCGAAGCCCCGCCGCCATGATCGTCTTATGTCTTCCGCTTGTTAGCGGAGCAGCTGGAGCACGCTCTGCTGCGACTGGTTGGCCAGCGAGAGCGCGGAGACCGCGATCGACTGGCGGGTCGAGAGCGCCTGGCTGTTGGCCGCTTCGACGTTGGTGTCGGCCAGCGTGAGGTTGGCCGAACCGGTCTGCAGCACGTTGATCAGGCTCTTGTTGAAGTCCTGGCGCACCTGCACCACCGAGAGGTTCGAACCGAGGCTCGACGCCTCCGAGCGCAGCGTGCTCGACGCAGCGTTCAGGTTCGTGAGCACCTTGTTGGTGGCCGCGTTGTCGATGAAGTCGACACCGCTGGTCAGCGCAGCAAGGCCCAGACCCTTGGAGTTGTAGGTCACGCCCGTGATGCTCAGGTTCGACTTGCCGGTCTCGTCGAACACCAGCTTGAGCTGGTCGCCGTTCAACAGGTTGACGCCGTTGAACGAGGAGTCCTGCGCTGTCGTGTCGATCTGGTTCAGGATGTTGTTGTACTGAGAGACCAGATTGGCACGCGAGGTCTGCGCAACCGTATCCTGGACGGGGGTGGAAGCCGTCGAGAACGTGAGCGACGAGGTCAGCGTGCCGCCGATCGCACCGCCCGCGGCGCTCGAACCGATGGTCGAGGACGCGTAGTCGTTGGTGGTCGAGATCGTCAGCAGGCCGTTGGCGTCGATCGTCGCCGACAGGTTGTTGGCCTGAAGCTTCGAGTTGAGCTGATCCAGCGTCTTGACCGTGCCGTTGGTGCCGTCGCCGAATGTGACGTCAACCGCCGTACCGCCGTTGAAGGAGGTGAAGGTCAGGGTCTTGCCGCTGATGCCGCCGATGCCGGAGGTGCGGGCCGCCGAGAACGCGGTGGCGGTGCCGGTGTTGCCGGCAAGGCCAAGCGCATTCAGCGCGTTGCCGGTGCCGGT
The DNA here is from genome assembly GCF_054602315.1 of Bradyrhizobium cedriense. NCBI lineage: Bacteria > Pseudomonadati > Pseudomonadota > Alphaproteobacteria > Hyphomicrobiales > Nitrobacteraceae > Bradyrhizobium > Bradyrhizobium cedriense. The sequence continues at coordinate 1,100,394 of NZ_JBTSWB010000001.1, read as the reverse complement.
GATCGACAGATCGGCATTGACGCCCGTCGAGAGCTTGAGCTGGCCCGAGGCGTTGATCGACGAGGCGATCTGACCTGAGGCGGCCGCAAGCGTCGCGGCGCCGTTGGCGTCAATGGTGGCTGTCTGCACGCCGGTGGCAAGGTCGACCGCGTTGAGCACGTCGGCCACGGTGCCGGCCTGGAGGTAGACCGTCGAGTTGCCGTTACCGTCGGTGATCACGTTGCCGCTCTTGCCGAAGCCGGTCGGGATCGAGGGGGCGTTGGTCGAGCCGGGGACCGGCGCGTTCTTGAAGGTGATGACGTGACCGTCGACGTTCAGCGTCGAACCGTCCGTGATCAGAGCGCCCAGCGAGCCCGAGCTGGTCGTGCGGGTCGCCGTCGCCGTGACGTTGCCGCCACCCGTCGCGGTGGTCAGGCCCACCGCCTTGAGCAGGTCAGCCTTGCCGGTCACGGACACGTCCGCACCCGCCGAGCTCTTCAGCGTCACGATACCTGCGGCAATCGACGACGCCGTCGCACCGGAGGCAACGCCGATGGTCGCAGCACCGCTGGTGATCGTCGAGGTCTTCACGCCGCTGGCGAGATCGATCGCGGTCAGCAGGTCGTTGACGGTCGCAGCCGGGGTGCCGGCAGTGCCGAGATAGACGGTGGTGTTGCCGCTGCCGTCGGTCACGAGGTTGCCGCTGACGCCCGAGCCAGTCGGGACCGCGCTGGCGGCCGGCGCTGAGCCGGACCGGAAGGTGATGGTCTTGCCGTTCACCGTCAGCGTGTCGCCGTCGGCGGGAGCCGAGCCGATCTTCGAGGCGGCGGTGGTGCCGATCAGGGTCATCGTGCCGGTCACGGCGGTGGTGCCGTCGGCGGCGGTCACGGCCACCGCGTTCGAGAACGTGCCCTGGGTCGCGCCGAGGGTGGTCGTACCGGTTGCAGCGGTCGCGCCACCGGCAGCGCCGCTGTAGAGCACGTTGCTGAGCGCCGTGTTGCTGGCATAGGACGTCGTGCCGCGCAGGTCGGCCGCGGTCGCACCCGAGATCGTGGTGGAGACGTTGGACTTGGTGGAGTAACCGACGGTGGTCTGCAGCGCCTGGTTGGCGATCGACTTGGCGCTGTCGATCAGCTTCTGCAGCGAGGTGATGCCGGTGTTGGCAGCCTGCAGCACCTGGACGCCGTTGGCGATGCCGTCGAGCAGGTTGTTGATGTCGCTGGCGCGGTTGTCGAGCGACTGTGCCGTGAAGAAGTTGGTGGGATTGTCCAGGGCCGAGTTGACGCTCTTGCCGGTCGACAGACGGTTCTGCGTGGTGGCGAGAAGGTCAGCGGTGGACTGGAGGGAGAGCAGGTTCTGACGAACCGACGAGGAGAGGACGATACCGGACATGACTCTGTTACCTTTCTGGTAAACGACGCTACTGTTACGCGTCTGCTTGGATCGAGATTGACCCAGCGACCGGCGGACCGTGGCGCCGAGACCTCTAACGAAACATGAAATGAAATCCGCGCTTTTGTCGGCTCGCGCGTGATTCGGGCACGGAAGGTGCGCGCATCGCCGCAGCGCTACACAAGCGCGGCATTGAAAGCATTGAGCTTTTTCTGGCAAAGGCGCGGAATTTACAACTCGTTAACTTATTCCGAGCGAGAATCGGGACTTGATGAGCCGCAACGAACGCTCGGTTACGAAAGCGTTGATGGAGAACAGGCAATGGCCCTCAAGGTCGAGCTCAGACCGCACGAACGCATCATCGTCGGCAACTGCGTGATTACCAACACGGACCAGCGCGCCCGCCTCCTGATCGACGGCGACAACGTGCCGATCCTGCGCGAGCGCGACATCCTCACGCCGGAGACCGCCGATACGCCCGCCAAGCTCGTCTATCTGGCGGTCCAGCTCATGTACATCTCGCCGGATCCGCAGACCCAGCACGGCACCTATTTCAACCTGGTGCGCGACATCGTCACCGCAGTGCCGAGCTCCTGGCCGATCATCGAAGCCATCAACAACAACATCCTGAACGGCGACCTCTACCGGGCGCTGAAGGACGCCCGCAAGCTGATTGCCTATGAAGAGAAGCTGCGGGATCAGTACGCGGCCACGCATCCCAAGGCGGACGCGGACACAGCCGACGTGAGCTCCGCCGCCTGACAATACGCTTTCACGCGCTCGAGCCGCCCGAACGACAACGGCCCCGGATCGCCTCCGGGGCCGTTGTCGTTTCAGGCATGCATCAATGCTACTGCGCCGCAAGCGGCGGCGCCTCGACCTCGATCAGTCCGCAACTGCTCCGCCGTCCACCTAACTCCAGCACGGCCCCGACCAGCGCATCGATATCGGACTCCTCGGTGCGGTGATTGACGATCGCGGCGCGGATCGCAAACCGGCCGTCCAGCGTCGTGCTCGACGGCGCTGCGATGCCGGACTCCTGGACATCGGCGACGATCTCGCGATTGACCGCATCGTCGGCGCGGTAGCGGAAGCAAACGATGTTGAGATTGACCGGCGCCAGCAATTCCAGCCGGGGTTCGGCCAGCACGCGCGCCTCGAGATATTTTGCAAGCGCGCAGCTTCGCGCGATTGCCGCGCCAAGTCGATCGGTACCGAACGTCTTCAGCGTGAACCACGTCTTCAACGCGCGAAAGCCGCGCGACAGATCGGGGCCGAGATCGCAAGGCCAGACGGCGCCCGCTGCAAGCCCCCTCGCCTCGCGGCGCAGATAGGCCGCCGGCTGCGCAAAAGCCTGCCGATGCCGCTCGCCGTCGCGCACAAGGAGGAAGCCCGCGTCGTAGGGCACCTGTCCCCATTTGTGGAAGTCGAGCGCAATGGAATCCGCGAGCTCGATGCCGGCGAGTAGCGGCGCCAGCTCGGGCGACAGGACCGCGAGCGCACCGAAAGCGCCGTCGACGTGAAACCAGATTCCTTCCTCCCGGCACAGCTCAGCGACTGCCCTGAGATCATCGATCGCACCGATATCGACCGTGCCGGCGGACGCGACGACCAGGAAAGGCTTGAAGCCGACCTCGCGATCAATGGCGATCTGCGCACGCAACGCCGCGACGCCGATACGATGATCGGCATCGACATCGATCTTGCGCAGCGCATCGGTGCCGAGCCCGGCAGCGTCCATCGCCCTGGAGACGCAGCCATGCGCAGCCTGCGACGTGTAGGCCGTGAGCAGCGCACCGTCGTTGCCGATGCCGTGCTGCCGCGCCAGCGCGCCGAGCGCAGCTGTGCGCGCCACCAGCACTGCCATCAGGTTTGCCATCGACGTGCCCGTGACGAAGATGCCGCTCGCGCTGTCGGGAAAAAGGAACAGGCGGCGCATCCAATCGACGATCTGCCGCTCGACCTCGATGGGCATGTGATCGCGCCCGCCGAGATTGGCGTTGAGGCCTGCCGCGAGCATTTCCGCAAGCATCCCGACCGCCGTGCCGCCGCCATGCACCCAGCCCATGAAGCCGGGATGGACGTTGCCGGTCGCATACGGAGCGATATGCTCACTGAACTCGCGGTAGACTTCGGCGAGGTCGCCCTCCTCGCGCGGCACGTCGGCCCTGAATGCCGCTCGGACCTCATCGGGGATCGGCCGCCAGACCGGGCGCGACCGAACGTTGGCAATGCCGTCGATCGCCTCGTCCAGCATGCGATGGGCCAGCGCGCGAAATTCGCTCCAGTCCTGCGGATCGAGCGAGGTGCTCGTGACGGCGGCCTTCGTGTTGCGGATGATCTCGTTCATGCCGCGCTCTCCCTGCCCGTCTGTGCGTACCGCGACAGCATCGCAGTGAACGCGGCAAAGATCTTACGCATCTGCGGCGGCTTGTAAGGGAACACGACCGGCGAATCCATGTTGTGCACGACGGCGGTGTTGTCGGCCTCGAAAACCAGGAGCTCGCGTTTCTCGTTCTCGGCGCAATCGACGATGAAATAATCGAGGCCGACGCGCCGGCTCAACTCGTCGAGCGCACGCTCGTGGCGCGCGGCGAAGGCGTGATCGAAATCGCGCATGAAGACGGCTTCCTCGGCCCGCTTCTCCTCGCTGAATGCCATGTAGGCGTTGAGATACCAGATGTCCCATCGGTCGGCGATCGCCATGTGGCAGGCGTACGGCTTGCCGGCGACCATGGCGAGACGATACTTGCGGTAGAGCCCGTCGGGACTGACATAGTCGACGAAGCGTGCGACGAAGAAATCCTGCTCGTTCCGTTCGGCGAGGTAGGCCGCGAGCCCCGCCGCATCGTCGAGCTTCGCGAGTCCGACGCCGGCATGCGAGCCACGCGGCCGCGCGATGATCGGAAAGTGCAGTTCGCCTGCGATGTCCTCGCAGGCGATCTGGCCTTGGGCGAGATCGGACAATTGCGCACGCGTTGCATGGATGGTCGCGGGAATGTCCAGACCAGGCACGCCAGCCAGCAGCCGATACAGCTTGTCGCGATCCAGGTTGCCGATGCGATCCGGACGATTGAGCAGCGGCCGCGGCCAATGCGGCGCGGCCTCTTCGATCAGCGCGAGCGCCTCGCGGCATTCCTCGGAGTCGGAAGCGACGACGATGGCAACGTCGTGCTCGGGCAAGGTTTCCGGCAGCCCGACGCCCTTGACCACGTAAAGGGTCAGCAGTTCGATGTCGGAGCCTTCGAGCAGGAAATCGATCGGCGTATTGCCGCCCATGTCGATGTCGGCTGCAAGCGCGAGCACGCGTAAGCCGGCTTCCGGGGTTGCGCTGGGCGTGCGGAACAGCTGGTGGAAGCCGAGCACCTCGGATTGGATCGCAAGGCCCTGATCCTTGTCGCCCAGAAGCTGGGTGATCAACGACAGATCCAGCCCTTCGCCCGCCAGCGCGGTCCCCGCCGCGATCCGCGCCACGAGCTGGTCGCGCAGCGGGTGCAGATCGACGCCTTCGAAGGCCTGGCGCGTCAGCTGAGCAAAGCCGATGCGGTCGGCATAATTCGCCGCGGTCAAGCTGATCGGCGCGGAAACTGGATGCTGCATCTCACACCTCCAGCGCGGGCTTTGTTGGCACGCGTCGGACGCGCGTTCCGGCTCAGACAAACGGGATGCGCCGCCGCTCATCCCGGAAGGCTCACGCCGCGGCATTGGCTGCCGCCACGGGCGCCGGTGCGAATTGCGAGGCGATGTCGCCGTGGAACACCGATGGTCCGACGTGATCGAGCGAGCTCTGGATGTCGGCCCAGATCTCGCCGCCGATGTCGGTCCAGCGCTTGCAGAAGGCGAAGTCCTCGGAAAGATACGTGCCGGTGGCCGGGTCGATCATGCATTCGAACAGCGCGAACCGGTTCTGGCTCGCCGCCAGCGTATCGTGCGAATGCTCGCGGATGAATTGCAGGCCCGCATAGGCCGGGTGGCGGCACATCGCCTCCAGCGCGTGGCGACGGATCATCAGGAAGCCGGTGCCGGCATAGCGCACGCGGGTGAAGCCGTTCACCACGACGATGCGGTCGGGATCCTCGATCTCGAGCACGTAGTCGAGCGAGGCCGCCGGCACGTCGGCGCGGCCGGCCTCGATCGCGCGCTTCGCCTTGTCCCAGTTGACCCGCTTGATCGGGTAACAGCCGGCGACGACGTCCGCGCCGCATTCGATCAGCCGGAATACCTGCTCCGACTTGAAGCCGATATCGGCATCGATGAACAGGAAATGCGTCGCCTTGGGATCGTCCAGGAACATCGCGACAAGGTTGGCCCGCGCTCGCGTGATCAGGGCGTCGCCATCGCGCAAGTGCACCTTGAGCTCGAGATTGGACATGCCGTGTACGGCGCGCTGGAGCGCAAAGATCGAGCTCGCATAGATGCTCGACACCTGCCCGCCGAAGCACGGCGTGGCCACCACCAATTGCATCTTGTCCGACATCGGCAGCTCCGCCCCGCTCCAATCCTCACCAAGACGTAAAGAGGCATGGTTAACGGCGTCTTAACGCGGCTTTACAGGAACTTGACGAGCGAGAGCTGCGCGAGGTTCGAGGTCACCTGGTAGGACGCCTGGAGGGCGTTCTGGAGCGCAAGGATCTCGCTCGCGACCTGGTCCGGCGAGGCCGATTCCGCCTGGTCGATGATGCCCTGGAGCTGCGCCTTCGCCTGGGTCTGCCGCGTGGTCGCGTCCTTCATCGTGTTCTGGGCCATCGCGATGTCGGTCTGGATGTCCTCGATGCGCTGCTGGCCGGGCTGCTGGGTCAGCGCCTGCGTCACCCGCAGGCTCAGCGCCGACACCTGCCCGCCCGAATACTGCCCGGTCGGCGAGGTCGAGAACGTCCCGAAAACCGCGATCGCCTGCAATTGCCGGCGGATCGCATCCTCATTGGCCTGGGCGCCATATTGCACCGTGACGGCATCGTCGACCCGCGCCATCGCGGTCGAGCGCGCCGAGCCGGGCTCGTCATTGCCCAGGTACCACTTCACGGTGGTGGCCGAACCGTTCACCAGCGTGGTTGCCGAACTCGCCGGTGACGAGCCGACCCGTAACGGCGGCTGCGTGGCGGTCACGGGCGTCGCGCTGAAACCGAGCGAGCTCAGCGCCCCCGTGTTCGAGGTCGTGATGTTGAGGCTCGCCGCATCGTCGGTGTTGATCGTGATCGAACCGCCATGGACGGTCGACGGCTTCGACGTCCCCGTGATCTGGTCGACCTTGTTCAGCAGGGTCTGGATGCTGTCGGTGACGTTGAGCTGATTGCCGGTCGCGCCCGAGCTGACGAAGGTCAGCGTGGTGCCGTTGACGGTGATCGTGTCGCCCGCGACGAAGCCTGGCGAGATCGAGTCCGAAGGGCTCGCGCCCGACAGCGCCGTCGCGCCCGTGACGGGAGTCGGCGGCGCTGCCTGGTTGTTGACGGGCGTGCCGATCGCAGAGCTGGCGGTGTTGAAGAAGTTGTCGCCGGCGACGATCGCGGATGCGGCCACCAGCGACGTGTTGGCCAACTTGGTGATCGCGGTGTTCAGCGCGGTGTTGAGGTTCGCGGCGGTATTGTTCGGGTTGACCGGGACGCTCGCATCGATCGCGAAGCTGCCGAGCGGAGTCGGCGTCGCCGTGGACGCGGTCAGGTCGATCTGCTCGGTCGTGCCGTCCGGCAGGGTGAACTGAATGCTGAGCTTGTCGCCATTGTTCGGATTGATGCCGTTGAGATCGACCGAGAACGACACCGGCGAGCCGCTCGGGCCGGTGACGGTCGCGCCCGTCAAGGTCGAGGACACCGCCTTGAGCTTAAGCCCGAACGGCGATCCGGCGACGTCCTCGGACACCTGCACCGAACTCGGCGTCGGCTGCGTCTGCACCAGGCGACCCATGCCGTTGGCGCCGAGATCGGCGGCCTGGCGTTCCGCCATCACGGTCTTGAACCCTGCCTGCGTCGTGGTGCCGTTGATGATGTCGCCGGCATCCGCGACCGACTGCGTGTTGACGGCCGTTCCCGAGAACAGATAGCGGCTGCCGGTCTGCGTGTTGAGGACGCCGACCATCGAGCCGAACTGGGCGGCGGCGGTGTTCTGCGCGATGGTCTGGCCGTTGACGTTGAGATCCTGCGCGGTGTTGGCGGAGCCCGTCTGCACCGTGCTGCGGATCTTCGTCAGCGACTGCAGCGCCGTGTTGGCGAGGTTGATGCTGACGTTGACGTTGGTGATCGTGTCGGTATAGGCGGCGATGTTGGAGAGCTGCGCGCGGCCGGCGATCGCAAAGCCCTCGTTGGTGCCCATGCCGGCATAGTTCTGCGACAGCTTGCCGGTCGAAAGCTGCGTCGACAGATCGGTGAGCTGCTGATTGATGTTGCGAATCTGCGCGCCGAGAACCGACGAAGAGTAGTTGATGCTGCTGATCGACATCTGTCAGAGCCCTGTTACTTGTTACACTTGAGCCTGGAGCAACGTGTTCATCATGCTCTGCACCACCGACATGACGTGGGCGTTGGCGGCATAGGCATTCTGAAGCTGGATCAGGCTCGACATCTCCGAGTCCAGATTGACGCTGGCGGTCGAGTCGAACTTGGCCTGGAGCGTCGAGACCACGACGCTCTGGCCCTGCTGGAGCTGGGTCGCCTGGGTCGCGGCATTGGCCTGCACGCTCAGGAATTGCTGGAGAAAGTTCGAAACGCTGCCGGAGAAGGGCTGGTTTGCCGAGCCGAGGCCGCTCTGCGGGGAATAGGAGAACACCGCATTGGTGAGCTGCGAATAGAGATAATCCGAACGCGTGGTGTCGCCCGCGGGCGTCACCGGAGACGTGTTGTAGATCGACAGCCTCGTCGGATCGTTGACCAGCTGCGTGTTCACGGCGATGCGCCCGGCAAGCCCGGTCATCTGCGAGCCCGACGCGGTGATTGCGCCAGTGTAGAGCGCCTGCCCGCCGTCGGTGAACACCGCCAGTTGCGGGTTGCCCGAGGTCAGTGACGAGATGGTCTTGGTGGTCGCGGCCGAACTGACCTTGGCAAGGCCGGTGTTGTCGTCGGTCACCCGCAGCGTCGTCGCCGTCGCCGGCGACGGAGCGGCGGCGAACGAAAGATGCGTGCCGGCAAGCGCGGTATTGAGCGCGGAGGCGATCGCCCCCATGCCGCCGGCGAAGTCGATGCCGATCCGCATCGGATTGGCATTGGTCGCATTCTGGAGCGGCAGCGCCGCCGGATCGGTCACGTTGACCAGCGTGATCTGGCGCTGCGTGTTGGTGGTCGTGTCCGTGTAGGTGATGTTGACCGTGTTGCCAGGCAGCGAACCCGCGAGCTCGAGATCGAACCCGGCCGGCGGACCGGAGACCGTGCTGCCCGACGTGGTCCTATCGGACAGCGCGCTCGACATCGTGGCGGCGAGCTGGTCGATCTGGTTCTGCGCCTGCACCAGCAGCTCGTCGCGCAGCTTCAGGTCGGCCGCGATCTGGCCGGACGAAACCACGTTGTTGGCGACGACGTCGACTTGCGAGCCGTTCGGCAGCTTGATGTTGAACGCACCGACGCCGGACTTGGCCGGGTCGATGTTGTAGAGCGAGGTCGCCGACAGCGCGCCGGCGGAAGCAAAGGAGAATTCCGAGGCGAGCCCTGCGCCGACCAGCTGAATACCGGTCGTGGTGTAGATGTTGGCCTGATTCGAGCCGTCGGTGGTGACGCGGACGTCGACATAGTTCGACAGCGTGTTGATGGCCTGGTCGCGCTGGTCCATCAGTGTGGCGGCCGATGGATCGGTCGCCGACAGGCCCTGGAGCCTGGTATTGATATCGGCGATCTGCTTCATCGCGGCATTGGCGGCTTGCGCGGAGTTGCTGAGATCCTGCTCGACATTGGAGCGAAGCGACTGGATACCCGTGGTGGTGACGTTGAGCTGCCGCGCCAGCGCCTGCGCCGCCCCAAGCGCGACGGTCTGCGCCGAGGACGCGCCCGAGCTGGTCGAAAGCGCCTGAAGCGCGCTGGTGAACTTGTTCAGCGCAGTTTCGAGCGTGCCGGCATTGCCGGGCGTGCCATAGACATTCTGAAGCTGCTTCAGGATGTTGGCCATCTGGTCGGCATAGCCGCTGCCGCCGGTCTCGGTACGCAGCTGGTTCAGCACGTAGGTGTCGAGCTCACGGGTGACACCGGTGGTCATCGCCGTCGCGCCGAACTCGCCGGTGGTGACCTCGATCTGGTTCGCCCTCTGGACGACGTAACCCGGCGTCTGCGAATTCGCGACGTTCGAGGAGACGATAGAGAGCGCGGCCTGGTTGGCACGCAGGCCGCTCATCGCACTGGCGAGGGCTGAACTCAAACCCATATCACTGGCCGCCTTTGGTTACGTTGCGCGCCGATCAGCGCAACACGTTCAAGAGGTCCTGCACCATCGAATTCGCGGTCGTGATCACCTTGGTGTTGGCCGAATAGGCCTGTTGGGTCACGATCAGCTTAGTGAATTCGTCGGCGATGTCGGTATTGGATCCCTCCAGCGACGAACCGCTGATGGTGCCCGAGGCGCCGTCGATGGCGTCTCCCGACTGCTCGGTCGCAGCATAGGCGCCGCCGTCCATCGCCTTCAGATAGTTGGTGCCATTGAAGTGCGACAGCTGAACCTGCGCGAGGTTGAGGTTCTGGCCATTCGAGAAGGTGCCGACCACGATGCCGTTGTTGTTGACGGCAACCGAGCGAAGCTGACCGGCGGCATAGCCGTTCTGCGTGATGGTGTTGATGGTCACCGCGCCGCTGGTGCTGGCATATTGCGTCAGTCCGCCAGAGGAGATGTTGAAGGCGACGGAGCCGAGCGACTGGCCGCTGACGCTGACGTTGTTGATGGTGATGCCCGAGCCGCTCGGCGAAGTCAGCGAGCCGTCGGCGGCAAAGGTGAAGGCCTGGCCGGTATTGACCCAGCCGACCGTCGTGCCGGTCGCATTGGGATCGGTCTGGTAGAACAGGTTCCAGGTGTCGGAATGGCCGGCGCCCAGCGAGGCGCTGTCGGTCTTGGCCCAGCGCAATTGCAGGTTCACCGGCGTGCCGGCGGCGTTGTAGGCGGTCACCGCGCCGCCGCTGATCGATTCCTTGGTGAAGGTGGCGATGTCGTTGCCGATCACGCCGCCGGTGCCGGCCGTACCGCCGCCGTCGCGGTTCTTGGTGATGGTCGAGGTGAAGCCGAGCGCGGCGAAGGCGGCGCTGTTCGAGCTCGACACCGACAGGTTGGACACGGTGCCGGTGTTCAGCGTGATCACGCCGCCGCTGCTGATCGACGATCCCGACGCGCCGGACAGCGCGTCGATCTTGCCGAGCAGGGTCGTGATGTTGTCGGTGATGTTGATCTGGTTGGGACCCGAGGCGCCCGAGGCCATGAAGGTCAGCGTCTGACCGTTGACCGTGATGGTATCGCCGGCGGCGAAGCTGGACGTGAGCACCTGGGCGCCGCCGGCGGTCGCCGAGCCGCTCAGCACCGTTGCGCCCGAGATCGCGGGCGAGGACAGCACGTTGCCGCCGCGGGTCACGCTGCTGATGCCGAGTGCGGTGGCGGCCGTGCCGCTGCCGACGGCCACGTCGGTGCCGGTGCCGCTCGAGATCTGGATATTGCCGCTGGCGGAGAGCGAAGCCGTGACGCCGGCGCCGCCCGCGGTCTGGATCGCGTTCAGGATGTCCGCAACCGTCGCCGTCGTGCCCGCGCCCAGACCGATCGTGGTGTTGTTGCCGACCGTCGAAACCGTCGTGCCGGCGTTGAAGGTGATCGTGTTGCCATTGATCGTCAGCGTCTGGCCGCTCAACGCGGTGAGAATGCTGGAGGCGAGATGCGTGCCGACGGTATTGTCGAGGGAGGTGGTGGTCGAGGCGACCGCAGACGAATTGTTCTGGAGCGCGACCGTGCCGGTGGCCGTGGTCGACGAATACGCGGAACGGATGTTGCCGGTGGCGGCTGCGCCTGACACCGTGGCGTTGGCATAGGGCGCGGGCGGTGTGCCGACCGGCAGCGGATTCGCGGTGAAGTCGGACGGGTTCAGTCCGCCCGCCGCCAGCAGCGTGCCGGCCGCCGCTGTCGTTTTCGCCACCGTGTTCGGCTGCGTCGGCAGGTTCGCAGCGTACTGGATCGAGGTGGTCGCCTGCGCCGGAATGAAGTTGTTCTGGAATTGCAGCACGTTTGCCACGCTGCCGGTCGGGTTGCCGGTCTTCGGGTCGACCGTGACGCCCATCAGGTAATAGCCGGCGCCATTGACCAGATTGCCGTTGGCATTGAGCTGGAAGTCGCCGCGCCTCGTATAGTAGGTGACGCCAGTGAACACCGGCACGTTGTCGACGACGCCGCTCGCCTTCTGGATCGAGAAGAAGCCGTCGCCGGTGATCGCCATGTTGGTGGCGACGGTGGAGGACGAGATCGTGCCCTGCGTGGTGATGGTGGCCTTCGCATTGGCGGTCACGCCGCCGGCGACCTGTTTGCTGGGGACGGAAGAGTCGGGAATGAGGTCGACGAAGCTGGTGCCGATGCCCTTGTAACCGGTGGTGGACGAGTTCGCGATGTTGCCCGAGATGTTCTGAAGCGCGAAGGACTGCGCCTGCAGGCCACCCACCGAGGTGTTCATTGCATCGAAGATACCCATAACTTTGTCTCCAAATCCGATCTCGGCGGCCGGTCGACCATGGCCGCAATCGGGAGAGACGTCGCAAAGGCTATGCCAATGCAGGTATTCTCAGGAAATCAATGACTTAAATAGACATGCCCCGGTCGGATGACCGGGGCACAATTGCCGGGCCGGCAACAATTGCCGGGGCATGATGTCATTCCGGAGCGGTCCGCAGGACCGAATCCGGAATCTCGAGATTCCGGATTCGGTCCTGACGCATCGCTCCGGAACGACACCTCAAGTCGCCGACGCCGCAGCCGGGTGGAAGACCAGCCCGAAGCCATCGATGCAGTAGCGCAATCCGGTCGGCTTCGGGCCATCGTCGAAGACATGGCCGAGATGACCGCCGCAGCGGCGGCAATGCACCTCAGTGCGGACCATTCCATAGGCGCGGTCCTCGGTCTTACCGATATTGCCCTCGATGGGCGCATAGAAGCTCGGCCATCCCGTGCCGCTCTCGAACTTGGTCTCGGACGAAAACAGCGGCAGGTCGCAGCCGGCACAGGCGAAAATGCCCTTGCGCTTCTCCTTGAGCAGCGGGCTGGAGCCGGGCCGCTCGGTGCCGTGGTTGCGCAGGATCTCATATTGCTGCGGCGTGAGCTGGGCACGCCATTCGGCCTCCGTCTTCACGATTTCGAACTTTCCCGCGGCCTTCTCGCCAGCCTCGGCGGGGGATGCTGTCAGCCAGCGGAAGGCCGAAAGGCCAAACAGGCCGGCGACGGTCGATAGCAGGATGCGGCGGTCAAACATCTCATTCTCCGTGTGGGAGCTCCCACGCCCTGAGATACGGGTTCTAACGGCCGACGTTACACGTCCGGGCGGAATTTTTCTCAGGGTCTATTGCGGTACGCCGTCGCCTTGCGAGGCTGGTTCCACGCTCTGTGCCGCCGCTCTTGGCGGCGGAGCCTGTCGTGGCCGGACGCCGGACGGCGCGCGGCGCGGGCCCGTGCCGGCGGCCCGATTGGCTTCGGCGAGGCGCGCCTCGCGCTTCCTGTCCTTGACGCGAGCTCGCTCGCGGTAGCGGGCGAGCGAGCCTGCGGCGGCGGAACTCGCCCTGCTCCAGATCCCGACCAGTTGGCCCGCAACGCGGCCCGTGGTGCCGCCCGCCCAGACCAGTTCGAATGGCGAAAACAACCGCCAGCGCTCATCGCCGCGCAAAATGCTGCGCGCGATCATCTGTCCGGCCAAGGCGGCGGTGTTCATGCCCTGGCGGCCGAACCCGCTCGCGACCCACAGGCCTTTCCGCAGCTGGCCGATCTGCGGCATGCCGTGCACAGTCTGGCCGGTGGCGCCGCCGAACATGTCCGTGATCTCGACGTTGCCGAGCGCAGGAAAAATCGTGCGGATCCGGCGTCTAACGGCGCCCGCGAAGCGCTGCGGACGTGCCGCCCAGGTGGTCTCCGGGCTCTCCCACATCAGCCGGTCGCCATCGACGATCCGGAAATGGTCGACACCGTCGGAATCCGTCACCGATCCCTTGAAGGCGATGATCTCGTGAAGGCGCTCGCCCAGCGGCGCGGTCACGCCGGCGTAGCGCCAGACCGGCAGGAGCGTGTCCGACAGACGCTCCAAGGGCGCACCGAGATGAATGTTGCCTGCGAGCACGATATGGCTTGCCCGCAGGCGCGCCGAGGGCGTGACGATGCGCTTGCGGATGCCGGAATGATCGATGCTGACGACTGGCGTATCCTCGAAGATGCGGGCCCCGGCCCGCCGCGCCAGCGCCGCAAGGCCGTGCACATATTTGCGGCCGTCGACTTGGAACGCCCTGGGATAGTACACGCCGTGGAAGTAGCGATCGGTCTTGAGCAACTCGCGCACGCGTTCGGCCTGCCAGCCCTCGACCTCGGTATCGAAATCCTCGTTCAGCATCTGCAACCGGCTGATCAGCCGGTCGCCGGCATCGACGTTGGAGACTTCCAGCACGCCCTCGCTCAGGGCAATTCCCGGCATGTTCTCTTCCGTGACGTTTGCCCGGACGATCTCGGCCCCCTCCTTCGACAGCGTCCACAACTCGCGCGCGTCGTCGAAGCCGATGCGCTCGATCAGGTCGGTGAGCGGCAATGCAAAGCCCGGCATCACGGTGCCGAGTTGGTTGCCGGAGGCGTTCCAGCCGATATGCCGGCCCTCGAGCACCGCAACGCTGGCCCCGAGCCGGGCGGCTTCCAGCGCGACGGAAAGGCCGGCAAGCCCCGCTCCGATGACGCAGATGTCTGCGTCCAGATCGAACGACAGCCGCTCGCGAAAGCCGGCCTCTTCCTGGGACACGCTTGTGAAAGTCTCGCTCATGGCGTTTCTTAAGATACCAACCGGGCGCCTGTCACCTTGTCCTCAACCGGCGCCCCTAGATTATTCTGGACGTGGAGCGATTCGAGAATGCCATGCGCCGTTTGATGCTGCTGCGTCACGCCAAGACCGAGACCGACGCGCCGAGCGGCCGTGACCAGGATCGCCGCCTCGACGAGCGCGGCCACAAGGATGCAGCGCGAATTGGCGACTGGATCGCCGCTCATCCGCCCTTCCCCGATACCGTGCTGGTGTCGCATGCCGTCCGCGCCCGGCAGACCTGGGACATCGCCTGGGAGGCGATGAAGGACCGCGTCGCAGCGCCGCAGGTCGAGGTCCTGCCGGAACTCTATGGCGCCGATCCTGCGGAGATCCTGGCAGCGATTCGCACGGCGACCGCGCCGGCCGACCCAAAGCAGTTGCTGCTGATCGGCCACAATCCCGGCATGCACGAGGTCGCGCTGATGCTGATGGGCAGCGGCGATCCGGCCGGTGCCAGGGCACTCGGCGACAATCTGCCCACCGCAGGGCTTGCGATCTTCGACTTTGACGTCAAGGATTGGGGTGACGTGGCGTACCGCCGCGGCAAGCTGGTGCTGTTCGTCAGCCCCAAGCTGCTTCGACCGGGATGATCGCGGGACCTACCGGCAAGACGTGCTGACCGAAAGATTTGGAGGCGCAGATGTTCAAGTCCATCCTCGTGCCCATCGACCTCGCCGATACCGATCTGGCCAAGCCGGCGATCGCAACCGCGGCGACGTTGTCGCAGACCTGGAGCGGCACGGTGCGCCTGCTCAACGTGCTGCCGATGACGCCGGTGATGCTCGCCGAATACGTGCCGGCGGATTTCGACGAGCAGCAGCGCCAGACCTCGGAGGAAGCCCTCGCCATCGTCGCGCGCGAATCGGGCATCGAGCCAGGTCGCATCTCCAGCGTGGTGCGCCAGGGCGGCATCTACCACGAGATCCTGGAGGAAGCGGTGCATATGAAGGCCGACCTGATCGTGATGACCTCGCACCGGCCGGCGATGCGCACCTATTTCCTCGGCTCCAACGCCGGACACGTGGTGCGCTATGCCAAGTGCTCCGTGCTGGTGGTCAGGCACTAGGGCGCGCGGACTCAGCAAGGTACAGCAACAGCAAGGCGCAACCGCAACCTCATCGACGCGAGTCCACGCGGCTTGTTTGGTAGCATCGGCCTTGCAGTTCATTCCTGTCGGCGAGTTCGTACTGCATACGACGTCCGTCCGACCCCATGGAACCGTTCCCGGGTTGGAACGTTAATGATCGTCGCCGCTCGGCCCTCGGCTTTTCTATCGGTGATGAGAACGCCTGATCGCGCTCCCGCCCTCACGGAAAGGAACGCCGCATGCAGCGCCGCCCGTTGACGCACACGAAATCACTCAAAGACCGACTCCTCGAAGAGGCCAAAAGGCTTGCAGAGGAAGCGAAGTTGCTACCGCATGGCCCTCTGCGGGAAGCTGTCACCAAAAGGGCCCGGCAGGCCGAGATAGCGGCTCACATGGATGATTGGCTCGCCTCTCCTGGCTTGCGACCTCCGAAGGACGATCCCGCGGGCCCGAACTAACACCAGGCCAGCATCTGCTGAGACAGGAACGAACGCACCTCGCCCTCGTTTAGATCAGCTGCAACATTTCTCATTCTGCTGTGAGGTATCGTGCAGACCCGCCCGAGGTACTGCCAATGGCCTTTCTGCAAGCTCGCTTCCCCTCGCTTCTTTCCCGCTGCCTGACCGCCTTCAGGCGATATCCTACGCTCACCGCCATTGCTGGTGCAGTAACGGTCATGGCGGGGGCGGCTCTCGTCAATCGGCAGCTTGCCAGGAAGGCGCAACGCGATAATCCCCCGCAGGGACGATTCATCGAGGTCAACGGCGTACGTCTGCACTATGTGGAGCGGGGCAACGGTCGACCGCTGGTTCTCTTTCACGGCAACGGCAGCATGATCCAGGATTTCGAGTCGAGCGGCTTGATTGATCTGGCAGAGCAGAGTTACCGCGTCATCGTGTTCGATCGCCCCGGATTCGGACATAGCTTGCGACCCCGGAGTGCCGTTTGGACGCCCGAGGCGCAAGCAGATCTGTTCAAGGAAGCACTCGCTCATCTGGGCGTTCAGCGCGCGATTGTGCTGGGGCATTCGTGGGGAGCGTCGGTCGCAGTGGCGCTGGCGATCAGGCATCCCTCGTTCGTCGAAGCATTGGTGCTGGCGTCGGGATACTATTTCCCAACCGCCCGCACCGACGCCGTGGCCTCTTTTCCATCTGCAATACCCGGGCTCGGAGATATCATCAGTTACACCGTATCCCCGATCTTCGGGCGGCTGATGTGGCCTGCGATGTTGCGCAAATTATTCGGCCCGCGCGAAGTCCCCGAGAAGTTCGCTGATTTTCCCAAGGAAATGGCCGTACGGCCAGCACAGATGCATGCCAGTGCTGCGGAAGCGGCCTTGATGGTCCCCGCGGCCTTTGCAGCTGCGAAGACCTACAGCGAACTTAGGATGCCCACGATCATCATCGGGGGGGCTGACGACCGTCTGATCGACATCGACAAGCAGTCCGTCAGACTCCACGAGAAGATCAAGCAGAGCAAATTGCATCGGATCGCCGGAGTAGGTCACATGATCCATCAATCTGCGACACCGGACCTGATGGCGGCCATCGACGAAGCCGCTGCCGAGACATTGCATTAGAGCGTTTTCGACCGAAGTGGACACCGGTTCGCGTCAAGAAAACGCGTCAAAACAAGAATCTAGAGCCCCGTTCCGATTTCATCGGAACGGGAAAGGCTCTAGACGGCATTGTCCACAAGACAGCAAGCTCACAGGTACCGCGTCAGTTCGGCCTTGAACTGCCCGTATACCGCATCCTCGATCTGGCTGCGCGTGATGCCGATGTCGCGCAAGGCGCGGTCGTCGAGCTCGTTCAGCGTCTTGACGGCGGAGCGGCGCTCCAGGCGGTTGAACAGGGCAGAGGCAGCGTTGGCAATCGCAGTGAAAAATCGGCCCGATGAGGATGGGCGTAAACTCCGCCCGGCAGTTTGGGAGATCGTGATCATTTTCTTCTTCTCCGGCGTGTCGTTCCGCGCGGCGCAGCCGATGCCGTTGGCGCGGGCGCTGTCAGCGCCTGCACCTCATTTGCCGTCGGATTGCTCTCGCTCACCTCGGCTCAATCGCGGAACTTGATGGAACTTAAATGCTCCAGTACACTACTCGGAGCAAGTAAAACATTGCTCTCGGTGCAATAATGTCCAAGTTCGAGTACGTGAAGCTTGCCGATGCCATTGCGGCCGATATCACTAACGGCACGTTAAGGCCCGGCGACCGGCTGCCGCCGCAGCGCAATTTTGCCTATGACCGTGGCATTGCGGTCTCGACCGCGAGCCGGGTTTATACGGAATTGCTCCGCCGCGGGCTCGTGGTCGGCGAGGTCGGACGCGGTACGTTCATCTCGGGCGACGTCAGGCGCGAAGTGCAGACGCTCAGCGAGCCGGCCGAGGCGCGCATCAATTTCGAGGTCAATTACCCGCTGCTGCCGCAGCAATGGGCGATGATCGCCAAGAGCCTTGCAGGACTCGAACGCGTCGACGCGCTCGAATCCGCGTTGCGCGTCTCGACCAGCACGGGCACCAGGAGCGCGCGCCATGCGGCGGCCGCCTATCTCGCGCGCAAGGATTTCGCGCCACAGGCCGAACAGATCTTCTTCACTGCCAATGGCAAGCAATCGCTCGCGGCCGCGCTTGCGGCGCTCGTTCCCACCGGCGGCCGCTGCGGCGTCGAGGCGCTGACCTATCCCTACGTCAAGAGCATCGCCGCGCGGTTGGGTGTGACGCTGGTCCCGATTCCGATGGACGAGCACGGCGCGCGGCCCGACGCCATCCAGAAGGCGCATCGCGAGGCCCACCTGTCGGCGCTGTATCTCCAGCCCATCATCCAGAATCCGCTCGGCGTCACCATGAACGCGACGCGGCGCGGCGACATCATGCGCGTCGCCGAGAAGCTCGATCTCACCATCGTCGAGGACGCCGTCTACGGCTTCCTCGCCGACGACACGCCGCTCGCGGCGCTCGGGCCGGACCGCTGCATCGTGATCGACAGCCTGTCCAAGAAGGTCGCGCCCGGCCTCGCGCTCGGTATCCTCGTCGCGCCATCGCATCTGCGCGAGAGCGTGATGAGCGCGGTGCGCACCGGCGGCTGGATCGCCTCCGGCCACGCGCTGGCGGCCGGGCAACGGCTGATGGCCGACGGCACTGTCGCCGAGCTGACCCGACTGAAGCGCATCGACGCCGCGCGCCGCCAGCAGACCGCCGCAAGGCTCTTGTCCGGCTACCAGCTCGCCGCCGACCCGCGCGCCTATCATCTCTGGCTGACGCTGCCCCCGCACTGGCGCTCGCAGACCTTCGTCGCCGCAGCAGCAAGGCGCGGCATCGCGCTGACGCCGTCCTCGACCTTCGCCATTGCCCACGGTCATGCGCCGAATGCGGTGCGGCTCGCGCTCGCCCCGCCCACGCCCGAGCAGCTCGATTCCGGCCTGCGCACGATCGCCTCGCTGCTCGGCACCAAGGAAGAGGATTTCGACTCGACGGAGTAGCGACCGCTCTATGGCAACAAGGATCGGGGCAATCGACCGAAGCTGTAGCTCCGCGGCCGGTTGCGCCACACGAAGCCGCCGACCTGCCAGGCGAACAGAGCGGCAAAGCCGAGGATGAACAGCACGCCCGCGAACTCGCCGATCATGAGGGCGCGGATCAGCAGCCCCGTCATGGCCACCGTCAGCATCGCCAGGAACGCCAGCACTGCCGCATAGGTCTTGCGGCCAAGCCCTGCAGTCAGCGTCGCCCGGCTGTCCGCCTTCGCCAAACGCTCATGAAGCGCGACGATGAACTGGCGAAAGCCGTTGTCCTGCGGCGCCATCAGGGCCGCCGTCTGCCAACTCGTCGACAGGATCGCGATACGGCCGCCGCCGGCGCGGCTGACGTCGGCACGAAAGCGGTGCTGCTGCATCGAGACCGGGCGGAACGACAGCCGGACCGCCGAGATCTCGTCGTAGCGCCACAGGCCGGAGCGTCCTGGAGTGTGCCAAGACAGCCCTTCGTCCGTGAGCTCGAAGCGATGCGCCGAGCCGATCAGCGAGGCCTTGTAGGCGTAGCGCGTGGCCGCATCGGCTTCGGCTCCCGGCATATCGATCACAGGTCCCATTCGCGATCCGCTTGCGCGGACGCCCTCGCCCATCCTACAAGCGGGACATGGCTGAGACGACCTATTTTCCGCGCCGCCTGATCCTCGGCGCCGCCGTGATCTCCGGTGTGCTGCTCGCCCTCGCGGTGCACATGCTCGGCGCACGCTACGGGCTCGATCTCGGCGGCCTCTGGCGCTCCGACACACATGAGTTCATACCCGCAGGCGCGGCGATCGCGTGGTGGCTGATCGCCACGGTTGGATTCTCCGGCGGCTATTTCACGGCGACATTGATGCAGAGCGCCGTCTCCGGGCAGATCCCGCAACGGATGCGGCAATTCCTGATCGCGGTCGGCGTGCTGCTGCTTGCGGGAGCCGGCCAGACGGCCTCGGCGCCGAGCCCGATCCCCACCGTCTCGGGTATGCTCGCCGGGCTTGCCGCGCTGTGTCTCGGTGCGGTGATGGCATTCTGCGGCGCGCATTTCGCGTTAAGGCGCGGCTGACCTTATTGCGCCGAGCCGCCGCCGAGACTCACCAAGGGTGGCCAATGATCCACTTCAAAAGGAAAGCGCCGCGCGTTGGCCGCGCGGCGCTTCCCGGCTTTCACTGCGACTGCTAGCTCGCCGCGCGCAGGTTCACCTTGCTCTCGGCGAGCGTCGTCAGCTTCTTGTCGGTCGCCTTCTCCTCCTCCAGCGTCTTTGCAAGGACGCTGGCGCAGTCGTTGCGGCCGAGCTGCTTGGCCCAGGCGATCAGGCTGCCGTAGCGGACGATCTCGTAATGTTCGGCGGCCTGCGCTGCGTTGATCAGAGCAGCGTCGAGCACCGCCTTGTCGGCGACTTCCCCGGCGGTTTCGTCGGCTTCCTCAATGATGCCGTCGATGGCCGGGCAATCGACCGCCTTCACGGGGACGCCGTGCATCTTGAACACTTCCTCAAGTCGAGCGACGTGCTGCTTGGTTTCCTCAAGGTGCGTCAAAAAGCCCTGTTTCAGCTGCGGATCGGTGGCCTTGCTTGCCATCTTCGGCAGCGCCTTGGTGAGCTGCTGCTCGGCGTAGTAGATGTCCTGGAGCTGGTGCACGAACAGGTCGTTCATGGTTTTGATGTCTTTTGTGAACAGTCCCATCGTTCGAATCCTCTAAGGGTTTTGGGGAACACGGGAGCGTCGGCTTGCATGAGAAGCCGCATATTCCGCCATGTTCGATTGCTGATGGAGCCTAACGAGCACGCGGCATCGACGTTCCAAAAATCGCCTATGACCATTTGCGCTGGAACAAGGCGGACGGCGCCAGGATATGAATTCATGTCGGCACACAGATGCGCGAGCGGAGCGGGTTTCACGACTCATATGCTTAACGCGCCGCCGATATGAACCGCGTATGACAAAAGTGGCGGTCCGATGCAGAACCTATTCTTGTCAAGGGCTGCACAAGCCGCTGGTTTTGCCTTAAATGAGCTGGATCATGCCTAGCGATCGATGCCTGCCTTTGGCCGTGATCGCGCCCGACCGGCCAATGCCTGGCCCGGTCGGCTTTTGCCCCCCGCCGGGAGGATGAATGCACGGACTGCTGCCTGCGCTGAAACGCGGCTTCAAGAGATGGATCGGCTGGCGACGGCTCGGAATTGCCGCGAGCATCTTCATCATCGCCTTCGCGATCACCACGCTGGTGCGGACCCTCAAGGGTATCGACACCGGCGTCATCCTGACCGCGTTGACCGAGATTCCCCGCGGGAGCATCGGGCTGGCGGCGATCTGCGTCTTCTTCGCGTTCTGCACGCTGACCTTCTACGACTTTTTTGCACTGCGAACGATCGGCAAGAAGCACGTGCCCTATCGCATCGCTGCGCTCTCGAGCTTCACGTCCTACTCGATCGGCCACAACATCGGCGCCACCGTCTTCACCGGCGGCGCGATCCGTTTCCGGATCTATTCGGATTACGGGTTGAACGCGATCGACGTCGCGAAAATCTGCTTCCTGTCAGGCCTGACCTTCTGGCTCGGTAACATCTTCGTGCTCTCGATCGGCTTGGCCATCCATCCGGATGCGGCGTCCTCGATGGATCAGCTGCCCCCATCGATCAACCGGCTGATCGCGCTCGGCGGCCTTGCCTCGATCGGGGCCTATCTCATCTGGCTATGCATGGGCGAGAAGCGGCGCGAGCTCGGCCAGAAGGGCTGGAAGGTGGTGCTGCCCTCGGCGCCGCTGACGCTGGTGCAGATCCTGATCGGCGTGGTCGATCTCGGCTTCTGCGCCATGGCAATGTACCTGCTGATGCCTGCCAATCCGCCGATCGACTTCATGTCGCTCGCCGTGGTGTTCATCCTGGCGACCCTGATCGGCTTTGCCAGCCATGCGCCCGGCTCGATCGGCGTATTCGATGCCGCGATGCTGGTGGCGCTGCCCGAATTCGGCCGCGAGCAGCTTCTGGCGACGCTGCTGGTGTTCCGCATCCTCTATTTCGTGATCCCCTTCGGCCTCGCCATCTCCATCATGGGCGCGCGCGAACTCTGGATGAACGTGGTCGAGCCCTGGCAGGAACGGCGACGGCTGGCGGAGGCCTGCGCTCAGGCCAACCTGCCCAAGCAGGTGGCCACAATGGAGCGCGAACGGACACTGCGGCAGGCCGGCAAGCGGTAGGACCGAACCACGAAGCCGTCAGACGAAGGTTGCAGGCGGAGGTGCAATCATCTCTTATTTCCGCCTCAACTTTGCCGTTGAAGAGCCGGGCCATGATCCCTCTCCTATTTCGCACCCTCCCTGCAGCCGCGCTGCTGCTTGCCGGCATTCTGACCGCTTTACTGCCCGAGCCGTCCGCCGCGCAGGACGCCGGCGCGATGCAGATCAGTTGGGAGGTGCGTAACCGCTTCCGTCTGTTTCGCGAGGAACGCGACTTCCTGCTCCATGTCGAGAACGCGCGTAATCGCAGCATCCTCGCCGCCGAGCAATCGCTGGAGCTTCAGAGCGAGGGCCGCGGCTGGGCCCGCAACATGGTCAACCGGCTCTGCATCGACCTCCAGGGCCGGGTCAACCAGCCCTGCACCCGCGATAACGTCAAAGAGAACTACATCACCCCGATAGACCATCCCGTCACGGTGCGCCTCGCGGGGGCAGTGCCGGTCGGCGCCACCTGCGCCTGGTCGTTCGACGACGGCGACGGCCCGCAACAATCGACGTTCGACTGCGCCGAGCCGATCAATTTGCGCGTCCGCTACGGCAGGCAGACGGTCGCGACCGTCGACGTCTCCTCCGGCTCCGATCCGACCCAGCGCATCCAGACCGAGATCAAGGTTCGCGACATCTTCGTCGCAGGCCTCGGGGACAGCATCGCCTCCGGCGAGGGCAATCCGGACCGGCCGCTGGCGCTGTCGGACGACGGATTTTGCTTCCGCTCCTATCTCGGCACCGCCGGCGCGCAGTACTACCGGCCGAGCCGCGCCGGCTTCAAGGGCGGCCGCGCCTGCGAGGCGCCGGATACGCTCGCCAACTGGCAACGCTACAGCGCGCTCTGGTTCAACGCGCCCTGCCACCGTTCGCTCTACAGCTATCAGGCCCGCGCCGCGCTGGCGCTCGCGGTGCGCTACACCCACATCGCGGTGACCTTCCTGCCGCTAGCCTGCACCGGCGCCAGCATCAGCGACGGGCTGCTCGGGTCGCAGCGCGCCCGCGAATGCCCGCCCGGCAAGACCGGCGTCTGCAACACCAGCGTCAATGCCCAGGTTGCCGAACTGCGCGAGGCGCTTACCGCAGCGAAGAAACGTCAACCCGACCGCACGCTCGACCTCGTTCTGCTTTCGGTCGGCGCCAACGACGTCTACTTCTCCGGTCTCGTCGCCGACGTCATCGTTGACACCGCGACCGAGCGGGCGCTGTTCCGCCGCTCCGGCGTGATGGCGAGCGTCGACGATTCCCGGGACGCGCTGACGCGCGAGCTGCCGCAGAATTTCGCCAAGCTGCGCGAGACGCTGAAACCGCTCGTCGGCGGCGACCTCTCGCGCGTGGTCTATGTCTCTTACGCCAATCCCGCGCTCGCCGAGGGCGGCGTGCCCTGCCGCGGCGGCCGCGCCGGATTCGACATCCATCCGGCCTTCAGCGCCGATCCGCAGCGCCTCGCCCGGGTCTCCACCTACGTCGACACGGAATTCCTGCCGCAGCTGAAAGGGCTCGCCACCTGCACCCGCGGTGCGCTGTGCCGCGATCCCGAAGCCGACCGCATGACCTTCGTCGACGCGCACCAGGCCGCGTTCGCCGATCACGGCTTCTGCGCCCATTCGGGCAACGATCCCGAATTCGACCGGGCCTGCTTTGCCGAGAACGGCCAGAGCTTCAATCCGGACATCGTCAGCGCGGCGAGCCAGCCGATGCTGTGCGGCCGCGGCGCCTCTGAATATCGCGCCTACCTGCCGCGCGCGCGCTGGATCCGCGACGCCAACGACAGCTATTTCGCTGCGATGACCTATCCGCAAGGCTTGCCGGCAGCGAGCCAGCCCACTGACATTCACGATGCGACCTGGGGCGTGCTCTCCGCCGTCTATGGCGGCGCCGTGCATCCCAGCGCCGAAGGCCACGCCGCAATGGCGGATGCCGCATTGCCGGCCGCGAGCACCGTGCTGGGGCTCGATGCGGTGCCGCCGAACGTGACGCGCGGATTCCTGCCGCAGCTGCTGCCGAGCGCCCAGCAGTAGGTCGCGCTGCCTCCACAGGCGCGCTCATCGTCGCGTGAGCCGCGTTTCATCAATTCAAAAACGGCATCGATCGATGCTTCATTGAACTTGGACACCTCGCTGCGCGCGCCTCTACGACTACGGCCCAGGTCGTCGGCAAGATCGAGCGGGTGACACAGCGTTCCTCCTGAGAGCTCCCATGGAGCTTGACCAGGTAACTCAACGGCGGCCCACGGCCGCCGTCTTTGTTTGGGAGGTAACCGATGTTAGAAGTGCCGGGGAAACGCCTTATCCATCTAAGGCATGTATCGATGTTCGATCTCAACCAGCTCCGCTGTTTCGTCACGGTGGCGGAAGAACTGCACTTCGGCCGCGCCGCCGCGCGGCTGAACATGACCCAGCCGCCATTGTCCCGGCAGATCCAGGTGCTCGAGCACATCATCGATGCGCCGCTCCTGGAGCGCACCAGCCGCTCGGTGCGGCTGACGCCTGCGGGGCGCAGCTTCCTGCCCGAGGCCCGACGCATCCTCAAGCTTGCGGAAAGCGCCTCTCAGGTCGCCCGCCGCATCGCGCTCGGCAAGATCGGATCGCTGAAGATCGGATTTACGGCGGCCGCTGCTTACGGCTTCCTGCCCGAGCTCGTCGCCGCCTGCCGCGCCAAGCTGCCTGAGGTCGATTTCTCGCTGAAGGAGATGGTGTCCGGCGATCAGTTCGAGGCGCTGACCTCGGGCCAGATCGACGCCGGCCTGCTGAGACCGCCGATCGCGCGCCCCGAACTTGCCAGCCGCCGCGTCGTCGCCGAGCCCTTGCTCGCGGCGATTCCGAAGAAGCATCCGCTCGCCAGCGCCGACAGCATCACCATCAAGGACTTCGACGACCAGCCCTTCGTGATGTACTCGCCCTATGAGAGCCGCTATTTCCACGACCTGCTGGTGGCGCTGTTCACCCGCGCCGACGTGCTGCCGCGCTACGTCCAGCATCTCAGCCAGATCCACTCGATCCTCGCGATGGTGCGCGCGGGCCTCGGCCTCGCCATCGTGCCGGCCGCAGCCGCCAACCTGAAGATCTCCGACGTGCGGCTTCGGCCCCTGAAGTTGCGCACCCGCGTGCCCGTCGAGCTGTTCATGGTGTGGCGCCGCGACGACGAGAACCCGCTGCTGCCGGCACTGGTCAAGATCGCCGGCGAACTGTCCTCCGCGGAGGCGACGGACGATTGATGCTCAATCCGCATCGGTCGATATAGGCTTTGGCTTGGACGCGCATCGAACGGTCTCCTAAACCACGGCGCATGGACGCGCAGGCTTGCGTCCTCCACAACACGCACCAAGGGAGCAGCGCCCGTGAGCAAGATGACCCCGCAGGAGATGGCCCGAAAGATCGGATCCGGCCTCCTGTCTTTCCCCGTCACGCCGTTCAGGGCTGACTACTCCTTCGACGAGACGGCCTACCGCGCCAACATGGACTGGCTGTGCGGCTATGACGTTGCCGGCCTTTTCGCAGCCGGCGGCACCGGCGAGTTCTTCTCGCTGACTCCGGTCGAGGTTCCCGAGATCGTCAAGGTCGCCGTGGAGGAGACCAAGGACCGCGTGCCGGTGCTTGCCGGCACCGGCTACGGCACCGCGATCGCGCGCGAGATTGCCGTCGGTGCCGAGAAGGCCGGCGCTGACGGCCTGCTGCTATTGCCGCCTTACCTCACCCATTCCGAGCAGGACGGCCTTGCCGCCCATGTCGAGGCCGTCTGCGCCTCCGTGAAGATCGGCGTCATCGTCTACAACCGCGACAACGCCATCCTCCAGCCGGACACGCTGGCCCGCCTCGCCGAGCGCTGCCCGAATCTCGTCGGCTACAAGGACGGCATCGGCGATATCGAGCTGATGACCCGCGTCCACACCAAGCTCGGCGATCGCCTGACCTATATCGGTGGCCTGCCGACCGCGGAGACTTTTGCGCTGCCCTATCTCGACATGGGCGTGACGACCTATTCCTCGGCGGTGTTCAACTTCGTCCCGGAGTTCGCCACCAACTTCTACGCCGCCGTACGCCAACGCGACCATGAGACGATCCATGCAGGCCTGAAGAACTTCATCCTGCCGCTGCTCGCGATCCGCAACCGCAAGAAGGGCTATGCGGTCTCGATCATCAAGGCCGGCATGAAAGTGATCGGCCGCGACTCCGGTCCGGTCCGCCCGCCGCTCACCGATCTCACCGAACGGGAGATGGCGGAACTGACGGCGCTGGTGAAGAATCTGCCCGCCATCCGATCGACACAACAGGCGGCAGAATAACGGACGACAACGGGAGGAGCGTGCGATGGCCCGGACTGATATCTCTGGCGCACCTGTCGTCACGGCGATGCAGGTGATCCCGGTCGCGGGCCGTGACAGCATGCTCCTCAACCTCAGCGGTGCGCACGCCCCGTTCTTCACCCGCAACATCGTTATCCTCGCCGACAATGCCGGTCACACCGGCGTTGGCGAGGTGCCGGGCGGCCAGAAGATCTGGCAGACCCTGCAGGACGCCCGCGATCTCGTCATCGGCAAGACCGTCGGCGCGATGAACAACATCCTCGCCGACATCCGCGCCGCCTTCGCCGACCGCGACGCCGGCGGCCGCGGCAAGCAGACCTTCGACCTCCGGGTGATGATCCACGCGGTCACGGCGATCGAGTCCGCGCTGCTCGATCTGCTCGGCCAGCATCTCGACCTGCCCGTCGCGGCCTTGCTCGGCGAAGGCCAGCAGCGCACCAGCGTCGAGACGCTCGGCTATCTCTTCTTCGTCGGCGACCGGCGCAAGTCGAAGCTCGACTATGTCGCGGGCGAAACCGGCAAGGCGGAATGGTTCAACCTCCGCCATCAGGAGGCGATGACGCCAGCGGCTGTGGTGCGGCTCGCGGAAGCCACCCACGACCATTACGGCTTCGCCGACTTCAAGCTGAAAGGCGGCGTGCTTCGCGGCGAGCAGGAGATCGAGGCGGTCACCGCCCTCGCCAGGTGCTTCCCCAAGGCACGCGTCACGCTGGACCCCAACGGCGCCTGGTCGCTGGATGAAGCGATCAGTCTCTGCAAGGGTATGCACGGCATCCTCGCTTATGCCGAGGACCCCTGCGGCGCCGAGGCCGGCTTCTCCGGCCGCGAGATCATGGCCGAGTTCCGACGCGCCACGGGACTGCCTACAGCCACCAACATGATCGCGACCGACTGGCGGCAGCTCTCCCACGCGCTGCGCTTGGGATCGGTGGACATTCCGCTCGCCGATCCCCATTTCTGGACCATGCAAGGCTCGGTGCGCGTTGCCCAGACCTGCCGTGACAACGGCCTGACCTGGGGATCGCACTCCAACAACCATTTCGACATCTCGCTCGCCATGTTCACCCATGTCGGCGCCGCCGCCCCCGGCAAGGTCACTGCGATCGATACCCACTGGATATGGCAGGACGGCCAGGCGCTCACCAAGGCGCCGCTCCGGATCAAGGGCGGCAAGATCGCCGTCCCCGACAGGCCGGGCCTCGGCATCGAGATCGACCGCGCCGCCATCGAGGCTGCGCATGAGCTCTACAAGAAGCATGGACTTGGCGCCCGGGATGACGCTATGGCCATGCAGGACCTGATCCCGGGCTGGACCTTCGACGACAAGCGTCCCTGCCTCGTGCGATAAGAACGTCGAGCATGATCCCGGAAAAGTGGACACCGGTTTTCCGATAGGATCATGCTCCTTGAACAAGGAGGAAAAAGATGACAGCGATCCTGAAGAACTTCATCGGCGGCGAATGGGTCGACGGCTCCGGCGTCACCAGGAACATCAACCCCTCCAACACCAACGACGTCGTCGGCGAATATGCCAAGGCCGACAAGGCGCAGACCGAGAAGGCGATCGCCGCCGCAAAAGCCGCCTTCCCGGCCTGGGCACGTTCGACGCCGCAGGAGCGCTATGACGCGCTGAACAAGATCTCTGCCGAGATCCTCTCCCGCAAGGAAGAGCTCGGCCGCCTGCTCGCCCGCGAGGAAGGCAAGACCCTGCCGGAAGGGATCGGCGAGGTCGCCCGCGCCGGCCAGATCTTTGCGTTCTTCGCCGGCGAAGCGCTGCGCCTGATGGGCGAGAAGGGCGCCTCGGTCCGTCCCGGCCTCGACGTCGAGCTCACCCGGGAGCCGGTCGGCATCGTCGGCATGATCACGCCCTGGAATTTCCCGATCGCGATTCCGGCCTGGAAGATCGCGCCCGCGCTCTGCTACGGCAACACCGTGGTGTTCAAACCAGCCGAGCTGGTGCCGGGCTCGGCGCATGCGCTATCCGAGATCATCACCCGCTCGGGCATTCCGGCCGGCGTGTTCAATCTCGTGGTCGGCTCCGGCTCCGTGGTCGGCCAGACGCTGCTCGAGCATCCCGACGTCGCGGCGATCTCCTTCACCGGCTCGGTGCAGACCGGCCGCAAGATCGCGCAAGCCTGCGTGCTCTCGAACCCGATGAAGAAATTCCAGCTCGAGATGGGCGGCAAGAATCCGCTGGTCGTGCTCGACGACGCGGATCTCAAGACCGCCGTCGAAGTCGCCGTCAACGGCGCCTATTTCTCCACCGGCCAGCGCTGCACGGCCTCCTCCCGCCTGATCGTTACCGAAGGCATCCATGACCGCTTCGTCGCGGCGATGGCAGAGCGGCTGAAGGCCCTGTCGGTGGACGACGCGCTCAAGGCCGGCGTGCATATCGGCCCCGTCGTCGATCAGAGCCAGCTTGACCAGGACCTGCGCTACATCAAGATCGGCCAGGACGAGGGCGCCAAGCTCGCCTTCGGCGGCGAGTTGCTCAAGCGGGAGAACCCCGGTCATTATCTCCAGCCGGCGCTGTTCACCGAAGCCAGCAACAACATGCGCATCGCGCGCGAGGAGATCTTCGGCCCCGTCGCCGCCGTCATCCGCGCCAAGAACTACGAGGAGGCGCTGGCGATCTCCAACGACACCGAGTTCGGCCTCGCCTCCGGCATCTGCACCACCAGCCTGAAATACGCCTCGCACTACAAGCGCAACAGCGAGTCCGGCATGGTCATGGTCAACCTGCCGACCGCCGGCGTCGACTATCACGTCCCGTTCGGCGGCCGGAAGGGATCGAGCTACGGCGCCCGCGAGCAGGGTTCCTATGCGCGCGAGTTCTACACCACGGTGAAGACCGCCTATACGTATCCCGGCTGATGGGCAGGTATCGTAGGGTGGGTTAGCGCAGCGTAACCCACCTCCTCTGGTTCGACGGATGCAGACTGTGGTGGGTTACGCTGCGCTAACCCACCCTACATTTCGGAGTCCGCATGGACCAGGACGTCACGGCGAAAGAGCAGCCCCGCTACATCAAGCTCAACGAGCGCGACAACGTCGCGATCGTGGTCAATGATTTCGGGCTTCCGGCCGGCTCCCGCTTCGCCTGCGGACTGAGGCTGCGCGCCTTCGTGCCGCAAGGCCACAAGACCGCGCTGGTCGACATCGCGCAAGACGCGCCGATCGTCCGCTACGGCGAGGTGATCGGCTATGCGCTGTCGCCGATCCAGGCCGGCGAATGGGTGGATGAAGCCCGCATCCGCATGCCGGAGGCCCCTGCCCTCGACAGGCTGGAAATCTCGACCGCCGTCCCCGCGCCGTTGCCGCCGCTCGAAGGTTTCACCTTCGAGGGTTATCGCAATCCGGACGGCTCGGTCGGCACCAAGAACATCCTCGGCATCTCCTCCTCCGTGCAATGCGTCAAGGGCACGATGGAATATGCGGTCAAGCGCATCCGCGCCGAGTTGTTGCCGAAATATCCGAACGTCGATGACGTCGTGCCGCTGACCCATGCCTATGGCTGCGGCGTCGCCATCAATGCCCCCGACGCGGTGGTGCCGATCCGCACCCTGCAGAACCTCGCGCTCAATCCCAATTTCGGCGGCGAGATCCTGGTCGTCGGCCTCGGCTGCGAGAAGCTCGCGCCCGAGCGTCTGGTACCGGAAGGCATGCGCGATGCCATCGTCCGCATGCAGGACGAAGCCTTCGACGGCTTTGGCGCCATCGTCGACGCGATCATGACCCAGGCCGAGGCGCGGCTGAAGGTGCTCAACACCCGCACGCGCGAGACCTGCCCGGCCTCCGATCTCGTCATCGGCCTGCAATGCGGCGGCAGCGACGCCTTCTCCGGTGTCACTGCGAACCCGGCCGTCGGCTTCGCCGCGGACCTGCTGGTGCGCGCCGGCGCCACCGTGATGTTCTCGGAAGTCACCGAGGTGCGCGACGCCATCCAGCTTCTGACGCGCCGCGCCATCAACGAGGATGTCGGCCGGGCGCTGGTGCGCGAGATGGCCTGGTACGACGCTTACCTCGCCCGCGGCGGCGCCGATCGCAGCGCCAACACCACGCCCGGCAACAAGAAGGGCGGACTCGCCAACATCGTCGAGAAGTCGCTGGGCTCGATCGTCAAGTCGGGCTCGAGCGCCATCACCGGCGTGCTCTCGCCCGGCGAGAAGGCCACGCAGAAGGGCATGCTGTTCGCGGCAACCCCGGCATCGGACTTCATCTGCGGCACGCTCCAGCTCGCCTCCGGCATGACGCTGCAGGTGTTCACCACCGGCCGCGGCACGCCCTATGGCCTCGCGGCCGCACCTGTGATCAAGGTTGCCACCCGCAGCGAGCTCGCCCGCCGCTGGAAGGACCTGATCGACTTCGATGCCGGTCGCATCGCCACCGGCGAGAAGACCATCGAGGAATGCGGCTGGGACCTGTTCCGCCTCATCCTCGACGTCGCCAGCGGTCGCACCAAGCCATGGTCGGACCGCTGGGGCATCCACAACGATCTCACGCTTTTCAATCCGGCGCCGGTGACCTGAGCGAGGCGAGCGCGACGAAACCGTTCTGAAACAGAACCGCAGAAAGTCTCGTCTTCGCTTCATCGCGTTCGCATTGCGCAACCAAGTATCTTCGCCGAAGGCAATCGGAATGCTCGCACAGGAGCGAACCTGTTCCGGCATCGATGCGACCAAACCTCCGATTGACATCCTCCACGGAGATTTTCCAATGCGCATTCTCTCGATGTTTGCCGTTGCCGGCGCCATGATTGCGAGTTCGACTGGCGCCTTCGCCAACGAGCTTCCCTCTTACGAAGTGACGTCGTTCCCGATCTCGGCGACGCAGGTGCAGGTGCTCGGCGGCGCAGGGGTCCAGGAGCAGTCGGCCGCGCCCGCGATGATGGTCGCCGGCATGCCCGCCTCACCCACACAGGTTTCGGTGCTGTCGCCGCGGGTCAAGCGGCTCGCGCGTGCGAGTTCGGACAGCGAGGCGCGTTGAGCCGCTCATCGTCATTCCGGGTCGCAGTGCGGACCCTGGTGCGCATTTGCGCGCCCGAGAATCCCGCATAGCGACCTCCAGATTCCGGGTGCAACGCTCGCGCGTCGCCCCGGAATGAGATCGCAGGACTTGCTGCGCTTACGTCATGCTGCCCGGCATGAAGCAGCGTACGCGCGGATGGCCGTCGATATAGTGCTTCCACACCATCGTGCGGCCGATCTTGTTCGGCACGGTGATGACGGCACCGTCAGGGACGACGACCCACTCGCCGTCGAGATGCACGCGGTAACGTCCCTGATTGGACTCCCAGTCGACGTCGGCGACGACATAGCCGTCGGCATCCGAGCAGCACTGCCCGAATTCGCTGTGCAGGCTCTCGAACCAGGGTTTGAGCGGCGAGTTGGCGAAACGCCCGTCGTCGCGCGCCAGCGCCGACGTCGCCACCAGCGCCGTCAGTGCGAGCAGTGGCGCCGCACACAATCTTGCAGATCGCATATCGTCTCCGCGGATCGAAGTGATCGTCGCGAGGGACAACGCGCCGCGCCCGCCTTCCGCGGCTCAGCGAAAGGGTTGAAGGGCAGCGACTCCTTCTCCCGCCGCTTGCGGACAGCTATGCAAATCCGGCGCCAGCATGCATTCCGGGCAATGACTGAAGCGGACCGGGCCCGCGTTCGTCTTTCGGCGGGATGGTCGCCGCTGACCTTACTGCTTGGGCGCGGGCGCCATCATCCCGCCCCCCTTCTTCGCCGCGGGTGCCGGCGGCTTGGTGGCTGCTGCCTGCGCGGGCAGGTATTTTGCGACGATGGCAGGATCCACCTGGGCGATGTAGGCATCCGGCAGGCGCGTCCAGGTCTCGTCCTTGCCGAGCAACGCGATGCCGAGATAGCCGCGCAGGGTCAGGGTCTGGCCATCAGGACTGACCTTCATGTTGGCCTTCCAGATCTGGCCGTCGCGCGGATTGAGCACGTTGCCGCCTTCGTACTTCAATCCTTCGCGCTTCATGTTGCGGACGAAGGAGATGCCGAGAACGGGCGCGTTCTTGCGATCGTCGGTGCACTTGCTGCAAACCTCGTTCGGATCGTCGGTTGGCCGCGGGAAGGTCTTTGCGATCACACCTTCGAAGATGCCGTTGCGGTCGATGAAGAGGAACCATCCGACCGTCTTGCCGTCTTCGACCTTCTGCCAGAGTCCCGCCGCCGTGGGCTCGGCGGTCTGCGCCGCACACGGCGTCACCGTCGCGAGCGACAAGGCGAGCGTGACGAAGGGGAGCAGCCGAAAGCTGGAAAGAAGTGTCCGCATAATCATCACCTTGCTATGCCAATCAATTGCTAGCCGCGACCGGAATGGCCACAGACTACGGCGATTTCGCGAACGGCTCCAGCACCAGAAACATGGGGCATCGCATTCCAGCCCCGCCTGCGTCAGTTGACACCGAGCTTCTTTTGCAGGCTGGAGGACGAAGTCGTGTACTGGAACACGAGCCGCTTCTCCGGATAGACGTAACGATGGGCTTTTTGCGACATCAGCGCGCCCTCGTGGAAGCCGCACAGGATCAGCTTGATCTTGCCGGGGTAGGTGTTGATGTCGCCGATCGCGAAAATGCCCGGCACGTTGGTCTCGAACGCGGACGTCTCGACCGGCACCAGATTGTTCTCGAGCGCAATGCCCCAGTTCGCGACCGGGCCGAGTTTCATGGTCAGCCCGAAGAATGGCAGCATGGTGTCGCAGGCGACCTCGGTGATGCTGTTGTCATTGCCCTTGACGGTCGCACCTGTGAGCTTGCCGTCGGCACCCGAGAGCGCGGTGACCTGGCCAAGCCTGAGATCCATCTTGCCGCTGGCGACCAGCGCGCGCATCTGCTCGACGCTGTGGGGCGCGGCGCGAAACTCGTCGCGTCGGTGCAACAGCGTGATGCGCTTGGCCAGCGGATGCAGATTGAGCGTCCAGTCGAGCGCTGAATCGCCGCCACCGACGATCAGCACGCTCTTGTCCCTGAACGTCTCCATCTTGCGCACGGCGTAATGCACCGAGGTGCCTTCATAGGCCTCGATCCCGGGCACCGGCGGGCGCTTGGGCTGGAACGAGCCGCCACCGGCCGCGATCACCACCACCTTGCATTCGAACACCTTGCCGGTATCGGTGGTGCAGCGAAAGGCGGGATCGCCGATCTTCTCCACGGTCTCGATCATCTCGCCGAGATGGAAGGTCGGATGGAACGGCTTGATCTGCTCCATCAGCGCATCGGTCAGCCCCTGGCCCGACACCTGCGGAATGCCGGGAATGTCGTAGATCGGTTTTTCCGGATAGAGCTCGGCGCATTGTCCGCCGACCTTGTCGAGGATGTCGACGAAGTGCGCCTTCATGTCGAGAAGGCCGAGCTCGAAGGCGGCGAACAGACCGCAAGGGCCGGCGCCAATAATCAGCACATCGGTTTTGATCACGTCGCTCATGTCGTCTCTTTATCGGTTGGACGGCGCCCGGCGGGCAGAGGTGACCCTGCCTGTCTAGCCAACGGGGATGGATCAGGGAAGGCATAAAAGCGGGAGCGCCCCGCAGCCGCACCCACTTGCCGGGCCATAATAACTGGGCTGTAACGAGCAGGGATATGACGGAGATCAATCGGTGAACGCACCAAGCCGCCTCGATACGACGCCGCGCCTGGAGGACTACCCCTACCGCCTCAGCGACAACGTCCGCTTCGGCGATCTCGATCCCAATCAGCACGTCAACAACGCGGTCTACGCCACCTATTTCGAGACCGGCCGTGTCACGCTGATGAAGCTCCCCGAGTACGGACTGACGCCGCCGGGCCTTGCCTGGATCATGGTGCGGCTCGACATCCATTTCCGCGCCGAGTTGCATTGGCCGAACACGATCGAGCTCGGCCTCGGCGTGGTCAAGCTGGGGCGAACGTCAGTCACGTTCGAGCAGGCGGTGTTCTCGCAAGGAAAGTGCATCGCGTCGGCGAATTCGGTCGGCGTCATGATCGACGAAGCCTCGCGGCGGCCGACGCCGCTCACTGCGGAGGTGATCGCGAGGCTCAAACCCTGGCACAAGCGCGGCATCGAGGTCGCGCCGCCGAGCGCATGATTCAGTCGTAAGAGATCAGGTCTGTGAGGATCAGGCCTGGCGTTCCGGCGTCGCCACCACCAGCCCGTCGAGATCGTCAGAGACCTTGATCTGACAGGACAGACGCGAATTCGGACGCACGTCGAAGCCGAAGTCGAGCATGTCCTCTTCCATCGGCGTCGGGCTGCCGACCTTCTCGCGCCAGGCTTCGTCGACATAGACATGGCACGTCGCGCAAGCGCAGGCGCCGCCGCATTCGGCTTCGATGCCGGGGATGCTGTTGCGGATCGCGGCTTCCATCACGGTTGCGCCGTTCTCGATTTCCACCGTGCGGGTTTCGCCCTTGTGGTCGACAAAGTGAATCTTGGCCATGTCTGCTCGTGCTGCCGCGGTGCTTGGAATGAAGGAGGGTCCGGCTGTCCTATAACGGGTCGATTAGCCCGGCGCCATAGCGTTTTGATGCGAAATGAATCCCGCTTTGCGGGAAGAAAAAGCGTCAAAACAAGAGAGTAGAGGCCGATTCCGACCGTACCGGCTTACGGCTTCAGGATCGCCGCGATTGCGGCGCGGGCGTCCGTCACCGCCTCCTTCAGCGCGGCGAGAGCATGGGGCCGGCCATGCCCGGTCCGGATCGCGGTCTCGAGGCTGGCGGCGGCATCGGCCACGGCAAAGGCACCAATCCCTCGCGCCGAACCCTTGAGCTTGTGTGCAAGCGCGCCGGTCTCGGCGGGCATCGCTGCCATTGCTGCCAGCAGGCGGACCGCCTGCTCGGCGAACATCGCCAAAACTTCCTGTTCCAGTTCAGTGTCGCCGAGCGTCATCCGGGCGAGATGATCGAGGTCGAGCGGACGATCGATGGGAGCAAGCGGGGGCGAAGGCATCCAGTCCATCCGTTGCAGTTCAGGCGTCATGGCGCAGGCCCCGGCATCGCGCGGCGGCCGCCGGTCCGGCGGTCAGTTCCCCTCACCCAAGCATGGAAATGGTTAACGAAATGTTCGCGCTGTTTGACGTAGATATGCCTGCTTATTGACGAAAAGTTGCCGCAATCGGCCGAGTCCGGTGGAGAATTGCATTTATTGCTAAGGCGTTACGGCGCGATCCTGTTAACGATGATTAAGATTGTCTTAATCGCGGGCATTTCATTCGCGACGCTCTGCCAATAGGATGTTGCGGAAATTGGCGGACAAGCCGTCCGGGTGGGGACGGCTCGGAGATCCGCGCAAGCGGCATGATCCGGTCTGTGGGCTTGCGCCGCGCGCAGGGCTCGCGGGGGGACGCGTACAAGTAACGAGGGCTCGGACTGAACATGGCGAACACTCCGAAAAAGGTCAAAGACCCCACAGAAGTTGCGCTTTCTGCGATCCAGGAAGCCCTGAACATCAGCGACACCGCTGCGGATACGAGCCGCAACGCCACGATGCGCAACGAAACGGCGCCCGCAGTGGCGCCGCCTGCGCCTCCGATCTTCGACGAGCCGAACTTCGAGCCGCGACCGGCCGCCAATGAGCGGGCAACCGTGTTCGACCCGGTCGAGGAGCCGCGGACCTCGCGCCGCGCCGCCAACGACGACCGCGAGACCATCGGCCAGCTGCTCCAGGCGCTTCAGAAGGGCCGCCCCGCCCGCAGCGTCTACACCTTCGCCACCATCTTCGCCGGCATCTGGCTCGCCGCCTGCGCCGCGCTCACCGTCGGCTTCCTGCCCTCGATCCAGGCCGCCATGGGCCAGAGCGGCGGCGTGCTCGTCATCGCCGGTCTCGTCGCGATGTTCTTCGCGCCGATCATGCTGTTCTATTTCCTCGCCAGCCTCGTCTGGCGCGGCCAGGAAATGCGCATGATCGCGCAGGCGATGGCGCAGGTCGCAATCCGCTTCTCCGAGCCGGAAGGCTCTGCCTCCGATTCCATGGTCACGGTGGGCCAGGCCATTCGCCGCGAGGTTGCGGCGATGGGCGATGGCATCGAGCGCGCGATCGCGCGCGCCGGCGAGCTCGAGACTCTGGTCGCCAATGAGGTCGCCGCGCTCGAACGCGCCTATTCCGACAACGAGGTGCGTATCCGCGCCCTCCTCCAGGACATCGCGCATCAGCGCGACAACCTGGTCGGCCAGGCCGAGCAGGTCCGCAGCGCCATTTCCGGCGTGCAGATCGACCTTCGCCACGACATCGCTCTGATTTCCGACGCGATCGCCTCGCGCGTCGACGAAGTCGCGAAGTCCATCACCGGCGCACTGGAAGAGCGCGGCGCCCACATCACCCAGGCGCTGAGCAATGCCGGCGACAACATGATTCTCGCGCTCGGCGAGCGCGGCGGCGATCTGCTCGACCGCCTGGAGGAAGCCAGCTCCGAGACCACGCGCGCCGTGCTCGATGCCAGCGAGCGGCTGACCACCAGCCTCAACTTCAAGACCGGCCACGTCCACGACGAGTTCGTCGATCTCGCCGATCGCGTGCATGAGATGCTGAACGAGCGCATCGACCGCATCACCGGCGAATTCGAGCAGCGCTCCGCCGCGATCGTCGACGGCATCTCCGAGCGCACCGAGCAGGTGCATGACAGCCTGAAGAACTCGTCGGATTCGCTGCTACTCGAGCTCGAGCTGCGCTCCAACGACCTCTCGGCCAAGATCGACGACGCCGGCAACCGGCTCGCCAGCCACATCATGACGAGCGGCGACAAGGCGAGCGATGCGCTCGACGCCACCGTCAACACCCTGGTCGCCAAGGTCGTCAGCCAGACCGAGACCGCGCACGACTCGCTGTCGCTGCAGATGAGCGCCTTCGACGAGCTCGTCAGGAATCAGGGCACCGAGCTGGTCGAGAAGTTCGCCCGCGATTCCGGCACGCTGGGCGCGCTGATCACGCGCCACATCTCCGAGTTCGACCGCACCGTGAAGACCTTCGGCGGCGAGATCGTCGAGCGCATGGGCCAGCGCACGCAGGACATCGCCGAGACGCTGAAGACCTACGTCGACAATTTCGACACGCGCTTCACGTCGAACGGCGGCCAGATCACCGCCGTTCTGGACCAGCGGCTGGTGCAGTTCGAGACCACGATCGGCGAACGCGTCTCCAACCTCGACACCTCGCTGAACGGCAAGATCGCCAGCCTCGACGGCACGATCGAAGGCCACATCAGGACCTTCGACGAGCAGCTGGTCGGCCGGGTCGCCGCGCTGGAGCAGTCGCTCGACAACCGCGCCCACTCCATGACCGAGACCATCGACGGCCGCATCAACACGCTGGCGACGTCGCTGACCGACGGCGCCGCGCAGGCGATCCAGTCGATCGACTCCCGTCTCACCCACCTCACGATGTCGCTCACCAGCGGCGCAACGCAGGCCATCGAAACGATCGACTCGCGCCTCAACTATCTCACGACGTCGCTGACCGACGGTGCATCCCAGACGATCCAGTCGATCGACACCAGGCTGACGCACCTCACGACGACGCTCACCGGCGGCGCGACGCAGGCGCTCGAATCCATCGACTCCCGCCTCACCTACCTGACCACCGCCGTGACGAACGGCGCCACGCAGGCCGTGCAGTCGATCGACATGCGCCTGACGCTGCTGGGCTCGACGCTCACGGACGGCACCGCGCAGGCGATCGAGGCGGTCGATCGCCGCATCACCGGCGTCACCGAGATCATCGACGGCCGCAGCGCGCACCTGACCGACACGGTCACCGCGCGCTTCCAGGAGATCCACCAGGCGATCGAGACCAAGGTCGGCTCTGTCGCAAACGACATCGACGTGCGCGTGGCGCAGTTCGAGGACCTGCTCGGCTCGCGCGTCGAGGCCGTCGCCGGCCGCATCGAAAGCAGCGGACGCCAGGCCAGCGAGGACATGATGTCCCGCGCCGAGATGATCTCGACCGCGATCCGCTCGCATGTCGAGGACGCCGAGCGCTCGCTCACCAACCTCGTCGTCAACACCAGCGAGACGATCCAGACCGGCGCGCGCACCGCTCAGCAGTCGCTGATGACGGTCTCCTCCGACGTCAACGCCCAGCTCAAGATGACTGCTGCAGAAGTCGAGCACGCGCTGACCGCGGTCGGCACCGGCGCGGCAAACTCGATCCTGACCAGCGCCCGCGAAGCGCAATCGACGCTGGTTGCGGCGTCGGGCGATGCCTCCACCCAGATCAAGGGGCTCGCGGCCGACGTCGAACGCACGCTGTCGTCGGCAGGCGCTGCCACCGCAGCCTCGATCCTGGCCGGCGCCCGCGAGGTGCAGACCACCCTCGTCACGGCATCCTCGGATGCTGCCAACCAGGTCAAGACGCTCACCGCCGACGTGCAGCGTTCGCTCACCATGGCCGGCACCACCACGGCGGAATCGATCACCGCCGGCGCCCGCGATGCGCAGAGCGCGCTGATCGCGGCGTCGACCGAAACCGCCAACCAGATCAAGACGCTGTCCTCGGACGTGCAGCGCTCGCTCACGATGGCGGGTACCTCGACGGCCGAGACCATCGTCAGCGGCGCCCGCGAGGCCCAGAACACGCTGGTCACGGCGTCCTCGGATGCGGCGAGCCAGGTCAAGTCGCTCGCGGCCGAAGTGCATCGTTCGCTCTCGCAGGTCGGCCAGTCCACCGCCGAGACGATCACCACCAGCGCCCGGGACGCCCAGAGCACCCTGCTCGCAGTCTCGGCCGAACAGACCAGCCAGGTCCGTTCGCTCGCGGCCGAGATGCAGCGCGCGCTGGCGACCGCCGGCGGCGCCACCATCGAGGCGCTCACCAGCGGCGTCCGCGAGGCCCAGGGCACGCTGATCTCCGCCTCGACGGATGCGGCGAGCCAGATCAAGTCGCTGACGACGGACATCGAGCGCACGCTGACCGCGGTCGGCGCCGATACCGCCTCGACCATCCTCAACAGCGCACGTGAGGCGCAGATCTCGCTGACCTCGACCTCGGCCGACGCCGCAAGTCAGATCCGCACGATCTCGAGCGAGATCGAGCGTACGCTGAGCGCGGCCGCCGCCAACGCGACCAACGACATTCAGACCAGCGCGCTCAACGCCCAGAACGCGCTGGTATCCGCCTCCAACGAGGCGAGCTCGCGGGTCAAGTCGAGTTCGTCCGACGTCGAACGCTCGGTGCTCGCCGCAAGCAGCAGCTTCGGCCAGGCCATGACCGGCAAGACCGACGAGATCGTCACCTATGTGCAGCAACAGGCCGACCGTCTGTCGAATATGATCGACGCCAAGCGCGGCAC
The DNA here is from genome assembly GCF_054602315.1 of Bradyrhizobium cedriense. Lineage (NCBI taxonomy): Bacteria > Pseudomonadati > Pseudomonadota > Alphaproteobacteria > Hyphomicrobiales > Nitrobacteraceae > Bradyrhizobium > Bradyrhizobium cedriense. Next base: position 1,060,663 of record NZ_JBTSWB010000001.1, on the reverse strand, counting down.
GCTGGTCGATGCGATCGGGTCCAAGGCCAGCCAGCTCACCCTCGACATCGACCGCGTCACCTCCGACGCGCTGAAGTCGATCGAGACGCGCGGCCAGGCCTTCTCGCAGACCATGATGGGCAACGGCTCGGAAGTCGCCCGCACCATCAACGCGGCGAGCGAGATCGCCACGAACGCGGTCGGCAAATCCCTCAAGGACCTCGAGCAGGCCTCGCGTTCCGCGATCGATCAGTCGCGGCAGGTCTCGATCGCGGCCGTCACCGAGATGCAGGAGACCAGCAAGATCCTGCGCACCGACACGGTGGCTCTGTTCGAGCGTCTGCGCGAAGGCAACATCCTGCTCCAGGAGGTGCTGACCGGTGCGCACGACAATCTCAACTCGCTCGAGCGGGCGCTGGTGACGCGTGTCGCCGACTTCGTCTCGGCCATGAACGACGTCACCTCGCGCAACGGCGCTGCGACGCAGAACCTGGAAGAACAGCTCAACGTCTTCAACAGCAAGACCACGAAGGCGCTCCAGGATCTCGGCGAGCTGTCGACCCAGTTCGACAAGCACGGCCAGGCGCTGGTCGAGGCCGCGCAGGTCGTCGAGCAGAGCAACAAGAACACCACTGCTTCGCTCGCCGAACGCAAGCAGGCGCTGGAATCCCTCGTCACCACGATCGACCTGCGCACGGCCGATCTCGACCAGCGGCTGTCGCGCTTCACCGGTCTGCTCGATGAATCCCTTGCCGCGGCCGAAGAGCGCGCCCGCGACATCGCCCGCGTCGTCGCGGAGACCGCCGGCGCAGGCTCCGCCGCGATCACCCGCCAGTTCGAGGCGGTGCGCGCGGCGTCCGAGGAGGAGCACCGGCAGACCGTCGAGGCGATGCACGACATCTACCGCCAGACCACCGACGAGGCGGATGCGATGTTCAAGCAGTCGACCGAGAAGTTCACCAACCTCGTCTCCAGCATGAAGCAGATGGCCTTCGAGATGCACAACGAGCTCGAAGCCACCCGCAACGAGCTGCGCCGCGGCGTGCTCGAGATGCCGCAAGAGGCCGCCGAGAGCACGGCGCAGATGCGCAAGGTGATCGTCGACCAGATCGAGGCCCTCGCCGAGCTCAACCGCATCGTGGCCCAGCATGGCCGCGGGCTCGACGTCACCACGGCGGGCCGCGCCAGCGTGCAGCGCCAGGAGGAGCCGGTGCTGGCAGCCGTCGGCGGCCGCGTCACCGAGACCCGCGTGCGCGACACCGGCAGCGCCTCGACGCTGCCGCCGCCGGACCTCGGCATGCCGGCCGCGCGCCGCACCGACGCGCCGCCGGTCGCCCCCAGCACCAACGACCAGGCCCGCGACGGCTGGCTGTCGGATCTGTTGAACCGCACGGACGCAAACCAGGGCGCTCCGACCGGACGTGAGGCTCCCCGTGGCCGCGCTGCACCCGCTCCCGCTCCGCAGCCGCAGGCACCGCAAGGTGGCGGCAATCCGCTGGAATCGCTGTCGCTCGACATCGGCCGGCTGATGGACCGCAACCTTGCTGCCGAGATGTGGGACCGCTACCAGCGCGGCGAGAACAAGGCCTTCACCAAGCGCCTCTACACGCCCGCCGGCCAGAAGGCCTTTGACGAGGTCGCCCGCAAGTACCGCGCCGACCGCAGCTTCAAGGGCACGGTCGACCGCTACGTCGCCGAGTTCGAGCGCCTGCTCGACGAAGTCGCCCGCGACGGCCGCGGCCCGCACGAGCTGCGCAGCCACCTGACCTCCGAGACGGGGCTGGTGTACACGCTACTCGCGCACGCGGCGGGCCGGCTGGGGTGACAGGCGGATAGCTTCAGCGAAACGCAGACGAGAACGGAGGCCTCATGGCCTCCGTTTTGTTTGAGCTTCTCATTGGATGCGAGATCGTAAGCGATGAGCAATCCAGGCTGTCCCCGCAAAGAGCAATCGCAGCTGTGATAAGTGCGCAGCGCGCCGGATATGGGTCTGTCGCGGCTCGCATGTCTCTCAGTCGAGTATGAGGATGCAACCCTTCACCGGCGCTTCGCGGCACATTCTCCGCTAGGGAAGCATCCACATACCTTGGATCCCGGCCATCGTTGGCCGCGTCTGCTCCCGGCTCCACCGTGAGCACCTCCACCGGCTCCGCACGGCTGCGAAAGCGGATGATTGGCGGGTTTGAGCAAGTCCGAAGCTGATCCGACTGCCGCGTTGGAGCGTTACGGTTTGGTTGAAGGTAGAGGCGACCACCCGTGCTGTCCAAGGTACTCGATGTCAGACCAAGATAATCCCCACCGCAAGGCCGCGATTCAGTATTTGTGCTGGGCTGTCGAGGAAATCGAAAAAGCAGGCAAGCAAGAAGCCGCCCGCCACGTCCGCGCTGCGTTGAAATGCTTGCAGGAGGCTCCAACGTCACGAGATCGGAGATCCCTCGCCGTATAATCCTTAACGTGGCGGCCGAGCCGGGAGGAGCGCAGCCAGACCGCCTCCTCGGAAATAGTCGTCATTGCTTCGCTTCGCTCGCAATGACGAGGAAAGACTCTCCGCCTACTGCCGCCTGGGCGCGGGTGCGGCGGCCGGCTTTGGCGGCTCGGGTGGCGGCGCCGGCGGCGCGCTGCTGTTGCTGGCGCCGAACAGCACGCGGGTCGGGTTGCGGTCGAAATTGTTCACGGCGCGGCTGATGTCGCCGAGGGTGCGGCGGCCGTCGGCCATCAATGCGCCGGAGCGCTTGTCGAAGTCCTCGGCGAGCTCGCGGATCGACTTCACCGCCTGGAACAGCTCGCCACCGTCCTTGCCACCGGCCAGCGTGTTGAGGCCGACCATGAGATTGTCGGCCTTGAGCATCACGCCGTCGACCTTGGCCATCACGCCGTCGATCTTCTCGGAATTGCGCGCCAGCGAGTTGGTGAAGGTCTCGAGATTCTTCAGCGAGTTCTTCACCGTTTCCTGATTGTCGGCGACGATCTTGTTGATGTTCTGCAGCGTGCCGCGGATCGCCTCGGTGACGTCCTGGAGCTTGTTCGGGTCCGCCGTCAGCGTCGGGATGCCGTCCTGGTCGAGCGGCGGCGGCGCCGCGGCCTCCTCGCCGCCCTTGAGCGAGATCGCGGCGACGCCCGTCAGGCCCTGGAACTCCAGACCGACCAGCGTGTCCTTGCGGATCGGGGCGTTGTTCTCGATCATCGCGAGCGCGACAACCCGCCGCGGGTTGTCGAGCTTCACCGAGACCACCTCGCCCACCCTGATACCGTTGAAATTGACGCTGCCGCCGTTGCGCAGGCCTGCCGCAGGCCCCTCGAACACGACGCGCAAGGGGCTGCGCTGCTTGGTGGTGTGCAGCGACTGGAACCACAGCACGAAGCCGATCGCGGCGGCGATCACCGCTAGCGTGAACGATCCGATCAGGACGTAATTCGCCCGCGTTTCCATCAGGTGCTCCGGCTACTCGACCCAGCTACTCAACCCATGACCGCGCGGGCGCGCTTGCCATGAAAATACTGCCTCAGCCAGGGATGCTGCGAGGCCTGCATGTCGGCGATCGACCCTGCCGCAATGATCTTACCGTTCCCTAAAACGGCGATGCGGTCGCATGCTGTGTATAGGCTGTCGAGGTCGTGCGTTACCATGAAAACCGTCAGCCCCAAAGTGCGCTGGAGGGTCCGTACCAACTCGTCGAAGTCGCCGGCGCCGATCGGGTCGAGGCCCGAGGTCGGCTCGTCCAAAAAGACGAGGTCCGGATCGAGCGACAGCGCGCGCGCCAGCGCCACGCGCTTGATCATGCCGCCGGAGAGCTCGGACGGAAAACGTTCGGCGACCTCGGGCTTGAGCCCGACCATGGTCAGCTTGGCCATGGTGATCTCGTCCATCAGCCGCTGCGAAACGCGCAAATATTCGCGCATCGGAAACTGGATGTTCTGCCGTACGGTGAGCGAGGAGAACAGCGCGCCTTGCTGAAACAGCACGCCCCAGCGCCGCTCGACGCTTCGCCGCTGCGACGTGCTGGAGGAATCGAGATCGACGCCGAACACTTCGATGGAGCCTGCGACCTTGGGCACAAGGCCGATGATGGTGCGCGTCAGCACCGACTTGCCCGCGCCCGAGGGGCCGACGAAGCCAAGGATCTCGCCGCGCTTGACGTCGAGATTGAGCCCGTCGAGCACCCGCGTCGTACCGAACTGCACGGTGATGTCGCGGACACGGATGATGGGATTTTGAATTTCGCCTGCCATCGTCACATCCCGATCGAGGCGAAGAAGATGGCGAACACGCCGTCCATGACGATGACGAAGAAGATGCCCTTCACCACCGATGCCGTGGTGTGCTGGCCCAGCGACTCGGCGCTGCCCTGCACGGCGAGCCCCTCAACGCAGGCGACGATGCCGATCACGGCCGCCATCACGGGTGCCTTGACGATGCCGACGATGAAATGATCAATCGAGATGGCGTCGCGCAAGCGCAGCAGGAATGCCTCGGGTTGGACGCCGCCATAGAGCCAGGCGACGAGGCCTCCGCCATAGAGCGCCGCCATCGCGCCGAGAAAGGCGAGGATCGGCAGCGCCAGGATCAGTGCCAGCATGCGCGGCAGCACCAGAACCTCGATCGGGTCGAAGCCCATGGTGCGTAGCGCGTCGATCTCCTCGCGCATCTTCATCGAACCGAGCTCGGCGGTATAGGCGCTGCCCGAGCGGCCCGCGACCATGATCGCGACCAGCAGCACGCCGATCTCGCGCAGCACCAGGACGCCGAGCATGTCGACGACGAAGATGTCGGCGCCGAAGCGGCGGAAATGGAAAATACCTTGTTGCGCGATGATGCAGCCGATCAGGAACGTGATCAGCACGACGATCGGCACCGCCCGCCAGCAGACCTGCTCCATGTGGTGGACCGTCGAGGTCAGGCGGAACGAGCTCGGATGGATCAGGACGCGAAAGCCGGCCGCGAGCACCGCGCCGAGCATGTCGACGAGACCAGCCACGGTCCCGGCGACGCCGGCCACGCCCCGGCCGATCTGCTCCAGCATGCCGGTGATGGTGATCGTGTTGCTGTCGGCCACGGGCGCCGCCCTGACCCGCCGCACCTCGTCCACGAGGCTGGAATAATTGGCGGAAAGGCCCGCGATCTGCGCCTCGACAGCGCCTTGGGTGAGGCTGCGGCGCAGCCGCTCGATCAGCCAGGCGCCGAACGTGTCGAGCTTGGCGACCTCGGAGACGTCGATGAAGATGCTTTGCGGGCTACCTGCGAGTTTCTCGGCATCGGCCACCATTCGCTCCAGGACCGGCGCAAAGCTCGCGGTCCAGGTGCCGGTAGCGCAAAGTGCCAGCGCGTTGCCCTTGGCAATCCGCTCCAGCTTCGGATCGCTGCTCAAGATGTCCGCTCCCGTACCGGGGCGGAGAAAATCAGATGGTTGCGCACGCGCCCTTACCCAGAAAAGGTATCCCCAAGTGGTTAATGTTAGTTGATACAGGTAACTAGCAGGTTCAGATTTCGCCAGAGTTCAAAATGACTTCCATGAAACTTGCAGCCCTGGCGGCGCGAATCGAGCGCTTCCCGATCGCGGGCAGCTTCACCATCAGCCGAGGGGCCAAAACCGAGGCGGTGACCGTCGTGGCAGAGGTAAGCCGGGAAGGCCTGACCGGCCGCGGCGAGTGCGTACCCTATCCCCGATACGGCGAGACGCCCGAGGCGACGCTGGCCGCCATCCTGGGCATGCGGGAAGCCGTGGCGGGCGGGCTCACGCGGCAGGCCCTCCAGGCCGCCATGCCGCCCGGCGCCGCTCGCAACGCCCTGGACTGCGCCCTGATCGATCTCGAGGCCAAGGCGGCAGGCCTGCGGGCCTGGAACCTGCTGGGCCGCCCGACGCCCGGAGAGCGCACCACCGCCTACACGATCTCGTTGGCGGCCCCCGAGGCCATGGCGGCGGCAACCGCCAAGGCGGCGCACCGGCCGCTGCTCAAGATCAAGCTCGGCGGCGACGGCGATCCGGAGAGGATCGCGGCGGTGCGCAAGGCCGCTCCCGAATCCGAGCTGATCGTCGATGCCAACGAGGCCTGGACCGAGACCAATCTGGCGCACAATCTCGCCGCCTGCGCCGCAGCGGGCGTGACCCTGGTGGAGCAGCCGCTGCCATCAGGCCAAGACGAGGCGCTGGCGCGGATCAGGCGCCCGCTTGCGGTCTGCGCCGATGAGAGCGTGCATGACCGCTCATCGCTGGCGCCGCTTCGGGACCGATACGACGCCGTGAACATCAAGCTCGACAAGTCCGGCGGCCTCACCGAGGCTCTCGCCATGGCCGACGCTGCCCAGGCGCTCGGCTTCGAGATCATGATCGGCTGCATGGTCGCGACCTCGCTGTCGATGGCCCCGGCCATGCTGATCACCCCGCAGGCCCGCTTCGTCGATCTCGACGGCCCGCTGCTGCTGGCGCGCGACCGCGACCATGGGCTGCGTTACGATGGCAGTCTGGTCTATCCGCCGGATTCTTCGCTCTGGGGATGAGCCGTGAGGCGCCGCCGCGCCGACCAGATCACGAACGCACCGGCGGCTGCCATCGCGGCCATCACGTAATACAGGCCCTCGCCCATGCGGGCGTAGATCGCGCCCGACGCGATCGACGTCGCGGCGCCCAGGAGACCGTTGCACGCGGCGTAATAGCCCTGCCCGCGCGCGATCTGGTGCGGCGGCACGCGCTGCACCAGCAAGTTCATGGTGCCGAGGATGGTCATGCCGAAGCTGAAGCCGTGGCCGAGTTGGGCGATCGCGAGCAGTCCCAGCGGCGGCTCGCTCGCCGTGACGATCCAGCGTACGACGGCGCTGAGCCCCCCGATCGCCATCATCGTGGACGGATGCAGCGTGAAGCGCGGCGACAGCGCGAACACGACGATCTCGGCGATCACGCCGAGTGTCCACAGGCCGGCGATCGTCAGCCCGCTGATCCCATGGAGCTGCCAGTTGATGGCCGAGAACGTGTAATAGGCGACGTGGCTGCCCTGGATCAGTGCCGCCGAGGCGATGATCGCCCAGAAGCCAGCGTCGCGCAGCAGCGCCTTGCCGGCATGCGTCTCCGCAGTCCTGCGCCTGACATCGTCGAGCGGCTGGAGCAGCAGGCTGGCGAGAACCGCAACGACGGCCCATGCGACAATGACCCAGATCAGGTCGCGCGATGCGATGACGTCGACGATATAACCGCAGGCGAGCGAGCCCGCGGCGAACGCCGCCGAGCCCCACAGCCGCAAAGGCCCGTAATCGAGTCCGTAACGCGCGACGCCTCGCAGCGCGTAGGCATCGGTCAGCGGCATCGTCGGCGTCCACATCATGCAGGTCAGCGCATAGATCAGGAACAGCGCGAGCGGCTGCTGCTGCAGGCCGACGGCGGTGAAGCCGATCGCCGTCGCCAGCACCGACGCCATCATGGCGGCGCGAATGGCCTGTCGCTTTTCGGCGAACGCGGTCACTTGCGGCAGCGTGGTGAATCGCGTGATCGCTGGCAACGCATTGATGAGCCCGATCCAGGCCGCGTCGATGCCGATCGCCTTCAGCCAGACGGGGAAGAACGGCAGATGCGTGCCCGAAACCGCGAAGACGGCCGAATAGAACACCGCAAGGCTCACGGCGAATCGCCGCCTCTGCGCCGTTGCGATGGGGATTTGTGATTCGCCTGCCATCAAACCAATTGCGATTCGGTCGATATCGTGGTGATCGTTACAGTAACGCGTACTGATTTGCGCGACGAGATTGTCATGGCCAACGAAGCATTCGCCCTCTCGCCCATGTCTGCCCGCGCGGCCGAGCCGAACGAGCAGGATTACGACGCGATCCGCGAAGCCTTCATGGAGACCGCGCGCGGCCGCTGGTTCCTCGGCGAATACGCCAAGCGCAACCGCAATGCCGACACCCGCATGGTCTTGGACGCGGTCGCAAGGATCGAAGAAACCCTTGCGGCACAGCGTCAACCCGTCGTCGAGGACCGTCTGCCCGAGGCGCTGGTCGAGATCCGCCGCGCCATCGGCGAGGCCGAGGCGATCGCGATCGCGGCGGTCGATCCCGCTGCGATCGAGGCGAGCCTCGCACCGATCCCGCGCGGGGTGCGAATCATCAAGGAGATCTCGTGGCGCTGGCGCGAGATCGGCGCCGACGGGCGAATCTGCGACCTCATTGATTCGCAGCTCGCCTCGATCGAGGCCGCCTGCGAACAGATTTCGACGATCGACCCCCGCGCCGAGCTCAAGGCCGCCTTCGATCTGCTGAAGGATCGGGTCGAGCAGCTCGACGGCGGCGCAACGCCGCAGGCGGCGCCTTCTCCGAGGCAGGAGGCACCGTCTTCAACGGCGGACGTGCCGCGTGCGGAGATTGCGCTTGGCGCGATGGCAAACGAAACCCCCGGGGCTTCTGCGGAGACGCCGCAGGACATCGCGGTGGCTCAGGAAGCCGAAGCAGCTGGCGTCGCTGACACGTTTGCCGCTGCCGAGCAGGGAATGAACGCCGCCGCCGCGCCGGAGAGCGCGCTCGAAAGCCACACTGCCTCTGAAGATACTGCGCTCCATGATGCCGCGCGCGGCAATTCCGCGGGTGACGACGTCGCTCACGAAGCGCTGATCGCAGAGCCTGAGCCGGCTGCTTTCGCAGAAGTGACCGACGAGTTCTCGCTCGACCCCGCCGCGGAAGCCGAAGACGAAGCGATCCTCGATGCCATCGCGCTGGAGATGGCCGCGCCCGATCCGGAATTCGACGAGATCATCGAGCCGGTGGAGATGGAGGCGGCCATGCCGGAGCCGATGGCTGCGGAAATGGCACCTCCCGTTGCCGCGGAGCCGGTCGCGCCCGAGCCGGTCGTCGCAGCGGTCGCGGACGAGCCCGCCGCGGACGCGCCGATCGCGATGGATTCGCTCGCCCGCCTCACCGACGCCATTGCGGAGGCCGCCGCCGAGGTGATGGAACAGCCGGCCATGGCCGCCACGGCTACATTCGCCGCAGCGCCGACCGCAACGCTGCCGATGCCCTCACCCCTGTCCGAGCGCTCGCTCGGCGCCACCATCCTTGCCAGCGGCATCCTGCAAAAGCCCCGCGCACCGGCCAACGACCCGCTCGCGCCGATCCGCCGCATGACCCAGGCCGAGAAGATCGCGTTCTTCTCGTAAGGGGCAAGTTTCTTGCCGCGCCGTTCGCTCTCGTGTCCCGGACAAGCGAAGCGCAGATCCGGGACCCAGAAATCATGAGTGCAACTGCAACATCACCCGCAATTCCAGATCGGCCCGATCGGCGTTCGCGTCCAACACGGACCGAAACTGCCGCCATTGTAGCGGCCCCCGTTGAAGCCTGGCCTGCCGAAATAATGCCACTCGCCGTTCCATCGGTAATATTGCGGAACCGGGTCGATGTACCAGTGACGTCGGTCGGCGCGCGACATTCGCCGCATCGCGTCCTTCTGCTTGTAGAGCGGAATGCTGTTGCTCAGCGGCTGCCGATAGCCCGGCAGGAAGCCGTAGCCTTTCCAGACCGGCTTGGGACGCTTTTGCACGGGCTCAGCGGGCGCGATAGCGGGCAGCAGCGACAGGATGGCAGCAACGAATAGACACACAAGGCGAGACATGGATCGACCATAAACAGGCGAATGCGAGAAGGCCACTCAAATTCGAATGCGAGGCTTTTCGCCGCTTCTGCTCAGTTGCCTCTCTCGATAGTCTGCCGAGGCGCGCCACGAGAGCTGCGCGGACGCATAACAAGTTCCGGAGTGGACCCATGTCTGAGCCCCCGCGCATCGGCGCCTTCGCGATCATTCCAAGCAACGATCTTGCCGCCGCGATTCCGTTTTGGGAACGTCTCGGCTTCGCGCCCACGGGCGGCGATGCCGGCTACGTCATCATGACCGGTTGGGGATGCGAAGTGCATCTCACGCAAGCTGGCGACGACCCGTGGCGGGTGCCTGAGCACAACCCCTTCGGCGTTTTCATTCGCACGCCTGATGTCGAGGCCATCGCCGCGCGCGTGGACGACCTGATCATCCGTCCCGGCGGCGTTCTGCGCCACCGCGAATGGGGCATGTATGAAGTCGGCATCAACGGACCTGACGGTCTGCTCGTCCGGATCGGCTGGCCCTCAGCGCTGATGCGATCACCTAGCTGATCACGCCCTTCCTGATCAGGAAGCAGCCATAGCCCCTGCTGTCTCCCACCTGCACCACGCCAAAGCCCGCCGCCGCCACGCGATAAAAATCCGTCCGCGCGAGCTTGCCGGGACTGACGGTGCGGCCAACTGCGCGCGCGATCTCCGCCAGCACCGCATGCTGCACCTCGGGCACGCGGTCGGGATCGTCCACCGGCGCCATCACACGCACCGGATCCGGGTCGAAATCGTCGAGCGGATAGACCGACATGATGGCGCGGATGGCGGTCTCCATGCTCATGCCCGGCAGCTGGATCAGACGCTGCGACGGCGTGCTTTGCGCGATGCGGGTGGCCGGGTGATTGGCATCGACGAAGACGAGGTCGTCGCCATGGCCCATCGCGGCGAGCAGCCAGAGCAGATCGGGCGTCAGGATCGGATCGATCGTTTTCAGCATGTGGCGGACTATCCTCCCAATCAATCGCCAACCATAGCAGGTTCCAAGCGTGATTCAGATCACGTACGCGGCCATGGTGATAGGGATCACGGACCACGAGCTCGAACGCGGCCAAGCTTCCTCGCAACCAATCTCGCATCGAGATCAGTGCCAAAGGAGCACGCCATGTTCCGCCTAAAGCCTTTCCTGATGACGGCGAGCCTGTTGGGAAGCCTGTTCGGCTTCACCTGCGGGCCCGTTTCCGCGCAAGTCGCCCCGGTTGCCCCGGCTCCCACCGCGCTGCAAGGGCCGGAGCAGCGGGTGGCGCTGGTGATCGGCAATGCGAACTACCTGAACGCGCCGCAGCTTGCGAACCCTGACGATGACGCGCAATCGATGGCGCAGTTCTTGAATTCCGCCGGCTTCGAAGTGGTCGCCGCGACCGATTTGACCCAGAACGACATGCTCCGCGTCGTCCAGGACTTTTCCGCCAAGGTCGCCTCGCGCGGTCCGAACACCGTCGCGATGGTCTACTATGCCGGTCACGGCGTGCAGCTCGCCGGCGAGAATTATCTCGTTCCCGTGGACGCGAAGATCTCCAGCCCCACCGAGCTCGTCAACAATTCGGTGCGCCTCGTCGACGTGATGGCGACCCTGGAGACGATCCCGAGCCGCATGCGTATCGTCATCCTCGATGCCTGCCGCAACAACCCGTTCCCTCAGGTCAATGACGCCGGCCGGGGCCTTGCCATCGTGGACGCACCAAACGGCTCGATCGTCGGCTACTCGACCGCGCCGGGCGCCGAAGCGCTGGACGGCACCAACGGTCACAGCCCTTACACGCAGGCCTTCCTGAACGTCGCGCGCGAGCCCAACGTGCCGATCGAGCAGCTGTTCAAGCGCGTGCGCCTTCAAGTGAACCAGACCACCAGCGGCGCGCAGATCCCGTGGGAGAGCTCGTCGCTGACGAGCGACTTCACCTTCTTCGGTGACACCGCGGTTGCCGCCAACCGCGCGCCGATCAAGGCGCCGGTGGTGCAGATGGCCTCCAACCTGCCGAGCCGCTCGACGCGCCAGGCCTATGACTACGTCGTGTCCGAGGGCCGTCCGGAATACTATCAGGAGTTCATCCGGATGTATCCGCACGATCCGCTGTGCGATCACGTGCGCTGGCTGCTCAAGAATATCCTGATCTCACAGGCCTGGCACAAGGCCGTGCTCACGAACTCGCCGCTTGCCTACAAGAGCTTCCATGACAGCTATGGCAACAGCCCCTACGCGCAAGTGGCGCTGAAGCTGCAGGAGCAGCCGAAGCAGATCCCCCTGATGCAGGCGACCAAGTTCCTCGCGCCCCAGAACATTGCCCCGATCCTCAAGATCGGTAATCTCGGCCAGCCCAAATACATGCCGCTGATGCAGCAGGGCAACGGCGCGCAGGCGAACGGCAACCTGCCCCTCGTGCAGAAACCGATCGACGGCAACGTCATCGGCAAGCTCGGCAATGGCGGCCACATCATCAACCTGCCCTCGGGCAGCAACCAGCCGAACCAGCAGAACGGCACGCCGTCGCAGACCCCGGGGAAGATCGTCACACTGCCTGCGCCGACCAACACGACCAACGGCAATGGCGGCATCGGCAAGATCGTGACCCTGCCGGCGACCAACAACAAGCCGGACGCCAGCGGCGTCAAGCCGGGGAAGATCGTGACCATGCCGGTGAATGTCGGCAAGGGCGGCACGAAGATCGACGGGAAGCCGATCAACGTTCAGACGCAGAACCGCCCGATCCGCGTCAACAACGGCAACACCGGCATCGTGAAGCTCAACAACAATCCGGTCAACAAGGTGCAGGTGCAGACCAACGTGCATCGTCCGCAGCTCAACACGATGCCGAGCCGCATGGTCAGCAGCAGCAGCAACAGCAACTTCCGCCAGTCCATGAACCAGGCGCCGAGCATGAACGGCGGCGGCAATCGCCGCGGCGGCTTCATGCGCTGATCGCGCGGAAAGCGCACACGACAAAAGGGCGGAGCAGCGATGCTCCGCTCCTTTTCTCCATGTCAGCTCTTGAGCACCGTCATTCCGGGATGCGCAGAAAGGCGCAGGCCCGGAAGCGGCAGATTCGGCGGAGCAATGGATTCCGGGCTCTCGCTTCGGGAGCCCCGGAATGACGGCTAGGCCACCAGCTCGGCGAACAGGTCCGCATCGACATTGCCGCCCGAGAGCACGATGACGACGTTCTTGCCCGCGACGTCGAGGCGTCCGGCGAGCAGCGCGGCGAGGCCGACGGCGCCGCCGGGCTCCACCACGAGCTTGAGCTCGCGATAGGCGAAGGCGACGGCCGCGCCGACTTCCTTGTCCGAGGCGGTCACGCCGCGCGCGAGCAGCTTGCTGTTGATCGCAAACGTCATCTCGCCGGGCATCAGGGCCATCAGCGCATCGCAGATGGTGCGGCCTGCGGGCCGATGCGGCTCACGATGGCCGGCGCTCAGCGAAATGCCGTGATCGTCGAATGCCTCGGGCTCGGCCACCACGATCTCGGCCAGCGGATAGCGCGCCTTCACGGCGGTCGCGACCCCGGCGATCAGGCCGCCGCCGGAGGCCGGTGCCACCACGATATCAGGGGCGAGGCCGAGGCTCGCCATGTCCTCGGCGATCTCGCGACCGGCGGTGCCCTGCCCTGCTATCACGAAGGGATCGTCATAGGGCTTGACCAGCGTCGCACCGCGCTTCTCGGCAATGCCGCGCGAGATCGCCTCGCGATCGTCCTTGTCGCGATCGTACAGCACGACCTCGGCGCCGTAGGATTTGGTGCGCTCACGCTTCGACAGCGGCGCATCCGCAGGCATCACGATGGTCGCCTGCATGTCCAGGATCTTTGCCGCGGCCGCCACGCCCTGGGCGTGGTTGCCGGAGGAAAACGCGACGACGCCGCCGGCGCGCTTGTCCTGCGGGATCGAGAACACCTTGTTGAAGGCGCCGCGGAACTTGAACGAGCCGGTGCGCTGGAGCATTTCCGGCTTCAGGAAGACCTTCGCACCGACGCGCTCGTTGAGCACGGGAAAGGACAACAGCGGGGTGCGGATGGCGTAGGGCGCGATCACGCGCGCTGCGGCATCGATGTCGGCAGGGCCGATCGGGAGGAGCTGTTCTGTCATGTCAGACATTATCGCGGCGATTGCGCCGCGGGCAAGACACCTCCGCGCGAGGATCGGAAGCGTTTTCGAGCGAAGAGGATACCGGTTCGCGTCAAGAAGGCGCGTCAAAGCAGAAAAACACCCGTTTCAGGCGACGAAGCGCGGCTGTTCCGCCTCGTTCCGGCCCGGCAGCACGGCGCCGACCGCCTCGATGCTGGCCACGAAAGCCCGGGCCGAGGCCTCCCAGGTATAGTTGGCAGCGAAAGCGACACAGTCCTGCCGGGAGATGTCGAGCGCGGCAAAGCAGGCATTGCGCAGATCGCAGTCGAGCGCGCCGACGGGGGCATCGCCGATCACGTCGCGAGGACCCTTCACCGGGAAGGCCGCCACCGGCAGGCCGCTCGCGAGCGCTTCCAGCAGGACCAGGCCGAACGTGTCGGTCCTGCTCGGGAACACGAAGACGTCGGCGGCGGCATAGATTTCCGCCAGCTCCTCGCCGTGCCTCTCGCCGAGGAAGATCGCATCGGGATAGGCTTCTTCGAGCCCGGCCCGGTCCGGGCCGTCGCCGACGATCACCTTGGTGCCGGGCAGGTCGAGATCGAGGAAAGCTTCGAGATTCTTCTCCACCGCCACTCGCCCGACCGACAGAAACACCGGTGCCGGCAGGCAGAGATCGATCGACCGAGGATGGAACAGATGGGTGTCGACGCCACGCGGCCACAGCACGACATTGTCGAAACCACGCTCGGTCAGCTCGCGGGCAAGCGCGGGCGTTGCCGCCATCACGGCACTGCTGGTGCCATGGAAACGGCGCAGCGCCCGCCAGATCAGCGAGCCCGGAACCGGAACGCGGGCCCGCACATATTCGGGGAAACGGGTGTGGAAGCTGGTCGTGAACGGCAGCTTGCGCTGGCGGCAGTAGCGGCGGACCATCAGGCCGATGGGCCCTTCCGTCGCGATGTGGATGCTGTCGGGACGCGCCTCCTCGATCAGCTCTGCAATCCGCGCCGGGCGCGGCATGGCGAGCCGCACGTCCCGATAGCTCGGCATCGCGAAGGTACGAAACGATTGCGGGGTCAGAAAGGCGAACTCGAGGTCGAGGCTTTTGCCGGCATCAGCAAGCTTGGTCAGCGTCCGAACCACACCGTTGACTTGCGGGTGCCAGGCGTCGGTCGCGACCAGGATGCGCATCAGGCAGCCCTTGCCGCGACCTGCGGGACGGTTGCCGGCTTCTGCACCTGGTCCGCCCAGGTGATGATCTCGAAATGGCCGTCGTCGTGCTCGACCAGCGCGGTGCAGCTCTCGACCCAGTCGCCGCAATTCATGTAGCGGATGCCGGACTCTTCGCGGATTACGGCATAATGGATGTGGCCGCAGATCACGCCATCGGCATCGTAGCGTCGCGCCTCGGCGGCGAGCGCCTGCTCAAACGCGCCGATGTAATTGACGGCGTTCTTGACCTTCTGCTTGGCCCATTGCGACAGCGACCAATAGGGCACCTTGAACAGGCGGCGAAAGAAGTTGACGAAGCGATTCATCTGGATCGCGAAGTCGTAGGCCTTGTCGCCGAGGTGGGCGAGCCAGCGCGCGTTCTGCACCACGAGATCGAAGATGTCGCCGTGGATGACGAGATAGCGCTTGCCGTCGGCGCCGGCGTGAACCGTGTTCTCGACGACGTCGATGCCGCCGAAATGCGTGCCGTAATAGTTGCGCAGGAACTCGTCGTGATTGCCGGGAATGTAGATGATCTTGGCGCCCTTGCGCGCCTTGCGCAGCAGCTTCTGGACGAGGTCGTTGTGCGATTGCGGCCAGTGCCAGCTCGATTTCAGCGCCCAGCCGTCCACGATGTCGCCGACGAGATAGATCGTGTCGGCGTCGTGGTAGCGCAGGAAGTCGAGCAGAAGGTCGGCTTGAGAACCGCGGGCTCCGAGATGAACGTCGGAGATGAACAAGGTGCGAAAGCGCCGCTCAGGGCTCTCGTCACTCACAGCGTAACTTCCCATGCGCCAGCCTGTAACAATGTCCCGTGACAGGGGGATGACCGATTGAACCTTGAGGCACCTCAGATACGAATCAAACTTCGCCTCGCCCTCCCCGCGAATATCAGTCGCATGCGACAATCAGGCGACATGGTGCCGCGGGGCATCGCAAGAAACTACCCTCCCCCTGGAGGAACCCCGGGAGGGGGGAGGGTGAAAGCCAGCGTTGAACGGATGGACGGCCGCGCTGCCGCGGGCGGCCTGCGTCAGTAGAACCTGTGGAAATGATGGATCGGCCCGTGGCCGTGGCCGACGCTGAAGCGGTCCGCGGCGCCGATCGCAGCGCTGATCCAGGCCTTGGCATTGCGCACGGCGTTGTCCAGATCCTCGCCCTTGGCGAGCCCCGCCGCGATCGCCGACGATAGCGAGCAGCCAGTGCCATGGGTGTTGCGGGTGGGGACGCGCGGCGCAGCGAGCGCGATCGTGCTTTCGGCGTCGACCAGATAGTCGATGCTCTCCGCGCCCTCGCCATGCCCGCCCTTGATCAGGACGGCACGGCAGCCGAGCGCCAGCAGGCGGCGCCCCTGCCCTTCGATCTCCGCCTCGCTTGCCGCCACCGGCTCCTCGAGCAGAGCCGCGGCCTCCGGCAGGTTCGGCGTGATCACGGCGGCCAGCGGGATCAGCCTGGTGCGCAGGGCGTCGACGGCTTCGGCGGCCAGCAGGCGGTCGCCCGAGGTCGCCACCATGACGGGATCGAGCACGACGTGCCGGGGCGCCCAGCGTGACAGTGCGGCCGCGATGGCATCGATGCTGGCGACCTGGGCCACCATGCCGATCTTCACCGCGCCGATTTCGAGATCGGAGAACACCGCGTCGATCTGTTCGGTCACGAACGTGGCCGGCACCGCGTGGATGCCGGTGACGCCGCGCGTGTTCTGCGCCGTCAGCGCCGTGATCACGGAGGCGCCGTAGACGCCGAGCGCGGCAAAGGTCTTCAAGTCCGCCTGGATGCCGGCGCCGCCGCTCGAATCGGAGCCTGCGATGGTGAGTGCGACCGGGGTCGTCATGACGGTTTTCCGCGTTCTCGAGCCATGAACCATTTTAGCAAGCCCGCGCCGACCCCAGCAAGTTCGCTTGCTAAATCCGGGCGGTTTTGGCCTATTAGTCGCCAGATACGCTTTCGGAGTGCCCGCGATGGTCCCTTTCTTCGTCCAGATCAAATGCAAGCTCGGCCAGTCCTACACGGTGGCCAATGCGCTTGCCGAAGCCGAGATCGCCTCCGAGATCTACTCCACGGCCGGCCAATACGACCTCCTGGTGAAGTTCTACGTCGACAAGGACACCGACATCGGCCATTTCGTGAACGAGAAGGTGCAGGTGCTGCCGGGCATCCAGGACACCCTCACCATCATCACCTTCAAGGCGTTCGGTACCGGCTAGCTCGAGCTGTCCTAGCTCCCCTGCTTGCGCTTCGGCGGCGTCGGTCCGTCCACCGGCGGCAGCGATTTGAGGTACTCCGCCATCGCCGCGAGATCCTCGTCCGGCAAGTGCGAGGTGTTCTTGATCACGCGCGTCATCGCGCCGCCGACACTGTCGCCATCAGGCAATTCCCCCGTCTTGAGGAAATAGGCGAGGTCCTTCGCGCTCCACTCGCCGAGCCGCTTCTGGGTGATGTTCGGAACCCAGCCCTCACCTTCCGGATTTGGCCCGCCGGCAAAGCGCTCGCCGGAGATGATGCCGCCGAGCGCATTGCGCGGGCTGTGGCATTCGGCGCAATGGCCGAAACTGCTGACGAGATACGCACCGCGATTCCACTGCGGCGACTTGCTGCCGTCGGCAACGAAAGGCTTGCCGTCCATGAACAGGAACTTCCAGATCCCGATGTTGCGGCGGATGTGGAAGGGAAAGCCGACATCGTGGTCACGCACCTTGCCCGCAACGGCCGGCAGCGTCTTCAGATACGCAAAGAGATCGAGCACGTCCTCCCGCCTGGCGTGCTGGTACGAGGTGTAGGGAAACGCCGGAAAGTAGTGCTGCCCGGACGGCGAGACCCCGTGGATCACCGCGTTGATGAAATCGGCGTCCGTCCATTTGCCGATGCCGTCGTTCGGATCCGGCGAGATGTTCGGTGCGTGGAACGTTCCGAACGGCGACTTGATCGCGACGCCGCCACCAAGCCTGAGACGATCGGGTTGATTGGGAACGGCATGGCAGGATGCGCAGCCGCCGGCGTTGAACATCGCCTCGCCATTGGCGAGATCAGGCGAACGGGCCGGGATGGCGCTCGCAGCCGCCACCACGGGCGCACTGAGCCACCAGTAGAGGCCGGCAGCGGCGATCGCGACGAGCAGCGCCACGAAAATTGTTCGTTGCAACATGCGCACCCATTCACTCGTTACGGCGAACTTATGACCGAAGTCGTCGCGGCTCCAGCCACGAAGATTTTAGCCCGCCCTGGCCGAAGACGGGAATAAACTGAAAAGCCGGCTGTTGGAAGTTTGGCAGCCCCGTCGGATTCAACAGGGAGAATGTCATGAACAAGTCCGTCATTGCCGTGTTCGCGCTCGGCGCCGTTGCCTTTGCAGGGTCCGCGAACGCTGAAAAGCTGAAGGCAACGCTGGACGGCAAGGCCGAGGTGCCGGCGACGACCAGCAGCGCCACGGGAACGGCCGATCTCAACTACGATGCCGCCAGCAAGAAACTGTCCTGGACCGTCACTTATTCCGGCCTCTCCGGGCCCGCCACCGCCGCGCATTTCCACGGGCCGGCCGAGGCCGGCAAGAACGCAGGCGTTGCTGTCCCGATCCCGAACGCGGCCTCAAGCCCGGTCAAGGGCGAAGCGACCCTGACTGACGCGCAGGCCGCCGATCTGCTCGGCGGCAAGTACTACATCAACATCCACACGGCGGCGAACCCGGGCGGCGAGATCCGCGGTCAGGTGACGAAGTAGGAATCAAGGCTGCTTCGTCGGGGAAGACCGGACGCAGGAGCGGACGTCCGGCCTCTTCGATTCCAGAGGGCGCTCAGGCCGCGTTCAGCGCCTGCGCGAGGTCGGCGATCAGGTCCGACGGATTTTCGATGCCGATCGATAGTCGGATCGTGGAATCGAGGACGCCGATTTTCCGGCGGATGTCGGCGGGGACGCCGGAATGGGTCATGGTTGCGGGCAGGCTGGCAAGCGATTCCGTTCCGCCGAGGCTCACCGCCAGCTTGAGGATCTGCAGCGCGTTGAGGAACTTCACCGCCGCCTCCTTGCCGCCTTCGATGTCGAAGGAGAAGGTGGATCCCGCACCGAGACACTGCCTCGCAAATGCGCGCCCGGCTGGCGATGCCTCCTCATGATGACCGAGGTAATGGACCTTGGCGACCTTCGGATGATCGCGCAAGAAGTCCGCCACGAGGCGCGCATTGTCGTTGGCCTTCTCCATCCGCAGGCTCAGCGTCTCCAGCGAACGGTTGATCATCCAGCAGGAATGCGGATCGAGCTGGGTCCCAATGGCGCCGCGCAGAGCCTTGATCCCCTTCATGAACGCCTTCGAGCCGAGCGCTGCGCCCGCGATCAAATCGGAATGACCGCCGACATATTTGGTCAGCGAGTACAGCGAGAGGTCCGCACCGTGCTCGATCGGCCGCTGAAACACCGGTCCGAGCAGGGTATTGTCGCAGGCGATGATCGGTGTGTGCCCCTGCGCCTTTCCGATCGCGTCGGCAACACGGCGGATCATCGCGATGTCGACAAGGCCGTTGGTCGGATTGGCCGGCGTCTCGATCAGGATCATCGAAACCCGCCCTTTCCCCATGGCCTCCTCCGACGCCTGCTTGACCGCCGTTTCGTCGATTCCGTCGGCAAAGCCGACGGCGCCGATCGACAGGCGTGCAAGCGTGTTCGTCAGCAGGGTTTCCGTTCCGCCATAGAGCGGCTGGGAGTGCAGGATGACGTCGCCGGGGCGAACGAACGCCAGGATGGTGGTTGAGATGGCCGCCATGCCGGATGAGAACAGCGCGCAACTCTCCGTGCGCTCGTAGATCGCGAGCCTGTCCTCGACGATCTCGCTGTTGGGATGATTGAAGCGCGAATAGACGAGGCCCGCGCCCATGCCTTCCGGCGGCTCGCGCCGGCCGGCGACGTAGTCGAAGAAATCCTGCCCGTCTTCGGCCGTCTTGAACACGAAGGTGGAAGTCAGGAACACCGGCGGCTTGATGGCGCCTTCCGACAATTGCGGATCATAGCCATAGGTCAGCATCAAGGTTTCCGGATGCAGCATATGGTTGCCGATATGGGTCTTGGACGGGAACGGTTTTACCATGGCCTGCCTCGTTGTTGATTCGCTCGCGGCGCTCTGATCACTCGCGATGATGAGGCAATCTGAAGCGGATGCGCCGGTTCCGACAGCTCCCGTCAACGCCGCGGTAACTGAAGCCAAGATAACCGCTCCGCCTGCGATCCGTCAGACCTTGCGAACAGTATTTCCCGTCGAGCTGCAAGGCTCCCATGGACTGATCACGAGGCTTGTAGCCCGGATGAGCGAAGCGACATCCGGGGCAACTGTCAGCTCAGCTGGAGTCCCCGGATCTCGCTTCGCTCATCCGGGCTACGATTACGCAACGGAAATGGGCGGTTGCCTTCGCAACCGCCCGTCATCATTCCAGTGGCTCGAACTCAGCCGTTCTTGATGCGATAGGTTTCGTGGCAGCCGCCGCATTCTTTGCCGATCGCCGGCATACTCGCCTTGAGCGAGTCGAGATCCTTGATCTTGCCTTTGGCTTCGCCGACGACCTTGGCGAAGCTCGCGACCTTCGCATCAAAGCCCGCCTTGTCCTCCCAGACCTTCGGCGAAGCGCTGTAGTCGCCGTCGAGCTTGACGCCCTTGGCGCTGGCCGGAAACAGGTTCGGCAGCTTCTTGGCGGTATCCTCGAACTGCGCCAGCGCGCTGTCCACCGTGGCCTGGTCGTAGGGCTTGTCGCCCTTGACCATCGCCGACATCGCGCCGGCGTTCTTGCCATTGCCCTTCATCAGGGTCTGGACTTCCTTGGCGGAGTCCTGCTGCGCCCAAACGGCGCCCATGCCGAGCAACAGCGCGGCCCCAACAACCAACACTCGCTTCATTCGCAAATCCTTTTTCTGATGCAGGATCGTGCCGACCCCTCGATGTGGCCAACACCGCTTGACAGATTTCATTCCATCCGAGCGCGACGACAGATCGTCGCGCTTGGGATTGTTGGTGGAACATCATGTCCTGCAAACGCGCTTGCGTTCGCCCCTAAAACGCGTTCCGCGTTTGCTGGGGCATCACAGGCTATGACGCCGGTGATGCTCGTTGATCGCGATCCACACCCGCTCCGGCGTTGCTGGCATGTCGATGTGGTCGATCTTGTATTCGCGCCAGAGCCCGTCGACGATGGCGTTGACGATCGCCGGGCAGGAGCCGATCGCACCGGCCTCGCCCGCCCCCTTCACACCCATCGGATTGGTCTTGCAGGGGACGTTGTTGGTCTCGAACACGAAGGCCGGCCCGTCCGCCGCGCGCGGCAGCGCGTAGTCCATGAAGGTCGCGGTGATGAGCTGGCCGTCGGTGGCGCCATACACCACCTGCTCCATCAGCGCTTGGCCGATGCCCTGCATGGCGCCGCCATGCACCTGTCCCGCCAGCAGCAGCGGATTGAGCGTCTTGCCGAAATCGTCCACGATCACGTAGTTGACGATTTTGATGATGCCGGTGGCCGGATCGATCTCGACCTCCGCGACATGGGTGCCGTTCGGATAGGTGCCGTCGGCGCTGGCAAAGGTCGCGCTGCCGTTCAGCTTCGATGGATCGACGCCCGGCCGCTTGGCGAGATCGGCGAACGAGATCGAGCGGTCCGTACCGGCGATGCGCACCACACCCTCGGAGATCTCGAGGTCGCCCGCGCTGGCTTCCAGCGCCTGCGCCGCGATCTCCTTTAGTTTCTGGCCGAGTTCGCGCGTGGCACGCTCGACGCTGACGCCGCCCGAGGGAATCGAGGCCGAGCCGCCGGTGCCGAGGCCCGTTGCGATCTCGTCGGTGTCGCCCTGGTGGATGTGGACGCGCTCGGGTGCGACGCCGAACTGCTCGGCGACGATCTGCGCATAGGCGGTCTGGTGCCCCTGCCCACTCGATTGCGTGCCGATCAGGACGGTGACGTCGCCATTGGGATCGAGCCGCACATTGGCGGTCTCCTCGCCCATGGTGCCGCACACCTCGACATAGCTCGCAAGACCGATGCCGCGGATCAGGCCATGCTTCTTGGCGAGTTTCGCGCGCTTCGGAAACTCCTTCCACTCGGCGATCTCCATCGCGCGCTTCAGATGCGCGGCGAAGTCGCCGGAATCGTAGACCTTGCCGGTGGCGGTCTTGTACGGCAGCGCCTTCGGCTGGATGAAGTTCTTGCGGCGGACCGCGTCCGGCGTCATGTCGAGTTTTCGCGCGCAGGCATCGACCAGACGCTCGATGACGTAGGCCGCCTCAGGCCGGCCCGCGCCGCGATAGGCATCGACCGGCACGCTGTTGGTGAAGATGGTGCGCACCCGGCAGTGAAAGGCCTGGATGTCATAGAGGCCCGGCAGCATGCCGGCGCCGCCGTGGGGGATGTAGGGCCCGAAGGTCGAGAGATACGCGCCCATGTCGCCCATCAGGTCGCAGTCCATGGCGAGGAATTTGCCGTCCTCGGCCAGCGCCATCTTCGCGGTGGTGACATTGTCGCGGCCCTGCGCATCACCCACGAAATGCTCGGTGCGATCGGCCGCCCACTTCACCGCCTTCTTCAGCTGCCGCGCCGCGACCGCCATCAGGGCGTATTCCCGATAGGGAAACAGTTTTGTGCCAAAGCCGCCGCCGACGTCGGGGCAGATGATCCGCATCTTGTCGGTGGGGATGTTGAGCACGTTCTGGCAGAGGATATCGCGCAGGCGATGGCTGCCTTGGCTGCCGATCGTCAGCGTCAGATGGTCGCGCTTGGCATCGTATTCGCAGACCGCGGCGCGCGTCTCCAGGAAGTTCGCGACCACGCGCGGATTGACGATGGAGATCTCGGCCACCGCATGCGCCTTGGCGAAGGCAGCTTCCGTCGCCGCCTTGTCGCCGATCGAGACGTCGAACAGCACGTTGCCCGGCTTGTCCGGCCAGACCTGCGGTGCGCCCTTCTTCACGGCGTTGACGACGCCGGTCACCGCCGGAAGCGGGCTCCATTTGACCTCGATCGCCTCGATCGCGTCGCGGGCCTGGTCGATGGTCTCGGCGACCACGAAGGCGATGGCATCGCCGACATGGCGCACCTCGTCCTTGGCGAGGATCGGGTAAGGCGGTCCGGTGAACGGATCGGTCTCGAGATTGAACAGGCAAGGCAGATTGCCGAGATCCGCAACGTCCTCGGCGGTCAGGATCAGCGCGACGCCGGGGAGCCCGCGGGCGCGGCTCACATCGATGCTGTATTTGGCATGCGCATGCGGCGAGCGCAGCATCAGGCAGCGGAGCGCAGCTTGCGGCGCGTAATCGTCGGTATAGCGGCCCTTGCCGCGGATGAGCGCGTCATCCTCCTTGCGCAGCACGCTTTGGCCAACGCCGAACTTGATGGGAGCCGCCATTTTGTTTTCCCGTTCTCATGGTTGTTTTGCGGGCCATATTGCCGTGGAAAAACTGGCAAGGCAAACGGGTTTGGGCATGCGCATTGGCCGCTGGCCCGGGAACGCGCCGCGCCCCTTACCTTGTGGATACAGAATTGCGCCGCAAACAAGACCTCATCCTGGGGAGCCCGCCAAAGGCGGGCGTCTCGGAGGATCGGCCGCAAAGAAACACCCCGCCAAGCTCACTTACATCCCACCACGGCTCCAAATATCCGCGGCGCGATCTCTCAGCCTCTCGATCGCGCGTTCAGGCGTGATGTGGTCGATCTCGCCACGAGTCAGGCCGACGTCCATCAACTCCCTGTCATTCAGGTCCTGCAAGGTGACCCGTGAGCGCTGCCGCCGCTCCCGAAGCGCGCGCCAGTATCGCCTGAGCAGGCTCAGGACGACGGAGAGGTCGAGGCGAAGTCTCGCGGCATCGCGCTCCGTCGCAGCCACGGTGTTCGTCTGTTGGGGTGGCATCGGATGCTCCTGCTGTTGAGCCGGCAGGGAGCGTGGCCAAAGAAAAGGCCCCGTCCGATGCCGGCGGGGCCTGGTGGAAAAGATGTCGTCGTCGAATTCCTAGCGCACGACTCCTCCCACCGCCCAGCCGAAGCGGGTGACGTGGTTGCGGTTGAGTTTGCGCGACGATTTGATCATGAGCCGCATGTACCACAACCGCCGCGCAAAATCAAGAGATGTGCGGATGCCCACTGCATCCTAAGGGCGAGCGCTTCGCTCCGAGACTTATCCGCGTATCAGTGCGATCAACCAGCTTCGACCGAACAGCACGAAGATTGCAAGCGCGTAGACGATGGTGCCGCCGACAGCCAGCAGGAGCAGCGTCGCCTCGTCCCGGAAGTGCATCGGGCCCAGCCAAGAAGGACTGAAGTGCGCGATCAGCCAGAACGCGGCAGCCAGGATCAGTCCGGTCAGCAGGAATTTGGCGAGCGACAACAGCCAGGCGCGGTCCAGCACGAGAAAGCCTCGCCGCACGGCAAAAAAGAGCACGAGCAGGAGATTCGTCCAGATCCCAACGGCGGTCGCCAGCGCAAGACCGATCTGGGCAAGAGAGCCCATCAATGCGAACTTTAACGCGACGTTGACGGCGATGCCCGTCAGTGAGGCGCGGACCGGCGTCGCGGTATCCTTGCGCGCATAGAAGGTCGCGATCGCGCTGCGGATCAGCACGGCCGGGATCAAGGCAATCGCATAGGCCGCGAGCGTTGCGCCGGCCGCGGCTGCGTCCGCTTTGGAGAAAGCGCCGTGGGCGAACAGGGCGCGCATGATCTCGCCAGGGACCGTGAGAAAAGCCGCGACGAACGGCACCGAGAAGAGGAGCGTGAAATCGAAGGCACGGCGCTGCGATTTCATCGCGCCGTCCTGGTCATTCGCCGTGATCCGCCGCGACATCTCCGGCAGAAGTACCGTGCCGATGGCGATGCCGATCACGCCGATCGGCAACTGATACAGCCGGTCGGCATAATAGAGCGCCGAAAGGGCACCTGCGGGAAGGAACGTCGCAATAATGGTGTCGGCGAACATTGCCACCTGCGTGCCCATAGAACCCAGCGTCGCAGGCCCGAGCGCCTTGAAGAAGCCGCGGACGTCTTCGTCCAGCTTGAGCGGTGCAAAGCGCGGCAGGCCGCCATGGCGCGCGAGATCGCCGGCCAGCAGGAAATATTGCAGGAAGCCGGAGATGAGCACGCCCCAGGCGGCGGCGTGGCCCGCGGTCGGAAACCAGGCGGCGAGCGCCAGCGTCATCATCATCGCGACGTTGAGGAAGATCGACGCCGCCGCCGCGCTGGCGAAACGCTGCATCACGTTGAGCATGCCGCCATAGAGCGTCACCAGCGTGATCAGCAGGAGGTAGGGAAAGGTGATCCGGGTCAGCTCGATCGCGAGCTTGCGCTGCTCGGCGTCCTCGGAAAAGCCCGGCGCCAAAATGCTCATGGCCTGCGGCATGAACAGCCAGGCGGCAACCAGCAGCACCACCTGCGAGGCCAGGAGCAGCGTGAAGATGCGGTCGGCGAACAGGCTTGCCGCGGCCGGGCCCTTCTCGCCATTGACGTGCGCATAGGCCGGCACCCAGGCCGCGTTGAAGGCGCCCTCGGCGAAGATCGCGCGGAAATGATTGGGCAGCCGCAGCGCCACGAAAAAGGCGTCGGCCACGGGGCCGGCGCCGAGAATCGCCGCGAGCATGATGTCGCGGGCAAATCCCGTCACCCGCGAGAGCAGCGTAAAGCCACCAACCGTGAAGATGCGTCCGAGCATGCGCCTGTTTTAGAGCATGGCGCGATTAGGTCTAGGTGCAAGCGGCGGGGAAGGTGTGCTCCCTCCTCCGCTTGCGGGGGAGGGTCGGGGAGAGGGTGTCTCGACGACGAAGACTCCCCCAGAGGACATAGCCCTCACCCGCGCCTTCGCCGCGACCTGTTCCGCTTCACGCGGGAGAGGTGGACCTCAGCCCGCCAGTGCGCCGCGGACGGCGGCGATCACCCGCTCCTGGTCGGCTTCGGTCAAATAGGCATGCATCGGCAGGCTGATGACGTCCTGCGACAGGCTCTCGCAACCCGGCAGCCCGCCCTCGGCGACCGGATAGTGCTTGTAGGCGGTCTGCTGATGCATCGACTTGCCGTAATAGATCGCGGTCGGCACGCCCTGGGCTTTCAGCGCGGCCGCGAAGCCGTCGCGATCGGTGCCTTTGGGGAGGCGGATGGTGTATTGCGCCCAGACCGACGTGTTGTCGGCCGCCAGCCGCGGCACGGTGACGACATTGGACAGGCCGCGCGCATAGCGTTCCGCGACCCTGTTGCGGGCGGCGATCTCGTCGTCGAAGATCTTCAGCTTCTCGATCAGGATCGCGGCCTGCATGGTGTCCAGCCGACCGGTCAGGCCGAGGCGGACGTTGTCGTATTTGTCGACGCCCTGCCCGTGCACGCGGATGCTGCGCAGCGTGGTTGCGAGTTCGTCGTCATCGGTGAAGATCGCGCCGCCGTCGCCGAAGCAGCCGAGCGGTTTGGCCGGGAAGAAGCTGGTCGCGGTGGCATGCCCGATGGTGCCGAGCTTGCGGCCCTTGTAGCTCGCGCCAAAGCCTTGCGCGGCGTCGTCGAGCACGAACAGGCCTTCGGCCTTCGCGATCTCGGCGATGGAATCGTGGTCGGCGGGCTGGCCGAACAGGTCGACAGGAATCACTGCGACGGGCTTGAGGCCGGCCTTGCGGGCGCTCGCGATGCCGCGCTTCAGCGACTCCGGGCTCATGTTGAAGGTTGCTTCGTCCACGTCGACATAGACCGGCGTCGCGCCGGTCCGCGCCACCGGCGAGGCCGTCGCGATGAAGGTGAAGGATGGACACAATACGGCATCGCCGGGACCGAACTTCTTCGCCATCATCACCATCAGGATCGCGTCGGTGCCGCTGGCGCAGCCGATCACGTGCTTGGCGCCGCAATAGGCCGCAAGCTGCTTCTCGAGCTCGAAGACCTCGGGGCCGTTCACGAACTGGCAATGATCGAGAACCCGCGTCACGGCCGCATCGAGCGAAGCACCGAGCCGGCGCCGCTGCGTGCCGACGTCGATGAAGGGAATGGGATCGGAACGCAGATGCTGGTTCATGGCGCCTTGCACTTCTGGAGTGGTCGACATGGAGAGGGATCAGACCGCGACGCGGCGCGGAGCCTTCCGGGCGGGCGCGGTGGCCGCAGGCCGCGACGGTGTCTCCAGGCACTGCGTCGCGATCTCGAGGCTGGCGACGCCCTCGTCGCCGGTGACCGCCGGCGTCTCGCCGTTGCGCACGGCCTTCAGGAACGCGATCAGTTCGGCGCGCAGCGGCTCGTCATGGCCAACCGGAAGATGCCGCATCGAATAGCTGCCATCCGGCTTGAAACCGAAGCATTCGGTGACCTGGCGCGTGAGCAGATCGCCCATCACGTATTTGCCGCGGGTCGCGACCGTGACGCTGCGCGCCTTGAACGGCGTCAGCCAGTTGGTGTTGATGTGGGCGAGCACGCCGTTGGCGGTGCGGAACTGCAACAGCGCGATGTCCTCACGCTCGGCGACCGCGCTCGACAATTGCGGCTGAACCTCGACGATGTCCGATTCGGTGAACCAGCGGATCAGATCGATGTCGTGCACGGCGAGATCGATGACGACGCCGACATTGGACATGCGCGGCGGGAACGGGCCGACGCGCGTGATCGCGATGGAGAGAATGTCCTCGCCCGCGATGGCCTGCTTGACCGCGGCGACCGCCGGATTGAAGCGCTCGACATGGCCGACCATCAGCGTCACGCCGGCCTTCCGAGCCGCGGCGACGATGTCGCGGCCCTCCTCCACTGTGGATGCGATCGGCTTCTCGACCAGCACGTGAATGTTCTTGGCGATGCAGGCGAGCGCGAGCTCGTGATGCAGATGGGTGGGAGCAGCGATGGTGACGGCATCGACGCCTTCGGCGAAGAGCTGGTCGAGCGTCTCGAAGCTTTCGCAATTGGCAAGTTCCGTTGCCCGCGTGCGATGTGCCGGCGAGGGATCGACGACGCCGACAAGGCTGATGCCGGGGAGCCCCGCAAGCACCCGCGCGTGGTTGCTGCCCATCACGCCGGCGCCGATCACGCCGACGCGCAAACCGGCCTTTGCCGGCGCAGACCCTTTCGAACTCATCTGAGCAAACCCCGATTCAACCCAAATCCCCGGCGCCTCTCCTAGCACGGCCGCCACATTTGTGGCGAATGCGGAACTGGCAGTCCGGACACGATTTGATTCAAAAAGTTACACGTTCCCCGGGCCTTAAGCCGCACAAGATACCGCCTTCGCGGCCCGGGTCGCGTGATTCGGAGCTTGCTGGTTACGACCTTTGATAGTCGTCTTCAATCCGGATGATGTCGTCTTCCCCGAGATAAGAGCCGGTCTGGACCTCGATCAGCTCCAGCTGGATCTTGCCGGGGTTCTCCATCCGGTGGACGGCGCCCATCGGGATGTAGATCGACTCGTTCTCGTGGACCGTCTTCACGGTCTCGTTGACGGTGACCTGAGCCGTGCCGCGCACCACGATCCAGTGCTCGGCGCGATGATGGTGCTTCTGCAGCGATAACCGCCCGCCCGGCTTCACCACGATGCGCTTGACCTGGTGACGCTCGCCATTGTCGACGGACTGATAGCTGCCCCAGGGCCTGTGCACCTTCAGATGCTCCTCGGTGACCTTCGGCGCGACCGCCTTCAGCTTGGTCACGAGGCGCTTCAGGCCGTTGGCATCCTTCTGGCGCGAGACCAGGATCGCGTCGGCAGTGGCGACCACGACAAGATCGTCGACGCCTTCGAGCGCAACCAGCGCGGAATCGGTAGTGACGTTGCAGTTGCGGGAGTCCTCGAACACGGCGGTGCCATGCGCCGCATTGCCTTGCGCGTCCTTCTCCGACAGCTCCCACACCGCGAGCCAGGAGCCGACGTCGGACCAGCCGCACGACACCGGCACCACGGCCGCGCGCGCGGTCTTCTCCATCACGGCGTAATCGATCGAGATCGCCTTCGCCGAACTGAAGGCCTGCGGCTCCAGCGTGACGAAGCCGAGATCGCGGCCGGCATTGTTGACGGCGCTCGTGACGGCCTCGACACTCGCAGCATCGACCCTGCGATATTCGTCGAGCAGCACGCTGGCGGGAAACATGAAGTTGCCGCTGTTCCAGAGATAGCCCGAATTGACGTAGTCGGATGCCTTCACCGCGTCCGGCTTCTCGACGAAGCGCGCAACCGCATGCACCTCGCCGGAAATCACCTCACCCGGATTGATGTAGCCGTATTCGGTCGCCGGCCGCTCCGGCTTGACGCCGAAGGTGACGATGCGCCCGGTGCTCGCGGCTGCAAGGCCCTCGCGGCAGGCCGCGACGAAGGCCGCATTGTCCTGCACCACGTGGTCGGCGGCGAGCGCGAGCACGATCGCTTCGCTGTCGCGGTTCTGCGCGAACACCGCGCCCGCGGCGATCGCGGGGCCGGAATCGCGCCGCATCGGCTCGAGGAGCACGTCCGCCTCGATGCCGATCTCTGCGAGCTGCTCCAGCACCACGAAGCGATAGGCCGCATTGGTGATGACGATCGGACGATCGAACAGCGAGGGATCTGACACGCGCAGCAGCGTGTCCTGGAACGTCGAGCGTGTGCCGAAGAGCGGCAGGAATTGCTTGGGGCGCACTTCGCGCGAAGCGGGCCACAGCCGCGTGCCGGCACCGCCGCACATGATCAGGGGGATTATGCGTTTGTCCATCGTGATCTCAAACCTTGAAGTAGTCGCGATACCAGGTGACGAAATTATGGACCCCATGCTCGATCGGCGTTGACGGTGCAAAGCCGGTGTCGCGCATCAAATCCTCGACATCCGCGAACGTTTCCAGCACATCTCCCGGTTGCATCGGCAGCAATTCTTTGATCGCCGTCCGGTCCAGCTCCCGCTCCAGAAGACCGACGACGTGCATCAGTTCCTCCGGATGATGATTGCCGACATTGTAGAGCTTAAACGGCGCATTTGCGGCAGCCGGATCGTCCGCAGGCACAAGATCGACCAGCTTGGATACGACTCGGGTCACATCATCGATATAGGTGAAGTCGCGACGCATCTTGCCGTGGTTAAAGAGCCGGATCGGCCTGCCGGCCATGATGGCGTTCACGAACAGAAACATGGCCATGTCGGGCCGGCCCCACGGGCCGTAAATGGTAAAGAAGCGCAGTCCCGTGACCGGCAGGCGATAGAGGTGGCTGTAGGACTGCGCCATCACCTCGTTCGCCTTCTTGGTCGCGGCATAGAAGCTCACGGGGTGATCGGTACGGTCCGCAACCGCAAATGGCAGTTTTGTGTTGGCGCCATAAACGGAGGATGACGAGGCGTAGACGAGATGACGACAGCCGTTGTTGCGGCAGCCCTCCAGCACGTTGAGAAAGCCGTGGAGATTGGAATCAGCGTAGGCGTGCGGCTGCTCGATCGAGTGGCGCACGCCGGCTTGCGCCGCCAGGTGCACGACTTTGGCAAAACGATGTTGCGCGAACAGCGCCGCCATCGTCTCGCGGTCGGCGAGATCGGCCTCGACGAAGGAGAAGCCGGAGTCGTCCCTGAGCAGGGCGAGCCGCGCTTTCTTCAGCGCCGGATCGTAATAGCTGTTGAGATTGTCGAGCCCGACGACGGAGCGGCCTTCGCCGAGAAGCTGGCGGGCGACGTGGAAGCCGATGAAGCCGGCCGCCCCCGTCACCAAAATCGCCTGATCCGTCATCCTGTTCCCCTGGGGTTCCTGGCCCGGGCCTGTTTAGCCGCCCCCTCGACGGGGTCGCAATAGGCCCTCCGGCCTCGTGAGCGCCACCTCTTCACGCTCCAACGACGGCTATTGCAAGATCGGCGCCAAAACCATACCAAAGCGACCGAATTCGGCGCCTCGCGTCGGGTTGCCTCAAATCTTCGCAAACCCTGTCATGCGGACGAGATGCGCCGAATCCTGCTGTCGACGGCCAAGATCATGATTTCCGCGGCGCTGCTCTATCTGGCGCTGCGCAAGGTCGATCTGTCCGAATTGTTTTCGCGCTTCACCGTGACCAGCCTGCTCTGGATCGGCGTCGCGATCGCGGTCACGTTCCTCCAGCTCTTCGTCGGCGTGCTGCGCTGGCGCGAGATCAGCGCGGTCTGCGGCGCGCCGCTCGAGCTCGGCCGCGCCATGCGCTACAACGTGATCGGCTCGTTCTTCAACCAGACCCTGCCCTCGGCGATCGGCGGCGATGCGGTCCGGCTGTGGCTGGTCGCGCGCGCCGGCGCCGGATGGCGTGCGGCGACCTACTCGATCTTCGTCGACCGCGCGATCGGCTTGATCGCGCTCGCGATCGTCATCGTCGCAAGCCTGCCCTGGAGCTACACCCTCATCACCGATCCGCACGGGCGCTCGGCGCTGCTGCTGATCGACCTCCTGGCGCTCGCCGGCGGCCTCGGCTTCCTGATTTTCGGCGCACTGAAATGGCGCTGGCTGAAGACCTGGTGGGCGACGCATCACATTCACGCCTGCGCCGTCATCGCCAACCGCGTGATCTTCAGCCGCACCCGTGGGCCGATCATAGCAATCCTCTCGGTCCTCGTTCACGTGCTGGCCGTCGTCATCGCCTGGTGCGTCGTGCAGTCGATCGCGGCCCCGGTCCGCTTCAGCGACGTCTTTCTGCTCGTGCCGCCGGTGATGCTGATCACGATGATGCCGATCTCGATCGCCGGCTGGGGCGTGCGCGAAGCCACGATGAGCCTTGCGTTCGGTTTCGCCGGGCTTGCCCCCAACGAGGGCGTCAACGTCTCGCTGCTGTTCGGCGCCGTGTTCTTCATTGTCGGCGCATTCGGCGGACTGGTCTGGATCCTCAGCGCCGAGAAGGCCGCGCAAGGGTCGGCTCCGATCGGAGTGCCGGAGTGAGCCTGGCCGCCGATGCGCTCGCCGGCGCGCCCTTGCTGCTTGCTCTTGCGATCGCCGCACTGATCTCGGCACTCGTCACCTGGATCAGCCGGCCCCTGCTCCAGCGCTATGCGCTGGCGCGGCCGAATGCCCGGTCCTCGCATCGCATCCCGACCCCGCAGGGCGCGGGCATCGCGGTGATCGCCGCGACGCTGATCGTCGCCTCGCTCTGGGCAGCCTCGGCCAATGTCGCGATCCCGCCGGCGCTGGTTGCTGCGACGGTCGTGATCGCGCTGGTCGGCTTCGCCGACGACATCGTGTCGCTGCCGGTGCTCGTGCGGCTGGTGCTGCAGGCGGCCTGCGTCGGTGCAATCGTGTTCACAGCGCCCGAGACCGCGCGCATCGTGCCGGCGCTGCCGCTTCCGCTGGAGCGCGGCCTCATCGTCCTTGCCGGAGTCTGGTTCGTGAACCTCGTCAACTTCATGGACGGGCTCGACCTGATGACGGTGGCGGAAGTCGTGCCGGTCACCGCTGCGCTGCTGCTGCTCGGATGGCTCGGCGACCTCTCATGGCCGGCCGTGCTGATCGCCACGGCGCTGTGCGGCGCCATGCTCGGCTTTGCGCCGTTCAACCGTCCCGTCGCAAAGGTCTTCCTGGGCGATGTCGGCAGCCTGCCGATCGGCCTCTTGCTCGGCTGGTGCCTGCTGGAGCTCGCCTTTCGGGGCCAATCGGCCGCGGCGCTGCTGTTGCCCGCCTATTATCTTGCGGATTCCACCATCACGCTGTTTCGGCGCATCATCAGGCGCGAGCCGTTCTGGTCGGCTCACCGGACGCACTTTTATCAGCGCGCAACCGACAACGGATTCACGGTCAAGCGGGTGGTCGGCGAGACGTTCGCGCTCAATCTCGTGCTGGCCTTGCTCGCCATCGCCACCGTCCGCGCCGGCTCGACGGCGATCACGATCGTCTGCTTGTTCGCGGGCGCGGGCGCGGTCGCACTCGTGCTGCGGCGCTTCGCCCGCGCTCAGGGATCCTGAACCGCGAGCGCGCGCTGCAACCCCTCGTCCAGGGAGACCTGCGGCTGCCAGCCGGTCGCGAGCGCCTTGGAGATATTGAGCTCGAGCGAGCCGATCAGGCTGTCATGCGTATCCTGCCGCCCCATCGCGCTGAGCAGCGTGGAGAGCAGGCGCAGCGGCACGCCGAACAGACGCGGGCTCTTGCCGGACGCGGCGGCGAGGCGCCTGATGAATTCGGGCGTCGAGACCTGTTCCCTGTCGGCCACCAGGAAGATCTCGAAATTGCTCGCGGGATCGGGATGGCCGAGCCGATGCAGGACGAACGACGAGAGGTTCTGCACGGCAAGGAAGGCGCGCTGGTTGCCGATCGCCGCAAAGGGCAGCGGCAGCCCCAGGCTTACCGCACGCGTCAGCAGCGCGAAATTGCCCTTGGCACCCGCGCCATAGACCAGCGGCGGCCGGATCACCGAGATCTTCATGTCGCTCTCGCGCGCCAGGCTCCTCAGGCCAGCCTCGGCCGCGGCCTTGGACATGCCGTAGAGGCCGCGCGGAGTCAGGACGTCGTTTTCGCTGAAGGGTGCACGGCCTTCATTGCTGCGGCCGTGAACGAGAACGGTGCTGATGAAGATGAATTGGCGCACGCCGGCCGTCGCCGCGCAGCGCGCCAGATGCAGCGTGCCGGCGATGTTGACGTTGCGGTAGAGCTGGACGGCGTGCTCCTCGTTCTTGTGGTGCACCCGCGCGGCGAGATGGATGACGGCATCGACGCCTTCCAGCGCAGCATGCCAGTCGGTCTCGGGACCGATCGATTCGATCAAGGCCTCGCCGTCGACGCCTTCCGGACTGCGGACCGCGCGGCGGACCGACCACCCCCCGCGCACGAGCGCCGGCACGAGATGACGGCCGACGAAGCCGTTCGCTCCCGTCACCAGCACGATCGGCCTGCGCTCGCTCATCGTTGCTCCGAAAGATCGGGGTTGCGCAATAATTCGTCGATCAGCGCGGCATAGGCGTTCATCGCGGTCGTTCTGTCGAACCGCGACGCCGCCTTCACCGCGCGCGCCGCCATGGTGCCGTCGTCGGAACGGGACGCGGCGCGGATCGCTTCAGCGAGCCGATCGGCGCGGCCCGGCGGCACGACCCAGCCGAGCCTGCT
Source organism: Bradyrhizobium cedriense (assembly GCF_054602315.1). Classification (NCBI taxonomy): domain Bacteria; kingdom Pseudomonadati; phylum Pseudomonadota; class Alphaproteobacteria; order Hyphomicrobiales; family Nitrobacteraceae; genus Bradyrhizobium; species Bradyrhizobium cedriense. The sequence goes on along the minus strand of NZ_JBTSWB010000001.1, from coordinate 1,026,847 downwards.
CTCCACGACCGTCAGCGCGGCCTCCGCCTCCGGCTCGGACACCAGCACCACGGGACGGCCGACCGCCAGCAGATTGTAGAACCGGCTCGGTACCGACACCCCGGCAACGTTCTTCCGGTAGGGAATGATCCAGAGATCGGCAGCGGCCAGAAACGCTTCGAGCTCGCCATCCTCGACGCGCCCGACAAAGGAGACATTGCAGAGGTTCGCCGCCGCCTGCAACTGCTTCAGCCGTTCGAAGCCGATGCCCCATCCGGACAGCAGGAAGTGAATGTCCGCCTCGTCCTTCAGGAGCCGCGCAGCCTCGAACACGACCTCCGGGTCATGTGTGAAGCCGAGATTGCCCGACAGGCCAACGATGAAGCGCGCGGAGAGCGCCTTGCGGAACGGATTGTCCGGCGTGACCGGCCGGGGCGCCGGCACCAGCGTCGCCCAGTTCGGAATGAAGCGGATCTTGCTCCGCCTCATCCCGGAATAGCTGAGCAGCGGCCGCTCCGCGTCTCGTCCGATGGTAATGACGGCATTCAGCGCGCGGAACATCAGGCTGTTGGCGGCGCGCATCGTCCGCGTCACGAACGAGCCGGGCTTCAGCAGGCCCGCCATCACCAGCACGTCGGGAAAGAGGTCGTGCATGATCAGTGCCGAGCGCGCGCCCTTGACCCTCGCTGCCGCCGCCACCGCGTACGGCAGCATGAACGGCGCGGTCACGGTGAGCACGACGTCTCCTCGCCTCAGCTCCCGCACCAACGCGAAGAACGTGCGCGCCGCGAACAAAAGCTCGGAGACACCGCGCCGCACCAGCGCCGCCTTGCCTGCCATGCGGTTCCTGATCATGAGGACGCGCGGCTTGCCCGGGTCAGTCTGCGCGGCCGGCAACGCGCCCGGCGAGCCCGAGAGCACGAGGACCTCATGCTCGATGGCGAGACGGCAGGCGATCTCGGCCATGATCGCCGCCGTCGTGCTCGGATCAGGCGGATAATGCTGGCTCGCGACGACGATCTTGCCGGAGGGCTCCATGGTCAAGCCGCGGTCGACCCGAATTCGGGCACCGCATCCTTCAGGATGGTCCTGATGGTGGCGCGATCGTCGCGCGCGATCGCCTGCTCCAGCGCCGCGATCCATTTGCGCAGCGTCTGCATCGGCGGTTCATTCGGCTGCGCGGCCATGATCCCGGCGACGCCGATCTCGCGGGTCGGCTCCTCCGAGGCGAACAGGATCTCGTGCAGGCGTTCGCCCGGCCGCATGCCGGTGAAAACGATCTCGATGTCGTAGCCGGGTTGCAGTCCGGAAAGGCGGATCATGCGCTCGGCGAGATCGACGATCTTGACCGGCTGGCCCATGTTGAGCACGTAGACCGAGACGTCGGGACGCTGCGTTCCGAGCGCATGTGTGGCCGCGGTAATGACGAGATCGCAGGCCTCGCGGATGGTCATGAAGTAGCGGACCATGTCGGGATGCGTCACCGTCACCGGGCCGCCGGCCTCGATCTGCGCCTTGAATTTCGGCACCACCGAGCCGTTCGAGGCCAGCACGTTACCGAACCGGACCGAGATCAGCCGCATTGGCGGCTTGCCCCCGCGCACCCCGGCTGCGAGGTCGTGATCCAGCGCCTGGCAATACATCTCGGCAAAACGCTTGGTCAGGCCGAGCATCGACACCGGCTCGATCGCCTTGTCGGTCGAGATCATCACCATCGCCTCGGCGCCGGCCGCCACGGCGGCATCCGCGACGTTGATCGAGCCGAAGATATTGGTCTTGACGCCTTCGCTCCAGTCGCGTTCGAGGATCGGAACGTGCTTGAGCGCCGCGGCGTGGAACACGATGTCCGGCTTGAACTCCGCCATCAGGCGCATGATGCGCTCGCGGTCGCGAATGTCGGCGATCCGCCCTTCGATCTCGGCTGCCGCTCCGTGCGCGACGAGCGATTCCGTGATCGCATAGAGCGCCGGCTCGGAGTTTTCCACGATCAGGAGCCGCGCCGCGCCGAAGGCGACGACGCGCTCGCAGATCTCCGAACCGATCGAGCCGCCGCCGCCGGTGACGATCACCGCCTTGCCGTTGATCAGCGCTTCCAGGCGCCCATAGTCGATCCTCTCGCTCGGCCGCAGCAGGAGGTCCTCGACCGCGACGGCCGTGAGCCGCGGCGTGTCGCCGCTCTCGAGCGAGGGCATGCGGTTGACGATCACACCCAGCTTGCGCGCCCGCATCAGGATCGATTCCGGATGGGCCTCCGGCTCGAATGCCGACGGCGTCATGACGAGGCGCGCGATCGGCTTGTTGCGCTTGGCGAAGTCGGCGATGACGTCCTCGACGTCGTCGATGCCGCCCAGCACCGGCACGTTGCGGATGAACTGGCCCCGGTCGGAGCTCGACGGCGACAGCACGCCGACCGGCCAGATGCGCTTGATCGCCCCGCTCTCGATTCCGCGGAGCAGCACCTCGGCATCCGCGGCGCGGCCGATCAGCAGCGTCGGCGCGGCATCCTCGGTCCTCGCATGACGGCGCACTCGCGTATAGCGGAAGTAGCGGTAGGCCATGCGCAGGGCGCTGAGGAAGGAGATCTCGAGAAACCAGTAGAGGACGATCGTCACCTTGCCGAGAAAAAAGGCGCCGCGGACGTTGGGGGAAACGAAGATGTAGTCGAGCACGAGCAGCGTGACGGTCAGCACGGTCGCGACGCGGATGATGTTCAGCGCGTCGGGCAGCGAGATGAAGCGCCACTTCGTCGTGGTCAGGTTGAAGATGAAGAACACGACCACGCTGAAGGCGAGGAAGTAGGGCAGGATCTGGAACAGCAGGGGCAAGCGGTCGAAGAAGCCGTCGCCACCCTCGAATCGCAGATAGAAGGCGGCAAAAAGCGCCGCCGTTGTCGCCAGCAGGTCGTGGAGCGCGATCAGGAAATTGCGCAAGGTGAGATGCGAAAGTCGCGTCATCCGCCGACCGATGGAAACCCAGTTAGATGCAACCTGACCGCGCTGATAGCCCATCTGGACAAGACTTGCCAGCCGCGCGACCGCTCAGGAACCGGCTTCCCCCATCTTCGCCCCGGCCTGTTGTGCGCGGATCACCATGCCGCCGGCGACGCCGACGCCGATGACGTACATCCAGCCCTCGTGGAAGTCGAACAGATGCGAGTTGAAGAGCGAGGTGAAGACGTTCTGCACCACGACCAGGAGCCCGATCCAATGGGCAAGCCCGTCGCCGCGAAACAACAGCAGATGCAGGATCCAGATCGCGTAGAGGATGATGATCCCGATCACGCCCCATTGCACGGCGACGTTCAGCGTCTGGTTATGGGGGTTGCCAACCACTTCGGCGGAGGCCTGGTACAGGCCGCTGGGGGTCGCGACGCGTTCGAACAATCCACGGGTCGAGCCGGTGCCGTGTCCCACGATCGGGGCCTCCGCGAAGAAGCCGAGCGACTTCCGCCAGAATTCGAGCCGCAGACCCAGCGAGGTCGGCTCGCCCTTTTCCACATAGCGCGTGTAGTCGTCGGAAAACCGCTCGGCAGTATGTCGCAATTGCGGCGATATCTGCCAGGCGAGAAAGGCACCGGTGAGAAGCGCGGCGGCCAGGATCCCAATGTTGCGCCATTTGAGGTGAAGCAGCGCGAACACGCCGAACATGATGGGGATGGTGACGAGCGCGGTGCGCGATACGACGACGAAGGCCATGTTGACGACGAAGCTGAGCGCAAGCGCGGTGAGCAGCCCGGCGAACCAGTAGCGCTTCTCGCGCAGCAGCATCACGATCGGATAGGCGAGCGCGACGGCGCAGAGCGCGAATTCCTGGCTCTGGTCGATATAGTTCTTGACGAAGATGCCGCGCTCCATGGGATCGGTCTTGAGCGTGAGGTTCGGATAGAAGGCGACCAGCCAGGACATCACCGACAACAGGGCGCAGGATACCAGGAAGGCGACGAAGACCCATTGGCCGCGCGGCGAGCGCTCGAAATGGTAGAGCAGGACCGGCAGCACGAGCAGCTTGACCGTCGGGTTGACCGCATAGAAGCGCGCGCCCCACGACGCATCCGACCACAGCGTCCCCGCCAGCGCGAGCAGCACAAGCGCGATCGGCGCCACACAGATCGGACGCTTCAGCGATTCCAGGAAGGCGCGCACGTCGAGGAACGGCACCATGCAGAGCAGCATCAGCGCGTTGAATATCCCCGCGAGCGACGTCGACCAGGGCAGCGAGGCCGCGGTCAGGATCGCAAACAGATCGACGGTCTCGCGCCAGGCTGCCGGGCTGCGCAGGCGCCGCCTCAGCATCTGGCCGGAGGTCTCCCGGACCAGCGCCGTCACTTGCCCCCTCCCCGGGCGCGATGAACCAGCGCCGTGGTGCTGAAGCCCTGGAGAATGTCCACCAGCACGACCGTTCCGCCGGCGGCCTCGACGACCTCGTGGCCGACGACCTGCTCGCGGGTGTAGTCGCCGCCTTTCACCAGCACGCCCGGCTTGATCCTGGTGATCAGGTCGATCGGCGTGTCCTCCGCGAAGATGACGACGAGATCGACCGCCTCCAAGGCCGCGAGCACCTCGGCGCGCGCGCGCTCGTCCTGCACCGGACGATCGGCGCCCTTCAGCCGGCGCACCGAGGCGTCGCTGTTGAGTCCGACGATCAGGCGATCACAGGCGGCGCGCGCCGCGGTCAGCACCTTGACGTGACCGGGATGAAGGATGTCGAAACAGCCATTGGTGAAGCCGACGCGCTGGCCTTGCCTCTTCCATTCGGCGAGCTGGGCATCGAGCGCGGCCGGATCGAGCACGATCTTCTCCTCGGCCGCGAGAGTGGCGTGCGGCAGGATCTTTCGGCGCAGCTCGGCCGCGCTCACGCTGGCGGTGCCCTGCTTGCCGACCGCGACGGCGGCGGCGGCATTGGCCACGCGCAGCGCCGTATCCCAGTCCGCGCCGGCCGCAAGCGATACTGCGAGCGCGGCGGCGACGGTGTCACCGGCACCAGAGACGTCGCGCACCTTCACCGGGAAGGCCGGAACGTGCACGGCCGCTCCATTGCGCGGCACCAGCGTCATGCCGTGCTCGCCTTGCGTGACCAGGATCGCCTCGCAGTCGGCGAGCCGCATCACGTCCTCGCTGGCCTCGACGATGCTCTGCACCGTCTCGGCACGGCTGCGGGTCGCTTCCGAGAATTCCTTGCGATTGGGCGTGAGCAGCGTGGCGCCGCGATAGATCGCCCAGTTCAGGCTCTTGGGATCGACCACCACCGGCTTGCCGTGCTTTCGTGCGGCATTGATGGTGTGGCGGATCACGCGCGCGGTCAGCACGCCCTTGGCGTAGTCGGACAGCAGCACGATGTCGGCGCGCACGATCTGCGGCAGGATCGCGTCGATCAATCTCGTTTCGATGTCATCGGAGGCAGGCGCCGCCTGCTCCCAATCTGCGCGCAGCATGTGCGTGGAAAAATGCTCGGAGACGAAGCGGGTTTTTCGCGTGGTCGGCCGCGAGGGATCGCACACCAGAACGCTTTCGATGCCGGCTTGCCCACCCAACGCCGATGCCAGCCGCCTGCCTGCATCGTCCTCGCCGACGAGGCCGACGAAGATGCAGCTCGCGCCGAGCGAAGCGACGTTGCGCGCGACGTTGCCGGCGCCGCCGATGTGAATCTCGCTGTGCTGGGCGACGATGACCGGCGTCGGCGCTTCCGGCGATATCCGCGACACCTCGCCATAGACGAACTCGTCCAGCATGATGTCGCCGATGCAGAGAACCGTGCGGCCTGAGATGGTTTGCGCGAGCGCGTCGAAATCGAGAATGGGGGTCGCCATGATCAAGGGCCTCAGCGGAAACGGTCGGGCCGGTCGAGATGATTCCCGACATAGGCTTTCACCGCGTCCTCGAGCGTCGTGAAGCCGCCGTTATAGCCGGCGCGGCAGAGGCGATCGACCTCGCTCTGGGTGAAGTACTGGTAGCTGTTGCGGATGCTCTCGGGCATGTCGATGTATTCGATGTTGGGCCTGGTGCCGAGCGCGGCGTAGGCAGCCAGCATCAGATCCTTGAAGCTGCGCGCCTTGCCGGTGCCGACGTTGAACAGGCCGGACACCGACGGCGTCGCCAGCAGCCACATGACGACGCGCACGACGTCGTCGACATAGATGAAGTCGCGGCGCTGGTCGCCGTCTTCGATGCCCTCGCGATGCGACTTGAACAGCTGCACGACGCGGCCGGCTTTGACGTCGTCGAAGCGCCGCGCCAGCACGCTCATCATCGAACCCTTGTGGTATTCGTTGGGGCCGAACACGTTGAAGAACTTCAGCCCGGCCCATTGCGGCGGCAGCGGATGACCGTTCGCCACGCGACCGGCGACCGCGAGATCGAACATGTGCTTGCTCCAGCCGTAGAGATTCATCGGCCGCAATTTCTTCAGTGCCGGTAACGAAGCGTCGTCGCCGAAGCCGGCCTCGCCGTCGCCATAGGTCGCGGCCGAGGAGGCATAGATGAACGGCACCGCGTTCATCGTGCACCAGTCCAGGAGGCGCATCGACAGGCGGAAATTGGTCTCGAACACGAGGTCGCCGTCGGTCGCGGTGGTCTCGGAAATCGCCCCGAGATGGATCATGGCGTCGAGCTTGCGGCCCGTCAGCCAATCGGGCAGCTCGGCCGGGGGAACGATATCCACAAGCTGCCGCTTGGCGAGGTTGCGCCATTTGCCCTCGGTGCCGAGCAGGTCGCAGACCGCGACGTCGCTGCGGCCGGCCTCGTTCAGCGCGGCCACGACATTCGACCCGATAAAACCGGCCCCGCCGGTCACCAGCAACATTCCAACTACCTGCCCGATTTTCTTAATGCCCGGCCCTGCCGTAGCGCATGATCCACCAAAGTGTAAGCGGTTTTGGGATCGTTGCTTCTGCCGGCTTTACCTGCCGGCCGGGAGCGGCTACCGAACCGCCAACCGCAGCACGATTTCAGTCTAATAACGAATGAATATTGATTCGCAACTTGTTGGAGATGCAGACCGGAGCGATACCCGCCCGATCCTGATCATTCCCTACATGTGGATCGGCGACTTCGTGCGAAATCACACCGTGGTGCGGGTCCTGAAGGAGCGCTGGCCCAACCGGCCGGTCGATCTCCTGACCACGTCGCTGTGCGCCCCCCTGATCGACTACATGCCCGGCGTGCGCGAGGGCATCGCTTGGGACCTGCCGCGCGGCCAGCTCGCAATTGGCCGCCAGTTCGGTCTGGGAAAGCTCCTGCGGAAGCGGAACTACGGCACCGCCCTGGTGCTGCCCCGGACCTGGAAGGCGGCCATTGCGCCGGCCTTGGCCGGTATTCCTGAACGGGTCGGCTTCGTCGGCGAGTTTCGCTTCGGCCTCATCAACCGCTGGCGCTGGGGCGAGAAGAAACTGCCCCGTTTCATCGACAAGAACGCTGCCCTGGCCCAACCGGACGGCGCGCCCCTTCCCCCCGAATGGCCGGTGCCGCAATTGCGCGTCCCGGCCGAGGAGATCGTCCGCTGGCGCCAGGCCAACGGCCTCAGCGCCGGAACCGCCGTGGCGCTCGCCCCGGGGTCGGTCGGGGTCTCAAAGCGCTGGACCTATTATCCAGAGGCCGCGCGGCTGCTGGTCGAGCGCGGGTTGGAGGTCTGGGTGGTCGGCGGCCCCGGCGAGAAGGGGCTCGCCCAGGAGATCGCCGCCGCCGGTGGCCTTGGGGTGCGCGACCTCACCGGCACCGATCTGCGCAACGGCGTGCTGGCCATGGCCGCAGCCGGCGTCGCGATCTCCAACGATTCCGGCCTGATGCACATCGCAGCCGCCCTGGGCACGCCCACGATGGGGATATTCGGTCCCACCAGCCCCTACCTTTGGGCCCCGCTGAACGGCCTCGCCGCGACGGTGGTGCAGGACCAGGAAGTGCTGTCCTGCCAGCCTTGCCAGAGCACGATCTGCAAAATGAACGACCACAGGTGCATGCGGAACATCGCGGCAGCGGACGTGGTGGGGATCGCGGAGCGGGTGCTGCGAGAGGCGGAGGCAAGGCGATGACGTGAAGCGACCCGGGCAGCGCCGATGGTCGCATCATGCCGGTGTTTTGCCCGACAAGTCAAAACGGAATTCGAAAAATCCGCAATGAAATCGACGCTCCCGCCAAGTCATTGATTTTGTTGACCCCGGCTACTGTGCATGGGGTTGTTTTCGCAGTCTTGTTTGCGACCGGCGAAAACCGCGTCAGAGCAGCGGCCGATAGACCTCGCCGATCCGAGCGGCTTCGGCATCGAGGCTGAAGCGTTCGAGCACCCGTGCTCGCCCCCGCTCGCCCATCGCCGTCGCAGCGGCCACATCGCGCATCATCGGCTCGAGCGCCGCGGCGAGCGCGTCGGCATCACCCGTCGGGATCAGCACACCGGTGACGCCATCCTCCACCACGAGTTCGGCCGCACCGGCACGTGCGGCGACCAGCGCGCTGCCGGCCGCCATCGCCTCGATCAGGGTCAGGCCGAAGCCTTCGTTGCGCGAGGTGAAGGCGTAGATCGTCAATCGCTGATACCAGCGTTGCACCGCTTCGATCGGCAGCTCGCCGGTGATGACGATGCGCGATTGCAGCCCGGCGGCTTCGATCCGCCTCTTCAGGTCATTGGCAAAGCCAGTCTGTTCCGGCGTGACCTGACCGACGATGACGGCGGTGAAATCGGGATGGCGCGGCAAGAGGCGGCACATCGCATCGACGAACACATCGGTCCCCTTCTGCGCCCGCACGCGGCCGAAGCAGCCGATGGCGTAGCGGCCCGGCAGCGCGGCTTCCGCGAAGGCCGCGGCCCGATCGGTCGGCGGCGCGTAGACGTCGGTGTCGACGCCGTGCGGGATCACCGTCGCGTTCACTTTCAGGAACGAGGCCGAGATGTCTGATGTCGCGATGATCGCGTCCATGCGCCGGATCAGCCAGCGCGTGATCCAGCTATGATGCCGCTGCGCCGCCGAGGTGAACACGAGTTTGAGCGGCAAGCCGAGCGCGCGCAACACGACGCCGGCGATCATCTCGTTGTTCCGGCGCGCATGCCAGATCACGGGCCGCTTGCGGCGCCACAGCTTCAGAAGATCGGCAACGCTCAGCCGAGCAATTCCCTCCGGCGCGTCCGAGCCGAACCAGGCGGCGCGGTACAGTTTCGCCAGCCGCGGCGCCACCATCCGGTTGGTCGCGGTGACCCCGGAATAGCGCCTGTGCAGATTTGGCACGATCACGTCGAGATCATCAGGGGAATTCGCCACGTCATGCTCCGTTTCGCAAAGTCCCTATACGCAACATTAAGCATAGTGACCAGTTCAGCCGCGCCGATACCCCCTCTTCACCACGCAAACGCTAGTTTCGCGCGTTGATCGAAGACGGGTGAGATCATGACTGTGCTAGTCACCGGCGGCGCCGGCTACATTGGAAGTCACACGGTCCTGGCGCTGGCGGAAGCCGGCGAGGACGTGGTCGTGATCGACGATCTCTCCACCGGTTTCTCCACTTACCTGCCCGAAGGCGTGCCGCTGTTCATCGGCGATGCGGGCGATGAAAACCTGCTCGAAGGTGTGATCGCCCAGCACGACATCGAGAGCATCATCCATTTCGCGGGCTCGGTCGTCGTGCCGGATTCGATGCGCGATCCGCTCGGCTATTACCGCAACAATTTTACGACCGCGCGCAATCTGCTCAATGTCGCCGTGAAGCGCGGCATTGGCCGCTTCATCTTCTCCTCGACCGCCGCCGTCTACGGCAATCCGGACCAGGTGCCAGTGCCCGAGCACGCGCCGACGCGGCCACTGTCGCCCTACGGCTCGTCGAAGCTGATGACCGAGATCATGCTGCATGACGTCGCCGCCGCCTACGGCATGCAATACGTGACATTGCGTTACTTCAACGTCGCCGGCGCCGATCCGCAGGCCCGCATCGGGCTCGCCACCGCCGGCGCCACGCATCTGCTCAAGATCGCGGTGGAAGCCGCCACCGGGCAGCGCGCCAAGATCGACGTGTTCGGCACCGACTATCCGACCCCCGACGGCAGCTGCATTCGCGATTTCATTCACGTCACCGACCTTTCGCAGGCGCATCGTTCGGCGCTCGCCTACCTGCGCAATGGCGGCGCCTCCACGACGCTGAATTGCGGCTATGGCCGCGGCTATTCGGTGCTGGAGACCATCGACGCCGTGCGCCGGGTGTCGGGACGCAGCTTCGCCGTGCAATACGCCCCGCGCCGGCCCGGCGACATCATGACCATGGTCGCCGACACCAGCCGCATCCGCGGCCTGCTCGACTGGCGGCCGCAATATGACGACCTCGAGACCATCGCGGCGCACGCGCTGGCCTGGGAAGACAAGCTGTACCGCGAGCGCGACGGCGACCTCCGCCACGCCGCTTCGGCCTAGAATCATCCCAAGCGCAAGCCCTCAATTGGGCTTGAAAAACCCGGCTTGAGCGGGCACAGAGGCCCATCGATCCCTGACGCGCGGGCAGGCTTTGTCCCGCGCCGTCAATGGACACCGGATGGCCCAGTTTCCAAAGAAAATTACCGACGATCCCTACGCGGCGGCGGTCCTGATTCGCCGCCTGGTCACGGAACAGGGCATCGTCTACTGGCGGCGCTATCTCGTCGCCTTCGCGCTGATGGCGCTGGCCGCAGGCGCGACCGCAGGCGCGACCTATGTGCTCGGCCAGGTCATCAACCAGGCCTATGTGGACAAGAACATCCCGGGCATCGCTATGTTCTCGGGCATCACGGTCGTGTTGCTGTTCATCAAGGGCGTGGCGACCTACGGCCACATGGTGATACTGACCAAGATCTCGAACGCCATCCTCGCCACCAACCAGCGCCAACTGTTCGCCAAGCTGATGCGCGAGAGCGTCGGCTTCTTCTCCGAGCGGCACTCCTCCGAATTCCTGGCGCGCCTGACCGCCGGCGCGAAATCGATCACCGACGTCCTCAACATGCTGGTCAACGCCGTCGGGCGTGACCTCTTGATGCTGCTCGCCATGATCGGCGTGATGGTGTGGCAGGACCCGCTGATGTCGTTCATCGGCCTCGTCGCGGTGCCGCCGGCAATGCTGGTGCTGCGCAGGCTGGTCAAGCGCATCAAGGGCCTCGCCTACAACCAGTTCACCGGCACCGCCGACATCATGGAGACGATGCAGGAATCGCTGCAAGGCATCCGCACCGTCAAGGCGTTCACGCTCGAAGAGACCATGCAGAAGCGCATCGACGAGAATATCGCGGTCGTCGAGCGCAACGCCAACAAGATGGCCCGTGTCGCCAACCGTTCCAACCCACTGATGGAAATGCTCGGCGGCTTCGCGGTCGCCGGCTGCCTGATGTATGGCGGCTATGCCGTGGTCGCGCTCAACGCCACGCCCGGCGCGTTCTTCTCTTTCATGACCGCGTTCCTGATGGCGACCGAGCCGGCCAAGCGGCTGGCGCGGCTCAACATCGACCTCAACAGCCAATTGGTTGGTGCGCGCATGCTGCTCGAAGTCGTCGACAGCCCGGCGAGCGAAAAGTCCGACGACGACAAGCCGTCGCTGAAGCTGTCAGATGCCCGCATCGAGCTGCGCGACGTCAGCTTCTCCTATCGCAACGGCGAGACCGTGCTCAACCGCATGAGCTTCACGGCCGAACCCGGCAAGGTCACCGCGCTGGTCGGCCCCTCCGGCGGCGGCAAGTCGACCGTGCTGGCGTTGCTCTTGCGCTTCTACGAGGTGACGCAGGGCGACATCGTGATCGACGGCCAGTCGATCTCTTCGGTCTCGCGCAAATCGCTGCGCGCGCAGACCGCCTATGTCGGCCAGGACGTCTATCTGTTCCGCGACACCATCCGCAACAACATCGCCTTCGGCCGGCCGGGCGCGGGCGAGGACGAAATCGTCGACGCCGCCAAGGCCGCCTGCGCGCATGATTTCATCATGAGCTTCCCGCTCGGCTACGACACGCCGGTCGGCGAGCACGGCACGCAGCTCTCCGGCGGTCAGCGCCAGCGCATCGCGGTTGCGCGCGCGCTGATCAAGAACGCGCCGATCATCCTCCTCGACGAAGCCACGGCCGCGCTCGATTCGGAGTCCGAGCGGCAAGTGCAGGAGGCGATCGAGCATCTCTGCCAGAACCGCACCACCATCGTGATCGCGCATCGTCTGCACACCATCATGCACGCCGACGCCATCCTGGTCGTCGAGGGCGGCGAGATCGTCGAGCAGGGACGGCATGACGATCTGCTGCGCCGCTCCGGCCGCTACGCCTCGTTCTTCCGTCTGCAACACCACGGTTCCGGCGCTCTGGCGCCGATCAGTGCGACCGCATAGAGTTCGTTCCACCTCAAGAGCAGCGAGACCCTGCATGAACGCCGCCCCCTACGTCATCCCGCTTCCGCCCCAGGCTTCGCTTCCCGTCGCCGGAGAGAGCGGCCGTTATCCTGTGCGCCGCATCTGGTGCGTCGGCCGCAATTATCTCGAGCACATCCGCGAGATGGGCAATGACGAGCGCGCCCCGCCGTTCTTCTTCGCCAAGCACGCCGACATGCTGGTGCCCGACGGCGCCACCATTCCCTATCCGCCGCTGACCAAGGACCTGCATCACGAGGTCGAGCTGATCGTCGCGATGAAGAGCGGCGGCCTCAACATCCCCGCCGACAAGGCGCTGGACCACGTTTACGGCTACGCCGTCGGCATCGACCTGACCCGCCGCGATCTCCAGATCGCCTCGCGCAAGAAGGAGCGTCCCTGGGAGATCGGCAAGTCGTTCGACTATTCGGCGCCCTGCTCCGCGGTGCAGCCGGCCTCGAAGATTGGTCATCCTTCCAAGGGCAAGATCTGGCTGACGGTCAACGGCAAGGAAGCGCAGAAGGGCGACCTCACCGAGCTGATCTGGAACGTGCCGGAGATCATCTGGCAACTCTCGCAGCAGGTGAAGCTCGCCGCCGGCGACATCATCATGACCGGCACGCCCGCCGGCGTGTCGCAGCTCCAACCCGGCGACAAGCTCGAATGTGGCGTCGACGGCGTCGGCACGCTGAAGGTGAGCATCGGCCAGCCCGAGTAGCCATGCGGCGTTTCAAATCGAAAGGCCCGGCTCTGTCCGGGGCCTTTTGCATTTCGATCACCCTGCGCTCATCTACCGGGCCCTCACCGGCCGGTTGGCGTGGCTTGCCTGCGGCACACCGCGGTTGAGCGACATGTGGGAATGCACGCACAGCCAACCGTCGGCATTCCTGGCAAACACCATGGTGGCCCGGCCTGGACGTGGAAACGCGCTGCCATCGGGATGATAGCCGGTGCTCGTCCATGGCGCGATCACCGTCGCCATCATGCCGTCAGCGGACGCCAGAACGGACGTCTGTTCCAGGACGAAACGAAAGTCGGTCGTCTTCGGCCAGACGTTGTCCCATTGCGTCGCGACCCATTGATCGAGGCCCGGGATGACATCGTTGTGCGTGCCGAAGGCCAGCACGTCCGGATGGAAGAGCGGACGCGCCGCAGCATAATCGACCTCGCGGACATGGCCCGCGAAAGTCTCCAGCCAGCCGCGAAAGAACTGCAGGATTTCCGTCTTCGCGACCGGCAAGGAGCTCATCGCACCGCTCCGATCACCGCAACGCCGACAGCACGATGAGACCGAGGATCAGCGCCGTCAGCGAGTATTTCAGCGTGTAGTAGACGTTCCGATTCCACTCCTTCACCTTGCGGCTGGCGAGATGGATCTCGTAGAGCTTGCCGAACACCTTGTTGAGAACGCCGACGTTCTCGCCGTCGACATTCTGGGTCGCCGACGCCTTGACGATGTGGTGGCTGACCCAGCGGTTGATCGCGGTCATGAAGCCGAACTTCATCGGGCGCTCGACGTCGCAGAACAGGATGATGCGGTTGACGTCGGTCGCATTCTCCGCGCTGTGGATGAACGTCTCGTCGAACATGAAGGCTTCGCCGTCGCGCCAGACGCATTCGACGCCGTCGACCAGGATCCGGCACTTGTTCGAGTTCGGTGTGACGAGGCCGAGGTGATAGCGCAGCGAGCCGGCGAAGGGATCGCGATGGGCGCCTAACTTGCCGCCCGGCGGCAGCATCGCGAACATCGCGCCATGCACGCTCGGGATGGAGTTGAGAAGATCCACCGTCTTCGGACACAGTGTGCGTGCCGAGGGCAGGAAGTCGTCGTACCATTTCAGGTAAAAGCGTTTCCAGCCGCTCTTGAAGAACGAGTAGAAGCCCCAGTCGTTGTTCTTGGCGGCGGCGCGGATGAAGCCTTCGTCGAACAGCCGGACGGCCTCCTCGCGAATCATCTCCCAGTTCTCGCTGAGCGGCTTCAGCTCGGGAAACTGATCGACCGAGATCACCGGCCTGTTCGGCACGGCCGAGCCCGCATACATCAGTACATTGTAGGGTGCGAGGTAGGTGGAGTGATCGCCGAGCTGGCGCGCGAAGCGCAGCCGTTGCTTGCCGCGGAAGTGAACGTAGATCGTCGAGGCCGCCAGCACATAGAGAATGACAAGTTGCGGCGCAAAAAGCTGTTTCAGCATTTCCCCAGTTCCCGAGTGAACCCAGCCGGGGACGTCATCTACTCCCGCCCGGTTCGAGCGACAAGATTTTCACCGGGGGGTTGCAAATCGCGTTGGGGAGAACGCACAGAGGAACCTGGGCCGATAGGGCCGGAACCGCCCGATCAGGCCCGGGACAGAGCCTGAAGGCCCTTGAAGGTCAGGCGCTTGGGATCGGTGATGCCAGCGAGATAGAGACGGCGGATGAAGGCGATGACGGCATCGCGGTCGCAATCGGTCAGCGCGACGACCGCGTCCACTGCGATTCTCTGGGCTTCCATTGGGCTTACCTCGGCCTTACGAGTAACCCCGGCCGAGACAGGCTAGGACTCATCCGTTAAATCGGCGTTAACCGTTTTGGAACCATCGCCGATTCAGCCCCGCCGCCGTATACGCAAAATAACGCATTGCGGGGGCGCGAAGCGGTTCAGCGCGCCTTGATGCTCTCCTTCAGCAGCGCAAACTGCTTCTTCAGCCGGGGCACCGCGAAGTCGGTGAAGGCCCGCACCTTCGGCACTGAGAGCCGGCCCTGCGGGCAGATCAAATGCGCGGGCATCTCCGGGTCCTCGTCACCGGCCAGCACGATCTCGAGCTCGCCGCGCGCGACCTGCTCGGCCACCTGGTACGAATACATCCGCGCCACACCGCGTCCGGCGACGGCAGAGGCCACTGCCGCATAGGTGCTGTTGACGAGGAGCCGCGGGGTGAATTGCACCGAGCGCGGCACCGATGAACCCGCCTGCGGCGCGAAGGTCCAGGAATTGGGCAGATGTGCCATGGCGACGATCTGGTGCTTGGCGAGATCGCCGGGCTCGGCGATGCGCGGATGCTGCTTCAGATAGCGCGGCGCTGCCACCACGACACGGCTGATCTCGCCGACCCGCATGGCGATCATCGCCGAATCCGCCAAGGGACCGATGCGAAGCGCGACGTCGATGCCCTCCTCGATCAGATTGACCGCGCGATCGAACAGCAGGAGCTTCGACGACACGGTGGGATACGCATCGAGAAATGCATCGAGGATCGGCCGCAAGACCATCTCCCCCGAGACCACGGGGGCCGTGATCGTGAGCAGGCCGCGCGGCGCCGTGCGCGGTCCAGCCGCGATGTCGTCGGCTTCCTCGAGCTCGGTGAGCACTCGGCGGCAGACCGCGGCATAGCGCTCCCCCTCCTCGCTCAGCTTGATCGAGCGCGTGGTCCGGTGCAGCAGTTCGGCGCCGACGCGTTCTTCCAGAAAGGCGATTGCCCGGCTCACCGCCGCCGGCGAGCGGCCGAGCTTGCGTCCTGCGGCAGCCAAGCTGCCCTCGTCCACTGCCAGAACGAACACTTTCATCGCATCCAGGCGATCCATTTGCTTTCCGTCGCACCCTGAGCTCCCGCTCGCAGGCTAGGCGTCCGCCGCAATCTCGACAACTACCGCCGGGCGCCGACCCCGCATTCGTTCGCGCGGCGAAAGAGTGTCTGCCGGACAGCGGATATTCGCGCCCGGGCCGCCGCGGCGTACCTCAGCACGCAAGCCAGCCGCTGCTGGCGCAGGTTCTCAAAGCCAACAACAGGAGCCCATCATGGGTATCGAGCAGAAGGTCGCCATCGTCACCGGTGCATCCCAGGGTATCGGTGCGGGCCTGGTCCAGGGTTTTCGCGATCGCAACTACCGCGTCGTCGCCACGGCGCGCTCCATCAAGCCGTCGGGCGACGACGACGTCCTCGCCGTTCCCGGCGACATCGCCGACCGTTCCACCGCAGAGCGCGTAGTCTCGCAGGCGCTCGCCCGCTTCGGCCGGGTCGACACGCTGGTCAACAACGCCGGCATCTTCGTCGCAAAGCCGTTCACGCAGTACACGGCCGAGGACTATGCGGCGGTGATGGGAACGAACGTCGTGGGCTTCTTCAACATCACGCAGCTCGCCATCGCCGAGATGGAGAAGCAGGGGTCCGGCCACGTGGTGCAGATCACGACCACGCTGGCGGATCAGGCCAATTCCAACGTACCATCTGTGCTGGCCTCGCTGAGCAAGGGCGGGCTGAACGCTGCGACCAAATCGCTCGCAATCGAATATGCCAAGCGCGGCATCCGCGTGAACGCGGTCTCACCCGGCATCATCAAGTCGCCAATGCATCCGGTCGCGACGCATGCGCAGCTCAGTGCGCTGCACCCGGTCGGTCACATGGGCGAGATGTCCGACATCGTCGATGCGGTCCTCTATCTCGAGGGGGCCTCCTTCGTCACCGGCGAGATCCTGCATGTCGACGGCGGCCAGAGCGCCGGCCATTGAGACGAGGAGAAGCACGATGCCCATCGTCACCATTCAAGTCACCCGCGAGGGAACGACGCCGGGAGCGGCGTCGCTCACTGCGGCGGAGAAGGCCGCGCTGATCAATGGTTCGAGCCAGCTCCTGCTGGACGTGCTCGGCAAGCCGCTCGATTCCACCTTTGTGGTGATCGAGGAAGTGGACACCGACAATTGGGGCTGGGGCGGCCTGCCGGTGCAGGAATTCAGGCGCCGCCGCGCGGCCCGGACCGGATGATCCGCGCCCCCTTGCCCGCAGGAGGATGACATGACCAAGCCAGACACGAAGCGACACGTTGATACTCGTCCCCAACCGCGGCGGGCTCGGCCTCACGAACAACCTGCTCGCGCTCACCACGCGCACGGCATAGAGGCCAGCGGCGCGATCACGAATATTGCATCACGCCGTCGTCAATCCGGCCGAAGCGCAGGGAAACGATGTCGAGCGCATAGTTCTGGTACAGCCGCCAGGGCCGCTTTGAGCCTTGTTTCGGCATCTTCGCAATCGAGCGCTGCACGTAACCCGAGGTGAAGTCGAGCGAAGGCTGAAGAGAGACATCCGGGTCGTCGTTGTGCGGCATGCACTGGCGGAAATTGTGCCGGTCCATGTAGTTGATGAGCCGGCAAACGTACTCGCAGGTGAGATCGCATTTCAGCGTCCAGGACGCGTTGGTGTAGCCGAAGGCTGAGGCCATGTTCGGCACGTCGGCATACATCATGCCCTTGTAGGTCAGCGTACTGGCGAAATCGACGACGCGGCCGTCGACACTGATCTCGAGGCCGCCGACGACCTGGAGCACCAGCCCGGTCGCAGTGACGATGATGTCGGCGGCAAGCTCGCGGCCGTCCTTCAGGCGGATGCCCTCGCTTGTAAACGTGTCGATCTCGCTGGTGACGACGCTGGCGCGCTGCTCGCGGATCGCCTTGAAGAGATCGCCGTCAGGCACGAGGCACAGCCGCTGGTCCCAGGGGTTGTAGCGCGGCGTGAAATGGGTCGCGACGTCGTAGTCGGGGCCGAGCGCCATGCGGACGCCGTCGAGGATGAGGTCCCTCACCTTCGCGGGCCGGCGCCGGCTGAGCTGGAAGAAGAACATCCCCCACATCACGTTGCGCCAGCGGATCAGATGATACGCAAGCCGTGCCGGCAGGTTGCGGCGCAGCTTGTTGGCGAGGGGATCCTGCGCCGGGCGCGACACCACGTAGGTCGGCGAACGCTGGAGCATGGTGACCTGCGCGGCCTTCTTGGCGAGTTCCGGCACCAGAGTCACCGCGGTCGCGCCGGAGCCGATCACGACGACGCGCTTGCCCGCGTAGTCGATGTCCTCGGTCCACTTTTGCGGATGCACGATCCGGCCGGCGAAATCCGGCGTGCCCTTGAACTCCGGCGTGTAGCCTTCCTCGTATTTGTAGTAGCCCGAGCACAGAAACAAGAAATTGCAGGTGAAGCGCACCATCTCGATCGCCCCCTCGCCCGTCATGCGCTCGGCCTCGACGGTCCAGCGTGCATCAGGCGTCGACCACGACGCGCGCTTGACGCGGTGACGGAAACGAACGTGCTTCTCGATGCCGTTCTCGCTCGCTGCTTCGCGCACATAGTTCAGGATCTGCGGACCGTCGGCGATCGCCTTCGGATCGGTCCACGGCTTGAAGGAATAGCCGAGCGTGAACATGTCGCTGTCGGAGCGGATGCCGGGATAGCGGAACAGGTCCCAGGTGCCGCCGATACAGTCTCGGCCCTCGAGGATGACGTAGCTCTTGCTGGGGCACCTGGTCTGAAGATGATAGCCCGCACCGATGCCGGACAAGCCGGCGCCGACGATCAGCACGTCGAAATGTTCTGGTTGCATGGTTTCCTCCGCCACCGACAATTGTCCGCTCCTCGCTGCTGGCCGTCAATTGACAATCAGCCGGGCAGCAACTGCAAAGCGAGCTAATTCCATGCGCCGAAACAACAAAGCCCCGGATCGCTCCGGGGCTTCGCGTCGACGGCCTGTGAACCGATGGCTCAGTAGCGATAGTGATCGCTCTTGTACGGGCCTTCCGGCTTCACGCCGATGTACTCGGCCTGGTCCTTGCGCAGCTCGGTGAGCTTGACGCCGATCTTGGCGAGGTGCAGGCGGGCGACCTTCTCGTCGAGAGACTTGGGCAACACGTAGACCTTCTTCTCGTACTTGCCGTCCTTGTTGTTGGCGAACAGCTCGATCTGCGCCAGCGTCTGGTTGGTGAAGGACGCCGACATCACGAAGGACGGGTGGCCCATGGCGTTGCCGAGGTTCACGAGACGGCCTTCCGACAGCAGGATGATGCGGTGCTTGTCGGGGAACTCGATCTCGTCGACCTGCGGCTTGATGTTGGTCCACTTCAGATTGCGCAGCGACGCGATCTGGATCTCGTTGTCGAAATGACCGATGTTGCAGACGATGGCACGATCCTTCATCGCGCGCATGTGCTCGATGGTGATGATGTCCTTGTTGCCGGTGGCGGTCACGAAGATGTCGGCGCGGGGCGCGGCGTCTTCCATGGTCACGACCTCGTAGCCTTCCATCGCCGCCTGGAGCGCGCAGATCGGATCGACTTCGGAGACCATGACGCGGCAGCCGGCCTGGCGCAGCGAAGCAGCCGAGCCCTTGCCGACATCGCCGAAGCCCGCGACCATCGCGACCTTGCCCGACAGCATCACGTCGGTGCCGCGGCGGATGCCGTCGACCAGCGATTCACGGCAGCCATAGAGGTTGTCGAACTTCGACTTGGTGACGCTGTCGTTGACGTTGATGGCCGGCCACAGCAGCGTGCCTGCCTTCTGCATGTCGTAGAGACGATGCACGCCGGTCGTGGTCTCTTCGGAAACGCCCTTGATGCTCTTGGCAATCGCGGCGAAGTAGCCCTTCGGCTTTTCCTTGAGCTGCTTCTTGAGAAGCGCGAAGAAGACTTCCTCTTCCTCGGAGCCGGGCTTGTCGAGGAAAGCGGTGTCGCCATTCTCGGCGCGCAGGCCGAGATGGACATACATGGTGGCGTCACCGCCGTCGTCGAGGATCATGTTGGGGTGACCGCCGCCGTGCCAGTCGAACAGTTTCGCGGTGTAATCCCAGTACTCGGTCAGCGTCTCGCCCTTGACGGCGAAGACGGGAATGCCGGCTGCCGCGATCGCGGCGGCGGCGTGATCCTGCGTCGAATAGATGTTGCAGGAGACCCAGCGAATGTCGGCGCCGAGGGCTGCCAGCGTCTCGATCAGCACGCCGGTCTGGATCGTCATGTGCAGCGAGCCGGCGATACGCGCGCCCTTCAGCGGCTGCTTCGGGCCGTACTCCTCGCGGGTGGCCATCAGGCCGGGCATCTCGGTCTCGGCCAGTGAGAGTTCCTTGCGGCCGAAATCGGCCAGCGAAATGTCCTTGACGATGTAATCGTTGAAGCCGGGCTTCGCGTTCATTGGGGGTTCCTGTCTGTTTGGCCGTCGTCCCGGTGCGCTTCTGAAACGAGCGACCCCGGAATCCGGAGGTTCGAGATTCCGGGTTCGCCGCTGTCGCGGCGCCCCGGAACGACGCAAGAGAAAACTAGAGCGCGCGCTTGAGCTGCTCGACGAGATCGGTCTTCTCCCAGGAGAAGCCGCCCTCATTGTCGGGCGTGCGGCCGAAATGGCCGTAGGCCGAGGTGCGCGCGTAGATCGGGCGATTGAGGTCGAGATGGGTGCGGATGCCGCGCGGCGTGAGGTCCATCGCCTTGGCGGCGGCCTTCTCGAGCTGGTCCTCCGACACCTTACCAGTGCCGTGGGTGTCGATGTAGATCGACAGCGGACGCGCGACGCCGATGGCGTAGGCGAGCTGTAGCGTGCAGCGGTCGGCAAGACCGGCGGCGACGATATTCTTGGCGACGTAGCGCGCAGCGTAGGCCGCCGAGCGGTCCACCTTGGTCGGATCCTTGCCGGAGAACGCGCCGCCGCCGTGAGGGGCCGCGCCGCCATAGGTGTCGACGATGATCTTGCGGCCAGTGAGGCCGGTGTCGCCGTCGGGACCGCCGATGAAGAACTTGCCGGTCGGATTGATGTGCCAGATCGTCTTCGGCGTGATCCAGTCCTTCGGCAACGCCTCGCGCACATAGGGCTCGACGATGTCGCGGATTTGCTGGGAGGTGAGGTCCTCGACCAGATGCTGGTGCGAGACCACGATCTCGCGCACGGCGACCGGCTTGCCGTTCTCGTACTGCACGGTGACCTGGCTCTTGGAATCCGGACCGAGCACCTTCTCCTTGCCGGAATGACGGGCTTCGGAGATCAGGCGCAGGATCTTGTGGGCGTAGAAGATCGGCGCCGGCATCAGGTCGGGCGTCTCGTTGGTGGCGTAACCGAACATGATGCCCTGGTCGCCCGCGCCTTCTTCCTTGACCTCGCCCGGCTGCAGCGCATCCACACCCTGGGCGATGTCGGCCGACTGCGGGTGCAAGAGGATCTCGATATCGCAGGTCTTCCAGTGGAAGCCTTCCTGCTCGTAGCCGATGTCCTTGATCGCGCCGCGGACGACGCTCTCGATCTGCTCGTTGTCCACCGACTTCGGACCGCGGGTCTCACCGGCGATCACCACCTTGTTGGTGGTCGCGAGCGTCTCGCAGGCGGCGCGGATGGCCCAGGGATCGATGCCGGCCTTCGGCCCTTCACGATAGAACAGGTCGACGATCTCATCGGAGATCCGGTCACAGACCTTGTCCGGATGGCCCTCGGACACGGACTCGCTGGTGAAGAGATAGGACGCGCGCATCAGTAACCCCTTGTTCCGCCGCTACCCGGCGGGCGTTTGCGATGTTTACTTTGGATGATGTCAATCACGCCGACGCGAGATGACGTAGGATTCGTCGAGAAACCAAAGCCCGTTGTACTTTCGCAGCACGTCCCTGGCGGCATCCAGAGTGCGGCCGTTTTGAGTCATTTCCGTCAACCGGTCGTCCTCAATCTGAGCGACATACACCGCCGCATTCCACGCTGCAAAGGCCGTCGAGGTCCCGATGGTACCGGTGACCTCGTTGGGCAGCGCTTCCATATCATACCGGAAGATCGAACGGTTATCCGCGTAGGCATTAAAATTTAAGTCGCGGCCCACCGATCCAAGTTCATACTTAACTGCACGCAGTAGCTCATGACGGCTGACCGAGAAAGGATTTTCTCCCGGCCAGATCGCCTGGATCATTTCCATGCCCGGATCCTGGCCGTGGGAGTGGATTCCGATCAGCCTGCCGCCGGGCCTAAGCGCCCGCGCCAGCGGTGCGATGATCCGCTTGGCCCGGAAATTGACCGAGGACAGGGCCCGGTAGGGCTGGGATGCGATGACGAGGTCGAAATTGGCCTCGGTCTGGCCCGGCCGCGGAATGGTCGAATCGAGCAGGAACCTGTGGTCTTCTCGATAGAGCACGAGGACGACGGGCCGCTCGTAGAGCGGCATGGCCGTGCGTGGGCTGATCGCGGCGCGCCAGTTCTGCTCCAGGAACGGCCTCAGCTCGGCGATCTGCTGCTCGAACTCGCCCGATGACGCACCGCGCAGCGGCACCTCATGCCAGACGGTCGCAGCCGCCGCCGCAGGCGATGCCGGCGTGAGCCAGGGCGCCTCCGCGTAGAACATGTTGGTGAAGACGAACACCGAGGCAGGATGCTCGAAAATGCGATCCGGCACCTTCTCGAGCGTCAGGCGCAGGTCCTCGAGGCTGAGCTCCTTGCCGGCGACATAGAACGGCATGTGTGGAAAGCGCTGGTGCGTTGCACGCAGCACCCGCGCCAGCACCGTGCCATCGCCGACGCCCGCGTCGAACAGGCGCAGCGCCGGCGGCCGCGGATGGATCGAGGCAAGCTCCAGCGCAACCCGATCCGCGATCACCCGCTTTTCGCTGCAGGTGTGGACGAACAGCAAATATTTCTGGCGGTTCTCGAAGAACCGGAAATTGCCGCGCGGGTCGCGCTTTTCCGGCGGCACCTGGAGGCCCCGCGGCGGCGGCACGCCGCCGGCCATCGACGCGGCCATATAGGCCTGGATCCGGTCCAGGGTGTCGATGGTGATGCGCTTTCCCTCGCGCAGGCGATGCACCAGCTTCCCATCGTTCACCGCGCGGCGGCCGAAGGTCGATTCCGCCATGTCCGCCTTGCGGCAGAACTCGGTGATCTGGCTCAGGATTTCGTCGTTTTTCATGAGTGGGAAGCGGTGGGCAGACCGATTGGGTACCCACGTCCTAGCAAACTCTGCCCACCCTGGGAAGCGCGGATCGATCCGACCCTCACGAGGCGGCCACTATCGCGTGCGAGGCCTCGAGGTGCAGGAGGTGTGCTGGCCTGGGCAGGGCTGAGGTCGTGTCGGGCACGACGAACAAGCAGGTGCCGGGCTCGAACTCGTCGCTGCTGAGCGAGGTTACTTGGCCGGAAAAGTGAGGGCGGGCTTCCGGTGACCCGCGGCTCTCGCTCAACCCTCAGCCGTCATCGCCCGGCTTGACCGGGCAATTCAGCACTCTGTGGCGTCCGTGATTGAGCCGACAAAGTCACGGCATACTGGATTCCCCGCCTTCGCGAGGAATGACCGTGTGCATGCGGGGAGGCCTCGCCATACTTGGCGGAGCGCGTGGGGCTAGTTACCCCACACTTCCTTGGCGATCTCCACCGCCAGGCTGAGCTTGGCCCATTGCTCCTCCTCGGAGAGGACGTTGCCCTCTTCCGTCGAGGCAAACCCGCATTGCGGCGAGAGTGCGAGCTGCTCCAGGGGAGCGAACTTGGCGGCTTCTTCGAGGCGACGCTTGATGTCGTCCTTCTTCTCGAGCTCGCCGAACTTCGAGGTGATGACGCCGACCACGACAACCTTGTTGCCCTTGGGCAGGAAGCGCAACGGCTCGAAGCCGCCGGCGCGGTCGCTGTCGTATTCGAGGAAATAGCCGTCGTAATTGGTGCCCGCGAGCATGGTCTCGGCCACCGGCTCGTAGCCGCCCGACGAGATCCAGGTGGAGCGGAAATTGCCGCGGCAGACATGCGTCGTCACCACCATGTCGGCGGGCTTCTCGGCCAGCGCGTAGTTGATGATGCGGGCATAGATCTGCTGGAGGCCATCGGGATTGTCGCCGCGCTCGCGCGCCTTCTGCAATTCGTCCTGCGAGCACAGATAGGCCCAGACGGTATCGTCGAACTGAAGATAGCGGCAGCCGGCATCGTAGAACGCCTTCACGGCCTTGCGGTAGGTCTTGCCGAGGTCCTCGTAGAAGGCGTCGAGATCCGGATAGACGTCCTTGGAGATCGACTTGCGGCCGCCGCGGAAGTGGAGCACCGCCGGCGACGGGATCGTCATCTTGGCGGTGACGTGGGCCTGGTCGGCGTACTTCTTCAGGAAGCGGAAGTGGTCCAGCATCGGGTGGTCGTCGGGGAAATCGAGCTGGCCGATCACGCGCACCGCGTCGTGACGGGTTTGCACGCCCGCAAACTGAATGCCGCTGTCGGGGTGGAACAGCTCGCAGCCGGTGAGCTTGGCCAGGAAGTCGAAATGCCACCAGGAGCGGCGGAATTCGCCGTCGGTTGCGAGCTTCAGCCCGATCGAGGCCTGCTTATGCACGACCTTCTCGATCTCCATGTCCTCGATCTTGCGCAGATCGTCGGCGGAGATCTCGCCCTTCTCCAGCCTGGCGCGGGCTTCCTTGATCTTGGCCGGACGCAGAAGGCTGCCGACCTCGTCGGCGCGGAAGGGGGCTCTGGTTCGCTGCATGTGTTACTCCCGAAATGTTTTAGTGGGCCGCCGCCCCTGCGACGCCGAGGTGGCGCTCGAGGACCGAGGGGTCGGACTTCAGCGCGGCGCTCGGGGCGTCGTGGACGATCGTTCCGCGCTCCAATATCACAACGCGGTCGGCCAGCCCCAGAATCTTTTGGGCATTCTGCTCGACGATGATCGAGCAGATGCCGCCCGCCCGGGTGATGGTCCCGATCGCCTTCAGCAGCTCCTCGACGATGATGGGGGCAAGGCCTTCGGTTGGCTCGTCCAGCAGCAGGACTTTCGGGTTGAGCGTGAGCGCGCGGCCGATCGCGAGCATCTGCTGCTCGCCGCCGGAGAGCTGGTTGCCGAAATTGCTTCGCCGCTCCTCCAGCCGCGGGAACATCTCGTACACCTTCTCGACCGTCCAGGGGCCGGGCTGCGCCACCGCGGTCATGTTCTCCTCGACCGTCAACGAGCGGAAGATGTTGCGCTCCTGCGGCACCCAGCCGATGCCGGCACGTGCCCGCTGGTCAGGACGCAGCATCGTGACGTCGGTGCCAGCGAGCGCGATCGAGCCTGCGAAACGGCGGGTGACGCCGACGATGGAATTGATCAGGGTGGTCTTCCCGGTGCCGTTGCGGCCGAGTAGCGCCAGCACCTGTCCTTCCGCGAGGCGCAAGGACATGTTGGGCAGGACCACCGCCTCGCCATAGCCGGCACGAAGTGACTCGATCGCGAGCAGGTCAGACATTGACCGCCTCCTCGCCGAGATAGACCGCCTTCACCTGCGGGTCGCGCGCGACCTGCTCGGGCGGTCCTTCGGTGAGCAGCGCGCCCGAGACCAGAACCGAGATGCGGTCGGCAAAGGAGAACACGAGGTCCATGTCGTGCTCGATCAGGAGCACGGTGACGTCCCGCGGCAGCGCGCCGACCACCGCCAGAATGTCGTGGCGTTCGCTCTCGGGTACGCCGGCGGCGGGCTCGTCCAGCAGCAGCACGCGCGGCTTGGCGGCGATGGCGACCGCGATCTCGAGCAGGCGCTGCTTGCCGTAAGGCAGCGTCACTGTCTGCTCGTTCATGACGTCGAGCAGATGGAATCGCGAGAGCAGATCGGCAAGCTCGTCATTGACGTCATTGCGCGTGCCCATGCGTCGCCACCAGTCGCCGCCATGACCGAGGCGCTCGGAGACGGCAAGGCCAATGGTCTCGAGCGGAGTCAGGTCGGGATAGAGCTGGTTGATCTGGAAGGTGCGCGACAGCCCGCGCAGCACGCGCTTGTGCACGGGCAAATCGGTGATGTCCTGGCCTTCGAGCAGGATGCGGCCGCAGTTCGGCTTGAGCACCCCGGTGAGCTGGTTGATGACGGTGGTCTTGCCCGCGCCGTTCGGGCCGATCAGCGCGTGGCGGGCGCCCTGCTCGATCCTCAAGGACAGATCGCGGGTGACGCGAAGGCCGCCGAACTGCTTTTCGAGATTCTTCGTTTCGAGCGCGATGGTCATGCATCGCCCTCCGGCACGGCGACCACGGCCTTGCGCCCGGCGACCTGCCTGATGATCAGGTTGGGCACATAGAGCACCCAGCGGTGCAGGCGCTGGCGGCCGACCAGCACGATCACGACCAGCACGAGGCCGATCCAGAACTGCCAATATTGCGGGGTGATGGTGGAGAACAATTCCTGCAGCATGCGGAACACGACCGCGCCGATCAGCCCGCCATAGAGATAGCCGGTGCCGCCGATGACCAGCACCAGCATCAGGTCTGCGGATCGCTCGAAGGCGAACACGTCGAGCGAGGCGATCGCGGTGGTCTGGGTGAACAGCGCGCCCGCGATGCCGGCATAGAACGCCGCCAGCGTATAGATCGCGATCAGGCGGCGGTTGACCGGGATGCCGATGGCGGCGGCCCGGAGCGGATTGTTCTTGATCGCGCGCAGCGACAGGCCGAACGGCGAGTGCACGACGCGGCGGGCGAACAGGAACAGCAGGAACAGGACAGCCAGCGAATAGAAGAAGCCGGTCTTGCCGAACATGTCGAACGGGATCTCGCCGAAGATCGGCTGCATCTCGATGCCCTGCAGGCCGTCGGTGCCGCCGGTGATGTTGGAGAAGCGCTCGGCGAGCGCCTCCAGCAGCAGCGCGATGCCGAGCGTCACCATCAGACGCGTCAGATCGACGCCGCGGATCACGAGGAAGCTGGTCGCAAAGCCGAGCACCATCGCGGCAAGGCCGGCGACGATCAGTGCCAGCACGGGCTCGGTGACGATGCCGTGCAACGCAAGAAGTCCCGCCGCATAGGCACCGACGCCAAAGAAGGCGGCATGGCCGAGCGAGACGATGCCGGCATAGCCGAGGATGAGATCGAGCGACATCGTGAACAGCGCCAGCCGCAGGATGTCGGTCATGATCAGGTAGCGCGAGGGAAATGCGAAGCCGCAGGCCAGCACGATGAGCCAGAACGCGATTTCGCCGTAGTGCCAGCGCGCCTGGCGCTGGGCATGATAGCCGACCTCGGTAGCAGCGCTCATCGGCGTCCTCAACGCGCAGCCGTGCGGCCGAACAGGCCGTTCGGGCGCCAGATCAGGATCACGATCATGATGGTGTAGATCACGAAGGGGCCCATCTTCGGCACGTAATATTTGCCGGCGACATCACCGATGCCGAGCAGGAGCGAGGCCAGGAACGGCCCGGTGATCGAAGACGATCCGCCGACGGTAACCACGATCAGGAAGTAGATCATGAACTTCAGCGGGAAATACGGGTCGAGGCCGAGGATCTCGGCGCTGAGCGCCCCGCCGAGGCCGGCGAGCCCGCATCCGAAGGCGAAGGTGAAGGCGAACACCTGCGGCACGTTGATGCCGAGGCCGCTGGCGGCGCGCGGATCGTCGACCGCGGCGCGCAGGCGGCTGCCGAAGCGCGTCTTGGCCAGCACCATCTGAAGCGCGATGGTGAGCAGGCCGCAGATCACGATGATCATCAGCCGATAGCGGCCGATGCCGACGCCGAACACGTCGAATTGGCCCTGGAGAGCCGCTGGCAGATTGATGAAGACGCGCGAGGAGCCCTGGATGTAGTCCACGGCCGCCACCGACATGAAGGTCAGGCCGATCGTGAATAGAACCTGGTCGAGATGGCTGCGCGCATAGAGGTGGCGGTACAGCGTGCGCTCGAGCGCGATGCCGATTGCAGCAGAGGAGACGAAAGCGAGCGGCAAGGCGGCGAAGAACGGCCAGCCCATCCGGTTGACCAGCACCATGCAGACATAGCCGCCGGCCATGGCGAAAGCGCCATGGGCGAGATTGACGAAGTTCATCAGGCCGAGCGTGACCGCGAGCCCGCAGGCGAGCACGAACAACAGCATGCCGTAGGCGACGCCGTCGAACAGATTGGTGAGGATTGCGGTCATCGTCTCAGCTTGGTGTTATCGTCATGGCCGGGCTTGTCCCGGCCATCCTCGTTCTTGTCTCGGCTCTCGCGTGGATGCCCGGGTCAAGCCCGGGCATGACGAGAGCCGGCGCGAGATCCCGGATGCGCGCTAAGCGCGCTCCGGGATGACACGCTTTCGCGCGTCACTTCTTGGTCTTGCCGAGGTCCTTGACGGCTTCGAAGGTCGCGAACTCGACGTTGTAGAGTTCGCCGTCGACCTTCTCGACCTTGCGGATGTAGATATTCTGCACGATGTCGCGGGTCTCGGGATCGATCGAGATCGGGCCGCGCGGGCTCTCCCACTTCTGGCCCTTCATGGCTTCGATCAGCTTGTCGCCGTTGGTGTCGCCGCCCGTCTTCTTCAGTGCCTCGTAGATCAGGTGGATGCCGTCATAGCCGCCCACGGCCATGAAGCCGGGACGGTTGCCGAAGGCCTTCTTGTAGGCCGCAACGAAATCCTTGTTCATCTGCGAGGGATGCGCCGCGGAGTAGAGATGCGCAGTGACGGTGCCGAGCACCGCATCGCCCATGTTGTTGAGCAGGTCGTCGTCGGTGACGTCGCCCGGCCCGATCACCTTGATGCCGGCCTTGTCGAGGCCGCGCTCGGCATATTGCTTCATGAAATTGCCGCCCTGGCCGGCCGGCACGAAGACGAAGATCGCGTCGGGCTTGGCGTCCTTCATGCGCTGGAGGAACGGCGCGAAGTCGGGGTTCTGCAAGGGCACCTTGACCTCCTCGACCACCTCGCCGCCGCCGGCCGTGAAATGCTGCTTGAAGAAGTTGAGCGCGTCATTGCCCGGCGCGTAGTCCGAAGTCAGCGTCGCGACCTTCTTGACGCCGTTCTTGACCGCCCAATCGCCGATGATGGTCGAGGACTGCGCCAGCGTGAAGCTGGTGCGCACGATATAGGGCGAGCGCTCGGTGATGATGGAAGTGCCAGCCGCCATCACGACTTCCGGAATCTTGGCTTGCGTGGCGAGCGGCGCGGCGGCAAGCGCGGCCGGCGTCACGCCGAAGCCGGCGATGAAGTTGACCTTGTCGTTGACGATCAACTCCTGCGCGGCGGTCTTGGTCTTGTCTGGGATCGCAGCATCGTCCTTGAGGATGATCTCGATCTTCTTGCCGGCGACGGTATCGCCCTTCTGCTGCATGTAGAGTTTGATCGCGTTCTCGATCTGCTTGCCGGTCGAGGCCTGGCCGCCGGTCATCGGCAGAATCAAGCCCACCTTGACGCTGTCCGCGGCCTTGGCAGATGCGAGGCCGGCAAGACTTACAATGGCGGCAGCGGCCCAAGTCGCCTTATGCGGCAGTTGTTTGCGTTCGAACATCAGATGTCCCTCCCCTTCATTCCTAACTTTTGTGCCCTGGACCGAGTGCCCGGCCCTTGCCTTGATCTTAGACTGCGCGCGAGTGCTCTCGGGCGCCTCATGGGCGTCTTTCGCGCCCTGCTTGTCAATCGGACGTTCGGCGGCCCTTCAGCTCAACCCGAGCGTTCCGAATGCCCGTGACCGGGAGCGGTGCCGCGCTTACGTCGGGGTACCCGCAACTCGCCGCGACCCACTAATTTGTACGAATGTACAAAGAAAATGGACCTGTCAACGAAAACCCGCCGCGGAACAAGCCATGTTGTCGCGAGCTTCGCCCCGAGTCTAGAAATGCCAGGCGATCGCGTTGATGGAGGATTTCACCATTCATTTGGAGAATTTGTACACCAGCGCGTCTCACCCGGCCGCAACCTGGTAATAAAATACCCGCCCTCGAATAAGCCTATTTTACCTTGTTGAAGGCTAGGCTCCTCCCGCCAGATCGATCTGGTGTCCAACGACCGAACCCACGCGCGCCCATAATGCCCAAGCCATTCCGTTCCGTCCTCGCCCTTGTTGCGCTCGCTGCGGGGCTGGCCGGCTGCGGCACTGTCAACGAGAGGCTCTCGACCGGCGTGGGCGACTACGTCCCGCAATGGGCCGGTGGCCTGCCCGCCGATGCTCCGCCGCGACCGGGCACGCCGCAATACGACGCTTACATGAAGGAGCGCGAACGCAAACGCCTGCTGCCGGCGGCTGATCGCGAGAAGGAGGAGCAGGCCCAGAAGGGCGCAACGGGAACGGCGTCGGGCAACGCGGTGCGCTAGGCCGTCATTCCGGGGCGATGCGTCAGCATCGAACTATGGGGCGCAATTGCGCCCCTGAGAATATCGAGATTCCGGGTTCGCCTCTTTGAGGCGCCCCGGAATGACAGCGCATCAATCCACAAACACCACGGTCTTGCGGCCGTTGAGGATGACGCGGTCGTCGAGATGGTAGCGGATGGCGCGTGCCAGCACGCGGCGTTCGATGTCGCGGCCCTTGCGGACCAGATCTTCGGGCGTGTCGCGATGGCTGATGCGCTCGACGTCCTGGTCGATGATCGGGCCCTCGTCGAGGTCGCGCGTGACGTAATGAGCGGTGGCGCCGATCAGCTTGACGCCGCGCTCATGCGCCTGGTGATAGGGCTTGGCGCCCTTGAAGCCCGGCAGGAACGAGTGGTGGATGTTGATGCAGCGCCCCGACAGCTTTGCCGACAGGTCGTCCGACAGGATCTGCATGTAGCGGGCGAGCACCACCAGATCGGTCTTCGTCTTGCCGACGAGGTCCATGATCTGCGCCTCCTGCTCGCGCTTGGTCTCCCTGGTCACGGGCAGATGGTGGAACGGGATGCCGCCGAAATCGAGCCCGGCATAGACCTCGCGGGGATGGTTGGAGACGACCGCGGTCGGAATCATCGGCAATTCGCCGATGCGCCAGCGATAGAGGATGTCGACCAGGCAGTGGTCGGACTTCGACACCAGCAGCATCACCTTGCGATGCGCAGCCCGGTCGCGCATCTGCCATTCCATGCCGAAACGCTCGGCGATCGCGGCGAAGCCGGTCTGGAGCGCCGACAGTTCCACGGCGAGATCGGCCGCGGTGAACACAACCCGCATGAAGAATTTCCTGGTCTCGACGTCGTCGAATTGCTGGGCGTCGAGGATGTTCTGTCCGTTGTGGGCAAGAAACGTCGACACCGCCGAGACGATGCCAGGGCGATCCGGACAGGACAGGGTCAGGACATATTGATGGTCGGGCATTTGATGAACAGGCTTGGCTCTTGATGAAGGTTTGTGCAGCGGAACTATCCGCGATTTGCGCCCTGCTCTAGCACCGACCCCGCCCTTGCGCCAATCCCGCGCGCAGAGTCAGGATGAACGGACGATTGCAATTCATGACCGGAGCATACCCATGGCCGACCGCTTGAACGGCTACCGCATCTTAATTCTGGAAACGCGGGAGGAGGCGCAGTTTTCGAAGCTTCTGGTCGAGCAAGGGGCCGAAGTCGTGCAGTGCCCGATGTTCACCATCCATGATGCACCGGACCCGGCTCCGGTGGAGGCCTGGATCCGCCGTGCCATCGACAAGCCCTTCGACGATCTCGTGCTGATGACGGGCGAAGGCCTGCGTCGGATCATGAAGCTGGCCCGCGCCCGCGGGCTCGACACCGCCCTTGTCGCGGCACTCGCCAAAGCGCGAAAGTTCACCCGTGGCCCGAAGCCCGGCAAGGCACTGCGCGAGATCGGCCTCGAGGCGCAGCAGACCACCGAGAAGCCGACCACCGAAGGGATGATCGAGATGCTGGGCAGGCTCGACCTCGGAGGACATCGCCTCGGTCTCCAGCTCTATCCGGACAAGGACCACAGCGCCCTGACAGGCGCGCTTGCCACGCAAGGCGCCGAGGTCGATAGCGTGCTGCCCTATGTCTACGATTCCAAGGCGGCGGATGCGAACATCGTCGCCGCCATCGACGACATGGCCGAGGGGCGGATCGACTCCCTTGCACTGACCAATCTCGGCCAGGTTCGCCGCCTGATCGAGGCCGCGAAGGCGCATGGCAGCGAGCTGCGCCTTCGCAGCGGCTTGGAGCGGACGCTGATCGCCTCGGTGGGACCTGCGGTCTCCGGTGAGCTCGCCGCGCACGGTCTGCGCACGGACGTCTCGCCGGCGGATGAAGCGTATTTCATGCGTCCGCTGATCTCCGCGATGGCCGCTGCGCTCGCGGAGCGAAAGCCGAGAACCGCCGGAAGGTAAGAGCGGAGCGCGGGGGCGACCTGCGGCGGCTGCGATTGACACAAGCATCGCCGGCGCTAGGTTGCCCGCGACCGCAAGAAGAAACAACAAGGGCAAGGGAATCGCCGTGATACGCGTCATCGCGTCGTGAGCGCCACTACGCGACCTTCGGCGCTCGCGCCATTCCGCATCCGCAACTATCGCTTCCAGTGGCCGTCCGACCTGCTCACGTCCTGGGCCTTCGAGGTCGAGACGCTGGTGCTCGGCTGGTACATCCTGGTCGAGACCGGCTCGGTGCTGCTGCTCACCGTCCTTGCCTCCCTCCAGTTCGTCGGCACGCTGGTCGCGCCTGTGTTCGGCATGATCGGCGACCGCATCGGTCATCGCGATCTCCTGGTCGCGATGCGTCTTGCCTACACGGTGCTGTCGTCGACCATCATGGTTCTGGCGCTGACCGGTCACCTGTCGCCGCTGAGCGTCATGGTCATCGTCGCGATCATGGGCCTGATCCGCCCTTCGGATCTCGGCGTCCGGGGCGCGCTGCTTGCCGAGATCATGCCGGCCGAGCAGCTGGTCGGCGCCATCAGCGTTGCGCGCACGACCCAGGACAGCGCCCGCATCGCCGGAGCGTTGACGGGCGCCGGATTGTTCGCTGTGCTCGGCATTGGCCTCGTCTATGTGGCGATTGCCTCCCTCTACCTCGCGGCTGCGCTTCTCATGCTCTGCCTGACCCGGCCGAAGCGCACTGTCACGATGACGAACCTTCCGGCGAACAGCCACGCCATTTCGCGGTTACTTGGCGACCTCAAGGAGGGGCTCGTCTACGCCTGGACTGGCGCGGGAATGCGGGCCGCGCTCTGCGTCGCCTTTCTGGCCAATCTCACCGCTTTTCCCTTTACCGGCGGACTGTTGCCCTACATCGCGCGGGAGATCTTTCATACCGACCAGACCGGCCTCGGTTATCTCTCGGCGAGCTTCGCCGTCGGCTCGCTGATCGGCTCCGTCACGCTCAGCCTGGTCAGCGGAGTGCGCATTGCCCGGCTCCTGATAGGCGCGACGCTGGCCTGGTACGCCATGCTGCTGGTCTTCGTCGGGGCCGGGACCATGCCGGTGGCGATGGCCTGCCTCGTTCTCGCCGGCATCGCCCAGAGCATGTCGATGATCTCGGCAGCGGTGATCCTGATGCGGACGGCCAGCGCGCATCTGCGCGGCCGCGTCATGGGCGTGCGCATGATGGTCATCTATGGCTTGCCGATCGGACTGCTCGCGGCCGGCAGCCTGATCGACATCATCGGCTATTCCGCGACTGGCTCGCTCTATGCTGCCGCGGGCTTCATCGCGATGCTGGCGATCGCCGTGCGCTGGCGCGCCGACCTCTGGCCAGTCCATGCCCCCGCCAATGAGCGATGAGGAAATAACCGCCTAGTCCCCGTACCCGCGCAGCCGCTCGATATCGAGGATGGTGACGCCGCCATATTCCAGCCGCAGCAGCCCCTCTTTCTCCAGCCGGTTCAGCGCGCGGTTGGCGTTCTGCCGGGACATGCCGGAGAGCGCCCCGATCTCCTCCTGAGTGATCTCCAAATGCGTGGTCGATTCGGGATAGAGGATCGGGTTGAACAGCGAGGCAATGCTGCGGGCGAGGCGTGCGGTGGCATCCAGGGTGCGGTTGACCTCGAGCATGCCGATGAACTGGCCGAGCCGCTCGTTGAGCTGGCGCACCAGAAAGCGGTTGAAGCCGACGCTGTTCTCGAACAGCCACATGAAGGCGCTGCGCTCCATCAGCGCGACGCGGCTGTCGCGCAGTGCAACCACATCATAGCGGCGCGGCTCGTTCTTGAGCACGCTGCCCTCGCCAAACCAGGCCCCTGCCGTCAGCCCGGCAAGGCTGGTCTCCTTGCCGTCGCGCGAGACCCCGCCCATGCGGGCCAAGCCGCCCACCATGCCGGCCCAATAGGCAAAAATATCACCGCGCATGAACACGGTCTCGCCGGTGCCGTAGGACCGCTCCGTGATTCCGGCTCGCGCGACCTCGATCTCCGCCTGCGTGAGCTCGCGCGACCAGGCGGCGACGCGTTTCAGATGATCTTCTGAAATCATGATCTCGCGGCCGGCCGCACGGTTTCCTCACTCCGCCGTCTACTGCACTGCAACATGATGGTTTCGACCGCCATTCGACCAAAGATGAACGCCGCTGCCGCCCTGCAAACTTTGTCGCAGAATTGTCAGCCGGGAGACATTTCAAAATAGCGCTTTCCCCTATTGAGGACCACCTTGGGCGATACGGCTTTCGATCCCGGACGGGAACGGGAGTGCGCGGCTCCGGTCGAGACCATCTGCTGCATGGCCTCACCGTCACCGCCGTACTAGGATCGCTCGACAGAACGGACGAAGAGCGCCGCTAAAATGCGCCATGACCGGGAGGGATTCGTTTGGTGGCTACCAGTCTTGAAGTGCGCGGCGTGTCCTTGCGATTCGGCGGTGTCCGAGCGCTGACCGACGTCGGCTTCGCCATTAGAGAGGGCGAGCTGTTCTCGATCATCGGCCCCAACGGCGCCGGGAAGACCTCGATCGTGAACTGTATTTCCGGTCGCTACAAGCCGACCGAAGGCCAGCTCTTCTACCGAGGCCGCGACATCACCGGTTTGACGCCGAATGCTCGCGCCTCGCTCGGCATCGGCCGCACCTTCCAAAACCTGGCCCTGTTCCACCATATGAGCGTGCTCGACAACATCATGGTCGGGCGCCATCACCTGCTGAAGAACAATTTCCTCACGGGCTCGCTGTACTGGCTCACCGGCGCGCGCAAGGAAGAACTCGAGCACCGTCGCAAGGTCGAGGAGATCATCGACTTCCTGGATCTCCAGTCGGTACGAAAGGCCACCGCCGGCACTCTCTCCTACGGCCTGCGCAAGCGCGTCGAGCTCGCCCGCGCCATGGCGCTGGAGCCGCGTCTCATTCTCCTCGACGAACCCATGGCCGGCATGAACTTCGAGGAGAAGGAGGACATGGCCCGCTACATCGTCGATCTCAACGAAGAGTTCGGGATGACGGTGGTGATGATCGAGCACGACATGGGCGTGGTGATGGACATCTCTCACCGCGTCATGGTGCTGGATTTCGGCAAGAAGATTGCCGAGGGCGATCCGGCTGCCGTGCTCGCCGATCCCCACGTCAGGCGCGCCTATCTCGGCGAAGAGGACGAGGTGCTGGTCGATCCTGACGACGCGCCGCCGGCGCAGGAGAGCGCGGCATGATGGATTATGCAGGCCGCGTCGCGCAGGCCGACACCTATCCCAAGATGCTTCGGCTCAACGCCGGGGAGCATGGCAACGAGATCGCTTTGCGGGAGAAGGATCTCGGGCTCTGGCGCATTTTCACCTGGAATGACTACCAGATCCGCGTGCGCGATTTCGCGCTCGGTCTCGTCGAGCTCGGCCTTGGCCGCGGCGACGTCGTCGGCATCATCGGCGACAACCGTCCGGACTGGGTCGCGGCCGAAGTCGCAACCCACGCGATCGGCGGATTGAGCCTCGGGCTCTATCGCGACGTGCTGGACGAAGAGGCCTCCTATCTCCTCAACTACGGCGAGGCACAGCTCGTCTTCGCCGAGGACGAGGAACAGGTCGACAAGGTGCTCACGCTGGCCGACCGCGTCCCGAAGCTGAAGCACATCATCTATTCCGATCCGCGCGGCATGCGGAAATATGACGACCCGCGCCTGATGTCGGCCGAGAAGTTTGCCGAACTCGGCCGGGCACGTGCTGCGCGGGAGCCGGAGCTTTACGACAGGCTGGTCGATGCCACCAAGGGCGAGGACGTCGCGATCCTCTGCACGACGTCAGGCACCACCTCGCATCCGAAGCTCGCGATGCTCGCCGCCGGCCGCGTGCTCGGCCATTGCGCGACCTATCTTGCTTTCGATCCGAAGGGACCCGATGACGAATACGTCTCGGTGTTGCCGCTGCCCTGGATCATGGAGCAGGTCTACGTGCTCGGCAAAGGCCTCTTGTGCCGGATGAAGATCAACTTCGTCGAAGAGCCCGACACCATGATGAACGATCTGCGCGAGATCGCGCCGACCTTCGTGCTGTTTGCGCCGCGGGTTTGGGAATCGATCGCGGCCGACGTCCGCGCCAAGGTGATGGACGCAACGCCCTTCAAGCAGCGCCTGTTCGACATCGGCATGAAGAGCGGCCTCGCCTCACTCCAACAGGGCAAGCGCTCCGGCTTCGCCGACGCGATCCTGTTCCGCGCGCTGCGCGACCGCCTCGGCTTCTCCCGCCTGCGGTCGGCCGCCACCGGTGGCGCAGCGCTCGGCCCCGAAACCTTCAAGTTCTTCCAGGCCATGGGCGTCCCGCTGCGCACGCTCTACGGCCAGACCGAGCTGCTGGGGGCCTACACGCTGCATCCCGAGGGCAAGGTCGATCCCGACACAACGGGCGTGCCGATGGCCGACAGCATCGAAATCCGCATCGACAACGCCGACGTCCACGGCGTCGGTGAAATCGTGGTGCGGCATCCCAACATGTTTCTCGGCTATTACAAGAGTCCCGAGGCCAGCGTTGCCGACATCAAGGACGGCTGGATGTGCTCCGGCGACGCCGGTTACTTCAACGCCGACCAGCAACTCGTCGTCATCGACCGCATCAAGGATCTCGCCGAAACCTCTCGCGGCGAGCGCTTCTCGCCGCAGTTCATCGAGAACAAGCTGAAATTCTCGCCCTATATCGCGGAGGCCGTGGTGCTAGGCGCCGGTCGCGATACGCTCGCGGCGATGATCTGCATCCGCTACTCCATCATCTCGAAATGGGCGGAGAAGAACCGGCTCTCGTTCACCACCTACAGCGACCTCGCCTCGCGGCCCGAGGTCTACGCGCTGCTGCAGAAGGAGGTCGAGACCGTCAACGCCACGCTGCCGCCGGCCCAGCGCATCTCGCGCTTCCTGCTGCTCTACAAGGAGCTCGATGCCGACGATGGAGAGCTCACGCGGACCAGAAAGGTCCGCCGCAGCGTCATCAACGAGAAATACGAAGGGATCATCGACGCCATCTACCGCGGCGTCGCGGATATTCCCGTCGACACCGTGATCCGCTTCCAGGACGGCACCACGCAACGGGTGCGCACCACGCTGCGCGTGGTGGACCTCGGCGGTCACGGCCACATGGCGGAGGCGGCGGAATGAGCCTTCCGGCCGAGCGCGCGATGCCAGCCGATGCGCCCTCTCCCCTTTTGGAAGAGGGCATCTCCGCAGCCAACCACACGCTCGCTCGGGTGAGGGATCCTCTCTCCCTGCCGTCGCCGCCGAGAGACCCCCTCACCCGTCTCCGCTTCGCGAAGCCACCCTCTCCCACAAGGGGAGAGAGGAAGAGCGCGCCGGATTTGTCAGCGAGCATCATTGAATGAACACCGCCTTCCTCATCCAGCTCCTGGTCAACGGCCTCGTGGTGGGCACGCTCTATGGCGTGGTCGCGATGTCGTTCGTGCTGATCTACAAGGCGACGCAGGTCGTCAATTTCGCGCAAGGTGAATTGCTGCTGGTCGGTGCCTGGGTGTGCTGGGCGCTGCTGGCGAAGTACCAGGTGCCGTTCTGGATCGGCATGCCGATCACGCTCGTGTTCATGTTCGTGTTCGGCATCGCGATCCAGGTGCTCATCCTGCGTCCGATGATCGGCGAGCCCATCATCTCGGTGATCATGGTGACGATCGGCCTCTCCACCGTGCTGCAGGCGACGTTGAAGTGGATGTTCGGCGTCAATCCGCAGCCGTTCCCGCGCGTGTTCGAAAGCCAATCCGTCAGCGCGTTCGGGCTCCAGATCCAGACCGTCTATGTCATGAGCCTCGTCGTCTCCGTCGCCATGATGATCGGGATGGCCTGGTTCTTCCGCGCCTCGAAATACGGCCTCGCGATGCGCGCCACCGCCTTCAACCAGCAGGTCGCGCAGTCGCTCGGCATCTCCGTCAAGAGCGTGTTCGCGATGGCCTGGGCGATCTCGGCGACGGTGTCGGCCGTGGCCGGCGTCGTCGTTGCCGTCGTGAACGGCGTGTCGTCAGGCCTTGCCGCCTACGGCATCAAGGTATTCCCGGCAGCGATCCTCGGCGGCCTCGATTCCATCGGCGGCGCCGTGCTCGGCGGCATCATCATCGGGCTGCTCGAGAACGTCGCCCAATACGTCGACAGCGAGTATCTGCACTGGGGCAATCTCTACGAGATCGCGCCGTTCTACGTCCTCATCATCGTGCTGATGATCAAGCCCTACGGGCTGTTCGGCACTCACGACATCGAACGGATCTGACCATGGCCGGCCCTGCCCTCATTCCTGCTGGTGATTTCCGCACCTCCTACGCGGCCGACACCACAATCTTCCCGACCGCGACGAGCCGCAACTTCGCCATCGCAGGCGTGCTGTTGCTCTGTCTTGCGCCGCAATTCTTCAGCGGTTACTGGCTGAGCATCCTGATCCAGATCGGCATCTTTTCGATCGCGGCGCTCGGCCTCAACATCCTGGTCGGCTTCACCGGCCAGATCTCGATCGGCCACGCCGCCTTCTTCCTGCTCGGTGCCTTCACCTCGGCCTACATCTCCAACAACGCGCCGATCCCGGTGTTCTTCGCGATCCCGCTTGCCGGAGTCGTGACCGCGCTGGTCGGGCTGATCTTCGGCATTCCGGCGGCGCGGCTGAAGGGCCTCTACCTCGTCATCGCTACGCTGGCCGCGCAATACATCCTGCTCGACTTCTTCTCGCGCGCCGAATGGTTCTCCGGCGGCTCGGTGCCGGCAAGCGCCGCGCCTTTTTCGATCTTCGGCTATACGCTGCGCGGCGACAGGCAGTACTTCTATGTCGTGCTGGCCTACGTGCTCGTGAGCTACGTCCTCGTCACCAATCTGATGCGCACCAGAGACGGCCGCGCGCTGGTGGCGATCCGCGACCATTATCTCTCCGCCGAGATCATGGGCATCAACCTCACCAAGTACCGGACGCTGTCGTTCGGTCTTGCCGCCTTCTTCGCCGGCATCGCCGGCGCGCTCTACGCGCATTACCAGCTCGTGGTGTCGCAGGAGGGCTTCGGCATTGAGCGCTCGATCCTGTTCCTCGCCATGATCATCATCGGCGGCACCGGCTCGATCATGGGCACACTGATGGGAACCGCCTTCGTGGTGCTGCTGCCGGAATCGATGGAGTGGCTGAGCCATCATCTGAAGGGCGGCGCGATCGACCAGGCGCTCTCGCTCAACACCAACATCACTTTCCTGCGCGAGATCGCGATCGGGGTTATCATCATCGCATTCCTGATGTTCGAGCCCGACGGGCTCGCTCATCGTTGGCGGCAGATCAAGGCGTATTGGAAACTCTACCCGTTCTCGCATTGAGTGCGGGCAACTTCACTTAAACAATAAAACAGGAGGAAGCGAACCATGAAGACAAAATCCCTTTTGAGCACCGCATCGCTCGCGCTTGCGATCGCCGCATTCTCGGCGGGCGCGCAGGCGCAGATCGCGATCGGGCATCTCGCCGACTACTCCGGCGGCACCTCCGACGTCGGCACGCCGTACGGCCAGGCCGTCGCGGATACGTTCGCCTGGGTCAACAAGAACGGCGGCGTCGGCGGCAAGCAGCTCAACGTCGACACCAACGACTATGGCTACCAGGTCCCCCGTGCGATCGCGCTCTACAAGAAGTGGTCGGCGCCGGACAGCAAGGTCGCTGCGATCATGGGCTGGGGCACCGCGGACACCGAGGCGCTGACCGGCTTCCTTGCGCAGGACAAGATCCCCGACATGTCCGGCTCCTATGCCGCCGCCCTCACCGATCCCCAGGGCGTCAGCGGCAAGGCCAAGCCTGCGCCTTACAACTTCTTCTACGGCCCCAGCTATTCCGACGCTCTGCGCGCGATGCTGATGTGGGCAGCCGAGGACTGGAAGGCCAAGGGCAAGCCCGGCAAACCGAAATTCGTGCACATGGGCGCCAACCATCCTTATCCGAACGCGCCGAAGGCCGCCGGTGAAGCGATGGCGCAGGAGCTCGGCTTCGAGGTGCTGCCGCCGCTGGTGTTCGCGCTCGCGCCGGGTGACTACAGCGCACAGTGCCTGAGCCTGAAATCGTCGGGCGCCAACTACGCCTATCTCGGCAACACCGCCGCCTCCAACATCTCGGTGATGAAGGCCTGCAAGACCGCCGGCGTCGAAATCCAGTTCCTCGGCAACGTCTGGGGCATGGACGAGAACGCCGCCAAGACCGCGGGCGATGCCGCCAACGGCGTGATCTTCCCGCTGCGCACCGCGGTGAGCTGGGGCGGCGACGCGCCGGGCATGAAGACGCTGATGGAGATCTCGAAGATGTCCGATCCCACCGGCAAGGTCTACCGCCCCGTGCATTACGTCGCGGCCGTCTGCTCGTCGCTGTACATGAAGGAGGCGGTCGAGTGGGCCGCCAAGAACGGCGGCGCCACCGGCGAGAACGTCGCCAAGGGCTTTCACCAGAAGAAGGACTGGGTGCCGGCCGGAATGGAAGGCGTCTGCAATGCGTCGACCTGGACCGAGAAGGACCATCGCGGCACGCTGAAGGTCGATCTCTATCGTACCAAGGTATCCGGCCCGACCGACGGCGACCTCAACGACCTCATGACCAAGGGCACGATCAAGCTCGAGAAGGTCAAGACCGTCGAACTGCCGCGCAAGCCGGAATTGCTGGGGTGGTGAGCCTCAGTATTTCCTGACGCACAACTGTGATCCCCCGCCTTGTGCGCAATGCGCGCTGGAGCGGGGGATCCAGCGCGCCGCAGCTTCTCGATGAATCTCCGGCGGCTGTGGAATACCGGGTCACCCGTCTTCGCGGGTGACGACAGCGGAGAACGAAGACGCATGTCCCCGACCATTGAAGCAGCCCGTCCCTCGCCTACGGTCCTCCCCGCCCCGTCCCTCCTCGCCGTGCGCAACATCGAGGTCGTCTATGACGACGTCATCCTGGTGCTGCGGGGCCTGAGCCTGGACGTGCCCAAGGGTGCGATCGTGGCGCTCCTGGGCGCCAACGGCGCCGGCAAGTCGACGACGCTGAAGGCGATTTCCGGGCTGCTCAAGACCGAAGACGGCGAGGTTACCCGCGGCGAGATCCTGTTCGAAGGTGACCGGATCAACGGCATCGACCCCGACAAGATCGTCCGCCGCGGCATCTTCCAGGTGATGGAGGGCCGCCGCATCATCGCCGACATGACGTCGCTGGAGAACCTCAAGCTCGGTGCCTTCACCCGCAGGGACCGCGAGGTCGATGCCGATCTCGACATGGTCTTCAACTACTTCCCGCGCCTGAAGGAGCGCACTGGCCTTGCCGGCTATCTCTCCGGCGGCGAGCAGCAGATGCTCGCGATCGGCCGCGCGCTGATGGCGCGCCCGAAGATGATTTTGATGGACGAGCCTTCGATGGGCCTGTCGCCGCTGCTGGTGAAGGAGGTGTTCTCGATCATCCAGAAGATCAACCGCGACCTCGGCGTCACCATCCTGCTGGTCGAGCAGAACGCGCGCGCTGCGCTTTCGGTGGCAAGCCACGGCTACATCATGGAACAGGGCAAGGTCGTGCTCGACGGCAGCGCGGACGAATTGCGCGACAACGAGGACGTCAAGGAGTTCTATCTCGGCGGCGCCGGCGACCAGCGCAAGAGCTTCAAGAACCTCAAGAGCTTCAAGCGGCGCAAGCGCTGGCTGTAGCATTTTCAAGCGAAGTAGGACCGGTTCGCGTGAAGAAGACGCGTCGATACAAAAGAGCTCTAGCTTTCGAGCACCTGCTCCGCTTCCGTGACTGCGCAGAGAACATGATAGAACGACGACGCAGGAATGGTGTCGATCAGCGATCTGCCGTCGCGATCGAACTGGTCATACCAGCCGCCCTTCACGGGATGGCTGAGATAATGCCGTTCGAGCCGCACCAGCGATGCGCGCGCCTCATCCGCCGCACCCGCCTCCCCGGACTCGGCTTGCGCGATCCACGCCTTCGCGATCTCGGTCTGCGGCCACAACCGGCGCGTGCTGCGGCGGATGTTGCCGGCGTCGTCCCCCTCGTCGAACAGGCAGCCGGTGGCCTCGTCGCGATAGCGCAGCGCGGTCGCCAGCAGTTCGGCGCGCCGCGGCCCGGTCGGACAGCCTGTGATGCGCTCGAAACCCTTCAGCAGCCACACCCATTCCGCCTGGTGGCCCGGCTCGACGCTGACAGGCTCGATCTTCGACCAGTCCTCCTCGAAATACTCTGTCAGGATGCGCTTCTGCTTGTCGTAGAGACTGGCCAGGAACAGTGCGAAGAACTCTCCGGCTCGGTTCTGGAACGACAGGTCGTGAGTCGCCTCGAAGCACGCGATCATCGCCTCGAACAGATGCATGTGCGGGTTCTGCCGGCGCGGCAGCGAGACCGGAAGGCCTTCGTGAACGCCGCCATGCGGCGAACGCAGATGGCCGTCGAGGAAGGCGAGCAGCGCATCAATCTCGGCGCGCACCTGCGCGTCCTGGTCGAGCGCGTAGACGCTCGCGAGTGCAAACAGGATGAAGGCGTGGTCATAGGCATCGCGCCGGGCATCCAGCACCGATCCTTCCGACGTCAGCCGGTGGACGTAGCCGGGCCGGCCATCGGGCGCCTTCGCACGGGCCAGCAGATGCTCCAGCCCCTTCAGCGCGATGGCGCGCCCCTCAGGGTACCAGCCCATCTGAGCGGCCTTGGCATAGCACCAGATCTGGCGCGCCTGCACGAACACGCGCCGGGGCGCGGCCGCATCCGCCGCGCCGTCAGGGTGCAGCCTGTCGATGAAGCCGCCCGCGGCGTGATCCCAGCCGACCGTCGACCACAGCGGCAGCGCCTCGTCGATCATGCGGCGCTTCAGGCGTGCGACGACACCCGGCGCCTCGTCCGCCGCAATGATTCCTTCGTCCGCCATCGCGTCCTCTTCAAGCCTCGCCCATCGCGGTCTGATAGCCATGCCGGCGGCGGCGCGCAACGGATGCCAACACGGAAAGAACAGCCATGACCGCCCATTACGACGCCCGCGAGACGCGTGAGCAGGCCGCGCGCGAGGCCGACCTGTTCTCCCGCCTTCCGGAGGTGCTGCGCGCCGCGACGGCCGCCCCGGCCTATGCCGAGCGGCTCAGAGGTTTCGATCCCGCCGCCGTGACCTCCAGGGCGGCTCTGGCAGGCCTGCCGGTGTTGCGCAAGTCGGAACTGCCCGCCCTGCACAAGGCCTCTGCGCCCTTCGGAGGCTTCGTGGCGGGCGCCCCCGGCTCGTTCGCCCGCCTCTTCACCTCCCCCGGCCCGATCTTCGAGCCGGAAGGGCGGCAGGCCGATCCCTGGCGCGGTGCAAGGGCGCTGTTCGCAGCCGGGTTCCGTCCCGACGACATCGTCCTCAACACCTTCAGTTACCACCTGACCCCCGGCGGCTTCATCTTCGACTCGTCCGCGCGCGCCCTGGGCTGCGCGGTGATCCCGGCGGGTCCGGGCAATGCCGAGCAGCAATTCGAGCTGATCGAAGCCTACCGGCCGGTCGGCTACAGCGGCACACCGGATTTCCTGAAAATCCTGCTCGACGCTGCAGCAAGCTCGGGGCGCGACATTTCCTCGATCAAGCGCGCGCTGGTTTCGGGCGCCGCGTTTCCGCCCTCGCTCCAGGCCGAGATCAAGGCGCGCGGCATCGATGCCTACCAGGCCTTCGGCACCGCCGATCTCGGCCTCATCGCTTTCGAGACCGAGGCGCACGAAGGCATGGTCGTGAACGAGGACTTGATCCTGGAGATCGTCAAGCCCGGCACCGGGGATCCGGTAGTGCCGGGCGATGTCGGCGAGATCGTGGTGACCTCGCTCGATCCGCACCATCCCTGGATCCGGCTCGCCCTCGGCGACCTCACCGCGGCTTTGCCGGGTACGAGCCCATGCGGGCGCACCAATATGCGCATCAAGGGCTGGATGGGACGCGCCGACCAGACCACCAAGGTGAAGGGCATGTTCGTCCGGCCCGAGCAGGTCGCCGAGATCGGCAAGCGCCACTCTGCGCTCGGAAGGCTACGCCTCGTCGTCACACGCCAAGGCGAGACCGACGCAATGACGTTGAGAGCGGAGACGGCGGCAGCGAACGAAACGCTACGCGAAGAGGTCGCAGACACTTTGCGCGCCGTAACGAAACTCGGCGGCACCGTCGAACTGGTCAGCCCCGGCGTGCTGCCGAACGACGGCAAGGTGATCGCGGACGAGCGGTAGCATCCCTGAGAGGCGTCTGAAGCCGCCCGTCCCCGCTCACCGCTCCGGAGAGGCATATCGCGAAAGGCGCGCCTTCAAATCCTTGCCGACGACGGTCTCGCCGCAAACGCTGAGATGATCGAAATCCCTGTACATCAAGCAATCGCCGCTCAGCAGATTCATCGCATCGGGATTGATGATATCGAAGAACGATACGTAGTCGAAGTTCCTGCGTCGCAGGTCAACGGTGCTACGCAAGTGCTTCTCGAGCGCCGAAAAGATACCCGCCGTCACGGGACTGACGGGATACCCCTCTCGCGCGACCTTCTTCAT
This sequence comes from Bradyrhizobium cedriense, assembly GCF_054602315.1. Classification (NCBI taxonomy): domain Bacteria; kingdom Pseudomonadati; phylum Pseudomonadota; class Alphaproteobacteria; order Hyphomicrobiales; family Nitrobacteraceae; genus Bradyrhizobium; species Bradyrhizobium cedriense. The sequence continues at coordinate 982,310 of NZ_JBTSWB010000001.1, read as the reverse complement.
CCCTTCAAAGTCGGCGAAATTGAGTCTCGGTTCGACGAAGGGACCAAGCCAGATTGTCCTGGTCATCCCAGACATGGCTTGCAGATAGCCGATGGTCTGGGTGATCGCGTTATCGTTGAAATGGTACTTGCCGTCAAATTTCAGCACCTCGCCGGGCTCTTCCTGATCATTTTCGTCGAGCACGAGATGGGATCCGGAGAAATGCAGGATGACCGTCCCGACAACTTCCCGATGCGCATCCATGAATTCGCCGAATCCAATATAGGGACATTCACGTCTCGTGTTGTCCCAAGGGCGGCAGCCAGGGTTGACCAGCCCAACGACGAACTTGCCATAGTTGTTCCTGGACAGTGCGTTGTAGATGTTCATCGCGTGGGAGTCGCCGATAACGACTGTCCCGGGTCCAAACCTCTTCGAGCAATCGACGAGCCGGCCCCAGGCGGCAGGTTCGAGCTGCGTCATCCAGAAAACGCAATTGCCATCCGTGGCCATGTCGCGCGTGAGCTCGCCCCCGGTGTCACGCATGAGCAGTTGGTAGAGACGACGCGTATCGTCTCCGCTGAAGTAAAGACCTTGCTTTTCGAATCCGTTGGTGGCGATCGCAGCGATACTGGTGCCGGCGAGAGAGAATATGCCGAGCGAGCAAGCCGCAATCAGCGCCGGCTTTCTCAGCCATTTGCGATCTCTGGCCGGCTGCTCGACCAGGCGATAGGTCAAGACGGCAAGCACGAAAGAACCAGCCGTCAGCGCAAGCGCGACACCTATACTGGGGCGATCAAAGCCGCTCAATCTGGCGAACACCAACACCGGCTGATGCCACAGATAGGCGCTGTAGCTGACGAGCCCGATCGCGACCGGGATCCGACTTCCGAGCACCCTTCCGACCGTCGTCCGAGTGGTCGCGAACGCAATGACGAGCCAGGCTCCGGCCACGGGGGTCAGAGCGCGAAAACCCGGATATTTGAATCCGCCGCGCTCAAAAAGGCCGAACGCAATAAGCCCGATGCCGACGAGGACCAAAGTGTCGAGCGTTGCGTTTGACAGCCGGGCCCGCAACTTCGTGACGGGCCACAAGGCCAGAACAGCGCCCATTAGCAGTTCCCAGAGGCGGCTCGGAATCAAATAGAAGGTGGCTTCCTTGGTCTGGGGTCCCCATTGGGCGTAGCTGATGCTTGCAACGGCGATCGCGGCGAGCAGCACTCCGGCCCACTTCCGACCGAACTTCAGAGCGCCCATCAGGAGAATGGGGAAGATCAGGTAGAACTGCTCTTCGACGCCGAGGCTCCACGTATGCAACAGCGGCTTCAGTTCGGCTATCCGGTCGAAGTAGCCGCTCTGCGACCAGAAAAATACATTCGACACGAACGCGCACACCGCGATCACGCTCTTCGAGAACTCGAGCACCTCGCGCGGAAGCATGAGAATGACAACGAGAGGGGTGCACACCAGCACAACCACGATGAGTGCCGGCAATATTCTCCGCGCCCGTCTTTCGTAAAATGCCGCGAATGTAAACCTGCCCTGCTCCATCTCGGTGCTGATGATGGAGGTGATCAGATAGCCGCTGATGACGAAGAATATGTCGACACCGAGATAGCCGCCCGGCAGCGCCTTGATGCCCGCATGGAAGAGCATGACCGAGAGAACGGCGATCGCTCTAAGTCCATCTATTTCGGGGCGATATTCCACTTAAGGTCAATTCGATTTCGACAGCCGGTAATTGCCGAGATAGAGCACGTCCAGACCGGAGCAGAAATACGTGTGCAACGCCTCCAACGGAGCGTTCACCGTCGGCTGCTCGTTGATGTTTAGGCTGGTGTTGATCAGAACCGGCAGAGAGGTCGCCTTCGCGAATTCGCCGATCAGGCGGCTGTAGAGCGGATTGGTGTTCGCATGGACGCTCTGGATGCGCGCGGTGTTGTCGACATGGACCACCGCAGGCATGGTCTCGGCGACCTTCTCGTTGACCGGGAACGTCACCACCATGAACGGCGCGTCGAACGTGTCCTCGAAGTAGTCGGCCTGGCGTTCATACAGCACCGAAGGGCAGAACGGACGGAACTCCTCGCGGTATTTGATGGTGAGATTGATGCGGTCCTTCATGCCCGCTTGGCGCGGGTCGGCCAGGATCGAGCGGTTGCCGAGCGCCCGCGGACCATACTCCATCCGTCCCTGGAACCAGCCCACCGTCTTCTGCTCCGTCAGGTCTGCGACGCAGCGCGACACGGGATCGTCGAGCCGCTCGAACCGCGCGCCGATCTTGTCCAGAGTCTCCCGGATCGTGTCGTTGGAATATTCCGGTCCCCAGTAAGCATGGGTCAGCGGCGCAATTGCGTGGCCCGCCTCGGCGCATTTCATCATCGCGGCACCGAGCGCCACGCCCGCATCGTGCGGCACCGGAGGCACGTAAAGACGCTTCACGGACGGCTCGGCCGCAATCTCCATGTTCATCTTGCAATTCAGGCCGACACCACCGGCGATGCAGACGTCCGCGCAGCCGGTCTCGGCGATCGCGGACCGGATTACCTCGGTGGTGACGATCTCGAGCTGTTTCTGGCCGCTCGCGGCGATGTTGGTGAGCCGCTGGTCGAGCGGCTCGCCGCGCAGCCGCCGAGGACCCAGAATCTCCTCCATCTTCTCGGTGAAGATGCGCTCCTGCCGCGTCGAGAAATCGCTGGTGAAGATGCCCGCGTCGCGCCTGCGCTTGTCGAGATCGGGATCCAGCTCGTAGCTGATGCCGCATGGGCGCAGGAGCTTGGCGAACTTGTCGAGATAGTCCGGGCTGCCATAGGACGACAGGCCCATGACCTTGTACTCGTCATTGGTCATCTGATAGCCGAGATACTGCGTCAACATCCCGTAATAGAGACCAAGACTGTTGTGGCGACCAAATCGGGTCAGCACGCGGAAATCATTGCCGCGCGCATGCGCCACGAGGCCGGAGCTGGAATCGCCCGAGAAATCGAAGCAGGCGACGGTCGCCTCCGAAAAACCGGAGCCGTAGAACGAGCTCGCGGCATGACAGAGATGATGGTCGTAGAGTTCGATCTTCGGGCTGTGGCCGAACTGGTATTTGAAATAATCGGTGAGGCGTTGCGCGTAGTTCGTATAGGTCTTCAGCGGCGAGCAGATCCAGTCGACCTCACGCATGGTGATGCCGGCCTGCTTCAGGCAGAATCCGATCGCGCCGCGCGGCAGCTCGCCGCGCGCGTGTTTCGCCAGCGTGAAGCGCTCCTCCTCCGCGGCTGCGATCAACTCGCCGTCCCGCAACAGCACCGCCGCACCGTCATGGTGCCCGTGCTTGATCCCCGAGCTGATTCCGATCACATACATGTCGTGTAGACCCCTTGCGGAGCCTTCTATAGAAACCACCGCCAATGTAAATCGGCTACGGCCCGGCCGGAGTGCTTGACGGCAGTCATACTGGCGCGATGCCCCGGGGCGCAGGAACCTTGCATCGACCCTGCGGCTCCCGTATTACCAACCTGCTGCGATATGGCCTGGAATTGGCCCTTCCTGGACCCCAAAACGTGCTTGAACGAACCCTCGTCACCATCGCCGAGACCGAGACCATTGAGGAAGCCTTCCGGCGCCTGAATGCCAACATGCTCGGCATCCTGTTCGCGCAGGACGCGAGCGGACGAATCGTCGGTGCCGTGACGGACGGCGACATCCGCAGGCGCATGCTGACCGGCATCACGATCCACGACCGGGTTGCGACTTGCGTCAATCGCAACTTCGTCTGGGCGCCGACCGGCGGGCCGCGCGAGCAGATCCTCAAGCTGCTCGACCAGCGCGTGCACGTCGTGCCGATCCTCGATGGCGACGGGCGGCTGGTCGACGTCTTCAGCCGCGAGCTGTTCAACCTGTCGGAAGAGAGCGAGGTGTTCGCCCGCGCGCGCTCGCCGGTGCGGATCAGCTTCTCCGGCGGCGGCACCGACCTGACGCACTACTTCGTGGCCAATGACGGAGGCGCGGTGATCAGCGCCACGATCAAGATGTACGCTCACGCGACGCTGCGGCGCCGGAGCGATCCGAGCATCCGCATCTACTCGCACGACTTCCGCTGCACGGTCGAGGCCGACAATCTCGCAGAACTCGAAACGGGCGGAGATCTCGCGCTGATCAAGTCGGTCGTGCGCCTGATCAAGCCGACTTACGGATTCGAGCTCGAGGTGTCCGCCGATTTCCCGGTCGGCTCCGGTCTCGGCGGCTCGGCGGTGGTCTCGTCCGCGATCATCGGCTGCTTCAACGAATTCCGCGGGGATCAGTGGGACCGCCACGAGATCGCGGAGATGGCGTTCCAGGCCGAGCGGCTGATGCTCAACATTCCCGGCGGCTGGCAGGATCAGTACGCCACCGTGTTCGGCGGCTTCAACCACATGGAGTTCTTCTCCGACCAGAACACGATCGTGCCGCTTCGCCTCGATCCCAACATCATCGCCGAGCTCGAGGAAAGCCTGGTGCTCTGCTACACCGGCTCCGGCCGCGATTCCGGCGCCATTCACCGCGACCAGAAGGCCCAGCACGAGACCAGCGACGCCGTCGCCGCGGCCGCCAAGCAGAAGGAAGTGACGCGCGACATAAGGCGTCATCTGCTGCGCGGCCAGCTCCTGGAATGCGGCCGGCTGATCGACGAGGCCTGGCACGCCAAGCGGAAGCTGAGCTCGAAGATCTCGTCGGACGCGATCGACGCGATCTACGATTTCGCCAAGCAGCACGGCGCGGTCGGCGGCAAGCTGCTGGGCGCCGGCGGCGGCGGATACTTCCTGTTCTTCGTACGTCCGTTCGAGCGCTACCAGCTCATTGCGGCGCTGGAACAGGAGGGGCATAGCTGCTCGCGCATCATGTTCGAGGAGAACGGGCTGCGCACGTGGAAGTCGCGTTTTCCCGCGCGGCTGGCCTGACGCATATGAGACGAGAATGTTGATGACATCGCCCAAACAGCCCGCCTTGGTTCGCATCGGCAACCGTCTTCTGGGCGACGATGAGCCCTGCTACGTCATCGCCGAAATCGGCAACAACCATAATGGCGATTTCGAGCGCGCCATTGCGCTGGTCGATGCCGCGGTCGCCGCCGGCGCCGATTGCGCCAAATTCCAGATGCGCAAGCTCGACGAGGTCTATCGCGCCTCGAGCCTGTCGGGGAAGGATGACGACCTCGCGGTCGAGTATACGCTGGATCTCTTGCGCCGCTTCGAGCTGCCGACCGCGCAACAGAAGAAGATCGCCGAGTATTGCGCAACGAAGGGTATCCAGTACCTCTGCACGCCCTGGGACGCGAAGAGCGTCGCCGTACTCGAAGGCTTCGGCGTACAGGCCTACAAGGTCGCCTCGGCCGACCTCACCAACCTGCCGCTGCTCGCTCGCCTCACCGCGACTGGCAAGACGCTGATCGTCTCGACCGGCATGAGCACGACGGACGAGATCAAGGCCGCCGCGAAATTCCTCGACGACCGGAATGCCAGCTACGTGCTCCTGCACTGCCAGAGCACCTATCCGGCAGCGCTCCACAACATCCATCTGCGTTTCATGGAGACGCTGCGCGAGATCCACCCTGTCGTCGGTTATTCGGGTCACGAGCGCGGCATTGCCGTTTCGATTGCGGCTGTCGCGCTCGGCGCCGTCGTCATCGAACGCCACATCACGCTCGACCGCGAGATGGAAGGCCCGGACCATGCCGCGAGCCTGGAGCCGGAGGAGTTCAAGGCACTCGTCTCCGGCATCCGCGAGGTCGAGGCGGCGCGCGGCGAGAAGCTCGCGGAACGTGCACTGAGCCAGGGCGAGCTGATCAACCGCGAAAACCTCGCCAAGAGCCTGGTGGCCGCGCGCGACCTCTCGGCCGGCACGGTGATCTCCGAAGGCGACATCGCCGTGAAGAGCCCGGGACAGGGACTGTCGCCGCTGAAGATGCCGGCACTGCTCGGCCGCAAGCTGACGCGAACGATGGCTGCGGATGACTATTTCTTCCAGAGCGATCTCGACGAGGGCGTCGCAAAGGCACGGCGCTACCGCTTCGACCGCCCTTGGGGTGTGCCGGTGCGCTATCACGACACCGCACGCTTCCTGGACATCTGCGAGCCCGACATTATCGAATTCCATCTCAGCTACAGCGACATGGAACGCGATCCCGCAACCTATCTGTCCGGCACCTATGATCTCGGCTTCGTCGTGCATGCGCCGGAGCTGTTTGCCGGCTCCAAGCTCATGGATCTCGCCACTCCCGACGAGGCGCTGCGTCGCTACTCGCTGGAGCAGACGCAGGCGGTGATCGACATCACCCGCGGACTCAAGAAGTTCTTTCCCAAGACCGGGCGTCCACCCATCGTCGCCAATATCGGCGGCTTCACCATGGACGAGCCGCTGTCGCCGGAGGAGAAAGCCGAGCGTTACCGCATCTTTGCCCAGAGCTTGACCGAGCTCGACATGGACGGCGTCGAGCTGACGCCGCAGACCATGGCGCCGTTCCCCTGGCATTTCGGCGGCCAGCGTCATCAGAACATCTTCATCTTTCCGGAGGAATCGGCCGCGTTCTGCGCCAAGCATGATCTGCGCATGTGCGTCGACATCTCCCACACCAAGCTCGCCGCCAACCATTTCGGCTTCGACTTTGCGCAAGGCCTGGCCCAACTCGGGCCGCACACCGCGCATCTGCATTTCGGCGACGCCAAGGGGCTCGACGGCGAAGGTCTCCAGATCGGCGAAGGCGAGATCGATTTCGACGAGATCGGACAGGTGCTGCGCAAGCATGCGCCGACGGCGTCGTTCATTCCCGAAATATGGCAGGGCCACAAGAACATGGGTGAAGGCTTCTGGACCGCGCTCGAGCGTCTCGAGGGACACATCTGATGGCGCGCAAGACGCTGGCCGTGATCGCTGCGCGCGGCGGCTCCAAGGGCATCCCGCACAAGAACCTGCTTGATCTCTGCGGCAAGCCGCTGATCGCCTGGACGGTCGAGCAGGCACGCGCCGCGCGTGGCGTCGACGTTGTGGCGGTCTCGTCGGACAGCGACAATATCCTCGCCGCCGCCGAGGCCGCAGGAGCGGTCGGCGTGCGGCGTCCGGATGACATTTCGGGTGACCTCGCCTCCTCCGAATCCGCCTGGCTGCATGCCCTTGACGCGACCGAGGCGCGAATGGGACGGTTTGAGCGCATCGTCGCACTTCAGGCCACATCGCCGATCCGCGAGCCCGGCGACATAGAGAGCGCGCTTGCGACCTTCGATCGCGACCAACTCGACAGCCTGCTCTCGGTCTGTGAGGTCGAGGACTACTTCAACTGGCGGATCGGTGCGAGCGGACCGGAGCCGATCAACTACGACTATCGCAACCGCCGGATGCGACAGCAGATCGAGAAGCGCTATCTCGAGAACGGCTCGTTCTACGTCCTGATCCCATCCCTCCTGCGCGAGCACAACAATCGTCTCGGCGGCAAGATCGGCTTTCACGTGATGGAGCGTCACAAGATGTTCCAGATCGACCGCCCTGAAGACGTCAAGCTGTGCGCCGCCATCATGCGCAGTTACGGCTATGCCTGATCTCAGCGCGTTCTCTCTCGCAGGCAAGATCGCGGTCGTCACCGGCGCCTCGCGCGGGATTGGCGCGGCGATTGCGAGCGGCCTGCAGGATGCGGGTGCCATGGTGTTCGGCCTCAGCCGGTCCGGAACCGCGCCGCAGGGCGTCACCGCCATTGGCTGCGACCTTTCCGATGACGGAGCAATCGAACACGCGTTCCGCACCATTGCGGCAAAGGGCGAGCGCATCGACGCACTCGTGAATGCCGCCGGCATCAGTCTTCCGGTGCAGAGCACCGAAAGCGAGCTCGCGCGCTTCCGCGCCACGGTCGCAACCGACCTCACCGGCGTCTACGCCACCATCCTTGCCGCCTATCCGCTTCTGAAGAACGCGGGCTCTGCGGCGATCGTCAACGTCACCAGCATCAACTCTGTCCGCGGCTTTCCCGGCAATCCCGGCTACGTGGCGGCGAAGGCGGGTCTTGCCGGGCTGACGCGCGCACTCGCCGCCGACTATGCCGCCGACGGCATCCGCGTCAACGCGCTCGCGCCGGGCTACGTCGCGACCGAGATGACCGCGAAGAGCTTTGCCGACCCCGTCATGCACGAGGCGAGGCGCCGCCACACCATGCTCGGCCGCTGGGGGCAGCCGGCCGACATGGTCGGCGCCGCCGTTTTTCTGGCGTCGGAAGCCTCCGCCTATGTGACCGGCCAGGAGATCTTCGTCGACGGCGGCTGGACCAGCAAGGGTCTCGCCATCAGCTCGGACAGCACATCGTGACCGCAACACTGCAACGCATCGGTTTCATGCAGGGACGCCTGTCGGCACTGGTCGACGGCAAGATCCAGGCATTCCCGTGGAATGAATGGCGCGAGGAATTTCCTCGCGCCAAGGCGCTCGGCCTGACGCAGATGGAGTGGACCATCGATCAGGAGCGGCTTCGCGAAAATCCGTTGATGACCGAGCCGGGACAGCAGGAGATTCTGGCACTGTCGCGGGAGAACACCGTGCGGATCCCGAGCTTGACCGGCGACTGTTTCATGCAGGCGCCGTTCTGGAAGGTCGACGCCGTCGTGCGCGACGCGCTCGTCGCCGACCTCGACCTCCTGATCGCCGCCTGTAGCCGCGTCGGCATCGAGTTCGTCGTGGTCCCACTGGTCGACAACGGCAAGATCGAGCGCCAGAGGGAGAGCGACACGTTGAAGCGCGTGCTGCTCGCGCGATCGGAGACACTTGCAAGGCGCAATGTCAGGATCGTCTTCGAGTCCGATCTGCCCCCGCGCGAGCTCGCGCACTTCATGACGTCGTTTCCGGCAGAGGTCTTCGGAATCAACTACGACAGCGGCAACAGCGCTTCGCTCGGCTACGACAGCGCCGAGGAGATCGACGCTTACGCGCCGCGCATTCTCAACGTGCACGTGAAGGACCGTGTCAGGGGCGGCACCACCGTTCCGCTCGGCACCGGCGATGCCGATCTGGCGAACACGATCCGGCTGATCGAGCGATCCGGCTACAAGGGCCAGTACATCCTGCAAACCGCACGAGCCAGCGATGGCGATCACGCAGGCGCGCTCGCGAAATATCGCGACATGACGGTTCGCTGGATCGAGGACGCGGCGCGATGAAGCTCGAGCTGAACGATCGCGTCGCTCTCGTCACCGGCGCCAGCCGTGGGATCGGCCTTGCGATCGCGACGACGCTCGCCGGGGAAGGCGCCAAGGTCGCGCTCGCCGCGCGAGGCACAGACGCGCTGGATGCCGCACGGGCTGCAGTCGGCGGCAGCACATCGGTACACGTGGCCGATGTCACCGATCCGGCTGTTGTCGCGACGCTGATGCACGAGGTCGAACGGCAGTGGGGGCGCCTCGACATCCTGGTCTGCAACGTCGGTAGCGGCACCTCCGTACCCCCCGGGAAGGAAACTGCGGCGGAGTGGTCGCGGGTGATGGACCTCAATCTCTTCGCCACAACCAACATGATCGAGGCGGGCCGGCCGCTGATGGCACGCGGCGGCGGCGATCGGGCCATCGTCTGCATCTCTTCGATCGCGGGCATGGCAGCGCTTGGCGCGCCCGTCACCTACTCCGCAGCGAAAGCCGCGCTGAATGCGACCGTGCGCGGCCTGGCCCGGCCGCTGGCGCTCGAAGGCATCCGCATCAATGCGGTAGCGCCGGGCAACATCCTGGCCGTGGACGGCACCTGGGCGCGCAAGCTCGCCGAGGACAGTGCTGCGGTCGAGGAGATGCTCGTCCGTGATGTGGCGCTGCGCCGGCTGGGTAAGCCGGAAGAGATCGCCGACCTCGTGGCTTTTCTCGCCTCGCCCCGAGCTTCGTTCATCACCGGCAGCGTGATGGTCGCCGACGGCGGTCAGTTGCGCAGTTGAACAGGAGCCTTCCGATGGCAAGCCCGTCCTCACGCTATGACCTGACCGGCCGCACCGCCCTCGTGACCGGCGCAGGCGGCCTGCTCGGGCGGCAGCATGTCGCCGCGCTGGCAGAGGCCGGCGCGCGCGTCGTCGTCACTGACGTCGGACTTAAGCAGGCCGAAGCAGCGGTTGCCGCGCTCAAGCAGAACGCGCCGTCCGCCGACCTGATCGCGCTTGCGATCGACGTCACCACACTCGACTCGGTGCGGGCTGCAAACGAGCAGCTTTCCGGCCGCGGCGTATCCGTCGACATCCTCGTCAACAACGCGGCGATCGACCCCAAGGTGACCTCCGCGCCCGGCGTGATGCATTCTTCCCGCTTCGAGGCGTTTCCGGTGCCGCAATGGCAGACCGAGATCGCCGTGGGCCTGACCGGTGCGATGCTGTGCGCCCAGGTGTTCGGCGGCGCGATGGCAACGCGCGGCCGCGGCGTGATCCTCAACATCGCCTCCGATCTCGGCGTGATCGCGCCGGACCAGCGGCTCTACCGCCAGCCGCAGGTGACGCGCGAGGAGGAACAGCCGGTGAAACCGGTAACCTACTCCGTGATCAAGCACGGTTTGATCGGGCTGACGAAGTATCTGGCGACCTACTGGGCCGATCACGGCGTCCGCGTCAATGCGATCTCTCCCGGCGGCGTCTTCAACAACCAGGATCCCGCCTTCGTTGAGCGACTGACGCGCCTGATCCCGATGGGCCGCATGGCCGATGTCGACGAGTACCGCGCCGCCGTGCAATTCCTGTGCTCGGATGCCTCGAGCTACATGACGGGCCAGAACCTCGTCATGGACGGCGGACGAAGCGTGTGGTAGCGGCACCAAGTGCATTATCGTCCCGAAATCGATGGCCTTAGAGCGATCGCCGTTCTTTCGGTTATTCTCTTCCACGCCGGACTGAATGCGATCCCGGGAGGCTACCTCGGCGTCGACATATTCTTCGTCATCAGCGGCTATCTGATCACATCCATCATCAGCACGGAGATGGAGGACGGCAGATTCACGTTCGCAGCCTTCTACGAAAGGCGGGTCCGGAGAATATTGCCCGCACTCATCGTGGTTCTACTCGCCTGCGTTCCTTTCGTTCTCATCTTCATGCTTCCACGCGAGGTGACCGAATTCTCGAAAAGCGTGATCGCGGTGTGCGCATTCGCGTCGAACGTCTTTTTCTGGGCGCAGAGTGGTTACTTCGACAGGGCCGCCGAACTGAAGCCGCTGTTGCATACGTGGAGCCTCGGCGTCGAAGAGCAGTTTTACCTGGCGTTCCCCATTGTACTGATGGGCGCCTTGCGATTTGGCCGCAGGCGAGCAGGCATGCTGTTCGCCGCGATTGCGCTCGCGAGCATTGCCTATGCCCAATGGGGCCCTCAGACCAAGGAAGCTACGTTCTATCTGATTCCGAGCCGGCTCTGGGAGTTGCTCATTGGCGCCGTTCTGGCGTTATGGCCAGTGACGAAACTAAGGGCTGAGCTGCCAAATACCGCGCTCGACATTTTCGTTGTCGTCGGCATCGCGCTTATCGGTTACAGCCTTCTTGACCATGGGGAAGTTCGATACCCCGGGTTCCGCGCGCTGCCACCAGTCCTTGGGGCTTCCCTAATCATCGCATTTGCAAGCGCCGAGACGAGAACCGGCAAGCTCCTGGGAAGTCGAATTCCGGTATCGATCGGCCTCATTAGCTACAGCGCCTATTTGTGGCATCAGCCGGTGTTTGTTTTCGCTCGATTGAGCGGCTTCGACCGGCCTAGCGTCGAGCTGTCTTTGGCGCTGACCGCGATCTCTCTCGTGCTTGCCGTCGCGACCTACCGCTTTATCGAGCAGCCGGCCAGAGATCGGAAGTGGTTGAGAGGGCCGACACTGGTTGCACTTTGCTCGCTCGGAATGTCCTGCCTTGCCGGCATCGGCATCGCCGCGATCGCCACGAACGGATTCGAAGAACAACGACCATACTTCAGCAGCGACGAAACTCGCCGTCTATCCGAATTGCTGGAGCGCAACACTGGGGGCGATTTCATCAGGGACATGGGTTCAGACGGCGATTGCGTATTTTGGACAACGCAATTGGAACCTGCCGCATGGAACCGGATCATCGATTGTTCGAAAAGATTCGGACCTGCAACCATTGTTCTCGGCGATTCACATGCGATGAATATCTACAATGCGCTGTTCAGGAACAACTATGCCAAGTTCGTCGTAGGCTTGGTCGGCCCTGGATGTCGGCCCTGGGCCAGGATTCCCGAATGTCCCTATCTTGAATTCGACAAGTTCATGGACTCTCACCGAGACGTTGTCGGGACGGCGATTCTGCATTTCTCCGGATCGCACCTCGTGGTCGACGAGCATGATCGGCAGGAGCCTGCGGACGTCTTGAGGTTTGGAGGCAAATACCACTTCAACGATCGTCCGATCGCCATGACGATCGATTATCTCCAAGCCATGTCCAAAATGACCAATACAATCTGGCTGGGTCCTTTTGTTGAGCCACGAATGGATTTCCGCGATCTCGAGAACATGAAACGAGTTGCCCGGCGAGGGTTCCACCTCAATGCTGTGACGGTGGACATCTTCTCCGCACTCGAGAAGCATCTTCATAGTAAAATTGACCGGCGAAGCCAGGACTTCCGTTACATATCATTCTCAACTGTCGTAGATCAGGCCGCGATGGGCCTTCTGGAGGGCGATTGCCTAATGTACAGAGATCTCGACCATCTCAGTGTCTGCGGGGAACGCATCATTGGAAGATACCTGAAGGCGCTCCTTATGAGGGACACGCCCTCTGGGAAGTAAACGCAAGCTCCGGCAGTCATTCTTCGTGTGCAGTCCAGCTGGCTGCGTGGTCGAGAGAATAATACGTATCGAGCGGCGCGTGATCGCCCCATCTCAGTTGCTTCCGGCCTGAACGTCACCCTTGCGCTCCAACAGATTCCCGAGTGCTTCGCTGGCTACGAAAGCAAGTCCACCCAGTGCAGGTATGACGAGGCGTGTCTCGGAAAAGTCCGCTATGAGCAAGACAAGCCCGACATGAATCAGCGCAGTTGGAACGACGACTGCAGTCGTCCGGGTGAGCGGAGCTAGTCTCACGATTGCGATCGCGAGCACCGGACTTGCAATAGCGACTACAAGCTTCATGCCTTTAAGATTGCCGACCAGCTTGCTGAAGTCGCCATCGGTGACCAAGAAGGATGAGAAATCCGCGTCGGGACGCATCCAGATCAACATCTGCGGCACCAGCAGCGAAAAGATGATCAGCAAGGCGAGCACACAGGCTTCGATCAGTGTTGGCCATCGCCTCTCGAACGCCGCAATGCCGATGAGCGCAAAGGTCGAAGCAAACACGATGTCGGCTCGCCCGAAGCTGATGATTAGCCCTGAAATGATCGCCGCTGGATATCGTCGCGAAGCCAACAGAAACAGCTGCCAGAACAATCCGCCGGCGATAAAGAGAGCGCCCACTCGACCCGGATATATTGCCATCTGTGCATAGAACGCAAAGGTAATAAGACACAGCCACGCCGAAATCGGTGAAAGAAGCAACGTCGCCAACGCAAACACCGCGAGGAACGACAGGGAATCGAACATGTAGTTGATGACGATGTGAGTATAGAAGCCCGACCCACCTTCGGTGTGGTCGTCGCCGAGGATCTCAACGTAAGTCTCCGTGATCCTCGCGATCAGCGGTCGGATAAGGCCTTCGACAGCATTGGATCTGCCGAACTGAATCTCGCGATCGAGGCTGTATTGCGTTTGGTCTCGCAGCAAATTGGCTTCATGTGCCGTGACGGACAAGGCGAGACAGCAGCTAACGAGCAATCCCAGCACGACTGGATCGAGAAAAACTCTTCTGCCTCTATATAGTAGCACCAGCGGTGCAATCGCCGCAAAGACAATGAAGGCAATCTGGCCATACTGCAGCACGCCCGGGACAAACCTGTCGGAAATGTCCGCCCACCACCAGGCGACGACCAGAACGTTCGAGACGATCCAGAACCCCAGCACCAATCCGAGAGGTGGGGTCTTCGTGCCCTCGTTGGAGCTCCACATCGTCCAAGTGCGCCATTCCATGACGGCATCACCCTTGCCCGAAAATTGGCCACCCAGCTAATGCTGCAAAATACCAGCGAGATTCATGTGCGCAGGTCGCGAGTGCTCGATACCCAGCAACGTCCGCCGATTATCGTTCGTACGCTGCAAATGCAGGCTCGCGAGCGTCACGCCGGCGCAGGTTGTGACTGTGGATCCGCGGCCTCCAAACGGCTTTAGAAAGTCGAAGACGCGACCGCCGAACATGTCGACGACCGACATCTCACGCGCCCCGAGCGGCGGGATCTCGCCGAAGTCGGCCTCGATCTGCTCGCCGTCTCCGCGGATCAGCTTCGACGTCGGCCGCGCCGAATGAGCATATTCAGGATCGGAGGAGTGATTGATCAGCATCACGCTGCTGACGATGTCGCTGGTCGCGATGATCTTCGGATTGATGCCGGTGAATCCGACATGCGCTTTGAGTCGGCCCTCGTTCAAGGGCCGGGCAAACGCACCGGTGCGGTAGATCGCGACGTTATCCTGATCGATATAGGTCATCGAATAGCTGGCAGGCGAGGACCGGAAGCCGTCCATACGTCCGCGCGACATCACGGCGATGACCAGATAATCGTCCTGCGGCAGCTTGAGCGAGGCAAAAAGACGCGACAGCTCGACCTCGACGGAAGCGCCCGGCGCGTAGTCCTCCGGAAAATCGTAGGTCGCGCGGTAGTCGCCGTCGCGCGAGAGAATGTGCAGCTTGAACCTCAGCTTCTTGCTGAAGCCCGAAGCAACCAGGCTGGCGAGCTCGGGAACGAGATCCTTGACGGTTTCGCGAAAATTCTTTCGAAGGCTGCCGGCGACAAGGCTGCGGAGATACCTGATGTCGACCGGACGATACCAAGCAGGGATCGAAAAACCCATACGCGACTCGATGCCCGCAAATGTCGGGAACATGAATCTGGGCTCATACGGCTTCCAGGGACTGGAGGGAAAACGGGTCACGGATGCGCCCTAAAAGTGATGCAAGCTGAACTTGCCGTTGGCGAACTCATAGTAGCTGAACGGGCTGGCGATGTTGGTGCCCTTGAACTCCAGGGCAAAACCTTCGGCTGCGCCAATCAACCTTTCGGCCTCGGGGAAAAGGTCCAGCGTGCCGATGCGCGCGGCACCCATCGGAGCGATCTCCGGCAACGCACTCTGACCCAATTCCATGCCGTTCAGGGCCATGAGCCGGGCCGTGCCAACCGAGACGCCTTCGGAGGCCATGCAGGAGTTCACGAGTACCACGCCCGACTCCTTCAGGAGTCGCGTGAGATAGGATTGCATCCAGGCAGAAGTGGGGAACGGCGCTGCCGCGACTGGCTCGCGCTCGTGCGACAAGGTCACCGCGCCGCGTTGCGAGAAATATTGTGCGTAATAGCCAGTGGTCACCTTCCGGCCCGGACGAAGCTTGGTCTCATGCTTCGGGATCAGCGTCATGGCCACGGTTCCGGAAACCCGCGGACACAGCTCCGAAGTCTGTAATTGCAGCTGTCCGTTGATGCCGAGTTCCCTATGGAAGTACCCGGCTGGCGTACCCGCTCCATCGAAGAACCAGACATGCGCATCCACGTCGGGATGATCCTTCATGAAGATCGAGAAGTAGTTGAATGCGCAGACTTCCGTCGTGACGGTCTCGTCGTTGCGCAGGTAGAGCACAGCGGGCGGATAGCCTCTTGCGACAGCCTCGCCAATCAGCAAATCACCGGGCATTCGAAAAGACTCGGCGGGAGACAAGGGATCGGCACAAACCGAGCCGGCCGGCGGCTTTTCACAAATCAGACGCGATGTTCTTGCCCGCATGCCAAAACGTCGACGCGATTCAGCGCCTGTTTACGCTGAGCCCACAAGGGAATCAACCGGGAACGACGCCGTACCCAGCGATTCGCAAAGCGTCAGGCCACCAGTCCGTGGTCAATGCTCGAGAGCAGCCCTCGGTCGCAGTACATCCAGACATGAGGACACTCTATGCTACCTCTACGAGTGCACGCGATCCTGCCTGCCCTGGAAACCTTGCATTGCCGCTGCGGCTCCCGTATGACCGAGCCGGCTGCGTGACCTGGTAAACGCCCGAAACATGCCGGAACATCGGCCTTCCTGGACCTGCATCGTGCTTCAACCATCGCTCGTCAGCATCACTTCGATCACGACCATTCCGGCGAGGAAATGCTGACGTGCGCTGGCAAACAAAGGCGCGAGCGTTCTCGGTGTTGTCGAGGATCCCAGGGGGCGAAGACCTGCACTACGCCCTGCAACGCTACGTCACACGACGACTGCCGCGCCCCGAAAAGCAGGTCAGATCCATCTACACCCTTGCGCGGCGGCTGCTAGGCGTCCACGAGAGGTTCAGCCTTCGACCGTTGCGAGAGTCGACTTGCTTCGAGTTCGGCACCGGACGAGATCTGATCGTTCCACTCGCCTTCAGCGCACATGGGGCCGAGCGCTTCATCACTGTCGACATCGAACGCCTGGCCAAGCTGGAGCTGATCCGCTCCAACGCAACCGTCATTTCTCGACTGAGCGGGACCGACCACCCCGATCTGAACTCCCTGGAGGACCTCGAGCGTTACTGGCGGATCGACTACCGCGCACCGGGAGATGCCCGGAGTACGGGGCTGCCGGCCGGTTCGATCGACTGCGCAGTCTCAGTCGAAACGCTCGAGCACATTCCCAAAGGCGACATCGCCGCCATCTTGAAGGAGCTGCGGCGCATCATGCGTCCTGACGGAGTGGTACTCATGCAAATCGACTACGGCGACCACTTCAAGGGCTTCGATCCGTCGATCAGCTCATTCAACTTCCTGACCTATTCCGACGATGATTGGGCGCCCTTCCAGTCGCGCTTTCAATACGTCAATCGTTTGCGCCACAGCGAGTATCTCCAGCTGCTCCGAGAGGCCGGGTTTGAGCTGCTCAGCGACCAACCAGACCGCCGGCCGCCGGAGCAGCAGATCCTGGAACGATTGGCACCGCGCTTCAGAAGCTTCTCCCCCGAGGATCTGTTCACGCTGGGATCCCTGATTGTCGGCCGCCCCGCCGATCCATCGAAAGGAAATTGAAGATCGCCAATTCTCGGCCGCCCGGGCGGCCCCCACACTAGAGATCTCGCGATGTGGACCACCACATTTGCCCTCACCTTGCTGTTCTTCCTGATCCAGCTCGGCACCGGGCTTTCGATTTTGGCCATTGCGCCGGCGAAACTCGTCACGGAATGTCGGCTCACGAAGACGCAGTTCGTTGTTCTCGGGTTTACCGTCGGCGCCTCTGCAGCCGGCATCCTGCTCGGAGCACTATCGCTATTGGTGAGCGATATATGGCTTCAATTCGCGACGATGGTTGTCGTGTCCTGCTTCGGACTTGCCTGCTCATGGCGCAACTGGTGCCCAGGCCTCGACGAAGCGCGCACGGCGGCCACCTGGTGCATTCTGTCGATACCGATTGCCCTCATGACATGGTGGTGGTCGTTCGGCGCATTTTCCAGCTTTCCTTATGCGGACATCGGCGCGGATGTTCACTGGATGAAGACTGCGCAGGAGTACGCCGACGGCGGTGTCATCAATCCGTACGCGGCCCAGTCCTATGTCGATCTTCGTTCGGCGGTCGCAGGCGCCCTCGCTGGAACGCTCGGCCTCGATCTCCTGAGATTTAGCTGGACCTATCGCCTCTGCTCGATCCTGTTCTTCCTGTTGGCCTCCTATGCCTTCGTGCAGGGCTTCTATCCCACTTCCCAACGGAAATGGATCGCCTTCTTCTTCGCCGCGACCAGCAACGCCGCCGTCTTGATGACAAACGGCAGCCTCGCCGTCGCCAGCAGTGTTGTGTTTCTTGGCGTGCTGATAGGCAATGCGCAGCATGGCACAAACGGCGGGTCGACGCGATCCGCTCTGCTGCTGACCGTTAGCGCCGGCACAACGCTGCTGCTCGCTTTCGCCTTCAACAACAACACGCTCGTGCTTGCGCTACTTTTAGCCGGGCTGTTCCTGCTCAGGATGCTGAGCGGCACCGGAAGGTATGGCGGGGCTATCTTTCTTGGTTGCATCTGGCCGGCGACGCTCCTGCTTGCTCATCGAGGCTCCTACCTGTTCGTCCCGACCGTTCTGGTCGGCTGGCTTCTGTATCTTGCCGTCGTGCGGATGATTTCCGTCTGGCCGGCGTCCAGCATCGCGGGCCTGCGATTTCTGTCTTTCGTGATGCCCCCGATAATTCTCGGAGTTGTCGTCTGCGTTGCGGGAATGCGCTTCGGCTACATTGCGCCAATGAGCGCCAACGATACCTTTTCCTCGATTACGGAACTGATCCTGGGCAGAAGGATCCAAGGGGGAGAAGAGCTGTTCCTGGGCTCTGGACCGCTCGTCGCCACGATCGAACTTGGCCGGGCGATAGGCCCCCTCTTCTCCATCTGCGTCACGCTGGGCGTTGCCTGGTGGTGGATGACCCGACCTGTGCGTCGGGATGCGTCGGGTGCGATCGGTTCGCAACCCGAAGGTTTCGTGACGCTGGTGTGGTCCTGGATCGGCGGCTGCGGGATGAGCCTTGCCGTGCTCTCCGGCTTCCCATTCTTGTATCGCACCAGCGCAATCATATTGTCGCTGTTCGCGATCACGGCGACTGAGGTTTTTTGTCAGCTGCTGATCGATTTCAGACCCTCTCGATATCGGCGGGTCCTCGTTGCCACGACGGTCACGCTGCTTGCGACCGTTCTCGTGGTTCTGGTCTACGCGTTTGCTTGGCGAACGGACCTGCCCTTTGCCCGCTATCAGACGTTCCTGCGACCGATGGAAATTTCAGGCGTCGCGCTACTCATCACGCTCGCGCTATTGACCCCGATCCAGTCGCAACGAGTCTACACCTACGCTCTGGTGGGGATCGTGGGCTTGGGCATGGCCGTCGATAAAGTTGGTCTGTCCGGCATCATCAGGAGCTACAGTTACGGTGCGATTCCCGATCGCACTGCGGTGGTGTCACACTACAACGCCGAAGAACTTGAATTGGCTCGTTGGCTCCGCGAAAATCTGCAGAATGGAGTCATCCTCTCGGATCCGTATACGTTGGGCATAGTCCAGGCGGTCACGGGCGCGCCGGCCGTGTATCTGTTCTCCAATCTGGATACTGTGAACGAGACGGTTGCAAACCGGGCAAAGTCGGTTGTGCGCACGATTCTGCAGCCGACCGAGGGCGATCAGCGGCTTGCAAACACTTGCAGCCTGATCGCCCCCCTAGTGGGGGCAATCAACTCGGAGACCTTCTTCCAGATGCGCAGGACCGATGCATTGGGCGGAATCATGCGATCCGTCCGCGGCGTGCCGGCGACGAGCCTGGAAGCGGCCCAGCCCCCTTCCGACCTAATCGGCTCTGAAATTCCGCCTGAGCAGGCCATATCCACGATCCAGAGTCTTCTGGGGACCGGCGAAAGCGCCTGGAAGCTGGTCGCGATCATCACGCCCCGCACGATCGAGTGGACCCATCTCGCAGCCGACCAGCGTCTCAGCTACTTTCCTCCGTCGGAGCCGATGGAGCCAGGTATCACTGACGCGCTTCGCGCCAGCCCGTTTCCGGTCCTGTTCGCCAACAGGCAGACCGTCGTCGTTCGCATTCCCTGCTCGCACTGATATGGAGTAAACAATGCCCTTTGCATTGTCGCAGATTGGCGTCACGCTCCAGCGCTCACGGTGTGAAAAGGAACCTTCATGTTGAGACAGGCCGTCATCCTCGTCGGAGGGTTGGGTACGCGGCTTGGCGCGCGTACCAAGGCGGTGCCGAAGCCGATGCTCGAGATCGGCGGCCGGCCGTTTCTCGACACGCTGATCGATGAACTCGCGCGCTATCACGTTTTCGACGAAATCCTTTTGCTTGCCGGCCACAAGGCCGAGATCGTCGAGAGCCATTATGCCGGCGCGTTCACGGGCCGGGCAAAGATCCTGGTCTCGCGCGAGACCGAGCCGCTCGGCACCGGCGGGGCGCTCGTGCATGCACGCGACCTGCTGCACGATCGTTTCCTGCTGCTCAACGGCGACTCGCTGTTCGACTTCAACTTTCTCGACCTGATCGCGCGAGCGCAGAGCGGACGCGTTCACATGGCACTGCGCGACGGCGTTGTCGGAGATCGCTACGGGCGCGTCGTCCTCGACGGCACCGTCGTGCGCGATTTCATCGCTCCGGGTGCAGGCGCCACCGGCCCCGTCAATGCCGGGATCTACGTCGTCGACAAATCCGTCGTCGCAGACATCGCGAAGCTCCCCGCTTCGCTCGAGCAGGACGTGTTCCCCGGCCTGGCCCGGTCCGGCGAGCTGCGCGGCACGGCCTATCGCGGCTACTTCATTGACATCGGCATTCCCGACGATTTTGCGCGCGCCGACCGCGAATTACAGGACAAGCTGCGGCGACCGGCCGTATTTTTCGATCGCGACGGCGTGCTCAATCATGATTCAGGATACACTTTCGAGACGCACAAACTCGAATGGATCGCTGGTGCGCGCGAGGCCGTGAAGGCTGTCAACGACGCCGGCTATTTTGCCTTCGTCATCACCAATCAATCCGGCGTCGCACGAGGCTATTACGAGGAGCATCACGTTGTCGCGCTGCACCGCTGGATGGCAGACCAGATGGCCCTGATCGGTGCACATGTCGATGCCTTCGAATATTGCCCCGATCACCCCGACGGAACCGTCGCACGCTATTGCCGAACGAGCGACCGCCGCAAGCCGGCCCCGGGCATGATCACCGATCTCGCACGGCGTTTTCCGGTCGACATGACGCGCAGCATGGTGATCGGCGACAAGCCCAGCGACATCGAAGCCGCTCGCGCGGCCGGCCTGCCCGGCTATTTGTTCGAAGGCGGCAATCTGGAGACCTTCGTGAGACAGTGCCTCAGCCTGGACGGCTAGACCCAGGCGCGCGTCACGAAAACTGCTGCATCCCCGGACATTTGGCAGCTATCGGACGCTGCTCTGTTGCGCGCAACCGCCAGTGTGCTATAGCGCCATCTCGTTGCGAACACTGGCTTAATCGCCTTCTGGGGTCCGGCATGGCAGATCTGAGGGACGCCCGCGTCCTCGTTACCGGCAGCGACGGCTTCATCGGTTCGCATGTCGTCGAGGAGCTGGTAAAGGCCGGGGCCCGCGTCAAGGCGATCGTCTACTACAACTCCTTCAACTCCTGGGGTTGGCTCGACACGGTTCCCGCCGACATCATGCAGTCCGTGGAGGTCGTCGCCGGCGACATTCGCGATCCGCATTTCATGATCCAGACGACCGCCGGCTGCACCGACGTGCTGCACCTGGCGGCGCTGATTGCCATCCCCTTCTCCTACGTCGCGCCCGACTCCTACGTCGACACCAACGTGAAGGGCACGGTGAACGTGCTCCAGGCCGCGCGCATGGCCGGCGTACGGCGCTTCGTGCAGACCTCGACCAGCGAGGTCTACGGCACGGCGCAAACCGTTCCGATCAAGGAGAGCCATCCGCTGGTCGGCCAATCGCCCTACTCGGCCTCGAAGATCGCCTCCGACCAGATGGCGCTGTCGTTCCATGCCTCCTTCGACATGCCGGTCATCGTCATCAGGCCGTTCAATACGTTCGGCCCGCGGCAGTCGGCGCGCGCGGTGATTCCCACAATCATCAGCCAGATCGCGACCGGCAAGCGCAAGATCCGTCTCGGCGCCGTCAGCCCGACGCGCGATTTCTCCTTCGTCACCGACACCGCGCGCGGCCTGATCGCGGGCCTCACCGCGCCGGCCGAGCAATGCGTCGGCCAGACCATCAATCTAGGCAGCGGCTTTGAGATCTCGGTCGGCGCGACCGCGCAGATGATCGCCGACGTGATGGGAACCACGATCGAGATCGAGACCGACGAGGCGCGACTGCGTCCCGCCAACAGCGAGGTCGAGCGGCTCTGGGCCGACAATTCCAAGGCATGCCAACAGCTCGGCTGGCGCCCGGAATACGCCGGTGTCGAGGGCATGCGCCGCGGCATGGCCGAGACGGTGAAATGGTTCACCAACCCGGCCAATCTCAGCCGCTACAAGGCCGACGTCTACAATGTCTGAAACGGTGGACAACTCACGATTCAAGCCGGGGGCGATCGTCGACGCCGTGCGGCACGCCGTGGGAACGCCTAATGGCATCCTCGGCCTGCATGAGCCGGTGTTCGCCGGAAACGAGATCTCCTACCTCGAGGAGTGCATCAAGAGCACCTTCGTCTCCTCGGTCGGCCCCTTCGTCGATCGGTTTGAACGCATGCTGGAGGAGATCACCGGCGCCAAGCGCGCCGTAGCCGTCGTCAACGGCACGGCCGCATTGCATACCTGCTTCAGGCTCGCCGGCGTCGAGCCCGGCGACGAGGTCGTCTCGCCGGCGTTGACTTTCATCGCGACCACGAACGCGATCGCTTATTGCGGCGCAACGCCGCATTTCGTCGACAGCTCGCTTGCCACGCTCGGCATGGACGCTCACGCACTCGCGGTGCGCCTCGATGCGATCGCGCAGAAAACTGCGACCGGCACCATCAATCGCGAGACTGGCCGCCGCATCGCGGCGATCGCCCCGATGCACACGTTTGGGCACCCTGTCGAGCTCGACGAGATCACCGCGGTCGCGCGGGGCTGGGGTATTGCGCTGGTCGAGGATGCCGCGGAATCGCTCGGCTCGACCTACAAGGGCCACGCCGTCGGATCGCAGGCACGCCTCGCAGCATTGAGCTTCAACGGCAACAAGATCGTCACCACCGGTGGCGGCGGCGCCATCCTCACCAACGACGAGGAGCTGGGGCGCCGCGCCAAGCACCTCACGACGACGGCAAAATTGCCGCACAAATGGGCCTTCATCCACGACGAGATCGGCTTCAACTACCGCCTGCCCAACCTGAACGCCGCGCTCGGCTGCGCGCAGCTCGAGCAGCTCGACGGCTTCCTGGCCAGCAAACGGAAGTTGGCTGCAGCCTATCAGAGCGCTTTTGCGGATGTTCCCGGCGTCCAGTTCTCGCGCGAGCCCAAGGGCACCACGAGCAATTACTGGCTGAACGCGATCCTGCTCAACGAGGCTAATGCCGGGCAGCGGGACAACGTGCTCGCGGCGCTCAACGAAGCCGGCTTCGGCGCGCGCCCGGCCTGGACGTTGATGCACAGGCTGCCGATGTTCGCGCAAAACCCCCGCGGCGATCTTTCCGCCGCGGAATCCATAGAACGCCGGCTGATCAACCTGCCTAGCAGCGCCAGCATCAGGCCCCGCGATGAGTAGTGGCGCACGAAAAATCTGTTTCGTCACCGGCAGCCGCGCCGATTTCGGGCTGCTGGTCTGGCCGATGCGCGCGATACGCGAGACATCCGGCCTGACGCTCCAGCTCGTTGCCACCGGCATGCATCTCGCGCCAGAGTTCGGCTACACCTTCAACGCCATCCGCGAGGAAGGTTTCGAGGTTGACGAGCGCGTCGAGACGCTGCTCAGCAGCGACACCGGAGCCGGCGTCGCCAAATCGGTCGGGCTCGGCGTGATCGGTTTTGCCGACGCCTTCACGCGGCTGCAACCAGATCTCGTCGTCGTGCTCGGCGACCGTTTCGAAATGTTCGCGGCTGCGCAGGCCGCGATGTTCATGCGGCTGCCGATGGCGCATCTGTTCGGAGGCGACGTCACCGAGGGCGCGATCGACGAATGCACGCGCCATGCCATCAGCAAGATGTCGCATCTGCACTTCACCAGCAATCAGAGCTCGACGCGGCGGTTGATGCAGCTTGGTGAGCACCCGTCCCGTATCCATACCATCGGCTCGGTTGGGATCGACGCCATCAGGCATCTCGATCTGATGAACCGCGACGACATAGGCACCGCGATCGGCATGCCGCTCGGCGAACGCAATGCGCTCGTCACGTTCCACCCCGTCACGGTCGAAGCGGGGCGGTCGGTGGCCGAGCTGGAGGAGTTGTTCGCCGCACTGTCGACGCTCGATCCCACCTTCCGTCTCGTCTTCACGCTAGCCAATGCCGATGCCGAAGGGCGCGCGCTGAACGACCGAACCAAGGCTTTCGCAGCTGGCCGGCCGAACACGATCGCGGTCGCCTCGCTCGGGCAGCTTCGCTATCTCAGCCTGATGAGCCAGGTGGACTTGGTGATCGGCAACTCCTCGAGTGGCGTGCTCGAAGCGCCCTCCTTCGGCGTTCCCACGGTGGATATCGGTGACCGCCAGAAGGGTCGCGAGCGCGCGGCCTCTGTATTTCATGCAGCGTCCGAACGGAGCGCGATTGCCGCCGCCATCTCGGCGGGACTCCAGCGCGGCCGCCAAGCCACCATCAACCCCTACGGCGACGGCGAATCGAGCCGGAGGTTTGCGGAAATCATCGCCGGTATCCCGGATTTCGGACAGCTTCTGAAAAAGGGCTTCTACGAACCTCCCGCAAGCGGAGCGCGGCCATGACGACGCACACGCTGATTATCGCAGAAGCCGGCGTCAATCACGACGGCAGCCTGGAAAAGGCATTGGCCCTGGTCGAAGCGGCGGCAGATGCCGGCGCCGACATCGTCAAGTTCCAGACCTTCAATGCAAAGGCATTGGCGGGCCACGCGGCGAAGAAGGCCGACTATCAGCAGCGCACCACCGATGCCGGTGAGAGCCAGCTGGCCATGCTGGAACGTCTCGAGCTGCCGCACGCTGCGCATCACACGCTGATTGCGCGCGCCAAGGAGCGCGGCATCGAATTCCTGTCGACGCCTTTCGACGACGCTTCGCTCGCCCTCCTGCTGTCGCTCAAGCTGCCGCGCATCAAGATCGGTTCGGGCGATCTCACCAATGCCCCGCTGCTGCATGCAGCGGCAAGGGCCGGCACCATGCTGATCCTGTCGACCGGCATGGCGACGCTGGGCGAGGTGGAGGAGGCGCTGGGCGTGTTGGCGCATGGCTACGCGCAGCGCAGCGATCCTGCAGGGGGCGCTTCATTCCGTGCGGCATGGCGCGATCCGGCGGCACGCGCCGCGCTGGCGCGACACGTCAGCCTGCTCCATTGCACGACCGAGTACCCCTGCCCCGTCGCGGACGTGAACCTCAGCGCGATGGCGACGATGCGATCAGCGTTCCACCTCCCAGTCGGCTATTCCGACCACACCGACGGGCTCGAAATTTCGGTGGCCGCGGTTGCCCTCGGCGCCACGATCATCGAGAAGCATCTGACGCTGGATCGCAAAGCGGCCGGCCCCGACCACGCAGCGTCACTCGAGCCCGACGACTTCAAGCGGATGGTGAGCGCCGTTCGCAACGTCGAAGCTGCGCTCGGCGATGGCGTGAAGGCACCAAAAGAGTCTGAAATCAGGAATGTGCCTGTCGCGCGCAAGAGCATCGTGGCAGCACGTGCACTGAAAGCCGGCGAGATTATTGGCCCTGCCGACATCACCGCCAAGCGGCCGGGCGCCGGCCGGGCGCCGATCGACTATTGGTCCTTGATCGGCACGGCGGCGCCGCGGACGCTCGAACCGGACGATCCGGTTTAACGACGAGGCTTCGCAGGAACGCCGCGCAGCACGGACCCGGGCGGCCATGACCCCGTGACGACAGATCCCATCGCCACGAGCGTATCGTTGCCAATGGAGATGTGATCGCGGACACGGCTTCCGAGCCCCACAAAGCAGTTGTCGCCGATCTCCGCACCGCCGCCGACTACCGTTCCGGGAGACAGATGCGTGCAGTGCCCGACTCGCACATCGTGCTCGACGATCGCGCCGGAATTGATGATGCAGTGTTGACCGATCATGCTTCGTGCATTGACGATCGCACCCGGCATGATGACGCTGCCCGGACCGATTGTTGCCGACGGTGAGACGACCGCCCGCGGATGGATCACCGACGCCCAGCGCTTGAGCTGCATCCGGGCGATCATCTGCCGGCGCGCAGGCCCCGCCTGCATCGTTCCAACCCCGACCACAAAGGCGGCACCCGGATAGTCCGGGGCAACGTCATCGGTTCCGAGATAGCGCGCATCGCCCAGTGTTCCCGGCAGACGGTCGAGGAAACCGACGACGTTGAACTGACCCGACAGGAGGGCGGCCTCATAGACCATGAAGGCGTGCTCGCCGCCGCCAATGATGATCAGATCGTCCATCGCGATTCCCCTGCACAGACCGATCTTAGCGACTGGGCAGCGGCACTTCAAACCGCCAGACTCGACCGGAAAATGCGGGCATCAACAAGGTCTCCGCCGGGGCCCCCTGGCGGGGTTGACGCCGCCTCTCGCAGCCGCGATATAGCACTCTCAGCCGTGGGCCGCCCCCAATATCTGGCGCTATACGAGGCAGATTGCCATGAAATCCTGGCGCAAAGCCGTCGTCGGTACCCAGGCGACCGTGGGCGAGGCTATTGCCGCAATCGAGAGCGGGAGCATTCAGATTGCGCTGGTGCTCGACGGCCAGAACCGCCTGCTCGGTGTGGTCACTGACGGCGACGTCAGACGCGGGCTGCTGCGCGGCATCGCGCTCACCGGACTTGCGACCGACATCATGAACCGGACGCCGGTATCGGCCCCTGCGACCTTGCCGCGCGAGGATCGCCTGCATTTGATGCGGCAGCGGTCGATCAAGCAGCTCCCGCTCGTTGACGAGGGCGGCCATCTCATCGTGGTCGAGACGCTCGATGAGCTGCTCGAACCGCGGCAATATCCAAACCCCGTGCTGATCATGGCCGGCGGTCTCGGCGAGCGCCTGGGCGCGCTAACGCGCGACGTGCCAAAGCCGATGCTCAATGTCGGCGGCCGACCACTGCTCGAGACGATCGTCCGCAACGTCGTACAGCAGGGGTTTGGCAACATCTTCATCTCGGTCAACTACAAGGCCCAGACGATCAAGGACTACTTTGCAGATGGCGCAGCCTTCGGCGCCAACATCCAGTACGTGCACGAGGCCGAACGCCTGGGCACCGCCGGTGCGCTGGGGCTTTTTGCGACACCACCGGATCTGCCGATGATCGTCACCAACGGCGACATCCTCACCACGATCAACTACGGAGCCCTTCTCGACTTCCACAACGGAACGCCGGCGGAAGCGACGATGGCCGTTCGTGAGCACAAGGTGCACGTCCCCTATGGCGTGGTTTCCACATCGGAGGGCTTTCTCCAGACCATTCGCGAGAAGCCGACCGAAAGCTGGTTCGTCAGTGCCGGCATCTATGTGATCGGCACGTCCGTCTTCCACCATGTCACGCCCGGCCTCAGCATCGATATGCCGACCGTGCTGGAGCGCGTGATCGCCGGCAAGGGACGGGTCGCGGTCTATCCCATTCGCGAGTACTGGCTCGACATCGGCCGCCTGGAGGATTTCGAGCAGGCGCATGCGGAGTTTCACGAGGTCTTCTCGTGACCTCGACCGCCGTCGTGGTTGGCCTCGGCTCGATCGGCGCGAGGCATGCACGCGTCCTGCGCGAGCTTGGTCTTCGGGTCGCGACTGTCAGTCGGCGCGAAGGCGGCGACTACGGATCGATCGGGCAGGCCGTCGCGGCGGCGCATCCAGACTACGTGGTGATCGCCACCGAGACGGCACGCCATGCGGGGAATCTGCAAGAGCTCGCGCAGACCGGCTTCGATGGCAAAGTCCTCGTCGAAAAGCCGCTATTCGCCACACCTGCACCGCCCCCGAAATATCCGTTTTCCCATGTCAGCGTCGGATACAACCTGCGTTTTCATCCCGTGATGATGGCTCTTGCCGAAACACTGCGCGGGCGCGAGGTGATCACGGTCGGCGCCTATGTCGGGCAGGACATCAGGGACTGGCGGCCGGACCGCGATCACCGCGCGACCGCATCGGCCACGGCTGACGCCGGCGGCGGCGTGCTGCGGGATCTGAGCCACGAACTGGACTATCTGTTGTGGCTGTTCGGACCGTGGCATCGCGTCGCCGCTCTGGGCGGCGCCTCCGGCGCTCGCGACATCGACGTCGACGACCACCTCGACCTGCTGCTCGACCTGCAGCGGGCACCATCGGTCCACGTCCATATGGACTATCTCGACCGTCAGGGCGTCCGCCGCATTCGCATCAATGTCGACGACGACACCATCGAGGCCGATCTCGTCGGCAGCCGTCTCACGGTCAACGGCAGGACAAGGGAGATCCCCAACGAGCGCGACCAGAGCTACCGCGACATGCATGTCGCGGCGATGCGTGGCGCGCGCCCGGCCTGCTCGCTGCCCGAGGCGCTCGGCGTCGTGCACCTGATCGACGCCAGCGAGCGCGCGCTGCGCACCAAGACCTGGGTGTCGCCATGAGCCTCCTCTGCACCATCTGCGCGCGAGGCGGCTCGAAGGGAGTTGTCGGCAAGAACGCACGCGATCTCTTGGGCAGGCCCGTGCTCGCGTGGAGTATCGCGCAGGCGCGCGAGACCGGCCTGTTCGATGCGATCGCCTTCAGCAGCGATTCGGACGCCCTGCTTGATGCGGCAGTGAAGGCCGGCGCCGACATTGCAGTCAAGCGCCCGGACGAAATGGCGACCGATACCGCGCCGAAGCTACCGGCGATCCGCCACTGTCTCGAGCAGACCATGGCGCAAACCGGTAGGACGCCGGATATCTTCGTCGATCTCGACGTCACCTCGCCGCTCAGGCTGGCCTCCGACATCACCGGCGCAGTCGCACTGCTGCGCGAGAGCGGTGCGCGCAATGTCATTACCGGTGCACCGGCGCGCCGGTCGCCCTATTTCAACCTGGTCGAGCAGCGCACCGATGGCAGTGTCGGCCTGTCCAAATCCGCCAATCCTCCGGTCATGCGACGGCAGGATGCGCCGCGCTGCTTCGACATGAACGCGTCGATCTATGTCTGGCGCGTCGCGCCGTTCCTGGCGCAGCCCGCGGTGTTCTATCCGGACACGCGTCTGTTCGAAATGCCGGAAGAGCGTTCGATCGACATCGATTCCGATCTCGATTTTGCGTTGGTGGAAATGTTGCTCCGCCAACGACTGCCGGCCTGAGGAGGCGCAAGCGATGACCACGAGCTTCAAGGCTCTGTTCGATCTGACCGGCCGCACCGCCGTCGTTACCGGCGGGTGCGGCATTCTCGGTCGTCGCTTTGCCGAGGGCCTTGCCGAGTTCGGCGCCAACGTTGCGATTGTCGATCTGGATCAGGCCGCAACCGATGCCGCGACAGCCGACGTCGCTTCCCGCCATGCCGTCCGCGCCAGAGGCTACGGCTGCGACATCACCAACCCGGATGCGGTACGCAACATAGCCGATGCGATCGAGGCCGACCTCGGACCGGTCTCGATCCTGCTCAACAACGCCGCCAGCAAGACCCGCGACGTCGACGCCTTCTTCGCACCGGTCGAGAAATTCTCGCAGGAGACCTGGCGCGAGATCATGGCTGTCAATCTCGACGGCATGTTCACGGTCGCGCAGGTGTTCGGCGGACGAATGGCCGAGCGCGGCTACGGCGCCATCGTGCAAACCGCATCGATCTACGGCCTGATGGCGCCCGACCAACGCATCTACGAAGGCTCCGAGTATCTCGGCCGCGCCATCAACACGCCCGCGGTCTACACCGCGTCCAAAGCCGGTGTGATCGGCCTGACCAAGCATCTCGCGACCTATTGGGCGGCGAAGGGCGTTCGCGTCAATACGCTCACCCCGGGCGGGGTGCAGAGCGGGCAAAACGAGACCTTCAAGGCACGCTATGGCGCCCGTATCCCGCTCGGCCGCATGGCTCACGCGGACGAGATGGTGGGGGCCGTGCTGTTCCTGGTGTCCGATGCTTCGTCCTACGTGACCGGGCAGAACATCGCCGTCGACGGCGGCCTGAGCGCCTGGTAACAAAACACCAATGATCAAGCGCCTGATCCAGAACACGGTGATTTCGGCGTTTGCCTTCGGTGTGGCCGCATTGCTGGGCCTCGCGGTCATTCCGCTGATCATCGGGACCTGGGGGGTAACCGAATTCGGCCTCATCGTCATCTCGCGACTGCTGCTTCCCAGCGGCATGATGGCGGTGCTGGACCTCGGTCTGTCCGAGGTGGCCACCCAGATCGTCGCGCGTGCGCGCGAGCACCGCAATTGGACGCAGGCCAGCCGTCAGATCGTTTTCTTGGGAGCGGTTTCCATCGCCCTCGCCTTGATCCTGAGCGCCGCCATCTGGCTCGCGGCGCCGCTCTTCGTCAGCGTGATGAAGGTTGACGCCGCGCACCTGGAGACGTTCACCCGGATCATGCATTACACAGCCCTCGCGAATCTGATCTTCGTTCCGGCGCTGGTGTGGGAGGGTATCGTCAAAGGCTTCGAGCGGTACAACCTGCTCCGCCTCGCGGAAGTCACGTCGACGGCGGCTTATGTCGGTCTGACATTTGCGGCCTCGTGGGCGGCGGCAGGATTCGAAGTGGTCGCCTACGTCTATCTCGCCACGCTGGTGGCCCGCGCCGTCGTCATTGGAATTGCCGCCTTCGTCGCGCTGCGGCACAAGCACGTGCGATTGCTGCCATGGACCCCGGACATCCGGCGGGACATCCTGCATCGCTGTCTGCTGCTTCTGCAAGGCAAGCTGATGGGCGGCATTTCCGGACCGCTTCAACCCTTCCTGATCGGATTGCTATTCGGGCCCAGGGCCGTCGGCACCTACGACGCGCTCGTTCGATTATCGCGGGTCTCCAAAGTCGTCGTCAGCCTCCTGACATCCGCTTTGCTTCCCGTTGCCAGCCGCCTCGATGAGCGCGGCAGCGCGACATCGTTCCAGCGCCTCGGCGACCTCGGCCTTGTCATGATGCCGATGTTGGTGGTGCCGCCGCTTGCCGCCACCGCGATCCTCTCACCGGAGATCATGACTATTTGGATCGGCCCCCTTCTCGCCCCCTACGCGCTCTGGATGGGCTTAAGCTTCCTGGTTCCGATCTGCACGCAATACGTGGCGATCGGCAGCCTGATCTTCCTGACGCGGACCGAGGTGCAGGCGAGGCTCAACAGGCTGGTAGCAATTCAACTTCTGATCTGGGCGGCGGTCTCGGCCGGGACCTTGCATTTGTTCGCGGAACGCGCCCTGATACTTGGCCAGGTCATCGGCAGTGTCGCCGTGCTGCCCTGGCAGCTGAAAGAGTTGCGGAGTGCGCTCGAGCTCGATCGCAATCAGTTCGCGAAGGCGATCGGAACCCAACTCGCAATCCTACTCCTGGCAAGCATTTTTCTAGCAACAATTGCAGGTTACATTCGGTTTGACAGCGTGCTAAAGCTCGCGTTCGGTTCCATGGTTTTCTGTCTGGTGACCTGGGTGCTCCAGTACTTTCTGGTGCTCGACAAGCGCCATCGGACTGTATTTCCTGCAGTCGGACAACTGATGGGACTGACATCCAAAAGCAGCTGAATGAACATCCACGCGACAGACACGAAAGCCGTCACCACAGGTTTCGCTCCGGCGTCGTTGTCGGACAAGGCTACGACTTATGCCATCGACGCGGCAAGGAGCATTGGCCGTCTGGTCCTGCGTCGTGTGAAGCGCACTGCCGATGTCGTGGATTCCGAGTACAATCTGACGCATTGGCAGCGGATGCTGTCGGAAAAGAGCTGGACGAAGGCCGCGACCATCGAGGAGTTCCTGATCCCGAAGAATCCCGTGCGGGGTCTTCGCAAGGTTGACAATCAGATTTGCAGAATCGCGGCCGACGACTACTATCGCTATCGTGCCAGAGCCCTCGGCGACCTGCTCGCACGGCACACGGGCGGGGCCACGGAGATCATCGAGCTCGGCGCTGGCTGCGGCATCAATCTGTTGTCGCTGCATCTCAATCATCCCGACTGGAAGCTGCGCGGATTCGACATCGCGCCGAACGGAATCGCCGCGGGTCGCGAGATCACAGCGCATTATGACCTGTCCGACCGGATATCGCTCGACAGGATCGACCTGACCGACGGGAACGACCCGAGCTATTCTGCCATCGGGGATCAGGTCGTCTTCACCTACTTCTGCATCGAGCAGATTCCCTACGACGTGCGCAAGGTAGTGGACAACATCATTGCTGCGAGGCCAAAGCGTGTCATCAACATCGAGCCGACGACGGAACTGCTGAACCTATCGAGTCCGCGAGATATCGTCAGCCTCCTCTATATCCGCTCGGTCGACTACCAGACGCAACTGTTCTCGACGCTCGACGATTACGAGCGGCAGGGCCGCGTCCGCGTCCTGGCGCGCGAACGGATGCCGTTTGCTCCAACGATCCACAATGATGGTTTTTTGTACTGCTGGGAGCCAACATGACAACCATCAACACGACGGCTGACCAGCCTGCGCCGAAGAAGGCGAAGATCAGCCAATTCCGCCGCCTGTTGTGGCACGTCAACCGCACCGATCTTGGATGGGGGGTGAAGGCGGCTCTGACCGCGCTGCAATTGCCTGCCCGCTCGAGGCGTGTCGCGCTTCTGAAACAGCTTCCAACGAAGCCCGAATGGACCGAGGCGAGCCGCAAGCTCAAGGAAGACGGCTATGTCGACGTATCCACGCTCGTGGATCGCAGCCTCGCGGAAGCGGTCGCGTCGTTCGCCGACGGCAAGGTGAGGCGCCTCAACGAACTCGTCGGCCAGCAGAAGGAACGGCACAAATCATTCTGGGTCAGCCTGCTGGATGAAGATCTCGTCAACGGCTCCTTCGCGACCGACCATCCGTTCGTGCGCTACGCCTTGCAACCGGCCGCACTGCGCATCATCGGGGATTTCATGCACGATCTGCCGCAGTTGTCGGACGTGGTGTTGACGTTGTCGCAACCGACTCCGAATCAGGCGCTGAGCTTCTCGCAATTATGGCACCTCGATCACGACGACAAGCGCGTCTGCAAGCTCTTCATCTATTTGACCGACGTTCAGGACACCGCGGACGGTCCGTTCACTTTCATTCCGGCCGGTCCGTCGAAGGCGTTCCGCAACACGCTCAAGAGCCACATGAGCGACGCTCAGGTGTTCGCCAAGACCGGCCCCGACGCCGTCAAGGAGATGATCGCGCCCCGCCTGTCGTCCTTCATCGTCAACACGGCCCGCTGCCTGCACATGGGAAGCCGGATCCAGTCGGATCGGAACCGCTTGCTGTACACGGCAACCTATATCCAGCAGCCGCGCATCTTTCCCGAACCGCCGGCGCGCTTCCGCGCGGCCGGTACCCTGACGGAGTTCGAGCGCGCCGTGATGCGGCTCTGACGCGGACCTGCCGGGAGCTCACATCTTGCGCATAGGCCTGGTGGTCGATCACCCCAAGCGTGACTTGCCGGGGGCAGTCATGCTCGGTTATCAGCTCGCGCGGCGTGGCGTTTCCGTCATGCTAGTGCCGATGTACGAACAGGCAGTCGACGTCCCGCGGCTCGGGCTGGACGCATTGGTCGTCAACTACGCACGTCCCGTCAATCTCGACCTTATGCGTAGCTTTGCCAGAGCCGGCTTGGCGCTATACGTGCTCGATACCGAAGGCGGCGTGCTCGCGGAAAAGGGCGGCAATTCACCACCGGCCATGGCGGCCCACATCAAGGGCAGCGGCTACGCCGACATCCTGACGGGCTATTTCTTCTGGGGCAGCCGGCTGCACGACGCCTTCGTCGTTGCCGGAACCATGAAGCCGGAGCAGCTTCACCTCACCGGATGCCCGCGCTTCGATTTTGCGGCTCCACGCTGGCGCACGCTGCTCGACGGCGAGCCGCGTGGTTATCTGCTGGTCAACGCCAACTTTCCGCTGGTCAATTCACGCTTCACCGGCAAGCCGGGCGGCGAGCGCGAAGCAATGGTGCGGGCCGGTTGGGACGGCGCCTATGTCGATCGCTTCATCGCGGACCTGCAGCAGGTCTTCGCCAACTATCTCGCCGAGATCGACCGGCTCGCCGCAGCGCGGCCCGACCGCAACATTCTCGTGCGTCCGCATCCCTTCGAGAGCGAGGGGGTCTATCGCAATGCGCTCTCGCGCCGCGCCAACGTCCTGATCGACGGCACCGGCAGCGTGCTCGATCGCATCCGCAATGCAGCCGCCGTCATTCATCTCAATTGCGGCACGGCTGTGGAATCGGTCCTGCTCGGGAAGCTCCCGCTCCAGCTCGAGTACCTGAACACGCCGACAACCGCCGGACATGCCGCGCTGCCCGCACGCGTGAGCCGGCCGGTCGACTCGTTCGAAGAGCTGCTTGGCGCGATCGATCACATCGAGCGCGAGACCGAGACCTTCGATTTCGCCAGCGTTCACGCCGCCGATATCGAGGCCTTCTTCCATTTCAACGACGGGCAAGCCGCCGAACGTGTCGCCGATGTCCTGACCCGCGCAACGATTTCTCGCCCGCCGTACGTTTCCCTGCTGGCGACAGTCAAGGGCACGCGCGACAAGCCGAGTGTCGGCCAGATCCTCAAGGGCGCCGCCAGCGCCGCGCTCGGCTCGGCAGTCACGGAACGGCTGCGCAGCCAGTTCAATCCGGCCCGGCGCGACAAGCGGATCGCGCCGTCCGTGGTTCAGCCCCTGCTTCAGCGTATCGCCGCTCACGATCAGGCGAGCCCATCGCAGTTTACGGCAAGACGCGCGCATTGCGCGATGACGGGCTTGCCGCTCGCCAGCATTGCGATCGAACAAGCCCAGTAACCCCATGACGAAATCTGCAAAGACAATTCTCATCACCACGCTTGCTGAATACCAGACCAGGTTCTGGATTCCGGTTGCGCAGCGGCTGCGTGCGGCAGGCCATGATGTCGAGTTACTTGCCTTCGACGATCGCAGTGCAGAGATCTCGACCGCGCAAGGCGTTCCGGTCACGAACATGTATCGCGAAGGTCTCAAGGCCGGCCCCTCGTCCGATGACCGGCAGGCATTCGACGCCCGCGTCGCATCTTACGGACTCGACGGGACGAATTTCCTGTTCAGCCACGAGCGTTTCACTTTCGGCATCAGGGATACTGCCGCCCTGCGTCGGCGTTTCATGATCTATGCGAACGCCATGGAGGCGTTGCTCTACCGCCTGGAGACTGAGGGCAAACGCGTCGAACTGGTTCAGGAACTCGGCGGCTTCCTCTCCGTCATCGCGAGCTTCTACGCCGCCAGGCGTCGCAACATCCGCAACTGGTTCATCGAGCCCTCGTTCTTTCGGGGCCGGATGTACTTCACGCCCGACACTCTCGCCGCGCCCGACGTGATGCCGGCACCGGCGGATACGGTATCGGCAGAGGTACGCGCCTATCTGGACGACACGCTGAAGCAGCGCGCGATCGTCATTCCCCAGAAGGACCAGCATCATTATTCGGCAGCCTTCAAGAAGGTCGTGAACCTGCGCAACGCCCGCCGCCTCACGGAGAAACTGTGGGACCAGTTCGCGCTCGGAAAGCACCAGGAGTTCGGACACAATCTGCGCCATGCCCGCGTGCACGCGGCGATGGCGCTCAACGCAACGCGGTTGCGCAGACTCTACCGGCCGCTCCCCGAAACGCCCTTCGTCTACTATCCGTTCCACGTTCCGGCAGACATGGCCTTGACGCTGCGCTCGCCCGACTTTCTCGACCAGGTCGCGACCGTCGACTTCCTGCTGCGGACGATCCCGGACTCGCATGTGCTGGTGGTGAAGGAACACCCCGCCCAGATCGGCGCAATCTCGGCCACCCGCCTGTTCGAACTCGCGCGCCGGTTCGACAATTTCGTGCTGCTGCCGCCCCAGACCAACAACTACACTGTGCTCGATCGCGCCGATGCCGTCGTCTCCGTCAACAGCAAGTCGGGCGCCGAGGCACTGCTGCTCGGGAAACCGGTCGTGGTGATGGGCGATGCGTTCTACCGCTCCTGTCCGCTGGTCTATGCGGTCAATCGTCTGGCCGATGTCCCCGCACGGTTGCGCGAGGCGCTCTCCGCCGGGCCGTTCGATTCAGGCAGGGGCGCGCCCTATTTCGAGTCTGCCTGGCGGCGGTCTTATCCGGGCGAGCTCTATGTCAGCGATCCCAAACTGCTCGACACGTTCACGGCCTCCTTACGTGCCGCAATCGCCGAGCCGGTGCGCGTGAACTGAACGGATCCATCATGCCACTCGTTTCGATCATCACACCGTCCTGGAACGTGGAAGGCCTGATCGAGGAGACGATCCGCTCGGTGCAGAGCCAGACATTCGCCGATTGGGAGCTCCTGATCGCCGACGACTGCTCGACCGATAGGACACCGCAGATCATTGCTGACATCGGCGAGCGCGACCCTCGCGTCAAGCTGATCCGGCAGACGAAGAACGGCGGGCCGGCGCTGGCGCGCCAAGCCGCGATCGACCGGGCGCAGGGCCGCTATCTCGCCTTTCTCGATAGCGACGATCTGTGGCTGCCCGAGAAGCTGGAGCGGCAGTTCGCCTTCGCGAAGGCGAAACAGGCCGCGCTGAGCTACACTGCTTTTCGCCGCATCAACGAGACCAACACGGTCACCGGTCGGCTCATAGAGGTGCCGACCTCGCTCAACTATGATCAGCTTCTGAAGAACACCGCGATCGCGACGCTGACCGCGATGGTTGACCGCGAGATCGCTGGTCCCATCGCAATGAAGAACGAGGGGTATGACGATTTCTGCCTTTGGCTGTCGATTCTCAAGCGCGGCCATACCGCATATGGCCTCAACGAGGATCTTGCGCGTTACCGCGTCAGGGGCTCGTCGGTCTCGAGCCGCCCGATGCGCTCCGCCAAATGGGTTTGGCAGATCTACCGCAATGTCGAACACCTCTCGCTGATCAGATCGGCCTGGTGCTTCGCCCATTGGGGTGCGCGGGCGTGGCAGAAGCGGCGGGAATTCTAGCGACGGTCGTTGGCTCGCCGCACAAGCGCCACGGGCCGCCCGCAACGGCGGAAATGCACATTGCGAGCTCGGTCCGTTGTCTCTAGTCTGGATCTGATCGAGGGGGCTTTGCGTGTACAATCAAAGTGTTATTCCACTGGCAGCGCATCCCCTCGCCGATCGCCGGGCCTGGATAGGCTGGACGTTGTGCAGCCTGTTCCCTGCAGTTTTCTTGCTGTTTCTGTTTGCGCTGACCTTGCTCAGCGCGCCCGAGCATGACGACTTCTGCTTCGCAGATCTGTACGCCCGTCACGGGTTCGTCGACACCGTATCGCTCTTCTATCATTCGCAATCAGGCCGGGTGCTGGCCCTGTGGCTTACACAGGTTCCGCCCGCGATCTCTGCCGCGGCGGGGGTCGGCCTGCTATCGGCCTATTCCCTGACCATGGCTGTGAGCGCGGCGCTGTTCCTGGCTGCCACGGCCCTGGCCATGGTCCGTGCCTGGCCTCACACTGCTGCTCTCCAATTGACCTTTCTCACATTTGCGTTTGCGAGCGCCGTCGTCAGCGCGACCCCGAGCGTCCGGGATCTGCTCTATTGGCTGTCGGCTGTGGCCTGTTACGTCCCTCCCGCCTTGGTCACCATCCTGATCCTCGGGGAGTGCATCCGGGCGCTTGACCGGCAAACCAGATTCTCGGGGGCGCTCAGCCTTGCGATGTCTCTGGGTGGATTCGCTGCTGCGCTGTGCAACGAATTCACTGGCATCTGGCTCCTGCTGATCGTCTCGGCGTCATTGGGCGCCCGCCATCTCTTCGGCCAGCCGCGCCAGATCTCGCATCACATCCTGATCGCAGCCGCCATCGCCATCGGATGGATCATCGTCATATCGGCCAGTGGCAACGGCACGCGCATGGAGCAGCTCCCGAACGGCGGGCACGTGACGTTGTCGGTTGTTCAAGCCCTTCTCGATTCGCTCGCCGGCCTCGGCCGCTTCCTGCGAGAGCCCACAATTGTCGTCTGGCTTGCCGCCGTTGGCCTAATTGCATTGATCGAGCCTGATCCGACGCCCCAAGCGCCGCAGAAGAGCAGGCTGTTGGCTCTCGGCACGATCGCGATTTGCCTGGCGTGCGGCTATCTCGAATATTTCGCTCATCGCTATGCGACAGGCATGCGGCTCGTCGAAAGAGCGCAGAATCAGGCGTTGATCCTCTTGCTGTTCGGATCGACGCTGGGGGTCAAGATGCTCGCCGGCGCCTACCGCGCGCAATTGCGCGAACGGCTGGCGGCGGGCGCGTTTCGTGGCCTGCTCGGTCCGATCGGGATGCCCGCGAGCCTGACGCTGCTCACGATCGGCTCGCTGTGCCTGAGCTCGACGGCATTCCAGCTGCGCGCGCAGTGGCAGGACCTGTACCCGTACTGGCGGGAGAGCGCTGAGCGACATGCTCTCCTGACGACCAGCCCCGAGCCGGTCGTCACAGTTCCCCGGCACAGATGGACGCCGTCCCTGCTTATGACCGCCGACGTGACGGCCAACGCCGACCGATTGCCTAACGACTGCATCGCCAGATATTACCACAAGTCCGCCGTCTACGCTGCCGACATGCCGCGATGACGACTTGCCCTGCTCCAGAGATGCAAACGTGAAAACAATCAGCGTCATCACACCCTGCTACAATGAAGAGCTCAATGTCAGGGATTGCTACGAGGCGATCCGGAAGATCTTCGACGGCGAGCTCCAGGGCTACCGGCGCGAGCACATCTTCTGCGACAACGCCTCCGACGACCGCACCGTGGAGATCCTGCGCGAGATCGCCGCACAAGACCCTGCGGTGAAGATCATCGTCAACGCACGCAACTTCGGACCTTTGCGCAACACCTACAACGGCGTGATGGCCTCGCGCGGCGACGCCGTTTTGCTATTCATGCCGGCGGACCTTCAGGATCCGCCCGAATTGCTTCCCGAATTCGTCAAGCTGTGGGAAGCCGGCTATGAGATCGTATACGGCATTCGTGCCGCGCGCGAGGAAGGGCGGCTGATGCGCGGCGTCCGCAACGCCTATTACCGCCTGCTGACCAGATTCTCCGAGCTCAAGGTGCCTCCGGGCGTCGGTGACTTCCAACTCGTTGACAGGCGCGTTGTCGAGGCCATGCGGCACGTTCGGGACGCCTATCCGTTCATGCGAATGATGACATTCGAGTGCGGCGGTCGCATGGTCGGCGTGCCCTACACCTGGCGCGAACGCAAAAAGGGGCTTTCGAAGAACCGCGCCAGCGCGCTGATCGATCAGGGCCTCAACGGGCTGGTATCCTTTACAACGGCGCCGGTCCGGTTCGGGCTGCTCGCGGGCTTTCTGATATCGGCCGCGAGCATCGCATACGCGATCGTCAACTTCATCATCGGCTTGGTGCTTTATCAAAAGCTCGCCGAACCTGGCATCCTCACGCTGATCGTCGCCATGTTCTTCTTCGGCGGCGTGCAGCTGTTCTTCATGGGCATGATCGGCGAGTACGTCCTCGCGATCTACGGGCAGGTGCGCGAGAAGCCCGTGGTGTTCGAGCGCGAGCGCGTCAATTTCGATCCCTCGCCGCCGTCCGGGACGTGATACGCAGGCGGCGTCAGCGCTTCGACAGTGATTGCTCGATCCGCGCGACGATCGCGAGAGCCGAGAGGCCCGCGGCATCGAGCAGCGCTTCGCGCGACCCCGCATGCGAGGTCTTGCCGCCCTGCTCGGGAATGCCAATGCCCGCGATCGGCGGCCGGACTGCATCGCCGGCAAACATCCCCGCCACCAGGCTGAACAATCCACCACGCAAAATGTGCTCTTCGAGCGTCACGATGAGCGAGGCGTCGCGCGCGGCGCTTCGGATCGCAGTTTCGTCGAGCGGTTTCAGGCAGGAGACGCTGACCACACCGACGTCCCTGCCGCGCCCAGCGAGCTCGCCGGCGGCCTCCAGCGCGCGCGAGGCAATCGGTCCGGACGCGAGGATGACGATCTCCCGCCCCTCGCGCAGCACGCGCGGCGTGCGCAGGTCGGTCACGACGGAGCCGAGGTTCGGCTCCCCTGCCCGGCTGAGCCGCAGGTAGGACGGTTTGCCGCTTCCTGCGATTAGACATGTCGCGGCGCGCACCTCCATGGGATCGCACGGCACGAACACCTCGATGCCCGGCAGCATCGACATGATGCCTGCGTCTTCCAATGCGTGGTGGGTGTAGCCCTGGCTGCCATAGGCGTAGCCGGCGCCCACTGCCACGACCTTGACGTCGGCACCATGATAGCAGACGTCGTTGCGAAGTTGCTCGAGGCATCGCAAGGTCGGGAAGTTGCCGATGGAGTAGATGAAGACCGTCTTGCCCGACAGAGCGATGCCGGCGGCGATCCCCGCCATGTTCTGCTCGGCAACGCCGACATTGAGATAGCGGTCGGGAAACTTCGCCGCGAACGGCTCCAGCACTGAGTAGCCGAGATCGCCGCAGAGCAGCCAGATGTCGGGATTCTCGCTTGCAACCTGCGACAGGCTCTCGATGAACGTCGTCCTCATGCGCCGACCTCGGCCAGGGCCTGCGCGAGCAGCTCATCCGAAGGCGAGCGATAGTGCCATTCGAGCTTGTTCTCCATGAAGCTCACGCCCTTGCCCTTCACGGTGTTGGCGATCACGACGGTCGGCTGGCCCGATGGTGCCGGCACATCGCGCAGCACGCGCTCGAGCGCGGCGAGATCATGACCGTCGATCTCCTCGACTTGCCAGCCGAACGATCGCCATTTCTCGGCGAAAGGATCGAGGTTTAGCACTTCGGCAACCGAGCCAAAACTCTGGATTTTGTTGAAGTCGACGATGACACAGAGGTTGTCGAGCTTGTGATGGGGCGCAAACAAGATGCCCTCCCAGTTCGAGCCCTCGTCGCATTCGCCGTCGCTGAGCAGGCAGAACACACGACTGCCATCCCCTGCTGAGCGCGCCGCGAGCGCCATGCCGATCGCAATCGGCAGGCCATGACCGAGCGAGCCCGTCGAGACCTCGACGCCGGGAACGGCATGACTGACATGCCCGGTGAAGATCGAGCCGTCGCGGCAATAGGTGTCGAGCTCGGCCAGGGAAAAGAAGCCGCATTCGGCGAGGGCTGCGTACATGATCGCCGTGGCGTGGCCCTTGCTGAGCACGAAGCGATCGCGGCTCGCGGCTTGCGGGTCGGCAGGATCGATGCGCAGGATCCGCGTGTACAGCACCGCCAGTATGTCCGCCATCGAGAGGCAGCCGCCTATGTGGGAAGCCTTGGCAGCATGCACCATGCGCAAGGCGTGCGCACGAATCCGCCGCGCGAATTCTTTCGGCTCAGGAAGATTTGGTCGCGTCATGCCAGTCTACCGTCTCGCGTAGTCCCTCATCCAACGGCACTTCGGGCTTCCAGCCCAGGGCGAGCATGCGCGAAACGTCCGCAGCCAGGACCATAACCTGATCGGGCCGATACGCCAACTCGCCGAAGCCGAGCGCGGCGCCGGGGTCGACGAGGTCGCGCAGCCGCGTCACCGTCTCGCGAAGCGGCGGCGCGCCCGCACTGCCGACGTTGAAGATGCCGCTCGCCGCTTCATGTGTGATCGCCAGCCGGAAAGCACTCGCAGCGTCGCGCGCGTGCAAAAACCCCCAGCGTTGCTCGCAAGCCGTCAGTGCCATGTATTGTCCGGAGCGCAAGTTCCGGATCATGCTCGGGATGAGCCAGTGGTCGGCATCCCTCGGGCCGTAGGTCGAGAAGATCCTGAGCCAAGCCGCACGCAGCCCACGCTCCTCGCACAGGCGTATCGCCATCGATCCGGCCGCAAGCTTGGCC
Source organism: Bradyrhizobium cedriense (assembly GCF_054602315.1). NCBI lineage: Bacteria > Pseudomonadati > Pseudomonadota > Alphaproteobacteria > Hyphomicrobiales > Nitrobacteraceae > Bradyrhizobium > Bradyrhizobium cedriense. Next base: position 940,811 of record NZ_JBTSWB010000001.1, on the reverse strand, counting down.
ATGCCGTACAAGGTCGTCGGACGTGGCCCGTCGTCCTCCCGGATCGCGCGATCGTACGGCCCGTATTCCGCCTGCGATCCGGCGCCGACGAAGATCCTGGCGCCGGTCTCGGCTGCGAGTTCGGCGAGGCGCACCGTGTCGGCCACATTGAGGGCCTGAACCGGGCTGTTGCGCTCGCTGCCTGCGACGCCTCGCCAGGCCATGTGCACGACCGCGTCCGGGGCAAAGGCCGTGAGCGCCCGGCGCAGCCCGTCCAGATGCTCCAGAGCGCCGGGAATCACCTGCAGACGGTCGTGCACCTCCCTGAGGCGCCAGGCGGTGCCTGGCGGCCGCAGCAGGACGGCCACCTCGTGCCCCAGTGCCACGAGGTCAGCAACGAGATAGGACCCCAGAAAGCCGCTCGCGCCGGTCACGAAAATACGCATGCGCCCCGGGTAGATCAGCGGCCGGGGCCCGTCAATGTCGCGTTGCGGAAGGCCCACCCGCGTTCCAGACCCATGGGACCGATCCGAACTTGATTATCCGGCCCACGCAGCTAAACGAGGGCCATGATCGGGTTTGGCTTTAGAGGGGTAGATGCATGAGCGATTTCAGGCTGGCCATGGTTTCCGCAGGCTTCGAGCACGGTGGAAATGTCACCCATCGCCATTTCGACGGCCATCCCGACTTGCTCGTCTACCCCTTCGAGTCTCAGCTCGGGAACCGGAACTTCAACGACTTCCTGGCCTCCGTCGAGCGCGTCCAGTACCGCTATCCCGAATTCCCGGAAGGCCTGACGGCGATCGAGCTCTACGAGCAGATGATCGACGAGGAGTTGAAGACCTTCCTGCGCAAGCGCAACGGCTCTAAGTTCCGCGATGCGGACTGCGTGATGGACGAGAAGAAGCGCGTCGCCGAGTTCGCCCGGATTCTCGGCCAGCCGCCAATCTTCCGCCGCCAGGTGATCGAGGCCTTCTTTCGCGCGACCTTCACGGCCTGGGAGAACTACTACACCAGGCCGCGCCCTGGCATGGTCCATGTCGGCTACTCGCCGGCCATCGGGATCGATGCAGACCGAATGGTGCGTGACTTTCCGAACATCCGCATCCTGCACATCGTGCGCAATCCGTTCTCGGCCTACCGCGACACCAAGCGTCGACCATTCCCGCAGCCGTTGACCAAATACTTGATCACCTGGAACATCTACCACTCGACGGTCGAGATGTTCGCCAGGATGTATCCGGAGAACGTGCGAATTTTGCGGTACGAGGACCTCGTTGCAGACAAGCGCAAATTCATGACCGAAGCGGCCGAATTCATCGGCGTACCCTTCGCCGATGCAATGCTCTATCCGAGTTGGAACGGCGTCGAGATCAAGGACTCCATCGCCCCTTGGGGAACCGTGCTCAAGAGTACCAAGGACTACAACAAGGCCGTCATTGAGGAACTCTCGGACGAGGAGCGGAAGCAGATCGCGCAGGGCACCGCGGCGCTCGCCCGTCATTTCGGCTACGATCGGATCGACTATCTGAGCCCACTCTATCGTGCTGAGTAAGATTGCGTTCTTCGAAGCCGACGACCGAGCCGACATCGCCGCCGACCGCGCGCGCCTCCTGCCGGTGCTCCGACGGCATCTGCAATCCGTCGGCCGCAACGTCACCGTCGCGCCGGCGCGCGGCGGCACGCTCGGCGCCTGCTATGACGCGGATATCTCCGGCGAAAAGCGCTTTCTGAAGACACATCTCCCGGGCGCGAGCGCGCACGCCAGCCTCGCCAAGGAAGCCGACATCCTCGACCAGCTCTACGGCAAGTCGATCGTGCTCGACCGTTTCGAAATAGCGCTCGCGGATGGAACGGTCCGGCTCTGCCTCATGATGCCCACACTCGTACCGCTGGCCGCCCCGATGGAGGCCGCAGATGCCGCCGCGATCGCAGACGCTTACGGTGAGCGGCTCAAGGATTGGCAACCGGGCAGACTTGCATCGCTTGAACACTACCTGGCATCCGCCGCCCAGGCCCTGAAAACTCTTTCGGAGCGCGGCCTGCTTGACCAGGCCGTCTCAGCGGAGACGCGCCGGCTGATCGCGCTGCTCGGCGACCGTCTTCCGGACTTGCCCGCAGCGCTCTGCCATGGCGATTTCGGCCCCAAGAACATCATGCTCCAAGGCGCCGCGCCGCGCGTCATTGACTGGGAAGACGCATTCCGCGGTATCGCCGGGTACGACTATCTCTATTGGCTGACGTTCATGGAGAACCGGACCTTCCTGCAAAGGGCTGCCTTCGGCCGAACCGGCCTTTCACCGGACCTCGAGCGCGCCATCCTCGCGCTCGTCGTCCTGCTCAAATCCTATCTGGCGGTCTTGTCCGGCGCGCATCTGACGCACGCAGTGTCGGCACAGGCCCGCATCGCCGAGATTCTCGACCTGCCGCGCTGATCAAGCTTGCGCGGTGCCAGCCACCTGATCGAGCTGATCGAGCGATAGCGTGCGCAGGTCGCGCCCTTCGCGCAGCGCCTTGTACCATTCGACGGTCAGGCGAAGGCCCTGCGTCAGATCGAGCCGCGGCGCCCAGCCGAGTTCACTCCGCGCCTTCGCGCAGTCAAGCCTGAGATAGGCGGCTTCGTGTGGATGCGGGCCGGCATCTGCCGTCCACCGCGCGCCGTCGCCCCACAGCGTGATCAGATGATCCACCACAGTTCCCACCGGCACCTCGCTTGCTGTATCCGGTCCGAAATTCCAGCCGCCGACGAAACGTTCATCGCTCGCCAGCCGCTCGATCAGCGAGAGATAGCCGAGCACCGGGTCGAGCGCGTGCTGCCACGGGCGTACCGAACTGGGATTGCGGATACGCAGCGCTTCACCGGCGAGAAACGCCTGCATCGCATCCGGCACCAGGCGGTCGCGGGCCCAGTCGCCGCCGCCGAATACGTTGCCGGCGCGCGTGGTCGCAACGCGCGCCGCGCTGTTGGCTTTGAAGAAACTGTGGCGATAGGAATGCGTGACGAGCTCGGCGCACGCCTTGCTGTTGCTGTAGGGATCGTCGCCGCCGAGGCGGTCGCCCTCGCGGAAGGCGGCGCCCATGCCGTTGTTCTCGTAGCACTTGTCGCTGGTGACGTTCAGGATCACCCGCACCGAACGGAGATGCCGCGCGGCTTCCAGCACATGCACCGTCCCCATCACATTGGTCGCAAATGTCTCGACCGGCTCCTCATAAGAAGGCCTGACCAGCGCTTGCGCCGCCATGTGGATGACGATGTCGGGCTCGGCCTCCGCCATCGCAGCGCGCAAGGTTGAGAGATCGCGAACATCGGCGAGGCGATGCTTGATGTCTTCGGCAATGCGCGCGGTGACGAACAACGCGCATTGGTGTGTCGGCGGCAGCGCGTAGCCGTAGACGTCAGCCCCGAGACGGCGCAGCAGCAGCGAGGCCCAGGCTCCCTTGAAGCCGGTATGGCCGGTGAGAAAGACCTTCTTGCCGCGCCAGAATGCCGGATCCGTCACCAGATCCTCCACTTGGCGCGATCGCCCGCCCACTCACCTTCGAGGAAATTGCGATCGCGCAGCGAATCCATCGGATGCCAGAAACCGGGATGCACATAGGCGCGCAGATCGTCGCCCCGCGCGAGCTGCTCCATCGGCTCGCGCTCCCAGATCGTCTTGTCGTCGGCAATCAGGTCGCCGACAGATGGTGACAGCAGGAAGAAGCCGCCATTGATCCAGCCGCCGTCGTCATTCGGCTTCTCCTCGAAATTGACGACCCGATTGCCCTCGATCGCGACCGCACCGAAGCGCTTGGCGGGCCGCACCACCGAGACGGTGGCGCGGCGCCCATGCGCCTTGTGGAAAGCGATCTCGGCGGCGAGATCGATGTCAGCAACGCCGTCACCATAGGTCAGCGCAAAAAAGGAGTCGTCTTTGACGTAAGGCAGCACGCGCTTCAGCCGGCCACCGGTCTGGGTGTCCTCCCCGGTATCCACCAGCGTGACCCGCCATGGTTCGGCGGTCTCGCGATGCACTTCCATCCGGTTCTCGGCGAGATGGAACGTCACGTCGGACATGTGCAGGAAGTAATTCGCGAAGTACTCCTTGATCATGTAGCCCTTGTAGCCAAGGCAGATCACGAAGTCGTTGAAGCCGTAATGGCTGTAGATCTTCATGATGTGCCAAAGAATGGGGCGTCCGCCGATCTCCACCATTGGCTTCGGCCGCGTGCTGGTTTCTTCCGCGATTCGGGTGCCCAGGCCTCCCGCAAGAATTACGACTTTCATTCACCTGCTCCAGACGGGGCACGCTTCCCGCGTATTTCACACGGCTTCTATACGAACTGGGGAGGCCTGGAAAACATTCGGCCGCAAGTTTTATAGGTATTTAGTTACCTAGATGCAAAGCTATTGGCGTTTCCGCCCGTAGCCGATACCACTCTGCCGACCCATCCGGACGAGCCCCTCCCGAGACCCCCGCTGGAACCGATCATGCCGTTTGAAAACTACAGGAACAGCCGCATCCTCGTGACCGGGGGCGCCGGATTCATCGGATCGCACCTCTGCGAGCGACTGCTCGACGCGGGGGCCGAGGTGGTGTCCGCGGACAATTATTTCACCGGCAGCCGGCGCAACATCGCTCATCTGATCGCAAATCCGCTGTTCGAGGCTGTCCGTCACGACGTCACCTTTCCGCTCTACATCGAGGTCGACGCGATCTTCAACCTGGCCTGCCCGGCCTCACCGATCCACTACCAGCGCGACCCCGTGCAGACCACCAAGACTTCGGTGCACGGTGCCATCAACATGCTGGGGCTCGCCAAGCGGCTCAAGGCGCGAATTTTCCAGGCTTCGACCAGCGAGGTCTACGGCGATCCGCTGATACATCCGCAGACCGAGGATTACTGGGGCAACGTCAACCCGGTCGGCGTCCGTTCCTGCTATGACGAGGGCAAGCGCTGCGCCGAGACGCTGTTCTTCGACTATTGGCGTCAGCACGGCCTGCCGATCAAGGTTGCGCGCATCTTCAATACCTACGGTCCGCGCATGCAGCCAAATGACGGCCGCGTGGTATCGTCCTTCATCGTCCAGGCCCTCAAGGGCGAGCCGATCACAGTGTTCGGCGACGGCGGTCAGACTCGCTCGTTCTGCTATGTGGACGACCTCGTCGAAGCCATCATGCGGTTGATGGTGACTGCGGAGGACGTCACCGGCCCGATCAATCTCGGCAACAATTCCGAGTTCACCATCCGCGAGCTCGCCGAGAAGGTCATCAAGCTCACCGGCTCGCGCTCCAAACTGGAGTTCAAGCCGCTGCCGCAGGACGACCCGCGTCAGCGCCAGCCCGACCTCGCCAAGGCGAAGGCGGTGCTGAACTGGGAGCCGAAGGTCGCGCTCGAAGACGGCCTGAAGGAGACGATCGCCTACTTTAAGCATTCGCTCGAAATCGCCTGATCCCGCTCGCAACCTTAAGCGTCCGCAGCGAGCTTCGGCAATGAGCGCACCGCCCGGCATCATCAGCGATTTGCGCGCCTACCTGGATTCGAAAGCCGGGTTGACGACCCTGGTACTGCTGCACAGTGCCGTCACCTGCCTGTCGCTGGTCGAGGTCGCGACCTTCCAGCTCTCCATCGACTTCAACCCCAGGCGTTTGTGGATCGCGGTCATCGTTGCGACCGGCTTCTCCATGGTCTCGCTGCTGTTCGTCTCTGTCCGCTTCTGCTTCGGCTATTTCGTCGGGTTTTATTTCTACACGATGATCCTGGGTTTCCTGTGGATCGACGTCTTCTCCGGATACAGTTACCCGCGACTGCTCGCCGGAGTGTCGGCGGCCTTGGCGCTGCTGCTTTTTCTGATGCCCATGCTGTTTCTCAGAGCGCCGCTGCGGCCATTCGTGACGCTATCAGATGCTCGGTTCGAGCGTCTGCTTACCTTCATCCTGGCAATCTCTGTGGCCACCATCGCAGCGGGCGCGACCTACAATTTCCGGCTGGTTTCGATCTCGAACATCTATGACTACCGCGACACCCTGGAATTTCCGGGACCGCTGCGATATCTTATCGGCTGGATTTCCAGCACGCTGCTGCCGTTTGCCTTCGCCTGCTACTGGCTGCTCGGCTATCGCTGGCGCGCCGTCCTGGTGCTGGTCCTGCTCCTGCTCTTCTATCCCATCACGCTGACGAAATTCGCGTTCTTCACCCCGGCCTGGTTGATCGCGCTGGCCATGCTATCGCGGCTTCTGGAGGCGAGACCAGCGGCCATCGTCTCGATTTTCGGTCCGATGCTGGTCGGGCTGCTGGTGATCTGGTTGACAGAGGCAAGTCTGAGGAGCATTCCCGGCCGATATTTCGATATCGTCAACATCAGGATGATCGCAACCGCGTCGGGCGCCCTCGACATTTACAATCATTTCTTCGCGAGCCATCCGCTGACCTGGTTCTGCCAGATATCCGTCCTCAAGCCGCTGATGCATTGTCCTTACCAGGAGCCGCTCGCGGTGGTGATGCAGAACACCTACGAATTCGGCAATCTGAACGCTTCGCTGTTTGCGACGGAAGGTATCGCGTCCGTCGGCCCCTGGCTCGCACCGCTGACCGCACTCGCGGCAGGCCTCGTGCTGGCGCTCGGCAACCGCGCCTCCGCAGGCCTGCCGCCCCGGTTCGTCCTGATGTCCGCCGGAGTGCTGCCGCACGTCCTGCTCAACGTCCCGCTCTCAGTGGCCATGCTCACCCATGGCACCGCCCTCCTGTTCCTGCTCTGGTACTTAATGCCCCGCAGCCTGCTCGAACCGAGGCCGTGACGCCGTGCGAATCCTGATCCTCAACGCCGACTATCCGCGCTTCCTCTCCTGGCTGTATCGGCGGCGGCCCGGCCTCGAGACCGAGCCTTATCCGGCGCAAATGGCAGCGCGGAACGCCAGCCTGTTCGGCGTCGCCGATTTTTACTCGCGCAGTTTCAGCGCCCTCGGGCACGTCGCCGCCGACATCCACGTCAACAATCCCTGGATGCGCGCAGCCTGGGCGCGCGAGCACGGCCTTGCCTTCGACGAGCCGCCGCCGCCCGGCGCGCCGGCGGCGCGCGATGCCGTTCCCGGCTGGCTGCAACGCGCAGTCGCGCCGTTCAAGCCGGTGCTGCGACCGCTCGCGCGCAAGGTCGGCCTCAGCCCGCGCCTCGACGCCGAAGCGGAAAAGATACTTCTGGCGCAGATCGAGGACTTCAGGCCCGATCTCGTGCTCAACCAGGATCTATTTCATGTCGACACGCGACTCGCGCGCAGGATCAAGGCGATCGGCCGTCCGATCCTGATCGGTCAAGTTGGCATCTCGCCGTCGCGCGGCGAGGACTGGTCTGTCTACGACCTCATGATCTCTCAGATGGCCGCCGTGGTCGACTACTTCCGTGCCCACGGAGCGCGCGCCGAAGTCGTCCATCTCGCCTTCGAGACAGGCATTCTCGACGCTCTGCCTCCGCCGCCCGCACAAGAATTCGATGTCACTTTCGTCGGGGCTGTGTCGGCGGATCACCAGCTCCGCGTGGCGCAACTCGAAGCGGTGGCGCAACGCTACGATCTCAAACTGTTCGGCAGCGGCCTGCACTCCCTTCCCGCCGCCTCGCCGCTGCACCGCTGTTATCAGGGCGAGGTGTGGGGAGTGGAGATGTATCAGGCCCTTCGCGCCTCGCGCATCACACTCAATTCGCATATCGACATGGCCGGCCGCGAAGCCGGGAATGCGCGTCTGTTCGAAGCAACCGGCGTGGGCGCATTCCTGCTCACCGACTTCAAGGACAATCTCGACACGCTATTCGCCCCCGAGCGCGAAGTCGTCGCCTGGCGCAACGTCGAGGACTGCATCGCAATGATTGATCGGTATCTTGCCGACGAGCCCGCGCGCCAGTCCATTGCCGAGGCGGGACAGGCCAGGACGTTGGCTGCCCACACCTTCCGCCAGCGTGTCGAGGAGATCCTCGCTCACGTCGGCTGAATTCCGGTGGGCGGGGCGCAGCAATCGTCACATTCCGTGCGCCCTTGACGGTCCCTGCCAAAATCGCCAAAGTGCACAGCGAGACAGCTATCTCACTCTAATTGCAGCGATTTTTCGAGGCCCACGATGCAACACGTCGAACATGTTCGATTCGGCGACCAGCTCTACGCGATCATCGTGCGGGCCTCGTTTCGCGAGCCCGGCATCCATTTCTTTTCGACTCCGGAGCTGTCGCAGCAGCTCGCCTTCATGAGCCATCCGCAGGGCAAGACCATCGAGCCCCATCGCCACAACAAGGTGACGCGGGAGGTGCACTACACCCAGGAGGTCCTGCTGATCCAGAAAGGCAAGCTCCAGGTCGACTTCTACACGGTCGAAGAAGAGTATCTCGAAAGCCGCGTGCTTGGTGCCGGCGACATCATCCTCTTGTGCAGCGGTGCCCACGGCTTCCACGTGCTCGAACCGCTCGAGATGTTCGAGGTGAAGCAAGGTCCCTATTCCGGCGAGAACGACAAGACCCGGTTCTCCGAAGCACCGCCTTGCGAAATCCGGATCAAGGGTCCGGGCCTTTGACCGCACCTTTCATTCCCGTCAATACGCCGCTGCTCGACGCCAACGAGGCCGATTACCTCGCGGAATGCATCCGGACTGGGTGGATCTCGTCGGAAGGACCGTTCATCAAGCGCTTTGAGCAGTCGATGGCCACGGCCGCCGGACGGCGGCACGGCATCGCGGTCACCAACGGCTCGGTCGCGCTCGACATCGCGGTCCATGCGCTCGGGCTCGAGAAGGGCTCCGAAGTCATCATCCCGACCTTCACGATCATCAGCTGCGCCGCCGCCGTGGTGCGGGCGGGCCTCGCGCCGGTCGGGATTGATTGCGATCCCGCGACCTGGAACATGACGGCGGAGGGCGTGGAAACCGCGATCACGCCGCGCACGCGCGCGATCATGCTGGTCCATATCTACGGCCTGCCGGTCGATCTCGATCCGATTCTGGCACTCGCCCGCAAGCACGATCTGAAGGTGATCGAGGATGCCGCCGAGATGCACGGCCAGACCTATCGCGGCGCGCCCTGCGGTAGCTTCGGCGACGTCTCGACCTTCAGCTTCTACCCCAACAAGCACGTCACGACCGGTGAAGGCGGCATGATCCTCACCGACGACGATGCGCTCGCCGATCGGCTGCAATCCTACCGCAATCTCTGCTTCCAGCCGCAACAACGCTTCGTCCACGAGGAACTCGGCTGGAACGCGCGCATGACCAACCTGCAGGCCGCGCTTGGCGTCGCCCAGGTCGAGCGCCTGCCGCGCACGGTCGAGATCAAGCGCCGGATCGGCCGGCTCTACGACGAACATCTCGCAGGGCTCAACCAAATCCGCCGCCCGGTCGCCCGCACCTCGTATGCTGACAACATCTACTGGGTCTATGGAATCGTGCTGAACGACGACGTCCCGTACGACGCCAGGGAGGCGATGCGGCGTCTCGGCGAAAAGGGCATCGGGACGCGGCCGTTCTTCTGGTGCATGCACGAGCAGCCGGTGCTGCGCCGGATGGGTCTGATGCTCGACGAAAGCCACCCCCATGCGGAATACATCGCCCGGCGCGGTTTCTACCTGCCGAGCGGGCTCGCGCTGACTGACGACGATATCGCGCGTTCAGCTGAGGCTCTCAAGGAGATCCTGGCGTGACGGTTTTCGCCGACTACGCGCCCTGGTATGATCTTCTCTATCAGGACAAGGATTACGCGGAGGAGACGGCGTTCGTCGAAGCGCAGCTGCGCGACCACGGCGTTGCCCCAGGCAAGCTGCTCGATCTCGGCTGCGGCACTGGCCTGCATGCACTCGCCTTCGCTCGCCGGGGGTGGAACGTTGCAGGCATCGATCTCAGCCACGAGATGATCGCGCGCGCCAAAGCACGCGCCGAGCAGACCGGGCTCTCGATTGCGTTCCGGCAAGGCGATGCACGGGAAGCAGGTCCCGAGCGCGACTTCGACGCGGTGGTGTCGCTTTTCCACGTCGCGAGCTACCAGACCAGCGGCTACGCGCTTGCGGCAATGTTCCGCACCGCCCATGCGGCGCTGAAGCCGGGCGGCGTGATCTTCTTCGACTATTGGTACGGTGGCGCCGTACTGGCGCAGGGCGTCGAGACGCGCGTCAAGGTGATCGAGCAAAAGCCGCTGCGCCTCACCCGCATTGCGAAATCCGATCATGACGAACAGGCCGCGACCGTCACCGTGAACTACACGCTGTTCTGCGAGGACATGGATCGCGCCACGATCCGGCGCGTCGACGAAGCGCACCACATGCGCTACTGGTTTCCTTTCGAGATCGACGCCGCGCTTGTCGCGAGCGGCTTCCAGCCCGCAGCCCACGCCGCATGGCTGACGCAGGACGCGCCGAATTCGAAGAGCTGGGCAGCCTATGCGGTCGCCAGAAAGAGCGTCACGCCGTGAGACCGCTGCGGCTCGCCGTGATGCTGGAACAAGCGCTAGAGGTCGGCGGCGGCTTTCAGCAGCCCCTCAACGACCTGCTCTGGCTGCGCGACTGGGCGGCCGGTTCGGGCAACGAGATCGTTGTTTACTCGCCCTACCCGAAGACGCTGGACATCCTGAAGGAGTTCGGTGTCACAGCCCGCCTCCTCAAGTTCGGCCCGCTCGACCATATCTTCCTGTTCCTCAAATATTGCCGGCCGTTCGATCTCGTCCAGATCGCGCTGAAGCTAAAATCGACCTTCGAGCGCGCGCTGATCCGCGACGGCATCGACGTCGTACACTTCACCTCGACCTCGAAGCGGCACCTCCTGCTCTATGAGTTGCCCTTCATCATCACGATCTTCGACGGCTGTCATCGCGACGCGCCAGAGTTTCCGGAAGTCAGGACGTTCGGAGAATTCGAGCGCCGCGAGATCCTGTTCGGTCTCGCGAGCACCAAGGCCGCGGTCGTGATCGTCAATGCGCCGGAGCTGGTCGACGACCTCTGCCGCCGTTATGCCATGGAACGCGATCGTGCGGTGTGCATCCCGTTCTCGCCCTCCACCTATGTCAGCCAATCCACGCCCGACGCCTCTGACGATGCGACAGTGCTGGCGAGATATCGGCTCGAGCCCGGCTATCTGTTCTATCCGGCGCAGTTCTGGCCGCACAAGAATCACATGACGCTGCTCGCTGCGCTCGCAGGCTTGCGCGATCGGGGGATCACGGAACGGCTGGTGCTGTGCGGATCGGATCGCGGGGGCCGCGACAAGATCGATGCGGCGATCCGCAGCTACGGCTTGTCGGGTCAGATCTCCATCATCGGCTTCGTCGAGTCCGCCGAGCTCGGCGCGCTCTACCGCAGCGCCGCGGCGTTGGTGATGCCGAGCTATTTCGGTCCGACCAATCTTCCGCCGTTGGAAGCCTGGGCGGTCGGCACGCCGGTGATCTATCCCGAGGCGTTCGAGGCCCAGGCCGGCGACGCCGCGCTCCTGTTCGACTATGACGATCCGCGCTCCCTTGCGGATGCGATCGTCGCGCTCCGCATCGAGGGAACGCGCGAGCGGCTGTGCGCGGCCGGTCATGTCAGGCTCACGCAATTTGCGGCGGAAACCGAAGTCGGTCACCAGCAGTTCGCCCGTCACCTCGAACGGTTGAAGCACCGTCTGGCATTGATGGCGCGTTGAACAGCAGCAGCTAGGCCGGAATCAGCGCCCGCAAGCGCTCGCGCAGAGCTGTGTTCAACAGTGGGCTTGCGAGCCCGCCGACCGCGAGCAGCCAGATCGCGCATTCCACGATGAAATGCACGAGGCCGCTTCCCGGCACGAGCAGGATGATCGCCTGCCCGATCAGCCACCCCGACGCTACGATGCCGACGGCCATGACCATCAGGAGCGCGATGTGCCGGAACGGATGATGCAGGGTCTGGCGCATGACTATCAGCGCGAGCAGCCCGAACTGGACGAGGATATCGCTTGCCACCACGGCGAGCGCGGCTCCCAACGGCCCCAACCGCGGAATCAGGACGAAGGACAGCGCCAGGAAGACCACGAGCTGAAGGCCCTTGGTCCGGATCAGGAGATCGCCGCGATTGCTGTGATTGGCAAAAGCCAGCGCCAACAGCGACGGCGCGACGGCCGCCGAGCCCAGCAGCAGCGTCACGGTGAGCGGCGCGTCATAGGGGATGCTGCCATGAGTCCATAACGCGAAAAAGTCGGGCCAGAACGGCAGCAGGCCCGCGACGATCAGGCAGGCAAGTCCGGTCACGAACACCGAGCCATGGGCATAGAGCCGGCGCAGCCGATCCTTGTCGCCGACCGCGTGGTCATGGCCGAGTTCGGCGGCGAGCGGCAGCGCCACCTGAAGGCACAGGCCGCGCACCAGGCTGGCGATCACGCGGGTCAGGCCCCACTGCGCTACCGCGACGCGGTTTGTGACCAGGGCGGAGACGAGCAGCACCGGGACGTTGACGAGCGCAAGCTCGGTGATGTTGGCGACCGCGAAAGGCATCGCACGGCCAAGCTGCCCGACGCTCCAGCGCAGGGATGGCGCCACCAGCGGCGGCTTGCCGGCACGGCGCAGGAATGGAAACAATCGCGGCGCATCGAACGCCGCGAGCGCGACCGCGAACAGGAGCTGCATCGACACGAAGGCAATCGCAACCGCAAGCAGGCTGCCGTACAAGGCGAGCGCCGCAAGCTGCGCGATCTGTCCGAGCAGCAGCGCGGCGTTCTGCAGCCAGACAGTCCGGCCATAGCGGCCGCGCACGCGATAGAGGCCGGAAACGAGGTTGGCGGGCAAGGTCAGAAGCATGCCCAGCACCATCACCAGCATCGCGGCATCGAATGTCGATGTCGCGTGAAAGCCGAGCACGGCCGACGGCGGTACCAGGACCACGGCCACGCTCAACAGGACACCGAGGACTGCGATGATGACGAAATAGATTCGCAGCAGGGCTGAATAGAAGTTCGCCGTGCGGCCGTCGCAATCGGCGCAGGACTTGAAGGCGAGAAAGCGGTTGATCGCGCGAAGCTGCAATCCGGCATCCGCGACGACGACGAGACTACCCGCAGCATAGATCGCGAGCCAGGCCGCGAGCGTGTCGCCGGTCCAGACGTGCAGGAAGGCGGGAATGAGCAGAAGTTGCTGCGAGAGTCCCAGCGCCATCTGGACGACGTTCGCGGACCATCCCTGCAAGAGGCGGCCGGCACGGCCGACGCCGGGTCTGCTCGCGCCGTCGTCCGTTCCCGGCACGTCAATCTGCTTGTCGGTCAAGCCGCGTCCTTCCCGTCAAGCAATTGACCTCGCCGATCGACGGCTCCTGGCATTTCACCCACGCGCAAATCGTCCTATCCAAGGCCGAGCTCACAAAAAACGCGAAAACAACCCCATGCAAAGTAGACGGATGCAGCTTTGTCAATGACTTAGCTCCCGCGCCCAAGAATGCTGCGGATTTTACGAAGCGATTTGACTCGTCGGGCAAAACAGGAGCATTATTCAACGATGGAGACGGTGCCGTTTCGTCCCCCCTCATCATCTGGTTTGCCTGAGGCAGTACAATATCACGCGAAGCGCCGATGTCGGGCGTCGCCTGGCGCGGAAGGTGTCGTCGAAGCGGCTAATATTCGACAGAACAGGCCTTTAAAGGCCGGCGATCCGGTCTCACCCCTCAATCCGCCGGCGCTCCGGTGCGATGCAATTGCATGCCGCGGCAGCTCGATTCGACACGACGAGACCCACACGTCAGCTCAGCAGGAAACCGGAACCGTGCGAGCTGTGTAGGAAGTCGGTCAGAATGTCCGGGACGGCCGTGTCGAGACTTTCCGGCAATTGAGTCCCTTGCTCTTGCGTGGCCTGCGGATCCGCTGGCGCGGGCATCAGGTCAGGCGGCTCGGACGAAACGGCCGAAGCGGTTTGGCCCTCAGTGAAGTTGAACGCGAAGCTATCGCCTGAGGTCCCTGTCGCGAGCGGCGCAGCGCCGACGGTGCCGTCGCCATTGAGATCCTGCTGCAGCGTCGGCTCCAGCGCTTTCAGAGACGGATCGGACCCAAGCACTTCCGGGGCCGCGGCCAGGGTCGTCTGGAAGTTGCCGTTGGCATCGGTGCTCCAGACCGAGTAGTGGGCGTTCGCCGAGTTCTTCCAGACCACGTCGTAGCCGCCCCCGGACACTTTCTCTGCGCCAATCACCGACCACGTGCTGTAATTGGCTGCGATCACCGATGCGCCACCATATTTCAGGGTGGGCCCGGTGCCAGCCGCGTCGTACAGGTAATAGTAGCCACTGGACAGAACCGCACGCGTCGATCCGAACGCCTCGATGGTGACGCCGCTGACGGGGACGACGACGGAGGCGCCAATCGTACCGTCGCCGTTGATATCCTGATGGAGCGTCGGCTCCAGCCCCTGCAGAGATGCATCTGTCCCAAGCATCTCGGGAGCCGAGCCGAGAGTCGTGAGGAAGTTACCAGCGCTGTCCGTGCTCCAGACGGAGTAGTGGGCATTCGCCGAATTCTTCCACACCACGTCGTAACCGCCGCCTGACACCTGCTCGGCGCCAATCACCGACCAGGTGCTGTAGTTGGCCGCGTTCACGACGGAGCCGCCATATTTCAAGGTCGGGCCGGTGCCGGTCGAGATGTTGTCGAGGTGATAGTTTCCGCCAGACAGGACCACGCTGGTCGATCCGAGCGCCTCGATCGTCACCCCGCTGACGAGAGGGGCAACGGGGACGCCGGTCGTGCCGTCGCCGTTGATATCTTGGTGGAGCGTCGGCTCCAGCCCCTGCAGAGATGCATCTGTCCCAAGCATCTCGGGAGCCGAGCCGAGAGTCGTGAGGAAGTTACCAGCGCTGTCCGTGCTCCAGACGGAGTAGTGGGCATTCGCCGAATTCTTCCACACCACGTCGTAGCCGCCGCCCGACACCTGCTCAGCGCCAACGACCGACCACGTGCTGTAATTGGCAGCGATCACCGAAGTGCCCGCGTATTTCAGCGTAGGCCCGGTGCCGGCGGAATCGTACAAATAGTAGTAGCCATTGGAAAGTACCGTACGGGTCGATCCGAACGCCTCGATCGTGACCCCGCTGATGGAGCCAACGGTGGCGCCGATCGTGCCGTCGCCGTTGAGATCCTGATGGAGCGTCGGCTCCAGCGCCTGCAGGGACGGATCGGTGCCCAGCACTTCGGGGGCCGCGGCCAGTGTGGTCAGGAAGTTGCCGTTGCTGTCCGTGCTCCAGACGGAGTAGTGCGCGTTCGCCGAATTCTTCCAGACCACGTCGTAGCCGCCGCCCGACACCTGCTCGGCGCCAATCACCGACCACGTGCTGTAATTGGCCGCGTTCACGACAGAGCCGCCATACTTCAGGGTCGGCCCGCTGCCGGTCGAGATGCTGTTCAGGTAATAGTTGCCGTTCGCCAGAACCAAGCTGGTCGATCCGAACGCCTCGATCGCGCTCGGCACGAGGCTGGAGCTGGCGATCGTCGAGCTCCCAAACTGGAAATATTCGACGCCAGCGACGGTGTCGGTGCCCTCTGGTGAGCCGCTGCGCAGGTCGGTCAGCGTGAACGTCTGTGTCGTCGCGTTGTAGGACACCGTGTAATTGGCCCGGTTACCCGAATACACTGCTGTGTCCGTGCCCGCGCCGCCAACGATGGTGTCGCTACCCGCACCGCCGGTGATCGTGTCGTTGCCGCCGCCGCCGTTCAGCGTGTTGGCGATGGCATTGCCCAGGATCGTGTCGTTGCCGGACCCGCCGGTGGCGTTGTCGATGTAGGAGCGCGCGTCGCCGTTGTAGAGATAGGCGTTGTAGACATTGCCCGACGCATAGTGGCCGTTGCCAAGATAGGCCAACTGCACCGCGGAGAACATCGACGAGGCACCGGGATTGAGGTTGATGCTCAGGTTCGTCGTGTAGTTCGACAGGTCATAGGTATCGACGCCGCCGCCGTCCCAGACGGTCTCATAGATGCGGTTGGCCGAGCCGCCGACACCGCCGCCCGGTGCGAGCTGCCCGACGCCGTTGATGAACTGCTGCCCCGTGATCGGATTCCAGGTGTAGACGGTGTTGCTGCTTTGGGTCGTGTAGTCCGCGCCGTACATCGTCTGGAGCGCTAGGATATCGTTGGCCATGTAGGTCTGCGAATATCCGTACGCTTCGTTGGTATAGCCACCGGTGGTCGAAGCGCCGACATAGCTGCGATAGCTCATGACGGTGTATTCGCTGCTGTCATGCGCGCTCGGCACCGCAACGTTGGCGGGCCCGCCGGCCTCCTGGCTGTGCTTGAGGCCCAAGGCATGGCCGAGCTCGTGCAGCGCGGTGGTGAAGTAATAGTTGCCGAGCTTGGCCAGCGAGAAATTGTATTGAGTGCCGAACCAGATGTCGCCCCCGGATGCATAATTGCCGGGATAGTAGGCGTAGGCGGTTGGATTGGCCGCAGGCGACTGCGCGATCATGATGTCGGCGCCGTTCGTGCCCGCATACTGGATATCGGCGTTGGTGTAGCCGAGGATCAGTCCGATGGCGTAGTTGATCGCGGCCTGGATCTGGCTGGGCACCGAGGCAAAGCCCGAGGTGGTCGGCTCGCCGTAGCCGCCGCTATAGGGATTGGCGTAGTCGCTCGGCGCGTCCGGAAAACTGTAGGTGATCGCGCCGGACCATTTGTAGCCGGACAACAGGCCGTCGATCTCGGCGTTGTTGGTGGCACTGACGTAAACAGAGCTGGCCAATGGACTCTCCGGAGCAACCCACCATGCGATTCGGGCGAAGCCGCGAGATTCTAGCTTCAGAGGTAAACGTTTCGCTTAAAACGAGGCGTCTGCGCGCGGCCCCTTTCACAATGTCGCGTTAGCCATCAAATACCCTAGTCATCCGGGCGGGATATCTCCGTAATCATACGGAGCCGGGCACTGGATGCGCGATTTCGCGTGATTGATGATCTCGGAGGGCAATCATGAAACTTGGCTCCTCGGCCGGTCTCATCGGCGTCCTCGCTGTGGTCGTCACCGGGCTGGATCGTCTACCCATCGGAGAACAGCCTGTCATGGTCGGGAAAGCCCATGCGGACGAAAGCGACAAGAGCGGCGACAAGGCGGGCCGCGCGCCCTCCATGCCGATGGCCCGCGATCCTGCCGTTGCCGTGGCAGAGGAATACGAAGCCGCCCGCCGGAAGGGAACGCGGGAGGCCTTCGAGCTCTTCATTGCGCGCCACGGCGATGCCCCCCTCGCCGAGCAGGCGCGCGCGGAATTGGAACGCCTCTCACGCTGATCCGTCGGGCACCGCATCAGACATGGCATTTTGGAAGGCGGCATCGGCGCCCGGCCGGGGTTGTCGCTTGGTCTTTCGGCACTAAGGTAGGCCCGCAATCCGTCCCGGAGCCCTTCAAGATGCCCTTTCCGCATGCCTCGGAAGCCCTGTCGCGCTTTACCGTGCTCGATCTGACCCGCGTCCGCTCCGGACCAACCTGCGTGCGGCAGCTCGCGGATTGGGGCGCCAACGTGATCAAGATCGACGCGCTGACCGAGGATGCCGGCGGCGAGCAGCCGGGCGGACCGCGGGTCGGCTCCGACTTCCAGAATTTGCACCGCAACAAGCGGGCAATGACGCTGAACCTGAAGGACGAGCGCGGGCTCGCCGTGTTCAAGCGCCTCGCCGCCAAGGCCGACGTCGTGGTCGAGAATTTCCGCCCGGACGTGAAGAAGAAGCTTGGGATCGACTACGACAGCCTCGCTGCGCTCAATCCGCGCATCGTCTACGGCAGCATCTCCGGCTTCGGCCAGGACGGCCCTTACCACAAGCGGCCGGGCTTCGATCAGATCGCGCAAGGCATGGGCGGGCTGATGTCGATCACCGGGGCCCCGGGCGAAGGCCCGATGCGGGTTGGCATTCCCGTCGCCGACCTTACCGCCGGCCTGTTCTGTGCCACGGGCATCCTCACCGCGTTGCTCGAACGCGAGGTCTCCGGCAAGGGCCAATGGGTGCAGACTTCGCTGCTCCAGGCCCAGATCTTCATGCTCGATTTCCAGGCCGCGCGCTGGCTGATGGAGAAGGAGGTCGCTAAGCAGGCCGGCAACAATCACCCGACCAGCATTCCGACCGGCGTGTTCAAGACCTCGGACGGCTACATCAACATCGCCACCACGGGCGGGCGGATCTGGGAGCGCTGCGCGCAGGCGATCGGCGCGCCGGAGCTCTATGCCCATCCCGACTACGCGACGGCCCCTGCCCGCTCCAAGAACCGCGACGCGCTCAACGCCGAGATCGAGAAGCGCACCGTGACGAAGTCGACCGAAACCTGGGTCCGCGAGCTCAACGACGCCGGTGTGCCCTGCGGGCCGATCTACGCCATCGATCAGATGTTCGAGGACGCGCAGGTCAAGCATCTCGGCATCGCACAGGACGTGCCGAACGACGAGGGCCGCCACATCCGTCTGGTCGGCCAGCCTGTCACGCTGTCGCGCACGCCGAGCAGGATGGTGGCGCGGCCGCCCGAATTCGGCGAGCAGACCGAGGAGGTACTGAAAGAGTTCGGCTTCGGCGCAGACGAGATCGCGGGGCTCAGGGACGCCAAGGTGGTGTGAACCTCGCGCACGGTCTCCAACGACAAAGCCCGGCGCGAGCCGGGCTTTGCTTGTGATTGACGCCTTTGTTGATCTCAGTACTTGGCAACCACCGGGCCGCCAAACTGATAATTGATGCCGGCCCGCAGGATGTGATCGGTGAAGCGCGACGAGACGTTGGCGCTGATGGCAGCGGCCGGTGCCAGCGTGAAAGGACCGGACGAGAAACGCCCGAGATCCATGTAGAGATATTCGAGCTTGGCGCTCCAGTTCTGCGTGATCTTGCCTTCGACACCCGCACCAAGGGTCCAGCCGGCGCGCGTCGTCGAGTTCGAGCCGACAGAGGCGATCGCCACACCCGCGGGGGTGAAGCCGGTCATCGTGCCCGTGGTCTTGATTTCGCCAAACGCGAGACCGCCGGTGCCGTAGAACAGCACCTTGGGGGTTGCCAGGATGCCGATGCGGCCGCGAACCGTGCCGAACCATTGAAGATGCTGATCGACCGTCAGAGTGGTGCCGGTCAGACCGCCCGGGGGGATGAATGTCAGGCCCGGAAGGCAGGGCCCGCCGGCAGGCGCGACGCCGCCGCAATTGAAGGTCGCGCGGCCCTTTTCGTCGGACCAGTTCAGGTCGCCCTCGATACCGTACACCCAATTGGCGTTCTGCCAGTTGTAACCGGCCTGACCGCCGGCGACAGCGCCGTTCATGTCGAACGAGCCACTGGTGATGGATCCCGCCGGAGGCGCGATCGCTGCACCCGTGACCGAGTTGAAGTAGGAAACGTCCGTGCGCGAGCGGCCCCAGCTATATCCGCCATTGGCGCCGACGTAGAAGCCGGTCCAGTTCCAGACCGGATCGACGATCGGCGCCTTGACATAGGGTCTTGCCGCGAGATCGGCGGCCAACGCGCCCGTCGCAAACAGCGACATCGCCGCCGCCATTCCAATCACTATCCGCTTCATCGAGAATTCCCCTGCACAATCTTGTGATCAAAATATACGTGCTTGGCCGCCGAAGGGCTGTGCCGCAGCAGCAACATTCAGAGACAATCGATCTCGCGGTAGTGTCCGGACCACAGCGCTACCTGGCCGCCAAACAATTGATATCAAAAGAGATTGCTCTAGCGTCCTAGTCCGATGTCGCCCTGGTCTTATGCGTCAATCCGACACGCGCGAGCAAACTGTCGATCACAGGCCAGAACAGCAGCAGAATCGCCAGGGTTGTGATCGAGCCAACCAAGCCGTTCGACCAGAACACCTTCAAGGTCCCACCGGAGCCAATCATCGACAGACGGAAGGCATCCTCGGCGCGGTTGCCGAGCACGAGCGCGAGGGTAAACGGCGCCAAGGGAATGCCGATCTTCTTGAAGACGTAGCCGACGACGCCAAAGCCGAGCATCAGCCAGATGTCAAACATCGCGTTCTGGATCGCATAAGCGCCGATCGCGCAGGACACCACGATCATCGGCGCCACGGCGGCAAACGGCACCCGCAGGATCGAGGCGAAGATCGGCACCGTCGTCAGCACCAGCACGAGGCCGACGACGTTGCCGAGATACATCGAGGCGATCAGCCCCCAGACGAAATCCTTGTGCTCGACGAACAGCAGCGGGCCCGGATTGAGCCCCCACACCATCAGGCCGCCGAGCAGGATCGCAGCCGTGCCGGACCCGGGAATGCCGAGCGCCAGCATCGGCAGTAGCGCCGCGGTACCGGAGGCATGCGCCGCCGTCTCGGGCGCGAACACACCCTCGATGCGGCCCTTGCCGAAGCTCTCGGGCTCCTTGGCGAAGCGCTTGGCAAGGTTGTAGCCCATGAATGACGCCGCGATCGCGCCGCCGGGGGTGATGCCGAGCCAGCAGCCGATGAAGGAGGAGCGCAGCAGCGTCACCCAATATTTCGGCAGGTCCTTCCAGACGCCGAGCACGACGCGCAGCGAGATGCCCGCCGCGTGTCCGCGCAGCGCCAGCCGCTCCTCCATCGTCAGCAGGATCTCGCTGATGCCGAACAGGCCGATGACGGCGACCAGGAAGTTGATGCCGCGGAGCAGTTCCGGTGAGTCGAAGGTCATGCGGAGACTGCCGGACACTGTATCCATCCCTATGCCGGCGAGCAGCAGCCCCAGCGACATCGAGATGACGGTCTTGTGCTTGGCCTCGCGCCCAAGGCCGACGAAGGAGCAGAAGGTCAGGAGATAGACCGCGAAGAACTCGGGCGGACCGAACTTCAATGCGAAGGACGAGATCATCGGCGCGAGGAAGGTGATCAGGAGCACCGCGACCAGCGAGCCGATGAAGGAGGAGGTGAACGCCGCGGTCAGCGCCTCCGCCGCCCGGCCCTGCTGCGCCATTGGATAGCCGTCGAAGGTGGTCGCCACCGACCAGGCTTCTCCAGGGATATTGAACAGGATCGAGGTGATCGCGCCGCCGAACAGCGCGCCCCAATAGATGCAGGACAGCATCACGATCGCCGAGGTCGGATCCATCGTGAAGGTGAGCGGCAGAAGGATGGCAACGCCATTGGGGCCGCCGAGCCCCGGCAGCACGCCGACGAAGATGCCGAGCACCAGCCCGACCATCATCAGCAGCAGGGTCTTCCACGTCAGCAGCACGGCGAAGCCGTGAATCAGGAGACCGAAAGCTTCCATCGCGCAGCCCGCCTAGCGCCCGAAGGCCGCTTCGAGCGGCCCTTTCGGCATGATGACGTCGAAGGCGATGTCGAAGGTGACGAACATGATCGCCGTGAACACGAGAGCGGTGAGCAGCGACTTCCAGAGTGCAATCTTGCCGACGAGCCGCATGAAGCCGGCGATCAGCAGGAAGCTCGCGACATAGAGGCCGAGGAACTGCGTCCCCAGGCAGAACAGCAGCGTCGGCACGAACACCGCCATCACGCGGCGTGCCTGCGCGCGCGTGACGAAGGTCTCGCGCGCCGCGCGATGCGACACGAGCGCCGCGATCAGGCCGTAGAGGCTGCCGCCGCCGAGGATGACCGAGAGATAGAACGGGAAATAGCCGGGCTCGGGCCCGGTCGCATCCCAGGACGCGCCGGTGCGCCAATTGTCGTGGCCGAGCGTGAGGGCGAGCCCGAGCAGCAGCAGGCAGACGACGATTTCGATCGTGCCGGTCGAGACGACCGGCGGGGAGTCGTCTTCAGGCGCGGTCGGATCGTCGACGACGATTTCAAGATCGGTTTGGGACATGGGCTGATCTGCAAAAGTCTGCGTTACATCACCTCGCCCCGCTTGCGGGGAGAGGTCGGCGCGAAGCGCTGGGTGACGGGGACTCTCCGCGAGTCCATCTGTCACCATCTTCGAGGAGAGAGCCCCTCCCCCCGCTCCCTCCTGCCGGTCAGAACGGAAGAGGGAGAAGAGCGAGACCGCTACTTCGCGACGAAACCGGCTTCCGTCATCAGCGACTTGTTCAGTGCATCATCCTCCTCGAGGAACTTCACCATGTCCTTGCCGGTGAGGAAGATCGGCTTCAGCGCCTGCTTTTCCATGTATTCCTTGTATTCCGAGGTCTGCGTCACCTTGTGGAACAGATCGACATAGAACGCCTGCTGCTCCGGCGACACCTTGCCGGGCAGGAACATCGCGCGCAGCATCAGATACTGCACGTCGACGCCCTCCTCCTTGCAGGTCGGGATGTCGGCCCAGGACTGGGTGTCCGTCACCTTGCTGGTGTAGGAGATGCGCTCCTTGTCGAACACGCAGAGCGGACGCACCTGTCCTGCGCGCCAGACTTCGAGATTTTCGGATGGGTTGTTGACGTTGGCCTCGGTGTGGTTGCCGACCAGCTGGGTCGCAGCCTCGCCCCCGGACTTGTAGGGCAGATAAGAGAATTTCGCGCCCGTCTTCTGCTCGAGGAACACGGTCAGCACGTGATCCTCGCGCTTGGAGCCCGTGCCGCCCATCTTGAACGGCGCGCTCGCGGCCTTCGCGGCGGCGACGAACTCCTTCACCGTCTTGGCGCCGGCGCTGTTGTCCCAGAGCACGAACTGGTCGAGCGCCACCACAGAAACCGGGGTCAGCTCACGCCAGTTGAACGGGATCTTGGCCGACAGCGGCAGCATGTAGATCAGCGAATAGGCGATCAGCACCTTGTTCGGATCGCCCTCGCTGGACTTCATGTACATCAGCGCTTCCGCGCCCGAGGCGCCGCCCTTGAGCGAGACGACCACCGGCTGCTTCATCAGATTGTTCTTCTGGATCGCGGCCTGCATCATCCGCGCCATCTGGTCAGAGGCGCCGCCCGCGCCCGCCGCCACCACGATCTCGACGGGTTTCGCCGGTTCCCAGCCGGCGAAGGCCGGCGTGCTCAACAACAGCGCCGTCGCAGCGCCGACGGCCTTCACTGGAATTCGCACGAGTTTCGTCCCCTGATGTTTTTTTGAGTTGTAGTGCGGAAAACTTCTATCCCTGCATTGTGCGGACTAAAGCTGACGAGTGCAAGCAGCCGGGCAATTGGGCGCATATGACTTTCGACGGACGACGTCGAGAGCGCATGAGCTTTACTTGCCCTTCCAGACGGGCGCGCGTTTGTTGAGGAAGGCGTCCATACCCTCGCGGAAATCTTCGCTCATATAGGCTTTCAGGATCAGGTCCTCGCCCTCTTCGCGCGACAGCGTGCGGCGGATGCGGCGCACCGCTTCCTTGGTCGCCTCCAGGGTCAGCGGCGCGTGGCTGGCGACGAGCTTCGCGGTCTCGTCCGCGCGGCGCTGCAGCGTCTCGACGTCGGGCACGACCTCGTTGAGCAGGCCGAGCGCCAGCGCTTCCTGCGCCTCGACGAGGCGCGCCTTGAAGATCATATCCTTGGTGCGGGCGGGGCCGACCAGCGCGACGACGCGGCTGATGTTCGACATCGACAGGCAGTTGCCGAGCGTGCGCGCGATCGGAAAGCCCATCCGCGTCGTCTCGGTGCCGATGCGCAGGTCGCAGCAGGCGGCAATGCCAGCGCCGCCGCCGGTACAGGCCCCGGCGATGGCCGCGATCACGGGCACGCGGCACTGCTCGAGCGTGCCGAGCACGCGGTCGATGCGCGCCTCGTAGTCGAGCGCGTCCTGCGCGGTCTTGAACGCGCGGAACTGCGAGATGTCGGTGCCGGAGGCGAACGCCTTGTCGCCGGCGCCGGTCAGGATCAGCGCCTTGATCGAGCGGTCGGCGTTGATCTCCTGGCAGATCTCCGCCATGCGGTCATACATGGCGAACGTCATGGCGTTGCGCGCCTGCGGGCGGTTGAAGGTGATCCGCGCGATGCCCTCCTGGACGGAGTAGAGCAAGTCTTCGTTGGTCGTCGTCGGTGCGTTCATCGCGCGCTCTCTTCTTCAAGTTGGATGGATCAAGCTATCTGAGCCTTTAGGCCACCTGAGCCTTTAAGCCACCTGAGCCTTGGCCATCGGCACCACGTCGCGTCCCTTCAGGACGTCCATGGCTGCGAGCACGCCGCCGCTCCGGTGCGGGATCTTTGCAAGATCGAGGCCCATCTCGACGCCGGCAAGCGTGCCCATCAGCATCAGATCGTTGAAATGGCCGATATGGCCGATGCGGAATACCTTGCCCTTGACCTTGTTGAGGCCGGTGCCGAGCGACATGTCGAAGTTTTCCAGCACGACCTTGCGGAAGGCGTCGGCATCGTGCCCCTCGGGCACGCGCACGCCAGTCAGCGCCGGCGAATGTGCGGCGGGGTCGGCGCACTGCGTCTCCAGGCCCCAGACCTTGACCGCGGCGCGGGTCGCCGCGCTGTGGCGCTTGTGGCGAGACCAGACGTTCTCCAGCCCCTCCTCTTCGAGCATCTTCACCGCCTCGCGCAGGCCGTAAAGCAGGTTGGTCGCGGGCGTATAGGGAAAGGTGCCGAGCTTGTTGAAATTGATGACCTCCTGCCAGTCCCAATAGGAGCGCATGCCGGGATTGGCTTTCGCAACGCTGAGCGCCTTCTCCGAGACGGCGTTGAAGCCGAGACCCGGCGGCAGCATCAGGCCCTTCTGCGAACCCGCGACCGAGACGTCGATGCCCCAGGCATCGTGCTCATATTCCATCGAGCCGAGGCCGGAGATGGTGTCGACCATCAACAGCGCCGGATGCTTGACGCGGTCGAGCAGCTTGCGCACTTCCAGCGGCGGCGTCACGCAGCCGGTCGAGGTCTCGTTGTGAACGACGCAGACCGCCTTGATCGCGTGCTGCTTGTCGGCGGCAAGGCGCGTCTCGATCTCGGCGAGATCGGCGCCATGGCGCCAGTCGCCGGGGATGAAATCGACGTCGAGCTTGAACTTGTCGGCGATGCCGCGCCAGAGCACGGCGAACTGGCCGGTCTCGCACATCAGGACCTTGTCGCCGGGCGCGAACACATTGACCATCGCCGCTTCCCAGGCGCCGGTGCCGGAGGAAGGGAAGATGATCACGGGCTGCTTGGTACGGAACACGCGCTGCATCGCAGCGAGAACCGCGAAGCCGAGCTCGGCGAACTCCGGACCGCGATGGTCCAGGGTCGGCATGTCCATCGCCCGCAGCACCCGGTCGGGCACGTTGGTCGGTCCTGGAATCTGTAGGAAATGCCTTCCAGTATGCACGGTCATCGGCGTCCTTCCCGGTCTTTGAGGCTGTCTTGGTTCGAGCGTCCGTGGGCCCGCACGAGGGCTGCGGCGAGCCGCTCGCATATCACTATTCGTCCGGCTTGTCCCTCGCCCCGCAGGGTCCGTCAATGCACAACAAGCAGGGCTCGCTTGCCAAGGGCCGCGACGGGAGGCAAGACGGTGCCGGCGAACAGGCGAGAGCGGACCATGGCGGCGGAAGTGGCTGGAAAATCACCGGAATCGGTCCAAGCGGACCGTCTGGCGGCACGCCTGGCCCGCGAGATGACGGGCGACGTTCTGTTCGACGCCTTCAATCGCGGCCGCTACGCCACGGACGCCTCGTTCTACCAGATCGTGCCGGCGGGCGTGGTGGTGCCGAGGTCCATGGACGAGGCGTTGCGGGCGCTGGCGATCGCCCGTGACGAGGGGTGCAAGGTCACCCCGCGTGGCGGCGGCACATCACAATGCGGCCAGACCGTCAACGAGGGTCTGGTAGTCGATCTCTCCAAGCATCTGAACAGCATCCTGTCGCTCGACATCGAAGGCCGCACCTGCGTGGTCGAGCCCGGCATCGTGCTCGACGACCTCAACCGCCAGCTCAGGAAGCACGGCCTGTGGTTTCCGGTCGACGTCTCCACGGCCTCACGCGCCACCATCGGCGGCATGGCCGGCAACAATTCCTGCGGCGGCCGCAGCCTGCGCTACGGCACCATGCGCGACAACACGCTCTCGATGGAGGCCGCGCTCGCCGACGGAAAGCTGAGCCGGTTTGGCGAGGTGTCGTGCGATCTCTCCGATATCGATATCGGGGACAGCACCCGCGCCCTGTTCCGCGACATGCTCGATCTCGGCGCCCGCGAGGCCGACGAGATCGCGGCGCGGTTTCCAAAAGTGCAGCGGCGCGTCGGCGGCTACAATCTCGATGCGCTGGTGCCGCGCAACGCGCCGAACAACATGGCGCATCTTCTGGTCGGCTCCGAAGGCACCCTCGCCTTCACCACCAAGGTCGAGCTGAAGCTGTGGCCGGTGATCCGCAACAAGGCGCTTGGCGTCTGCCATTTCGGCAGCTTCTACGAGGCGATGGACGCGGCCCAGCATCTGGTGAAGCTGAAGCCGATCGCGGTCGAGTTGGTCGACCGCACCATGATCGCGCTCGGCCGGGACATCGCGATGTTCAGGCCGATCATCTCCGCGGCGATCAAGGGCGATCCGGATGCAGTTTTGGTGGTCGAGTTCGCCGAAGAAGACCAGGCAGACAACCTGGTGCGGCTCAGGCAACTCGGCGAACTCATGGGCGATCTCGGCTTCGGCTGGAACAACGAGACGCGCAAATGGGGCGGCGTGGTCGAGGTCACGGAGCCGGCACTGCAGAGCGGCATTGCCGATTTTCGTGCCGCCGGCCTCAATGTCATGATGTCGATGAAGCAGGAGGGAAAGCCGGTCTCGTTCGTCGAGGATTGCGCCGTGCCGCTGCCGCATCTGGCCGATTACACCGCGCGGCTGAACGAGGTGTTCGCCAGGCATGGCACCAGCGGCACGATGTATGCGCATGCCTCCGAGGGCTGCCTGCATGTGCGGCCCGTGCTGAATTTGAAGCTGGAGAAGGACGTCAAGGCGATGCGCGCCATCGCCGAGGAGGCGTTTGCGCTGGTGCGCGAATACAAGGGCTCGCATTCCGGCGAGCACGGCGACGGGCTGGTTCGCTCCGAATTTCACGAGACGATGTTCGGGAAGCGTCTCGTCGCCGACTTCAAGGAAGTGAAGCAGCGCTTCGATCCCGAGTGCATCCTCAACCCCGGCAAGATCGTCGATGCGCCGAGGATGGACGACCGCTCGCTGTTCCGCTACCGGCCGGACTATCGCATCACTGAGCTCGAGACCAGGCTCGACTGGTCGGCTTGGCCCGGCGCGGGCGGCGGTTTCCAGGGCGCGGTCGAGATGTGCAACAACAACGGCGCCTGTCGCAAGCTCGAGGGCGGCGTGATGTGCCCATCCTATCGCGCCACACGCAACGAGAAGGACGTCACGCGAGGGCGCGCGAACACTTTGCGGCTCGCGATCTCCGGCCAGCTCGGCCCCGATGCACTATCATCCGACGAGATGATGGAAACGCTGAAGCTCTGCGTCTCCTGCAAGGCCTGCCGGCATGAGTGCCCCACCGGCGTCGACATGGCCAAGATGAAGATCGAGGTGCTGGCCGCGCGTGCGGCCTCGCACGGCCTGACGTTGCGGGATCGGCTGGTCGGCTACCTCCCGCGCTATGCCGGCCTCGCGTCGCGCTTCGCGCCGCTGGCGAACTTGCGCAACCGCAGCCCGCTCTTGCGAAAGCTGTTCGAGCGCTTTGCCGGGATCAGCGCGCGCCGCGCCCTGCCCGCCTTTCGCGGCGACGTGTTCGTGCCGCCGGCCGACAGCGTCGGACCGGAGAGCGGCAGTGAGGTGGTTCTGTTTGCCGACACGTTCAACCGCATCTATGAGCGCGAGAATCTCGACGCGGCGCTACGCGTTCTGGTGGCCGGCGGCTAT
Source organism: Bradyrhizobium cedriense (assembly GCF_054602315.1). Classification (NCBI taxonomy): domain Bacteria; kingdom Pseudomonadati; phylum Pseudomonadota; class Alphaproteobacteria; order Hyphomicrobiales; family Nitrobacteraceae; genus Bradyrhizobium; species Bradyrhizobium cedriense. The sequence continues at coordinate 913,249 of NZ_JBTSWB010000001.1, read as the reverse complement.
CGCGTGCATTTGCCGCAGCCTGCGCGTGGCGGCCGGCCGCTCTGCTGCGGCCGCACGTTTCTCTCCGCCGGCCTCGTCGAGGAAGCCAGGGCCGAGCTCGATCGCCTCGTGGCTGCCTTCGCGCCCTTTGCTGGGCGCGGCGTGCCGATCGTCGGTCTCGAGCCGAGCTGCCTGTTGACGCTGCGCGACGAGCTCGCCTCGCTGCGCAAGGACCGCGACGCCAAGGCGGTCGGCGCCCACGCCCTCACATTCGAGGAATTTTTGGTGCGCGAGGCCGAGGCCGGCCGTCTGCAACTGCCGCTGGGGACCGTCGCCGACAAAGCCATCGTGCACGGCCATTGCCACCAAAAATCCTTCGGCGCCTTCAAGCCGGTCGAGCAGGTGCTGCGCCTCGTCCCCGGCCTGAACGTCGAGACCATCGAGTCCAGCTGCTGCGGCATGGCGGGCGCGTTCGGTTATGGCGCGGACACCTATGAGGCCTCGATCGAGATGGCCGAGCTTTCGCTGCTGCCGGCTGTGCGGCGTGCGGACCAAAAGACACTCGTCGTCGCCGACGGCACCTCGTGCCGGCACCAGATCCACGACGGCACGCAACGTGAGGCGCTTCACGTCGCGCGCGTGCTGGCGATGAGCCTTGATAAGTCCGAAACCCGCTCCTCCTCTCAAGCTGCAAAGGAAACCAGTCATGGCTGACCTCACCCTCGACACCGCCCGCAAGATCCTCGACGCCGCCTTCGCGAAAGCCGGCGAGCTGAAGCTGAAGCCGCTGGTCGTCACCATTCTGGACGCACGCGGCGTTCTCAAGCTCGCGGCCGCCCAGGACGGCACCAGCCTGATGCGCGCCGAGATCGCACACGGCAAGGCTTATGGCGCGCTCGCGATGGGCATGGGTTCGCGGGCCCTGTTCCAGCGCGCGCAGGAGCAGGCCTATTTCATCGACGCCGTGAACACGATCGCCAAAGGCGCGCTGGTTCCGGTTCCCGGCGGCGTGCTGATCATGGACGGCACAACACTGCTCGGCGCCGTCGGCGTCTCCGGCGACACCTCCGACAATGACGAAGCCTGCGCAATCGCCGGCATCCAGGCGGCGGGGCTGAAGGCCAACGCGGGGTAGACCGTCATTCCGGGGCGCGCCCACTTGGCGCGAGCCCGGAATCCATTTCTCCGTATTGCTTGTTGCACGATGGATTCCGGGCTCGCGCTACGCGCGCCCCGGAATGACGGCGGAGGATGAGGCTACATTCACGTTGAAATCGAACTGAGGTGGTAAACTCTGCTCGTGCCCCGGACGCAGCGCAGCGCCTTAGCGGTGCGCTGCAGAGCCGGGGCCCATCTCACCGGATGTCCCGTGCCGCCCTTGGGTTCCGGCTTTGCGCAGCAACGCTTACGCGTTGCAGCGCGTCCGGGACACGAGAGCGCGCGCTCCTCACCGTCCCGTCCAGACCGGCTTCCTCTTCTCGCTGAACGCCTTCAGGCCTTCCCTGGCATCCTCGGTCATCGCCAGCAGCGCGATCTGGCTTTCGGTGTAGGCGATGCTCTCGTCGAACGACATCGAGGCGATCGCGCGCATGGCGTATTTGCCGCGGCGGATGGCAGTCGGCGATTTGTCGACGATGCGGCCGATCAGCCAGTCGACCTTGGCGTCGAGCTCGGCGGTGGGCACGGTGTAATTGAGCAGGCCCGCGGCCTGTGCGGCCCTGGCGTCGAACGGCTCGCCCGTGAGCGCCCATTCGTTGACGAGGCGCGGCGGCGCGATGCTCTGGAGCAGGCTCAGCACCTGCATCGGGAATACGCCGACCTTCACCTCCGGCAGCCCGAAGACGACGTGATCGGCCGCGACCGCCATGTCGGTCATGCACAACAGGCCCATGCCGCCGGCCATGCAGACGCCGCCGACCCGCGCAATCGCCGGCTTGGTGGCGTTCTGTGACAAACGTAACAGATCGGCGTAGTCGACATTTGGTTTAGAATGATCCATCGCGAAAGCCGCGCCGGAATTCTGCAAATCGGCGCCGGCGCAGAACGCCTTGTCGCCCGCGCCCGTCAGCACGATGACGCGGACGTCCTTGTCGTCATGCGCATCGCGATAGCCCTTGCTGATGCCGGCGATCACGTCGCCGTTCAGCGCATTGCGTTTCTCCGGCCGGTTGATGGTGATCCAGAGCGCCTGCCCACGCTTCTCGGTGACAACGGCTTTGGTGTCGGTCATGGCCCGCTCGCTTCCTTGGCTTCGGCTTCGCCGTCATTTGCGGCAGGTCGGGCGGCGCGTGCAAGGGCAATCTGCGACGCCCTGTCACCATAGCGTGTGGGCGCAACTTCGCTTGTCGATTGAATTATGGGTCGCGGCCGCTATCCTGACAGGAGATTTTGATCACCAATGAGCCATTTCATGCGCGCCGCACTCATATTGTTGCTGGCAGGCCTGGTCGTGCTGAGCGGAGGCGCAGGCCATGCGGCCGACGGCGCGAAGATCGCGCTCGTGATCGGCAATGCGCGATATCCCGACAACCAAGCCCTGCTCAGCGAAGTCGCCAACGATGCGCAGGACGTCGCCGAGGAACTGAAACGTGACGGCTTCGCCGTCGACAGGCAGAGCAACCTCACGGGCGATGCCATGCGGCAGGTGCTCGATCGCTTCTATGCCCGCATCGAGCGCGGCACGGTGGCCCTGATCTTCTTCGGCGGATTTGCCATCCAATCCAACCGTCAGACCTATTTGCTGCCGGTGGACGCGCAGATCTGGACCGAGCCGGACGTCTCGCGCGACGGCTTCAGCCTCGACACGATACTCGCCGAGATGAACACGCGCGGCGCCACGATCAAGATCGCGCTGATCGACGCCTCTCGCCGCAACCCGTTCGAACGGCGTTTCCGTCGCAATTCGGCGGGCCTTGCGCCGGCGATCGCCCCGAGCAATTCGCTCGTGCTCTACTCCGCCGCACTCGGCGCGGTCACTGCCGGCGGGAAAACCGACCGCAGCCTGTTCGTCGCCGAGCTGCTGCGCGAGATGCGCGCGCCGAACATCACCGCCGAGCAGGCCCTGACCAACACAAAGAATGGCGTGGTCGCCGCCACCAATCGCGAGCAGGTGCCGTGGCTGTCGTCTTCGCTGACGACAGAATTCTCGTTCGCAGGCCTCGTGACGCGACCACCGGGCGACAAGGCCGCCGACCCGACGCCGACGAAGTCCGAATCTCAGAAACAGGAGTCTCAGAAGCCGGAGCCGCAGAAGCCGGTCTGCGAGGTGCCGCAGGCAGAACCCGCCCCGAATGCGAACGATCTTGCAAGAGATCCTGTCATCGTCGATCTCAGCCGCAAGACCGCGGCCAATGCCAACGATGTCGCCTCTCGCTACAAGCGCGGCCAAGTTTACGCGATCAAGCGCGCTTACGCACTCGCCATGCAGGATTTCGACGCGGTGATCCGCCGCGCTCCCAGGGATGCGGAAGCGCTGAACAATCGCTGCTGGACGCGGGCTGCGACCGGCGACCTGCAAGGCGCGCTCGCCGACTGCAGTCTGGCGCTCCAGATCGACCCCGGATTGAGCGATGCGCTCGACAGCCGCGGGCTCGTCAACCTGAAGCTCGGACGAACCGCCGAGGCGATCAAGGACTACACCGATGCGATCCAGCGCAACCCGCGGTCCTCATCCTCGCTGTTTGGCCGCGGCATGGCCACCCGCAAGAGCGGCGGCGACGGCGCCGCCGACATCGCGCAGGCGAAGTCGATGAATCCGAACATCGCGAAGGAGTTCGCGGGTTACGGCGTTACGGAATGCGTGCCCTAGGCTAAGGCCGCCTTTTTGATCCAGACCTTGTTGTCGTGGAATGCGGCCCCGCCGATCGGCGCGACAGTGTCCGCGCCCGTCAGCATGTTGATGCCGCGGCCGCCAACATGATTCTTGTTCGGGTGAACGGATTCGGCGATCAGCACGCCGCGTCGCACGCCCTCGAACAGGGTCGCGCTCAGCGTGGTCTCGCCTCTTCCATTGCCGAGCGTCACCGCATCGCCATCGGCAATGCCGAGAGCGGCCGCATCCAGAGGGTGGATCATCACGCTGGCCCTGCCCTCGCGCGCCTGGGAGGACGGCGTCTCGTTGAACGTGGTGTTGAGGAAGCTGCGCGAGGGGCTGGTCGCGAGCCGGAACGGGTGCGCCTGATCGGTGTGCTCGATCACCGCCCAATGGTCCGGTAACGCAGGCATCTTGTCGAAATCGCCCATCGTCACGCCGAACGGCGGATGCTCCCAGTCAGCCTTGAAATGGAATTTCCCGTCGGCATGGGCAAAGCCGTCGAGATAATGCGAAGTGCGGAAATCCGGCTGGAGGTCGCGCCAGATATCGGCTTCGAGGCCGGCGATGTCGCCGTGATTGCTCAGCTTCAGCGTCGCGTCGATCAATTCGCGGGGCGTCATCTCGAAACCTGGATGCTTCGCGCCAAGCCGCGGGGCCAGCGCCTGCAACACTTCGTGGTTGGAGCGGCATTCGCCGGGAGGGTCGATCAACTTCGGCCCGACCGAGATGTGCTGATGGCCACCGCCGTAGTAGAGATCGTCGTGCTCCATGAACATGGTCGCGGGCAGCACGATGTCCGCCATCTCGGCGGTCTCGGTCATGAACTGCTCGTGCACAGCGACGAACAGATCCTCACGCGCGAAGCCTTGCCGGACCAGCGCCTGCTCAGGCGCCACCGTCATCGGATTGGTGTTCTGGATCAGCATCGCCTTGACCGGGCCCTTGCCCTGCAGGGCCTCGGCATCGCCGGTGAGGATGCGTCCAATCTGCGATTGGTCGAGCGCGCGCGTCGCCTTGTCGACCGCGTCGTGAGCCTCGATGATGGATTCGTTGAAGTGCCACAGCGCATAATTGTTGAAGAACGCACCGCCGCCTTCATATTGCCAGGCGCCCGTCACCGCTGGGATGCAGAGCGCCGCATGCATTTGCGTCGCGCCGTTGCGCGAGCGGGTGAAGCCGTAGCCGAGGCGCAGGAACGTCCGCTTGGTCTCGCCCACGGCCTTGGCGAAGGCCTCGATCTCCGCTACGGGCACGCCGCAGATGGCGGAGGCCCATTCCGGCGTGCGCGACTTCAGATGCGCCTCGAGCTCGGCGGGACAGTCCGTGTACCTGTCCATATAGGCGCGATCGGCATAGCCGTCGCGGAACAGGACGTGCATCACGCCGCAGGCAAATGCACCGTCAGTGCCGGGCCGCAGGATGATCTTGATGTCGGCCTGCTTCATGGTCTCGTTGTCGTAGATGTCGACCGCGGCGATCTTCGCGCCCCGCTCCTTGCGGGCACGCGCGGCGTGCGTCATCACGTTGACCTGGGTGTTGACGGGATTAGTGCCCCAGATCACGACGAGATCGGAAAGCGCCATCTCGCGCGGATCGACGCCGGCAATCTTGCCGGTGCCGATCGCAAAGCCGATGCGCGCGACATTGGCGCAGATGGTCTGATAAAAGCGCGAATATTTCTTCACATGGGTGAGACGGTTGAGCCCGTCGCGCATCACGAGGCCCATCGTGCCGGCGTAGTAATAGGGCCAGATCGATTCCGCACCGAACTCCCGCTCGGCCGCGTTGAAGCGGTGCGCGATCTCGTCCAGCGCCTCGTCCCAGGAGATCCGCGCAAACTGCCCCGAGCCTTTCGGCCCGGTGCGGCGCATCGGATAAATCAGCCGTTCGGGGTGATGGATGCGCTCGGCATAGCGGGCGACCTTGGCGCAGACGACGCCGGCCGTGTAGGTCTGCTGCTTCGAACCGCGGACGCGGCCGATGCTGCGGCCTTCGATCACCTCGACATCGAGGGCGCAGGCCGAGGGGCAGTCATGCGGACAGGTCGAATGGCGGATCTCGATCTTGGCGTGCTGGTTCATGTCAAACTGGTAACACCAAAATACCAGCCGGCCGAGCGCATTTATCCGGCACGGCCCATGCAATTTGCACAAGCCGTGCCCGCTGGAACCCGTTGCCGCACCTGCGAAAAGCGGTCCCACCACACCGAAAGGGCGCTGACTTGATCGCGTGGTTGACCGGCGCGGACGGGGCGAGCTGCGCCGGCGCGCGGGCTCTATCGGCGCGGTGCCAAGGCCTTATTTGTGCAGCTGGGTGAGCCCGGTCGGGGGGCCGTCCACCGCTGTCCAGCCGCCATCGACGAACAGCGTGCTGCCGCTGACATAGCTCGCGGCGTCCGAGGCGAGATAGGCCACCGCGGTCGCAACCTCGTCGGCACTGCTCCAACGGTTGAACACGGTATGGCCGGCATAGAGATTGTAGATGTCGGGGCGCTGCTTGAACGGGCCGGTCAGCGCGGTCTCGGCGATGCTCGGCGCGATCGCGTTGATGCGCACGCCGGCATGGCCGACCTCGGAGGCGAAGCCCTTCACCAGCAGGCCGATGGCCGCCTTGGTCGAGCCATAGACGCCAAGGCCGGGCTCGATGGTGACCGCGCGCACGGAGGAGCAGGCGATGATGCTGCCGCCCTTCTGCGCGACCATGATGCGGCCAAAGGCCTGGAAGAACCAGACCGTGCCCTTGACGTTGAGATTCAGGACGCGGTCGAGATCCTCCTCGGTGTAGTCGAGGATGGTCTTGCGGATGTTGAGCCCGGGCGTCGTCACGGCGATGTCGAGCCGGGGGAATTTCTGCATCACGGTGTTGGCTAGCGTGTTGACGTCCGCGGCGCTTGCGGCATCGCAAGCCGCTGACTCCGCCCAGCCGCCCTTGCCTCGAATGCCGGCGGCGGTCGCTTCCGCGGCGTCAAGCGCGCGATCGGCGCAGACGACACGGGCGCCGAGCCCGGCCAGAGCCTCGGCCGACGACTTTCCGATGCCGGATGCGGCGCCGAGCACGACTGCGGTCTTGCCGGTGAGATCGAAGAGCTTGCGATAGTCCGTCACTGATAGTGTCTCCCTGGTGCTGCTAACCCTTGTATCCCATCAGCAGGCGAGGCAGCCACAGCGAGAATGCAGGGACGTAGGTCACGAACATCAATGCTGCGATCAGCGCGGCATAGAACGGCAGGATGGTGCGCATCACCGCGCCCACCGAGATGCCGCCGATGGCGCAGCCCACGAATTGCGTCGTTCCGACCGGCGGCGTGTTGAGCCCCAGGGCGCAATTGATCAGCATCAGCATGCCGAACTGCACCGGGTCCATGCCCGCCTTCATCGCGATCGGCAGGAAGATCGGGGTGCAGATCAGGATGGTCGCGGCCATGTCCATGAACGTGCCGAGCACGAACAGAATGACGTTGATCAGTAGGAAGATGACCCAGGGTTGCGTGGAGATCCTGCTCATCATCGTGCCGGCGAGGTCGGCCACCTCGTAGAGTCCCATCAGATACTGGAACATGGTGGAGACGCCGATCAGCAGCAGCACCACGCCCGTCGTCTTCACCGCCTTTGCGGCGGCGCGCAGGAAGTTCTGCAAGGTCATGGTGCGATAGACGAGGAATGTCAGCAGAATCGTGTAGGTGACCGCGATGGCCGCCGATTCGGTCGCGGTGAAGACGCCGGACAGGATACCCGCCAGGATGATGCCGACGATCAGGAGACCGGGCAGCGCGGCCGCGAGCGAGCGGAAGACCTCGGTCCACCCCGGAAACTTGCCGGCCGGATAGCCGCGTTTCACCGCGACCGCATAGGCGGCAACCAGCATGCAGACCATCAATACGAGCGCCGGCAGGAGGCCGGCGGCAATCAGCGCGCCGATCGAGACCTTGCCGCCGGCGGCAAGGGCATAGATGATCATGTTGTGGCTGGTCGGCATCAAGGCTCCGACCAGCGAGGCATGGGTGGTGACGTTGACGGCGTAGTCGGTGTCGAAACCTTCCTTCTTCATCATCGGGATCATCACGGCCCCCATCGCCGACACGTCGGCCACGGGCGAGCCGGAGACGCCGCCGAACAGCGTGCAGGCGACGACGTTCGACATGCCGAGCCCGCCGCGGATGTGCCCGACCAGATTTTTGGCGAGTTGCACGATCTTGTCGGCCACGCCGCCATGCAGCATCAGTTCACCGCTGAAGACGAAGAACGGGATGGCGAGAAAGGAAAAGATGTTCATCCCCGACATCATCTGCTGGAAGATGACCGCGACCGGCAGGCCTTCATAGAGGATCGTGCAGATCGCCGCGAGGCCGATTGCGAAGGCGACGGGCACGCCGAGAATGAGGAAGCCGAAGAAAGTCGCGCCGAGAATGATCAGTTCCATGACGGGACGACCTCTTCGCCGCGCAGCAGAGCAATGATGTGCTCGATTGAAAAGGAGACGATCAGGACGCCGGAGGCGATCAGCGGCACGTAGCGGATGACCTCGGGCAGGCCGAGATTTGGGATCTTCACGGTTCCAACCGACGCACCGAGGATCCAGCCGTTGTAGGCCATCGCAATGCCGAACACCGCGACCAGAACGTGGATCACGAGCTCGGTCTTCTCCCGCATGTGATCCGGAAGCATCACCAGCAGACTGTCCATGCCGATGTGCCCGGCATCACGCACGCCCACGGCGGCGCCGATCAGCGTGACATAGAGGATCAGGACCAGCGCGAGGTTCTCGGTCCAGGTCGGGCTGGAATTGAGCACGTAACGTCCGAACACCTGGTAGAACACGATGATCACGATGACGAGCAGTCCAGTCACGGACAGGTACATGCCGACGCGCGCCACAGGGGCATTGATCCGCGACAGCAAGCCGGTGGACGGGCGTGCCGACGCCTCCTGCTCGTGCTCTGCGACGTGTGGGTCAGTCATCCCGCGGCTCCCTCGCGAGGGGGCCGGTGCCGCAAGCCGGCGACTCCGGACCCGACGCCGCTGTGTTACTTCGTGTCCTGTATGCGCTTGACGAGGCTCTGGAGCTTCTCGTCCCCGGCGAACTTCTGGTACACCGGCTTCATCGCATCGACGAATTCCGCCTTGTTGGCGACGGTGACGACCTGAACGCCGGCCGCCTCGACGGTCTTGCGGGAAGCCTGCTCGCGCTCATCCCAGAGCTTGCGCATGACCGGCACCGATTCCTTGGCCGCCTTTCGGACCATCGCCTGATCATCCTTGCTCAGCGTGTCCCAGACCTTCTTCGACATCACGAGAGCTTCGGGAGCGAGGGAATGCTCGGTGATGTTGTAGAACTTGGCGGCCTCGAAATGACGTGAGGACTCATAGGAGGGCCAGTTGTTCTCGGCGGCATCGACGAGGCCGGTCTTGAGCGCGGTATAGACCTCGCCGTACGGCATCGGCGTCGGATTGGCCCCGAGACTCTGGATCATGCCGACCCACAAGTCGGATTGCTGGACGCGGATCTTCAGTCCCTTGAGGTCGGCGAGCGACTTGACCGGCGCCTTGACGGTGTAGATGGACCGCGCGCCGCTGTCATAGTAGGCGAGGCCGACCAGTCCCGCAGGCTCCATCGCGGCCAGGATCTCGTCGCCGATCGGGCCGTCGAGAACGGTGCGCATGTGCTGCGTATCCCGGAAGACGAAAGGCAGGCACAAGGCGATGGTCTCGGGCACGAAGTTGTTGAGCGGCGATGCGTTGATCCGCATCATGTCGAGCGCACCGATCTTGAGCTGCTCGATCGTGTCCTTCTCCGAGCCCAGGGCGCCGTTCGGAAACACCTTCACGCCGAGCTTGCCGCCGCTCGCCGCCGCGAGCTGCTTGCCCATGTACTTGACGGCCTCGACGGTCGGATAGTCGGCGGGGTGAACGTCGGCGGAGCGGAAATCGCGTGCGGTCGCCAGGGGCGCTGAGACCGCCAGCACAGCGGCTGCGATGATACCGGTGAGCGTGTTCATCTGGGCTTTCCTCCTGGATTGATTGAATTGATTATATCGTTGTCGGGCCGGCTGAGGGCGCCTTGGGTCGCTTCACTTCAGGTGTGAAGTCAAGCGCCAATGTCGTCCCTAGGGCGGGCGGCATTGTCTGTCCAAGCCAAATTCGGCATCGATCGATGCAGGGGTTGCATCGATCAATTCCTGGCGCAATTCGCACGACGAGGGTATGGCGGGCCGGTTGGACGTCGCCAGCACGTGACTTGACGCTGGCAATGGCGGCCCCACAAGATGCCAGAAACGCCGGACCATCTCGAGGGAATGCTCATGCCGCGGAAGCTGATCGATATCTCGGTGCCGCTCGCAAATGACGTGACCGCCGATCCGCCGGGCAATCACCCGACGATCCAATATATCGATCATCAACAGGGCTTGCCGCGCATGCTGCAGTTCTTCGACGACCTCAAGGCGCAGGATCTGCCTGATGGTCAGGGCTGGGCCGTCGAGCAGGTCTCGCTGTCGACCCATAACGGGACGCATCTCGATGCGCCCTGGCACTTTCATCCGACCATGAACCGCGGCGAACGGTCATGGACTATCGACCAGGTGCCGCTGGAATGGTGCTTCCAGCCCGGCGTGAAGCTCGACTTCCGGCATCTGCCCGACGGCTACGTCGCGAACGCCGACGACGTCGAGACGGAGCTGAAACGCATCGGGCACACGCTGTCGCCGCTGGAGATCGTGGTCGTCAACACCAGCGCCGGGGCGAAATTCGGCCAGGCCGACTACGTCAACTCCGGCTGCGGAATGGGCTATGAAGCCACCATGTACCTGCTCGAACGCGGCGTGCGCCTGACCGGCACCGACGGCTGGAGCTGGGACGCGCCGTTCGTCTATACCGCAAGGAAATATGCCGAGACGAAAGATGCCGGCTTGATCTGGGAAGGCCACAAGGCGGGACGGCACATTGGCTATTGCCATCTCGAGAAGCTGCACAATCTCGATCAATTGCCTTCGACCGGCTTCACGGTCTCATGCTTTCCGGTGAAGATCGAGCGCGCGTCCGCCGGATGGACCCGCGCGGTCGCCATCATCGACGATCAGGCCTGAGGCATCACTGGTCGAGCCCGCTCTCGGCGAGTTCGCGCAGCGCTTCCATATCCAGCACGACGATGGCGCCGTGCTCGAGACGAACCCAGTTGCGGCCAGACCAGGCGCGCAATTGCTTGTTGATGCTCTCGCGCGTCATCCCGACCATCTCGCTGATCTCCTGCTGGGTGATGGCGAGCGTGCCGCTGCCGGAGTCGAGCTTGCGCTCTTCGGTGAGACCGAGCAGCGCGCTGGCAAGCCGACCCGGCAGATTCTGGAGGATCACCTGCTCGACCTGCTGACTGGTCCAGCGCAGACGCGCGCAGAGCAGCTCGATGAATTTCATCGCCAGCGCCGGCTGGCTCTTCACGAAGGGCAGGAAGTCCCGGCGATCGATGACGTAGAGCTCGCAATTGGTGTTGGCGGTCGCATCCGCCGACCTCGGCGCGCCGTCGAGCACCGCGATCTCGCCGAAAATCTCCCCCGGACCGATCAGATTGAGGATCGCGTTCCGGCCGTCGGGCGACGAGGAGGAAATCTTCACCGTCCCCGCGATCACTGCGAACAGGCTGTTGCCGGGATCGCCCTTGGCGGCGATCGTTGCGCCGCGCTTGACGGTGGTATGCTTGGCGTAGCGGCAGAGCTGATCGAGCGCCTCCGGCTCCAGATCCGAGAAGATCGGGTGCTTGCGCAGGACCGATAGTTTGTTGCCCGCCGACTGTCGGGGATCGCCGGTCTTGTCCTGAGGCACGCCGCGGGGCTCCTAAGGCTACGAGGCACTGGGTCCTGCGTAGTCAACGTTATCAGGCTTTTCAACCGGAAAGCACGCGCGCGATTTGAGGCAATTGCCACGAAGAGACCGTGGCAAGCCCGAGTTTTGCATCCGAAGGATGCGCCGGCGCACCTCGGTCGATGCAGAGTTGCAGGCGCCGCGAGCCGCGATTGCGTTGAGGCGCTGCCGAGCGGCCAGCACCCGGCAAGGCAAGCATCGACCGCTGGCGCGCTGAAGGCGGGCCAGGACCCGAGGAGCGTCAGCGCTTGGAATCCGGACCGAGCCGGCCCGCGCCTGTTTGTCGATCTGCCCAGACCAGAACTGCGGCGAATCCGACGAAGATCGCGACGACGACAATGGTCACCACCAGCGCGTCAACAGGCATCATGCTCCTCCCTGATTGTTTGGAGCATTATTTGCGGTACACGGCAGGCGTCATTGATCGGGATCAAATACGGGGGCGTTGTAGATGGGATGTCAGGCTGCGGCCATGGCCTCGACTCGAGCCGGATCGAGCAGGCTGATGCCGCCGTGAATGATCTCGATCACGCCCTGACGCTCCAGCTTGGTGAAGGTGCGACTGACGGTTTCGATGGTTAGGCCGAGATAATCGGCGATGTCCTGACGGCTCATCGGCAGCGGTACCGTGTCGGATAGACCCTTGAGCGCGACCAGCCGCTCACGCCAGCCCAGCAGAAAGGTCGCAACCTTCTCCTCGGCCGAGCGGCGGCCAAGCAGGACCATATGGTCGCGAGCCTGGCTCAACTCGCGAATAGCCAGCTCATTGATCCGCCTGAGCAGCTGCGGCCGATCCTCGATGAAACGGCTGAACGGCACCTTTGCGAATTGGCACACGGTCACGGCGCCGATTGCGTCGGCCGAAAAATTGTGCCGGCCGGATAGATTCATCCCAAGGAAATCGCCGGGCAGCGCGAAACCCACGATCTGCCGTCGGCCGTCGGGCAGCAGCTTGTACAGCCGCATGACGCCTTCGAGGACATTGTAGAACGAGGTCGTAATGTCCTCCTCGGAGAACACGGTGTCGCCCGAGCCAAAATGAACGCGGCGGCCGAGATGCTCGAATTCCCTGAGCTCGGCCGTATCCAGCGACGAACAAACCGCAGCTCCGCGTACGGCGCAATCGTCGCAAAAATGCCCGTTCGGCTCAATCGTGACCACGGAAGGCTTCATCCACCGCTCCCCGCGCCGGCTGCGCCCGACACCAGGCCGAGTCCACCGCGCGGCTGCATTTTACTGCACCGCGCCACAGCCGATTGACTCAGATCAAATTCGAGTGGCATCCCAGTCATATTCTGCCTACACAATTCGACGGGGCTACTTTTCCATGCTGCAAAGCGCACTGCGTTACGGCCTGATTGGGCTGCTTCTGATGACGCCTGCGCTGGCGGCCCCCACGGCCGAACGACGCGGCAAGGCGTTTGCTCAGGCCAATTGCGCACGCTGTCACGCCATCGACCGCGTCTCGAAGAGCCCGCTCGCGATGGCGCCTCCGCTGCGCACGCTGCATCGGCGCTATCCGATCGACAGCCTTGGCGAGGCGCTGGCCGAGGGGATCTCCACCGGTCATGCCGACATGCCGGTCTTCGAGCTCACTCCGGAGCAGATCCACGACCTGCTGTCCTACCTGAAGACGCTGGAATAGCGGCCTCACACCGCCTGCACGGTCCACCCGATCAGTTCCTTCGCGATGCGCGCGAAGGCTGCATCGAAGGCGGCGACTGAAGCGGCCGGTTCGATCTTGTCGAGCTTTTCGCTGGCCTCGATGAGGCGCGAGGCGATCACCTTGCCGTTCTTGTCGACAATCCGCGCCGATAGTCCGATCTCGGCCCGAGGCTCCCCCTCCGTGGCGATCCGAAAGCGCCGGATGTCGATCAGGAGCTGGTAATCCGCCTGCCCGAGGTCCGTCGTGCGCAGCGGCGCATGAGCGATGTCGTAGTTCTCGAAGCTGTCGATCAGGCGCGCCTGCACCAGTTTCGGAATGCTGTCGGCCCAGAGGAACTCGGCGAAGCCCGGCCTGTCCCCGGAGGGCGCGAACAGCATGCGTTGGGTCTGCAGCATTGCGACCGCCGTCGGTTCGGGAATCGCCAGCGGCGCGGACAGCGTCTTGCCGGCCTGTCCGAGGTTCTGCGGCGTGCGCAGATCATAGGTGATCTTCTGCGCGGGCGCGCCGCCGGTCATCTTCTCGACGCCCGCCAGAATTCCGTCGATCTTGCCGGTGTTGCGCGCGAGCCCGTCGGAGAAGGTCTTGAAGTTCGCAATGGTGTCCTTCAGCGGGCCGGAATTGTCCCGAAGCACCGCGTCGACCCGCAGCAGCGCATCGCGCGCCGCCTGCGTCATGCTCTGGCCGGCGCCGGCCTCCGCGATCAAATTCGGGGGCTCCCCGGACTTGGCGACGATCACACCGCCCTCCAGTGTCACCACCGGCACGCCGGTCAGGCCCTGGAATTCGAGGCCGACCTTGGTGTCGGCACGGACAGGCGTGGCCGTGGCAACCGAGATCGTCGCGTTGACGAAGCGCGGATTGTCCGGCGCGAGCCCGAGCTGAGTCACCTCTCCGACGCGGATGCCGTTGAACAGCACGCCGGCACCGACCAGGAGGCCTGGTACCGACCCCTGGAATTGCACCTGGTAGTTCGTGCGCGGCCCGATGCCGCCGCTGTTGTTCAGCCAATAGACGAAGCCGAATACCGCGACGATCGCGGCCAGCACGAAACTGCCGATCAGCACGTAGGGAGCACGGGTTTCCATTCTCTCATCTCATCTCGTGTTGCAGCATCTGCGAGCGCTTGCCGTGGAAATAGGCGCGCACCCAGGGATGCTCGGATTGCAGCAGTTCGCGCATCGGGCCGATCGCCACGATCTTGCCGTCGGCCAGAGCGGCGACACGGTCGCAGACCGTGGTCAGGCTCGCGAGGTCATGGGTCACCATGAACACGGTCAGCTCCAGGGTCTTTTGCAGCGTCTTGATCAGCGCGTCGAACTCGCCGGCGGCGATCGGATCGAGGCCCGAGGTTGGCTCGTCCAGGAACAGGATTGGCGGATCGAGCGCGAGCGCACGCGCCAGCGCCACGCGCTTGGTCATGCCTCCGGACAGCTCCGACGGATATTTGTCGGCATCCTCGGCGCGCAGCCCGACCATTTCGAGCTTGGCGATCGCGATCTCGTCCATCAGCTCCTGCGACAGGACGAGATTCTCGCGGAGCGGAAACTGGACGTTCTGGCGGACCGTCAGCGAGGAGAACAGCGCGCCCTGCTGGAACAGGATGCCCCATGCGGTGGCTGCGCTTCGACCATGGCCGCCGGTGGGTTGCCCCATGACCTCGATGGTCCCGCTCCGGCGCGGGATGAGCCCGATGATGGTCCGCATCAGCACCGACTTGCCGCCGCCGGACGCCCCCACCAGCCCGAGGATCTCGCCCCGGCGAACGTCGAGCGACAGATGGTCGAGCACGGTCTGACGACCGAAGCCGACGACGAGGTCACGGACGCGGATCGCGAACTGGTGTTGCGGTCCGTCCATCGTCACATTCCGATCGAAGCAAAGAAGATGGCGAACAGACCGTCGAGGACGATCACCAGGAAAATCGACTTCACCACCGAAGTCGTGGTCTGCCGTCCAAGCGACTCCGCGCTGCCCTTGACGCGCAATCCCTCGCTGCAGGCCACGATCCCGATCACCAGCGCCATGAACGGCGCCTTCAGGATGCCCACCTCGAAATGGGTGACGGAGATGGCTTCACGCAGCCGCGCGATGTAGATCGCCGGCCCCATGTCGCCATAGAACTGGGCGACGAGACCGCCGCCATAGAGCGCGGCAATCGATCCGATGAAGGCGAGGATCGGCAGCGCAATGACCAAGGCCGCGATGCGCGGCAGGATCAGGACGTCGACGGGATCGAGCCCCATGGTCGAGAGCGCGTCAATCTCCTCGCGCATCTTCATCGAGCCCAGCTCGGCGGTATAGGCGCTTCCCGACCGGCCGGCGACCATGATGGCGACGATCAGCACGCCAAGCTCACGCAACACCAGGATGCCGACCATGTCGACGGTGTACGACTCCGCGCCGAATCTGCGGAAGTGGAAAAAGCCCTGCTGCGCGATGATCGCGCCGATCAGGAAGGTGATCAGCGCCACGATGGGAATCGCCTGCCACCCGATGCGGTAGAGCTGATAGACCAGCGACGTCAGTCGCAACGAGCGCGGGCGGCGCAGCACGCCGACCACGGCCATGAACAATGCGCCGAGCATCTGGAGGAAGATCGTGATGTCTTCCCGCGCCCCGACCGTGGATTTGCCGAGATCGCCCAGTCTCGCCAGAACCGGATTGGGTGCAGCCGCCGGGACCGGCGTTCGGCGGTTGACCTGGCGCACCTCGTCCAACAGCCCGCTGAAATGGTCGGCGACGCCGACGAATTCGGCCGATCTGCCTGACGATGAAGCCCTGCGCGACAGCTTTTCCAGGATCCAGGCGCCGAGCGTGTCGAGCGCGCTGATGCCGGACATGTCCAGAGTTACGACGCGCGAGCGATCGACGTCGGCTCCGACCGACCGGGACAAAGTCTCGAGCGTCACCACATTCGCAGCAGTCCAGGGCCCTTCAGGGCGCAATTTCAGCTCGTCGCCGGACGGCGTCGCGAGCAACAGCGGTTCGTGGTTCACGCTTCCACCTCGTCGGGACAATCGGTCCCCATTCAGCCGGCATTTCTAGGCCAGCATGTGGCGACCGGTTTGACCTGTCTCAAGACCCGGACACGCTTTGCCTCTTGACACAAATCAAGCGCGTTCGCGCGGGCGGGACTTAGGCTTGCTTCGATTCAACGAGGATACCAGATTCATGTTCGACAGTGACAGGATGGGCGAAGAATTGCGGGCGTTGAAGGTCGACGTCACACGCTTGCTGAGCAGCGCCGGCGAGGAGATGTTCGAGAACTCGAAAGATCGAGCCGAGGCGCTCGCCGATCAGATCAGGGCCGCACTCGCCGAGCTCGGCGAGACCGTCGAACAAGAGCAGGAGCAGCTCCAGGGCCTCATAACGGAGCGTCCGATCACGTCGCTCGCGTCCGCCTTCGCGCTGGGCGTGGTTGTCGGCTTCACGTTGAGGAGACACTAGGTGAATACCGAGAATGTGGTCAAACAGCTGCGCGTACTGTGGCGCACCGACAGGATCATCGCGGACATCAGGCTGCGCCATTTGCTGATCGGCCTTGGCCTGAGGGCCTTCGCGGCGCTGATCGCGGCGTTCGGGCTGCTGATGCTGGAGCTGTCTGCCTATTTCGCGCTGGTGCAGATCTGGAGCGCAATTGCCGCAGCCGCCATCCTCGGCGCCGTCAATTTCGCCATCGCAGCCGTTCTCTTCGTGATCGCCGGCCGCGCTCCGTCAGGACGTGACATCGAGCTTGCCAACGAAATTCACGGTGCCTCGATCGAAGCCCTGCAGCTCGAGGCGCGCGCGCTCCAGGCCCAGGTGTCGGGCGCGGTGCATCATCCGCTCAGCACGATCGTGCCGGTGCTGATGCCGCTGATCGCGGTCATTATCAAGAACTTGCGGACGAACGCCAAGACGTCCGCCGATGCAAATTCGGCCGAGGCACGCTCCTAGAGGGCGAGCTCAGAGGTTCAGTCTGACGTCGCAAATATCAGGCTCGGCCGGATCCGGCTTCACCTCGAATCCGAGCTGCCGGCACATCTCGAGCATCACGATGTTTTCCTGGAGCACATCGCCCGATATGGTCTTCAGCCCTTCCGACTTCGCGTAGTCGATGATCAGCTGCATCAGGGCCCATCCCAGCCCCCTGCCCTTGAGATCGGAGCGCAGCAGGATCGCGTATTCGCCGCTCTCGTAGATCGAGTCCGAATGGAGCCGGACGACGCCGACCATCTCGCCGGTCGCCTCGTCGAATGCGATGAACGCCATCGCGCGCGCATAGTCGAGCTGGGTCAGGCGCGCGATGAACTCATGGGTGAACTCCTTCATCGGGGCGAAGAAACGCAGGCGCAGGTCGTGCGCCGTGACGTGACGCAGGAATTCGTGGATGGTCGGCTCGTCTTCGGGGCGCATCGGCCGCACGAAGATGCGCCAGTCGTCCTTGAGCTTGAGGCGGCGCTCCCATTGCGACGGATAGGCGCGCACGGCGAAATTGGCCGGGCCGGAGCCGACAAACTTGCGCTGCGGCGGCCCAACCGCGACGCGTGCATCGACCGCGGTGACGCCGGTTTCGTCCGCCAGCAGCGGGTTGATGTCGAATTCCCGGATCTCGGGAATGTCCGCGGCCATCTGCGCCAGCTTGACCAGGACCATGGCGACGGCGTCCTGCTTGACCGCCGGCACGTCCCGATAGGCCTTCAGCAGTCGCGACACGCGCGTAAGGTCGATCAAGTCGCGGGCCAGCTGCAGATCGAGCGGCGGCAGCGCGAGCGCCTTGTCGTTGATGATCTCCACCGCCGTCCCGCCCCGGCCGAAAACGACCACCGTGCCGAAGGTCGGATCGTCGGCGAGACCCAGGATCAGCTCGCGCGCTTTTGCCTTGACGACCATCGCCTGGACGATGACGCCGCCGATGCGCGCCTCCGGACGCAGCTTTTGCGCACGCGCGATGATGCCCGCGGCAGCCCCTCGGACTGCCTCGGGCGTGGTCAGGTTGAGAACGACGCCGCCGACATCGGATTTGTGGATGATGTCCCGCGACATGATCTTCAGTACGACGGTGCCTCCCTGTGCGATGATGTCCGTGGCATAGGCCACTGCCTGTTCGACATCGGATGCCGCGTAGGTCGGCACCATCGCGATGTCGTAGGCTTCCAGCAGGTGCTTTATCTCGACGGGCTCGAGCCATTCACGGCCGTCCGCGATTGCGGCGGTGACGATCTGTCTCGCTCCCTGGGCGTCCGGAACGAACGTGTCGGGCATCGCGGGAGGAACCTGGCTCAGCTCCTCAACCACTTCGCGGTGGCGGACCAGATGCATGAAGCCGCGCACGGCATCGTCCTCGGTCGGGTAGTTCGGCACACCGGCGTTGGAGAGCGCCTGGATGATGTGCTGATCGGCTCCGACCCAGGCCGCCAGTACGGGCTTCGCCCATCGGCGGTGCTGCTCGCGATATTTGCCGACGAGCTCCGTTACAGTCGTGGCGATCTCGGCGGCCGAGGCGATCGCCGTTTGAACGTTGAGAACGAGGATTGCGTCGTTATCGGTATCGGCGAGCAGCACCTCCAGCGCCGCGGCGTAGCGCGTGGCATCAGCGTCGCCCACGATGTCGACCGGATTTGCACCGGACCAGGTCGGCGGCAGCGCGTCGTCGAGTTTTTTGCGGGCCTCTGCCGAGATAGTCGCCGGAATTCCTCCGAGTTCGACCAATCGGTCGATCGCAAGGACGCCAATGCCGCCACCGTTGGTCAGGATGGCAAGGCGCTTTCCCATGGGCGATTCAACGCGGCCGAGCGTCTCGGCGCAATCGAACAGCTCGCGCAGATCGGAGACTCGCAGGACGCCCGCGCGGCGGAACGCTGCGTCGTAGACGGCGTCGGCGCCCGCGAGCGCGCCGGTATGGGTGGCGGCAGCCTTCGCTCCCTGCGCCATGCGGCCGGACTTCACCACGACGACGGGCTTCACGCGCGCAGCGGCGCGCGCCGCAGACATGAACTTGCGCGCGTCCTTGATGGCCTCGATGTAGAGCAGGATCGCGCGGGTCTTGTGATCCATCGCGAAATAGTCGAGCAGATCGGCAATATCGACATCGATCTGATCGCCAATCGAGACGATACCGGAGAAGCCGACGCCCCGCTGGGCGGCCCAATCCACCATGCCGGCGGCAATTGCGCCCGATTGCGAGATCAGCGCGAGGTTGCCTGCACCCGGCATGTGCGCAGCGAAACTGGCATTGAGGCTGACGCCCGGCATCATGATGCCGAGGCAGTTCGGCCCGATCAGCCGCATGCCGTATTTGCGGGCAGCAGTGCTTGTAGCCTCGTACAGCGATCCTGGCCCCTGGCCAAGTCCGGCCGAGACGATCAGCGCGCCCGCAGACCCGCGACGCCCGGCCTGGTCGACAATGCCCGGAATCTCGCCCGCCGGGGCGGTGATGACCACGAGTTCGGGCACGAAGTCCAGCCTGTCCAGGCTCTTCACTGCCGCGACGCCGCCGATCTCGGCATGGCGCGGATTGACGAGGCCAAACCGCCCCTTGAATTCGGACTTGCGGATGTTCTCAAGGACCGCGCGTCCCACGGACGCCGGCCTGGCGCTCGCCCCGACGAGCGCGACCGAGCGCGGCGACAGCAGGTTGTTCAAACGATAAACTGACATGGAAGCAAATGCGCCGGGTCAGCGGCGGTTCCGATGGTTGACGAACAAGCCGGAGGAAGGAGCCCTAGTGTGAGATCATAACCCAGCACGGTGGCTGGCCAATGACGGTCTTTGTCACACCGCCCCAGACGATCTCATTCAAGCGAGAATGATGATAGGCGCCCATCACGATCACATCGATGCCATGGGAATTCGCCCAGCTTCCCAGTACCTTGCCGATCGAGTTGCCGCCGCCTTTCGTCGCTTCGAACGAGGCATGGACCCCATGTTCCCTCAGATGATCGACGAGAGCCATGCCCGATTGCACGATCGCCTCAGACTTATCCTCCGCCACGGTCACCACGCGAACCGACATGGCAGCCCGAAGAATCGGCAACGCGTCGCCGACCGCACGCGCCGCGCGAGCAGAGTGATCCCAGGCAATCATGACGTTCTCTAATTCGGGCCGAAGTTCGTCCGCGAGATGTTCGGGACAGAGCAGAAGCGGCCGGCCGGATCCGAACAGGAAGGCTTCGACAATGCCCTCTGTTCGGCTGTCGTGCGGTTTCACGGGAACCAGCGTGAGGTCACTGAAACGGGCATGCTCGGCCAGGATCGCCCCGATCTGATCCGCAGGCACCTGCCCCGATCGGCTCTTGGCGCGAATGCTGGCGCGGGAAGCTGCGTCCGTGAAGGCGGTCAGGAGCTGCTGCATGTCGCTTGCTTCTGGCGAAGCGCTGGCGTCGGCGGAATCGCGGTCATAAGGCAGCGTCACCTTCGGCCGCTCGAAAACTTCTTCCGCAAGCGCGAGCGCGGTCATCCTGGCGCCGAGATCGGCGGCGACAGCCACGCACTTCTCTATCGCGGCCAAGGCCGGTCCGCGCGGCTGGCCGACAAGGGGCAGAAAGACGTCCTTGATGGGCATCAAAGTTCTCCTCGTCGCCACGATAGGCCGGCTCTCATGGATTCCGCTTGATCCGCGTCAAGCCAGCGCAGCACGGTCCGGTCACCCGGGAACAGGTTGACCGACGTCAAGGACTGGCCGCTCGGTCAGTCTATGAATAATTCAATCGGAGCGGTTCGCCCCGGAGAGACTCATGCGTGCGATGGTGTTGCCGGCCCCACGAGCGCGGCTCCAGATGGAGGAGCGGCCTGATCCGATTCCGGGCGAGGGTCAGCTCCGGGTGAAGATCAACGCCTGCGGCGTATGCCGAACCGATCTTCATCTCGTCGATGCCGAGCTGCCCGATATTCGCTATCCGATCGTGCCTGGCCACGAGATCGTCGGGCGGGTCGATCTCTTGGGCCCGAATGTTACGACACATGCGGTGGGTGATCGGGTCGGCATTCCCTGGCTCGGCTTCACCTGCGGAAACTGTCGCTTCTGCCGGAACGGCATGGAAAACCTGTGTGACGCACCGCTGTTCACCGGCTACACGCGTGACGGCGGCTACGCAACCCACACCATTGCCGATGCACGCTACGCCTTTCCGCTCGGTGAGGCCGGCAGCGACGTGGAGATTGCGCCTCTGCTGTGCGCAGGACTGATCGGATGGCGCTCGCTGGTCCTGGCCGGCCCCGCCGACAGGCTTGGCCTCTATGGTTTCGGCGCAGCCGGCCACATCATCGCGCAAGTCGCGGTTTGGCAGGGGCGATCCGTCCATGCCTTCACCCGACGCGGCGACGCCGCTGCACAGGACCTTGCACGTCGTCTCGGCGCGGTCTGGGCGGGGTCATCGGACGAAGTGCCCGACGAGCCGCTGGACGCCGCCATCATCTACGCACCAGCCGGCGAGCTTGTCCCGGCCGCGTTGCGCGCCGTGCGCAAGGGCGGTCGCGCCGTATGCGCCGGCATCCACATGACCGACATTCCGAGCTTTCCGTATGACCTGCTCTGGCAGGAACGGCAGTTGGTCTCGGTCGCCAATCTGACCCGGCAGGATGGCCTCGATTTTCTGAAGGTCGCCCCGCAGGCCGGCGTGCGCACCGAGACGACGGCGTTTCCGCTCGATCAGGCCAACGAGGTTCTCGGCATGCTGCGGAATGGCCAGATTCTCGGCGCGGCCGTGCTGACGCCGTGATGGTGCTTTCGATGCCCGCTTCGAACAAGGATGAAACGGAGGCCCAGGAGCGCATCTTCCAGATGCTGACCGATCATCCCGGCGTGACGCGGATCGACACGCACGGAGCCTCGGTGTTCCTGGACGCAAAGCGCGCGCTGAAGATCAAGCGGGCCGTCAAGTTTTCGTTCCTTGACTATTCGACGCTCGAGAAACGCAAGGCGGCCTGCGAGGAGGAGATCAGGATCAATCGGCCGCTGGCGCCGCAGATCTATCACGGCGTCGTGGCGATCACCGAAGAGCCGGATGGATCTCTGAAGGTCGATGGCGCCGGCCGGCCGATCGAGTATGCGGTCGACATGTCGCGCTTCGACGAAAACAGGACGCTGGATCATCTGGCAAAGGCCGGCCTGCTGGAGGCGAAGCTCGCCTCGGCGGCCGCTGACGCAATCGTGGCGTCGCACGCGGCGGCGACACGCGCCGACGGAGAAGCCTGGGTCTCGTCTATCCCGGTCCTGATCGACGGCAACAGTGACGGTCTGCGGGCCGACGGATATGTCAACGCGGAAGAGGTCGAGAAGCTCGGCGAGGCCTCGCACGAGGCATTTCTACGTATTCGCCCCCTGCTCGCAGAGCGTGGCCGCCAGGGCTTCGTGCGCCGCTGTCATGGCGATCTGCATCTCGCAAACATCGTTCTGCTCGATGAGCGGCCCGTGCTGTTCGATGCCATCGAGTTCGATGCGCAGATGGCATCGGTAGACGTGCTCTACGATCTCGCGTTCACGCTGATGGACCTCTTGCAGCACGATCAGCCCGGCGCAGCCAACGTGGTCCTGAACCGCTATCTCGCCGTGACGCCGGCTGGCAATCTCGACGCGCTGTCGGCCCTGCCGCTGTTCATGTCGATCCGGGCGGCGATCCGCGCCCAGGTTGCCCTGGCACGCTTGAAGCGGCCGCATTCCAATGGTCTCGGCATTCTCGACCAGGCCAAGCGCTATTTCGACCTCGCCAGCATGCTGATCCACCCTCCTGCACCGCGTCTGATTGCAGTCGGCGGGCTGTCCGGCACCGGAAAGACTGTTTTGGCGCGCGCGCTCGCGCCGGTCGTCGCGCCGCAACCTGGAGCCGTCGTGCTGCGCAGCGATCTCGTCCGCAAGCAAATGTTCGGGGTCGAGGATACGCACCGCCTGCCCCCATCCGCCTATACGCCGGAGGTCACGGCCCGGGTCTACGAGACGCTGGCGCAGCACGCCCGGCGAGTGCTGGCTCAAGGTCATTCGGCGATCATCGACGGCGTGTTCGCCCGCGAGGATGAGCGCGACACGATCGCCGCGCTGGCACGCGAGCGCGAAGTGCCGTTGAACGGCCTGTTCCTGGTCGCAGACCTCGCGACCCGGAAGGCACGGATCGGGAGCCGCCGGGGAGACGCATCGGACGCCACGCAAGAGGTTGCCGCGTTGCAAGAGCACTATAATATCGGGCACGTCGGCTGGGCGATCATCGATGCATCCGGGACACCAGAGCAGACGCTCGAGAACTGCCGGGACGCGATCGCTGAAGAGGAAGTAAGGCAATCTGATTGACGCAGGCAAGGATGTCGGGACCCAGCACAAGCTCGAAGGCGACCACACGTTCCAAGCCTGCGGCGCGGCGCAATGCCCTGCCCGCCCGCCTCAGCCCGGGCATGGCTTGCGACACCGCATTCCGGATCATCGGCCGCCGTCACCTCGACGCCGTGCTCGCTCAGCACGACGGCACCTGCCGCGGCGATCCCGACGCGCTGCACCAGATCCGCATCGCACTGACGCATCTACGAACTGCCATCCGCTTCTTCACGCCGATGGTCGACGATGCCCTGCGGCCGAATGTCTGGTCCGAATTGAAATGGCTGAACGGCCAGCTCGGCATGGTGCGTGACCTCGACGTGGCAATCGAGCGGGTCGTCGCCGAGAGTGGCGAAGAGCTAGCCGTGGTCGCCGAGCTTCAGCACTGGAACGAGAAGCGCGCGGAGAGCCACCGGCTGCTGACGCGTGCGCTGCAATCAGCACGGTATCGCCGCCTGGTCGAGCAGACCTCGAAGTGGATCGATAGCGGCCCCTGGTCGACCCGCCGCGGCAAGGAAGCCATTCGATTGCGCCACTGCACGCTCGCCGAACATGCGATGGAACGCCTGACCGAGTGGGAGACGAGGCTGCTCAAAAAAGCACGAAAGCTCCGCAAGCTCGACGTCGAGAAACGACACAAGCTGCGGCTTCTCAACAAGCGGCTGACCTATTCGGTCGAGTCGCTCGCGGATCTGTTCGCCGATGGCGCCGCGACGAAGCAAAAGTCCATCCTCAAGCAATTGCGCAAGGCACAAAGAGCACTCGGACAATTGAACGACGATGCACGAGGACAAGCGCTAGCAGCGTCCTTGGACGGCGCCGGCCTCGATGCCGCCAATCGCTTCCTCAACCGCAAGCGGGAGAAGAAGCTGTTGCGAACCGCGTCGGTGGCCTACCGGAAATTGGACAAGGCCAAGCCCTTCCGCTCCTCGGACCTCGCGCCCGGTTCCGAGCCGGAAGTTTAGGTGTGGACGTAATCTCCTGGCGCGTCCGGCAGGCCGAGGGAGTCTCCAAGACCGGTCTGCGGCGGATCGCAGGGCGCGCCGGAGCGCGCCGCCAGCCATTTCGTCCATTCCGGCCACCACGACCCCTCAACTCGCGGAGCCAGCTTCAACCATTCATCGGCACCGACATAGGGCGCGTCAGCGGCCTTGGTCTGCACCTGATAGCTGTGGCCTGGCTCCTCCGGAGGCGCAACGACACCGGCATTGTGACCACCGCTGGTCAACAGGAACGTCACGTCGGCGTCGACCTGATAGTGGACCTTGTAGACGGATCGCCATGGTGCCACGTGATCGGCGAGCGTGCCCACCACGAACATCGGCGCGTGAATATCGGAGAGCGAGATGCTCCGGCCTCCGACGAGATAGCGCCCTCCCGCCAGATCGTTGTCGAGGAACAGCTTGCGCAAATACTCCGAGTGCATGCGATAAGGCAGCCGCGTGGCGTCGGCGTTCCAGGCCATCAGGTCGCTCGGCGCTGCGCTCTCGCCCATCAGGTAATCGTGCGACAGCCGGGACCAGATCAGTTCGTTGGAGCGCAGCAATTGGAAAGCGCCGGCCATCTGCGTCGTGTCCAGATAACCGCGTTGCCACATCATGTCTTCGAGAAAGGTCACCTGGCTCTCGTTGACGAAGAGCGTCAACTCTCCGGCCTCGGTGAAGTCGGTCTGCGCGGCCAGGAGAGTGACGGTGCCGAGGCGGTTGTCGCCGTCGCGCTCCATCGCGGCAGCGGCGATCGACAGCAATGTCCCCCCAAGACAATAGCCGAGCGCATGGGTCTTCCGGCCCGGCATGACCAGGCCGATCATGTCCAGCGCCGCCATGACGCCCAGCCTGCGGTAGTCGTCGAAGGCGAGATCCCGATCCCTCGCATCCGGGTTGCGCCAGGAGATCGCGAACACGGTGAAACCTTGCCCGGTCAGATATTTGACCAGCGAGTTCTGCGGCGACAGATCGAGAATGTAGTACTTCATGATCCAGGCCGGCACGATCAGGATCGGTTCGGGCCGCACCTGCGCGGTGGTCGGATGGTATTGAATCAGCTCGATCAGCTCGTTGCGGTAGATGACCTTGCCGGGCGAAACCGCCACCGTCTTGCCGACCGCAAACTGCCCGTCGTCCGCCAATTTCGAGTTGGAGAGCAGGCGCATCAGGTCGCTGCACCAGTTCTGCCAGCCGAAGACGAAATTCTCCCCGCCGCTCTGGAACGCCTTCTCCAGCACCTTCGGGTTGGTCGCCGCGAAGTTCGACGGCGCCAGCATGTCGAGCATCTGTCGCATCGAGAACTCGACGATGGCTTCATTTGCGTGCGAGACGCCGCGCACGCCCATCGCAGCATCGCGCCACCAGCGCTCTCCGAGCAGAAACGCCTGCGCCAGCAGATTGAACGGCGCGATCTCCCATTGCGATCCCCTGAACCGGCGGTCCCGCTCCTGCGGCTGGATCACAGACCACGGCTTTTGCCCGGGTGACGCCGTGTGCGCGACAGCTTCCGCGAGCCGGCCGACATCGCGAAGGGCGTTCCGCGAAATCTCCATCTGGCGCTGTGGCGCCGCGGCGAGATGCGAGCTCCAATCGAGCCAGGCGAGCGACAAGGCTAGCGGCGAGATTCCGCCCGTGAACCGCGCCAGCATCGCGTGCAAGGCGCGATCCAGGGGATATGGCTCTGATCCAGGCATGGGATCGGCAGCGGCCGGAATCGGTTCGATCCTTTCGGGGCTCAGAGGCGAGGCCTCGGGACCGACGACGGGATGGGCGTGGAGAACCTGCACCGCCGGCTCCTCAGCCCGTGGAAATATCTGCACGACGCTCATGGCTCATGTTCCTGCGGGCTTTGGTTGGACGTCGGTAAAGGGTATCGCGAGGCGTCAAAACCGTGTTGAGCTGCATCAAATCCGGGCCCGGATCACAATTCTCAATCGGGATCGACGTGTTCGCCCGATTGACTTGCGTCAAACAGCACCTCGGTACCCGAGCTAGGTTTCGCGCATCGGAATCTCAACAAGCCAGCGGAGTTGTCCATGCGCGCCCACCAGATCATGACCCGATCGGTCATCTCGGTCACCCCCGACACCAGCATCGTCCAAGCGGCGAATATCATGCTGAAGCGGCATGTCAGCGGCCTCACCGTGGTCGACGAGACCGGCAAGCTTGTCGGTGTCGTCTCGGAAGGAGATTTCATCCGCCGCAGCGAAATCGGAACCGGGCGCAAGCGCGGACGCTGGCTGCGATTCATCCTTGGTCCGGGCACATCGGCCAGCGACTTCGTCCACGAGCACGGCCGCAAGGTCTCGGAAGTGATGACCGACTCGCCCGTGACCATCACGGAGGATACGGCCCTTGCGGAGATCGTCGCCCTCATGGAGCGGAACAATGTGAAGCGGCTGCCGGTCGTGCGCGGCGACAAGGTCGTCGGGATCGTCTCCCGCGCCAACCTGTTGCAGGCGGTAGCCGGGCTCGCCCGCGAGGTGCCGGATCCGACCGCCGACGACGATCACATCCGCAGCCGCATCATCGGCACCATGGAGAAGAACGAATGGTGCCCGTTCGGTCTGAACGTCATCGTGCGCAATGGCATCGTTCATCTCAGCGGCGTCATCAGCGAAGAGCGTGCACGGCAGGCCGCGATCGTCGCAGCAGAGAACGTCGAGGGCGTGAAGAAGGTGCACGACCATCTGTGCTGGGTCGACACCATCACCGGCGTCTATCTGAACTCGCCCGAGGACGACGAGCTCGCCAAGGCAAGCTGATCAAGGCAAGCTGATCGCGGCAGAGTTCAGCGCGGAATGACGGCGGTGGCCTCGATCTCGACGCGCGCCGCCTTCTCCACGAGGCGAACCACCTGAACCAGCGCCATCGCAGGATAGTGCGCTCCGAAGAGCTCGCGGTAGATTCTGCCCAGCTCCTTCAGATTGGCCAGGTACTCGTCCATGTCGACGACGTACCAGGTCAGCCGCACCAGGTGCTCGGGCCGGGCGCCGGCCTCGGCCAGGACCGCGGCGATGTTGTCCAGGGTTTGGCGCACCTGCGCGACGAAGCCTTCGGCGAGGCGCTCCTGGGCGTCCCATCCGATCACCCCGCCGGTGACGACGATGCGCCCCTCGGCAGCCATGCCGTTGGCGTAGCCTTTCGGCACCGGCCAGCTCGATGGCTGGAGGATCTGCGTCTTGATGCGCGCTCCGTCCTCGGCTGTTGGCGGCAGCACCGCGAGTTGCGGGCCTTTCGGCGTCGTCACAGACAATTCTCTATCCTTCTCTCATTCCGCAGCAACGCCTGAGGACGTCGCCGCGACCTGCGCCAGCTGCCGCAGGGCAAAGCGCTTCAGCTTGCCGGTTTCGGTCTTCGGCAGTTGCGTCACGAACTCGATCACGCGCGGATATTTGTAAGGCGCAATCTCGCGCTTGACATGCTCCTGCAGCTCCGCCACGAGCTGCGCGTCCGCAGTCACGCCGGGCGCGGCGATGACATAGGCCTTCACGACCATGCCGCGCGCCTCGTCCGGCGCACCGACCACGCCGCACTCGGCGACCGCCGGATGCGTGAGCAGCGCCGCTTCGACGTCGGTCCCTGCGATGTTGTAACCGGCCGACACGATCATGTCGTCAGAGCGCGACTGGTACCAGAAATAGCCGTCGCTATCCATCAGATAGGTATCGCCGGTGATGTTCCATCCGTTCTGGACGTATTTCCGCTGCCGCTCGTCGGCCAGATAACGGCATCCGGTCGGCCCGCGCACGGCGAGCCGGCCCATCGTTCCGGGCGGCACGTCGCGGCCCTCATCGTCGACGATCTTGGCTTCATAGCCCGGCACAGGCTTGCCCGTCGCGCCCGGACGGATCTCGTCCTCGGTCGCGCTGATGAAGATGTGCAGCATCTCGGTCGAGCCGATGCCGTCCATCAGCTTGATGCCGGTGGCCTTGAGCCAGGCATCGAATGTCGGCTTGGGCAGCGTCTCGCCCGCGGAGACGCATTTGCGCAGCGAAGAAATGTCCCGGCCCGGCAGCTTGCCGATCATGGCGCGGTATGCGGTCGGCGCGGTGAAGCAGACCGTGGTCTTGTATTGCTCGATCGCCGTGAGGATGTCGTCCGGTGTCGTCTTCTCGAGCACGACGAAGGAGGCGCCGATATGCATCGGAAACAGCACGCCGCCGAAGCCAAAGGTGAAGGCGAGCGGGGCTGAGCCGATGAAACGATCCTTCTGCTCGGCGCGCAGGATGTTGCGCGCGTAGCCGTCGCAGACCGCGAGCATGTCGCGGTGGAAATGCATGGTGCCCTTGGGATCTCCCGTCGTGCCCGACGTGAATGCGATCAGGCAGACGTCGTCGGCGGCGGTATCGACGGCCTTGAACTCCGGACTGGCGTCCGCAATCAGCGCCTCGAGCGAGTCGGCCGCGCCGTTGCCCCAATACACGACCCGCGCGAGATTGGGCGCCCCGGCTTTCGCCTTTTCCATCTCCTCGGAAAGCTTTCCGTCGCACAGCGCCAGCGTGATCTCCGCCTTCTGGATCGGATAAGACAGCTCCTTCGCGCGCAACAGCGGCATCGTCGCGACGCAAATCCCGCCCGCCTTGATCACGGCGAGATATGTCGCGACCATCATGGGGTTGTTGGCCGAGCGCAGCAGCACGCGCCCGCCGGTAACAAGACCCAGCTTGCCGACCAACACATTGGCGATGCGATTCACCAGCGCTTGCAACTCGCGATAGCTGTAGCTGACGGCGGGGCTTATGACGCAAGGGGCGTCGCCATGGCCCTCTTCGACCCAGCGATCGAGAAAATAGCTGACGCAATTCAATCGCGACGGATAGTTCAGCTCCGGCCGCGTGAAAATGAAGTCGGGCCAGAGCTCGCGCGGCGGCAGGTTCTGCCGTGCGAACGTATCGACATGGGCCGTCGCGGCATCGCCGTCATGCGAGCCCGTCACTTGAATCTTGGCGGCGTTGGCCATCGCACGCTCCTTTCAGCATGGATTGCACCCGGCAGCACGATCTGGGAAACATTTTAGGCTTAAAACAATTCGGCGCAATAGCGGATTTTGGGCATCCCGTGCTTTTTCCTGCGGCAAGGGCCATCGGCGGGCCGTTCCGGCGGCGGGCTTACGACCGGCGGCGCGCCGCCGATTTCTGCGCGGACGCCTTGGTCTTGGCCAGGAGGCGCATCAGCTCGCGGACATCCTTCGGCGTCAGATCGGCGAAAAGATCGGCAATCCAAGTTTCGTGTTCCGCAGCCATTCGGCGAAACTCGGCGCGTCCGAGCTTTGTGAGGCGGATCACCTGGACGCGGCGATCCGTCTCCGAGGTTCGCCGATCGAGATGGCCGGAGTCCACCAGGCGCTCGACCAGACCGGTCACGTTGCCGTTCGACACCATCATGCGCTTGGACACATCCGACAGCGTCATGCCGTCAGGGGCCTTGTCGAGCTGCGCCATCAGATCGAAACGCGGCAGGGTGACGTCGAAGCGCTGCCGCAGCCTGCCGCGGACCTCGCCCTCGATCAGGGTCGTGCAGGTCAGGAGGCGTAGCCACAACCGAAGCTCTTCGGCGTGGTCCTCCGGCGTTTCGACGGCCTTGGTCTCGGAATCGAGCATGTTGATGCAGCCACTCACGGCCGGCATTGGCGCCGACACGGATTCCCCAACGTTTTGAGCTTCAAGTAAATCGGAGCCGGCTGCAAGTCCAAAGCTGCAACAATCGACCGCACGGCAATTTCTTTAGGCTTCAAATAATTGGCGCGCCGCTTGCATGCGCTGCCGTTCGCAGGATGCGACGCCCCGAGCTCAGCTTGCCGCGGCGGTCATCATCGGCATAAGCTTGGATTGGAGTACGTGCTTGCAGTGCAAGCCGATCGTCACGAGGGACAGATCATGAAGACGCAAACGACCTTGGCCGCAGCCGCCATGCTGCTCGGCACCGTGGTGACCCCTGCCCTCGCCCAGGATAAAATCAAGCTGGGCGTGATCGTGACCCTGTCGGGACCTGCCGCCGCGCTGGGCCAACAGGTTCGCGACGGCTTCACGCTCGCCGTGAAGGATCTCGGCAGCAAGATGGGCGGCCGCGACGTCGAGGTCGTCGTCGTCGACGACGAGCTCAAGCCGGATGCGGCGGTGACCAAGGTCAAGGGCCTTCTCGAGCGTGAGAAGGTCGATTTCGTAGTCGGTCCGATCTTCTCCAACATCCTCCAGGCGATCCACCGGCCCGTCACTGAATCGAAAACATTCCTGATCAGCCCCAATGCAGGTCCGTCGACCTTCGCCGGCAAGGACTGCAACCCGTTCTTCTATGTGACGTCGTATCAGAACGATCAGGTGCACGAGATCCTCGGCAAGGTCGCGCAGGATCGCGGCTACAAGCGCATGTACCTGATGGTCCCGAATTATCAAGCGGGCAAGGATTCCGTGGCGGGCTTCAAGCTCGACTACAAGGGCGAGATCGTCGAGGAATCCTACATGCCGCTGAACACGCTGGACTTCCAACCGGAGCTTTCCAAGATTTCCTCGCAGAAGCCCGATGCGCTGTTCACGTTCATGCCGGGTGGCCTCGGCGTCAATCTCGTCAAGCAGTACCGACAGGCCGGCCTTGCGGACACCATCCCGGTGCTCTCGGCGTTCACGGTGGACGAATCGACCCTGCCGGCGCAACAGGACGCGGCCGTCGGCATGTTCGGTGGCGCGAACTGGGCGCCCAATCTCGATAACCCGCAGAACAAGAAGTTCGTTGCGGCCTATGAAGCGGCTTACAACAGCGTTCCCGGCACCTACGCGTTCCAGGCTTATGACGCCGCGATGCTGATCGACAGCGCCGTCAAGGCCTTGAAGGGCGACCTCTCCAAGAAGGAGGCAGTCGCCGCCGCTCTGAAGAAAGCCGACTTCACTTCGCTGCGCGGCGCCTTCAAGTTCAACACCAACGGCTATCCGATCCAGGATTTCTACCTGACCAAGGTCGCCAAGCGTCCGGATGGCAAGTTCCAGACCGAGATCGTGCAGAAGGTGTTCGAGAATTACGGCGACCGCTATGCCAAGGACTGCAAGGCGACGAATTAAGCTGCGTATCGCGTTACGGGAGGACTGCAATGAAGAGCGAAATCACCGGCATCACCCGGGCGAACGAGGGCATCCAGGGCATTTCCTGGAACATCCTCGGCCAGACCTATGTGCCGAAGAGCTACGCGGAACACAGCTTCTCCTGGCATGCGACACTGCCGCCAGGCACGTTCGTGCCGCCGCACATTCATCCCGATCAGGATGAGTATCTCTACATGCTGGAGGGCAAGCTCGACTTCATGCTCGGCGATTCGGAGTCGCAGGCGACCGCCGGCGACCTGATCCGCCTCGGCATGGGCGTGCCGCACGGCATCTTCAACAAGTCGGAGCAGACCGCAAAAGTGCTGTTCTGGGTCTCCCCGAGCCGCAAGCTGTTCGACCTGTTCTGGGGCCTTCACAACATGAAGGAGCAGAAGCCGGAAGACGTGGTGACAATGGCCGCCGAGTTCAACATCCACTTCCTGCCGCCGCCGCCTGGCGTCTAAAAATGGAAGTTGGGCTTGTGAAGCCGCCACCTCTCCCCAGCGGAGAGAGGTGATCTGAGTTCCTGGCTAGCGCAGATTTCTCAAACTCGTTCCGCTCAATCGGCCGTTTCAGGCGCGTACCGCGGCAAGTCCCGGGACGGCGGCAAAGCCGGCCTTTGTGGCGTAGCCGCGCACGATCGCCTCGCGTTGGGAATAGCTCAGGACGTTGTCGACATTGTCGAAACCGTCGGGCGCAAGCTGCTCGACGGCGTCGATGACGCCTTCAGGGCCGCCGCGCCGATTCGAGCGGACGATCTCGGCCGTCATCGGCAGGCGCTTCTTCTCATACTCGAGCAGCGCTTGGCGTGGATGCTCGGCACGCACCAGCGCATCCGCAAGGCAGCGTGCGTCGAGGATCGCCTGCGAGGCGCCGTTCGAGCCGACCGGATACATGGGATGCGCGGCATCGCCGAGCAGCGTGACGCGCCCGGACGACCAATAGGGCAAGGGATCGCGGTCGCAGGTCGGATACTCGTAGAATTCGGGCGTGGCCGAGATCAGGCTCTTGACGTCAATATGCGGGACAGAGAAGCGGGCCACATGCGGCATCAGATCTTCGCGCCGACCCGGCCGCGACCAGTCTTCCCGCCTGGGCGGCGGTGCATTGCCCTCGCCCACTTTGACCAGCACCGCCCAATTGGTGAGGCGGCTTGCCGGGCTCGATCCTTCCGCGATGGGATAGATCACCACCTTGGCATTGAGACCGCCGGCCACGATCATCGATTTGCCGGTGAGGAATAGCGGCCAATCGCGGGCGCCGCGCCACAGCATCAAGCCGTTCCAGCACGGCGGCCCCTCGTTCGGGAACAGCGTCTCCCGGACACGTGAGTGGATGCCGTCAGCGCCGATCAGGACATCCCCACGCGCGGTGTGGACGTGCGCGCCGGCACGATCGAAGAAGTAAGCGGTGACGCCGCCCTCATCCTGCGTGAAGGCACCAAGCCGGCAGCCGGTGTGAATTGCGTCCGGCCCGAGCCGCTCCTCGACCGCGCGATGGATGACGCCCTGAAGGCGCCCACGATGGATCGAGAATTGCGGGACGTCATGGCCGGCATCGATGCCGCGGGCTTCGCGCCAGACCTCCTGGCCGTGGCGGTTGAGGTAATAAAGCTGATCGGTGCGGATCGCGACGTCGTCGAGCTTCTGCAACAGTCCGAGCCCGGCCAACTCGCGCATCGCATGCGGCAACGTGTTGATGCCAACGCCAAGCTCGCGAATGGTGTCGGCCTGCTCGAAAATCTCGCAGTCCAGGCCCCGCGAGCGGAACATCAATGCCGTGGTGAGACCACCGATACCGCCACCGACGATAATCGCCTTCATCGCCCAAACTCCACTCGAAACACAGGCAATGGGTTAACGTCGCACGGTCGGTCACTCCGCCGCAAGCGGCTTTGTCGCCTCCGCCTTGAGTTCGGCGCGGGTCTTGGGCTTAGCCTTAATTCTCAGCTCCTCCAGATCCTGCCGGTCGCGCACGCTGTTGCGGAAAATCTGATCTTTTCCAGGCAGATATTGGGGCGGGCAGAATGCGTCGTTGGCCCCGTACCAGGCCGCCGCCTTCATGGTGAAGAAGGGGTCGACGAGATGCGGACGGCCGAGCGCGACGAGATCCGCCCGGCCAGCGGCCAAAATGGTGTTGGCCTGGTCCGCCGTGGTGATGTTGCCGACGCACATGGTGGCCACGCGCGCCTCGTTGCGAACCTGGTCCGAAAAGGGCGTCTGGAACATGCGCCCGTAGACCGGCTGTGCATCGCGCACGGTCTGGCCGGTCGAGACGTCGACGAGATCGACACCCGCCTCGGCGAAGGCGCGCGCGATGGCAACGGCATCATCGCCGGTGATGCCACCGTCAGCCCAGTCGGTTGCGGAGATGCGCACCGACATCGGCTTATGCGACGGCCACACTGCGCGCAGCGACTCGAACACCTCGAGCGGGAAACGCAGGCGATTTTCAAGAGAGCCGCCATACTCGTCGGTGCGGGTGTTCGTCAGCGGGGAAACGAAGCTCGCGAGCAGATAGCCATGGGCACAGTGCAGCTCCAACATGTCGAAGCCGCAGCGTTCGCCGCGCTCTGCCGCCGCAACGAAAGCGTCTCTCACCGCAACCATCCCGGCGCGATCGAGTTCGTGGGGCACCTGACTGTCGGGAAAGTAGGGCTGCGGCGATGCCGAAACGACTTCCCAGCCGCCTTCGTCCAGCGGCCGGTCGATGCCGTCCCACATCAGCTTGGTTGCGCCCTTGCGGCCGGCGTGGCCTAGTTGCAGGCAAATCTTTGCGGCCGAATTCCCGTGGACGAAATCCACGATGCGGCGCCAGGCAGCCTCCTGCTCGTCGTTCCACAGGCCGGCGCAGCCGGGTGTGATCCGGGCATCGCGGCTGACGCAGGTCATCTCGGTGAAGATCAGCCCGGCGCCGCCGATCGCACGTGAGCCGTAGTGCACGAGGTGAAAATCCGTCGGCACGCCTTCCTTCGCCGAATACATGCACATCGGCGACATCACCGCGCGATTGGCGAGCTCCATCTCACGCAAGCGGAACGGCTGGAACAGCGGCACCATCGGTCGATCGGTGTCGACATCGAAGCCACTGCTGCGAACCTGCCTGGCAAACGACTTCTCGACCTCCGCGACGAAATCCGGGGCGCGGAGTTTCAGATTGTCGTAAGTGATCGCCTTCGAGCGCGTCATGACGCCGAATGCGAACTGCACGGGATCGAAGTCCCAGAAGCGGTCGACGTGCTCGAACCAGACCAGCGAGACGTCGGCGGCATGCTGCGTCTTCTCGACCTCTTCGCGGCGGCCGTTCTCATAGACCTCCAGCGCCGCCTCGATGCTGGGCGCCTTCTCCATGGCCTCCGCAAGCGCGATCGCATCCTCCATCGCGAGCTTGGTGCCCGAGCCGATCGAGAAATGCGCGCTCGCCTTCGCGTCGCCGAGCAGGACCATGTTGTCCTTGACCCAGCGCTTGCTGCGGATCATCGGGAAATTGCGCCACATCGAGCGGTTGGTCAGCAATCGATGCTCACCGAGGAACCAGCCGAAGATGTCCGCCATCCGTGCGGCTGACTGGGCTTCGTCCAGCCCTGTCAGCCCCGCCCGCTCGAACGTTTCCGGATCGGTCTCGAAGATCCAGGTCGAATGCCCGGCCTCATACTGATAGGCATGGGCGATGAACGGCCCCCACTCGGTCTCCTGGAAGATGAAGGTGAAGGCATCGAGCGGCCTGGTCGAGCCCATCCAGGCGAATTTGTTGGAGCGGATGTCGACCTCCGGCTGGAAATGATCGACGTACTTCTCGCGGAATCGGCTGTTGATGCCGTCGGAGATCAGGACGAGATCGGCATCGGCGAAGCGGGACTCGTCGTCGACGTCCACCTCGAAATGCAAGACGACGCCGAGCTCGCGGGCGCGCTCCTGAAGGATCAAAAGCAGCTTGCGTCGCGAACAGCCGCAAAAGCCGTTGCCGCCGACGCGATGCACCGTGCCGCGAAAGTGCACGGCGATGTCATCCCAATATGCGAACTCCTGGGTGATGCGACGGTAGCTCGGAAGATCGTGCTTCTCGAAATTATCGAGCGTCGCATCCGAGAACACCACGCCGAAGCCGAAGGTGTCGTCGGGCCGATTACGCTCGTACACCGTGATCTCGGCGGCCGGCCGCTGCTTCTTGAGCAGGATCGCAGCATAGAGACCTGCAGGTCCGCCACCGATGATCGCGACTTTCATGGGAGCCTCGCCACTTCACCCGGCCAATGAAAAGTATTTTAAGCCTAAAATAATTTTACGCAAGTCCCCGTTGCTGGTGTGGCCGCCGCAAAGGACGGTCGGCCTAGTCGCCCCTGAACACCGGCTTGACCTTGTTGGCGAAAGCCTCGAAGGCGCGCTCGAAATCCGCCGTCGTCATGCACAGCGCCTGGGCAACGGCCTCCGCTTCGATCGCCTCCTCCACCGACATCGCCCATTCCATGGCCAGCATCCGCTTGGTCATGGTGTTGGCGAAGGTAGGTCCTTCCGCAATCTGCTTCGCCAGAACTTGGGCCTGGGGCAGCACCTGCTCCGGCGTGACGATGCGGCTGAAGAAGCCCCAGCGCTCGCCCTCTTCCGCGGTCATGAACCGGCCGGTGTAGAGCAACTCGGAGGCGCGGGACTGCCCGATGATCCGCGGCAGGATCGCGCAGGCGCCCATGTCGCAGCCGGCTAGCCCCACCTTGTTGAACAGGAACGCCACCTTGGCCCCGCTCGCAGCAAGGCGCATGTCGGATGCCATGGCGATAATCGCCCCGGCCCCGGCACAGATGCCCTCGACCGCGGCCACGACGGGCTGAGGGCATGCCCGCATCGCCTTGACGAGGTCGCCGGTCATGCGGGTGAAGGCGGTCAGCCCCTTGGTGTCCATCTTCACGAGCGGGCCGATGATCTCGAACACGTCGCCGCCAGAGGAGAAATTGCCGCCGGCACCGGTGACGACGATGACCTTGACCGCGTCGTCGAATGCGCAGGCACGGAAGAAATCGGTCAGCTCCCGATAGCTTTCGAACGTCAGCGGATTCTTTCGTTCGGGCCTGTTGAGCGTGACTGTCGCGACACCGTCGACCACGGCCAGCAGGAAGTGCTGCGGCGAGTAATCGGCAAGCGGCAAGGTGACGGGATTGGCGGGTCTGCTCATGCGATCTCCTTGGATTTCTTGTTCCGGGCGCCTGCATCGGGCAGGCTAGACTTCACCGCCGGCAACCGCAATCGCCTGTCCAGTGATCGCGCCGGCACCCTCGCCGCACAACCAGAGCACTGCATCGGCCACCTCCTGCGGCGTGATCAGGCGTCCTTGCGGATTATGTTTGGCGAGTTCTGCAATGGCCTGCTCGCGCGTCCGCCCCGTCTTCTTCATGATGTTTTCGATGCTGCCGGCAACGAGATCGGTGTCGGTGAAGCCTGGACACACCGCATTCACGGTCACATTGCTTCCGGCCATCTCGAGGGCGAGAGAACGTACGAGCCCGACAACCGCGTGCTTGGCGGCGACGTACGCGCTGACATAGGCGTAGCCCTTGAGCCCGGCCGTCGACGCGACCGCGACAATACGGCCGTAGGGGCGGCTCTTCATCCCCGGCAGCACAGCCTGGACCGCATGCACGACGCCCATGAAATTGACATCCATCATGCGCGTGAAAAGGGCGCTATCCGATTTCGCAAACGGCGCCGACTCAGCGCTGCCTGCATTGGCAATCAGAATGTCGATCGGCTTGCGCGCAGTCGCTCCGGCAATGGCGGCTTTCAGAGATGCGTCGTCCGAGACATCAGCGACAGCCGCAAAGTGCGCGGCTCCTGCATTGACGGCCTCTTCGAGAACCGCCGCATTCCGGCCAAGCACGGTTACGGTCGCGCCAGCGCCGACGAGAGAAGCAGCTATCGCACGGCCGATGCCGCGACCGCCGCCGGTCACTAGCGCGTGCGGCGAGTGCGGCAACCCTGACATGCGCTGACTCCCTCGGATATTGTGATCGTTCTTCCAGTATATTTTAACCTTCAAATTTTTGCAACGAAAGCACGCTCGCCCTCGGAAATGACCCCGCACGGAAGCGGCCCGGAAATTGCTTTAAGTATAAAATTATCTCTTCCCATCCCCCACAGGCCTGTTAGCATCGACGGGCCAAGCAAGAGGACGTCGCGTGTCGCAGCCTGCGCCAATGATAACAAAGGACGGACGCTTCGCCTATG
This sequence comes from Bradyrhizobium cedriense, assembly GCF_054602315.1. Lineage (NCBI taxonomy): Bacteria > Pseudomonadati > Pseudomonadota > Alphaproteobacteria > Hyphomicrobiales > Nitrobacteraceae > Bradyrhizobium > Bradyrhizobium cedriense. The sequence continues at coordinate 875,381 of NZ_JBTSWB010000001.1, read as the reverse complement.
AAGCCGCGGGCGATCCGGGCGCGATACCCCTGATTTTCCTGCATGGCATCGGCGGCGCGGCGCGGGCGTGGCGGCGGCAGCTTGCCACATTCGGCGGCCGCTTCCGCGCGATCGCATGGGACATGCCGGGCTATGGCGGATCGGCGCCGCTCGCCAGCGTCAGCATCGCTGCCTTGGCCGATGCGCTTCAGCAATTCATCGAGCAGCTTGGTGCGGCCAAGCCTGTTCTGGTCGGCCATTCCATCGGCGGCATGATCGTCCAGAAGTGGCTGGCGCAGTCCCCCACACTGGCACGTGCGGTCGTGCTTGCGCAGACCAGCCCTGCCTTCGGGAAGGCCGACGGCGACTGGCAGAAATCATTCATCGCGGCACGGCTCGGCCCGCTCGATCGCGGGGAGACGATGAAATCGCTGGCGCCAACGCTGGTGAATGAGCTGGTCGGCGATGATCCCGATCCGAACGGGATGGAGCTGGCGCGCGAATGCATGGGGAGCGTGCCCGAGGCAAGCTATCGCGCCATGATGCTGGCTCTCATCGGCTTCGATCAGCGCAGCACGCTTGGAAACATCTCTGTTCCCACGCTGTTGCTGTCCGGCTCCAGGGACAACAATGCACCCGCCCCGATGATGGCAAAGACTGCGACCTATATCCCTGGGGCAGAATATGTCGAGCTCGCCGGCGTGGGCCATCTTGCCAACCTTGAGCGCCCCGGTGCCTTCGACGAAGCTCTCGGCCGTTTCCTGAACTCCGTTACGACCAAAGCGTAAGGTGATTGCGCATGACCATGCAAGTCAGCAAGACTATCAGCGCAACCGACAAGGTCGTGCTCGATGCGCCGATCTTCGATCCCGCCGCATTTCGTTTGAGCGACGAGCAGGCCGGTATCATTGCGCGCGCCCGCGAGATCGGCCAGAGCGTGTTCGCCGGTCGCGCCGCGACCTATGATCGCGAGGCGATCTTCCCGACCGAAAACTATCGCGATCTGCATCGCGTCGGCCTGCTGGGCATCGCAGTCCCCAAGAAGCACGGCGGTCTCGGCGCGAATTACCAGACCTATGCCTTGGCAGCGGCCGAGATCGGCCGCTATTGCGGCGCAACCGCGCTGACCTGGAACATGCATGTGTGCTCCACCCTATGGTCGGGCCCGCTGGCCGACGATCTCGACATGGAAGAGCAGACGCGCGCCGAGCACGAGCGGCGGCGGGCGGTTCACTACAGGCGCATCGTCGAGGATGGCGCGATCTATTCGCAACCCTTCTCCGAAGGCGGTGCCGCAGCCGCGGGCGGCGTTGCTTTCGGCACGGAAGCAAAGCCGGTTGCGGGGGGATGGATCGTCAACGGCAAGAAGATATTCGCCTCGCTCTCCGGCCACGCCGACTATTACGGCGTGCTTTGCACCGAAATCGAAGAAGGCGAGAAGGCCTCGCGCCGCAACACGCTTTACCTCGCCATCCCCGCCAAGTCGGAAGGGGTCTCGGTCGTCGGCGATTGGGATCCGCTCGGCATGCGCGGCACGGTCTCGCGGACGCTCCTGTTCAAGGACGTGTTCGTACCGGAGGATTCCGCGCTGATGCCGCGCGGCGTCTATTTCCAGGCTGCGATGCGCTGGCCGCACATGTTCCTGACGCTGTCGCCGACCTATATGGGCCTCGCGCAAGCCGCCTATGACTTCACCGTGCGCTACCTTCGCGGCGAAGTGCCCGGCATGCCGCCGGTCAAGCGGCGGATGTACCCGACCAAGCAGATCGCGGTCGCGCAGATGCAGATCAAGCTGGAACAGATCAAGGGGATCTGGTTCCAGGCTGTCACCGAAGCCTGCGCCAATCCTAGCAAGGAACAGGTGCTGCGGGCCTATGCCGCACAATATTCGGTCATGGAAGGCGCCAATGAGCTTGCCGCGCTCGCGATCCGCACCTGCGGCGGACAGGCCATGCTGCGATCGCTGCCACTGGAACGGATCTACCGTGACAGCCGCTGTGGCTCGCTGATGTTGCCATGGACCGCCGAGCTTTGCCTCGACCGGATCGGGCGCGAAGCACTGTACGAGGCCGGTGAAACGGACGAGTGACCGTGGATCTCTGCAGTCTGATCGATCGCAATGCGGCGTTCGCGCCAGATAAGACGGCCATCGCCTTCGAAGGGAATCGGCTGAGCTACGCGGCGTTCGCCGCACGCATCGAGCGAACCGCGACGGCCTTGAAGCGGGAGTTCAGTGTCGGCCGCGGCGACCGTGTCGCGATCCTGAGCCTGAACCGTCCCGATTATCTGGTTCTGCTCTACGCCTGCGCGCGGCTCGGGGCGATGCTGGTACCGCTGAACTGGCGGCTGGCCGTCGCCGAGCAGCTGTTCATTCTCAGCGATGCAGGCGCCAAGGTCCTGATTCTTGAGCAGGCTTTCGGGGAAGTTCTTCCCGAGCTGGCGCAGACCGCGCCGGGGACATCTGTCGTCGGCCTTGATTTCGAGCCACCACGCGGGGCGACATTCGAAGGACTGCTGGATCGGAGCCAAGGCAGCGACCGCAACCCGCACACCGATCTCTCCTGCCCGATCCTGATCGTCTACACGTCAGGAACGACTGGACGACCAAAAGGCGCAGTGCTGCGTCAGGAGGCGTTGTTCTGGAATGGCGTCATGAGCCAGCACATGCACAACATGACCTCCGACGATCATGTGCTGACGATCTTGCCGTTCTTCCATGTCGGCGGTCTCAACATCCAGACCACGCCTGCGCTCCAGCTCGGCGCCACCGTCACGATCCACGCCCGTTTCACGCCGGATACAGCACTTGCCGCCATCGAAAGGGAGCGGCCGACGCTCACCGTGATGGTGCCGGCGATCATGCAGGCGGTGAGCGAGCATCCCGCTTGGACGACGACCGATCTGTCGTCACTAAAGGCAGTCGCAACCGGCTCGACCATCGTGCCGCCACAACTCATCGAGCGCTTCGTCGACCGCGGCATACCCGTGCTTCAGGTCTACGGCTCGACGGAAACCTGTCCCATCGCCGTCTATACGCGGCTGGGCGGCGACCTCTCGCGCCCGGGGTCGACCGGCCTTGCCGGCCTGTGCTGCGAGGCCAAGGTGGTCGATCATTCCGGCAACGAAGTGCCCGCAGGCACGCCGGGCGAGATCGCGGTGCGTGGGCCCAACGTGTTCTTCGAATATTGGGGCAATGAGGCCGCAACGCGCGACGCGCTGCACGACGGTTGGTATCGCACCGGCGATATCGGCCTGTGCGATCCCGACGGCTATTTCTGGGTCCGTGACCGCAAGAAGAACATGATCATATCCGGCGGGGAAAACGTCTACCCGGCCGAGGTCGAGCGCGTTCTGCTCGAACATCCTGATGTCAGCGAATGCGCCGTCATCGGCCGGCCGGACCCGCGCTGGGACGAGGTTCCGGTCGCCTATGTCATTGCGAGATCCGGCTGCCGGCTCGGAACGGACGAATTGAAGGCACATCTCCAGGCGCAACTCGCGCGCTACAAGGTTCCGCGCGAGATCGTCTTCGTTACCGATCTGCCGCGGACGGCGCTCGGCAAGGTCCAGCATTTCCTGCTGAAGCAGCTTGATGCGCAGTCACGCGGGCAAGGAGAAGCGCCTTGAAAATTGCAGTTCTGGGTGGGGGAAACGGCTCTTTCGCGGCCGCGGGCGATTTTGCACTGTCGGGGCATGAGGTGCGGCTTTGGCGCCGCGATGCCGATCAGGTCGCGGCACATCGTGCCGCGGGGGCGCGCATCCTGGTCAAGGATCACAACGGCCGCCACGACGTGAAGCTCGCGCTGGTCACGACCGATATCGCCGAAGCCGTCAATGGCGCGGAGCTGATCCTGTGCCCCGCCCCTGCCTTCGCACAGTCGGATATCGCCCGCCTACTCGCCCCGCATCTGCGAGACGGTCACGTCGTGTTTCTGCCGCCGGCGACATTCGGCTCGATGATCTTCGCCCAAGCGGCGCGGGATGCCGGCAACCACGCCAAGACGAGCTTTGCGGAGACCGGCACGCTGCCGTGGCTGACACGAAAGCATGGGCCGTTCGAAGTCGCCGTCACCATCCGTGCCAAACGCCTGCCGGTCGGGGTGTTCCCGCTTGATCAGGCGCCCCACGCTCTTGACGTGATTGGACGCGCTTTCCCGGGCGTAATCGAGCCGTGCGGGGATGCGCTGTCCGGAGCGTTGATGAACGCAGGCCCCATCATCCATCCACCACTGATCGTGATGAATGCCGGCCCGATCGAACATTTCGAACGTTGGGACATTCACAAGGAAGGCACGCAAGCCGCGATCCGGCGGGTCACCGACGCGCTCGATGCCGAACGGATCGCCGTGCGCGAGGCGCTCGGCTATGCTGCACCACATTTTCCGCTCGCTCATCACTACGCGAAGGAAGGCGAGATCTGGATGTACGGCCGCGGCTCGCACGACCGGCTGACCGATTCCGGCGACTGGCGCGAACGGATCGTGCTGACCGAGCACCGCTACATGCGCGAGGATCTGAGGCTCGGGCTGTCGCTGCTGGTCTCCGTCGCGGGCCTTGCCGGCGTGGCCGCACCGCTGGCCAAAGCGTTCCTGTCGATAGGTGGCGCGGTCTGCGGCGAGGATTTTGCGCAAGGTGGCCGCACGCTCGAAACGCTGAGGCTCGGCAATCTCAACAAGGCTGAACTACAGAGGCTGCTTCGCAATGGATTCTGATCGATGACCAAACGCGCCAACATCGTCTGTCTCGGCGCCGGTCGCATGGGGCGCGGCATCGCCGTCGCGTTCGCCTATGCCGGCCACATGGTCACGATGATCGACGTGAAGCCGCGCTCCACGGAGGAGTTCGCCAGGCTGGAAGCGGACGCGCTCGGCGAGGTCAGGAAGACCTTTGCCAGCCTGTCGAAGCTGGGGCTACTGAGCGAAGCAGACGTCGAGCCTCTTATCGCGCGGGTCTCGGTGGTCGCGGCCGGCGAAAGCGGTCCAGCGCTCACTGAGGCGGGCATGGTGTTCGAGGGCGTTCCTGAGGTCGTCGAGCTCAAGCGGGAGGTGCTTGGGGCGGCCTCAAGACAAGTCGGTCCGGATACCGTCATCGCATCGACGACGTCGACCATTCTCGTCGACGATCTGTCCGGTGCGATCGTCAACCCTCGCCGCTTCCTCAACGTGCATTGGCTCAACCCGGCTTATCTGATCCCGCTGGTCGAGGTTTCGCCCGGCAGAGCCACCGATCCCACCGTCATAGGCGAGGTGAAGGCGCTGCTCGAAGGCATCGGCAAGGTCCCCGTGGTCTGCGCGGCGACGCCCGGGTTCATCGTCCCGCGCATCCAGGCGTTGGCGATGAACGAGGCCGCTCGTATGGTCGAGGAGGGTGTCGCCAGCGCGGAAGAAATCGACAAGGCGATCCGCTACGGTTTCGGCTTTCGCTACGCCGTGCTTGGGCTGCTCGAGTTCATCGACTGGGGCGGCGGCGACATCCTGTACTACGCGAGCCGTTATCTCGAAGGCGCACTCGGCAGCGAGCGCTATCGGGCGCCCGACGTGATTTCGCGCAACATGAGCGAGGGACGGATCGGCTTGAGGACGGGTGCCGGCTTCCTCGACTATTCCGGTCTCGACGTCGATGCCTATCGTGTCGAGCGACTCAAGGCCATGGTCGATCTGCTCCGCCACTTTGGCCTGGCACGGCCGCCCGTGCGCGATCTCGGCTAGCTAGCCAAAGACGTCCTGGAGCACACCTTCGCGGACGACGGGAACGCCGTCGAGCTCGATGGTGGTTCCCATCATTGGCAGGTCGAAATGGCCCGCCGTGTAGCGACCCGCGAACTCATTCGCGCCGGTCGAGAACAGAAAATTGCCGGAGACAGCCCGAATTTCAGTGCCGTTGGTGTCGCGCTGATCGTACATCGACAGCGCCTCGTAGCGCGCACCGGGGTTCATGCCGAAGCCGACATGCGAGACGGCATAGGCCTCACGATCGCCCCAGGCGGCAAGATAGGCGCGCATCATCGCAGCGTCCGTGCCCTCACCTTCCAGCTCGACGACATAATCGTCCTTCAGCGTCATCTTCACAGGCGATGTGAGGTAGCGCTTGAAGGTGAGATTGATGTCGCCTGGCGCCATCACCAGCGTACCGTTGATGCTACCGCTCTTGGGGAAACTGACGACGATGCCGCCCGGCCAATGCGCCAGCGTGCCGGGCTTGTCGGTCCAGCCCCACACGCCGACCGTGGAGGCGCCGACCATGTCGATATCGAGCGCCGTTCCGGCCTTCGACGTCACCCTCATCCGCTTGGTCCCGCGCAGCATCTTGGCCGCGGCACGCACACGTTTCTCCAGCGCGGGATCCGGCACCATCCGCTCAAGCGCCTCGGGATGCTCGTTGGAGATCACCAGGATCCGCGCGCCAGCTTTGAGAATTTCAGGTGTCTCCACCGCGTGCATCAGGCCCTCGATGGTGCAATCCACCACGAATCCTGCCTGCTGCAGTGCGCCGATCACCGGCGCCAAGCGTTGGATCGCCTCGCTTGCCCCGGTCGAACGAACCGGAACGATATTCCTGTTACGCGGTGTCGGCATCACCACATGAAACGGCCGCGCTCCCATCCGCAACAGTGCGAGCTCCGCCAGGTGCACGTTCAAGGCCCGCGACTGGGTTTCCGAGAGGATCGCCGCGGTGTCGCCGGCTTTGACGGCGCATCGCTCGAATATCTCGCAGAATGCGTCGATCCATTTTGCCTCAATGCGGTCAGCCAGCATGGTCCACTCCCGGTCGTCAGGATTCTTCTTTGTTACGCCTCGGGGAAGCCCCGGAGCAAGTACGAGCGCAGCGCTCCCAGCAGGCCGTTCAGGATCAACCCCAGCAGCGAGATCGTGATCAAGGGCACGAACATATCGACGGCCTGAAAGGTTCGGGCCGCGGTCACAAGTGCATGGCCCAATCCGTCCGTCGACGTGATCATCTCGGCCAGAAACACCACGATGCAGGAAATGACAAGACCGATCCGGCAGCCGGTCAGGATCGACGGCATAGCGGCCGGCAGCACCACCTTGAAGAGGATTTCGTAGCGCGGCGTTCCTGCCGCCATGGCCGACCAGATCAGCTTCTGCTCGACGGTCGATGCACCGTAATACGTAGAGAGCAGAATGGGAAAGAGCGCGTCAGCGGCCACCAATGTGACCTTCGATCCGTGCCCGAACCCGAGCAAGAGCAGGAGTGCCGGATAGAGTGCGACCTTGGGCAACGGCGCCAATACACGGACGATCGGTCGTACCACTGCGTTGATCGCCGGACTGGCGGCGGCCGCGATACCGATGCTCACGCCGAGTACGACCGCAATAGCGAACCCGGCAAATAGCCGGATCAGTGTTGCCGCGATCTCTTGCTGAAAAGCAAACGTCAAGAGCTGCTGAAGAAGCCTGCTGAAGACGAAGCCCGGCGGCGGCAGCAAAACCGCAGGCGCAAAGCCGAATGACACCAGGCCCTGCCACACCGCGATCACCAGCAGGATCGGCGCGATCCCAAGAACGACATTCGGAGAGATGAGGCGCGGCATCATGAGAAGCTCAGCGGCATGTCGAACTGCGGCTCGGACCAGCGCACGAGCCTGGCGCGAATCCTTTCGAAGATTGCGTCGAGGCAAATTCCCATTGCACCGACGATGATGATCATCGCAAACACCGTGTCGTATTGACCCATGTCGAGCGCATTGAACAGGATGTTGCCGGCGCCCGATTGACGGGCGATCATCTCGCTGGTGATCATCGTGATCAGCGCCAGCACCAATCCCGTGCGGCATCCGGTCAGGATTTCCGGCAGCGCCGCGGGCAGCACGATCCGCACCAGGCGTTGGGCAGGCGAAAGCCCCATCGCGGCACCTGACCACAGCATCTTCTCCGCGACCGCCTTGGCACCCTCGAAGCTGTGGTAGATCACGGGCAGGCTGACGCCGAGGAAGATCACCAGTGTCTTGGTGACGTCGCCGACACCCAACCACAGCATGATGATCGGCATCAAGGCGGCCTTCGGCACCGGATAGATCACCATCAGGAGTGGATTGAAGAAGGCCGCAACTGCCCGGCTACGGCCCATCAAAAGACCGAGAGGAATCGAAACGAGCACGGCTACGCCGAACCCGATCGCCATGCGGCGGAGCGAGGCCAGAATGTTGATCAGGGATTCCCTGTCTCCGAGGATGTCCGGGATCGCTCGGATCGCCTCTATCGCGGTCGGAAAGCTGTCGTTCTTCAGCGCAAGTGACGCGACCTGCCACGCCGCGAGCAATCCGACGCAGGCCAGCACCGGGGCGCCACGCTTGACTATGGCGGACGACGATATCATGAGACCGCGCCGCCCTCGTCGCTCTCATCGAACATGCGCTCGATATCGACGATGTACTTCTGGTACCGTGGATCGAGCAAGAGCTCGCTGCGCCGGCGCGGCCGCGGCAGATCTATGTCGATCACCTGCCGGATGCGGCCGGGCGATTTCGACATCATCACGACCTTGTCGGAGAGGAAGACGGCTTCGTCGACCGAGTGGGTGACGAACAGCACCGTCTTGCGATCGCGTTCCCAGATGTTCAGGAGATCGTTCTGCAAACGCGTCCGGGTATGCGCGTCGAGCGCGCCGAAGGGCTCGTCCATCAACAGGACTTCGGGATGATAAGCGAGCGTTCGGGCCAGCGCCACGCGCTGCTTCATGCCACCCGACAGCTCCTTGGGATAGAAGTTTTCGTAGCCCTTGAGACCGACCATCTCGATCAGGGTGCGGCTCTGCGCTTCGGCTTCAGCAGCCCGCACGCCCTGTTGGCGCGGGCCGTACATCACGTTGCCGAGTACGGTCTTCCAGGGAAACAATGCAAATTCCTGGAACACGGGTCCGCGATCCGGGCCCGGCCCTGTGATCGCCCGTCCCTTCATCGTTGCAGTACCGCTGGTCGGATTGACGAAGCCCCCGACGATGTAAAGCAGGGTGGACTTGCCACAACCGGACGGGCCGAGGATGGAGACGAAGGCACCTTCGTCGATCGTCAGTGAGATATCCGATAGCGCCAAGTGATCCTTGCGCGCCGAGGTCTGAAATACCTGGGAGACGTGCTCGATCTCGATGATCGTAGAAGCCGGCTCTGTTGATCTCACCGGTCTCACCCATTCGCCCGATCTCGAAGGCGCCACCTTCATCTCGTCTCTCACTTCAAACGCGCGAACACCGCGCAACTGGTCTGCTGAATGCTCTCCATTCGCAGCACGAGCTTAGCAAGAAACCTGCCAGACTGCTGCCGTCGTCGCGCTGGCACGGCGCGTCATTCGAACCAGGGCCATTCTGCCGGACCTTCGTGCGTAACGGCGCCGCCCGGCGCCTGCCCGACCAATCGCGCATATTTAGCGAGTGCGCCGGCACGATGCCGCGGCGGGCGAGGCTTCCAATCGCGCCGGCGCGCCGCGAGTTCCTGCTCGTCGACCAGCATATCCATCCGCCGGTTTGCGGCATCGATCCGGATCCTGTCGCCGTCGCGGACCAGCGCCAATGGACCGCCAACGAACGCCTCGGGAGATACGTAGCCGATACACATGCCGCGGGTCGCCCCCGAGAACCGCCCGTCGGTGATCAGAGCCACTTTTTCGCCCATGCCTTGCCCGTAGATCAGCGCGGTGACGCCGAGCATTTCGCGCATGCCGGGTCCGCCGACCGGCCCTTCGTTGCGGATCACAAGGACCTCGCCCGCCTTGTAGCTGCGGTCACGAACCGCTTTGACGCAGGCCTCCTCATCCTCGAAGACGCGCGCGACGCCCTCGAAGAACTGGCTCTTCAAACCGGCAACCTTGATCACCGCACCGTCCGGACAGAGGTTGCCCTTCAGAACTGCAACGCCCCCATCGAGCATGATCGGCGCACGAGACGCGTAAACGACCTCGCCATCGGGCGCATTGGCCGCACCATACTCTTCGGCAAGCGTTCGGCCCGTGATGGTGATGCAGCTGCCATCGATATGCCCGCTCTGGATCAACTCGCGGATCACCACCGCCGCGCCGCCGATGTCGTAAACATCCTTTGCCGTGTACTTGCCCCCGGGGCGCAGATTTCCGATCAGCGGCGTCTTGGCAAAGACCTCGCCGACATCATCGATTGTAAATGCAATGCCGGCCTCGTTGGCAATCGCCGGCAGATGCAGCGCGGCGTTCGTCGAGCCGCCGGTGGCGGCAACGATCGCGGCCCCGTTCTCCAGGGATTTCCGCGTCACGATGTCGCGCGGCAGCGGACCGCCGCGTTCCAACATCTCCATGATCAGGCGTCCGGCCCGGCGCGATATCTGCGCGCGCTCGGCATAGACGCCAGGCACCATCGAAACGTTGGGAATGGTCAGCCCCATCGCCTCCGACACCATTCCCATGGTGTTCGCGGTGAACTGGCCGGCGCATGCGCCGATGGTCGGCAGGCAGGCTCGCTCGATCCGTTCGAGCGCGGCGCCGTCGATCTCGCCGGTCATGAAGCTGCCGACAGCCTCATAGGAGTCGAGCACCGTCAGAGTGCGTCCATCCACACGTCCCGGCAGTGAGCTGCCGCCATAGATGAAGATTGAGGGCACGTTGCACCGAACCATGCCCATCATCACGCCGGGAAGTGTCTTGTCGCATCCGCCGTACCCGATAAGCGCGTCGTAAGCGAGACCATGGACGACGGCCTCGATCGAGTCGGCGATCAGTTCGCGCGAAAACAGGGAGAACTTCATCCCCTCGTGGTTCATGCTGATGCCGTCGGAGACCGACACGGTCGAGAATTCGCGCGGTGTACCGCCGGCTTCCTCGATGCCCGTCTTTGCCGCGGCGACCTGGAAATCGTGCGTCATGTTGCAGGGCGTCTGCTCGCCCTTCATGCTGACGACGCCGACCATCGGTCTTGCAATCGCCGCGTCGTCGAGACCCATCGCGCGCATGAATGCACGATGCGGGGCTCGGTCGAGACCGTCGGTGGTAACGCGTGACCGCAACTTTTTCATGCGTGCATCTTCTTCATGCAGCGTCCCGGATGATCCGGGACGCCACGATCCCTGCTTCGGATAACTCGCCTGACCACCTATTGCAGCGGAGCGACGATGGTCGGATGCTTGAATTGTGCGACATCCAGCTTCGGCAGCATTCCTGTCTCCGCATAGATGTCCAGCATCTTCTGGATCGCGGGGAAGTTCGGTGCCGCACCCGGATCTCGGCCAAAATCGTTGTCCTTCAGGAGATAGGTCTCGAGCACCGGAACGGGCGCCTTCAGAACTTCATTGACGACCTTCAGGGTCTCTTCGCGGTTTGCCAGCGCTTTCTTCATGCCCGACGTGATGTCACGGACATAGGCCTTGACCAACTCCGGATTCTTGTCGACGAAATCGGCACGGCAGGCTTCCAGGATGTGCACGATGTTGGGCATGGCCTGAGACAGCGAGAACAGCTTCCTGGTGCCGCCCTTCGCCTCCGCGCGCGCGGCAAATGGCTGGTTCATGTTGACGGCATCGACGCGGCCTTGCCGCAGCGCGTCCTCGGAGACGGCGAAGCCGACCTCGACCAGTTTGATGTCCTTGGCCGGATCGACGCCATTCTGCTTCAAGAGCAGGTTGAACGGCCCTTGCGTGCCGCCGCCGATCACCGAAATCCCGACCGTCTTGCCCTTCAGATCCGCGATCGTCTTGATGGGCGAGTCATTCATGACGGCCCAATAGACCGAGAAACCACCAGGCTTCTCGAAAACGTGCTGCGCGACGATATAGGCCTTGAGATTGCCGCCGACCACGCCATTGGAGAGCGACAATGGCGCCTGCGTCGCGCAGTCCAGCGCGCCGGCCGCCAATGCCTGCGTCATCGGCGCGGTGCCCTGGAATTGGGTCCATTCGATGTTGTAGGTCTTGCCGATACCGGGAAACTCGGCCGGCCTGCGCATCATCCAGTACTTGGATTCCTCGGCTGGGATCGTCCAGCCGACGCGGATCGTCTGCTGCCCCCATGACGGGCTTGCCCCCGCGCTGGCGGCCGCTGCCGCCCCCAACGCCAGGATCCACTTCGAAACGGTTCGCATCGTGCCACTCCGCTGCTCCGGCGCCGACCGGCGCCCCCAACCCGACCGCCGCAAATGTTTCATGGTTCAAACAATCAGGCAAGCCATGCGAGTCAGGCGGTTTTGCCGTCGGAGGCACAATGTATGGTAAAGCGGCGCCGCATTGCGACAGAAGGAGGCAACCTATGGCTGATGAGAGCAAAGCAAACCCGCAAGGCACCGAGAGAGTCGGTTATCTCGGCCTTGGACTTATGGGAGCGCCGATGACCCGGCGCTTGCTCGAGGCCGGCTATCAGGTCGCTGTCTGGAACCGCTCAGAGGCCAAGACGGCTCCGCTCGTCGAGGCGGGCGCCAAGCGTGCGGCCACGCCTCGCGATCTCCTGATGAACTCGGATATCGTCTTCATGTGCGTGACGGATGCGGCGGCGGTCGAAGAGGTGATCTTCGGGCCTGAAGGTCTGGCGGCGGCGCCTGGCGCAGGTAAGCTTGTCGTCGACTTCTCGTCGATACATCCCGACGCGGCGCGCGATCTCGCAACGCGACTGAAGGACGCGAATGGCGCCGGCTGGATCGATGCGCCGGTATCCGGGGGCACGAAGGGCGCCGAGGAAGGCACGCTCGCCATCATGGCGGGCGGAGAAGCCAGTGATATCGAGAGGGTGCGGCCCTATGTGCTGGCCATGGCGCGCAGGTTCACTCACATGGGTCCGGTCGGCGCCGGCCAGACCACAAAGCTATGCAACCAGGTGATCGTCGGATGCGCGATGGCCGTCCTCGCGGAAGCAACGCGTCTTGCCGTGAACGCCGGAATTGATGCCAACCGATTGCCGGAAGCGCTCGCCGGCGGCTTCGCGGACTCCATCCCGCTCCAGCTGTTCGTCCCAAGGATGGTGCAGGGCATTCACACCCCGCCGCTCGGCCACATCGCTACGATGCTCAAGGATCTCGATACCGTCGCCGATGTCGCACAAGCGACGTCGACGCCGGTACCGATGGCCTCGCTTGCGGGGCAACTTTTCAGGCTGGCGAAGGCCGCGCGAGGAGCGGATGCGGACGCGCTGGAGCTCTACAAGCTATCATCGCAGAGCGCGCCGTCTAGCGTGACCAGAACTTAAGGTACCTTCTTGCGTTCATCGTCGGTCACGAAGCGCCCGAACGTCCCCCGTGCGAAGAGCAGCGGCTCCTTCGCATTGTAGGTGTAAGCCTCGACCGCGCCGAGAAAGATCACGTGGTCGCCACCATAGTAGCGATTCACGGAACGGCATTGAAAGTTGGCGACGCTCTCGGCGAGTACCGGCGCGTCGCCGAGGCCCGGCGCCCAGTCCACGCCGGTGAACTTATCGTCCGACGATTTTGCGAATTTGTTCGCAAGCGCCTGCTGCGAAGCACCAAGCACGTTGACGGTGAAATGGCTGGCGTTCTGGAAGATGGCAAGGCTCGAGGAATAGACGACGAGGCTCCATAGAACCAGCGGAGGGTTCAGGGAGACCGAGGCGAACGAATTGCACGTCAGTCCGTACGGCTTGCCGTCAGGCGCCGCCGCCGTGATGATCGTCACGCCTGTCGCATAGGTTCCAAGCGCGTTGCGAAAATCGCGTGGATCGATCAGCGAGCTGTCGCTCGCGAACTCGTTGGCGGGATCGGGAGCGCGGGGCTGCTTCGGCAGATCATTCATCGGCCGACCTCACAGCGTCAGATTCTCGGACGGCAGGCCGAGCGCCACTCGTCCATAGTTGGTCCCTGCCGCATCGAAGTTGAACGCGAGATGCGAATTGATCGCGTGCGCATCGCGGAACTGTCGCTGCAACACGCCACTCGTGAACAGACCGCGCGCGCCGCTCGCGGCAAACAGCATCGAGACCGCATCCGTGCACAAGTTCACTGAGAAAGACCCGTCGCGCCGGTATCGGGTCTTGGTCGCCATTTCAGGAACATGACCGCACCGAGCGTTCTCCATGGCATCGAAACACGCGGACCGCATGATCAGGCGCGCGGCGTCGATCTTCGCCGAGGCCTCGGCGATCTTGATCTGGGTGCTTTGAAAGTCGCTCAGCTTTGCGCGGTTGTAGGTTGAAATGCGATGACGTGCGACGTCCGTATAATCGTCGAGACACGCTTGCGCGTTCCCCAGCGCAACGCCGGAGAGAACGTATGGGAATAGCGAGAACACGGGCAGCGCATACAGCGGATTCGGATTGACCGCGCTTCCCGGAGTCGGGCCTCCGGCGAGGTCGCCGACCGCGACCGTCATGTGGTCAGCCACGAAGGCTTCCCTGACTTCCACGTCGCAAGACCCCGTCCCGCGCAATCCTGCGACATTCCAGGTGTCCAGCACCCTGTAATCGTCCTTCGGCAGCAGAAAGATTCGATACTCGATGCCGTCCGCCTCGTCGTCGGAGTAAACCACGCTTGCCAGCATGTTCCATTCGCAGGAGGCGACGCCGGAGGAAAACGGCCAGCTGCCATGCAGCTGGTATCCGCCCTCGACCCGCGTGGCCCGTCCGGCCGGAAAAATGAAGGAGGATGCGATCAGCGCGTCCGGATCACGGCCCCAAACCAAGTCCTGCGCCTTCTGCTCGAACATACCGAGCATCCAGTGATGACTCGCGAGATTGGCGAGATTCCAGGCTACGGAAGCATCCGCCTGCCCGAGCAGTTCGGCGCAATCGACGAGGGCGACATAGTCAAGCTCGGCGCCGCCAATCCGCTTCGGCTGGAGCATCCGGAACAGGCCGGCGTCGTGGAGATCCCTTTCGGTCTCCGGCGGAAGATGCCGCAGCTCCTCCGTCCGCGCGGCCCGCTCGCGTAGTCGCGGCAGGAGCGCCCGGGCCTTCGCAATCATTGCCGCATAGACTTCTCCGCCGGCTTGCAGTCCGGTGGGCTGAGTCATGCGCGGCTCTTGACCGAGCGCCATTCGTGTCCCTCGCTTTCACACATTTATGCGGCGGGACCTTCGCTAAATCAAGCCGAGGCAGTGGTTAAGCCGACGTCGGAGACTTGGCCGGGCCAAAGGCGCCCTTCTCGGCAAATTCGGCGATACGACGTTCATCGTAACCAAGTGTATCATACAGGACTTGCTTTGTATGCTGGCCCAACAGAGGTGCCGCAACGGGATCGATCGCACCGGTCAGGCTCATTGCAATCGGCGGCTCGATATTGGGCACCCATTCCGCCGTCGGGTGTGGAATCCGGTTCAAACGGTGGCGCTCGCGCGCCTCGGGCGCATTGAACCCCTCCTCGACCGTCCGGAGATAGCCGACCGGAATATTAGCGAGCTTCATTTTCGTCATCCAGTTTTCGAGAGTGTCGCTCGCAAAGACCTCGGCAATGGCTGCCCGCAAGAGCTCCTTGTTCTCCGAACGCGCCTTGCGCGTGGCAAACTGCGGATCAGTGATGAGATCCGGTCGGTTCAGGACCTCCACCACGAGCCGCCGGTAGAGCCGGTCGTTGGCGCAGGCCATGTAGAGCGGCCCGTCGGAGGCCTCATAGACGCCGACGGTGGGAGACCCGCTCGGCGAATTGCCGAACCGGCCGGGATTTTCGCCGTTGATGAGATAGGCCATGCCGTAGAAGCCGGTCATCCCCATCGCAACGTCGAACAGGGCGACTTCGACATGCTGGCCGCGACCGAGCCGGTCCCGGGCCAGCAGCGCCATCAGGATGGCATTACAGGCGGACATCCCCGTCGCCATGTCGACGATGGGCGGACCGGTACGAACCGCTGGGCCGTCGGCAAATCCGTTGAGCGACATGAAGCCGCTTTCCGCCTGGGTAATGGGATCGAAGCCGGGCCGCGAAGCAAACGGCCCGGAGCGTCCATAGGCCGAGATCGAGCAATAGACCAGCCGAGGGTTGAGCGGCGCGACCGACTCATAGTCGAGCCCGAACTTCTTCATCACCCCGCTCGAGAAATTCTCCACGACCACATCTGCCTTGCGGATCAGATCCAGCGCGATCTCTCGAGCTTCCGGAACGGCAAGGTCGAGCGCAATGCCGCGCTTGTTGCGGTTCAGGCTGAGATAGGCGGCGCTTTCGCCGCCAACCTCCGCGTGCTCATAGACACGCGTGTCGTCGCCACCGTCGGGATTCTCGATCTTGATGACGTGCGCACCAAAATCAGCGAGCGTCTGGGTGCAGGCAGGTCCTGCTACCACGCGCGTGAAATCGACGACCAGCAGACCATCGAGCGCAGCCGGCCGCCCCGCGCCTCGCGGCAAACGTTCCGGCAGTTGAGGCTTGGTTGGCATCGATAGCGCTCCCTTACATCGGCTTATTGCCGCCGAATTACCCGCAAGAGCGAACTTAAAGCCCGGCGACGCCGACTTCGCAAGTGCCTCACCCGCATCGCTTCAATACGCAAAAAGGACCCGGCAGCCGTCAAGCTGCTGGGTCCTCGAGCAGTCCGCATACGAGGTCGCGCCACATCTCGTAGTGATCGCCTAGGCCATGGAAAGCGCGTTCCGCGCGGCGGAAACGCCAATCAGCGAAGCCACTTTCGCCAATAAAGCGTATGCGCCCAGGCCCAGGGCGCCTCGGGTTCGAAGAGCCGATAGCCCGCCTTGATGAAGTTGTTCGCAGATACTGGGTTGTCCGTCGTATCGGAGACGATGCTGTCCCATCCGATACGTCGTCCCCTCGCCTCCACCACACGCATCAATCTGCGCTGAAGGCCGTTCCAGCTTGCCCAGAGCTCGGAATCCTTGACGCGGATCGTCGGCCGCAACAGCGCGAGGCTGCGCGCGCTCAGGCTCTGGGCCTCGTCGATCCAGGCGATACGAAATCCCTCCAGCGACTTGATCGAGTCGGCGGTGTGATCCTGAAGGCCGCGGAAGATGATGAGCCCGTCGCCGGGTGTCTCGATCTTGTCGCTGAACATCTTGAAGCCGTGGCCGAGACCGAGGCTTGTGATCTTGCCTTCGATCAGCCGCTTGGACGATTGCGCCAGCGTCCGCTGCGCCTCGCGGATGCAGACCGCGAGCGTGCCGCGCTCGGCCTGGCAGGTCTCGACCAGCAGCTCGCCGAAGAAATGCGATTTACCCGAGCCGCGTCCCCCGTACACCCCCTTGTAGCGAGCAGGTTTCAGCAGCGGCTCGAAGATCTTGGCGGTCGGAATCGTCAGAATGGACAATGGATACGCTCGCCTAGGGCAGGCCGGTGCGCCTTCGCCACATCGCGGACCAGTCTTCGTTGTTTGGGGTGTCGGGTTGTCCTTGCCCAGTTTGGCTGAGGTCAGGAGAGGTCGCATCTTCAGAGAATGGCGGCCAAAGCGCGAAGAGCCCTCCAAACCGTTTCTGCACGGCCGGTGGGAGCGTGGACGCGGGCCCGACGTTGGGAACTTCCGGCGGCTTTGAGTCGAACGCGGACCGGGTCGGGCTTCCTACAGGCATCCTGGTCAGGATCCGTACATCTTCAGGAGACGTCGCGGGCACCGCGCGGGCACTCTGCAGATATTGCCGATACTCTGGGATATAAGCTGGCGATGCCGGATTTGGATCGAATGGCCCCAAGGCATCTGCGAACGCGCCTGGATCCATGAGACGTCCTTCAGGATCCTTGATCTGATAGTGAACATGGGAGTCTCCCGGCTTCCCATCCCTGCGAAAGACGCCTGTATTCCCCATGGTCCCGATGAGCTGCCCTGCGGCCACGGGATCGCCGATCTTCACATGTCTGGCGTTGGTGTGGAGAATCTGATGTAGGAGGCCGTTCTTGTCTCTGATCGCGATCGTTCCCCACTTATCCTCACCGGCGTTCTCGACCACACCGTCGACGGGCGACCGCACTGCCGGGTTGCTCTTGTTAAGACGAGCTTCTCGTCCACCAACATAGTTGAAGTCGATACCTCGATGCGGGTTGGATGAGCCGGGTGGCCTGTTGGACGTCTCTCCGTATCCACTCCTGACATGGGGCGGCACGCGCCCAATGGGTTGCAGGATCCTCCGCATCATATCTTCCCAGGACATCTCCAACTCCATTCGAAGGAGGCAAGCCAGCGCACTCGCCTGCACCTGCGATGGTGTGGCTTCGACCGACTTGCTCAACCATTGATAATTGTCTACCTACATTGCGCGCAGGGCACGCAGAGCGCGACCATTCGATCTGCTCGACACGGAGGTTCGTGTGAATTTACCAGTCTCCGGAATTCCAAATCATGCGATGCTGGCGCTGATGCTGATCACTTTCGCCCCCGATGCGATCGCACAGGGGAGCCCCGCACCGGCATTCGACAAATGGCGTCCGAAGGCGGGTGCTTACGCCGCACCCGGCAAGACTTTCGAGTCGTCCTGTGATGAAGGCAACGATATCCAGATCGGCGAGAAGTCGGTCAGCGGTTACGAATGGGGCTGCGACGTCAAGAGAATCATCGATCTTGGCCCGGGCTCGCTGAAATTCGAAATGATCTGCGATGATTACAATCTGGCGCAGAACCTCAACCCTCGCGATCCCAACTGGGAGAACAGGAAATTCAACGAAGTCATGTTCGTCAAGAAGATCGACGATGTGACAATCTCCGTTCAGAAGAGCCTGAACGGAAAGCTCAAGGACGCTCCCTGGCGCGGGACCTACTGCCCTCTGAAGACCCAGCGCGCGCTTGCCGAAGCCACGCTAAAAGCCAAGGTGGAAGCGAAGCAGAAGGCCGACCTGGAGCAAGCTCTAAAAGACGCTCACCCGCGGGACGGCGTCTACGCGGCGGCCGGTCCCGGCTTTGAGGAGCGCTGTGCGAAGTTCAACGACACAGTCGTTACGTTCTCCGGAAAGTCGATCACGACAGCCTCGAACATCTGCAAGATCGAAAGGACGCGGGTTCAGCTTCCCGATACGGTCAGGATCGGCGCCGATTGCGCAGTGCAGCCGGCTTCTGACCCGAACGCTGTCAGCATTCAGAATGTGGACACCACTCCGGACCGCGAGAACCTGATGTTCAAGAAGATCGACGACAAGACCGTCATCCTCTGGATCATCAACAACGGACATTTCACCGGCGACGGCCGAAAGCTGTCCTATTGCAGCGAACAGGTGCAGCGCGCCTATGCCAGGCAGCGGCGCGCCGGCAAGCCTGGCAAGAACTAGGAATCATCGGAACGAATAAACCCGCAGCCAATCACTCGGCGCGGGCTCAACCAACTAAAACTCGATGATGCCATTCTGCCAGTGTTTTGCCCGACGCGTCAAGCGATCAATCGAAATTTCCGAATCGAAATGTTTCGCCGACTCAGGCCTTGCGCTCGGCATCGGTATCGCCGGCATCGTCCGGATGCACGATGACGCGCTCGACCCGATGAACCAATTCGAGCGGCTGGTCTTCGCCGTTCTCGACCGGCTGCGCGGCCTTGCCCCAGCCGCGATCGAGGATGGCGTTGGCCGCCGAGACGCGCGCCGCCGGCGTCGCATCCTCGCTGCGCATGATGCCGACGAGCACCCTGATCGCCGTTCTGCTGTGGCTGCGCGCCAGCGAGCGAATCTCGGTCAGGGTGCGCGCCCTCGGCGTCCTCACGCGCGCAGGCAAGCGGGCTGGTGCAAGCTCGGGCTCGCATTCGACGATGTCCTTGCTCACGAGACCGTCTCCCACAGCACGATTGCGACGAGCCCTGCGAGCGCGAGCGATATCAGGTAAGCGGTCATCGTCCCTCCCTAACAAAATGCGCGGCAGATCGCGGCGATTGGGCGCGATCGTTTCGGGCGCGAACCCTATCTCCGTGTCTTCCGGAGACCGCAGCGGCGCGGGCAGCGGGCCCTGCGCCGCGGACCGGCACGTTCGCGCGTGCACGGCCAGCAATGGTTCGGACGGCGGCGCGCCGATCGGCGCTCCAGGTTTGACGAGTGCGTGGCCGCAATGCGCCGCCGCCGTCCGATTCTGGAATCGAGAACGAAAAAACCCGCGGCGGATTTCTCCGCGCGGGCCAAATCAAACTCGTCTCGATGATGTCATCATGCCGGTGTTTTGCCCGACGAGTCAAACGAACGATTTGGCTCCGCGAAAGTTAGCCGACCAGGAGGAGCGACGATGATGGACGAGACTGCCTCACCCGCGAGATCGCGAGCTCCGCCAAGACCGCAGCCGCGCGGCGACAAGGAACACGACGCGCGGGACGCGATCGTTGAAAGTGCCGGCGAGAGCGAAGACGACGGCCGAGATCTCGTGCGTGGCGATGGCGGCAGCATCGACATTCCCATCAAGCCCGGCGATCTGGCGAAGGACGATTAGAGCATCAGTTCGCAACGATCCCGATGATTGCCGTCATTTCCGGTGTCCTGCCCGACATGCACGATATCGGCTCGTGCGACCGATCCAGGCACGGAACCCCGGCAGGACGCGCGCGTTTCCTCCAATGGAAGGGACCTTCGTGCGATGAACCATACCGTGCTGGTCGTTGACGATGATCCCGCTGTCCTCGACGTGCTTGTGGACATGCTGGAAGATCTCGGCTGCGAGGTGGTCCGCGCGCAGAGCGGCGCCGATGCACTCGACCGGCTCGAACGGAACCCGGACATCTCCATCCTCATCACCGACATCAACATGCCCGGCATGGACGGCCATGAACTCGCCGAGCGGGCGAGACGCCTGCGGCCGGAGCTGAACGTGCTGCAATTGTCAGGACGCGAACCCCGCCGCGGCGGGCTGCCGATGATCCGGAAGCCGTTCTCGTTCGAGGAACTCGCCAGCACCATGCGGCGGACGGTCGGCCTCTGCTGAGCATTGCGCCGCAAAACAAAACCCGCGGCGGATGCTCCCGCGCGGGCTGAACCAGACTTTTCGATGATGCCATTCTGCCGGTGTTTTGCCCGACGTGTCAATGCGGCGAACGTCGGCGAACCTGCGCCTTCCTCCCAGCTCGATATGTGGTGCGCAAGGGGCTTGCTTCAAGTCCCCGTCCCTGCCGTAGAAGCCGTGACCCAGCCAGCATTCGAGGGGTCACGACATGCCTGTATTGCTCCAGCCATCCCGTCCACGCCGGCGGCCTCGTCGCGCCGCCGCGGTGAGAGATCATGCCGTGGCGATCGCCGGCGGCGGTCCGACGGGCCTGATGCTGGCCGCCGAGCTCGCGCTCGCGAATGTCGACGTCGCCGTGGTCGAGCGGCGCGCCGACCAGGAGCTGGTCGAGACGCGAGCCGGCGGATTGCACGCACGCAGCATCGAGATCCTCGATCAGCGCGGCATCGCCGATCGCTTCCTGCGCGAAGGACAAATCGCCCAGCTCGCGGGCTTTGCATGGACGCGGCTCGACATCAGCGATCTCCCCACCCGCCATCCTTACGGGCTCGCGCTGCGGCAGGGCCGCATCGAGCGCATCCTGGCGGACTGGGTTGAAGCGCTCGCGGTGCCGGTCTATCGGAACCTCGAGGTGACGGGCTTCGCGCAGGACGAGACCGGCGTCGACGTCACGCTCTCCGGCGGTGCCACATTGCGCGCGGAATATCTCGTCGGCTGCGACGGCGGCCGCAGCCTGGTGCGCAAGACGGCCGGCATCGATTTCGCCGGCTTCGATCCGACGCTCAGCAATCTCATGGCGGAGGTCGAGATGCGCGAGGAGCCCGCATGGGGCCTGCGTCACGACGCGCTCGGCTTTCACGGCCTCAGCAAGGCGGAGAGCGGGCGCGTGCTGGTCGTCGTGACCGAAGCAACGCTCGCGCGCAGCGGCGCGCCCACCTTGCGCGATCTCGGCGACGCCCTCATCGCGGTCTACGGCACCGATTTCGGCGTGCACAACCCCGTCTGGATCTCCCGCTTCACCGATGCGGCACGGCAGGCCAACTCCTATCGGAGGGGACGCGTGCTGCTCGCCGGCGATGCCGCGCATATTCATCATTCCGTCGGCGGCCAGGGCCTCAATTTGGGTGTGCAGGACGCGGTCAATCTCGGCTGGAAGCTGGCGCAGGTGGTGAACCGCGTCTCGCCCGACAGCCTGCTCGACACCTATCATGCCGAGCGCCATCCCGTCGCCGCGCGCGTGCTGCGCAACACCATGGCGCAGATCGCCCTGCTCCGCCGCGGCGACGACGGCCGCAAGGCCGCGCGCGACGTCGTGTCCGAGCTTCTCGCCATGGACGCGCCGCGCCGGCGCCTTGGCGCGATGATGAGCGGGCTCGACATCGCTTACGATCTCGGCGAAGGCCATGCCCTGCTCGGCCGCCGCATGCCGGATCTCGATCTGACGGTCGAAGGCCGGCCGCAGCGATTGTTCACGCTGCTGCACGGCGCGCGCGGCGTGCTGCTCGATTTCGCAAAGCGCCCCTTCGCCATCGCGCCCTGGGCGGATCGCGTCAGTTGCATCACCGCCGCTTACGACGGCCCATGGCCGCTTCCGGCCATTGGAGAGGTCACCGCGCCCGGCGCGGTGCTGGTGCGGCCCGACGGCCATGTGGCTTGGGTGGGAGACGAGAGCGGCCGCGGACTTCAGGAGGCGCTGATGCGGTGGTTTGGGCCGGCTGCGGCTTAGCGAGGGAACGTGACGACGGCGTAAACAAGGAAGCCCGCGGCGTCCCGCGAGCTTGATCTGAACTTTTGGATACGATTCTGCTTGTGTCTTGCTCGACGTGTCGAACGAACCGTCTCGATGGCCTGTGCGGAGGCATCATCAGCCTTTATTCTTGGCGAATGAATGGCCGTATCCAGCGCGAGAACCACTCTTCGGCGTCGTTGTGCGGGTTGCCCGGACCATCCACTCCGAAGATCGGCGGTGGAATGAGATAGCTCGGCTCATCCGCGAATGCGCCGATCGGTCTGCTCGTCTGCGCTGGCCAGCCATCAGTGATCGGCACTCTCCAGTTTCCAGATCGATCGTCGAATTCCGTGGAGGGCAGATGCGGAACCGCTGCACTCCCGGACGTGAATACACTGCCCGCGTTCGACGCATTGATGCGGGCTAGCCGTCGAGCGTCTTCGGGAGGGACTGATCGCGCAACGGGCATGGGCGCGGCTTCCGGCAAATCTGCAGGCATGGTGCCGGCTGGCGTGCTGGCCCAGTTGCCGAAGCGATCCGCGAAAGTGCCAGCGGGGGGCTTCGGACCAAGCGACGAGGCATCGCCCAGCTGAGGTCCGAACGCCGATGAGCCCGAAGAGTGGCTTCCGTCGGCCATCGTGCCAACGTTGAGTCCATCGCTGTTCCTGTTGTGCGCAGTCGCCCCTGTCGAAAACACTCCTCCGCCGGCTGTGGCGGGGCCCAGCGTCGCACCAGGACGGCTTTCCTGCGCGTTGACAGCGCGCGTAAGCGCCAAGGTGCCGCCTATGGCAAGCAACCAAGCGGGAACGAAGGGAGCTGCTAAACCGACCGCCGCCGCTCCTGCCATCCAAGGAAGAGGAGAACTATTCCCCAGGGATGTGCCGCCTGCCAACGGATTCTCGTAGAATGGAAGTGGCATTCCGGAGTGCGGATCGGATTGGAGGACGAACGGGTCCGCCGGGGAAGCCGTCGTCGGAGGCAACCGATCGAACTGTCGCTCGTTTTGACCGGCTGCTGGAAACGCCGGCAGCCCGTTCGTAAGGCCCGGATCAATTCGCGTCAGCCTTTCCTGCTCGTTCAGGCCAGCGAGAGACGGTGAACTGTAGCCCGGCAGCGACGGAAAGTCGCTCGGGTTGACTGGCGCGATGCCGGGTGTGTGAAGAATGCCCGAGGAAGGGTCGGGCGCTTCGAACTGGGACCAATTCGTTCCGCCCCGGTCGCGATTGCCAGCGGTCAGGTTGACGTCAGGATTGCGAGCAATTGCCTCATCGATCAGTTTCTCCCGCTCTGGATGGTCCAGGTAGAGCAGCCATTTTATCAGGTGGTCTTGACCGGCGTCCGCTCCCCTTCGCTCGACATTTCTGATGGTTTTCAATCGGTTCGGGTATTGATCGCGGTACGCCTTCGGGTCGGTCAAGACTTTCTTGATCCCTTGGACGACCTCCTCCTTTGTTTTGTTGGTAGGCACATTTGTGTAGAGATCGCTGTTGAGGAAGCCGACGCGCATAGCATCAATAAGAGTCTTGATCCCCACTAGCCGCTCGTCTCGACTTTCGACCTTTGCGATCTCATCAAGCCTTTCACCAACGAGCTTTTTGTACAGTTCTACATGCCCGCCGGGGTGGGGCGACACATTCAGTTTTGCAGCCAACCCCCGATCTGCTGGCAAATAGATTCGGTTTGCGGGCGAGTCGATATCGAAACTCTTTTTGTCTATGCCGCGAAACGCGTCGTGATCTTCAAAGTGCTTTAGAATGATGTGATGGTCGACAAAAATCGACATGCACCCTCGCAAAGGGATCTCATTGAGTATGGGAGCTGGCAAAGTGAATGGATAAAGCGCGCACGCGCGGTCGCGGCGGGAAGGCCCCGCGCGTTCGTCAACAAGGTTGCAGAAGTTTCTGAAATGCTATGAGGTGCAGGCGAGCGCTCGATCGGACCGCACGCAGTCGACGCCCATGGAGCACTGCATTACTCACCGGCCGGCAAGCGGAGACCTTTTTAAGTCTATCTCATGTCGGGAAGAGTACTGGCATGGCCCGCCGCCATGCGCTCCCGAGCGCCAGCCTTGTCCGCTGGCAGAAATTGCCAAGCCTTAACCGGTCATTGTTGAAGCGAGGGCGGGCTACTCGCATGTTCCCAGAAAGCACAGTCGCTCACCAGCGAACGGACTTCATTTCTCGGGAAGGTGATAGTCGGAATGGGCTTTTTGAGACGTCGTCAATCTTAATTCTCTTCAGCCCCGCTGACTTACAGGCGTCCTTGAACTCTTGATCGCATATAACGGTCAAGCATTTGTAGGCCATACGGAAGATGTGCGCGTTGCCGATCGCGGCTTCTCTGAAGACCAGCTTGTAGTCGGAAATGAGCTCGTAATATTTCTGGCCGTGGTCGATATAGCGAACATCGTCACGGACTCCGATGCGCACGCTAGACTTAGCTTCGTCCAGTGCGTCGAGGACGCGAACAACATCGCAGAGCCAATAGTTTGGCCCACGATAGCTACCTTGCCGTACTCGCACGTCGCACGGCACAAAAACAAAGGCTTCCGGGTCAATCCTCTCGAAGACAGCCTTGGCTCGATCCGAAATGAGCCACCAGCGGAAGCAGAGCTCCAGGTCGTAAGGAGGACTGCCATCCGATTTATTAAAGATGCAAGGCACGGGCGGCGTCGAAGCCGGCAGTCGAGATACTCGGTAGGGCGGAAGGACGCTCTCGTCCGCAACCGAAAAGCCGGACCCGCCTCCGTTATTGGGACTTATTTTGTAGAAGCGGCGCTTTCGTGCTCTGGGTTGCCTCGCAACAGAAATTGCTTTCCCGTCACTCATGACTAGAATCTCGTTGAACCTCGTGCCTCTGATGACACCAGAGGCCACGATCGACCGCGCAACAATAAAGCCCGCAGGATCCCGCGAGCTTGATCGGACTCTTTCGATGATGCCATTCTGCCGGTGTTTTGCCCGACATGTCAAACGATCGATCTCGAGCAATCAATCTGACGGCAAATACCGATCGGAAGTCGCCCGTCGACATCAGTGCGTGAATTCATCAACGCAGTAAAGCACCGGCAGCCCGCCAAACGCATCGGAGTTCTTGTAACGAACCTGGATACGCTCGCTTGCACTTGCTCCGATCGTGTCGCCGTCCTTCACAACGCTGCCATGCTCGATCAGATACACGGAAAGGCCAGCCACGTTGTCGAGCAATGCCGAAAGCGCCAGCTTACCGCTCACGAACTCGATCTCGCGGTCAACAAAAGCGGACAGTCCCATCGTGACCACGCCGATCTTGGCACCTGACCGGAACGGAAGAATGTCAACCCATAGCCTGAAGGGATAGTCGGGATATGGCGCGAACGACCGGATCGACGTCTCGCGCCATAGGTCGGCCGGCCGCGCGACCTGGCCAGCCCACACCACGCCGCAACATTCCGGCACCGTCGCAATCAACGCACCGATGACTGCGGTCGTGATGCGGGCGGCGACCAACGGCTGCGCGGCCTTTCCGAGCAGCGACACGATCATGTGGCCTCGATGCCGGGCTGCCACTGCCTTGCTTTCCGGCCACGTCATGGCAGCTCGCGCCCACAGTCCAGCATCTTCAGGTATCGGAGCTGGCATCGACATGACCGCAACAAGTTCGTTGCCGCAGCGAATGAGGGGCGAGTCTGCCTGATGCGGTTGCACATCTTCGCCTGGCTCCGTTGCCAAGTCCGGATGTCGCGAGCGAAGCATTCTGCCGACGGCGGACATATCAGGCGTCACCGGCTTGTCCAACAAGACCAAGGCGAGAAGCGCGCTACTCATGGACTGCCCCGCGAAAGCTCGAGCGAGATACAATCTCGCCCAACGGTTGAAGTTTCTTGTCATTTAGAACAAACAGGGAACAATGTCAAATGGAGTTTCGGACTGCTAGTCGCCGAGAGCAGCGGGATGAAGGCGCCGGCGATCAGCAGCGCGGCGATGGCGAATTCGGTCACGCCCAGCACATAGGATTCGCCCCGCAGGCCGAACACCGAGAGCCAGGAGATGAGCGGGCTGTTGGTGATGAACTGCGCGATGCTCTGCGCCGAGTTGAAACGTGAATGTCTGCATGCCGAACGAGACGAAGATGATCACCATGACCCAGCGCAGGATGGCAAGAGGGTGACAGGATCCGGCGCCTTGTTCGGCAGTACTGAATTCGGCTTTGGACGTGGCTTCCCCTGTGCTCCCCGCTCGCGCGCGGGTTGCCGGTGACACGGGGCAGGCCTCCGGCCCGTTACGTTCGCTAGCGTACGAAGGTTTCGCGAATAGGTGGGGACGAAAAACGTCCTGCGCTCAAGATGAGTAAGTACCTCAAGCGGCGCAAAAGCAGCGACGTCTCTCGGAAAAGTCTTCGAGCGGCAGTATCAAAAGATACTGACTCCGCTTCGTCGTCGCCCTATCATCAACCTATCATCGCAAGGCATTTGGCAAAGGCCGGTGACGAGTAGGTCGAAATTGCGCTCCCGGCCAACCACAACATGGGAGATGCGCCATGAAGACGCGTCGTCGTTTCAAGCAGACCAGGACACTCAACGAGCGCCTCGCCGAAGAGGCCGCCCGCCTGCGCGAGGAAGCGCGCAGGCTTGCGCCGGGGCACCGGCGCGAGATGCTGCTGCGCCAGGCGCGGCAGGACGAGGCCGCCGTGCAGATCGACGCCTGGCTGCGCTCGCCCGGCCTGAGGGCGCCGACATGATGCAGCAGTATCGCGCTTACCTCGTCGGCGAGGACGGTGTCTTCCGCTCCGCCGAAGCGTTCGAAGCCCCGTCCGATTCCTCCGCCCTGACCTTCGCGCAGCAGTTCACGCGCCACGGCAAGGTCGAGGTCTGGCAGCTCGGCCGCAAGATCGCCGTGCTGGAGCCCGAGCAGACGCTGACGGCCGCGAGGCCCGCGCAAGCCCGTCCGACATTGACCCGTCAATGATCGCGTGAGCGCGATCGCGGCCTCTCTCACTCCTCCGCCAGCTTGCGCTCGATATAGGCGTCCACCGTCTCGGCGAACGAGCGCTGCACACCCACCGCGACATCGTGCTGGTCGAGCGCGTCGCGCTGGAGCACGCGCAGTCCGCGCCCCCGGGCGCTGACGGGCGCCGTGTTCAGAAACTGGTCGATGGCGCCCTTGGCGGTCGGGATGGCCTTGGGATCGCCCCTCGCGATCAGGAGCCGCAACAGGCTCTGGCATTCGGCCAAACCGGGCATGGGCTCTCTCACCTTTGCTGCGATTTCGGCTTCGGCCGCCTGACCGGCTGGGTATGGGTGCCGAACAGCGCCAGCAGGAACGCGACTTCTTCCTTCGAACCGATCTGGATCATGATTGTCTCTCCTGTTCGCTCCGTTGGTCGGCGACGGCAAGCGCGGAGTTCAGGACGATGTGGTTTCAAGACTGTTTCAACCGTGTTTCGTGAGCGGCTCGCGCCCCGTTTTCCGCCTGCCTGTGTGCACAATTGCACGCTGCTCGCTGATCCTTCGCGCCCGCCGGTGCGGGCTATTTCTCTCTTCCTTCACTCCGGTGCCGTAGGCTCGCGACCGAAAGGGCGGGGGATTGCGACGAACCGTAACCGGCCTTCGGCAATTGCGCTTACAAAAGCAAAGCCCGCGGCGGATCGCTCCGCGCGGGCTGTTGCCGAGCGCCTGGCTCGACGAGGCCGTTGCCTCGGTGCATGTGGCCGATCAGGTAGATCCCACCACCGATGACGACTTCTTCTCCCTAGTTCGATGTGCAGACCTTGACGGTCTTCATGCCGGCCTCGGCTTCAGACCTGGTCTTGTAAACGCTGTCACCACTCACGACCGTCGTTTCCGTGGTCGTCGGCTTGGATTCGGTGATGGTGCATTTCTTCGTCTTGACGTCCTGCACCACGTAGAACGTTTGCGCGAACGCGGGAGCTGCGACCGACGTCAGGACGACGGCGGCAATCATCGCTTTGATATTCATCGGGTCCTCCTCCAGCAGCCCGGTCATCCAGGCTTGTCTTCTACAAACCCGACAAATTGCCACTTGTTCCCGATCGCACCCGAACCAACTTCCGCGGACTGCGTTGGTGCGCAAACAGGAGGCTTCGATGCTGGATCTGCGACTCGTGACGACGTCTGCGGCGATGCTGGTTGGCTTGATGGCGGTCGCGCTGGCCGAACCCGTCAAGGATCAGGCTGCACCTGCCGGTCAGAGCTCTGCTGAGGCTCGCCCCATCCGCGTCGTCCTTCCCGCCCCATGGGAGCCTGCGACGCGGAGCCACGGCGAAACAACGCAAGCCTCGAAGTGACGAGACGCCGCTGCATTTGTGACCGGCGACGTTGTCGCGTTACCAAGAGCCGCAGGGAACGATTGCACATCGTGGCAACCAATTCGATTCTCGCTTGTTGTCGCCGGCACAATCACTTGCAGGAGACAACAAATGAAACGTTCAACTCTTCTGGCCGCAACCTTGCTGCTGCTTGCCTCGGTGCCCGCGAGCGCCCAGTCGCAGCCGGCGCAAAGCGGACCAGGAAACAACGCCGTCAACAGCTCGGACCAGAACAACTCGAACAAGCCGGTCGCGGGCCGCAACAGCTTCACCGAAGGACAGGCGAAGTCGCGGATCGAGGACGCCGGCTATTCCAACGTCTCGGGCCTTCAGAAGGACAACGAGGGCGTCTGGCGCGGCAAGGCCGACAAGGCCGGCGCCAAGACCGACGTCAGCGTCGACTTCCAGGGCAACGTGAACCCGGCCAAGTAAGGAGAACATGACATGACGACCACCATCTCTCGCCTGTACGACAATTATGCCGACGCCGAACGCGCCGTGACCCGACTCGAAGCCGCAGGCGTGCCGCACTCCGACATCAGCATCGTCGCCAACAATTCCGACAATTGGTACGGCTCCTCCGGCGACAAGGTCGACCGTGACCGCGACGGCACCGACGACCGCGCCGAAGGCGCGGGCACGGGTGCCGGCATCGGCGCGGGCGTCGGCGGCGCCGCAGGCCTTCTCGCCGGCCTCGGCCTTTTGGCGATCCCCGGCCTTGGGCCGGTCGTCGCCGCGGGTTGGCTCGCCGCGACGGCTGTCGGCGCGGCCGCCGGCGCAGCCACCGGCGGCATCGTCGGCGCGCTGACACAGGCGGGCGTCGCCAAGGAAGACGCATCGCGCTATGCGGAGGGCGTTCGCCGTGGTGGCACGCTCGTTACCGCACGCGTCGCGGACACGGATCGCGCACGACTCGATGCGCTGCTCCAGGAGCGGTCCGTCAACCTTCAGGAGCGCAGCGCGGTCTGGCAGAAGTCCGGCTGGAACGACTTCGACGCGGCCAGCCCGCCGCTGTCGCCGGAGGACATCGGCCGCGAGCGCGAGCTCTACGGCGCGGGCACGCGGCGATAATTAAGGCCTCGCCAGGCCGACAAGACGAAGGCCCCGCGCTGCGGGGCCTTTTTGCATTGAGTACCTGTCCAAAATTACGCCCGCAGCTTCTCGATCTCGAAGGTGAACTTGACCTGCATGAGCGGCCCCATGTCATCGCGGACTTCGATCGCCATCTTGTGCTGGCCGAAGGGCGGCGGAAAGCCATGCACCGCATCCCGCGCCATGTCGGCCAGCGACTTCGCGGCTTCGGCCTGCACGGCGCGGAGACTGGAAAGCTCCAGGCCTTCCTGATCGACGGCGAGAACATCGCCCTCCATCAGGTCGAAATAGTATCGCGGCATGCGCAGCATCCTTTGTTTGGGATGCAAAGAGCACGGCGGCATCCATTCCTGAGACGAGTGTAGCAGATCACAGGTGCGTGCCGAGGGCACTTCAGGCCGATTACTGACCGTAATTTTCCGGTAAGCCTCGGATCGGCGCCCCGCCTTGCGATCGATCGTCGCCCGTCAGAGTTGTCCGGCGGGCAACCGTGGTTTGCCAGTGTCTCGAACAGCTCGCGCATGGCTTATGGCGTACTCACCGCCAGATTTCTTCGCGGCACGTATCGCATCGGTAGATCAGGACGGACCTGTCGCGCTTCACGTCCAGCACCGACGTAATGAAGCGCAAGGGCGTCTTGCAGTTTGGACAAGATGGCCCCGGCTGCGGACGGCCTGGCAGAAGATGCTCTGCTTCCCTGGGATCGCTCACGACTCAATCTCGCGCAACTTCCAGGTTCCTATGTGCCAAAGTGAACAAACGTTCCAATAACATATGATAAATTAATGAAGCGCCGCTGCGATCATTCGATTCAAATGCGACCGGCCGGATTCGGCGGAACGCAAACTCTTCGCATCATGCTGGCACACGCGCCCTCGCGGGAGGCGGGCGCGAGCTTCGGAGAGATCGCGATGTATTACGTCGCTGCTGCATTGCTGGTGTTGTCGGGACTGTTCTACTCAGCCAGCCATCATGAGCTCGGACAATTCGGCGCGGACGTTTGCAGATATGGCCGCACCTTCTGCGACAATCCGGTGGTCGTCTTCACAGGTGCCGCGCTGGCCGCGGCCTGGGGCATGTTCGTCAGCGTCAAATAGACCGGCGGCCTCGCCATACGAAGGCACGGGCGCTGGCCGCTTCTCGCGATGATCTGCTTATACCCGTGTTTTGCCCGACGGATCAAGGATTTTTCGATAATCCGAACTTAGCTTCAGATTTTAAGAACACGCGCGCACGGGATCGGCGTCTCGCTCAGGCGACGGCCCGTACCCCCTCAACGCGCGCGGCGAGCGAGGCCGATATCCGGCAGCGAACGCCGGCCGGATCGAACTCCAGCCGGAACCGCCCGGCGAGGTCGCGGCTAGCGTGCTCGATCAGGCGGCTGCCGAACCCACGACGGCTCGGCGGAGCAACGAGCGGGCCGCCGCTTTCGCGCCAGCTCAGATGGACCTCGTCATCCCGCGCGGTCCAGCAAATCTCCACCCGGCCTTCGGGACGGGACAGCGCTCCGTACTTCGCCGCGTTGGTGGCAAGCTCGTGCAGAGCCAGCGAGAGCGCCAGCGCCTGGGTCGGCAGGACGACCAGCGCAGGGCCATCGAGCACGATCTGGCTCGCCGGGAAAGGCGCAAGCGCGCCCGCGACCAGGTCGGCGAGATCGGCGCCCGCCCAGGCCCGCGCTGTCAAGAGATCATGCGCTCCGGCCAGAGCAAGCAAACGCGCGTTCACTGTTTTGCGCGCCGCTTCCACGTCGGCCGGGGCCCGAAGCGTCTGGTTGACGATCGATTGCACTGTGGCCAGCGTGTTCTTGACCCGATGATTGAGCTCGTTGGTGAGCAGCCGTTGCAGCTCTTCCGCCTGCTTCAGCTCGGAGAGATCCCGGCTCGCGCCGGCGATCGCAACCGGCTTGCGCTCGGCGCCCTCGCCTTCGAACTCCACGAGGCCCCAGGCGCTCAGCCAGCGCCAGCTTCCATCGAGCTGCTTGACCCGGTACTCGACGTCGTAGCGGCCGTCACCTTTGGGATCGAGCGCCCCGGCCACGCGCGCCCACATCAGCTCCATGTCGTCGGGATGAAACTTGGCCTCTACGCCAGCCTTGTCATGGAGAAAGCGCGCCTCGGTCAGGCCATAGAGCGCTTGAGCGTTGCGATCGTAGATGCAGACGTTGTCGGCCAGGGTGTAGCGCCACGTCCCCATCCGGGAGGCGATCATGGCGAGATCGAACGTGCGCTGCTGCCGCTCGAGCGCAACCCGCATGTCGTGCTCGTGAGTGACATCGAGGAAACAATTGATGCCGCCGACGATCTCGCCATCCTCGTCGCGCAGCGGAGCGACGTTGACGCGCGCCACCCATCGTCGTCCGTCGGGATTGTGGACGATCGCCTCGAAACCTTCAAAACTCCGGCCGGTCAGCACCGCGCGCGCCATCGGCGTCTCTTCGGGCGGAACGAAATCGCCGTCCAGGGTCTCGACCCGGAATGAACCGCAGAACTTCTGCGCGGCGTCGCGCAGCTTCGGCGCGCGGCCCCAGAGCTGGACGGCCCGATGGTTGACCCTGACGATCTGTCCCTCGACGTCGCAGGCGCAGACGCCGATCGGGAGGGAATCGAGGATCGCCTGGTCCAGCGTCAGCAGCGAAGCGAACAGTGTCGGCGTCGGTGCGGGGAGTTGAAAATTCAGGAGAGACATGCGGCAAGGTAACGGGAAACCGTGCGCACGGCAACGCATCCGACTGCTGCTATATTTTGGATCGCGCGCGGAACCCTCGCGCCTCTTCCGCGTTTCGCACGCTCGCCTGCAATGCGGAACGACAGTGGCGCGCGTCACCCTCAGCCTGGGCGATTCCCTCAACGCCGTGAGCGAACGACCGCAGACGTGGCGATGGTCCACTTGTACCCCTGTTTTGCCCGACAGATCAAATACAAATTCGCTTTATCGGAACAATGGCGGCCTAACCTCTGTTGTCGGAACCTTTGTTCCCGCACCTGCATTTGTTGAGATCGTCTCCAACAAAGGGCCCTCCCATGAGCGACAGCGCCGTGGCCTCCACGAAATCCGCGCCGACGCTGCTGCAACGATTGGGCCCCGGCCTCATCACCGGAGCTGCCGACGACGATCCGTCCGGCATCGCCACCTATTCGCAAGCCGGCGCGCAATTCGGCTACGGCCTGCTGTGGACCGTGTTCCTCACCACGCCGTTCATGATCGCGATCCAGCTCGTCAGCGCGCGGATCGGCCGCGTCACCGGCAAGGGTCTCGCCGCCAACGTCATGCAGCTCGCGCCACGCTGGGTGGTCCTGGCGCTTGTCGCCATGCTGGTTGCCGCAAACACGTTCAACATCGCCGCCGACATCGCCGCGATGGCCGAGGCCCTCTCGCTCGTCATCGGCGGGCTGAACCACGAGCACGCGCTGATCTTCGCGGCCGGCTCGACCCTGCTCCAGGTGTTCCTGCCCTATCGCCGCTATTCGCCGGTTCTGAAATTCCTCACCCTGGCGCTGTTCGCCTATGTCGCGACCGCCTTCACCGTCAATATTCCGTGGAGCACGGCTCTGCTCGCCGCGGTGTGGCCGAAGCCGAACGTCAGCGCCGACTATTTCATGATGGTGGTCGCTGTGCTCGGCACCACCATCAGCCCCTACCTCTTCTTCTGGCAGGCCTCGCAGGAGGTCGAGGAGATGAACCAGGGCAGGCGCGACAAGCCGCTCCGCGAGCTCAAGCGCGGCGGCACTCACGAGCTCGATCGCATCAAGACCGACACCATTGCCGGCATGCTGCTGTCCAACGGCATCGCGTTCTTCATCATCCTGACCACCGCCTCCGTGCTGCATGCGCACGGCATCACCAAGATCAATTCGGCGACGGAGGCGGCCGAGGCGCTGCGGCCGCTCGCGGGCGACTTCACCTTCGCGCTGTTCGCGCTCGGCATCATCGGCACGGGCCTGCTCGCAATCCCGGTGCTGGCGGGCTCGGCCGCTTATGGCGTCGCCGAGATATTCGGCTGGCGCGCCACGCTGGAGGCCAAGCCGGACGAAGCGGTCGGGTTCTACACCATCATCGCGGCGGCCACCCTGATCGGCTTCGGCCTCGGCTTCACCGGAATAGACTCCATCAACATGCTGGTCTGGAGCGCGGTGCTCAACGGCATCGTCGCCGTCCCCATCATGACGATGATGATGCTGATCGTCTCGAGCCGCGACATCATGGGCCGCTTCAGGGGCCGCTCATGGTTGATCGCGCTGGGCTGGCTCGGCACCGCGCTGATGGCGCTGGCCGTGCTCGCCTTGCTCGGCTCGTCGGTGATCGGCTGACGAGGCCTCCGAAAGCGCCGCCGGACGCGCCCCCCGGCCGCATCGCTGCGCCCTTCACGCCGGTCCGCGCTTGGCCTAACAATGCGCTCTGAGCCCGGCCTCGAGATCGGGCCACAAGGAAGGCCCGGCCGGGCGACAGGGAGCGACATGACCACATCATCAAAAGCAACAAGCATCGAAATTCTTGCCTGCGACGCCGGCTGGAGAAACTATCATTTCGTCAAGCTGACGACCGAGGACGGCATCGTCGGCTGGAGCGAATTCGACGAGGGATTCGGCTCGCCCGGTGTCGGAGCTGCCATCCAGCGCCTCTCTGCCCGTGTCCTCGGGCAGAACGTCTTCCGGCACGAGCGCATCTTTGCCGAATTGTTCGCAGCGACGCGTCCCGCGGCCGGCGGCGTGGTGGCGCAAGCCCTCGGTGCGATCGAGAATGCGCTCCTCGATGCCAAGGCGAAGTCTCTCGGCGTCCCCTGCTACGAGCTGCTCGGCGGCAGGATCCGCGACCGCATCAGGGTCTACTGGTCGCATTGCGCCACCTGGCGCATCAACCACCCGTCCTGGTACAAGCCGCCCATCGAAAGCCTCGACGGCGTCAAGGCCATGGGGCGCGAGGTGCGCGAGAAGAAGTTCACCGCGCTCAAGACCAACATCTTTTCCTATGACGACGGCAAGCCGACCGGCTGGCGCCCGGGCTTCGGTTCACCCTTCGCGCCCGAGATCAATGTCGACCGCAAGATCCTGCGCGACCTGCACATGCATCTGGAGGCGATCCGCGACGGCGCCGGCCCCGACGTCGACATTCTCCTCGACTGCAACTTCAACGCCAAGACCGAAGGCTACCTGCAGATCCTGCGCACCATTTCCGACCTCGACATGTTCTGGGTCGAGATCGACAGCTTCAATCCGGAAGCACTCGGCTACATCCGCAGGCAGAGCCCGCACCCGATCTCCTCCTGCGAGACGCTGCTCGGCCTTCGGGAATTCCTGCCCTATTTCCACGAGCAGGCCATGGACGTCGCGATCATCGACACGCCCTGGAACGGGGTCTGGCAATCGATGAAGATCGCGGCCGCTGCCGAGGCGTTCGAGGTCAACGTCGCCCCGCATAATTTCTACGGCCATCTCTGCTCGATGATGAACGCGCATTTTTGCGCCGCGGTGCCAAACTTGCGCATCATGGAGATCGACATCGATCGTCTGTCCTGGGACCGCGAGTTGTTCACGCACGAGCCGGATATCCAGGAGGGGCACCTGATCGTCCCCGACCGTCCCGGCTGGGGCACCGAACCGAACGAGGAGGCCTTGCGTGCGCACCCGCCGAAGACGAGCGGCGGGCTCCTCAATTACGGTCGCAAGAGCTGACGAGGGCCTGGACTCTTGAAGGCGCCGACGTCGGTTTTTGGGACTTGGCGGAGATTCTCCGCTCAACCAGAGTATCGCCGTAACCCGAAGCCGACGAAGGTTTGGGAAGGAACAGACGACCGAACCCCGTCAAGCTGGGCAAAGACCCCGACCGGAGCGCAAGGACGTCCGCGGTCGGGTCTCTCAGCCAGTGTTTCTGACCGCCTCAGCCAGAATGGCGTAAAGCTGCTGCCTGCTGAATTCCTTGGGCTGTTGCCTCTCCGCTGTATTCAACGCCACCTTCCGTGTGACTGAACGGGCGCAGGATGCCGACGCCGGCCTCAGCTTCGGGGCCGGCCTTATCTTGGGCCGTGCCGTCGGCGACTTATGGCCGCGCTTCAGGTTCAGACGGGTCAGCATGCCGCAGACGGCGTTACGACTGCACCCCAGCCGACGCGCAATCTGCGCCGCGCTCTGTCCTGCGAACCAGAGCCTTTTCAGAAGCGCGATGTCTTTCGCATCCCAGCCCATGGAAGATATTATAGCGCCGACTGCCAGTCGCGCGCCAGTCTAGTCTTCGTCCGGCTCGCGCACGACCGCCGGTTCGTCAGCATCACCTTCCTCATCGTCGTCGTCGTCATCATCGTCGTCTTCGTCTTCATCGGGATCCCGGGGCGGCATCACGATGCCGATAAGCAGGAGTGGTGTCCAGCCGCCGGCTGTGGTGAAAGATGCTTCGCAGGTGTGTTGCTTCATGTAGATGCTGCTCCTCGAAATGCACGCGCGGTCGAAAAGTCCTGACGGGCGGCTCGCGAATGGGCTCGATCGTAGCAAGCGCGAGGGTGACATCGGATCGATTACACGAGCAACACGGCACCCGCGCAACCGATGACGCTTGGGGCTACTTCAAACCGAAGACCCATGAGGCCCTATATCCACCAGGACCTCGCCAGTGGTGATTTCGGGAACCCCAAGATCGAGGTCATGTAGACTCGCCTGAACGAACGCAAGTATCTTGGTATTCGCTGCGTTGGCGCTTTCGCGGTCATCAAATATCATCACGGCGATACCGACACCGTCGCCAGCATCCAGCACATGGTAGGATCTGAACCCCTGCGATTGTCTCAGGATCTCACCGACTCCGCTCTTGGCGCGACGCGCGGCGTCCGCGACCGAACGAACCTTGGTGTACTTGCGAATGACCATGTACATGGGGCCACCACGCGCCGGACGCCCACTCACATCAAAGCATATAGGTCCCACTCGGACTAGAACCAACTTTTGATATAGGCCACGGCGTCCGGTTGGGCGCCGCGCAACGCGCCTTTTCCAGCGAGCATCCTCGCCCCGCAAATGGGGGCGAGGTGCCGAGACTTCAGGTGCCCTCGAACTTGAACGATACGCTGAGCTTGGCGCGATAGGCCTCGACCTTGCCCTTGTCATCCAGTTGCATATCGAGCTTTACGACCTCCGCAACTCGAAGATCCCGCAGAGATTTTGCGGCTTGTTCGACCGCATTGGCCGCCGCCCTCTCCCATGAGTCGGAGCTGGTACCGACCAGTTCGATGACCTTGTAGACGCTATCCGGCATATCGTCCTCCTGTTGAGTAGGAGCAGGAAATCTAGCACCAGTATCTCGACGCTGATACGTCTCGCGGATGCCGCAGAAAAAGGTCCGATTGGCTGTCACTTCTTCCCCAGAGAAGAACTTGGGCGGCCCTCTGTCGGGGCGTACGTTCGCATTGCGGCCCCCGACGGACGTGCACATGGAATCTCCACCCGCCGGTTGGCTTCAGAATATCTTGCGGCCCAATGTCGTCATTGGCGCAGAGGTTCTGACTCATGAAGCGATGGCGCTACGTCGGTATCAGCACCCTGGCTATCGCCGTGGTTCTGGCATGTGCCGGGGCCCTGGTGGTCGGACAATCGCACGTGCCGCCAGACGCCATAGCGTCATCGGTAACACGAACGTCGGCGCTGATGGAGCGGGCGTGGCGCCTGCCCGTGGCAGCCACTTTCCAAAGACACATTGACTGGCAGTCAAACGGTTCTCGCTGCGGACCTGCGGCTGTTGCGAATGCCTACCGATCGCTTGGCGAGGCGGCAAGAACGGAGGGCAAGGTGCTAGCCGGTACGTGGAACTGCTGGACAGGCGTATGCATCATGGGTCTTACGCTCGACGAGCTGGCCAAAGTCGCCCAGACCAACACGAGCCGGAAAGTCACAGTCTTACGCGATCTCAGCGAGAGCCAGTTTCTGGAGCATCTCCGTCGCTCCAACGATCCGGGCCGACGCTACATCGTCAATTTCGATCGCGCTCAGATTTTTGGTTCTGGTAGCGGACATCATTCCCCAATTGGAGGCTATTTCGAAGCCGAGGACCTCGTTTTCGTGCTCGACGTCAACGTCAACTTCCAGCCATGGCTGGTCGAACGGAAACGGCTGTTCGACGCTGTCAATACGTTCGATGGCAGTCAGAAGAGGGGGCTGCTGTTCATAGAATGAGATTCCGCTGCATGTCGTCCATCGGACCTTCTACGAAGTGCTTGCCGCACGAAGGGCTCAAGGACTCGAGCTACGGCGTCACGGGATTGACCGTCGGGGACGTCTTCGGCCCCGGCCGTGCCGGCTCGACCGGTGACTTCGGTTCGGTCGGAAGCACGGCGGCACCCGCGGCGCGCGCCGCTTCTCCCGTAGTCGCGTACATCGCAACATGAGCCGGCTGGGTCTTGGCGCGGCTCCACGGTCCGTGATCGACGACCAGCATCGCCGCAATCGTCAACCCCGCGATGATCAGCGCGATCACACCGGGGTGACGAAGCGCCGTCGAGAGCGAATTCGCGAAACGATCAGTCATCAGAAGGGTCCGCAATTGTCCTGTCGCAGGTTAATTCAATTACGGCCTCCCAGTTCCCGCCTGGTTCCACGGAGTCGCCCTCAGATGCTCGCAAGGATTAAATCAAAGTCCTTGCGGCACTCCTTGGAGGCAGTTGACGTCTGATCTTCTTTGCTCTCGGGAACGCCCTACTCACCTGGCGCAATGGCGTTGCTCGGCGTCGGCCGGTCTGTGATCTGCTGACCGAACAGGCTGCCGATCAGTTCGACCGCCGTGCGCGCGGTACGGCCGCGCTCGTCGAGGAACGGATTGAGCTCGACGATGTCGACCGATCCTACCACGCCGGAATCGTGCAACAGCTCCATGATCAGGTGTGCCTCGCGATAGGTGGCGCCGCCCGGCACCGTGGTGCCGACGCCCGGCGCCACGCTGGGATCCAGGAAATCGACGTCGAAGCTGACATGCAGCACGCCATTACCCGCCTTGACCCGCTCGATGACGCGCCGGATCAAGACGGCGACGCCGAACTCGTCGATCTGGCGCATGTCGACGATCCTGATCCGTCGCGCCCGCATCAACTCCTTCTCGAGCTTGTCGATCGAACGCGCGCCGAACAAGTCCAGCCTGTCAGGCGTGATCGAGGCGCGCGGATCGTCGCCGAGCAGGCCGTCGAGGCCGGGCTCCCCGCACAGGAACGCGGCCGACATGCCATGCATGTTGGCGGTGATCGTGGTCTCCGGGGTGTTGTAGTCGGCGTGGGCATCGAGCCAGAGAACGAACAGCTCGCGTCCGCGCTCCTGCCAGTGACGCGCCATTGCATTGACCGAGCCCATGGAGAGCGTGTGGTCGCCGCCGAGGAAGATCGGCAGCGCGCCGGTGGTCGCGATCTCATAACCCTTGCGGCTCAGAACGCGCGTCCAGCGCTGGATTTCGCGGTAGTGATTGGCTTTTTGGGGCGGCCTGTCGGTGAGATCCCGAACTTCGGCGATGGTCAGGTCGCCGTAGTCCACGACCTCGAGATCCAGGCTTTCGAGCAGTGTCGCAAGGCCTGCGGTGCGCAGCGCCGCAGGACCCATCAAGGTGCCTCGCTGCGAAGCTCCCATGTCGATGGGAGCGCCGAGCAATGCGATGCGCCGGGTATCCCTCGCGGTCCGATCGGTCACGGCTGTCTCCTGACATCAGCAAGGTTGACCCAGCCTAACAGAGATTCGCATCCGTCGTTTCCCGGGGAAGGTGCGCTCCGATCGATATCCTCCGGAACAAAATCCCGCACGCTGAATTGCCATCCGAGGCCGGCACCCGCCGTAATCACGGCGCCTGTCGCGGATAGCCAAAGGTCGTCAGACCCGCTGTTCAGAACGAGCGCTCGCGCGGATAGCCAAAGGTGTCGGCTTCCATCAATCAGGCCTGGAGGACGCGCCCTTGAGCACGGAGATACCGCAATCCACGTCCCAACCCGGCATGGCCGAGCGTGCCATCGATACGGCGGCGGACGTCTCCCGCACGATCGGTGAAGTCGCCGGCGGCCTGCACGCAGCCGTCGACCGCGTGACGTCGGCCGTCGAGGACTCGCGAAAGCCTGGCGGTGTTCTCGCGACGGTCGCAGCCGTCGCCCGCGAAGCGCCGCTTGCCAGCCTGTTCGTTGCTTTCCTCTTTGGCATGGCGGTGGCGCGCCGGCGGTAGAAGCGAAGCTCCCTCCGCTCAGGCAGCGCTGGCAGCCTCGCGCCCAGCCGCGAGGAATTTCTGCTCGAATGCATCGGCCGGCATCGGGCGTCCGAAGAAATAGCCCTGCCCTTCCTCGCATCCCATGCTGACCAGGAAGTCGGCAGTTGCCCTGTTCTCGATGCCTTCGGCCACGACGGTCAGACCGAGCTGCTTGCTGAGACCGATCGTCGAGCCGACGATTGCAGCATCGTCGGAGTTCGCGAGCAGACCAAATACGAACGACCGGTCGATCTTGAGCCCGTCGAGCGGAAACTTCTTGAGATAACTCAGGCTCGCATAGCCGGTCCCGAAATCATCGAACAGGATCCGGACGCCGAGCTGCTGAATTCGCTTGAACATGGCGAGCACGCGGCGTTCGTCATGGAGCAGGATGTCTTCGGTGACTTCGATTTCGAGCAGCGACGGCGTCAGCCCCGTCGATTCGAGCAGCGCCGCGACCGAATGCGCGAGATCGCCGGATTGGAGCTGCGAGGGTGAGAGGTTGATCGCGACGCGCACGCTGTTGCCGGACAATTCCCAGGCTCGCGCCTGACGGCAGGCGGTTTCCATCACCCAGTTCGCGATCCGCTCCGACAGGGCCGAAGTGTTGACCACCGGCATGAACTCTCCGGGCGAGACGTGGCCGCGCACCGGATGTCGCCAGCGGATGAGCGCTTCGGCCCCGACCAGACCGCCGTCGATCAGACGAACCTGCGGCTGGTAGAACAGCTCGAACTCGCCGCGCTCCACGGCAAGTGCCAGCTCGCTCTCCAGCGTCAGCCGGTTCTCGAGCTCCTGCCTGATCGCACTTTCGAAGATCACATGGCTGCCGCGCCGCGTCGCCTTCGCGCGGCTCAGCGCCAGATGGCCGTTGCTCAGGAGATCGTCTGCCGTCCGCCCGCCTTCCGGATACACGGCAACGCCAACGCTGATTCCGACGCGGTGCTGCCGCGTGCCCGCTGCGAGAGGCGCCTCAAACGCCTCGGCGATCCGCTCGGCAAAGGCCGCGATCGGCTCCGCGGCTTTCCCGCAATCGATCGCGACGGCAAATTCGTCGCCGCTGAGCCGGGCGACGATCGCCTTAGCATCGACTTCGCGCCGGAGACGCTCGGCGACCGCGCGCAGCACGAGGTCGCCGGCCGAAGGTCCGAGCATGTCGTTGATCTCTTGAAAGCCGTCGAGCCCGAGCACGAGCAGTGCGACGCCGGAAGACCCCCGCTCCGCCGCGCTGATCAGATCGGCGAGACCCACATGCAGCATGTTCCGGTTGGCCAGACCCGTCAGCGCGTCGTGTTCGGCCAAATAGCGAATGCGTTCGGCTTCGCGTTTGCGGACGGAAATGTCGCGCAGGATCGCTCCGTATTGAAAGCCGTCCGTTCCCTGCCAGCCCGAGAAGCTCGCTTCGACCGGGAAGGTTTCCCCGTTCTTGCGCCGGCCCTCGAACTCGACCACGACCGCCCCGCCCGGAACCAGAAGCGCCTGGCGCGCGGCATCGTTCATCGACGGTCTCGCGCCCCCGTTCGCGGGCAAGGCGCACAACGTTTCGAACGGCCGGCCGATGATCTCGACCGGCATGTAGCCGAAGATCGCACTCGCGCCGGGATTCCAGACCGTGATCCGGTGCTCCTCGTCGGTGCAGACGAGCCCGTCGCCGAGTGACATCGCCATGCGATGAAAACGGCTCTCGGCGATGCGTCCGAGCAGACGGCGGAAATCGATTTCGTCCAGAGCAATTGCCGTCAGATACGCGATGATCGCGATGTGGAACAGCGATGTGTCGATGACGAGGGGCCATCTCGCCTGCACGAGGGCTGCGACCAGTTCGACGGACGCACCGGCCGCGACGAGGATCGCGACGCGAATTCCCGGTGCGAAGCGGCGCCAAGAATAGATCATCAGCAGGCAGATCGCACCCAGGCCCAGGACCATGCCGATATCGGACGTCCAGCGCAGCATGCGGTTCTGAAGGATCGATTCGGCAGCCAGCACCTGGAGAACCGGCCCCGAGATGATCTTGCCGTTGGGGACGCTGAACCGGTCACCGAGCTCGAGTGCCGTGGCACCGATGACGATCTTCTTGTCTTTCAGCCTGGCGAGCGTGGCGGTATCGCCGCGCAGCACATCAACATAGGAGACGGTGGGAATGGAGGCCGCACGAATGCTGAAATCCAGCAGAAAGGGCGGCCGCCGATTGACGTCCTGTCCCGCCAGCACGACGGCCATCGACGGCATCACGGCATCGCCGAGCTTCTCGCCGAACGGATAGCGGCGAACGAGCCCGTCGGATTCGACCGCGACATTGACGACCGCCGGCCACGATTGGTTGCTGAACTGCTTCAAAGGACGATTGACGTGAGCCGCGCCGCCGTTCGGCGTCGGCTGCTTGAAGGAGGGCAGGATCGTCGAGCCGCCGGCATCCCGCAGCGCCCGGACGAAGGCCTCGTCGGAGGCCGGGTCGGACGGCGTGCTGAAATCGACGTCGAAGGCTACCTCATGCGCTCCGGCCGCATCGAGCCGGTGCAGCAGCTCCGCATGCAACCGGCGCGGCCAGGGCCAGACCCCGATCTGATCGATCGACGGCGCGTCGATAGCCACGACGACAACATTGCCGCTGGCGTCGCGCGGTTGCCATGCGAACCGCAGGTCGGTGAGCGCGTTGCGCAGCGAACCATGCCATCCCGTGGACAGCACGATCGCGAGCGCGATCGCAACCAGAATATGCGGCCGATATCGTTTCACCCGATCCTCCCGCGCCCCCCTTCATCGGGTGCGCCCCTCGTCCCCTTCGGGAACTGGTTCAGTGTCGGTTGCGGCCATGGCCGTGGCCGTTGCTGCCGTCGCCGCCGCCATTGCCATTGCCGTTACCGTTGTTGCCCCAGCCGTTGCCAGTGACACCGTTGTTGCCGTTACCGGAGTTGCCGTTGCCGCCCGCGTTTCCGTTGTTGGCTGCCGCTGCAGCGATGGCAGCGCCCGGGTTGGACGAGCTGCTGTCGCCCGTGGCGGCACCGCTCGTCGTCGCCGCGGTCTGGACGGCGCTGTTGGACGCTGTCGTACCCGGCTTGCTGTTGCTCCAGACTGTCTCGGCCCCGGTGCTGGCATTCGCGTTGCGCACCTGGCCTGGAGCAGCGGCGCCGTGGGCGATTCCGCGGGTCACCTTGTGGATGTTCAGCTTGACCTCGCCGAGCGAGCTCGAGATGCGCACGATTCCGGCCTTCGAGGCATGGGCGCCAGCCGCCTGATGCGATGGCTTCGGTGCGCCGGCAGCCTTCGTGCCCTTGTCGATCGGGCCGAGTGCGTGGATTGCATGGCCGCTCGCCGCATTGCGCGGCGCCGACAGGCCTGATTTCGGCACGGGAATCCGCTCGATCGTGGAGGCGCGCGGCTTGCCGTGCTCGATGGGATTGAACGTGCCGGCACCGCTGAGGCTGAGACCGGGCTTGCCATGTTCGAACACGGTGGCCGCTTGTCCGGGCATGACTTGGGCGATCTGGCCCGTCTTGAAGTCGGAGACTTCGACCTGCCCGCGGAGCACGCCGACCTTCGTGCTGCCGGCACCCACCGTGACGCTGAACTGCGTTCCCTTGACCACGGCGGCGAGATAGGGCGTCTCGACTTCGAAATGCCTGACGTTGCGCTTCTCGACCTCGAGCAGCAGCGAGCCTGC
Source organism: Bradyrhizobium cedriense (assembly GCF_054602315.1). Lineage (NCBI taxonomy): Bacteria > Pseudomonadati > Pseudomonadota > Alphaproteobacteria > Hyphomicrobiales > Nitrobacteraceae > Bradyrhizobium > Bradyrhizobium cedriense. The sequence goes on along the minus strand of NZ_JBTSWB010000001.1, from coordinate 831,674 downwards.
CTGCTGGATGATGGTGGTCGAGAGACCGTCCTTCCTCTCGGCAGGCAAGCCCACCACCGAATTGGGAGAGATCAGGATCGTTTCCTCGCCGCGGACGAGCAGCACGCGGCCGTTGCGTCCGGTGCGAATGGTGTCGCCGGGCTTCAGGGTGCCGTCCTGGCTCAACGACACCTGCTGCGCGCCGTTGGTTGCGAGCCAGACCTCGCCAGAGGACTTGCTGACGGACCAGACACCGTCATCGGCGGCGAATGCTCCGGAGGCCGTTCCCAGGATCAGCGCTGCCAACAAGGTGCGCCGCATTCCAACTTTGCCGAACATGACGATCCCTCGGTCCGCGTTAGGACAGACCTCAGGCGTATCCGAAATCACTCAAGAGAGGATTAGCGGGAAGCGGCCAGTGGAGAAGCCGCATTAACCAATCATTGACCATAAAAACCTATGAAAAATCATGCCGCTAACCAACCCTTGCCGTTCCTTGGGGAGTCCTCCGCTGAACTACGGAGACGGGTTCGGCAGGCGCAGCGAAAGGCGGTGCTTCATTACCGCGCTGCTGTTGCTGGCCTCCCTTTTCACCACAATTCCACCAGCCTCCGCGCAGCGAGCCAACCAGCCTGGTTTCGACCCGCGCCAGCCGGAGAAATACTTTGAAAACCAAACCGAGCGGGAATCGCTGAGCCGGCCCCCACCCAAGCTGCCGGCCATCGACCGGCCCAACACCGGCGGCGATACCAGGTCGCAGTTCGTGCTGCGCGGGATCAGCGTCATCGGCGCTCACGCCATTACCCCCGATCGCATCGCCGCGGTCTATCGGCCGTATCTCGCCAAGAAGGTCTCGCAGGCGAATCTCGCCGCGATCGCCGGCGCGATCAGCGACCTCTACCGCGAAGCCGGATTCCACTTGAGCCGGGCCATCGTGCCGCCGCAAGACATTGCCGACGGCCGAGTCCGGATCCAGGTCATCGAAGGCACCATCGTCCAGACCGAGCTGAAAGGCGACGGCGCCGAGCAGTTTGGCGTAAGACCGATGCTCGGGCCGGTCCTGGCCGAACAACCGTCGCGGCTGGCAACGCTCGAACGCCAGCTCTTCCTGATCAACGGCAGGCCGGGCGTCCGGATCACTGACACCGCACTGGAAGAAATCGGCGGTACGACCGGCCGCTTCCGCCTGACCATATATTTGAAGGCCTGGCACGTCTTCTCCTCGTTGGGCCTGGACAATCTCGGATCGTCGTCGGTCGGTCCTTGGCAAACCTACGCGACCGGCGCGTTCAACTCCTACCTCACACCCGGCGACGCGCTGGCAGTCAACCTGTCAACCATTGCCAACGACCCGCGTCAGCTCGGTTTCGCACGCCTGTCTTATGACGCGCCCGTCGGAGTCGACGGGGTGCGCGTCGGCGCTTCCGTTCTGTACAGCGCGGTCCGGCCGGGCGACGCACGCCGTCTCGACAGCGACATCACCACGACCGAAGCTTTCGAGGTGCGGGCAAGCACCGTGCCCTTGATGTCGCAATCCTCGGGGCTGATGCTCACCGTGGCTGGGACTTTCAGCAACGTGTCCGAACACGACATCTACGGCACCTGGTACAACGACCACATCAGGACCGCGAGCCTGACCGCCGATTACCGGCTCCAGGATCGCTTCGGCGGCACCAATCTTGCTACGCTGAGCTACCGCCAGGGTCTCGACATCTTTGGCGCATCGCATTTCGACGATGATCTGCTCTCTCGGGGCGGCGCCTCGTCGAACTTCTCGGCGCTGAACTTCTGGTTCACGCGCTACCAGACGCTCAGCGACGCCTGGTCGCTCAAGCTCTCAGCTGCGAGCCAGACGGCATCAAGGCCACTATTCACCTCGCAGCAATTCTATCTCGGCGGCACGGCCTTCGGCCGGGGCTATGGTGCGGCCGAGATCAGCGGCGACAACGGACTTGCCGGCTCGATCGAACTGCGCTTCGATCAGACACTCAATTTTCGCTACTGGACCGGCTATCAACTCTACGTCTTCGGCGACGCCGGCGCCGTCTGGAACGACGGCTACCGCCTCGGCGACGGCCTGTCGCTGACATCGGCGGGGGCCGGTGTGCGGTTCTTCCTGCCGAACGATCTCCGGGCGGATCTCGGGGTGGCTGTCCCCTTGAGCTACCGGGCGCCGCACAACGAGCGCCGCAGCCCACGCCTCCTCTTCACGCTGTCGAGCGCGTTCCGGGTCTGCCCCGAGCGCGGCAGGGCCCACTGTCTCTAGCCGCCCCGTTCTTCTGTCGATCACCGGCGTGCGGCCCTTTTCGGGGCCTGGCTCGCAGACTTGCCTAAATTTAATCCCCTAACCTGCTCACGATCGCTCGACCGGGAGTTCCCGATCACCATGTTCAGTCAAAGGTGATTTGAGACAGGACCATGAGGAAGGTGTTTGCAATCCTGGCGTTGCTCTGCGTGCTTGGTGTCGGGCAGTATTTCGTCGTCAGCCAGTTCGCAATCCGCCATGAGACCTTGACCCTATTCGACGCCTCGCGCCAGCGGCCGATCTCGGTGGAGATTGCCGTGCGGCGCGACTACGAGACCAAGGCCAATCTCGGCCTATGGAAGCTCCCGCTCGCCATCATCAGTAACGGCAATACCGTCAAGGCGACCGAATATTCCTTCCTCGCCAACGTCCTCGCCGCCCGGGGCTATCTGGTCGCCAGCATCCAGCAGGACCTGCCGAGCGATCCGCCGTTGCTGACCCGTGTCGGTCAGCCATATGTCGGCCGGCGTGAAGTCTACATCCGCTGCGAAGCCAACATTCTCTTCGTATTGAGCGAACTTATGAGGCGGCAGGAGAATGTCGAATACGACCACATCACCCTCGTCGGCCACTCCAACGGCGGCGATGTCTCCATGTACGTCGCCCATCAGCACCCGGAGCTGGTGTCGAGGGTGATCACGCTCGACAATCTGCGGGTGCCTTTCGTGCTCAGCGACCACATGAAGATCCTGTCGTTCCGATCGAAGGACCCGCATTTCGTGACGGATCCCGGCGTGCTGCCGACGCCGGAAGAGGCCAAAGCGCGCGGCATCGATATAGTCCACACTGGCGCGCAGCACACGGAGATGAGTGATCGCGGTCCTAACTCAGTCAAGGAGAAGATCCAGGAAACGCTCGACCGCTTCCTGCGTGATAGCGCCAGCAGCGCGCTCGCGCCGGCGGATACGAAGAGCCCAATGATCATGAACCCGGGCGACTATTAGCCGGGAGTGCTTTGCGGCAGATCAAAGGCGGCTCCAAAGCGGCACGATAGAAGAGCCATATGGCCTCGGAGAGAGACGTGTCGCACTATACGGAAAGTCTTGATACGAAGAGCCTTGATACGAAAGGCCTTGGCCTGTACGCGGCAAGAATGCCGGCATTCGTACGGCATCTCTATCGTTCGACCCGCAAGCTGCTGCGGTCGATCATCGCCCGCATTGACCTCTCGCAGTTTCCAGGATCATGCTGCGGATGAGCGCGGCGGCCGCAAGTGGATGCAGAAAGATTGCCCTATGCCCCGGCATGTAAGACGGATTTGCCTACTGCTTGGCGTAGTCTGTGGCTTGGCCACGTCGTCCGCTCTCGCGGCTGACGCCGATCATGGTGCCGACCTCGCCAAGCGCTGGTGCGCGAGCTGCCATGTCGTGGCGAACGGGCAGACCCGGGCGAGCGCCGACGTCCCCTCCTTTGCATCCGTTGCGCGCAGGCCGGACTTCAGTCCGGAAAGGCTCGCGTTCTTCCTGCTCGATCCGCACCCGAAGATGCCGAATTTCCCATTGAGTCGGACCGAAGCCGGCGATATCGCGGCCTACATCGCATCGCTACGTTAGAGCGTGATCCGGCAAGCTGTGCAGCGGCTTCTCGAGAAGATGGTGCTCCAACGATCACCCAAAGCGCGATCACGATCGCCCAATCCCGTCGCGCTTTGGCAGCCGCCAGAAGATCGCCACCTGCTGCAAATGCAAATCCCTGCCGGAGGACCAGCAGGGATCAGCAGAAAGGATGACGGACGGCGAATGAGGTCATTCGGTGGCCCATCATGGACCTGCGCCAGCAGCGAAGCGCGGATCTCCACGCCACACAAGATCAATTTGTGGGCACGCTGTACACAGGTCGAGAATCAGGATTTGCCCTTGCCTGGTTGCATGAGACTGCCGGTCATCTGGCGCATGTGATCTCCGGCGCTGGTGAACTGAGTGCGCAGGAAATCGGACTGGATTCGCATTGCTTCCTGAAGGTCGGTGGCATGCACCAGCTTGCGCGCATGCTCGAAGGCAGACTTCATGTTCTGCTCGGTGAAAGCCAGCGCCTGCTTTGACACCTCCGTCCCCGCGCCCGGAACGGACGTCATCGATTTGGTGGCGGCCTCAAAAAACATGCCGAATGCCTTTTCCGCCTGGTCGATCGTCTTCTCGGCCAGGTCGCGCAGTTCAGCCGGAACTTCGAGCTTCGGTTCGATCATCGTCGTACTCCTCCGTTTTTCCCAACTGAATACCACACTTGCCGGCCCCTCTTCCAGCGGCCAGCCTCGGGAACCACGCCGACGGGCCCGGACTCCGGGAAAAGGAAAGGGACGGCATAGGTCCGGCGCGCGGCCGGTCTCAGGACAAGGGATGCTCGGGAAGAGCTTCTTCGGTGGCGAGATCTTCGACCAGCTTGATCACCTCGAAACGCTGTCGAGGTTCGAGCTTCAGGAACGCGCGGAGCAGGCGAAGGCTTTCGACGGTGCCGCTTGCAGGCACACCGAGCTTGAGGTGCAGTTCGGCCGCGAAATTGAGATTCTTCATCTCGCACCTATGACAAGCATCGGCCCTCGTGATCCACTCAAGAACCGAACGTCGCAACAGGGCCTATGCGACGAACTCTCGGCCGGGGGCCCTGCCAGGCTGGCAGCTGCGTCCAACGGCGAACTCAACCAGCCGGTTGTAGTTATGCCAAGGAACAACTCAGCCGGCAAGCCCAACTGTTGGTGTCATGATGCTTCGTCTGCATCGCACCACGGCGATTCCGGATAACAGGAATATCGACTTCCGTCACCCACCTGCGTCAAGAAGCGGCATCAAGCGCGCACGGGTCCCTGATTGCTGTGAAGCGGCGCCGCGTTTCGCCTTGTTTCCGATGCGAATGCGCATTGCGCGCACGAATTGGCGATCATGTCATATACACGTAATTGTTGAACCCGATCTCGTCGGCTGCACCACCAGCATGTAAGGTCGACCTTGCGCGGCCCGGATCCCGGCACGCAAGTTCGCAGTAGTTTCCATCGGGATGGAATTCCGCGGTGAACCGCCATCCTCATGCGAGCGACCAAGCGGTTGCGGCACGGCCACGCAGATTCGGGCGCCATGGCTGAAAACTTCGATTTGGGCGCGCGTCAGCACCAAAAGGACGACGGCATGCTTTCTCGCTGCGATCTCATCAGGGGCGCCGCAGTCGCGCTTCTCACCCTCTCGATACAAGGCGCATGGGCGCAGGAGACCAAGATGAACCTGTTCAAGATCGTCACCATCAAGGACGAAATCATCGTCGGATTGTCTGCGGATGAACTTCAGGCGCTCGGCGGCAACGATGCGAGCGCCGTTGCACACGCGTTAGCGCAGAAAGGCGATCTTACCGTTTGGCAATATAACGTGCATCGTGGCCCGAACGGCGAATTACAGCAGGCGCCAACCGCCAAAATCGGGCTTCTGGCCAACGCCTCGCTCCGGGTCGAGCCCTACACCACCCCCTACAAGATTGTACCTCATCCCTAGGCAACAGGCCGGCGGCCGATACCGCCGGCCTGCCGAAATCATGTGCGCCGGTCCGCGCGCTCCTTCCCACTCTCCGTCGCAAAGCCGTAGACCAGCGCCAGCCGATCCAGGCATTCGCGAAAGCGCCGCGCAAAATAATCGTTCCACCGCTGCGTACGGACGGCGCGCCGCTGCCCGATCTGATCCATGGTCAGACCCAGCACCAGCACGTCGTGCACCAGCGCGGCGCCGTCGGTACCGAGTTCGCGCTCGACCCGGTTCAGCCGCAGCACGGCCTGTCGCTGGCTCTCGGTGACCGGCTCGCGCGTGCCAGCACCATCGACATATTCGCGAGTCGTATCCACCGCCCGAGGGCCCCGCTCCGCCCGCTCCCAATCGTTCTGGAAGGCGCGCCCACCGCGGTATTGCGCCTCGTCGATCTGGTGATGCGCGTGCAGCCGGCCGAGCGGATCACTGCGGATCGACCGAATGGCCAGGATCTTCTCGCCTGAATCGAGCGCGAGCGGATTGTCGACCTCCACTTCCGCTACTTCGGCATTGAACGGCACCTCCCGCGACCGCCGGTCGTAGATCTGCGCCAATTTATAGGACTTGTTGCGTCGGACACGAGCCACTCGAATACTCCTTGCAGGACTGCGATTGAACGGACGGCGGGACCTTCAGGCGGCCGAGATCAGCCTCAGCACGACCGGACCTGCGACACGTGCGGACACCGCTCCAGAGCGGCGCGTCAGGCGCGCATGCGGCGGGCAATAGCTGGAGCCCGGCTGGCGCGGGTGACCGCAGAAGGCGATCTCCTCCCCGTCCTTGTCGCCGCCATAGGGATAGCGGCAGTCGGCCGCTTCGAGTTCGACCAGTTGGATCAGGCGGGGCTGGACGCCGACACAACGCAACTTGACCTGTGCCGCAGGCTTCATTGCGGACTTGGGCGGAACGCTCAGGTTCGGCAACGCCGCCCGACGCGGCGAAAGCAGGCCGAGCTCGCCCGGCAAAGACGGCACGATCGACGGACTCATCATCCATTCCGGCACGACGAGCCCCAGCCGCTTGGCGCGGCCGATCACCGCGTTGCGCGTGTAAGCCGTTCCAAACCTTGCGTTAATCTGTCTAGCGATCTCCGCATAAGACATGCCTTTGAGAAAATAGTCACGAAGCGCGTCGGAGTGCTCCGACGGCCAATGGCCCGGTTCCATGCTGCTGTCCTGTGATGCGCCTCCCCTCAACGAACGACCGGGAGACGAAACACACATTCCGCTATTCCGAATATTGAGTCAAGCAACAATTCTGATATTCATAATTGCATCAATTCCGAATTTCGGATTACAAGAGGCGAGACGGTGCGCAATCGAGGGAATCACCATGTTGGACGTTGCAATGATCGAGCGTGGGCTGGAGAAGACGGGCAAGAGCAAGGGCGGCCTGGCGGCGGCCATGGGCGTGCGTCCCGGCGCGGTCTCGGAAATTCTCGGTGGCGAGCGCTTGGTGAAGGCCTCGGAGATCATTCCGATCATGGAATATCTCGAGCTCAATCTCGCGCCGATCATGGGCCGCGTGGGCGCCGGCGCAGTGATCGAGCCGGACTATGAACAGGTTCCCCCGGAAGGTCTCGGTGACATCACGCTGCCCTTCCCGATCATGGAAGAGACGATCGCGTTCGAGATCGTGGGTGATTCGATGCTGCCCAAATACGAAAGCGGTGACGTGATCGTGGTCTACAAGGACCAGCGTCACCCGCTATCGAGCTTCTACGGCGAAGAGGCCGTGGTCCGGCTCAAGACCGGCGAGCGCTATCTGAAGACCATCGAGCGGGGAAAATCGCCCTCCGTCGTCAATCTCACGAGCTTCAATGCCAAGCCGATCGTCGGCGTCAAGCTCGACTGGGTGGGAGAGATCTGCCTGTCCATGCCGAAGGGGCAGCTCGAGCGGCTGCGTGCGAAATCGGCGCGGCCTCGGAAGAAAGGCAAGTAAGAGGCCCCGACGGCGGTAATTTCCGATTATGAGAAATTTTGATTGACAAAATTCTGATTTTCGGAAATACTCTGTCGCACTCCGACTACGGGCGCGGCAGGATCGCTTGATGCAATATTTCGTCGTTATGATCGACTATGGGCGGCGAGGCCGCGAGGCGATCGTCGACCCCGAAATCACGAGGCGCGAAGTCATCTCCCGCGTCGCCTCGGGCGAATACCGGAACATCTCGTTCATCCACGAAATCCTGGAGAATGCGGTCGAGGACGTGACCGAGGCCATCCTGACCGAGGCCGCACTGCCCGAGATCCCGCCCGAGGACGTCGACCTCCAGGCAATCCGCCTCGATCATAGTCGCGATCTGCGCAAGCACGAGCGGACGTGACGCAGGCCGCGTAGTTTGCGTCACGTCCCGGCCGAGCATCAGACCAGGAGAACGGTTGAACCCGTGGTCTTGCGAGCCGCAAGATCGGCATGCGCCTTGGCTGCGTCCTTCAGCGGAAAGGTCTGGTGCACCTCGATCTTGACCGCGCCGGACTTGACGACGTCGAACAACTCGTTCGCCATCGCGACCAGATTTTCGCGCCTGGCGGCGTAGGTGAACAGCGTCGGACGCGTGACGTACAGCGAGCCCTTCTGGGCCAGCAGGCCGAGATTGAGCGGCTCCACCGCGCCGGAAGACTGGCCGAACAGCGCGGCGACCCCAAGCGGGGCGAGGCAATCCAGCGATTTCAGGAATGTGTCCTTGCCGACGGAGTCGTAAACCACCGGCACCTTCTTGCCGCCGGTGATCTCCTCGACCCGCTTCGCGAAATCCTCGCGGGTGTAGATGATCACATGGTCGCAGCCATGCGCCTTGGCGAGCTTCGCCTTCTCGTCGTTGCTGACGGTGCCGATCACGGTCGCGCCGAGATGCTTGGCCCACTGGCTCAGGATCAGACCGACACCGCCGGCCGCGGCATGAAGCAGGATGGTATCACCGGGCTTCACCCGGTAGGTCTGCCGGATCAGATATTGCGTGGTGAGCCCCTTGAGCATCATCGCTGCCGCGGTCTTGTCGTCGACGCCGTCGGGCAATTTCAGCAGCCGGTCGGCGGGGATCAGCCGCGCCTCGGAATAGGCCCCGAGCGGCGAGGCACCATAGGCGACACGATCGCCCGGCTTGAGATCGGTGACCCCTGGACCGACCTCCTCGACGACCCCGGCTGCCTCGCTGCCGAGCCCGCTCGGCAACTGCACGGGGTAAAGACCTGAGCGGTTGTAGATGTCGACGAAATTGAGGCCGACGGCGGTGTGGCGAATGCGCGCCTCGCCTGGTCCGGGCTTGCCGACACTGACCTCTTCCCACACCAGGACCTCCGGTCCGCCGGTTTTGTGAAAGCGAATGGCATGCGTCATGGGTGCTGCTCCCTTATCGATGGTGAAAAGCCCGAACACCGGATCGGCCCGAGGACCAGGCCTTCCGTTCGCCCGCCACAGTACAGAGCCGTAACAAGAATGTCACAGCGACCGACAAACGCCCAGCGTTCCGCCTCTGTTCGAAAGAGTTGATGAGGGCTCCGAGGTAACCGGCAGTAGCCTTTGCGCGGGGTTTGATGGGTCGCCTGCAAAGGAGAGCCGAGATGCCAGCTTACGTTCAGCATCATCAGGACACCGAAATCGCGCCTGTGAATTGCCCCACCTGTATGGGGTTCCTGCCGATGTATGTGCGCGAGGTCGAGCCGCATTGGAGCCTTGCCAAGATCGACTTCGTCTATGAATGCGCCGATTGCGGCGCCGAGGTCAGACAGACCATCCGCAAGCCGGAGCTGCTGCGGCACTGATCGGGCGAACGGTGAACCGCTAAATTATTTGCGCTAAACGGAAAAACGCCGTTCGCGCGGGCCTGATGTCTCCCAAACGAGGCTTGTTCTTTGCCTGGAACGCAGGCAGAACGAGCCTCAAGCAAGACCTTTGGGAGCGCCCATTCGTGGCTGAACAGAAGCCCTCGACCGCGATCGAGGCAGTGGAGAGCGGCCTCGCCGCGCAAGGCTATATTGCCAGCCGGCAGATCGCGACCGCCGTGTATTTGTCGCAGCAGATCGAGAAGCCGATCCTGGTGGAGGGCCCGGCGGGCGTCGGCAAGACCGAGCTCGCCAAGGCGATCGCCGCCTGGCGCGGCATGAAGATGATCCGCCTGCAATGCTACGAGGGCCTCGACGAGGCGAAGGCTCTCTACGAGTGGAAGTACGCCAAGCAGCTTCTCTACACGCAGATCCTGAAGGACAAGCTCGGCGAGGTTCTCGGCGGTGCGCAGACGCTGCATGCGGCGCTCGATCAGCTCCACGATTTCGGCGACGTGTTTTTCTCAAAGGAGTTCGTCGAGCCGCGTCCCCTCCTCCAGGCGCTGGAGCAGCCGGGTGGCTGTGTGCTCCTGATCGACGAGATCGACAAGTCGGATGCGGAATTCGAATCCCTGCTGCTGGAAATCCTCTCCGACTTCCAGGTCACGATCCCTGAGCTCGGAACCGTGTCGGCCATCACGCCGCCGACCGTGATCCTCACCTCCAACAGCGAGCGCGACCTCGGCGACGCCCTGAAACGGCGCTGCTTGCATCTGCATATCGGCTTTCCCGAGCAGCGACTCGAGGAGCGCATCGTCGAGAGCCGCGTCCCGGGCATCTCCCAGACGCTGCGCCGGCAGATGGTCGGTTTCATCCACGAGATCCGGTCGCTGGATCTGAAGAAGCTGCCGTCGGTCAGCGAGACCATCGATTGGGCACGCGTGCTGGTGCTGCTTCAAGCCACGGAACTCGATACCGAGATCGTCAAGGACACGCTCAACGTGCTCCTGAAATACGAGGCCGACATCGAGGCAGCAGTGCCACAGGTTACGACCTTCATTGCCAAGGCGGCACGGTCCAACGTCTTCGGTTGACCCCGATGCGCGAGAATCTCCATCGTTTCTTTCGAGCGGCGCGGGGCGTCGGCGTTCACGTCTCGCCCGCCGAAAGCATCGATGCGATGCGGGCAGTCGCGCAGGTCGGCATCTCCGACCGCGCCGTCCTGCGCGACGCGCTGCTTCTGACCCTTGCCAAGTCGCAGGACGAGAAGCTCGCGCTCGGCGACTGCTTTGATCTCTTCTTCAGTCAACCGGAACCGCGGCAGGACCAGCCCGAGGCTGATAACGACGACACGCCGCGGGACGCAGATCAGTCGCCCTCCTCCGGCGCTCCCAGCGATGCCGGCGAAGGTCGGCCTCCCGAAGGTTTAGGCCAGCTCGCACAGATGCTGCTGTCGCAGGACCGCAATGCGATCGCAGCCGCCATCGCCAGCGCCTCCGGGGCGGCCTCGCTGTCCGACATCCGCTATTCCACCCAGCGCGGCATCTTCTCCAGCCGCATCCTCGACGCCATGGGCCTCCAGCGCCTGCGAGACGATCTCGACGGGCTGACCGCGACCAACCCGGCACTGGCCGAGCGTCTGCGCGCCGCGCTCGACGCCTTGCGCGAGGCCGTGCGGGATACGGTCTCTCAGGGGCTTGCACTCTATGCCCGCGAGGAGGCCGAAAACCTCCGCAACGAGATCCTGCGGAATGCGCCGCTTGCCCGCATCGAGCGGCGCCAGGTCGCCGAGATGCGCGCCCTCATCCGTAAGATCGCGCGCCGGCTGCGCGAGCGCTATTCAAAGCCGCGGAAGCGCCAGCGCCGCGGTCACCTTGACGTCCGCCGTACCCTCCGTCGCAATGCGGCCTGGGGCGGCGTGCCCTTCCTCACGGCATGGAAGCGCAAACATCGCGACCGGCCAAAGATCGTGGCGCTCTGCGACGTCTCCGGCTCGGTCGCTCAGGTGTCCGACTTCTTCCTGCTGCTGATCCATTCGCTGCACGAGGTGGTCGACGACGTCCGCTCGTTCGCCTTCTCATCGCATTTGATCGAGGTGAGCGAGATACTGGAACAGAACTCGCCGGAGGAGGCGATGGCCGAGATCATGTCGAAGGTCGGCTTCGGTTCCTCGGACTACGGTTCTTCGCTGGTCGACTTCGAGAAGGAGTTCATGAGTTCGCTGACGCCGCAGACCACGGTGATCGTGCTCGGCGATGCCCGCAGCAACAATCTCGACCCGCGCGCCGACATCCTGCGCCGCATCTCCGAACGTTCGAAGCGCCTGGTCTGGCTCAACCCCGAAGGGCGGCTCGCGTGGGGCTTTGGCGATTCAGAGATGCCGCGCTATGCGACCTTTTGCAGCGTCGTGCGCCAATGTGCCACCGCGCAGCAGCTCGAGCGCGCCGTGTCCGATATCGTGGCGACTTATCAGTAAGCAATCTTAGCCAGCGGCGTCAGGCGGCGTTCCGTTCGGCCTGCGCGAGATTGCACTCCCGAAAGTGATACGCGATTTCGTCGAGCGCGCGCTGCTCCCATTCCTGGGCCCGCGCGAGCCAGAAAACCCGGCGCTCCGCATCGAGCGCCGCGCGCTCGCGACACAGAGATTCCTGACTGCGAATTTCGACCAGCCTGTTCACGCACTTCACTCCTGCTTGTGAAGCCATTCGCCACGAGGCAGCCTAGCAGAAACGTGAGCGCCTCGTCTCATGATTTCCGTGCATACGGCGACGCTGTATGGGACAGCGCTACTTCCCGTGCACTGCGGCAATCCGCACTGCAACATCAAGTACAGATCATCAATTAGTGATCGGATATCTGGGAGGCTGCTCTACTGGCAACCATCTTAACTCTCGTGGCGCAACGAAGTGCGGCAATTTGTGAAGAGCCATTCTAAACGTCGTACCGAATTCCCGACTCATTGTCGTCGCAAGGTCTTCATGCAGCGCCGCTAACAGGGGCGCGTGGCTGGACTATCGATTGAGGCAAAATGAGCAACGATGTCGACTTCGATCTTTCGCCGGAGCAATGGGAAGCTCTGCGCACATTGCGCAATCCTGCGTCGAACGGCCGACCCTCGAGAGCCCATCTCGTCGAAAGCCTCGTCAAGCTCGGCCTCGTTGTGGTCAACGACGGCGTACCTGAGATGACCGCCATCGGACGCAAGGTGCTCGTGCGCGGCTCATGCCGGCTGCTGGATCTCGTCGCGTAGATGCGGGCGGCCGAGCGCAATCGCTGAACAGCAATCCCATCGACGTCAGCGCCAATTCGCCCTATCGGCTTTCCCGCGCGGATCAGTCAGTCCACCGAAGGAGCGGCGATCCATACGCCCTTCTCCAGACCGACAAGAAGCGGGGAAACCAGGAGTGCGCCACGGCACCCTTGTAGGCCCAGGTGCGATATTTGAGGCCTTGCTCGGACAACAGTTCCTGATAGCCGCCATGGACCTCGGTCGCGGTCCGAATATCCTTCAGTATCCCCTGCGCAGAGACGCGATAAGTGTCGCCCCCCAGAAATTCATCATAGTCCAGCATGCGATCGGCAAATTCGACGTTGAACGTCGGCCAGGAGGACCGTCCCTGATAGGCGGGAGCCGCGATCTTGTGGATCATCTTGGTCCGCGGGTTTTCCGCCGACACCAGGAAGTGGAAGGTGCTGGGGATACGAAACCGCGGTTCGGCGATGACCAGATCGGTCGTCGCCGCGAACAGCGCCCGCTCGCTCGCCTCGCTCATATCCCAAAATCCGCGATGCACGCTGACGAAATCCAGCGCCACCGAGAACGCCGGCGTCCTCACCGGACCGTCCAGCGAATGCCTGATATAGCCCTCCTTGCCGAACAGCCGGAGCAGGTCCTTCTTGTACTGCCCGAGGTCGCGTCCGAGCAGGCGCTTCAGCTCGGTCTCGTCGACGATGCCGAGCTGCACGCCCCAGACGAATGTGGTGTAGACGCAAGCGTTGGTGACGAAACGCCGGCGCTCGGCGCGGGTGTCGGTCGCCGCCGAGCGAGGCGCACGGACATCGCACAGCAAATATCTGATGCCGCCATCGTCGAACGGCTCGAGCTCGCTCGCGAGCCGGAGGATCGCGCGCTTCAGGTCGCCGCCATATTCGGCCAGCAACAGGCGGCCGGCATGCGCGCCTTGCGACATCGCCACATAGGGCGCCGCCCTGCTTTCGGCAGAGATCATCTGCTGGAGACCGGCGAGAATGCCGAGCAGCGTGTCCGACGGGCGCGAGAAATAGTTCACGCCGAGATACCGGCCGCGTCCCGCCGGGACTATGGTCGTCGTAACGACGTCGGCGCGAACCGCCTCCAGCAACAGGCGGACACTCGTTTCGAGCAGCCGGACCCGCCGCACCGCATCCTGCGAATCCATGATGGTTTCGGGGTCGAGAACGTCGGGATAGAACCACGCGAAGTCTCGGGGATAATAGGCCGAGGCGTGCGGCGCGCCCGTGACCAGGAACGCCTCGGTCACCGAGAACGCGCTGTCCATCGAATGCCGATAGAGATCCTCGATGGCCGACAACGGATGATGCGACTTTCTCAGGAAACGATCACCCAAAAAATTGACCGCCTGAAGAGCGTTGGCGACGAAGGTCGCAGCCCTGCCCTGGTAGAACCGGTTTCCTCGATGTGTCGGCAGGGGAATGTCGCTGTTCATGTGCACTTGGTGTCTCGCGATCCCGGCGATGGCCGGTCACCATTCCAAGCGTGATTGATTCGTGTCTCGCCCTGATGACAAGCGGTCGTCCGGCTATTCAGCTCGCTCCAGCGTGGCTTCCCCCGTATGAAAATTTTCGATCACCCTGAGCAGCACCCGCGCGCCGGCATCGGCATCGGCGAGCTCGACGTGCTCGTCGGGATGATGGCTGATACCGCCGCGGCAGCGGACGAAGACCATGCCGACATCGGCGATGTCTATCATCGCCATGCCGTCGTGCCCTGCGCCGCTCGGCAGCTCGAACACGGAGAACCCTTCCGCAGTGATCGCCTGCGCGATCTGCTCCCTGAGCCAGGGCGCGCAGGGCGCGGTGCGGTTTTCGTGCGTGACGTCGATCTGAAGCACCAGCTGCCGGCGTTCTGCGATCGCCTCGATCTGCCTGACGATTTCGGCGACCGCGCGCTTGCGGTGCACGTCGGTCGGCGCGCGCATGTCGATGGTGAAGGATACCTCGCCCGGTATGACGTTGGTCGCGCCGGGGCCGGCGTGGATGTATCCGACGGTGCCGACCAGCCCGCTCGCATCGCTCCGGCAAAATTGCTCGATCGCGCCGATGCATTCGGCTGCGCCCGTCAATGCATCGCGCCGTAGCGCCATCGGCACCGTGCCGGCGTGCCCCGCCATGCCGGTCAGTCGGACGGCAAGCCGCGTAGCGCCGGCGATCGCGGTCACCACGCCGACGGGTAGGTTTCGTGCTTCCAGCACCGGCCCCTGCTCGATATGCAGCTCGAGATAGGCGAGCAGTTCTCGCCGCGCCCGCGCCGCCGCGCCGACATGGTCGGGATCGAGGCCGAACTGCTCGAGCGCCTCACGCATCGACACGCCATCGCGGTCGCGCGCGTTCAGAACGCTCTCGTCGAATGTGCCGGCCACCGCACGGCTGCCGAGGAGCGTCGAGGCGAAGCGCACCCCCTCTTCATCGGCAAAGCCGACGACCTCGATCGCGAACGGCAGGCGTTTGCCGCGGCGATTGAGATCTCCGACGCAGGCGATCGCCGTGATTACCCCGAGCGGCCCATCCCATTTTCCGGCATCGCGTACGGTGTCGTAGTGCGAGCCGAGCATCAGGCAGGGCGCGCCCGGCCGCTCGCCTTCGTAACGACCACAGACGTTGCCGATCGCGTCGAGATGCGCGCTCATCCCGGCCTCGCGCATCCAGCTCAGGATGAGGTCCGCGGCCTCGCGCAGCTCCTTGGTGAGATAGACGCGGGTGAGCTTGCCGGGCTCTTCCGAGATCGCGCCCAGATCGTTGATGCGACGCACGATCGCTTCGCCGAGCGGTGCGTTTTGAACAGCGTTAGCGGCCCCCATCTCGATAGACCTCCTCTTCTCTGGACCGCGACGGCTGCTGTCCTGGCGACAATCGGTACGCGTTCTGCGCCGGCAGAATCACGCAACGGCCTCAGCTTCGACACGCGCGTGATTAGCATGAATGCGAGTACGCGCCAGGCTGCCCCGGTCCTGCGCGCAGGCGGGCTGACGCCTGCATGTGCATCCGGCATTTTTCCTTACCAGGATCTGAGCAGGCCGCATAATCGATACTTTTCAATTGGTTATACGGAAGAGACTTTCGCCCGACCGGCTGCCGGGTGATGTTCCCTGGCAAATTGTGTATGAAGCACGGAAGCCGACTTCATCCTGGTCGGCCGGCGCATGATAGGCACGGACCGTGGAGCAGCGATGGATGGCGCATCCGAACGTGACGAACGCTTTCTGCGCCTGTCGTTCGCAGTCGCCCGCCGTTCGCTCATCCACGGCAATCATCCCTTCGGCTGCGTCGTCGTCGCGGCCGACGGCAAGGTCCTCATCGAGAGCGAGAACGGCTACATGCCGGATCATGACGCCACCGCGCATGCCGAACGTCTCGCGGCCACCCGGGCCTGCCGCACGCTCGGGCGCGAGGTGCTGGCGAAAGCCACGCTCTATTCGTCGGCCGAACCCTGCGCGATGTGCGCCGGCGCGATCTATTGGGCCGGCATCCGTCGCGTGGTCTACGGCCTCGGCGAGCACCGCCTGCGCGGCATCACGGGCAACCATCCGGAGAACCCGACGCTCGACCTGCCCTGCCGTCAGGTCTTTGCCAGCGGCCAGCGGCCGACGGAGGTCGTCGGACCGATGCTCGAAGAGGAGGCTGAAGCGCTGCACGCAGGCGTATGGACGAAGTAACATTACATGCAAAAGGAGATGACGCCGCGGAGGTTGACGCGCCAAGCGTTGAGCGAGAGATGATGCTTCCTCACATCTTGCAGCGGTTCAAACCGGCCCATTATTGAGACACTTCACGCATGCAAGCGCATCAGCGAATGTTAAATCTGACGCCCAACGGCCAGCATTCCGGCGAAATCCCTCTCCTGAGGACGATCGGCCTTACCAAGCGTTACGGCGATTTCCTCGCCAACGACTCCATCGACATCGACATCTGGCCGAGTGAAATTCATGCCCTGCTCGGCGAGAACGGCGCCGGCAAGTCGACGCTGGTCAAAGCCATCTATGGGCTGATCCAGCCCAGCGCCGGCGAGATCCGCTGGCAGGACCATCCAATCGTGTTACCGGGCCCGTCGGAAGCACGCAGCCGCGGCATCGGCATGGTGTTCCAGCACTTCTCGCTGTTCGACAATCTCACCGTCGCCGAGAACGTGGCGCTCGGCCTCGACGGCAAAGCGTCCTTGAGGGACACGTCGGCACGGCTGGAGCAGGTGTCAAGGACATACGGCCTGCCGCTCGATCCCCGGCGCGAGGTCTGGCAACTATCCGTCGGCGAGCGCCAGCGCATCGAGATCGTCCGCGCCTTGATGCAGGATCCGAAATTCCTGATCCTGGACGAGCCCACCGCGGTGCTGACGCCGCAGGAAGCAAATCAGCTCTTCATCGTGCTGGAACGGCTCAAGGCCGAGGGTCGCTCCATACTGTACATCAGCCACAAGCTGGAGGAGGTGAAGCGCCTCTGTGACACCGCAACGATCCTGCGCGGCGGCAGGAAGGTCGAGACCTGCAACCCCCGGGTTGAGACCGCGGCCTCGCTCGCGCGGATGATGGTCGGCGGAGACATCAAGGAAGTGAAGGCTGCGTCCGGCCGTAAAACTAATGTGCCGCGGCTCGTCGTCGACGATCTCTCGCTGCCCCTCGCGGACGCGCATGGCGTGCGGCTCGAGCACATCTCGTTCGAGCTGAAGGGCGGCGAGATCCTCGGCATTGCCGGCGTCGCCGGCAACGGCCAGGACGAACTGTTCGCCGCGCTCTCCGGCGAGCGCCTCTCGAAGCATCCCGGCACGGTGGTGATCGAGGGCATCGCCGCCGGCCATCTCTCGATTACCCAGCGGCGCAAGCTCGGCGCCGCGTTCGTGCCCGAGGAGCGGCTCGGCCACGCTACCGTGCCGCGCATGAAGCTGTCGGAGAACGCGCTGCTCACCGGCCATGCCGCCAGCGGTATGGTCCGTCGTGGCTTCATCGATACCGCTGCCACGCTGAGGGCGGTCGACAGTGCGACCGAGACGTTCGACGTCCGCAAGGCCAAGCGCGATCCGGAAGCCGCGAGCCTCTCAGGCGGCAATCTGCAGAAGTTCATCGTGGGCCGCGAGATCCTGCGCAATCCGGCGGTGCTGGTGGTGAACCAGCCGACCTGGGGCGTCGACGCCGGCGCCACCGCGGTCATCCGGCAGGCGCTGCTCGATCTCGCAACCGCAGGTGCCGCCGTGCTCGTCACCAGCCAGGATCTCGACGAGCTCGCGGAGATCGCCGACCACATCGCCGTCATGTTCCACGGCAAGCTCTCGGCTCCGCTCGCAACGAGCGAAGCGAGCCGCGCGAAGCTGGGCCTTTTGATGGGCGGCAGCAGCCTGGAGCCGAAGGAGGTCGCGCATGCATCTGGTGCTTGAGAAGCGCGCCGAGCGATCCAACACGATCGCGCTGGTGTCCCCACTGATCGCGATTGGCCTCACGATCCTGACCATGGTCATCCTGTTCGCGATACTTGGCAAGAATCCGCTGCTCGCCCTGCATGCCTATTTCATTGCACCTTTGACTGACGGCTATTCGCTCCAAGAGATCGCGGTGAAGGCGACACCGCTGGTGATGATCGCGATCGGGCTGTCGCTCTGCTATCTCGCCAATGCCTGGAACATCGGAGCCGAGGGGCAATTCCTGATCGGCGCCGTGGCCGGTAGCTGGATCGCGGTGAAGACACAGGGCACCGACGCGGGCGTCTGGGTGCTGCCGGCCATGCTCATGCTCGCCGCGGCCGCAGGCGCGCTCTATGCGCTGATCCCCGCAATATGCAAGGTGAAATTCGGCGCCAGCGAGATCCTGACCAGCCTGATGCTGGTCTATGTCGCCGACCTCCTGCTCGACTATCTCGTGCGCGGCCCCTGGCGCGATCCGCACGGCTTCAACTTTCCGACCACAGCCGAGTTCGATCCCGTGGCAACGGTGCCGCTGCTGATCGAGGGCGGCCGACTGCATCTCGGCTCGGTTCTCGCCCTGCTCGTTGTCGCCGCAGTGGCGATCCTGCTCGCGCGGACCATCAAGGGGTTCGAGATCCGCGTGGTCGGAGCTGCGCCGCGTGCGGCGCGGTTCGGCGGCTTCAACGTCAATCAATCGATCATCGTGACCTTCGTGATATCAGGCGCACTGGCGGGTCTTGCTGGCATCATCGAGGTCGCAGGTCCGGTCGGGCACCTCCAACCCGGCATCTCGCCGGGCTACGGCTTCACCGCGATCATCGTCGCCTTCCTCGGCCGGTTGAATCCGCTTGGAATACTAATTGCAGGCCTTTTCCTCGCATTGACCTTTATCGGCGGCGAGCAGGCGCAGATCGCCATGAAGATCCCGTTGGACGTCACCAAGGTGTTCCAGGGCATCCTGCTGTTCTACGTGCTCGCCTGCGATTCCCTGATCCTGTACCGCTTCAAGCTGGTCTTCCCGAACCGACAGGTGACCCGTGGAGCTGGTTGAGGCCATCATCCTCGCAGTGCTCGCCGCGTCGACACCGCTGCTGATCGCGGCGACGGGCGAGCTCGTGACGGAGCGCTCCGGCGTGCTGAATCTCGGCGTCGAAGGCATGATGATCGTTGGCGCGGCCTGCGGCTTCGCCGGGGCCTCGCTGACCGGATCGATCTTCATCGGCGCGCTATTCGGCATGCTCGCAGGCACGCTGATGTCGCTCGTCTTCGCACTGATGGCGCTCGGGCTTGCCGTCAACCAGGTTGCGACCGGGCTCGCGCTGACCATCCTCGGCATTGGGCTGTCAGGCCTGATCGGCGCCGGGTTTGTCGGCGAGCGCGTCACGCCGGCCGCGCAGCTCGGCATCCCGGGCCTCACCGACATCCCCCTGATCGGCCGTGTGCTGTTCGGCGAGAACGGCTTCGTCTATTTCTCCATTGCACTCATCGCCGGCGTCTGGTGGTTCCTGTACCGCACGCGGGCGGGCTTGATCCTGCGCGCCTGCGGCGACAATCACGTCTCCGCACATGCGCTCGGATATCCCGTGCTGCGCATCCGCACCTGCGCCGTGATGTTCGGCGGTGCCTGCGCCGGCCTTGCCGGCGCTTATCTGCCGCTCGCCTATACGCCGTTCTTCATTTCAGGGATGACCGCCGGCCGCGGCTGGATCGCACTGGCACTGGTGGTGTTCTCATCCTGGCGGCCTGGCCGGCTCGTAGTCGGCGCTTATCTGTTCGGTGCCGTGACGATCCTGCAATTGCATGCGCAAGGCTGGGGCGTCGGCATTCCCTCGCAGTTCATGTCGGCGCTGCCTTATCTCGCGACTATCATCGTGCTCGTCCTGCTCTCCCGCACGCGGACCGGCGGCTCGACAGCACCGGCGGCGCTCGGCACCGTGTTCGTGCCTGAGCGTTGAGTTCTCGTTTCCGCGGCACGCGCGACGGGGCGCGCGCGTTGCGGATCGTTGCGTTCCCCTGGCGTTTGGAGATCGATGATGAGGAAATCACTTCTTGCACTGACTGCCGGGCTTCTGCTTGCCGGGAGCGTCAGTGCAGCCTCCGCCGCAGACAAGCTGAAGGTCGGCTTCATCTATGTGGGTCCGATTGGAGACCTTGGCTGGACCTATCAGCACGACCTCGGTCGTCAGGCGCTGGTGAAGGAACTGGGCGACAAGATCGAGACCACCTACCTCGAGAACGTACCCGAAGGCCCCGACGCCGAGCGCTCGATCGAGCAGCTCGTCCGCGCCGGCAACAAGCTGATCTTCACGACGTCCTTCGGCTACATGGACTCGACGCTGAAGGTCGCGAAGAAGTATCCGAACGTGCATTTCGAGCACGCCACCGGCTACAAGCGTAATCCGAACATGTCGACCTACTCGGCGAAATGGTACCAGGGCCGCTACATTCAAGGCCTGATCGCTGCCAGGATGTCGAAGTCCGGCGTGCTCGGCTACATCGGCTCGTTCCCGATTCCGGAGGTCGTGTCCGGCATCAACGCGACGATGCTGGCGGCGCAGGCCATCAACCCGAACATCAAGGTCAAGATCATCTGGGCCAACACCTGGTTCGATCCGGGCAAGGAAGCTGACGCCGCCAAGGCGCTGATCGATCAGGGCGCCGACGTCATCATGCAGCACACGGATTCGCCCGCCGCCATGCAGATCGCCAGCGAACGCGGCAAGCTCGCCTTCGGCCAGGATTCCGAGATGATCAAGTTCGGGCCCAAGACCCAGCTCACCTCCATCCTGGATACCTGGGGCCCCTACTACATCGAGCGCGTCAAGGCCGAGCTCGCCGGCACCTGGAAATCCGAGAACACCTGGGGTGGCCTCGACAGCCACATGTTTGCGATGGCGCCCTACACCAACATGCCTGACGATGTGAAAAAAATGGCGGAGGATGCCCAGGCCGCGATCACCGCCGGCAAGCTGCACCCGTTCAAATGCCCGATCGTTGGGCAGGATGGCAAGCCGATCGAGTGCAAGGGCGGCGATCACCTCGACGACAGCCAGATCCTCGGCATGAATTTCTACGTGAAAGGCATCGACGACAAGCTTCCGGGCAAGTAGCACGCTTCTTGCATCGTCGAAAACACCTGCTCCTCCCGGAGGAGGTTCGGAGGGGGTGGCCAGAAGCACCCGGCACTTGTGGCTGCCCCCTCTTTCCATTTGGCCCGGCTTATCCCGCCCGCATGGCCCGCGACGCGGAACTGTGCCGGCGGATGAGTTCCGCCAGATCGAGGCCCGGGATCGCGCCATCGATCACAATCCACCGTCCAGCCACCATGACCCGGTCGGCGCGATGCGCCCCGCACAGCACCAGGGCTGCGAGCGGATCGCCCTGGCCGGAGAAGCGCAGCTCGTCGAGTTTGAACAGCGCAAGATCGGCGGCCTTGCCGACGGCGATCTCGCCGAGCTCCGGGCGGCCGACACAGACCGCCGAACCCTTGGTGGCCCAGCGCAGCGCATCCTTGTGGCTGACCTTCGCTACGCCATAGCGCGCCCGTTGCACCAGGAAAGCGGCACGCACCTCCTGCATCAGGTTCGAGCCATCGTTCGACGACGAGCCATCGACGCCGATACCGATCCCGACGCCGGCTTCTTCCATCTCGCAGACAGGACAGCAGCCGGACGCCAACAGCTGGTTGCTGCACGCGCAATGGCTGATGGTCATCTTCGCCTTGGCGATTCGCTTGATCTCGCTGTCACTGAAGAAGATTCCGTGGGCGAGCCAGGTTCGCGCATCGAGCCAGCCGCATTGATCGAGATAGTCGAGCGGGCGGCAGCCATACATCTGCTCACAGAATTTGTTCTCGTCCTCGGTCTCGGCGAGGTGGGTGTGCAGGCGTACGTCGAGCTTGTCGGCGAGATCGGCCGTCGCCCGCATCAGCGACGTCGTCACCGAGAATGGCGAGCAGGGAGCAAGCGCGATTTGCACCATCGCATCCGCACCGCGCTGGTGATGCTTTGCGACAACGCGCGCGCTGTCGGCGAGAATGGTGTCCTCGTCCTGCACGACGCTGTCAGGCGGCAAGCCGCCGTCGCGCTGCGACAGGTTCATCGAGCCCCGGGTCAGCAGCACTCGCATGCCCAGCCGCTGCGCGACCGCCACCTCGATGTCGACGGCGTCCTCAAGTCCTGCCGGGAAGACATAGTGGTGATCGGTCGTGGTGGTGCAGCCGGAGAGCAGCAGCTCGGACATCGCCACGGTGACGCCGAGCTCGAGCGCTTCAGGCGTCAGCTTCGCCCAGATCGGGTAGAGCGCCTGGAGCCAGGGAAACAGCTCCCGGTCCAGCGCCGCCGGCAGCGCGCGCGTCAGCGTCTGGTAGAAGTGATGATGGGTGTTGATCAGGCCCGGCAGCACGACATGTTCGCCTGCATCGAACACCGCGACGTCCGCGGTCACGGGCGTGGCGCCAGCCGGCACGAGTTCGACGATCCGGCCGTCCTTGACCACGAAGCCGCGCTCGGCGCCGTCGGCGAGGATGGCGAGGGGATCCCTGATCCATATGGGCTTCGCATCGCTCATGATCCTGCTTCTCCACACACCGAATGACGGCCGGCCTGCAAGGGGAACGCCAACCCGAACACGACATTGCTACGACTTGTTTGTTGCGGCTTGGCGCCGGTCTTGCAAGACTCGTCTGCACGATTCACCGGGCGGAAGCGCTGGCTCAGCCATGGATTTGAATACCATCACGACGGTGGCTCACCCGCAAACGCGCGCGCAACTGCCTGCCTGGACGACAGGAGATGCTTGGCTTGCCGGCGGCACCTGGCTGTACTCGGAGCCGCAGGTCCACCTGAGGCGACTGATCGATCTCACCGACCTGAAATGGCCGCCGCTGACGATCACGGAGAGCCATCTCTCCATTGCCGCGACCTGCACGGTTGCACAGCTGGACGGTCTGGCCTGCCCGCCCGACTGGCTCGCGGCGCCATTGATCGGCCAGTGTTGCCGGGCCTTCCTCGCCTCGTTCAAGATCTGGAAGACTGCCACGGTCGGCGGCAATCTCTGCATGTCGCTGCCGGCCGGGCCGATGATCTCGCTCACATCGGCGCTCGACGGCGTCTGCACCATCTGGAAGGCCAGCGGCGGCGAGCAGAACATTCCAGTCGTCCATTTCGTCACCGGCAACCAGAGCAACCGTCTCATGCCGGGCGACCTGCTACGGCAGATCGATATCCCGATTGCGGCGTTGCGCCGCCGCACGGCCTTTCGCCAGATTTCGCTGGCCCCCGTTGGTCGATCGGCGGCGCTACTGGTCGGCAGCCTCGATCCGGATGGCAGACTGACCCTGACGATCACCGCATCGACGGTGCGGCCGGTCCAGCTCTCCTTTGCCAAGGCGCCGGACGCCGCTGCGCTGCGCGCCGCCATCTCGGAAGGGATCACCGAGGAGCTGTACAACACCGACATCCACGGCAAGCCGCTCTGGCGCAAGCACATGACGTTGCGCCTCGCCGAGGAGATCCGCGGCGAACTCCTGGGAGCGACGCCGTCATGAGCTTCGAGATCAACGGCAGGGAATTTTCTCAGGAGCCGCGCGCAGGCCAGTGCCTGCGCACGTTCCTGCGCGAGCTCGGCCATTTCGGCGTGAAAAAGGGCTGCGATGCCGGTGACTGCGGCGCCTGCACCGTGTTGCTCGACGGCGAGCCGGTGCATAGCTGCCTGATCCCGGCGTTCCGGGCCGAGGGACGCACTGTCACCACGATCGAGGGTCTTGGCGGCGAGAGCGGCACGCATCCGATGCAGCAAGCCTTCCTCGATGCGCAAGGCTTTCAATGCGGCTTCTGCACCGCCGGCATGATCCTGACCTGTGCATCGCTGAACCAGGCTCAGCGGACCGATCTCGGCACCGCGCTGAAGGGCAATATCTGCCGCTGCACCGGTTATCGTTCGATCGAGGATGCGATCGTCGGCAAGACCAATGTGGAGGCGAGCGTCGGGGCCGGCGCCGCGTTCGGCCGTAGCCTGCCGGCGCCGGCGGGTCCAGATATCGTGCACGGCAAGGCACGCTACACCTTCGACACCGCCATCGACGGACTGCTGCACATCAAGCTCCTGCGTTCGCCGCATGCGCACGCCAGGATCGTCGCGATCGACAGGGCGGAAGCCTTTCGCGTTCCCGGTGTGCATGCGGTGCTGACGCATGAGGATGCGCCGTCCGTCCTGATCTCGACCGCGCGGCACGAGAAGGACTGGATGGACCCCGAGGACACCCGCATCCTCGACGACGTGGTCCGCTTCATCGGCCAGAAGGTCGCCGCCGTCGTCGCCGAGAGCGAAGCCGCCGCCGAGGAGGCATGCCGCAGGCTGAAAGTCAGTTACGAGATTCTGCCCGCGCTGATCGATCCGGAGCAGGCGATGGTGCCGGGCGCGCCCGTCATTCATCCTGACCGCACCACGGCGAACCGCGTTGCCGACGCTCAGCGAAATCTCGTCGCGGAAACGCATGGCGAGTTCGGCGACGTCGCGGCGGCGCTCGCTACATCCGCTGTCACCTATGAGGCCACTTTCCACAGTCACCGCGTGCAGCACGCGGCACTGGAGACCCATGGCGGCCTCGCCTGGCTCGATGATGCAGGCGTGCTCAATGTCCGCACCTCGACGCAGGTGCCATTCCTGACCCGCCGCGCGCTGTCGGACATCTTCCAGCTTCCCATGGACAAGGTCCGCGTGTTCTGCGAGCGCGTCGGCGGCGGCTTTGGCGGCAAGCAGGAGATGTTCGTCGAGGACATCCTGGCGCTTGCTGCGCTGAGGACCGGACGGCCGGTGGAGCTCGAGCTCACGCGCGAGGAGCAGTTCATCGCGACCTCGACGCGGCATCCGATGCGGATCCACGTCAAGGCCGGGGCGGATGCCGACGGCAAGCTCACCGCACTCCAGCTCGACGTGCTCTCCAACACGGGGGCTTACGGCAATCACGCCGGCCCCGTGCTGTTCCACGCGCTGGCCGAGAGTATCAGCGTCTACAACTGCCCGAACAAGCGGGTCGACGGCGCCGCCGTCTACACCAACACGGTGCCGGCGGGGGCGTTTCGCGGTTATGGTCTGCCGCAGGCGCTGATCGCGGTGGAGGCCGCGATCGACGAGCTGGGCAGGCAACTCGGCCTCGGCCCCTACGAGATGCGCCGGCGCAATATCGTGAGGCCTGGCGATCCGATGCTGTCGCCGCCGCCGTCCGAATATCACGACGTGCTCTACGGCTCCTATGGGCTCGACCAATGCCTCGACCTCGTCGAACGCGCGATGCAGGCTGATGGCCCGCAGGCTGACCTGTCGCCGGAATGGCTGATCGGCGACGGCATCGCGCTGACCATGATCGATACGGTGCCACCCGCAGGCCACATCGCCGACGCGACGATCGCACTCGACGACGACGGTGGCTTCGACCTCACCGTCGGCACGGCCGAGTTCGGCAACGGCACCAGCACCGTGCATCTGCAGATCGCCGCGACCACGCTGGCGACCACGGTCGACAGGATCCGTCTGCGTCAGTCCGACACCGCCCATGGCGGCCACGACACCGGCGCCTATGGCAGCGCCGGCACCTTCGTCGCGGGCAAGGCGACGCACGCGGCAGCCATGCAGCTTGCGACCGAGCTGAAGGCTGCAGCGGCCGGCGCGTGGCTGTGCGACGCGGAAAACTGCGTGCTCGATGGGGACGCCGTCGTCAGCGGCGTACGGCGAATGCCTTTTGCGGAGCTGGCAAAGCTCGCGCGGGAACGCGGACGGCCGTTCGCAGCCAGCGGCCATTCCGGCGGCACGCCGCGTTCGGTCGGCTTCAACGTGCAGGGATTTCGCGTCGGCGTGAACAAGGGCACCGGCGAGCTCAGGATTCTCAGGAGCGTCCACGCCGCCGACGCGGGCGTCGTCGCCAATCCCATGCAGTGCCGCGGCCAAGTCGAAGGCGGTGTCGCGCAGGCGCTCGGCGCCGCGCTCTACGAGGAGCTGGTGATCGACGCGAACGGCCGCGTCATCAATCCGAAACTCCGCGACTACCACCTGCCCTCCTTTGCCGACGTTCCGCGCACGGAGGTGTACTTCGCCGAGACCTCCGACACGATCGGGCCGCTGGGCGCGAAG
The DNA here is from genome assembly GCF_054602315.1 of Bradyrhizobium cedriense. NCBI lineage: Bacteria > Pseudomonadati > Pseudomonadota > Alphaproteobacteria > Hyphomicrobiales > Nitrobacteraceae > Bradyrhizobium > Bradyrhizobium cedriense. The sequence continues at coordinate 805,328 of NZ_JBTSWB010000001.1, read as the reverse complement.
TCGATGAGCGAGAGCCCGTACAATCCGGTCGCCGCCGCGCTCGGCAACGCGATTGCGGATGCCACCGGCATTCGCTTCACCGCACCGCCCTTCAAACCGGATCGGCTGTTTCCAGCGCTGCTCGACAAGTTTGGCGACTAGAGTGGGATGGTTCGCTTCACCTCTTCCCATCGGGAAGAGGTGAACACCGACAGCCCGCCCAACCTACATGCTTTAGCTGCCGCGATAAGTCGAATAGCTCCAGGGCGTGACCAGCAGCGGCACGTGGTAGTGGCTTTCCGGTTCGCTGATCGCAAATTGCAGCGGGATCTGATCAAGGAACGGCGGGTCAGACAACGGTACGTTGCGTTCGGCGTAGTATTTCGAAACGCGGAATCTGAGCTCGTAGCGGCCGATCGGCAGCGGGCGACCGCCTATCAGCGGCTGCTCGGTGCGGCCGTCCGCATTGGTCACCGCGCGCGCGATGACGCGGTTCTCGCCAAGGCTCGCGAGCTCCACGAGCTCCACCGGGATGCCAGGCGCGGGCTTGCCGATGTGATTGTCCAGCACGTGCGTCGAGAGCCGGCCGTGCACCTTCAGCCTGTCGTCGGCGACGACGAGCTGATCCAGCCGCAGCGCGGAGATGCGGCTGATTTCCTCGATCGCACGCCGCGTCTCGGTCTTGGCGATGTTGAGCAGTCGCGTCTCGAAGTCGCGCAGCACGGAATCCTTGGTGTGACGGCGCACGCAGACGATATAGGGGAAGCCGAACTTCTCGCGATAGGCGTTGTTGGCACGCTCGAACGCCGCATATTCGGCCTCCGACAGGCGGTCGAGCCCGGCGCCGTTCTGTTCGTCGGTCGAGTCCGCCGTGAGGCCGGCCGCGCGCTGAGTCTTGTTGGCGAGATCGGGATGCGCTCGGATCAGCGCCAGTTGAACATCAGGTTCGGCGCTCTGGATCGCCGACACCAGCGCGGCATGCAGCTGGTTGACGCCGGAAAACGGCCGCTTCTCAGCGAGTTGTTCGGCGATCCATGGCGAATATTCGACGACATTGGCGAGCGCGGCGACGAAGTCGGCCTTGCTTGCGGCGTTGAGATCGGCGAGCGAGATCTGCGACATCGTCTTTCACCCGATCTCGAAAGCGTCGGCCGCAAGATGGGCATGCTTGTCGTGCCAGTGCTGAGCGATCTGCAACCGCGTCGGCACCCAGACGCGCTCATGCTTGCCGACGTAATCCAGGAAGCGCATCAGGCCCGCAGCGCGGCCGGGACGGCCGGCGAGGCGACAGTGCAGGCCGACCGACATCATCTTCGGCGCGGTCTCGCCCTCGGCGTAGAGCACGTCGAAGGCGTCCTTCAGATAGGTGAAGAACTGCTCGCCTTCAGCAAACCCCTGCGGGTTGATGAAGCGCATGTCGTTGGCATCCAGCGTATAGGGGATGATGAGCTGCTTGCCGTTCGCGCCCTTCACCCAATAGGGCAGATCGTCGGCATAGGAGTCGCAGAGATAGAGGAAGCCGCCCTCCTCCATCAGCAGACGGTTGGTGTTGATCGAGGAACGCCCGGTGTACCAGCCGAGCGGCCGCGATCCGGTCGCCTCGATGTGGACGCGGATGGCTTCCGCGATCTCGGCGCGTTCCCGCGCCTCGGTCATGTCCTTGTGCTCGATCCACTTCAGGCTGTGGCTGGCGATGTCCCACCCCGCCTCCTTCATGGCAGCCACGATGTCCGGATTGCGCTTCAGCGCGGTGGCAACGCCGAACACGGTGGTCGGCCAGTTGCGTTCGCCGAACATCCGCCACAGCCGCCAGAAGCCGGCGCGCGAACCATATTCGAACATCGATTCGATATTGGCGTGGCGCTGGCCCGGCCAGGGCTGCGAACCGAGCACATCGGACAGAAACGCCTCCGAGGCGGGGTCGCCGTGCAGGATGTTGTTCTCGCCGCCTTCCTCGAAATTGACGACGAACTGCACCGCGATCCGCGCGTTGCCAGGCCACTGCGGGTGCGGCGGATTGCGGCCGTAACCGCGGAGATCGCGAGGGTAACTTGTCTCAGTCACTCAGACTTCCTCGAAGCGGATCGGCAGCGCGCCCTTCCACAGCACGCTCTTGCCCAGCGTCGCCAGATTCTCCAGACCCGAGGTCAGCGTGATGAAATGGTTGCCGGCGAGCTGGCCCATCTTGCTCGCGAAATGCACGCCGCCATAGGCGAGCAGGATCTCGGTCTCGCTGATGCCGCCCGGGTAAAGGATGATCTGGCCGGGCGCAGGGTAGCTGGTGTGGTTCTCGTAGCCGACGCCGAAGTCGAGGTCGCCGAGCGGCATCCACACGCCCTCACCACTCCAGCGCACATGGATGATGTGGCTTTCGAACGGCAGCGCCTTGCGGAAGGCGGCCACGGTCTTGGGTGCCAGTTGCTCCTCGAAGCGGGCATCGAAGGTGAAATCGCCGGCGCGGATAACGAGTTTGCTCATCTCATCTCTCTGGATCGGGGCCCGTGGCCCCACGGGATAACTCGGACGCAAAGAACATTCCCGACGGTTTCGCGCAAGTGGTGCGGCCCTATCACCTGCAGTCGTCGGACCCGCGACAAGCCGCTGGGGCGTGTCTCTGGCTCCAGCCCGGCGGCTGGCGGAGGCACCTCTTTCAGTTCCGCTTGCCGGCGGGTGCCGCGCCGGCAGGGTCTCGCATGTCACGGCGCCATCGTTGTCGCCAGGAAACTCAATTGGCTCCATTGAAGCGGATTGCGGCAGGCAAGTCCATCGGCGCCGCGCGCACGAATGCCGAATATTCTGCCGCGCTCGGGCAACTTCTGGTGGCTCGTCATTGCGAGCCCTGCGTCCCCCGAATCTTTCGCGAAGGCGGAAGCAATCCGGAAATCCTTCGGCGGGGACAGTCTGGATTGCTTTCGTCGCAAGGGCTCCTCAAATGATGGAGCGAGAGGCGGAGGCATCGCTCTCCAACCTCAATCTCAAACGCAGACATGAATTCGCGTTCTCGCGGCTCATCTCGCCCGAGCTCTGCTTCGTCTCTCCACCCTCTCCGGACGAGAGGGCGCAGGGAAGGCCGGGTGCCGGCGGCACCCACGGTCCGCTGTGCGAAGGCACGCGCAGAAAAACTGCACAGCGGCATACAGGTGAAGCCCAACACACGGCCTTCCCTGCGCGATGGTCGGACGGCTTATGCCGCGCTCTCCCGGGAGCCGAATTCCTTCTGGCCTCCCTCACCCGGCGAAAGTCACCGGCACCGCGCCGGTCGACGCGAATGCCGCATCCGCCAGGGCTTGACCGTAGCAACGACGGCCAGGACCACACGGTTTTGCCGTACGCGCGGCTCGTTGGCGCCAACAGGGTTCGACGGCGTTGTGCACCTTTCCGCCGAAATACTGGCACGACGAACCTGACAGCGCCGCTCGTCCGCACGCAGTTTCGGGCTCACGGAGAGCAATCCGCCCGGCCCTTCACCTCTCGCGCACGACGCTGCCGCGTCCACCGCAAGCCCGGCTCGCGAACATGACGACCACACGATCGCCCCTCAAGGATGAGCCGGGATGGGCGATACATACGGCAAAACCGAATTTCGGTAAAGTGGAATATTTTCACGCGATAGGATTGACAGAGGGCGACACAGTCCGGTCCCGCAGCCCGGATGAGCGAAGCGACATCCGGGATCTCTGCGCGCGACTTCCCGGGTATCGCTGCGCTCACCCGGGCTACAAGGGTACCGACGCATCAAAGAGGGTGGCACGAAGCGCCACCCTCTTCCGGCAACTCTATCCGTCAGCTGGATCGCTCAATATGGCGCGTAACGATAGCCCGGATCGTAATAATAGGGACTGCCGCCGTGGTAACCCGGACCGCCGTAGTAGCCCTGGCCGCCATAGTAAGGACGCGCGCCATAATAATAGCGGTTCTCATAGTACTCGCGGCGGCGGCTCTCGGCGATCGCGCCTCCGATCAGACCTGCCGCCATGCCCATGAAGGCGAGACCTGCGGCGTTCGACCCGCGTCGATGATAGTAGCGACGCCGCGCTGCACTGAAATCAGTGACCTCGGACGCGGCCTGGCCCGCGACGGCCGCCTTGGCCGGGGGTGTCCCGGCCGAGGCCGCCGCGGACGGAGCTGCGGAGGCCAAAATCAGGGCGAGGCTTGCGAACGCGGCCCAGACCGTGTTGCGGCCGGCTGCGGAATTCGTGGGTCCAATATTCATTTTCGACCTTCCTCTCTTCTCGCCCAAAGAGACATAAGCAAACGATGTCCAATGTGCAAACCACTGAAATGGTTTCGTGATCGCGGCGATCTGCCACGCTTTGAACGATTGTAAACCGCACGATCGGCTGCAGCTTGAACCATCCAACCTGAGCGGTTAATGAACAGCCGCGCCGTTTTCGGTCGCCGTAAGCGTTTCACGTGAACCAACGCATCAACCGACGCCGTCGGGATCGATGCCATTTTCCAGGGTTCAACGTGATCGACGCGTCCTTTTCCTCGAAAGAGATCAGATGATTGCGGTTCGCAAACTGCCGGCGCGCTATGCGCCGATCGTGATGCCATTCGTGCTGTCCATCCTCATGACGGCCGTGGTGTCGGTCATTTCGACGCTGCGGAGCCTCGGCGCAACACCGGCGTTCCTGGCGACCTGGCCCGGCGCCTGGGCGCTGTCCTGGCTCGTCGCCTTTCCGACGCTGCTCGTGGTGCTGCCGCTGGTCCGCCGGATCGTGGCCTGCCTCGTTGCAGCCCCACCCGGCCGATAGCCGGCCTAAGACAACGCCCCAAGCACGCCGCGCGTCGCCTTGTCGATCTCCTCGACATAGCGGCGGCGCGCGAAGGTCTCGGTGAGGAAGCCGACCACCTTGCGGCTGTCGGTGGAATCGACCACCGCCAGCATCTCGGCCTCCGCCTCGTCGAACACCGCCATCGCCGACTTCACGTTCATTTCCGGGATCAGCACGATTTCGGTCAGGCGGGCAAGCTCGACCACCTGGATGTCGTCGGCAATGGTGTCGAGATCGTTGGAGAACAGGTCGGGCAGCATGACGAGACCGACATACTCGTCGGCATTGTTGACGATGACGATACCCGGCCGCGAGCCCAGCGGGAATTCGCGCCGCGTCGCCGCGATCGTCGTGGTCGATGGCACCTTGCCGACATCGGAACGCATCAGCCGTTCGACCGTGAGGTTGCGCAGCCAGCCGACGTCGTTGGCGCTGCGGATGGTCTCTCCGCGCAGATGCAGGCGCCAGGTCGAGAAGGAATGGCCGAACATGAACCGGACGCAGATCGAGGTGACGATGCAGCCGGCCAGAACGACGGCGGTGACGTCGACATTGCGGGTCATCTCGAGCACGAGGAACGACATCGTGAGGGGACCGCCGACGATGGCGACGCCGAGCGTCGCCATGCCCGTCAGCATCGCCACCAGCGGATCGATCGCGAAGTTCGGGCTGATCAGGAGCAGCACTGCGGCAAAGAACTTTCCGATCAGGCTGCCGACGAACAGCGAGGCGAAGAACAGGCCGCCGCGGAAACCCGAGGCCAGCGAGATCAGGCAGGCGGTTACCTTCAACGCGATGATCAGCGCGATCAGGCCGATCGTCATGTCGTGAAAGAGATCGAGCACCATGGCGCCATGGCCGGCCGCCAGCACCTGCGGCGTGACAATCGCAAAACCGCCGACGATCAGGCCGCCGAACACCGGGCGCAGCCAGACCGGCAACCAGGCGAACAAGCGCTCGAACATCGGCGAGGATCGCATCACGGCGATGCCGACGCCGCTGGTGATGAGAGCGAGCCCGATGAGTGCCAGATATTGCTCGACGCCGACGGCGCTGACCTTGGGTATCTCGAGCGAATACGGCGCGCCGCCGAGCCATTGCGCGGTCAGGGCGCCTGCGAGCGAGGCCGCCAGGATCGGAGCAGCACTGCCGACTGCATAGACCCCGACGATCAACTCGCAGGCGTAGAAGGCGCCCGTGATCGGCGCGCCGAACGCCGCCGCGATCGCGGCGGCAGCGCCGCAACCGACCATCAGGCGCAGATCGTTGCGGCGGAGATTGAAGAACTTGCCGATCAGCGAGGCGAGGCCCGAACCGATCTGCGTGTAGCCCGCCTCGAGGCCGACGGAGGCGCCGCAGCCATTCGAGATCAGAGTCTGACCCGCGACCACCACGCTATCACGCATCGACAGATTGCCGCCGCGCAGCGCGTTCGCCTCGATCGGGTCGACCGCGTTCGAGATCTTCATGCGCCGCCGCGACCATTCCATGATTCCGAGCGACAGCCCACCGAGTGCAGGCGCGATCAGTGCCGCCCACGGACTGACGCTGGCGTGAGCCGACAGGTGAACATCAATGGGAATTCCGTAGATCACCACATGCGCGATCTGGGCGATCTCGGCCATCAGCGTCACGACCGAGCCCACGAGCGTGCCGATCACCAGCGCGAGCGGGATCAGGTAGAACTCGTTGCTGCGCAGCAGGGCACGCAGCCGAACCATGGTGCGGTTCGTCCCCTTGCGATCGAGGAGATGCCTGATCCGCACGAACACCCTCTGCCCGCCCCTACCCTTCCGACAGGCCGTAGCCGGCCATGCGCTGGCGGACCCGTTCGATCTCGTCGCTCGGAAGCAACGGCGGCCGTCCGATCTGGAGGCAGCCGTGATATTGCCGCGCCAACGTCTCGACCTCGACGGCCAGCCACATCGCCTTGTCCAGCGTCTTGCCGACCGCAATCATGCCGTGGTGGTCAAGCAGGCAGGCGAGACGGCCCTCCAGCGCCCGCACCGCATGCTCCGACAGCTCCGCCGTTCCGAACGTCGCATAGGGCGCGCAGCGGATGCTGTCCCCGCCGGCAGCCGCGATCATGTAGTGCACCGGCGGAATCTCCATGCCCATGATCGCCAGGATGGTGCAGTAGGTCGGATGGGCGTGCACGACGGCGTCGACGTCGGGCCGCGACCTCAGGATGTCGCGATGGAAGCGCCACTCGCTGGACGGCTTCTGGTCGGGGGCATGCGCACCGTCCATCGCCATGAAGACGATCTGGTCGGGTGTCATGGCGTCATAGGGCACGCTGGTCGGGGTGACCAGGAGTCCGTCCACATGCCGGACGCTGATGTTGCCCGAGGTGCCCTGGTTGATGCCAAGCGCGTTCATGCGCCGACAGGCGTCGATGATCGCTCGTCTCTTGGCGAGTTCGTCCGCTGTCATCGACATTTCGATTTCCTGACGAGGGGCTTGTTAGCCCGGAGTACGTCAAAGCAATATGGCGGTGCAAGTAAAAGAGTTCCGGATCCGGTCTGGTCCTGGCGTCACTCCTGCCAAACATCAGCAAATCAACAGATTGTCGCAGCCCTATGGCAGGCTGGCCCGGACGGTCGCAATCCCGCCGATCACGAACTGCACGGAATGGACGGCGAGCAGCATGCCGGAGACAGCGCGCGATCACCACCGGGATCGAGGCGGCGATCAGCGGCGCGCGCAGCGCGATCTTTCGCTCGGCCCCGTCGGGCGTGTCGCGCCTGGGCATCGAAGACGATATCCGGCATCTCAAGTCGATCCCCAAGCGCGGCGCTTCGGCACATCTTCAGCTCGAAAGTTTCCGCGGCTCGTGAGCCGAAGGGCGCGCCGGTCCGGCACCGCTGGCGGATCCGGTCTGAGGCAGCAAGGAGGCGGCCGGATGGAACGAGGTTTGGACAGCCGACTTAGCTCAGCATGACCGCAATGGAGATCGGTGGAGACCAATCATGAGCGACAGCGGAGTTAGCATGCTCCTGGGCCACGCCTCGGCTCAGATGCTTTGGCTCTGGTTCATCGGCGCGTTCGTGCTCGGCGGGGTCCTCGTTTACGGCGTGATGAAGGCCGGCCACCTGCGCCGCAGCGAGCGGGCACGCCTCGATCGCGCGACCGAAGAGCGACAGCGCCAGGAAGACCCGTACAAGCGCCCGACCTGAGCGACACCCGCGAACGCCGGTTGCAGTTTGGAACTTTCGTTCTCCGAGGGTTTTGATCGCCCGAGGATTGAGGAAGGCGACGCCTTCCCGTGTCACCTCAAGAGGAGGACGTATGGCTAAACGAGCAAAGAAGCGCGCGACCAAGAAGACAGCGGCGCGGCGACCGCGTCGGGCCCCGAAGATGCTCAGCGACCTGTTTCTGGAGACGCTGAAGGACATCTATTTCGCCGAGAACAAGATCATCAAGACCTTACCCAAGATGGCGAAGGCAGCACAGTCGAAAGAGCTTGTCGCCGCCTTCAACAAGCACCTGCGCGAGACCCAGGGCCAGGTCAAGCGGCTGGACCAGATCTTCAAGATGCTGGGCAAGCCCGCGCGCGGCAAACCCTGCGAGGCCATCAACGGCATCACCGACGAGGGCGCCGAGATCATGAAGGACTTCAAGGGCGCGCCGGCGCTCGATGCGGGACTGCTCGCGGCCGCCCAGGCTGTCGAGCATTACGAAATCTCCCGCTACGGCACGCTCCGCACCTGGGCCGAGGAGCTCGGCATGCAGGACGCAGCAAGGCTGCTCCAGGAGACGCTGGACGAGGAAGAGGCGACCGATCACGCGCTGACGGAGCTCGCCACCTCCGTGATCAACCTCGAAGCGGAAGAAGAGTACCGCGCCGCGGCCTGACCCGCGCCAGCCAATGACAGAACGCCGCGGCTCGTGCCGCGGCGTTTTTCTTGTTCGGCATCTTCTTGCTTGGTGGCACGACGGCGCATGGCACACCGGCGCCACCGCACTGGACTTCCCGGGAACCAGCCCCATATGCAGGCTTTCCCATCCCCCGAGCCCGCATCATGCAACCCAAAAATCCCCTCGACTGGATGCTGTCCGAAGCCTTGGACTCGCTGACCCGCGCCGATCGGCTGCGCCAGCAGTTCGGCCGCCAGGAAGCCTGCTGGGAGCCGCCGATCGACGTGCTCGAAACCGAGCGGGAGCTTCTGATCCTGGTGGCGCTTCCCGGCGTCAATCCGGACAATGTCGAGACGGTCATCCAAGACGGCGTCCTCATCATCTCCGGTCAGCGCACCCTCCCGCCGGAGCTTCGAAACGCCCGCATCCATCGGCTCGAGCTGCCGCAGGGCCGCTTCGAGCGGCGCATCGCGCTCCCAATTGGCCGCTACGCGATCAGCCGCTTCGTGATGGACGGCTGCGTCGCACTGCGCCTTGCCAAATCCTGAGGTCGATCATGGCCACCGAACAGATGAACAACGAACAGACCAATAACGACGTGAAGATCCCAGAGGACGCGCTGATCATCATCCCCGTGCGCGAGATGGTGCTGTTTCCCGGCGCCATCGCGCCGATCACGATCGGCCGGGCGAAGTCCATCGCCGCCGCTCAGCAGGCGCTGCGCGAACAGCGGCCGATCGGCATCGTCCTGCAACGCAGCCCCGAGACCGAGGAGCCCGGGCCGGACGATCTCTACAGGGTCGCGACCATCGCCAACATCGTGCGCTACATCACCGCGCCCGACGGCACCCACCACATCGTCTGCCAGGGCGTGCAGCGCGCGCGCATCCTCGACTTCCTGCCGGGGACGCCGTTCCCGGCTGCGCGCATCCAGCAGATCCCCGAGCCGACCACGACCTCGCCGGAGATCGAGGCGCGGGCATTGAACCTGCAGCGCCAGGCGATCGAGGCGATCGAGCTGCTGCCGCAGGCACCGCCCGAGCTGGCGGCGATGTTCCAGGGCACCAGCGCGCCCGGCGCGCTGGCGGATCTGGCGACCTCGTTCATGGACATCAAGCCGCAGGACAAGCAGGAGGTGCTGGAAACCATCGACCTCGCTCTCCGCGTGGAGAAGGTGTCGAAGCACCTGGCCGAGCGGCTCGAGGTGCTGCGCATCAGCAAGGAGATCGGCCAGCAGACCAAGGCCTCTTTCGACGAGCGGCAGCGCGAGGCGATCCTGCGCGAGCAGATGGCGACCATCCAGCGCCAGCTCGGCGAAGGCGACGGCAAGGCGGCCGAGGTCACCGAGCTGACGGCGGCGATCGCCAAGGCCAACATGCCCCCGGAGGCGGAGGCGCATGCCAAGAAGGAGCTGCGCCGCTACGAGCGCATGCCGGAAGCCGCCGGCGAAGCCGGCATGGTCCGCACCTATCTCGACTGGCTGATCGAGCTGCCCTGGGCGCTGCCCGAGGAGAAGCCGATCGACATCAAGGAGGCGCGCAGCATCCTGGATGCCGACCATTTCGGCCTGGAGAAGATCAAGAGCCGGATCATCGAATATCTGGCGGTGCGCAAGCTCGCCCCGCAGGGCAAGGCTCCGATCCTGTGCTTCGTCGGCCCGCCCGGCGTGGGCAAGACCTCGCTCGGCCAATCCATCGCCCGGGCGATGAATCGTCCCTTCGTGCGCGTCAGCCTGGGCGGCGTGCATGACGAGGCCGAGATCCGTGGACACCGGCGCACCTATATCGGCGCGCTGCCCGGCAACATCATCCAGGGCATCAAGAAGGCCGGCGCGAGAAACTGCGTCATGATGCTGGACGAGATCGACAAGATGGGCCGTGGCGTGCAGGGCGATCCCTCTGCCGCCATGCTGGAGGTGCTCGACCCCGAGCAGAACGGGACGTTCCGGGACAATTACCTGGGCGTTCCCTTCGACCTGTCGCGCGTGGTGTTCATCGCGACCGCCAACATGCTGGACCAGATCCCGGGCCCCCTGCTGGACCGCATGGAGCTGATCAGCCTCGCCGGCTACACCGAGGACGAGAAGCTGGAGATCGCGCGGCGCTATCTGGTGCGGCGGCAGCTCGAGGCCAATGGCCTCTCGGCCGAGCAGGCCGAGATCGAGCCGGAGGCGCTGAAGCTGATCGTCAAGGGATACACCCGCGAGGCCGGCGTGCGGAATCTCGAGCGCGAGATCGGCAAGGTGTTCCGGCATGCCGCGGTGCAGGTCGCCGAAGGCACGGCCGCGAAAGTCGTCGTCACGCCGAAGGACATCGCCGTTGTGCTCGGCCAGCCACGCTTCGAAGGCGAGATCGCACAGCGCACCAGCATTCCGGGCGTGGCCACCGGCCTTGCCTGGACGCCGGTCGGAGGCGACATCCTGTTCATCGAGGCCTCGCGCGTGCCCGGCAAGGGCGGGATGATCCTGACGGGCCAGCTCGGCGACGTCATGCGCGAGAGCGTGCAGGCTGCGATGACGCTGGTGAAGAGCCGGGCCTCCCAGCTCGGCATCGATCCCCAGCTGTTCGAGAAGAGCGACATTCACGTTCACGTCCCGGCGGGCGCAACCCCGAAGGACGGACCGAGCGCGGGCGTCGCGATGTTCACGGCGCTGACGTCCCTGCTCACCAATCGCACGGTGCGCAGCGACACGGCGATGACCGGCGAGATATCGCTGCGCGGCCTGGTGCTGCCGGTCGGCGGCATCAAGGAGAAGGTGGTGGCTGCGGCCGCTGCCGGATTGAAACGGGTGATGCTGCCGGCGCGCAACAAGCGGGACTACGACGACATCCCGAAGAGCGCGCGCGACAACCTCGAATTCATCTGGCTGGAGCGCGTTGACGAGGCTATCGCCGCGGCGCTCGAACCGGTGGAAGCCAAGGTCGAAGCGGCGGAGTGATGCGATGAAGAAACTGCTGGAAAGGGCGAAGGGATCGCGGAAGACGCAGAAGCTGCGGCAATTGCTCGATCGCGCGATCGACCGGGTTCGCGACACGCTTGCGGCGCCTGAGCCGCGGCTTCAGCCGATTCCGGTCCGGGTGAAGCGCCGCAAGGGTTGAGCCCTCCGTCTCAGGCCCTCGCGGCTGCCCCAAACAAAAGGCCCCCTCTCACCCGAGGGGGCCTTTGCGTCATTAGCCCACGGCGTCCTTGGCCGCCTTGACCGGGCGGGCGCGCACGATCTTGCGGGCCGGCTTGGCCTTGAACATCATCTCTTCGCCCGTGAACGGGTTGGTGCCCTTGCGCGCCTTGGTCGCGGGCTTCTTGATGACCACGAACTTGGCGAAGCCCGGCACCAGGAACAGGCCGTTCTTCTTGAGCTCCTTGTGACCGACGTCGGTCAGCGTCTCCATGACGTTCTTGACGTCGCGCTTGGAAAGCTCTGTGGCGGTCGCAATCTTTTCGATCAACTGCGATTTGGACATTTGGGTTGCCATCGTGTCTCCTCTGATTCGTGACGGCTGCATATTAGACCAACCGGCGAAGGCCTATAGCCTTCTGCACAGTTTTGTCGCGATTTTACGGGCTTTTTTGGCCCTCTGTGGCAAAAAACCCTGCATTTTAGCCACTTCCAGTGCGGAAGGAGCCTTGAGCAGCGGATTTTGCCTTGTTTCAAAGGCCCGCACGACATCTTGCTAGAACTGATTCGCCGCTTTCGACAAGCGAAGACCGGCCTCTTTGTGAAAGGCCGGTCGTGTTTCACCCTGAAAAATAAGGGTCGGATCACACGTCGCCTGTCTTACGCCCCGCAAAAACAGGGAGAAAGTAAGGGGCGATCGGCTAGACGCGCTCGATGATGATGGCGGGCGCCATCCCGCCGGCGGCGCACATGGTGACGAGACCACGCTTGAGGTCGCGCCGTTCGAGCTCGTCGAGCACCGTTCCGATCAGGATCGAGCCGGTGGCCCCGATGGGATGGCCGAGCGCGATCGAGCCGCCATTGACGTTGACCTTGGCGCGGTCGAGCTCGAGGTCGCGGATATATTTTTCCGCCACCACAGCAAATGCCTCGTTGATTTCGAACAGGTCGATGTCGTCGATGGTGAGGCCCGCCTTCGCCAGTACCTTGCGCGTCGCCGGCACCGGCGCGTTCAGCATCAAGGTCGGCGAGTCCCCCATGTTGGCCATCGCGACCACGCGGGCGCGCGGCTTGAGGCCATGCGCCTTGGCGTAAGCGGGCGAGGCGAGAAGGATCGCGGCGGCGCCGTCGACGACGCCGGAGGAGTTGCCGGCGTGATGCACGAAGTCGATGTTCAAATCGGGGTATTCTTGCAGGATCAGGCCGCGATAGGTCGTGCCCTTGTCGTCGAGCGCGTAGTCGGCGATGGCGGGGAACGCCGGCTTCAGACTGCTCAGCCCCTCCATCGTGGTCTGCGGCCGCGGATATTCCTCTTGATCGAGTGCGAGGCTGCCGTCCTCGCGGTGGACGGGCACGAGGCTCTTCTTGAAGTGGCCGCTCGCAATCGCATGCGCAGCGCGCTTCTGGCTCTCCAGCCCGAGCGCGTCGACGTCCCTTCGGGTGATGCCTTCCAGTGTCGCGATGGCGTCGGCGCAGACGCCCTGATGCGACTGCGGATGAAGCGCGCGCAGATGCAGATTGCCGTTGTCCATCATCATCGGGCCACTGCCGCGGCGCCCCTCCATCGACATCATCTCGCAGCCGCCGGCAATGACGAGGTCCTCGGCGCCGGCCATGATCGAGCTTGCCGCCATGTTGACGCTGGTGATGCCGGAGCCGCAGAAGCGGTCGAGCGTCACCGCGCTTGCGCGCACGTCGTAGCCGGCATCGAGCGCCGACATCCGGCCGAGATCGCCGCTTTGCGTTGCGACCTGCGCGCTGCAGCCCCAGACGATATCGTCGACGTCTGCCGTATCGATGCCGGTGCGGTCGGCAAGCGCGCGCAGCACGGTTGCGCCCAGTTGCTGCGGATGAATGCCCGAGAGCGCTCCCTTGCCGGCCTTGCCGATGCCTCGCGGGGTCCGGCAGGCATCGATGATCAGCGCGTCAGCCATTGGCGTTGTCCTCTCGTTTATGGGTGTTGAGGAGGGTTTTAATAAGGGGAAGAGGAGAGTCAATGCGAGACGTTTACCGCTTCGCACCCCGATTTTTCGCTGCGCGGTTTGCGCTGAAAGTCTCCGCAACGTCATGGCCGGGCCTGTCCCGGCCATCCACGCCCTGCCGCGCCGCGCGAAGAACGTGGATGCCCGGGACAAGCCCGGGCATGACGGCCTCTGGTGCGCGCCGAAGGAAACCGCTACGCCCCTGCCGCGTTCTTCGCGATCACGTTGCGATAGAAGCTGGCGCTGAGCTTGGGCGTGCGGACCTGGGTGTCGAAATTGACGTGGTAGAGCCCAAAACGCTTGTTGAGGCCATACACCCACTCGAAATTGTCCATCAGGCTCCAGAGGAAATAGCCGCGCACCGGCACGCCCTCGCTGGTGGCGCGCTGGAGCTGGGCGAGGTAGTTGCGCAGATACATGATGCGGTCGGTGTCATATATCTTGCCGTCCGGCGTCACCGCATCGTCGCCGGAGGCGCCGTTCTCGCTGATGTAGATCGCATCCGTCTTCCAGATCTTGGCCGCGAGCTTCGGCACCCAGTAGATCGTCTCGGGCCCGACGCGCAGCCAGTCCGAATTCATGTGCGGGAACGATTTCGGGATCGGCAGCGGCATGAAGCCCGCGCCCTGGTCGGAGGCCACCACATAGTGCTGCGGCGCGTAGATGTTGAGGCCGAGGAAATCGACCGGCGAGGAGATGATCTTCAGCTCGGCGTCGGTGTATTTCGGCGCGTCGGCACCGGCGTACTTCAGGAAGGCGTCGGTATACTTGCCCGTCATGATGACGTTGAGATAGCCGGCATTCATCTCGCGTAGCGCGATCTCCGCGGCGCGAACGTTTTCCGGGGTGTCGATCGCAGGCAGGCAGGCATCGATGTTCTCGGCCGGCCCCACCCGGGTGCCGCGGCGGCCATGGGCCCGCACCGCCTGCACCGCGAGCCCGTGCGCCAGTGCGCTGTTGTGCCTGATCTGGTTGACATCCGCTTGCGGCAGCGTCAGGCCCGGCGCATCGATGCCGATGCCGTAACCGAAATAGACGAAGCGGCCGCTCTCGTTCAACGTGAACACGTTCTTGACCCGATCGGTCAGACGCTCGGCGACATACGCCGCGTAGTCGCCAAATATCTTGCAGGTTTCCTTCGAAGCCCAGCCGCCAAAACGATCCTGGAGCGATTGGGGCAGGTCCCAATGATAGAGCGTCAGCCACGGCTCGATGCCGTTCCTAAGGAGCTCGTCGACGAGACGATTGTAGAAGTCGAGCCCCTTCGGGTTGGGTTTGCCGTCGCCGTCCGGAAACAGCCGCGGCCAGGCCACCGAGAAGCGATAGGCCTTGCAGCCGAGTTCCTTGATGAGCGCGATGTCCTCCTTGTAGCGGTGATAGTGCTCATTGGCGCGGTCGCCCGTGGTGCCGTCCTCGATCTTGCCGGGGATGCGCACGAACTTGTCCCAGATCGAGGGCCCTCGCCCGTCCTCGTCGACCGCGCCCTCCACCTGGTAGGACGACGTCGCCGTGCCCCAGACAAAGCCCGCTGGAAAGCCGCTTCCACCGCGCGGCGGCCGTGCGGGCCTGGCTTCCACCGCCCCGAGCGCGCCACTCATCCCGGCTGCGGACAGCCCAGCGATCTTCGCAAGCTGGCGACGCGAGACCTTGTCCGACATTGACGATGCTCCGCTCCTGCGCCGATGCGGTCGTACAATGGCGGGTCGCGGGCGGTTTGAGAAGCAAGCTTTGGGAAAAGCCGGATGCAGAGTCGCGCGGCTTTGGCGCGGCATATGGATGCGGGCCAGCCGGCGTGCCGATTTTCCGCGCTCAGCGCCGGCGTTTCGGCAATTTTGGCAACTTGCCGGGATTGAACGCCGGTACCTGCTCGGCCCGCTCGCGCGGCGGCTGCTGTTCCGTCAGGATGAGCGTGCCATGGAGGATCATTCCCGGCACCTGTTGTGCCGTTGCGGTGTAGCTCGCGATCTTGCCGGGGCAGTGTCCCTCGATGTCCAGCGTGAGCTCATCTTCAACGCCGAAGACCGTTGCCCGCCCATCGGTATGACGCTTGGTCGATACGGTCGCGGTGAAGCGGTCGCCATCAACCTTGCAAGCGCCGCGATACGTCATGAGGCTGTCACGGCCCCAGATCTGGCCGTCTGCGACATGGACGATCCCGGTACCCTGGTCGAGCGGCGTATTATACCACGCCGTGTAGGTGCCGTCCTTCAGCATGGGGGCAGTCTCCCCTGGTAGTCCCGAGAGGATCATCCGCATGAACGGGACTAAGAAACAGTTAACGGCATGGCCTGTACGATTCCGGGGGACATCAACGCCCCGACGCAGGACGTTTCAGGCAACGGCTTCTTGCTCGAAGGGACAGCGACCCTTGAACATGAACGGCTCTTCGGACTGCCGCCCGCGGGAGCAAGCAGGCGAGGCTCGGCACTTCGGTGGCCAAGCGCAGATCGTCAGGAGCGCCCCACGGTCTCCTCGGGCCGCACACGACGGCCGCGCTCCCTGAGCAGCTCGGCTTCAAGCTCCTCGATAATGCTGTGAAGCAGACTCGCCGCGAGCGGATCCGTCACTTCCCGCTCCAGATGTCTGTAACGCGCAATCTGAAATTCCTGCTCTCTCAATTGGTGCTCTGTCATCAGGCGGGCCCTCCGACGAACCGACGCGGAAACAGCCAAGCAGTTTCGTTACAATTTTCAGATCATTTTCTATGGTTTCCGATCAGTTAAGAGGGCTCCCGCGTGGAAGAGGAGACAGAGCTGGCCCCTGAAACACCCGTACGCCAACTGCGCCACATTCAGAACGTCACCCGCATGCCCGCATAGAACGCTCGCGGCCTTGCCGGGCTCAGCGAGCGCGGGTCGGTGAAGTCTGCGCCGCCATTGGTGAAGTTGGGCAAGGCGTCGCGATCGAAGAACTGGCCGTAGGTCACGTAACGCTTGTCGAACACGTTGTCGACGCGGCCGTAGAGCTGGATGTTCTTCGCGACCTGGTAGGAGGTGTGGAGATTGAACACCGTATAGGACGGCAGCTTCGCGAACTGGTTCGACTCGTCGCCGACGATGTATTGGCTGGAGACGAACAGCGCGTTGCCGCCGACCTTCCAGACGTCGGTCACGGCGTAATCGACGCCGACCTTGACGCGGTGGCGCGGAATCGCGGGAATCTGGTTGCCGGGCCTCACCTGGATGGTCTCGCTGGCATCATCGGCGAACGGGCTTTCCGAGCCGAGCTCGAGCGGATCGAGGAAACGCGCATCGACGAAGGCGTAGCTCGCCTGGAACTGAAGCGTGGGCGACTTGATGTTGACTTCGGCCTCGAGCCCCTGCCGCCGTGTTCGGCCGACGTTTGAGAAATAGCCGAAGCCGGTCCGGCCAACGACCGGCACCGCCATGATGTCGTCGTGATTGGTGGCGCGGAAGCCGCCGATCTTCCATCCCAGAGTGCCGATGTTCAGTTCCTTGGTGCCGCGGAAGCCGGCCTCCACGGTCTTGGAGACGACCTGCTTCAACGGCGGATCCGCAACCAGGAAGGCCGCGATGAGACAGGGCCTGGCGGGATCCGCGCAGCCGAGCTCGAGCGGTGTCGGCACGCGGTTAGCCTCGGAATAGCCGGCATAGGCGGTCAATTCCGGCGTGATCTTGTAAGTGCCGCCAATGATCGGATTGAAACGGGTGAACGTGTGATATCCGTTCAACGCAGTCCCGAGCTGGTCTTCCAGCGAGATCCGCGCCGCGTTGAAGCGACCGCCGCCCGTGATGGCGAACGCGTCCGTGACGTTGAACGTATCCATCGCGTAGAGGCCATTATACTGATTGACGGTCCGCAGCGACACGGGACCGGCAACGGGATCTGCCGCGGGAGTCGGCCCCAGGAAAACGCCACTGCCGCTGACGACGTAGTTCTCTCCCATCGAGCCGATTTCGGAACTGGCGTTGTAGCGCGTGACACTGGCGTCATAGGTTGCGCCCATCACGAAGCGGTTGTCATGGCCGAACAGTTGATCGGTGTTGGTGGCTTGCCCCGAGACGCCGAATGTGGACGAACGGATCGAGCCCCGGTCGATCGCGCCGAGGATCGTTCCCGGCGCATAGGGGTTGGCGAGCTGACCGCCGCCCGCGCCGTTGGCGGGTGAGGTGTCGTCGCCGAAGCAGAGCAGCGCCGGATCTGCAGCACACTCCTCCACGTCCGTTGGATTGCCGTCGACGATGTTCTGCTCGAACCTGCGCACACGGGCGGTGCCTTCGAGCGTCCAGGTCGGCGTCGCATCGACCTTTCCGGTCAGGTTGAGATAGCCGACGCGGTTGGTCGTCGTTTGCGGCGTCGTGTAGGTTGCGCCCCAGTATTTATCCAGCAGCTCGGCCGGGACGGTGGCGCTTGCGCCGAAATTGTTTTTGGCGGCCCCCATGTTGACGTGGAATTCGCTGTCGCCAGCCCTGTAACCGACATCGCCGTAGAAGCGCCGAACAGTCGATTGGGAGAAATTGCGGAAACCGTTGTCGCGCAGGCCTTCGAGCGCGGCGTAGACTGCGTAATTCTGATCGACCTGCTTGCCCCATTGCGCCGACCCCTGGATGCGGCCGAACGAGCCGCCCATGACGTCGAGCTCTGCGCCCTGATAGGTGAAGCCATCCTTCATTTGCAGGTTGAGCGCGCCGCCAAGCGCGTTGAGGCCGAAGGCCGGGTTGTTGGTGACGAGCGTCACCGATCTGATCGCGGCGGTGGGAATCAGGTCCCAATTGACGGCGTCCGAGAAGGCTTCGTTGATGCGGACGCCGTTCTGGTACACGGCAAGGCCCTGCGGCGTGCCCGTCACGGGAGAAGCGACGAAGCCGCGGAACTCGACGTCAGGCGTGAACGGATTGCCGGTGACTTCGCTGATGTTGACGCCGGGGATGTTGTCGCGCAACGCATCGGTAATGTTCAGCGAGTTGGTGCGCTTGATCTGGCTCGCATCGACCGCGTTGATCGCCGAGGGGACCTTGTCGACGTCGAGACCCCCGCCGGTGCCTGGCGATGTCGGGTAGACATAGAGCCGAGTCCTCGGGGCGGCCGACCCCGCCGCCCCTATGCGCGCGACCGGTCGCGCGGGCGCCGCACGCCTCGTTGTCGACGGTGGTGCGGACACCTCGACCGGTGGCAGGTTCTGGATGTTGGTCTGCTCGTCCTGCGCGGCGACCGCGTCGGTTGCGACGACCATTCCCGTGGAAATTGAAAGTACGATCAGACCGCGAACGCCCATCCCTGCCGTCTCCACCCACATTTTCCGGCAATCTTGTTCCGCGCCGGTTACGCAAACGTACAGGCCAAAAGCCAGAGCGCACCAGCCGTAAAAGGTCCGCCCGCTCCGCGGCAAGAATTCCCGACTAAATCGGGAATTCTTCCCGATCCAGCCGCGGGCGGCTGTCGACCGGCCCCCAGCCCTCTCGGGAACTATTCCCGGCTTCGGCGAGACTTTATGCTCAACCCGACGACGGACCTCTGTGCAATCCTTGGCTCGACATCGTGACCAGGTCGCGAGTCATTCATCCGTAGACTTAACACCCCGCCCTCGTGGCGGGGTGCCTTTACGGGAAGCAAAAGAAAAGAAATGCGGGAGGAAACGATGAGGCTGCGGGATCGCTTTTCCGTTCGAGGTTCATTTGTATGGCGAGTCCGCAGCAGTCTTGTCATGGGGCTCGTCACGAGTTTTGGCCTCGCCGCGTACATCCCCGCCGCAGACGCGCAGGATTCCGCAAAGAGCTTGACGCCTGACGGCATCAAGGCCGCTATCTCCGCGATCGACAGCGCCTACATCAAGGCGAATACCGCGACATCCACCAACTGGCCGACGATCGGCCTGGACTATGCCGAGACGCGCTTTTCGAAGCTCAATCAGATTACGGCCGACAACGTCAAAGGCCTCGGCCTGGTCTGGACCTACAATCTCGAATCTTCGCGCGGGGTGGAAGCGACCCCGGTCGTCGTCGACGGCATCATGTACCAGACGGCGTCGTGGAGCGTCGTGCACGCCATCGACGCGCGCACCGGCAAGCGCATCTGGACCTTCGATCCGCAAGTCAACCGCGAACTCGGCTACAAGGGCTGCTGCGACGTCGTCAACCGTGGTGTCGCCCTCTACAAGGGCAAGGTGTTCGTGGCCGCCTATGACGGCCGCCTGATCGCGCTCGACGCGGCAACCGGCAAGAAAGTCTGGGAAAAGGACACACTGATCGACCGCGAGCACTCCTACACCATCACCGGCGCGCCGCGCGTCTTCAACGGCAAGGTCGTGATCGGGCAAGGCGGCGCAGAATATGGCGCGCGGGGCTACGTCACCGCGTACGATGCCGAGAACGGCAGCCAGCTCTGGCGCTGGTTCACGGTGCCCGGCGATCCGTCGAAGCCGTTCGAGGACGAATCCATGGAGAAGGCGGCCAAGACCTGGGATCCCGCCGGCAAGTATTGGATCAACGGCGGCGGCGGCACGCCCTGGGACACCATCACCTTCGATCCGGACCTCAATCTCGTCTATATCGGCACCGGCAACGGCTCACCCTGGAACCGGAACGTCCGCAGCCCCGCCGGCGGCGATAATCTCTACCTCGCCTCGATCGTGGCACTGAACGCCGACACCGGCAAATACGCCTGGCACTATCAGGAGACGCCCGGCGATCACTGGGACTATACCTCGACCCAGCCGATGATTTTGGCCGACATCAACATCGACGGCGCGCCGCGCAAGGTCATCCTGCACGCGCCCAAGAACGGCTTCTTCTTCGTGATCGACCGCACCAACGGCAAGTTCATCTCGGCGAAAAACTTCGTCGATGTGAACTGGGCGACCGGCTACGACGCCAACGGCAGGCCGATCGAGGTGCCGGCCGCGCGCGGCGATGCGGCCTACGACTCGATCCCCGGACCCTACGGCGCCCACAACTGGCATCCGATGTCGTTCAATCCGCAAACCGGGCTGGTTTATCTGCCGGCCCAGAACGTGCCGCTGAACCTCATTCCGGAAAAGAACTTCAAACAGAATGCCGCAACGCCGGGCAAATTCGGCGGCGCCACCGGCTGGAATGTCGGCTTCGTGCTCAACGGAGAGCCGCCCAAGAGTCTTCCGTTCGGACGCCTCGTCGCATGGGATCCGGTCAAGCAGAAAGAAGCCTGGCGTGTCGAATATCCCTCGCCATGGAACGGCGGTACGCTGACCACGGCCGGAAACCTGGTGTTCCAGGGCACCGCGGATGGACGCTTCGTCGCCTATGACGCCAGGACTGGCAAGACGCTGTGGGAAACACCGACCGGCACCGGCGTCGTCGCGGCGGCTTCGACCTACATGCTAGATGGCGTGCAGTATGTCTCGATTGCCGTCGGCTGGGGCGGAGTCTATGGCATCGCGCAGCGGGCGACCGAGCGGCAAAATCCCGGGACCGTCTACACGTTTGCGCTCAACGGCAAGGCCCCGTTGCCAGAGTTCGTGAAGTATCAGACCGAAGGCCTGCTCCAGGGCGTCAAATACGATCCGAAGGACGTGCCGGAAGGGACAGCACTCTACGTCGCCGCTTGCGCGACCTGCCATGGTGTTCCCGGCGTCGACAAGGGCGGCAATGTCCGCAATCTCGGCTACGTGCCGGCAGAGACGATCGCCAACCTCAAGGACATCGTGTTCAAGGGGCCGTTCCGCGACAGGGGCATGCCGGACTTCACAGGGAAGCTGACGGAAGCCGACGTCGTGAAGATTCAGGCTTTCATCCAGGGCACTGCCGACGCGATACGACCGAAGAAATGACTGCAGGGTTGCTGCAAGCCCTGCCGCTGCTCATCTGGCGCTCACGATGGTCGTCAGGCCTTGAAGCAACCCGCATTTCAGAGAGTTCCATTGAGCCCGATCCTCGTCGTGGATGACCACCCCATCATTGCCGAGGCCTGTCGCATCGTGCTGGGCGATGTCGAAGACGTCGTCGCTGCCCGCGACGTGCCGAGCGGATATGAAGCATTCCTGGAGCACCGGCCTGGTGTCGTGATTCTCGACCTGACCTTCCCCGGAGAAGCTCTGGGTGGCGTCGACCTGCTGCACCGCATTTCCTCGGATGCGCCGCTCGCACGCATCCTGGTTTTCAGCATGCATGCGGACGCCAATATCGTCGCTTCCGCGATCAAGGCTGGAGCCATCGGCTATCTGCTGAAGGATTCTCCGCCGGATGAGCTGCCGAAGGCAGTGCGTCAGGTTCGGCTCGGCCATCGCTATGTCGACGAGAGGATCAATCTGCGCGGCGTGCCCTTGCCCGACCACGTCGATTCCGGCGGAATCGCCATACTGACACGCAGAGAAAGAGAAGCGCTCACCCTGCTTGGCGAGGGAATGTCCTATTCTGCGATCTCCGAAGAGCTGGATATCACGGCTCGGGCCGTCGCCCGGCTCATCAAGCAGGCAAAAGCCAAGCTTGGCATCCGTCGCACGAGCGACCTGCTCCGCCGTGCCCGCGAGCTTGCGGCCGGAGACGATAGCTCGAACTGACGCGTGACTTTTCCCCTCCGAGATCAGGCCGCCGCCGTCGGGACCAGCGCTTCCACGGTCAAACCGCCTTCGCCGGAGACGACGTTGAGCGTTCCGCCAAGCGCCAAAATCCGCTCCCGCATTCCGACGAGGCCGAAACCGAGCGTCTGACCCGGCTCCATGCCGCGCCCGTTATCGCTGACGCGCACCCGGGCGCAGCCGCGGCCGTCCCGCGCCATTTGCTCCACCGGCTCGATGACGACATTGACCGAGGTCGCGTCGGCGTGGCGGAATACATTGGTGAGCGCCTCCTGCACGATCCGATAAATGGTGAGATCGGCGGTCTCGCCGGTGACGCCGAGCGCCGGCGAGATCGAGGTCTCGATCGCCACGTCGGGATGCGACTCCCGCCACAGCCGCGACAGGGATTCGAGCGCCTTGCTCAGGCCGAGCTCGGCGAGGCCCACGGGTCGAAGGCGCTCCAGCACGCGGCGGTTGAACTGCTGCAGTGCATTGATCTGCTCCAGCATGGCGCTGCCATGTTTTCGCACGGCATCCGCGCTCGGGTCGCGTCCGTCCGCCAGCTTCGCCAGCGCGCTGGCATGCGCGCGCAGCGAGAACAAGTAAGGCCCGAACTCGTCATGGAGCTCGCGCGCAATCTCCTTGCGCTCGATGTCCTGAAGCGACACCGCGCGCTCGGCGAGGCGCCGCTTGTCCTCGACCGCCTCACCAAGTGTCGCCGCAAGGTGGTTGAGCTTGGTGCAGATCGCGGCGAGTTCCGGCGCGCCGCCCGGCGCGACACGGGCCTCGTAGTTCCCGCCT
This sequence comes from Bradyrhizobium cedriense, assembly GCF_054602315.1. Taxonomy (NCBI): domain Bacteria; kingdom Pseudomonadati; phylum Pseudomonadota; class Alphaproteobacteria; order Hyphomicrobiales; family Nitrobacteraceae; genus Bradyrhizobium; species Bradyrhizobium cedriense. Next base: position 782,321 of record NZ_JBTSWB010000001.1, on the reverse strand, counting down.
TCGAGTTTTCCCATTGTCTCCGCCAGCGACTGGAGCGGTGCCAGCGCCCGGCCGACCACGTTCATCATCAAGAAGAACAGCGCGAGCGCGATCACCGAGCCGACCTCGAGCTGGGTCACGATGCCGTCCCAGATCTCGGCGATCTCGTCATCGGGATGCGAGGTGATCACGAGTGAGCCGGGCTTGCCCTGGATCGAGACGGGCACGCTGACTGCGGTCTGCTCGGGATGAACCAGGCCGACGAACCAGGCCGGCGGGGCACGCGTGTCGGCGTCGGGATCAAGCCGGGGCGTCGTAAGCGGATGGCCGCCGGCGTCCCGAAGCGTGATGCTGACATGGCGCAGGCGGCTGAGATCGCGCGCGATCTGGTTCAGCCGGGCGTCCGGATCCGGCGCGTCGTTGAGATCCGCCACGATCATCTCGATGAACTCTCGGGCAAGGCGGATCACGCTCTGGTCCTCGGCCTGTACGCGCGGCCCGGCTTCCGCGACCTGCCGGCCGATATTGACGGCGAGCCCGAGTGCCAGCAGCAGCGCCAGCAAGAGGTTAATGCGCCCGCGCAAGGATAGATTTTGCCACATTGGTATCGCTCGTGCCCCGCGAAGGTTTTGCCCGCACCTGTCTGATGACGTTGACAGAGGCGAAGCGGCGGATATCTAATCGGAAGCGTACAGCAATCCCGGCCGGGTTGCATGAGGCCACATGAGACGCGCAGCTCCTCATGCCGGCACCATGCGGCGCAAAACAGGCAAATTCCAACACGGGGGACGTGCTGTCGCGGGGAACGCCTATGCGCATTCTGATCGTCGACGATCATCCCATTGTCGCCTCCGGCTGCCGTGCCGTGCTGGCCGACGAGGGCGAGATCGAGATTTTGGAGGCCGCCGACGCCGAAGACGGCGAGTGCGTCTTCATCGTCGAGCGTCCCGACCTCTGCATCATCGACATCAACCTGCCGACCGTCTCCGGATTCGAGCTGGCGCGCCGCATCCTCGAACGCGCGCCCGAAGCCCGCATCATCATGTTCAGCATGAACGACGACCCCGCCTTCGCGGCGCGCGCGATCGAATGCGGCGCCAAGGGCTACGTCTCCAAGACCGGCGATCCCGACGATCTCGTCGAGGCGATCCGCGCCGTCAGCGGCGGCGGCACGTACCTTCCAACCGCGATCGCGCGCAGCATCGCCTTTGCGGGGCCGACGCTGGCGCAAAGCCCGCTGTCGAAGCTGAATGCGCGCGAAATGGAGATCCTGCGGCTGCTCAGCGCCGGAAAGAGCCTGTCCGAGATCGCGTGGCTGGTGCAATCATCCTACAAGACGGTTGCCAACACCTCGTCCATCATGCGCCAGAAGCTCGGGGTGAAAACCTCGGTCGAGCTGGTTCGGCTGGCGATCGACAGCGGCGTCGCCTGACGACGCCACAAATTCGGTCACATAAGCGGTGCACTCTTGAGTGGCGAGATGCCACGGAGCTATTGGGCATGACGATCCAGACTGTCTCGACGAACAGATCCTACGGCGGCGTGCAGGGCGTCTATCGCCATGCGAGTGAGGCAACCGGAACCGACATGGTGTTCTCGGTCTATGTTCCGCCGCATGCGGACGGCGCCAAGCTGCCCGTTGTCTGGTACCTCTCCGGGCTCACCTGCACGCATGCCAACGTCACCGAGAAGGGCGAATTCCGCAAGGCCTGCGCCGAGCTCGGCCTGATCTTCGTCGCGCCCGACACCAGCCCGCGTGGACCGGACGTGCCGGGCGACGCCAACAATGCCTATGATTTCGGCCTGGGCGCCGGCTTTTACGTCGATGCGACGCAGGAGCCGTTCGCGCGCAACTATCGGATGTGGAGTTACGTCACCGACGAACTGCCCAAGCTCGTTGCCGGGAACTTCCCCGTAGATCCCAAGCGCCAATCGGTGATGGGCCATTCGATGGGCGGTCACGGCGCATTGACGGTGGCGCTGCGCAATCCGCACCGCTTTCGCGCGGCCAGCGCGTTCGCGCCGATCGTCGCGCCTTCGCAAGTGCCCTGGGGCATCAAGGCGCTGACCGGCTATCTCGGACCGAACAAGGACGCCTGGCGCACTCACGACACGGTGGCACTAATCGAGGACGGCGCGAAGTTTTCCAGCTTCCTCGTCGACGTCGGCGAGGCCGACAATTTCCTGAAGGAGCAGCTCAAGCCGGAGCTGCTCGAAGCCGCCTGCACCAAGGCAGGCATCCCGCTGACGCTGCGACGGCAGGCCGGCTACGACCACAGCTACTATTTCATCTCGACCTTCATGGGCGATCACCTGCACTGGCATGCGGAGAGGTTGAAGGGGTGAGCTCTTCTGCCTTGCCCGCTTGCGGGAAGAGGCGCCCACCCTACTCCGGCCGTCCGTAGTTCGGCGCCAGCAAGCGGTTGCGGATCAGATAGCTCATCGTGCGCGTCCAGGCTTCATCGGTGTTGCCGCGCATGTCGGCGCTGGCGACGGTGATCATGTTGCCGGTCTTCACGTCGCGCAGATAGATGTTGAGGTTGATGATCAGGTTCGAGACCTTCTGCACGAGGCCGGTGATCTCCAGCTCGGCGCCGATCTGCCCGGCAAGCTTGAGGTCGCAACCACCACAGGCCTGCAAGTTCGCGCGACGGGCGGCGTCCCTGACCGGCGCGATGTCGAGTACCTGGAACCTGCCTGACCCGGCCAACTCCTTGCGCAGTTGCTCGCCGATGCTCTCCAGCCGTGCCTGCTCAGGCTTGGAGCCATAGAACTCGCCGGGCAGGCTGGTGTCGATCAGCTCGAAATCGAACACCGCGAGTTTCGGCGGATCGGCGAGCGCGACCGAACCCGTCAACAACAAGGCGGCGAAACATATCAATGCTCGCATGATCGTGATTCCAGGCCTCGAGCACGCGGGGACGAAATGCGGGGTTGCATGCCCCGACAAATCGGTCATGCTTTAGCAGAGACAATTCTCCACCTGCGGTCAAGCCGGGGAGAACGCTCGGAGGAAATGGGTCTGGAGGAAACATGATCCGATGGTTGGTCGGCCTGATCGGCCTGGGTGCCGCCGCGACGAGCACGCTCGCGGCCGACCCGGTCACGATCGGCGTCGGCTATCTCGGCGTCGCCGGCACCAGATCGACACTATCGCTGGCCGAGCAACCCGCCGAGAATGACGGTGTTGCCGGCGCGCGACTCGCCATCGAGGACAACAACACCACCGGGAAATTTCTCAACCAGCGTTTTACGCTGGAGGAGCGCCGCATCAAGGAAGGCGAGGACGTCGTGCAGGCAGCGACCGCGCTCGCCGAGAAGAACAGCTTCATCGTCAGCGACCTGCCGGCCGATGCGTTGCTGAAGGTCTCGGACGCCCTACGCGAGCGCGGCACGCTGCTGTTCAACGTCGGCGCAATCGACGAGCGGCTGCGCGAGGCCGATTGCCGCACCAACGTCATCCACACCGCACCGACGCGCGCGATGCTGGCGGACGCGCTCGGCCAATATCTGGTGTGGAAGCAGTGGAAGCGCTGGCTGCTCGTGGTCGGCTCGCATGACGAGGACAAGCTGTTCGCCGATGCGCTCCGGCGCACCGCGACGCGGTTCGGCGCCAAGATCGTGCAGGAGCGCACGTTCGAGGACAAAGGCGGCGCCCGCCGTACCGATAGCGGCGTGACGCTGATCCAGCGCCAGATGCCTGTCTTCACCCAGCAGGCGCCGGCCTATGACGTGCTGGTCGCCGCCGACGAGAGCGAGGTCTTCGGCGCGTATTTGCCCTATCGCACCTGGGATCCGCGGCCCGTCGCGGGCTCGGCCGGACTCGTGCCGCGCAGCTGGGACGCGGCGCAGGACCAGTGGGGTGCGATCCAGATGCAGAACCGCTTCTTCAAGTTGAATTCGCGGCGCATGACCGCGCTCGACATGCAGGCCTGGACCGCGGTGCGCATGATCGGCGAAGCCACCTCGCGCACCAATTCCGGGGACGCCAGGAAGGTGACCGATTTCATCAAGGGCCCGGATTTCTCGGTCGCCGCATTCAAAGGCACGCGGCTCACCTTGCGCGACTGGAACCTGCAACTGCGCCAGCCGATCCTTCTGGTCGACGGTCGCATGGTGGTGTCGGTGTCGCCGCAGGAGGGATTCCTGCACCAGGTCTCCGAGCTCGACACGCTCGGCTACGATCGTCCGGAGAGCAAATGCAAGTTGAAATGAGCGAGATGGGATCGAGAAGCCGCCACAACCACGCTGCGCCCCCTCCCCCGCTTGCGGGGGAGGTGAAGACAGCCCGTGGACAGGCGTCGCGCATCCTGGAGACAGCGTTGCTGGTAGCCCTTGTACTGGTGGCGGCGCCGGCGCACGCCTTCATCGCCTACGTCTCGAACGAGAAGAGCAACACGGTCTCGGTGATCGACACCGACAGCTGGACGGTGACCAAAACCATCAAGGTCGGCCAGCGCCCCCGCGGCATCGATTTCACGCGCGACGGCAAGTTCGTGATGGTCGCGGTCGGCGACGACGACACCATCCAGGTGATCGATGCCAAGACCCAAGCCGTGGTCGACAGCCTGCCCTCCGGACCCGACCCCGAGCTCTTCGCTCAGGACGCCGCGGGCAAATTCCTCTACGTCGCCAACGAGAACGACAACACGGTGACCGTGATCGACCTCGAGAAGCGCGCCCGCCTGGGCGACATCCAGGTCGGAGTCGAACCCGAGGGCATGACCATCAGTCCTGACGGCAAGACGCTGATCAACACGTCCGAGACGACCAACATGGCGCATTTCATCGACACAGCCTCGCGCCAGATCGTCGCCAACGTGCTGGTCGACGCGCGCCCGCGCTTTGCCGAGTTCAAGCACGACAGTTCGGAGCTATGGGTGTCTTCGGAGATCGGCGGGACCGTGTCGATCATTGATCCGAAGAAGCATGAGGTGATCGGCAAGGTCGCGTTCGAGATTCCGGGCCTGCGGAAAGAGGCCATCCAGCCGGTCGGCATCGGCATGACCAAGGACGACAAGACCGCCTTCGTCGCACTCGGCCCCGCCAACCGCATCGCCGTGGTCGACGTCGCCACGCGCAAGGTGACGAAGTACCTGCTGGTCGGACAGCGCGTCTGGCACGTGGCGTTCACGCCCGACGAAAAGTACCTGCTCACCACTAACGGCGTGTCGAACGATGTCTCCGTCATCGACGTCGCCGCGCAAAAGGTGATCAAGACCATCCAGGTGGGCGAGCTGCCCTGGGGCGTCACGATCGCGCCATGACCAGCCCTGCCCCGATCACCGAGCCACGTGAGATGCCGATGCTCGATCCGGCCACGGTACCGGCATTGTCGATCGAGGGCGTCGGCCATTCCTACGGGTCACGGCGCGCGCTGATGGACGTCTCCTTCAACGTGCAGCCCGCGAGCTTCACGGCGCTGCTGGGCCTTAACGGCGCCGGCAAGAGCACGCTGTTTTCGCTGATCACGCGCCTGTTCGGCATCCAGTCCGGCCGTGTCGCCATCTTCGGCCACGACATCAGCAAGAGCCCGGGCGAGGCGCTGCGGCTGCTCGGCGTCGTGTTCCAGCCGCGCACGCTCGATCTCGACCTCTCGTTGACTCAGAACCTGCTCTATCACGCCGCTCTTCATGGCATCAGCTGGCGCGAGGCAGCCGCGCGCAGTGCCGCATTGCTCGGCCGTATCGGGCTCGAAGAGCGTGCCGGCAGCAAGGTGCGCGACCTCTCGGGTGGGCAGATGCGGCGGCTGGAGATCGCACGGGCGCTGCTGCACCGGCCCCGGCTGCTGTTGCTGGACGAGCCGACCGTCGGCCTCGACGTCAAGGCGCGCGCCGACATCATCAGCCACGTCCGCCAGCTCGTCACCGGGCAAGGCATTGGCGTGCTCTGGGCGACCCATCTGTTCGACGAGATCATGCCGGGCGACGATCTCGTGGTGCTGCACCAGGGCAAGGTGCTGGCGCAGGGGCCGATGAGCCGCGTCATTTCCGAAGCCGGTGCGCAGGACGTCAACACCGCCTTCATGCGCCTGACCGGCGCGCAAACCATGCCGGGAGGCGGGGCATGAGCAGCATCACGGCGCATGATACGCCGCGCGGCTTCTCCGCCGCGGAGTACATGACGTGCCTCACCGGCATCGTCTGGCGCGAGGGCCTGCGCTTCCTGCATCAGCGTGAGCGCTTCGTCTCGGCGCTGGTGCGCCCGTTGGTGTGGCTGTTCATCTTCGCCGCCGGCTTCCGCCAGGTGCTCGGCATCTCCATCATCCCGCCGTATGAGACCTACATCCTCTACGAGGTCTATATCGCGCCCGGGCTGATGGCGATGATCCAGCTCTTCAACGGCATGCAGTCCTCGCTCTCGATGGTCTATGACCGCGAGATGGGCAACATGCGCACGCTCCTGGTGAGCCCGCTGCCGCGCGGGTTCCTGCTGTTCTGCAAGCTGCTCGCGGGCACCGCCGTGTCGCTGCTCCAGGTCTATGCGTTTCTCTTGATCGCCTGGCTGTGGGACATCACCCCGCCGCCCTGGGGCTACCTCACCGTGCTGCCGGCGCTGATCCTGTCCGGGTTGATGCTGGGCTCGCTCGGCATGCTGATCTCCTCGGGCATCAAGCAGCTGGAGAATTTCGCCGGCGTGATGAACTTCGTGATCTTCCCGATGTTCTTCGCCTCGTCCGCGCTCTACCCGCTCTGGCGAGTGCAGGAGGGCAGCCCCTACCTCTATTATCTCTGCGAGGCCAATCCGTTCACCCATGCGGTCGAGTTGATCCGCTTCGCGCTCTATGGGCAGATCAACTGGATCTCGCTGGCGGTGGTCGCAAGCTGCACAATCGTCTTCATGATCGGAGCGATTTTGGCCTATGATCCCTCGCGCGGGCTGGCGCGACGCGGTCCTGCGGGAGGCGAAGGATGAAGGTCTGGCTTCTGGCTGCCATGGTGATCGCGCTGTCCGGCGCGGCCGCGCACGCGGCCGATCCGCGCTTTCCGGATTGGCCCTGCACCCAGGCCAAGGTGCCGGAGATTTCGCTCGCGGCCGTCTGGGCCGGTCCGCCGCTCGACGACGTCCAGAACAAATGGCAGGACGACGCCAAGGTCAGCGCGCTGGTCGCGAAACTGGCGGCACGCAAGACGTCGTTGGACGAGGCCGAGAAATCGGTGAAGGAGTTTCTGGCGGCCTCCGGTTCCGACAAGGCGACGAATGCGAAGCTGCTATTTGCCGGCCTGTTCGACACGCTCAATGCTCAGCGCTCGCAGGTCATGAACGGGCTCGAACGCGTCAGCCGCAAGCAGCGCGAGGCCGCCGACAAGATTCGCGAGGAAACGCTCCAGCTCCACACCCTGCAAGGCGCGACACCCCGAGACGAAGCCAAGGTCGAGGCGCTCAGCAACGAGCTGATCTGGAAAACCCGCATCTTCGAGGACCGCACCAAGGTGGTGCGCTTCGTCTGCGAGGTTCCAACCACGATCGACCAGCGCCTGTTCGCGCTGGGGCGCGTGATCCAGCAGGAAATGGAATAGCGTCAACATCGCTGACGGCTTACGAAAGTTCCGCAACCATTAACCTTTTACCGCGCTATTCGCCGGAACCAAATCGATCCAGGATGCCTTGTCGAATGAACCCATACGTCGGGAGGCCTCGATGGGAACAACAAGATTCATCTTCGCGGGCGCTGCGGCCCTTAGCTTGCTCGCATCAAGCGCATTTGCCGAAGACATGACCGGAATGATCACGCGGATCGACCGGCTCAACGGCACGATCTCGATCCAGCAGACGCAGAAGGGTACGGTCGGCGCCAGCGCTGGCAGCGCCGGCGCGCTCCAGGAGTACAAGACCAAGGATGCCGCGATGCTGGATGCCGTCCATGCCGGTGACAGGGTGAATTATACGGCCACCGAGACGAACGGCACCGGTACGCTGACGAAGCTGCAGAAGCAGAAGTAACGGAACTGCTCCGGACCTCTCTCCGCCTGCGGAGAGAAACCGCACCTTCGCCTGATCACTGCTGCTCAGGGCGCGGCTCCGGTTGCGCTTCCTCGGTCGGAAGCGTCGCGCGTTCCCAGCCGTCGGTGCCGTCGGGGAACCAGGCGACGTTTGAATAGCCGTAAGCCAGCGCACGCTTGGCGGCATTCCAGGACATCCAGCAATCGGCGAGGCAATAAATCACGAGCAGGGCGGCCTTGTCGCCGCGCGAGGCGCGCGCGAGGCCGCGCTGGAGATAATCGTCCATGGCGGGCGGCAAGATGCCGTAGCCGGTGTCCGGCAGCCAGATGCTGCCCGCGATGTTCCTGCGCGGCGCATCGCGCCAGACGGTGCCTGCGGGAAGGCCTTTCGGCTTCGGCGGCCGCGGCATTACGTCGACGAACGCGCCGCCGTTCGCGCGCCAGATCGCCGCTGCCTCCTCGGTGGTGAGCACGCGCGCGCCGGCAAGCGTCGCCGGCACCGGCGCACGATAGTTGTCGGTGCGATAGCCCTCGGGCTCGAATGGCTCCTGCTGCTGCGCCAACGCCGGTGCCACGAGCAGGGCGGCGACGAACACAGCGGCAAGAGGCCGCCTCATGGCGTCTTCTTGGCGGTCTCCCCGCCGAGTGGGCGATTGCTCTCGTCCAGCAGCGGGACGCCGAAATCGAGCAGGATCTTGTTGATCTCACCCTGATTGTCCTGGATCAGCTTGTTCAGCTGCCGCTTCCAGTTCTGGTCGGCAGGACGCACGCCCATGCCGATGCGATAAACCAGCTTCGGCCCGGTGGTTTCCTTCACCAGCGGCGTGACATGGAGCGAAGAGCCGGCTTGCTTCGCGTAGTAGCCGGCCATCGGGCCCCACAGCACGCCGGCGTCGATCTTGCCGGCAACAAGGTCGTCGACCATCGCCCGCGCCGAATTGTCGAAGCGCGTATCGATCATCAACTGATAGGGCTTTGCATCACCCATCAAACCCGCCAGCGCCATGTTGGTTGCCGGCGGCGTGCCGGCGACGATACCGATACGCTTGCCCTTCAACTTCGGATCCTCGAGTATATCGACGTCCTCAAGCCCGCTGCCCGCCTTCGCGACCAGCGCATAGGTCGTACGGTAATAGGGATTGGTGCCCTGCACGAGATCGTCGCCTTGCGGGAAGCCCATGATGACGTCGCAGCGGTGGGCACCCAGCGTCATTCGCACGAAGCCGCTGGCCTGCGGAAAGAAGACGTAGTCGAGCTTCTTCTGCAGCTTGTCCGCAAGAAGCTCGGCCAGCTTGTTCTCGAACCCCTCGCCCTTGTCGTTGGAGAACGGCAGATTGCGCGGATCGGCGCAGACGCGCAGCACCTTGGGATCGACCAGTTCGAATGAGAGATCGCCGGTCTCGCTGGTCTGCGCGATGGCGGAAGCGCCGAACGCGCAGGATGCGACCACGACCCACAGCGAAAACAACCAGCGACGATGTCGTCCGACCTGCGTCATCGTGCTTCCTCCTCGTTTTGATTGAATGCTATCCATGCAACGCATGACGCGCCACCTGTGCCAACTTTGCGCTGGCCTTGCTTGCTGCAGTGCAATGAGACGAATCCTATGAACTGAGGCGGAAAAGTGTCTCGCATCGCTCTGATGATCGCAGCCTGGTTCCTGCTGGGAGCAACGCTAGCACGCGCTTGGGCAGCCGAATTGCCTGTGAGCGAAGTCGCACCGGGAATCTTCGTACACTCCGGGACCATTGCCCTGATGACCCGCGAGAACGAGGGCGACATTGCCAATGTCGGCTTCATCGTCGGCCAGGACGCGGTCGCCGTGATCGACACCGGCGGCAGCCTTCGCGAAGGCGAGGCGCTGCTGGCCGCCGTGCGGGCCCGCACGCCCAAGCCGATCCGCTATGTCATCAACACCCACGGGCATCCCGACCATGTCTTCGGCAATGCCGCCTTCGTTGCGGAGGGGGTGAGCTTCGTCGGCCACAGCAGGCTGCCGCAGGCATTTGCGACGCGGGGACCATTCTATCTCGACAATTTCCGCCGCATCATGGGCAGCGAACTGATCGATCCCGTCAAGATCATTGCCCCGACCATACTCGTGACCGACGCGATGACGCTCGATCTGGGGTCGCGCCGCCTGACCTTGCGTGCCTGGCCGGCCGGACACAGCGACAGCGACTTGACCGTTTACGATGAGACGACCAAAACGCTGTTCGCGGGCGACCTCGTCTTTCTTCGCCACATTCCGGTCATGGACGGCAGCATCCGCGGCTGGCTCGAAACACTGAAGGGATTGGAAGCAATCCCGGCGCTCCGCGTCGTTCCCGGTCACGGCCCCGTGAGCGACTGGCCTGCCGCGCTGAGCGATGAACGGCGCTACCTGTCAACGCTGCTGTCCGACGTCCGCACGCTGAACAAGAATGGCGAGCCGATCCGCACTGCCGCGGACAAGGCGGCCGCCTCGGAACGGTCGCATTGGCAGCTGTTCGACGACTACAACGCTCGCAACGCAACCGCAGCATTCTCGGAAATTGAATGGGAGTAGCGGGCGCGCTAGGCTGTCGCCAACGATCGTTTCGTCCGCGCGGGATCATGACCATGACGGGATGCACACGCCGCCTGACTCTCACCGCCCTGCTGCTCAGCATGGCTTTCGCAATGCCGGCGCAGGCTGAAGAGGCTCATGATCCCTGGCCGGGCCTGGTGCAGGACATCTTCGGCAGCCGTCCGATGAACGACGGCAGCGCCGTCATCGGCATCGAGATGCCATACCGCGCGGAGGATGCGGCCATCGTGCCGGTGACGCTGCGCAGCAAGCTGTCGCCCGGTGATGCGCGCCGCATCCGTTCGATCACGCTGGTGATCGACCGTAATCCCGCACCGATGGCGGCGAAGTTCGAGCTAGGGCCGGACGCGAACGTCACGGAGATCTCGACACGCGTGCGCGTCAACAACTACACCGATGTCCACGCGGTCGCCGAGCTCAGCGACGGCCAGCTCTATATGTCCAAGACTTACGTGAAGGCGTCCGGCGGCTGCTCGGCGCCGGCGGGCAAAAACGTCGAGGAAGCCAAGAACCGACTCGGCAAGATGCGCTACCGCCAGTTCGCACGCGAGGATGCGCCGGCGAGCCGCGTCCGCGAGGCGCAAATCATGATCGGCCATCCCAACAATTCCGGTCTCCAGATGGACCAGGTCACGCAGCTCTACATTCCCGCGTTCTTCATCAACCAGTTGAAGCTGACGCAGGACGACAGCCCCGTGCTGTCGATGGAAGGCGGCATCTCGATCTCGGAAGATCCCAACCTGCGCTTCACCTACGTGTCCAACGGCGCCAAGCGTTTCCGCGCGGAAGCAAAGGACACGGACGGGCACGTGTTCCGCAACGAGTGGGATGTGGAGAAGCCGGGGACGTGATCTCGGCGCTTCGCGCCACCGACTAGAAGCACCTCACCTCGGCTTCCGCCTGCGCGCGGCGTAGATCGTTCACGGCCGAGTTCGCCTGCTCCGACGTGCGGAATTGGACGCCGAGATTGCCGCGCACCTGCGACATGCTGAGCGCGGTCTCGGCGGTGACGTAGCGCCCATAGGGCATGATCGAGGCGACCACATCGATCGAGCAGGAACATTGCTCGATCGCAGCCCGTGTCTCGCCGTTGGCCTTCATGCAGCCATAGACGTATTCGGCGCGCGCCGACGTGGGATAATCGTTGGCCTCCTCGGCCCGAGCCCCGCATGCTGTCCACGTCAATATCAATGCGGCGACAATCGGTCGTAGCTGTCCCGCCAGTTTCATGCGCATCCTCCCAATGGTTGCGACGAAAGCTATGCTATGCGTATTGTCCTGAAAAGCGCTCTGTCAGAGGAAACGGCTCACAAGGTGATGAGAGTACCCGGTCGAATATTGGCGCTTGCGGTGACGCTGGCGTTGATGCCAGCCGCACCCGGCCGCGCCGCGGAGACGATCCGCCTTGCGGTGCAGAAGACCGGAACGTTCTCTTGGGAGCTGGCCGCGATCCGCGCGGGCGGTCTGGACAAGGAGGCAGGCCTGTCGCTCGAGGTCGCCGAACTCGCGAGTACCGAGGCCGGCAAGATCGCGATGCGTGCAGGCAGCGCCGATATCATCCTGTCGGACTGGCTGTGGGTCTCGCGCGAGCGTGCGCTCGGCGCCAAGCTCACCTTCTATCCTTATTCGAGCGCGCTCGGTGCGGTGATGGTACCCGCCAACTCGCCGATCAAGACACTCGCAGACCTGAAGGGCCGCAAGCTAGCGGTCGCCGGTGGTGCGATCGACAAGAGCTGGCTGCTGCTCCAGGCGCGCATGAAGCTGGACGGCATCGACTTGAAGTCGCAGGCAACGATCGTCTACGGCGCCCCGCCCCTGATCGCCGCCAAGGCGCTCGATGGCGAAATGGATGCGAGCCTCAATTTCTGGAACTTCTGCGCCCAGCTCGAGGCCAAAGGTCTGAGACGCCTCACCGGCATCGAGGACATCTTGCCGAAACTGGGCGCCAAGGGTGCGGTCTCGGCCGTCGGCTACGTCTTCGATGAGAGCTGGGCCGCGAGCCATCGCGGCGCCGTGGCGCGCTTCATCGCGATGACGCGCAAGGCCAAAGAGCTGCTGGCGACCTCGGATGAGGCCTGGGACAAAGTCGCGCCGCTCACCGGCACAACCGACCCGGCCGTGCTCAAGACCTACCGCGACCGCTACCGCGACGGCATTCCGCGCCGGAGCATCGATGACGAGGAAAAGGACGCGCGCGTGCTCTACCGCGTGCTGGCCGAGATTGGCGGCCGCGATCTCGTCGGCCCGGCGGCCGAGCTCGATCCAGGCACCTTCTATCACGCAGTCCCCGGAGACTGAGGTGCTGCGTCTTCTCTCGTTCGCCCTGTTCCTCGCGATCTGGTGGATCGCCGCGTTGTTCGTCGGCGGCGCGAAACTGCCCTCCCCGCCGGCCGTGCTCCAGGTCATGATCGCGGAGGCCTCATCCGGCGCGCTGTTCGTGCATCTCGGCGCCACGCTGGCGCGCGTCACGCTCGCCTTCACCCTGGCGATGTCGCTCGGCAGCGCGATCGGCTATCTGATGGGCCGGGTCAAGCTCGCCGACCGGCTCGGCGATCCCTGGCTCATCCTGCTGCTGAACTTGCCCGCATTGGTCGTGATCGTGCTGGCCTATATCTGGGCTGGACTCACCGAGGCCGCCGCGATCGCAGCGATCGCCATCAACAAGCTCCCGACCGCGATCGTCACCTTGCGCGAGGGCACGCGCGCGCTCGACCGCTCGCTCGACGAGATGGCGAGCGTGTTCGCGATGCCGCGCTGGCGCGCCTTCCGCCACGTCGTGCTGCCGCAGCTTGCGCCCTATATCGCAGCCTCCGCACGCTCCGGGCTGTCGCTGGTGTGGAAGATCGTGCTGGTCGCCGAGCTCCTGGGTCGGCCTAACGGCGTCGGCTTCGAGATCGGCATCGCCTTCCAGCTGTTCGACACGCCGCGCCTGCTGGCCTATTCCCTGACCTTCGCCGCCGTCGTGCTCGTCATCGAAACCTTGCTGGTGCAGCCGTTCGAAGCCCGTGCAAACAGGTGGCGCCCCCGTGCGGCTTGAGGTCGAGATCACAGGAAAGACCTTCAGGAGTGCCGCGGGCGGAACGCACGAGGTACTTGCGCCTGTCAAATTCGCGCTTCAATCCGGCGAGGTCGGCGTGCTCATCGGCCCGTCCGGCTGCGGCAAGAGCACGATGCTGCGCATTATCCTGGGACTGGACCACGACTTTGCAGGCCGCGTCGCGCGACCGCCGGAGGCGCGGATCGGCATGGTATTCCAGGAGCCGCGGCTGCTGCCGTGGCGCTCGGTCGAGCAGAATGTACGGCTTGCGGCGCCGAATATTTCCGACGCGAAGCTCTCGGAGCTGTTTCGTATCCTGGAGCTGGAAGCGCATCGCAGCCACTTCCCCGGCGAATTGTCGCTCGGCCTTGCCCGCCGCGTCGCACTGGCCCGTGCCTTCGCGGTCGAGCCAGATCTCCTGGTGCTCGACGAGCCCCTCGCCTCACTCGACGATGCGCTCGCCGGCCGCTTGCGCGACGAGATCGTGACGCTGGTCGCGAGCCGTCCGGTGATGACGCTGCTCGTCACCCACAGTCTCGACGATGCGATCCGGCTCGGCGACCGCCTGTTTTTCTTGTCGCCGCGTCCCGCGCGGATCGTGCAGGAGCTTCCGATCGCCATCCCGCGCGCTGCGCGCAGCGAGGCCGAGATTGCGGCGATCAGGACCGAGCTTGCACGGCGCATTCAAGCGGAACAAGGCGACGTTCACGCCGGGCGGGATGTCTCATAGGCAACCGCGCGAGACCCGTGCTAAATTGGGTCGCAGCGGAGTCTGCTGATGAAGCGAAGGATCGCCCTGACGGCACTTGGCCTTGCTCTGCTCGCGACAACGACGCGCGCGCAGGACATGATGCGCGATCTCGATCTGACATCACCCGCCATGGTCTCCGCCGAGATGAGCCGGCAGGAGGTCGAGGCCGCGCTGGCCAAAGCGAGCGCCGGCGCCCCCGCCGATTTGACCGGCAAGCGGTTATCGGGGCTCGATCTCAGTGGTCTCGACCTGACCAACGTAATTCTCCGTGCGGCACGGCTCAACAAGACGAAATTCGCCGGCGCCCGGCTTGATGGGGCGATCCTCGATCAGGCGTGGCTGCTGGATGCAGATCTCACGGGCGCGAGCCTGAAGGGTGCCAGTTTGTTCGCGTCACAGATGGCACGTGCTCGCCTCGACGGCGCCGATCTGACTGGTGCACGCATCACGGCAGATCTCACCGGCGCGAGCATGGTCGGCGCGTCGATCGCGGATGCGCATCTCGGTGCCGACATGCGCAACCAGTCGATGGGGCTGATGCGCGCGGTGCTGAGATCCGCCAATCTGGAACGGCTGAACGCGCGCAACGCCGATTTGTCACGCGTCGACCTTGAATTCGCGGTCCTCAGGGGCGCCGACCTGAGCGGTGCATCGCTGAAAAACGCCCAACTCGGCGGAGCCGATCTGACCGGCGCCATCGTCATCGACGCCGATTTCGACGGCGCCGATCTCGCCTCGGCGAAGCTGATCGCGCCGAACGGCCTTGACCGCGCCAAAAATTTCGACAAGGCAAAGAACCGCGAACGCCTGATCAGGGAATGACGGCGCGCCTGTGGGAGGACTGCTTGATGCGTTGGATTCTGGCATTGATGCCGTTGTTGACGCTTGCCGGCGACGCCGCCGCGCAGACCAAGGGCAAGGGCATCCGGCTCTGGAACCTGACGGCTGAGACGATCTCCGGCTTCCAACTCGCACCGGCCGGCAAGACCGACTGGGGTCCGAACCAGTGCTTGAACGACAAGGACAAGGAAGTCGATCACGACGAACGGCTGCGCATCACCGGTGTCGAGCCCGGTCGCTACGATGCGAAGGTCAGCTATCCCAATGCGCGGCAGTGCATCGTCCGGGATATCGAAATCAAGGCGGATGCGGTGTTCTCGATCGCCGACAAGGATCTGCAGGACTGCACGAAGTAGCGCGGGCTCCTCACGCCCTGTCGTTCGGGCGTGGATATTCGCAGCGCCAGCGCACCGCATGCCATTTCGGGTGCTCACCAACCCATTGCGCGATATAGGGCGGCGCGGCCATCGCGCATTGCCGCGGCGACCCGGAATAATTGAACATCAAATGCTGCTCCTCGCAGGTCGCAGGCGAGAGCACCGCACACACGGTCACCACCAAGTCAATCGGGTTCATGCCAGGATCCTCTCGCAAGGGGCAATGGACAGATTATCACGAAATCTTACGTCCCAAGGAGGGAGAAGTTTCAATCCGGAGTGAGAACTGGAAGCCCTCTATTCGTTCTTCCTGCAGGCGAGAGAGGCGAAGATCCGGCCCTAGAAGTTAACTCCAAATACCAGACGTGCCTGATGCCGCTCGAAATTGACGAGGTCGAGATTAGCCCTCGATCCGGCCGGACGTCCCCAAGCCTGCATGCTCCAGCTCATGGTCAGCCGCGAACGCTCCGAGAGCTGGAAGTAGGCGGTTGGGCCGGCGAACAGGGCCTGCCCTGAGAACTCACCGAGGCCGATTCCCTCATACTGCCTGAAATAACGCATCTCCCCGCCGAGCAGAATGTTCGGTCGCACGCGCGCCAAGCCGGCAAACGCCGCGCCGACCGTCGAGCTCTTCTCGGACTGCCCTGCCATCTCGAAGCGCGCCCATTCCGGCTGATAGATCAGATTGAGCGCACCGATGACGAAATTCGGAACCAGCTCGCGGTCGAAAGCCAGCGTGAAATCAGTGCCATACATCCGCCCCTTGGCGCCGCTGGTCTCGTCGATGCGGTCGCCATGCAGCTCGGCGGCGACGGTGAAGCCAAACGGCGCGCGTTGCCGGTCGAGCAGGCGATAGCGCAGGTCGAGCGAGGCGCCATGGAAGTTGAACTGGCGGCGATCGTCGATCTGAGGGACGCCGGTGATGTCGTGCAAGCTGGCGGTGCCGCCGATCTCGATGCGAAAATTCGGCAGCGGTACCACCTCGATCTCGACCTCGTGTGAGAGGGCGCGATAGGCGACCCCGCCTTTACCGAGGCGCCCTGTCGTCTGGGTCTGGAATTCCCGCTCGCCGACATGGCCGATGTCGGTGCCGACCATGAAACCGAAGATGTGCTCGGTATCGAAGCCCTCCTCGGCGCTGACGCATGCTGGTGCCAGCGCGGCCATGCACGCGACCGCCCACCCGAACTTGCCAGCCCCGCCGTGCATCCCCATGCCCCCGAAGGCGTGCGCCACCTGATGCGGCGCTGACGAGGCGCGAGCGTAACACACTGCCGCACATCGCGATCTGGATTTTCATCAGGAGGATTGAAGAAGCTCGGCTTTGCTTCGACGGTGGGGCTCGAGGCTCAACGACGGCAGGCCAGATCCGATACTAAGTGACGCGACACTGCCACGGCTTCGGCGGCGTTTGCCAATGAAGCCGCGGCAGGTCGTCGGCCTTACTTGCGCAAAGCGCAGGCGTACATGTTGATTTCCATGCCGACCGGCACTTCCACGATCTTCGGAGCTTTCCAAGCCATACGCGTCTCCCAAGGTATGAGCGCGGTATCGCGCGGCGCAAAACCTAGGGCTGCACCAAGTGTAGTTCAAGCCTGGATTCGACCGCTCAGCGCGTCTGTGTCGATTCTTCGCGGCTGCATTTCTCTCTCGGGCAAAGCCAGTTCTCTCTTGGTCAACATGACCAACGGGCACCGCTTGTGCAACGCACCGCGCGTCGAATCGAAAACGACAGAACGGCCCCGTCAGCAGCCCTTGTCGGCCGTTACGGCATTCGGCTTGGCACCTTCGGCGCGCTGAGCTGCGGTCGGCTCACTCTGCATTTGCCGCTGCGCATCCTCGGACGAAGCCGGCGTTTCACCGCTTGCACGATTCATCGTGCTGGTCGGCGGATGCTGGCCACTATCCGTCGTTGAACTGGGCGCTTGCGATTGGGCGGCACCCACGGTGACCGGACCGGAGCCAGCATCCTTGTCGGTGCTGGCACTACCGGTGTTGCACGGGCCGGCGACGGCAACGCCGGCGCTCAGTGTCAGGATGGCGCAGGCAGCAAGAACGTAACGTTTCGTGTTCATCTGCATCTCCTCTTCTCCCGCCCGCGCAGCCCCGGCGCCGGGCAGGACATTGCGGAGAAAACAGGCCGAGCAGCCCGATGTTCCGAGCGTCAGGCCGGAATGATCGCAGACACTGCCCTCGTCGCGTCGGTTCCGATTGCGGTGCTCACCGCAACAATCGCAGCAGGGTGCGGCCCGCGCGCGAGTTCAGCTCCTTCGCATCCAGCGTTCCGTCCTTGTCGGGATTCGCTGCGTTGAAGCGCTGCTCGACCACGGACAGATATTCATCGAGCGTGAGGGTCCCGTCTCGGTCGGGATCGGCGGCGGCAAGCTCTTTCGCCGACAACCGTCCGCGCAGCTCGCGCGCATCAAGCGTGCCGTCGCGATCGGGATCGAGCTTTGTGAACATTGCGGCAGCCGCCTTCTTCACCTCGGCAAGATCCAGCGTGCCGTCATTGTCGGTGTCGAACGACTTGACCGCGTTGCCAGAGGCCGACCACGCCGGACCGGCTGACAATGCAATCGTAAGCGCTAGGGCAATTGAACGACGCGAAATCATCTAGACCTCCCTACCGAAGAGCCCCGAATCGACGGGGACAGGAACGACATAAATCCGCAAGCGGGCCTTGGTTCAAGTCCGGACTTGCAACTTGCGCGCGCTACAACCGGGGAGACCCGGCCGTGCCGCCCGGCGACCTACGCCCGGGACTGCTTCGTACCGCGGAATTTTCTCAGCGTCTGCGCACAAGTGGCGTTGCTTGCGTCAGGTTTCCGTAAGGTGACCGGCACCAGGTCCGGCGATAGCGGCACGGCACTTACGACTTTCGTATTGACGTGTTTTGCTTTCAGGCGGAGTGTTGCATTCGCAGCGTCAAAAGGCGCGCATATTGGGAGGAACGGATGAAACGCTTTGCGATGGCCGCAGGCCTCGTCATGCTTGCGTCAACCTGTGCAACTGCACAAACCACCGAGCAGCTGGTCAAGGGTGCGACCGACACGTCGAACGTTCTCAATTACGGAATGGGCTATAATCTCCAGCGCTTCTCGACGCTGAAGCAGATCAACAAGGACACGGTCAAGAACCTCGTCCCGATCTGGAATTACAGCTTCAATGACGATCGTAGTGAGGAATCCCAGCCCATTGTCTATCAGGGCGTCATCTACGTGACCTCGCACAATGCCACCATGGCAGTCGATGCCAAGACCGGCAAGCAGATCTGGAAGAGCAAGATCGAGTATCCCGCCGAGACGCCGCGAATCGTCTGCTGCGGCATCATCAACCGTGGCGTCGCGATCCATGAAGGTAAGCTGTTCCGCACGACGCTCGATGCCCATGTGATTGCAATCGACGCGAAAAACGGCAAGGAGCTGTGGCGGCAGAAGGCGGCCGACATCAAGGAAGGCTATTCGATGACGGTGGCCCCGCTGGTTGCCGACGGCGTCGTCATCACCGGCGTCTCCGGCGCCGAGTTCGGCACCCGTGGGTTCATCGACGGCTGGGACCCGGCGACCGGCAAGCGCCTCTGGCGCACCCACTCGATTCCCTCGCCGGACGAGCCCGGCGGCGACACCTGGAAGGGCGACACCTGGAAACTCGGCGGCGGATCGACCTGGATCACGGGTTCTTATGACCCGGAGCTGAACACGGTCTATTGGGGCACCGGCAATCCCGGCCCGTTCAATTCGGCGGTGCGTCCCGGCGACAACCTCTACACCTGCTCCGTGCTGGCGTTGGACCCCAAGACCGGCAAGATCAAGTGGCACTACCAGTTCTCGCCGAACAATCCGTTCGACTACGACGCCGTGGCCGAGATGGTGCTCGCCGATGTGAACGTCGAGGGCAAGCCGACCAAGACGCTGATGAATGCCAACCGCAACGGCTTCTTCTACGTGCTCGACCGCACCAACGGCAAGCTGCTCGCAGCCAACCCTTACGTGAAGGTCAACTGGGCGACCGGCATCGACATGAAGACCGGGCGTCCGCTCGAGACCGACGTTTCGAAGGACGCGCGCGAGGGCAAGAAGGTGACGGTCTATCCGTCCATCCTCGGCGGCAAGAACTGGGAGCCGATGTCGTTCAATCCGCAGACCGGACTCGCTTATGCCAACACGCTCAACTTCGGCGGCAAGTACAAGGCGGAGCCCGTCACCTTCAAGCAGGGTGAATGGTATCTCGGCATGGACCTGACCGATCCCTGGGAGTTCGGGGACGGACCGCGCGGCCACCTCAAGGCCATCGACCCCATGACCGGCAAGTCGAAATGGGAAGCGCCGAGCGACATTCCGCGCTTCTCGGGCGTGCTGTCGACCGCCGGGGGCGTCGTGTTCTCGGGCGCACTGACCGGCGAATTCGAGGCCTTCGACGCCGACACCGGCAAGAAGCTCTGGCAATTCCAGACCGGGTCCGGCATCGAGGGACAGCCGGTGACCTGGCAGCAGGACGGCGTGCAGTATGTTGCGGTGACGAGCGGCTATGGCGGCGTCTACTCGCTGTTCTCCGGCGACGAGCGGCTAGCCAAGGTGCCGCCCGGCGGCTCGCTGTGGGTCTTTGCGGTCAAGCAGTAAACACGGCACGATGCTGAGAGAAGTATCACACAGGACGGTGGCGACGATCGCCACCGTCGCGGTGCTGACGGTCGCGCTTGCGGCGACCGTTCGCGCCGCGGATGACGCAAGCGGCAATCCGCTGCAAGCGCAGATCGACCACGGCAAGTCGACCTATGCCGAGAAATGCTCACACTGCCACGGGCCCAATTTGATGAACTCGGGCACCATCACGCCGGACCTGCGCGCCATCCCCGACGACAAGACGCGCTTCGTCACCACGGTCAAGAACGGCAAGAACAACAAGATGCCGCCCTGGGGCGACATCCTCAGCGACGACCAGATCGGCGATCTCTGGGCCTTCATCTCCAGTCGGAGGAAGCCATGAGGCGCCGACGCATTGCCTGGAGCGTTGCAGCCGCGCTTGCCACGACGGCGTCGGCCGCTCTTGCGGCCGACGATCCCCTGAAGATATGTCTCGACGAGGACCGGCCGCCGCTGTCGGTGCATCAGCGCGGCAAGCCGGACGCAGGCTTCGACGTGCTGCTGGCCAAGGCGATCGCGGAACGGCTCGGACGGCCGCTGAGGATCCAGTGGTTCGAGAGCAGGCTGGACGAGGATGCGAGCCCGCAGCTCGAGGCCAACGCGTTGCTCTCGGATGGGCGCTGCTCGCTGGTCGGCGGCTACGCGCTGACGCAGGATTCACTCGTCGTCCCCGGCATGAAGACGGCGCGCTTGCCGGATTTCGCCGGGGCCACGCGCGACGATCGGCGGCGCCGCGTCCCGCTGGGCGTGCTCGCGCCGAGCCAGCCTTACGTCTATTCGCCGATGACGGTGGTGCTCGGGCCGAAGGCCCGCGGCCGCAAGATCGGCGACATCGGCGATCTCGCCGGCCTCCGTCTCGTGATCGAAAGCGGGTCGCTGGGCGACGCCATCCTGATGACCTTCGACAAGGGCCGCCTGATCGACAGCATTACCCATCTCGTCCCCGGCCGCGATGACCTCCTCGGCGCGCTCCAGCGCGGGGACCATGATGCGACACTGATCGATCTTGCTCGCTTCGACGCCCATCGCGCCGCCCACCCCGACACGGCGATCACCGCGTCCGGCTACTACTATCCGATCGGCGCCAATCGCGGCTATGTCGGGCTCGCCAGCGACAGCGCGCTGATCGAGGCCGTCAACAAGGCGCTCGGCCAGCTTGCCGCTGAGGGCAAGCTCGCCGAATTCGGCAAGCAGGCCGGCCTCACCTATCTGCCGCCGCGGGAGCCTGCGATTCTGGGCGACGTCTGGACCAAGATCATCCAGCGGTGATTGGGCGCGCGCTCGTGCTCCGGAGCGCGGTATGCCGCGGCGCTCCTCAGAGCCGGGCATAAACAGACGTGCGAATGCGCCAATCTGTCTCGCCTGCGGCCCATGGCACAGACGACCTGATGCAGTAGGTTCGGCAAAAATACGGGAGAGAATCATGTCCGCCAAGCTCGATCGCCGCCACTTCATCGCCGCCGGTAGCACTGCATTGGCGATACCGTTCGTCCTGCGCGGCGCCTCCGCGCAAGGCGCGTGGCCGTCGCGGCAGATCCGGATGATTTGCAGCTATCCGGCCGGCGGGCAGACCGACCTGCTCGCACGCGCCTATGGCGAATTCATCTCCAAGCAGGTCGGCAAGACCGTCGTCGTCGAGAACAAGCCCGGAGCCTCCGGCGCGATCGGTACGGCGGAGGTCGCCCGTGCCGAGCCCGACGGGCACACCATCCTGTGCTCGATCTCGACGACCTACATCATGAACCGGGTGGTCATGAAAAATCCCGGCTACGACATGGACAAGGATCTGACGCTGGTCAGCGTCATTCCAGGCGCGGGCCTGCTGCTGGTGGCGAACCCGAAAACCGGGGTCAAGACGCTGGAGGATTTCGTCGCCTTCGCCCGCAAGAGCGGCAAGGTGAACTTCGGCACCTACAGCGCGGGCTCGGCCCCGCACATGACGATCAACGAGCTCAACAAGCAGTACGGCCTCAATATCGAACCCGTGCACTATCGCGGCGAAGCGCCGATGTGGACGGGGATGCTCGAAGGCACCCTCGATGCCGCCATGGGCAGCTACACGGCCGCGCAGTCGGCCCTGCAAAGCGACCGCGGCACCGTCTTCGCCGTACATTCGAAGAAGGTCGATGCAATTCCGACCATCAAGACGCTTCCCGAGCAGGGCGCGACGTCGAAATTCTTCACGGTGAGCGGATTCACCGGCTGGGCAGTGCCGAAGGCGACGCCGCAGCCGGTGGTCGACCGCCTTGCCGAGCTCTGCGTCGCCGCCAACAGCGATCCGAAGGTGAAGGAGGTTCTCGCGACTTTCGTGCTCGAACCCGCAATCGGCTTCAAGGAAACCAACGCGCTGTACCAGCGCGAGCTGCCGATCTGGATCGAGAGCGCAAAATCGCTTGGACTCGAACCGGCCTGAACTTCAGGATAATTGTCATCAAGCTTCAGGTTGCAGTCTGGGCACGATCTTTTCGGAAACTGCTGCGCGCTTTCCGGATCATGCCCTGGAGCATTCGCTCGAAAGCGCTCAATGCTCGCCCGAAGTCGCCGAGCCCTGCTGCGCCTTGTGGATCGAGGACGGCACCACGCCGAAGTATTTTCGGAACACCCGGCTGAAATGCGATGAGCTGGAGAAGCCCCATGAGAAGGCGACGTCGGTGATGGTCTTGCCGGCGTGAGCCTCCAGCTCCTGACGGCAGTTCTGCAGGCGCGCCTGCCAGATGTAGTCGCTCACCGTGGTGCCGCGCTCGGAGAACAGCATGTGCAGGTAGCGCTTGGAGCAGCCGAGCTCGGCCGAGATCTGGTCGATGCACAGATCCGGATCGCGCAGATGCTCGCGGATGAAGAACTGCGCGCGCACATACATCGCCTCGGGCCCCACACGATCGAACATCGTGTCGGCCTCGCGCAGCGGCAGCAACAGAAGGTCGATCAGCGAATCGGCGACGCCGACCGCGCTGTTTGCCGACAGCTTTGCCGCCTCGTCGAAGGTGGCGTGGACGAAATCATGGGCGATCCGCCCCGTACCCGTCTTCGATGACAGCTTGCAGGCTGGCATCCTCTGCGACGGGAATCCCCGGTCGCGCAACAGTGCCTTCGGCACGATCACCACGTCGTGACGCGTGAAGGCCGGGCTGATGATCGAATGCGGGCAGGAAACATCATAGGCGATGATGTCGCCGGGGTTGATTTCGATGTGGCGGCCTTCCTGTTCGAAATAGGACACCCCGTAGGTCTGGAAGTGAATCTTGATGTACGGATGTTCGTTCGCCTTGGCGCGCGCCAGCGTGTGCGCGATGCGATGCTGGCTCACCTCGATCTGGCAGAGCTTCAGGCGCGAGACGCTGGTGTAGTCGATGCGGCCTTCCAGCGAGGACGCCTCTAGCGGATCGACGTCGAAATGCCCACACAGGCTCGTCAGCCCGTCAATCCAGCTCTGGATCTGCCGCTTCGGCGTCATTCCGGTCGTCGAAAGCGTGTGAATTGTGTCGGACATTAATCCAGCCACTGATTTGATCGGGAGATTCGATGCGAACCGCGACCAGCGCTGCCGGAGCCCTCAGCCGTGATTCCGTCGACGTTTACCTCGAATTTGAGCGATCTCGTGGAACAAGCACCACGTTCCATTGCCACTCTTGAGGTTAATCCTCCGCCTTAGTTGCAGCGCCGTCAAGTGGAACCTGATCGTTGAAAACCGCCCCGAAGCGGCGCGGAAGCAACTGAATTCGCTACTGCAAAATCAAAATCTTTCCTCCCGTGCGCTGTCAAGCAAACCGGCTTCTCTCTTGGGCAAGTTTCCCGATGGCGAAGTCGATAGGGATTGCCGCAGGAACAAAAAGAACGGGCCGCTCCTGCACGTGGACCCGTGGCTCTCATCAGGAGGAGGAAACAGCACAGCATCGTTTCTGGTCCCAATCGTGACCGCCCTGCACGAGCAGACGCCGGACGAGGAGCCCGGCGGTTGAGCAATGCTTCGGAAACAATAAACGAGACCAACGGAGGAATAACTATGCGCAAGGTGCTACTGGCGACCTATCTAGGCTGCGCGGCGGCTCTCGCCGTCGGCAGCGCTTCAGCCAATGATGAGCTGATCAAGATGTCGCAGAACCCGAAGGATTGGGTGATGCCAGCGGGTGATTATGCCAACACCCGCTATTCCAAGCTGAACCAGATCAACGCTCAGAACGTCGGCAAGCTCCAGGTCGCTTGGACGTTCTCGACCGGCGTTCTGCGCGGCCATGAAGGCGGCCCGCTGATCATCGGCAACATGATGTACGTCCACACGCCCTTCCCGAACAAGGTCTACGCTATTGACCTTTCCAACGAGAACAAGATCGTCTGGAAGTACGAGCCCAAGCAGGATCCCAACGTCATCCCGGTGATGTGCTGCGACACGGTCAACCGCGGCCTGTCCTACGGTGACGGCAAGATCATCCTGCATCAGGCCGACACCAACCTCGTCGCGCTCGACGCCAAGACCGGCCAGGTGGCCTGGTCGGCCACCAACGGCAATCCCGCGAAGGGCGAGACCGGCACATCCTCCGCGCTCGTCGTCAAGGACAAGGTCATGGTCGGCATCTCCGGCGGCGAGTTCGGCGTGCAGTGCCACCTCACCGCTTACGACCTCAAGAGCGGCAAGCAGGTCTGGCGTGCCTATTCCGAAGGTCCGGATGACCAGATCAAGCTCGATCCGGTCAAGACGATGGCGCTCGGCAAGCCGGTCGGAGCGGACTCCAGCTTGAAGACCTGGCAGGGCGATCAATGGAAGATCGGCGGCGGCTGCACCTGGGGCTGGATCTCCTACGACCCCGCGCTGAACCTGGTCTATTACGGATCGGGCAATCCCTCGACCTGGAACCCGAAGCAGCGTCCCGGCGACAACAAGTGGTCGATGACGATCTTCGCGCGCGATGCCGACACCGGCATGGCCAAGTGGGTCTACCAGATGACGCCCCACGACGAGTGGGATTATGACGGCGTCAACGAAATGATCCTCACCGATCAGCAGATCAACGGCCAGAACCGCAAGCTGCTGACGCACTTCGACCGCAACGGCCTCGCCTACACCATGGACCGCGAAACCGGCGAGCTGCTGGTTGCCGAGAAGTACGACCCCAAGGTGAACTGGACCAGCGGCGTCGACATGGACAAGAACTCGCCGACCTACGGTCGTCCGAAAGTCGTCGCGCAATACTCGACCGAGCACGGCGGCGAGGATAAGAACACGAAGGGCATCTGCCCGGCCGCGCTCGGCACCAAGGACGAGCAGCCGGCAGCCTACTCGCCGGACACGCAGCTGTTCTACGTTCCGACCAACCACGTCTGCATGGACTACGAGCCGTTCAAGGTGAGCTACACCGCGGGCCAGCCCTATGTGGGCGCAACGCTCTCGATGTACCCGCCCCCGGGTGAAAGCCACATGGGCAACTTCATCGCCTGGGACAACAAGACCGGCAAGATCGTGTGGTCGAACAAGGAGCAGTTCTCGGTCTGGTCGGGTGCGCTTGCAACGGCAGGCGGCGTGGTGTTCTACGGCACGCTCGAAGGCTACCTGAAGGCAGTCGACGCCAAGTCCGGCAAGGAGCTCTACAAGTTCAAGACTCCCTCCGGCATCATCGGCAACGTCACCACCTATGAGAACGCAGGCAAGCAGTACGTTGCCGTGCTCTCCGGCGTCGGTGGCTGGGCCGGCATCGGGCTGGCGGCAGGTCTGACCGATCCGACCGCAGGTCTCGGCGCCGTCGGCGGCTACGCGGCCCTCAGCAGCTACACGGCACTCGGCGGTACGCTGACCGTGTTCTCGCTGCCTAACTAGGCCTCGCTCAGCATCGCTCCGGCGCGTGGATAAACCCCACGCGCCGGCTCGTCTCCACAGAACGCCTTCGAGGACAATCTCTTGCGTAAAATTTGCTCTGTCATTGCTGCGATGATCTTCGTTGCGTCCGGCGGGATTGCGATCGCGGACGGTCCGGGAGACCCCGCCGCGGTGAAGAAGGAAGACGACGGAAAATGGCTCGATAAGGAAGGAATTCCGACCTACAAGATTTCGGCGGACGGTACCGTCGACTGGTTCACCTATTCCGGATACCGCCGCTATCACTCCGACTGCCACGTCTGCCACGGTCCGGACGGCATGGGCTCCACCTATGCGCCGGCGCTGAAGGATTCCGTCAAGTCCATGAGCTATGGCGACTTCCTCGGCGTGGTCGCCTCCGGTCGGAAGAACATCTCGACGGCCCAGGAGAACGTCATGCCGGCCTTCGGCGACAATCCGAACGTGGCCTGCTACATGGACGATCTCTACGTCTATCTGCGTGCCCGCTCCACCGAAGCATGGGGCCGGCAGCGTCCCTCCAAGAAGGAGGAGAAGACAGAGGCCTATACCAAGGCGGAAGACGCCTGCATGGGCAAGTAATGAACGCTGCGAGGACTGCCGAGACTACCTCTTGGCGTCCTACGAGAATCTGAGGAGTTTGACGATGAAGACACGTGCCGCCGTCGCTTTCGAGGCCAAAAAGCCGCTCGAAATCGTCGAGGTCGATCTGGAAGGCCCCAAGTCCGGCGAAGTTCTGGTCGAGATCAAGGCGACGGGCATCTGCCATACCGACGCCTACACGCTCGACGGCTTCGACAGCGAGGGAATTTTCCCGTCGATCCTGGGCCATGAGGGGGCGGGCATCATCCGCGAGATCGGGCCGGGCGTGACCTCGGTCAAGCCGGGCGATCACGTCATCCCGCTTTACACACCGGAATGCCGGCAGTGCAAAAGCTGCCTCAGCCGGAAGACCAATCTCTGCACCGCGATCCGTGCGACGCAGGGCAAGGGCGTGATGCCTGACGGCACAAGCCGTTTCTCCTACAAGGGCAAGCCGATCTACCATTACATGGGCTGCTCCACCTTCTCGAACTTCACCGTGCTGCCGGAGATCGCGGTCGCCAAGATTCGCGAGGACGCGCCGTTCGACAAGAGCTGCTACATCGGCTGCGGCGTCACCACCGGCGTCGGCGCAGTGGTCAACACCGCCAAGGTCGAGCCCGGCGACAACGTGATCGTGTTCGGCCTCGGCGGCATCGGCCTCAACGTGATCCAGGGCGCCAAGTTGGCCGGCGCCGACAAGATCATCGGCGTCGACATCAACGATTCCAAGGAGGAGTGGGGCAAGCGGTTCGGCATGACCCACTTCGTCAACCCGAAGAAGGTCACCGGCGACATCGTTCAGCACCTCGTCGGCCTCACCGACGGCGGAGCCGACTACACCTTCGACTGCACTGGCAATACGACCGTGATGCGCCAGGCGCTGGAAGCCTGCCATCGCGGCTGGGGCACCTCGATCATCATCGGCGTCGCTGAAGCCGGCAAGGAGATCGCCACCCGCCCGTTCCAGCTCGTCACCGGCCGCAACTGGCGCGGCACTGCCTTCGGCGGCGCGCGCGGCCGCACCGACGTGCCGAAGATCGTCGACTGGTACATGAACGGAAAGATCCAGATCGATCCGATGATCACCCACGTACTCAAGCTCGAGGAGATCAACAAGGGTTTTGACCTCATGCACGAGGGCAAATCCATCCGTTCCGTCGTCGTGTTCTAGCCCACAGCCATCACACCAAGGAGGATCGACCCATGACTGTTGCACTCCATCCATCGATCGACAACGGCCTCAAGCAGGGCAGCGGCAGCTTCGCCGGCGGAACACTCGTCTGCAAGTGCAGCGACCACCCGGTGAAGGTCGGCATCAAGGGCGACGTCGCCCACAACCACGCCTGTGGCTGCACCAAGTGCTGGAAGCCGCAAGGCGCGACCTTCTCCGTCGTCGCCGTGGTGCCACGTCAGAACGTCACCGTGCTGGAGAATGGCGACAAGCTCCAGATCGTCGATCCCTCCGCGGTGATCCAGCGCCACGCCTGCAAGGCCTGCGGCACGCACATGTATGGCCGCATCGAGAACAAGGGCCACCCGTTCTACGGCCTCGACTTCATCCACCCCGAATTGTTCCAGGAGCAGGGCTCGCAAGCGCCGCAATTCGCCGCCTTCGTCTCCTCGGTCATCGAGTCGGGCGTGAAGCCGGAGCAGATGGCCGGCATCCGTTCTCGGCTGAAGGAGATCGGGCTCGAGCCCTATGACTGCCTCTCGCCGGCACTGATGGACGCGATCGCAACTCATGTGGCGAAAGCCAAAGCCGCCTGAGTCGGCCTGAGCGGGGCCGCCGAGCCTCGCCAGCTCTTATCCACTCGCTGGCGCCGACCGCGGCCAGCGAGCCGGACAGGTCTCGTTCCGGCATCGCCGTGGCGATGTCGCGGCTTCCGCACCACGGCGTCTAAGAGGGCCATCAGCTCCTCAGTCCTGGTCTCTGAATGATTGCGCAGGACCGTCGGCTTCAGCTTGAAGTTCGCGGCGCTTGCGTTTCTCCCTCCCTCGACTGAGGCATCCTGCTTCGTCCGCGCAGTCTTCCTGGCGGACGAAGCTTTTTTGCTTGGGGCCGTTGCACAGGCACGCTGCGCGATGACCGCGCCCTGCTTTTGACAAACCATCGATGCAATCTTTTCCCGGTGAGAACACTCGGCTGTGAACGCCGGGCCGGAGCGATCTCTGTTACGATCGCTCCGTGACGATGCCGCGCGAATACAATCAAGAACAAGACGGGAGGTATCGAGCACATCCAGACATCGCCATTGGCATTCCTGCCCCCTCCGGGATTTGCCCGCGCGGGGCGACGGCGGAATGCGGCGAGACGACGCGTGAACCGTCGCCCACCGGCGTCGGCGAGCATTGAATTTGGCATGCTTATGAAGAGCGAGGGACGATCATGATCAAGGTGAAGATCAACGGCCAGGAACAGAGCTGGGACGGCGACCCGGATCTCCCGCTACTCTGGTTCCTGCGTGACGAAGCCGGGCTGACCGGCACCAAATACGGCTGTGGCCAGGCCCTTTGCGGCGCCTGTACCGTCATCGTAGACAAGCAGGCCGTGAGGGCCTGCGTCACGTCGGTGAACGACGTCGCCGGACGCGAGGTCACCACGATCGAGGGATTGCACCCCAACGGCGATCACCCGGTGCAGAAGGCCTGGCGCCAGGTCAACGTACCCCAATGCGGCTTCTGCCAAGCCGGCCAGATCATGCAGGCTGCAGCCCTTCTGATCGAAAATCCCAAACCTTCGCACGACCAGATCCGCGAGGCGATGTCCGGCAACATCTGCCGCTGCGGTTGCTATCAGCGCATCGAAAACGCCGTCCATCTCGCATCGACGGGAGTGTGACATGAATTTCATCGACAATCCCCGCAAGCTTCGCGGCTTCGAAAAGCATATCAGGGTCGAGAAGGTCTCGCGCCGCAGCATCCTGAAGGGGCTCGGCGTCACCGGCGGCCTCGTCCTCGCCGCCCCCGTGATGTCGCGCCAGGCCCTTGCCTATGAGACCGGCGCCGGCAAGATGCCGCACGGTGTCGTGGTCGATCCGCGCGTGTTCGTATCGGTCGCCCCGGATGGCATCGTCACCATCGTCGGGCACCGTGCGGAAATGGGTACCGGCGTGCGCACCAGCCTGCCGCTGATCGTGGCCGAGGAGATGGAAGCCGACTGGAGCAGGGTCAAGGTGCAGCAGGCCCATGGCGACGAGGCCAAGTTCGGCAACCAGGACACCGACGGCTCGCGCAGCACACGGCACTATTTGATGCCGATGCGCCAGATCGGCGCCTCCGCCCGAACCATGCTCGAGCAGGCCGCGGCGAAGCGCTGGGGCGTGCCGGCGACCGAGGTCAAGGCGGTCAATCATGAGGTCGTCCACAGCGCCAGCGGCCGCAAGCTCGGCTTCGGCGAGCTCGCGGCGGATGCCGCCAAGGAATCGGTGCCGAGCATCGAAGGCCTCAAGCTGAAGGACCCCAAGGACTTCCGCTATCTCGGCAAGGGTCAGATCGGCATGGTCGATCTGCACGACATCACCACCGGCAAGGCGCGTTACGGCGCGGACGTCCGCTTGCCCAATATGAAATATGCCGTGATCGCACGGCCGCCGGTGACGGGCGGCAAGCTGGTCTCGTTCGATCCGGACGCGGCGCTGAAGGTCCCCGGCGTCGAGAAGGTGATGCAGGTGCGCGGCTGGCCGTGGCCATCGAAGTTCCAGCCCCTCGGCGGCGTCGCCGTGATCGCGCGCAATACGGGCGCGGCGATCAAGGGCCGCGATGCGCTGAAGCTGGTGTGGGACGACGGTCCCAACGGCAAGTACGACTCGGTTGCCTACCGCAAGGAGCTCGAGGAGGCCTCGCGCAAGCCGGGCCTCGTCCTGCGCAAGGAGGGCGATGCGGACGGTGCGTTGAAGAGCGCCGACAAGGTCATCGTCGGCGAGTACTACCTCCCGCATCTCGCACATGTCGCCATGGAGCCGCCGGTCGCGGTCGCTGACGTCAAGGGCGACAAGGCGGAGATCTGGGCGCCAGTGCAGAGCCCCGGCGGCACCCGCGAGGACGTCGCCAAGACGCTCGGCATTCCTGAAGGCAACGTCACCGTCAACGTCACGCTGCTCGGCGGCGGGTTCGGACGCAAGTCGAAGTGCGACTTCGCGCTCGAAGCCGCCTTGCTGTCGAAGGAGCTCGGCGCGCCGGTGAAAGTGCAGTGGACGCGCGAAGACGACCTCCACAACGGCTTCGTACACACCGTCTCGGTCGAGCGGATCGAGGCCGGTCTCGACAAGAGCGGCAAGGTGATCGCCTGGCGCCACCGCAGCGTGGCTCCCAGCATCGCCTCGACCTTTGCCGCCGGCGCCGTGCATCAGGCCCCGTTCGAGATCGGCATGGGCCTCGTCGACATGCCGTTCGAGATCGCCAATATCTCCTGCGAGAATCCGGAAGCAGCCGCGCATACTCGCATCGGCTGGTTCCGCTCGGTCTCGAACATCCCACGGGCCTTCGCGGTGCAATCGATGGTCGGCGAGATCGCGCAGGCGACCGGCCGGGACCAGAAAGACATGCTCCTCGAGCTAATCGGCTCGCCTCGCATCGTCAAGCCGAACGTGAAGGACCTCTGGAACTACGGCGAGCCCCAAGACAGCTACCCGATCGATACCGCGCGCCTGCGCAAGGTGGTCGAGCTGGTCGCCGAGAAGGGCGAGTGGGGGCGCAAGATGCCGAAGGGCCACGGTCTCGGCATCGCCGCGCACCGCAGCTTCGTCAGTTACATCGCGACCATCGTCGAGGTCGCCGTCGACGACAAGGGCAAGCTGACGGTGCCGCGGGTCGACACCGCGATCGATTGCGGCACCTACGTCAACCCCGAGCGCATCGCCTCGCAGATCGAGGGCGCGGCGATCATGGGTCTGAGTCTCGCCAAGTACGGCGAGATCACCTTCAAGGACGGCAAGGTGCAGCAGAAGAATTTTGACGACTTCCGGCTCGTCACGATCGACGAATCCCCTGTGGTGACCAACGTCTACATCGTGCCGCCGGGACCCGACACGCCGCCGAGCGGCGTCGGCGAACCCGGTGTTCCCCCGTTCGCGCCGGCCCTGATCAACGCGATCTTCGCGGCGACGGGAAAGCGCATCCGCTCACTTCCGATCGGCAAGCAATTGGAGGCGTGAGACGGAACACAAGCGGCCTCGCGCCGTTTTCATCGATCTGACAGGAGCAGATCGATGACCAACATCTCAAGGGCGCTCGCAGTCTCGCTGTCGGGCGCCTTTCTTTTGACCACCAGCGGAGCATTCGCGCAGAGCAGCACGACTCCGCCGACAACCGCGACGCGCCCCAGCACGCCGGACCAGACTTCGCTTCCCAATGCCACTGCCCCACCCGCTTCGACCACGCAGACGACGGGACAGCACAACCAGGATCCTAAGATTCGTGAGATGAACCAGAAGGAAAAGGACAAGGTCGAGCGCCTCGGCAAGTAGCGGTTTGACGAAAGCGCATCGCCAGCTGCTGCCACAAGGGTAGAAGGGGACGTTCTCGGCCCGCACGCAATTCCACCACACACGCGAGAATGCGGCGGACGTTGCCGTCCGCCGCATTCACCACCCCCCCGCTGCTCCGCTTCTTTCGATCCGCCCGCGGAGCTATTTCTTCAGTGCGAAGACCCAGACGACGCCGCCTTGGGGCACATTGGCTTCGATGCCGATATTGTTGGTCACCAGCGCATCCTGGATGCGCTGCGCGTCCACACCCCAGCCCGACTGGATCGCGATGTACTGCGTGCCGTCGATCTCGTAGGACACCGGCATGCCCACGATGCCGGAATTGGTCTTCTGCTCCCACAGGAGTTCGCCGGTCTTGGCGTGGAAGGCTCGGAAGTTGCGGTCGTTGGTGCCTCCGACGAAGACGAGATCGCCCGCCGTCGCCGTGACCGAGCCGAACAGCTGCGACTTGGGGAAGTTGTGCTGCCAGACCTTCTTGCCCGTCGCGGGATCCCAGGCCTGGAGCTCGCCGAAATGATCCGCACCCGGCCTCGTCTTCAGGCCGATGTCTTCCGGCTTGGTGCCGAGCCAGAGTTCGCCCGGCTTGAGCGGGACCTTCTCGCCGGTGAATCCGCCGCAGAAATTCTCATTGGCAGGCACGTAGACGAGGCCGGTCCTCTGGCTGTAGGCGGCCGACGGCCAATCCTTGCCGCCCCACAGCGACGGACAGAACTCGACGCGCTTGCCGATCACCGGCTTGTGCGCGGGATCCACGATCGGCTTGCCGGTCTCATCGATGCCCTTCCAGACGTCGGTATAGACGAACGGCCAACCGGCGACATAGTTGATCTTGGTCGGCGTCCGCTCCAGCACCCAGAAGATCGCGTCGCGTCCCGGATGGACCAGGCTCTTGATGGTGCGACCGTTGCGTTGCAGATCAATCAGCATCGGCGCCTCGACCTCATCCCAATCCCAGGAATCGTTCTGGTGGTACTGGTGATAGGCCTTGATCTTGCCGGTGTCGGGATCGAGTGCGAGCACCGATGCGGTGTAGAGATTGTCGCCGGGATGGGTCTCGCCGGGCCATGGCGCGGCGTTGCCGACGCCCCAATAGATCGTCTTGGTCTCCTTGTCGTAGTTGCCGGTCATCCAGGCCGATCCACCGCCGTTCTTCCAGTCGTCGCCCTGCCAGGTGTCATGACCGGGCTCGCCTTCGCCGGGGATGGTGTAGGTCCGCCACAGCTCCTTGCCGTCCTTGGCATCATAGGCCACGATATAGCCGCGCACGCCGAACTCGCCGCCGGACCCGCCGACGATGACCTTGCCGTCGACGATCAACGGCATCAGCGTCAAATACTGGCCCTTCCTGTAGTCCTGCACCTTGGTATCCCACACCACTTTGCCGGTCTGGGCATCGAGCGCGACCACGTGATCGTCCGTGGTGGCGAGGTAGAGCTTGTCCTCCCACAGGCCTACGCCCCGGTTGGTCGGATGCAGCTGAAACAGATCGTCAGGGAGCTGCCGCTTGTAGCGCCAGTATTCGTCGCCGGTCTTCGCGTTCAGCGCGATCACCTGACCCATTGGGGTCGTCACGAACATCGCGCCATTGTTGACGATCGGCGGCGCCTGATGGCCTTCGACCACGCCGGTGGCAAAAGTCCAGACCGGCGTGAGGTTCTTCACGTTCGAGGTGTTGATCTGGTCGAGCGGACTGTACCCGTGCCCGTCATAGGTGCGCCGGTAGAGCATCCAATTTTTTGGCTCCGGATTCTCCAATCGCTGTGCGGTGACCGGAGAATAATTCTCGATCGGGCCGGACATGGCGGCAGTGGATGCAAGACACGTGAAGGCGACGAAGCCGGACAGTAACCATTGCTTCCTGGTCATGGAAGTTTTCATGGACGTTCCCCTTTTTCATCCGTTTGAATTCTTGTTGTGAATTCTTGTCGTTCGTCCCTCGTCCGCCGTTGGCGGATGCGGCCTTTCGTGACGCGGGCCCGGCCCGCAACCGTCCATCATCCTGGCTGCGCGCCACCTACCTTTCCCATGAAATTGCCGGCGACGCTGAGCGAACCGTCAGCCAGTGCCAGCGGCAGCGCGGCGAGCCGTCGCGGCGCCGGTCCGAACACGACTTGCGCGCCGGCGCGCGGATCGAATTCGGAGTTGTGGCACATGCATTTGAACACCTCCTTGTCGCCGACATCGCTCTTCACCCAGGCGGTGACAGGGCAGCCCGCATGCGAGCAGATTGCGGAATAGGCGATGATGCCGTCGACGGCGCGCGCGCGGGTCTTCTCGTCGAGGTCGGCGGGATCGAGCTTGATGATCAGGATCTCGTTGAGCCGCGAGGCGCTGCGCACCACCGATGTGTTGGGATCCTTCGGCCAGGCATGGAGCGGTGGCCCGCCCGCCTTCAGATCGGCTGCGGTGATAACCTTCCCCTCCTGATCGCCTTCAGAGAAGACGAGCAGATCGCCCTTCTGCGGCCGTTCGTCGGCGCCGGGCGGATCCTCGCCTGCACGCGCCGGCGGGGAGCAGCCCAGACACGCGGTGGTCGCAAGCGCGCCGAGCAGCAGCGTCCGCCGCGTTTGCTCGGTGCCCGCGTCGGCTTCAGCTTCCGCAATGCTCTCGGATGGTGACGAATTGACGTTGAACGGTGCGCTCGACATGCCCGCTAGCAGGCGCTGGAACTCTGCCGAAAACAAGGCAAAGAATTGGCACCGCAGTGCATCAATATGGCTTTGCTCGCGATGATTGAACGATGCTGAAC
This sequence comes from Bradyrhizobium cedriense, assembly GCF_054602315.1. NCBI lineage: Bacteria > Pseudomonadati > Pseudomonadota > Alphaproteobacteria > Hyphomicrobiales > Nitrobacteraceae > Bradyrhizobium > Bradyrhizobium cedriense. The sequence goes on along the minus strand of NZ_JBTSWB010000001.1, from coordinate 747,535 downwards.
GCGTTCAGGCGCGTTTTCGCAAATCTATATCTCATCACGCGAACAGCATGACGATTTTGCAGATCAGACCGATGATGTTGGAATTGGTGCAGCGCGCCATCGCGAGATGCGCGTTTCCCAGGCAGGCATTTCGTATTCAGGACCTGAGCACGTGACGCGGCGATGCGATACGACCTGCGACCGTTGCCGAAGCCATCTCGAAACTGTCGGCGATACGACGCGCCTTGTCGATGAACAGCGCAGCCGCCGCCGGCGGGCAGACCTCATGCGCGGTCTGTTCGAACAAATCGAGCCAGCGGTCGAAATGATCTCCAACCAGGTTCAGCGGCAGATGCGCCCGCATCGGCGAGCCATGATAGCGGCCGCTCATCAGCACGACCGACGACCAGAAATCCCTGAGCTTGGCGAGATGCTCGTCCCAGTTCTGGACGATCGCAAAGATAGGACCGAGCAGTGCGTCCTCGCGCACGCGCCCGTAGAAGCGGGTGACGAGCTCCCCGATCATCTCCTCGGTGATCCCGGTGCGCTCGATCGCATCCTGGGTCAGCAGGTTCCGCCGCGCAGCCGCGGCCTCGCGCTCGGCCTTCAGTCGATCCGACATGTCCTTGCTATCCGTTCCATGGTTCCCGCAGGCCGCCCGTTCGACAATGTCGGGTCAATCGCGCACGGCGTCTTTGTCGCAGCGCAAATCGCGGGATCTGGCGGCGGACTGTGAGTGCCCGCCGCCGAAGCCTTCATCAGGCGCTATAGGTGTAGAAGCCTTGCCCGGTCTTGCGGCCGAGATGGCCGGCATCGACCATCTCCTTCAGCAGCGGGGCTGGCCGATATTTAGGATCGTTGAAGCCTTTATAAAAGACCTCCATCACCGAAAGCATGGTGTCGAGCCCGACGAGATCGGCCAGCGCCAGGGGCCCGATCGGGTGGTTGCAACCAAGCTTCATGCCGGCGTCGATCTCTTCCGCCGTTGCGATCCCCTCCTGGAGCGCGAAGATCGCCTCGTTGATCATCGGACACAGGATCCGGTTGACGGCGAAGCCCGGGCTGTTCTTGGCCGTGATCGCCACCTTGCCGACGCGCTTGGCGAAATCAAGCGCCTCGGCGTGGGTGTCGTCGGAGGTCTGCAGGCCGCGGATCAACTCCAGCAACGCCATCACCGGCACCGGATTGAAGAAGTGCATGCCGATAAACCGGTCGGGACGATCGGTCGCCGCAGCGAGCTTGGTGATCGAGATCGACGAAGTGTTGGTCGCGACCAGCGTGCGCGGCGACAACGTCGCGCAGAGATCCTTCAGGATCTTGACCTTGAGCTCCTCGTTCTCGGTCGCGGCCTCGATGACCAGATCGCAATCCGACAGCTTCGACCGGTCGGTGGTGCCGGTGATGCGCTTGAGCGTCGCCTCGCGATCGGCCGCCGACATCTTCTCCTTCTTGACCAGGCGCTCGAGGCTGCCGCCGACGGTCGAAACGCCGCGGTTCACCGCCGCATCGGAAATGTCGACCATCACGACCGAAAGTCCGGCCGCGGCGCAGACCTGCGCGATGCCGTTCCCCATGGTCCCTGCCCCGATGATGCCAACCGTCTGGATCATTGTCTCATATCCTTCTCATCCTGCGGCCGATGCCGGCATGGCCCGGCGCCATTGTTTCCGCATCAGGTCTAGCACCGCCGCCAAACGGCTGCGACCCGATCCTGCCCCTCCCTTAAAGCATTCATGGACGGAATAAAGCGGCCTGACGGCTTCAAACGCCGTCCTCAGGCGCTCCGGGGGCCGGCTTGTGACCTCGGTGCCCTCCGGCGGCAGCCCAGTCCTGGCTTGCGCCACCCGGCGGGTCTTGATTATGGCAGCCGCAACGGCGAGAACGCACGTCGCGGGAGGCCCGCGGAAGGGAGTTGGCTGAGGCCGGATGAACGACTTTGCACGATCCATCGGCTCCGCGCTCACCCTGATCGCCGAGGCCGACGCCGAGCTGCTCGGCATCGTCGCATTGTCGGTGCGAGTCAGCCTGACCGCCAGCATCGTCGCGCTCCTGATCGGCGCACCGTTCGGAGCCCTGCTTGCGATCACCCGTTTCCGGGGCCGTCAACTTATCATCATCCTCACCAATGCGCTGCTCGGCCTTCCGCCGGTCGTGGTGGGGCTCGCGCTCTATCTCCTGCTGTCGCGGTCCGGCCCGCTCGGGGCTGCGGGCTTGTTGTTCACCCCGGCGGCCATGGTGATCGCGCAGACGTTGCTGGCGACGCCGATCGTGGTGGCGCTGGTGCACCGGCCAGCGAGCCTGCTCTGGGCGGAGTATGGCGATCTGGCGCGGATCGACGGGCTATCGACGTTGCGCAGCATCGGCCTGCTGTTCGCGCTCGGACGGACCTCGCTTCTGACGGCCTTTCTCGCGGCGTTCGGGCGCGCCATTGCGGAAGTCGGCGCCATCATCGTCGTCGGCGGCAACATCCGCGGCTTCACCCGCACGATGACGACGGCGATCGCACTGGAAACCAGCAAAGGCGACCTGCCGCTGGCACTCGGACTCGGACTGATCCTGCTCGCACTCAGCGTGGCGGTGTCGACCGTCGCCTTCGTGCTAGTGGGACGCGTTGGGGAAAAATAGCTGCTCGCCGCCGACCTTATACCCGGCGATCGCTTCCTGTCCCTTCGGCGAAACCAGCCAGTCGATGAAGGCCTGCCCATCCTTCGCTTTCACGTTCGGATGCTTGGCCGGATTCACCAGCATGACGCCGTACTGGTTGAAGAGCCGCTTGTCACCCTCGGTCAGGATGGCGAGTTCGCCACGGTTCTTGAACGATAGCCAGGTGCCGCGATCCGACAGGACATAGGCGTTCGACGACGAGGCCATGTTCAGCGCCGGGCCCATGCCCTGACCAATCTCGCGGTACCAGTTGTCCTTGCCGGCGCTGAGGTCAATGCCCGCCTCTTTCCATAGCCTCAGCTCGGCCGCATGCGTGCCGGACTTGTCGCCGCGCGAGACGAACGGGGCCTTGGCCGTCGCGATCTTGCGCAGCGCCTCGACCACATCCCTGCTGCCTGATATCCGCGCCGGATCGCTTCTGGGCCCGATGATGACGAAGTCGTTGTACATGACGTCGAAGCGCTGCACGCCCTGCCCTTCGGACATGAACTTGTCCTCTGCGGGCCTGTCATGGACGAACACCACGTCGGCATCCCCGCGCCGCCCGATATCCAGCGCCTGGCCGGTGCCGACGGCAACGACCTTCACGCCGATACCCTCCGCCTTCGCGAACAGCGGCAGCAAATGACCGAACAGCCCCGACTGCTCCGTCGAGGTGGTCGAGGCTACGGTGATGGTGCGATCCTGTGCGAATGCGATGGTGGACCAGAGCAGAGCCGCTCCGATCGTGGCAAGCTTCCTCATGCGACGTCTCCGACCAGACAATGACGGTCCTGAATAGCCGTTGGCGATGACGACGGGAACCCCCGGCCTTGGCTGCAACGAGAGTTGATGCGACAGGCAGGAACGCCGCCGGCACAGGCGGGTTGTCCGGGCATGCAAGTCGAGGAGAATCCGATGAAGAAGATCATCCTGGCATCCGCATGCATCGTGGCGCTGGCGACAGGTGGCGCCTTCGCGCAGACACAACCCGCCCCCGGTGCGTCCGGTCAGGGCGACGTCGGCCCATCGTCGCGTGGCCCGGCAACCAAGGGAATGACGTCGGGACGTACATCGAACATGCAGAACGAGGCCAGCGACAGCAAGGGCGCGCAATCGCCATCTGCCAGCGGCAGCAACACCAACAACATGGGCAGCCAGGCGGGCGGCGGCGGGGGTGCTGGCGGCGCTGGCTCTGGCAAGTGAGCTGAGGATCAAAGATCCCGAGAGGGGACAGTTGCCCCCTCTCACTCCAAGCGAACTGCAATTCGCAAAGCGGGATGAAATTCACCCGTTGAGTGGATGCGTGGATGTTCTGCAATTGGTCCAACCTACATTGACACGAGTGTGACGGCCGGGGCAGGTTTTCTCATTGCTGGCGAATCAGCGATTGCCTCACGCCGAGTACCTCTTGGACAACTCCCAGTGCTTTCGAGACTGATATCGTTGCTGCGCCGCATCCCTGCGGTGAACTGGGCCTTTGCGCGACTTCGGCCCGTGCCACATGGCAGCATCGACGTCGCTCAGCTCGCCACAGACGCTTCGCCCGCCCTCATCGAAGACGTCGCGGCCCCTGCTCAAGCTCCAATCGCCGAGATCAGCACCGCCCCGATGTGCGCCGACGCTGACCTCGCCACCCAGGCTCCGGTCGCGGAGAACGATGCGGCTGTGTCCGTCGTTGCGGAGAATCCGTCCGACGATATCTGTATCGCCGACCACGCATCTCCGGAGAGAGTGACGGAAATTGAGGCGCCCGCGACGCCGCCAGCAGCCGAGGGGGTGTCGGCTTCACCGACCGACGCGGAGAGCGAGCCGGTCGCGGACGCTGATCTCGCCATCATGGGCGACGCATCTGCCGCCGAGATCGATTCCGTCGTCGCAGAAGAGCCTGTGGCGACGTCATCAGACGTCGCGACCACTTCGACTGACGTCCCGGACGCCGTTATTGAGGCAGCTCCCTCGCCCGACGTTTCCGCCGAGGTCGAAACGGTTACCGTGGAAGCGATCCCGGTCCTCCTCGGCGAGGCCAATAGCGTCGCGCCTGACGCTTCCGAAGCCAGAGCCGACAGCGGCCCAGCGCCCGCCGCCGCGGTCGCGTCGGCCCCTGCAAGCGATGCCCCTGTCGTCGCAGCCGTTGCGACGGCGGCTATCGAGTCCGCAAGGGCTGTCATCGAGATCGAACCAGCTCCGGCCACCGAGTCTCCTGCTCCGGAAATCCGCAGCGCACCGAAAGCTCGCGCGAGAGCCGCGGAGCCCGCCGATCGCAGCGCGCTGATCCGGCAGCGATGGGCGGAGACCGGAATCAGGATGTGGAATCCGCGGCTTCACGGCACCGGCGACGCCGCGCTGAACATCCAGGGAAGCGTCGGGCTGCTGCCGCCGGCGGCCGGCGAGACAATGCCGCGCTACGACAAGCTGGAATTCAGGATGCTCGGCGGACAGATCATCTGCGAGGGCGTCATTGTCGAGGCGCCCCCGCAGGCGAACCAGCGCAGCTTCACCCGGCTCGCCGAGCCGCGGAACATCGAGCGGCTCCGCGAACCGACGCGGGAGCGCCAGGCCGTTCTCGCCTGATCCATTCTGCGGGGACGGCCGAGAGGCGGACCGATCGCACCGGCCGACACCATGGTTAGCAGGCCGTAGCGGCGCTGATTGCGGATTTGTGCCCGGGGGCGCACGCCCCCGCCGCCGGATATCCTTAACGGGACCTCACCAATCCACGCGGCCTGACAATCCGGGCGAGGCCCGATCTAACGCGCCCTTTACCCGTGCCATGCAAGATCGCCGACGTTTTCAGGAGATCCGGGGCCCGTATTTCAATGCCTGTTGCCGATTTGAAGTCTCATCTCGCCGCCGCAATGCGGTTGTTTCGCGTTCCGGCCGACAATCCGGACCTGACACGCGCGCAGTTCGACGCGTTCTCCAAGCAGATCCCGCTGCTCTACTTCATCCTCATGACCAATACGATCGCGGTCGCCTACACCTATGCGAACGTGGCGCCGGACTGGCTGACGATGATCGTGCCGAGCGTGCTGACCGTGCTCGCAGGCTTGCGAACCTTCTGGTGGCTGCGCCAGCGTCGCCTCGTGCGCAGCGATGCCGACATCCTGCGCAACCTGCGCGCCACCAACTGGCTGACTCTGCCGATCGGCGCCGGCTTCACCGCCTGGTCCTTCGCGCTCTACCCCTACGGTGATCCCTTTGCCAAGAGCCAAGTCGCCTTCTACATGGCGGTCACGGTGATCGGTTGCATCTTCTCGCTGATGCATCTGCGCTCGGCGGCGTTGATCGTGACGCTGATCGTCGATGTGCCCTATGTGCTGTTCTTCTTCGCCACGGGCGAGCCGACGCTAAAGGCGATCGCCGTCAACAACCTCCTGGTTTCCGGCGCGATGGTGACGGTGTTGTTCATCTACTACCGCGACTTCGCAGATCTCGTCGCCAGCCGCAAGTCGCTGCTGGCGCAACAGGCGGCGACGCAGGCGCTCTCGGACGAGAACTTCCGCCTCGCCAATCTCGATTCCCTCACCGAACTGCCGAACCGTCGCCGCTTCTTCGCCGAGTTGTCGAGCGCCTTTGCCGACGCCGAACGCAGAAGCGTCCGCGTCGCCGTCGGCATCATCGATCTCGACGGCTTCAAGCCGGTCAACGACAATTACGGCCACTCGGTCGGCGACCGCGTCCTGATCGAGGCGGGCCAGCGCATCCGCGAAGTTTGCGAAAGCTTTGGCCCGCAGCGGGTGGAGCTTGCCCGGCTTGGCGGTGACGAGTTCGGCCTCGTCGTATGCGGTGATCCCGACGGTGCCGATCTGATGCGCCTCGGCGAGCGCATCGGCAGCCAGGTCAGGCTGCCTTACCAGCTCGACACCGCCCATACCGGACTGTCCTGCTCGATCGGCTTTGCGCTGTTCCCGGACTCCGCGACGACTTGGGAAGCGCTGTACGAGTGTGCAGACTATTCGCTCTATCACGCCAAGCGCCATCTGCGCGGCCGTACCGTGATCTTCTCAAGCGAGCTCGAGGCCGAGATCCGCAGTCGCGGCGTCATCGAGAACTTGCTCCGCACTGCCGATTTCAGCACCGAGATGGATCTGGTGTTCCAGCCGATCGTCGACGCCATGAGCGAGCACACCGCCGGCTTCGAGGTCCTGGCGCGCTGGCGCAGCGCCCGTCTCGGCCTGGTTTCCCCGGCCGATTTCATTCCGGCCGCCGAACGCATCGGCCTGATCCGGCCGCTGACGCAAGCGCTGCTGGTCCGCGCGCTCGCGACCGCCAGGACCTGGCCCGATCACATACGGCTGTCGTTCAATCTCTCCGCCCACGACGTCTGCGCGGCCGAAGGCATCCTGCCGCTGATCTCCATTATCGAGAAGAGCGGACTGCCGCCCCACCGGATCGACTTCGAGATCACCGAGACCGCCGTCACGTTCGACTTCGTGCGCGCGCAACAATCGATCGCGACGTTGAAGGCGATGGGTTGCGGCATTTCGCTCGATGATTTCGGCACCGGCTATTCGTCGCTGAGCCACGTGCACCGGCTGCCACTCGACAAGATCAAGGTCGACCGCAGCTTCGTTTCCGACATCAACGAAAATCCCGTCAGCCACAAGATCATCAAATCGCTCACGGGCCTGTGCGACGACATGGAGATTGCCTGCGTCGTGGAGGGCGTCGAAACCCGCGCTCAGCTCGACACCTTGCGCCGGCTCGGCTGCGACTTCATCCAGGGCTACTACTTCGCCAAACCCATGCCGGGCGATGCGATCAGCGATTATCTCGCGAAGGAACGAGTTCGCCTCCACGGCAGCGGAACGCCTGCGGCCAAGGTCGTCGCCTGAGACGCGGCTATCCTGCCAGGCTCGGCAGATCCAGCCCCTTGTCTCGGCCGCAGTCGATCGCGATCTCATAGCCCGCGTCGGCATGGCGCATGACGCCTGTTGCAGGATCGTTCCAGAGCACGCGCTCGATGCGCCTTGCGGCTTCCGGCGTGCCGTCGGCGACGATCACCATGCCGGCGTGCTGGGAATAGCCGATGCCGACGCCGCCGCCATGGTGCAGCGAGACCCATGTCGCACCGCTGGCGCAATTGAGCAGCGCGTTCAGCAGCGGCCAGTCGGACACCGCGTCCGAGCCGTCCTTCATCGCCTCGGTCTCGCGGTTGGGGCTAGCGACCGAACCGCTGTCGAGATGGTCGCGGCCGATCACGATGGGCGCCTTCAATTCGCCGCGCGCCACCATCTCGTTGAAGGCAAGGCCGAGGCGGTGGCGATCGCCGAGACCGACCCAGCAGATCCGCGCCGGCAGCCCCTGGAACTTGATGCGCGCCTTGGCCATGTCGAGCCAGTTGTGCAGATGCTTGTCGTCGGGCATCAGCTCCTTGACCTTGGCATCGGTCTTGAAGATGTCCTCGGGATCGCCCGAGAGTGCGGCCCAGCGGAACGGCCCGACGCCGCGGCAGAACAGAGGACGGATGTAGGCGGGGACGAAGCCGGGGAAATCGAAGGCATTCTTCAGGCCCATGTCCTGCGCCATCTGGCGGATGTTGTTGCCGTAGTCCAGCGTCGGGATGCCCTGGGCGTGGAAATCCAGCATGGCCTGGACGTGCTCGACCATCGACGTCTTCGAGGCCCGCTCGACCGCCTTTGGATCCGAGGCGCGCTTCGCCTCCCACTCCGCGAGCGTCCAGCCCTTGGGCAAATAGCCGTTGATCGGGTCGTGTGCACTGGTCTGGTCGGTGACGATGTCGGGCTTGACACCGCGGCGCACCAGCTCGGGGAAGATGTCCGCGGCATTGCCGAGCAGGCCGACCGAGACCGCCTTCTTCGTTTTCGCTGCCTCTGCCATGATCGCGAGCGCTTCGTCGAGAGTCGCGGCCTGGCGATCGAGATAGCCGGTGCGTAAGCGCATCTCGATTCGGCTCGGCTGGCATTCGACTGCGAGCAGCGAGGCGCCGGCCATGGTCGCGGCCAACGGTTGCGCGCCGCCCATGCCGCCGAGGCCGGCGGTGAGGATCCATTTGCCGGCGAGGCTGCCGCCATAATGGCGGCGGCCGACTTCGACAAAGGTCTCGTAGGTGCCCTGCACGATGCCCTGGCTGCCAATGTAGATCCAGGAGCCTGCCGTCATCTGGCCGTACATCATCAGGCCCTTGCGATCGAGCTCGTTGAAATGGTCGAGCGTCGCCCAGTGCGGCACGATGTTGGAGTTCGCGATCAGCACGCGTGGCGCATCGGTGTGGGTCCGGAACACGCCGACCGGCTTGCCGGACTGGACCAGCAGGGTCTGATCGGCTTCGAGCTTGCGCAGGGCCGCCACGATCCGGTCAAAGCTCTCCCAGTCGCGCGCGGCGCGGCCGATGCCGCCATAGACGACGAGCTCGCTCGGGCGCTCCGCGACATCAGGGTCGAGGTTGTTCATCAGCATGCGCAACGGCGCTTCCGTGAGCCAGCTCTTGGCGCTGATGTCGCTGCCGCGCGGCGCGCGGATGATGCGGTCATTGTCCAGTCGGCGGTTCATGAGGACCTCTAATCAAGTCTCGGAAACGGAACGGATGGAAGCGTTGCGAGTGCCGTAGCCGTCAGCGCGTCCGCCTCGATCAGCGCGGCGGCCCTGGCGAGATCATCGGCCATGTAACGGTCGGCGCCGAGCGCCGGAACCTGCTCGCGAAGGACGGCAATGACGGCGGCGAGCGGCGCGCTGGTCGCGTGCGGCGCGCGCAATGTGACGCCTTGGGCTGCAACCAATAGCTCGATGCCGAGGATCGCGGCGAGATTGTCGGCCATGTCGGACAGTCGCCGCGCGGCGTGCGCGGCCATCGAGACGTGGTCTTCCTGGTTGGCACTGGTCGGCGTCGAATCGATCGAACAGGCAGCGGCGCGCTGCTTGTTCTCGGCATAGAGTGCGGCCGCCGTGACCTCCGCGATCATGAAGCCGGAATTGAGGCCGGGATCGGGCGTAAGGAACGGCGGCAAACCGAAATTGAGTGCAGGATCGACCAGCGTCGCGATCCGCCGCTCGCTGATCGCCCCGATCTCGGACAGAGCCAACGCCAGCGCGTCGGCGGCAAAGGCGACAGGCTCTGCATGGAAATTGCCGCCGGAGACGATCTCAGCGGTCTCGACCAGCACCAGCGGATTGTCGGTGACGGCGTTGGCCTCGACGATCAGCGTGCGCGCAGCCTGCGTGATCAGGTCGAGCGCGGCGCCCGCGACCTGCGGCTGGCAGCGCAGGCAGTAGGGATCCTGCACACGCTCATCGCCATCGAGATGCGACAGACGGATGTCGCTGCCGTCGAGCAGCGCGGTCAACGTCGCCGCGGCGGCGATCTGCCCTGCATGGCCGCGCAACGCCTGGATCTCGGGACGGAACGGCGCCGTCGAGGCCATCGCCGCATCCACCGACAGCGCGCCGGTGACGAGCGCTGCGCGGGCCAGGCGAAACGCGCGCAGCACGCCGGCGAGGGCATAAGCCGTCGAGAACTGCGTGCCATTGATCAGCGCAAGGCCTTCCTTTGGCCCAAGCGCCAGCGGGGCGAGACCGGCGGCCTTGAGCGCCTCGGCGCCCGAAACAGTCTTGCCGTCAACGAACGCCTGGCCTTCACCAATCATCACCGCCGTCATATGCGCAAGGGGCGCGAGGTCGCCGGAGGCACCGACGGAGCCCTGCTGCGGCACCAGCGGATAGACGCCCCGCGCCAGCATGGCCTGCAACTGCTCGATCACCTGCCGGCGCACACCGGAGGCGCCGCGCCCGAGCGAGACGATCTTCAGCGCCATCATCAGCCGGACGATCGGCTCGGGCGTCGCTGGACCCACGCCGCAACAATGCGAGACGATGAGGTTGCGCTGGAGCAGAGCGGTCTGGTCGGGCGGAATGCGCTTCGACGCCAGCTTCCCGAAGCCGGTGTTGATGCCATAGACGGGGGCATCGGCCTGCGCGGCCTTGGCGACGATCTCCGCCGCCGTCTCGACGCGTGGCCAGAACGAAGGATCGAGCACGACGGATCGCCCTTCGAGCACGCGCGCGAGATCATCAATGCAGACCGCTCCCGGCTTGACGATGATCGGTGCCCCCTGCTCCATCACTGGCCCCTCCAGACCCGACGGTGCAGCGGATTGAAGCCGATGCGGTAGACCAGCTCGGCTGGCCGCTCGATATCCCAGATCGCGAGATCGCACCACTTTCCGGCCTCCAGCGTCCCGGTTTCGCCGAGCACGCCGAGCGCACGTGCACCCTCACGGGTGACGCCCGCGATGCATTCGACCACATTCATCCGGAACAGTGTCGCGCCCATATTCATCGTAAGTAGAAGCGAGGTCAGTGGCGAGCTGCCCGGATTGCAGTCGGTCGCGAGCGCCATGGCAACTCCATGCGTGCGGAACGCTTCGACCGGCGGCCTTTGTGTCTCCCGGATGAAATAGAATGCGCCGGGTAGCAGCACTGCCACCGTGCCCGCCTTCGCCATCGCCTCGGCGCCGGCTTCGTCGGTGTGCTCGAGATGATCGGCGGAGAGCGCCGAGAATTTCGCGGCGAGCGCAGCGCCGCCAAGGTTCGACAATTGGTCGGCGTGGAGCTTGACGGGCAATCCCACCGCCCTCGCCGCCTCGAACACCCGCGCGGTCTGCTCGGCCGAGAACGCGATGCCCTCCATGAAGGCATCGACGGCATCGGCGAAGCCGGCCTTTGCAACCGCGGGCAGCATCCTTGTGCATACGAGATCGATGTAGCGATCCTTGTCGCCCTCGGCCTCGACCGGCAGCGCATGCGCGCCCAGAAAGGACGTGCGGATGGCAATTGGTCGCTCTCGGCCGAGGTTTCGCGCAGCAGTGAGCTGACGTATTTCAGTTTCGGTATCGAGACCATAGCCGGACTTGATCTCGACCGTCGTGACGCCCTCCGCGATCAACGCATCGAGCCGCGGCAGCGCACTTGCGACGAGCTCCGCTTCGCTCGCCTTGCGCGTCGCGGCTACCGTCGACACGATGCCGCCGCCGGCGCGCGCAATCTCTTCATAGCTCGCGCCCTTCAGACGCAATTCGAACTCATGCGCGCGGTTGCCGCCATAGACGAGATGCGTGTGGCAATCGACTAGGCCCGGCGTGATCCAGCGCCCTTCGCAATCGACCCGTTCGGCTGCATCGGCGTCCGCCGGAAAATCGGCCTGCGAGCCGGCATAGACGATACGGCCCTCGCGCGCGGCAATCACGCCGTGCTCGATCTCGCCGAGATCGGGACGGTCGGCTCGGATCGTGGCGAGCCGGGCATTGTGCCAGATCCGATCGAAGCGCTCTGCCATGCAACGGTCCCTTCGCGGATGTCCCTGCGCCCTGGGATGCTTGACTTATATGTCTAGACATATAATCGTGGGATGGTTCTGTCCAGCCGGCGTGTAATCATGACCCGACTGCATTTCGCCTCCGCGCTCCTGCCCTCGGGCTGGGCCAATGACGTGCAGGTGGTGATCACCGCCGGCGCGATCGCCGAGGTGACGCCGAACGTCGCGCCCGTTGCCGGCGACGAATGCCACGCAATCGCGTTGCCGGGATTGACGAGCCTGCACAGCCACGCCTTCCAGCGCGGCATGGCGGGTCTGGCGGAGATGCGCGGCGACAGTACCGATACGTTCTGGACCTGGCGCGAGACGATGTACCGTTTCGCGCTGGCGATGACGCCCGACGACGTCGCCGCCGTTGCGACGCTGCTCTATGTCGAGATGCTCGAACAAGGCTTTACCCGCGTCGGCGAATTCCACTATCTCCACCACGATTGCGACGGCTCGCCCTATGAGGACGTCGCCGAAATGGCTGCACGCATTGCGCAGGCTGCCGAAGCTTCCGGCATCGCGCTGACGTTGCTGCCGAGTTTCTATGCGCATGGCTCATTTGGCGGCGCGCAGCCACATGACGGACAGCGCCGTTTCATCTGCACGGTCGACCAGTTCGCCACGCTGATGGCGGCGTCACGCAAGGCCATCGCAAAATTGCCGGGCGCCAATATCGGCATCGCGCCGCACAGCCTTCGCGCGGTAACGCCGGACGAGCTGAGAGCACTCGTGCCGCTCGCCAACGGCGGGCCGGTGCATATCCATGCGGCAGAGCAAGTCAAGGAAGTCGAGGATTGCCTGGCCTGGTCGGGATGGCGGCCGGTGCAATGGCTGCTGGAACACGCGCCCGTCGACCGGCGCTGGTGCATCATTCACGCGACCCACACAACGGACGAGGAAATCGCTGCGTTCGCGAAAGCCGGCGCGGTGGCGGGCCTCTGCCCCATCACCGAGGCGAGCCTTGGCGACGGCATCTTCCCGATGCGCGAATTTCTCGCTGCGGGGGGCTCTTTCGGCGTCGGCACCGATTCCAACGTGCTGGTCGGGGTCGCCGACGAGCTCCGTCAGCTCGAATATGGCCAGCGGCTCAAGCACCGTCAGCGCAACGTGCTCTCCAGTGGTGCAGGCCGTTCGACGGGACGCACGCTGTTCGATCATGCGCTCACGGGTGGTGCACAGGCATTGGCGCAAAGGACGGTCGGCCTCACGCAAGGAGCGCGCGCCGATATCGTCACGCTCGATACGGCGCACCCTTCATTGTCGGGGCGCGCCGGCGACACGATCATCGACGGCTGGATCTTCGCCGCAGGCAGCGGCGCGATCGATTGCGTCTGGGCCGGCGGCGACAAGGTCGTGGAAAGCGGACGACACAGATTGCGCCAAGCCGCGCGCGAACGCTTCAATGCGACCGTGCGGAGGCTCGTCGCATGAGCCTCGCGACCGACACCGCTGACAAGCCGACGCTCTACAAGCGCATCCGCGCCGACATCGAGAAGCGCATCCTGACCGGCGAGTGGCCGCCCGGCCATCGCATTCCGTTCGAGCACGAACTGGTGGCCCGCTACGGCTGCTCGCGCATGACCGTGAACAAGGCGCTGTCGGAGCTGGCACAGGCCGATCTGATCGAGCGGCGGCGGCGCGCGGGCTCCTTCGTTCGCAGGCCGCAGCATCAATCTGCGGTTCTCAAGATCGCCGACATTCGCGCCGAGATCACCGCACTCGGGCGTGCTTACGGCTACGAGTTGATCGGCCGCAAGCTGCGTGTGGCGACCGCTGCCGACCGCGACCGTCTCGGCGTCAAGAAGGCGGGCAAGGTGATCGCGATCGCCTGCCGGCACAGTGCCGACAACGTGCCGTTCGCGGTCGAGGACAGGCTGATCGACCTATCGTCGGTGCCGAATGCCGCGACTGCGGACTTCTCGCGCGAGCCACCCGGCTCGTGGCTGCTTCATCATGTCCCATGGACAGAGGCCGAGCATACGATCAGCGCGATCGTTGCGGATGATCGCACGGCGGCAGCGCTCGACATCGCCGTCGGCGCGCCCTGCCTCGTGATCGACCGCTATACCTGGCGCAGCACACGCACGATCACAGCCGTGCGGCTGCTCTACCCTGGCGATTCTCACCGCCTTGTCGCCCGATTCCAGGGAGGTTGAGAGGAGGATGTCGGCACAAATCGTGCAACGCTTCGGGCAACGGTCCACATGGACCTACAATGATCAACAGGACGTCAATCCATCGATCGGCAAGAGGACGACAAACATGCGTAGTTCGAAAGTATTTGCGACAATCATTGCCCTCGCGACCGCCACTCCCGCGCTCGCCGACGACGTCAAGGTCGGCGTCGGCATCTCCGGATGGACCGGCTTCGCGCCGCTGACGCTGGCGAAGGAGGCCGGCATCTTCAAGAAGAACGGCCTCGACGTCACCATCAAGAAGATCCCGCAGAAGGACCGCCACCTCGCGATCGCCTCCGGCGACATCCAGTGCGCGGCGACGACGGTCGAGACCTGGATCTCGTGGAACGCCAACGGCGTCGCCGCCAAGCAGATCTTCCAGCTCGACAAGAGCTATGGCGCCGACGGCATGGCGGTGCGCAACGACGTCGCCGCGATCAAGGACCTGAAGGGCAAGACCGTCGCGGCCTCCGCACCCGGCACCTCGCCCTATTTCGCGCTGGCCTGGATGCTCAAGAAGAATGGCCTTTCGGTCAAGGACGTCACGGTCGTGAATCTGGAGCCGGCCGCGGCCGCGCAGGCCTTCGTCTCCGGCCAGAACGACGCCGCGATGACCTACGAGCCATATTTGTCGACCGTGCGTGCAGCGCCCGACAAGGGCAAGATCATCGCCACCACGCTCGACTACCCGATGGTCATGGATACTTTTGGCTGCACGCCGAAATTCCTGACGGAGAATCCCAAGGCCGCCAAGGCGCTCGCCGACAGCTATTTCGAGGCACTCGAGATGATCGCCAAGGACCAGGCAAAGGCCTACGGGATCATGGGCGCCGACGTGAAGCAGACCGCCGAGCAGTTCGGGAACTCGGCAAAATATCTGCGCTGGCAGGACAAGGCCGCGAACCAGAAATTCTTCACCGGCGACTTCCTGACCTTCAACAAGGAGGCCGCCGACCTCCTGCTCGAGATCGGCATCATCAAGGCCGCGCCGAAGGTCGAGGACCTCTTCGACGCGAGCTTCATCAAGTAAACCGCTTCAAGCCGCCGGTTCCGCTGAAGCGCGGGACCGGCGCATGATCGACATTTCGGATAGACAGTCTGATGCGTCCCCTGGACCCTGTTACATCGAGGCAGCGCGTGGCCTACGGCCTCGCGTTCTTCGTGCTGTTCGTCGCCCTCTGGTCCTGGGCGACGTTTGGCGGCCATGTGTCGAAAACGTTCCTCGCCAATCCGCTGACCATGGTGCAGGAGGGCATTGAGCTGCTCACCAAGCACGGCTTCCTGTTCGACATCGGCATGACGATCTGGCGCGTCGTCGGCGGCTTCGCCCTCGCGGCGGTCATCGCGGTGCCGCTCGGCGTGCTGATGGGCTCCTACAAGCCGGTCGAGGCATTCCTCGAACCGTTCGTCTCATTCGCGCGCTATCTGCCCGCCTCCGCCTTCATTCCGCTCCTGATCCTTTGGGCGGGCATCGGCGAGTTGCAGAAGCTGCTCGTGATCTTCATCGGCTCGGTATTCCAGGTCATCCTGATGGTCGCGGTGACCGTGGGCGGCACGCGGCGCGATCTGGTCGAGGCAGCCTATACGCTGGGTGCCGGCGACCGGGGCGTCATCCGCCGGGTGCTGCTGCCCTCCTCCGCTCCCGAGATCGCGGAAATCCTGCGGCTGGTGCTGGGCTGGGCCTGGACCTACGTCATCGTCGCCGAGCTGATCGGCTCGTCCTCCGGCATCGGCCACATGATCACCGACAGCCAGGCGCTGCTCAACACCGGCCAGATCATCTTCGGCATCATCGTGATCGGATTGATCGGCCTGATCTCGGACTTCCTGTTCAAGGCATTCAACGCCTGGCTGTTCCCCTGGAAGCTCGCATGACGATTCTCAAGATCGAACAAGTCTCGCGCACCTTCCCCGCACGCCACGGCAACGCGTCGACCAGAGCGCTGGAGCCAACCGACCTCACCATCGGCAACAACGACTTCGTCACCATCCTCGGCCCCTCCGGATGCGGCAAATCCACGCTGCTGCGCATCATCGCCGGCCTCGATCGCCCGACCAGCGGGCGCGTCACGCTCGACGGGCGCGAGGTGACTGGCCCCGGCGCCGATCGCGGCATGGTGTTCCAGTCCTACACGCTGTTCCCGTGGCTGACGGTACGCGAAAACATCGCCTTCGGCCTGCGTGAGCGCGGGGTGGCGCAGGACGAGCGCAACAAGATCGCCGACGCCTTCATCCGCCGGGTCGGATTGTCCGGCTTCGAGAACCACTGGCCGAAGCAGCTCTCTGGCGGCATGCAGCAGCGCACGGCAATTGCGCGCGCGCTTGCCAATGACCCAAAAATCCTGCTGCTCGACGAACCCTTCGGCGCGCTGGACAACCAGACTCGCGCCTTGATGCAGGAGATGCTGCTCGGGATCTGGGAGCGCGATCAGAAGACGGTGCTGTTCGTGACCCACGACATCGAGGAGGCCATCTTCCTCGGCAGCCGCGTCATCGTCATGAGCGCGCGCCCCGGCCGCATCAAGGCCGAGATCAATGTGGACCTGCCACACCCGCGCTCCTACAAGATCAAGACCACGCCGGAATTCGTCCAGCTCAAGGAGCGGCTGGTCGAGGAGATCCGCACCGAGGCGCTGAAAGTTGCCGAACATGCCTGACACCCTGCCCCGCGCCGACGGAATTCGCGTCCTCGCCGACCTCCATGCGCTCCGTGCCATGGGTGCCTACAAGACCGGCGTGCACAAGCCGACCTTCTCCGAGGCGCACAAGCTTTCGCTGGAGTGGCTCGTTCAGAAGCTGCCCGAGGCCAACCTCTCCGCGACGATTGACGGCATCGGCAATGTGATCGGCACCAGCACGAAGCCCGGGCCGAAGCTGCTGGCGGGCTCGCATCTGGAGAGCCAGAACTACGCCGGCTGGCTCGATGGTCCGCTCGGCGTCGTCTACGCGCTCGAAGCCGCACGCGTGCTCAACATCGATCCATCGCTCAGCGGCGCAGTGGAAGTCGTCGCCTGGTGCGACGAGGAGGGACATTTCGGCCATTTCCTCGGCTCGCGTTCCTATGTCGGACAAGTGACAGAGGCCGACATCGACGCAGCGCGCGACCGCACCAGCGGCCGCACCATGCGCGATGCGCTTGCCGACATGGGTCTCGCCGGACGCCCGCGCATCAGCGTCGAGCCGGGGCGGCACGTCGGATATCTGGAGGCGCATATCGAGCAGGGCGACACGCTGGAGAGCGGCAAGCTTGCGATCGGCGTCGTGACCTCCATCGTCGGCATCTGGCAGTACCGCATCGCTTTCACGGGTGAGCAGAACCACGCCGGCACCACGCGCATGGCGGTGCGGAAGGATGCCGGCCTCGCGCTGGCAAAATTCTGCGTGGCGATCGACGAACGCTTTCCGGCCGCCTGCGGTCCGCGCACGGTCTGGACCACCGGCCGCATCGCACTCGATCCGGGCGCACCGAGCATCATTCCGGGCGGCGCAGAGATGCTGTTCCAGATCCGCGACGACGATCCGGCCGTCATCGCGCGGCTGGAAGCGCTGCTGCACACGATGGCGGACGATGTCAACGCGCAGGGTCCCTGCACCGTCACCGTGGAAAAGCTGCGCACTGGCGCACCCGCAATGATGAATTCCGGCTTCCAGGATGCGATCGAGGCCGCGAGCAAGACCTTGGCCGGGGGCCGATCCGTCCGCATGCCGAGCGGCGCCGGGCACGATGCGCAGATGCTCGCGACCGTCATGCCCGCGGGCATGCTGTTCGTGCCGTCGATCGGGGGCATCAGCCATCACTGGACTGAGAACACCGCGGATGCCGATATCGTCACCGGAGCACAGGTCTTCGTCGACGCCTGTCGCCGCATTCTCGGCGGCTAGAGCCTTTCGCGTTCCGATTGGAATCGGAACGCGGCTCTGGATTCTTGTTTTGACGGGTTTTCTTGACGCGAACCGGTGTCCACTTCGCTCGAAAACGCTCCGCTTTAGAACGACGTACCCCCGCCGAACCTGAACTCCTGAACCACGTCGTATTTGCCCTTCGTGAGCGGCACGGCATAGTCGAAGCGCAGCGGCCCGAACGGCGAGGCCCAGATCAGGCCGACGCCGACCGACGATCGCACCACACTGCCGTCGTCATATTGCAGTCCGCAGGTCGGACAGGCCTTGGTATTGACTTCGCCCGTGGCCGACCAGGAGGTCGGACCCTGGTAACCCCAGAGCGAGCCGGCATCGGCGTAGACTGCGCCCTTCAGGCCGACTTCCTTCGGCAGGAACCAGAACGGCATCTGCAGCTCCATCGAGGCGCCCCAATATTTGGTGCCGCCGAGCGCGTCGCCGCTCGAACCCAGGCTCCAATAGGTGATGTCGCGCGGACCGATGCCGTTGGAGGCGAAGCCGCGCACCAGGTTCGGGCCCATCTGGAAGTGATCCAGCATGCGCAGGTCCTGATCGCCGAGCTTGCTGAGCAGGCCGCCCTGGAGGTGGATCACGCTGACGATCTCGGACATCAGCGGCGTGTAGTATTTGGTATCGAACGCCGTCTTCAGATAGGTGACGTCGCCGCCGACACCCGCGAAATCCTGCTTGAAATCGACCAGCAGGCCGTCGGTGGGGTTCTTGGTGTTGTCGAGGGTGTTGTAGCTCAGCGTGTAGCCGAGCGCCGAGGTCCAGGTCGCGCCGTTCGCGAGCTCCTTGCGGACCGGCAGGCTCGATTCGCCGTCGCCGTAGCAGCCATAGCCGTAGACGCCCGAGCTCGTGGAGTTGGTCGGGTCGACGCCGCCCAGCACGTTCTGGATGTAGGCGGGAGTGGGGTTGAAGGCCAGCGAGGAATTCGCCGCATTGTTGTTGCAGTTGTTGTAGGCGCTCGCGAGCGAGATGCTCTGCTGATACAGCGAATAGCGGAGCTGGAGCGAGAGGTCCTCGCGCAATGCCAGTCCGAGGCGCGGGGAGAAGCCCAGCGTGGTCACGCCGTAACTCGTATAGCTGTTCGACTTCTGCTCGCGCCAATAGGTGTCGAAGCCGAGCGCCAGCCGGTAGTCGAGCAGATAGGGCTCGACGAAGGACAGCGAGACGCCGCGGGAATACTGACCATAGCTAACCGAGGCCTTGCCGTAGAGGCCGCGACCGAGCAGGTTGCGCTCGGAGACCGAGACCTCGGCCAGCGCGCCGTCGGTCGTGGAGTAGCCGCCAGAGATCGAGAAGTCGCCGGTCGATTTCTCTTCCATGTCGACGACCAGGATCACGCGGTCGCTGGAGGAGCCCGGCTCGGTGACGATCTTGACGCTCTTGAAATAGTCGAGGTTCTTCAGCCGCCGCTCGGCGCGATCGACCAGCGCGCGGTTGTAGGCATCGCCCTCCGAGAGATCGAATTCGCGACGAATCACGTAATCGCGCGTGCGCGTGTTGCCGCGGAGTTGGATGCGCTCGATATAGGTCCGCGGGCCTTCGTCGATGTTGAACACGACGGAGACGGTGTGTGCATCGAAATTGCGGTCCCCGGCAGGACGAACCACGGCAAAGGCATAGCCGCGGCGCGAGGCCTCGATCTGCATCTCTTCGGTCGACTTCTCGACCAATTCGACGTTGTAGAGCGCGCCGACGCCGACGCGCGAATAGGTTCGGAGCGAGCCGGCGTCGAAATTGGGAATGCTGGAGCGGAAATCGACCGATCCAACCCGATATTGCTGGCCTTCCTCGATCTTGAATGTAACGAGAAAGCCTTTCTTCTCCGGATCGTATTCGGTGAGTGCGGCGACGACCTGGACGTCGGCGAAGCCGTTCTTGAGGTAGAAGCGGCGGATCAGGTCGCGATCCGCCTCGACGCGGTCTGGATCGTAGATGTCGTTACTGCCGAGGAAACTGAGCAGGTTGCTCTCGCGGGTCTTGATGACGTCGCGCAGGCGCGAGGCCGAGAAGGCGCTGTTGCCGATGAACTCCACGGCCTTCACCGAAGTCTTGACGCCTTCCTCGACCGTGAAGATGAGATCCACACGGTTGCTCGGCTGCTCGATGATTTCAGGCGTGACCCGCACGTCGTAGCGTCCCGAGCGCCGATAGATCTCGGCAATCCGCAACGTGTCCGACTGCACCAATGCCCGCGAGAAGGTTCCACGCGGCCTGGACTGGATTTCGGCCGAGAGCTGCTCGTCCTTGATCTTCTTGTTGCCTTCGAAGGCAATGCGGCCGATCACCGCATTTTCCACGACCGACACCACGATGCGACCGCCGGCCCGATCGATCTTCACGTCCTGAAACAGGCCGGTCGCGATCAACGCCTTGAGCCCATCATCGATGGCTGGTTGATCGAGGCGACCGCCGGCCGCGGACCGGAAGTATGAGCGAACCGTCTCGGCCTCGACGCGGCGGTTACCTTCGACCACGATCGTCTCCACGGTCTGCGCGGCCGCCGGCTGCGGCAACACGACGGGAATTGAACTCGCAATCGATACACCACCCATCACCACCGCGATCAGCAAGGCCCGCAACACCGACATTCCACACCTCAAGAGCACCTCCCACTCTGAAACGAGACGGCTGTGGCTGCGGTGTGGCCTTGATGTTGCTGTACTGTTTCCGGTCGTTGAATTTGATTGGCCGATCAGCCGCAAGCGTACGGCCGCCATGACGACCGCGCAGGCTTTCAGGGGCGAATGAGCGGCATGCGGGTCGCGGCGCTCGCGGCCCAGCCGCGCTAGCGCGCAGCAACATCGCGCAACGCGTCAATTCTTTACAGCCTCTCGAGCCGGTGCGAGAGGCGACGTCATCAGGAATTCGCATGAGGCATCAGCCGATGAACGCGCTCGTCATGACCAGAACGGTGCTGGTCGCCCTCCTCGCATCGACCCTCACCACGCATGCAGCAACCACCGGCAAGCGCGATCGACAACAGACGGCCCAAACTGCCGTCTATGAATACGGTCCGCGCGGACCCAACCGGTCCTATCAGTCCGGTCCGCATACGCGCCTCTATGTCAGCAAGCGATCGTGGCTGGATGGCGGGACCGAGGTGCTGCCCGGCGAGCGCAAGTTCACCGACTACGCCTTGCCGCCCGGCGCCTCGTTCGCGCGCGGCAACAACAACCGGCCGCTCGATCGCCAGCCCCTGAGCCCCGACTCGGATCTGGGCGGATTCGCGCAGAGGATTCCGATTTCGTGGTGATCTGACTCTGTCGTGTACCAACGCGCAAGCGCGGTGGCGCTGTGCCGGGACCGAGCCACACGGTACGATGCTGCAACATGGTCCCGACTCTGCAGCGCACCGCTGAAGTAGCGCTGCGCTGCGTCCGGGGCACGAAAGCGAGGTACGACGCAGCGTTGCATCCACCGTCATTGCGAGCGCAGCGAAGCAATCCAGGCTGTCGCCGCGGAAAGATTCTGGATTGCTTCGCTGCGCTCGCAATGACGGTGCAAGGGGCAGCATCACAACTCTCTAACGTCCATTTCAGATCGCAGACGCGCCTTCGCGCTCTCGCGGCGCAATCCGCCCGAGTTTTGCTTGATCGCTCCACCCTCTGAGCAAGAGGGGGCAGGGAAGGCCGGGTGCTGACAACGCACCCGCGGTCTGCTGCGCAAAATGCACACGCAGAAGAACCGCACAGCAGCATACAGGTGGTGCCGATCACTCGGCCTTCCCTGCGCGATGGTCGGACGGCTTATGCCGCGCTCTCCCGGGAGCCGAGTTCCCTCTGGCCTCCCTCGCCCCGGCGAAAGTCACCGGCACCCGCGCCGGTTGACGCAGCTGCCGCATTCGCAAGAGCTTGACCGTAGCAACGACGGCCAGGACCACACGGTTTTGCCGTACGCACGGCCCGCCATTTCGCCGCAGTTTTCCCGGCCCTGTCGACGGAGCCGGAAACTTGCAGGCGAGACGAAGCCTGGCAGCGCCGTTCGTCCGCGCGATGCCCAGGGCTCACGGAGAGCAATCCGCCCTGCCCCCGGCCTTTCGCGCCCGACGCTGCCGCGTCCACCGCAAGCCCGGCTCGCGAACATGACGACCACACGATCGCCCCTCAAGGATGAGCCGGGATGGGCGAGACATACGGCAAAACCGAATTTCGGTAAAGTGGAATATTTTCGCAGAGAAGGCTTGACGCAGCGGCAAAACAGGCTCGATGTCTTGCCTTGCAGGCACCAGGCGGCGGGCGCGAGATGCCCCGCAACATCTGTTTACATCCAGCAACATTCCGGCTGCCGAAAGGCCACGATCGCGCGGCTAGTGGGTCCTGTTCGTCGTACCCTTCCGAAGGCCATGGGCACCGCACGTCCCGCGGCAAGGCTCATGGATCTCAGCCGATTTGATGCCGTCACACTTGTTCGTCGCCGTTCCCACGCCATCCGCAGAGGAGAACCATCACCCGACGCCGCCCCCACTGCGCGCCGCCCTGTCGCACGCCGGATCGGCCTGCGTCGCGCTGATGTTGGGTGCCACATTGGCTGGCTGCGCCGTCGGGCCGGATTATGCCGGGCCTCCCAGGCTGGATATGCCGTCGCACTGGAGCGCGCAACCCACGTCCCGGCGGCAGACCGGCACGCTCGATCGATGGTGGCTGCGCCTGCGTGACCCCCTGCTCAACCGGCTGATCGAACAGGCCGTCGAAGCCAACCCCGATGTCGCCAAGGCCAAGGCGGTCGTGCGCGAGGCGCGCGCAACGGTGCAGCAGACCGGCGCCGGCCTGTTTCCCTCCGTCAGCGGATCGGCCTCGGTGACCGACAACAAGACCAGCGTGGGCTCCGCCTCCGCCGTCATCGACACCGCGCCCTACACCCTGCACCAGGCGAGCTTCGATTCGAGCTGGGAGCTCGACCTGTTCGGCGGCACGCAACGGAGCATCGAAGCAGCGGTGCGTGGGCAGCAATCGGCCGAGGAGGATCTGCGCAACAGCCTCGTCACGCTGATCGGCGACGTCGCCGCCTATTACGTGGAGGCGCGGGGCTACCAGGCGCGGATCGCGCTGGCGCGACGAACATCGATCTCGCAGCGCGACACCGAGAAGCTGACCCGCAGCAAATACGAGGCCGGCAGCGGCAACGCCGTCGATCTCGCCAAGGCGACGGCACAAGCGGCGAGCACGGAAGCGAACGTTCCGACCTATCAGGCGGCGCTTGCGGCCGATATTCACCGGCTCGGCATCCTGCTCGGACGGTCGCCCGACGGCGTCGCTTCGCTGATGGCAAAGTCCGCGCCCGTGCCTGCACCGCGCATGCCGTTGCCCGCGGGCCTGCCCGCCGATCTCCTCATGAGCCGCCCGGACGTTGCCAGCGCCGAGCGCAAGCTCGCCCAGGCCACCGCCAAGATTGGTGCCGCCGAGGCCGATCGCTATCCTGCGGTGTCGCTGACCGGCTCGGTCGGCACCTCCGCGCTGCGCGCCGGCGACCTCGCAAAATATTCCAGCGTGAGCTGGTCGGTCGGACCCTCGGTCACAGTGCCGGTGTTCGACGCGGGCAAGCGCCTGGCGACGGTCAAGATCGCTGAGGCGCAACGCGACCAGGCGTTCGCGACGTTCCATTCGACCCTGCTCACCGCGCTTGAAGACGTCGAGAACGCACTGGTCTCGCTGTCGCGCGAACGCGTCCGCACAACCAAGCTGACCGAAGCGGCGAAGAATTACCGCGAGGCCGCGCAGCTGTCGCGTTCGCTTTTCGAGACCGGCAGCGCCAGTTTCATCGACGTGCTGGACGCCGAACGCTCGCTCTATTCGGCAGAGGATTCGCTGATCCAGAGCAAGGTGTCGGCGGCCAAGGACTACATTTCCCTCGCGAAGGCGCTCGGCGGCGGCTGGACCGATCCGGTCGAGACATCGACGCCCATCATCGTGGACACCAACACGGGACCTCACTTCCGGGAGACGGTGAAGTGACTGATATCATCACCGCCAAGCGCCTGAAGATCGCCGCCGCCCTGATGGCCGTCATCGTAACGGGCGTCGTGGCGGCCACGCGTTTTCCCGGCACATCGAGCAAGGCGCAGTCCTACATCACCGCGCCGGTCACTGTGAGCGATTTGCGCGAGGAGGTGCTCGCAAGCGGCACGCTCAAGCCGGCGCGCCTGACCGCCGTCGGCGCGCAGGTGTCGGGCCGGATCACCGCGCTCAACGTGCGTGTCGGCGACCGCGTCAAGGCCGGCGACGTCATCGCCCAGATCGATCCCGTCACCAAGCAGAACGATTTACGGAACTCGGAAGCTTCGTTGAAGAACTACCGTGCGCAGAAGGTCGAAAAGGAGGCTGCGCTGGTGCTAGCCGAGGCGAACCTGGCGCGCCAGCAGGCAACATTGGCGCAACGTGCGACGTCGCGCAGCGATTTCGACAGCGCAGATTCCGCGGTGCGCCAGACCCGGGCCCAGATCGCGGCCCTGGAGGCGCTGATCGTGGGCGCCGAAGCCAGCGTCGAGACGGCACGGGTGAACCTCGAATACACTCGCATCACTGCCCCGATCGACGGCACGGTGCTCGCCACTGTCGTGCAGGAAGGGCAAACGGTCAACGCGGTGCAGTCTGCGCCGACCATCGTCGTACTCGGCCAGCTCGAGACGATGACCGTGCGTGCCGAGATTTCCGAGGCCGATATCGTCAAGGTCAAGCCGGGCCAGGCGCTGTATTTCACCATCCTGGGCGACCAGGATCACCGCTACGAGGCAAGGCTGGAGCAGATCGAGCCGGCGCCCGAATCGATCAAGAGCGACGCCAGCTTCTCCTCGACCACCACGTCGAGCTCGAGCACGAGTTCGAGTTCATCGAGCTCCACCAGCACCGCCATCTACTACATCGGCGTCTTCAACGTCCCCAACAAGGATTTTTCGCTGCGGACCTACATGACCGCCGAGGTGCACATCATCACCGGTGAGGCCAAGCGCGTGAAGGTCATCCCCGCGCTCGCGCTGATGCGGAAATCCGACGGCCGCAGCACCGTCCGCACCCTCGATGCATCGGGTGAAGTCCACGAGCGCGAGGTCAAGACCGGACTCAACGACCGCACGACGGTCGAGATCAGATCCGGCCTCGATGAAGGCGACCGGGTCATCACCGGAGAAGCCAACGAGCAGACCGCATCGCGCGGCATGCCCGGCGGCCCGCCCGGAGGTCCCTGAGATGGCCGATCCCATCATTGCGCTCGAGAGCGTCCGGCGCGAGTTCAGGGCCGGGGACAGCAGCGTGGTCGCGCTCGACGATTTGTCGCTGAGCATCCAGCCCGGCGAGATGGTGGCGATCATCGGCTCGTCCGGCTCGGGCAAATCGACGCTGCTCAACATCCTAGGCTGCCTCGACCGCCCGACCTCCGGCGCCTACCGCGTCGCCGGCAAGAGCGTCTCCGAGCTCGATGCGGACGCGCTGGCAGCGCTGCGCCGCGAACATTTCGGCTTCATCTTCCAGCGCTATCATCTGCTCGGCGACCTCTCGGCCGCCGAGAACGTCGAGATCCCCGCCATCTATGCCGGGATGAAGGCCAGGGAGCGCCGCACGCGCGCCGAAAAGCTCCTGGCGAGGTTGGGTGTGAACGACCGGCGCGGCCATCGCCCGAACCAGCTGTCGGGCGGCCAGCAGCAGCGCGTCTCGATCGCACGCGCGCTGATCAACGGCGCCGAGGTCATCCTGGCAGACGAGCCGACCGGCGCGCTCGACCGCCGCAGCGGCGAGGAAGTCCTCAAGATTCTGAAGGAGCTGCACCGGGAGGGGCGGACGATCATCATCGTCACCCATGATGCCGACGTCGCG
Organism: Bradyrhizobium cedriense; assembly: GCF_054602315.1. Taxonomy (NCBI): domain Bacteria; kingdom Pseudomonadati; phylum Pseudomonadota; class Alphaproteobacteria; order Hyphomicrobiales; family Nitrobacteraceae; genus Bradyrhizobium; species Bradyrhizobium cedriense. The sequence goes on along the minus strand of NZ_JBTSWB010000001.1, from coordinate 721,700 downwards.
GCAAGGGCGGAGCGCATCATCGAACTGCGGGACGGCAGGATCGCAGCCGACCGCCGAACCGAGACCGCGGACATGTCCGAACCGCCGCCTCCGGTCCCGCGGAGCTCGTGGGAGGGCGGTCGCGGCTGGCAGGGTGCATTGCGGCGCCTGCGGGAAGCCTCGCGGATGGCGCTGGTGGCGATGGCCGCACACAGGCTGCGCGCGTTCCTGACCATGCTCGGAATCATCATCGGCATCGCTGCGGTGTCGTCCGTGGTCGCGCTCGGCAACGCCTCCCAGCGCAAGGTGCTGTCCGACATCTCGAGCCTCGGCACCAACACGATCGAGGTGTTTCCGGGAAAGGACTTCGGCGATGCACGTGCCGGAAAGATCAAGACGCTCGTCCTCGGCGATGCCCGCGCGCTCGGCCAGCAGAGTTTCATTGCCGGGGTCACGCCGACGGTCTCGACCAGCACGACGATCCGCTACCGCGGCAACGAATCGAACGTGCTGGTCAACGGCGTCGGCGAGAGCTACTTTCTGGTCAAGGGCGCCAAGCTCGCGAAAGGACGCCTGTTCGACGCCGATGCGGTTCGCAACATCGAGCGGCAGGTCGTCATCGACGACAACACCCGCAAGACCTTCTTCGCCGACGACCAGACCGCAGGGATAGGTCGCGTCATCTGGCTCGGCAAGGTGCCCTGCCGCATCGTCGGCGTCATTGCCCAGCAGCAGGGCGGGTTCGGCTCGAACCAGAACCTCTCTGTGTATCTTCCCTACACCACCGTACAGGCCCAGTTCACCGGCGACCGCGCGCTGCGCAGCATCCTGCTCCGGATCAGCGACGAGATCTCGACCGCGCTGGCACAGGATGCGGTCACCACTCTGCTGACGCAGCGACACAACACCAGGGACTTCGTCATCCTCAACACCGACGACATCCGCCGCACCATCACCAGCACGACACAGACCCTGGCCTTCCTCGTGGCCGCGATCGCGGTGATCTCGCTGGTCGTCGGCGGCATCGGCGTGATGAACATCATGCTGGTGTCGGTCTCCGAGCGGATCGGCGAGATCGGCGTACGCATGGCGGTCGGCGCAAGGCGCAGCGACATTCTCCAGCAGTTCCTGGTGGAGGCGACGCTGATCTCGTCGATCGGCGGCATCGCCGGCATTCTGATCGCGCTCCTGCTCGGCACGGCGATCAACTTCGCGATGCCGGGGTTTCAGGTCACCTATTCGATGTTTTCGATCGGGGCGGCGTTCCTGACCTCGACCGGTATCGGGGTCGCCTTCGGCTTCTTCCCCGCCCGCCGCGCCGCTTTCCTCGACCCCGTAGTGGCTTTGAGCCGTGACTAATTCTAGGATTGAACCATGACCGTAGTTCTTCGGACGAGACAATCGTCCGCAAATCGACCAACGATCGGCCCCCCCGATGCGATATCAGTCATGACCCAAGGCACGCAGAACATCCTGATCGTCGAAGACGACCGGCAGACCCGCGACCTCATCTCGCGCTATCTGCGCGAGCATTCGTTCTCGGCCGGCGCGGTCACCAACGGCAAGGAGATGGACCGCTACCTCTCGCAGAACAAGGTCGATTTGATCGTGCTCGACCTGATGCTGCCGGGAGAGGACGGCCTCAGCCTGTGCCGCCGCGTGCGCATGGAGTCCATGACGCCGATCATCATCCTCACGGCGAAGGGCGAGGACCTCGACCGGATCCTCGGCCTCGAAATGGGTGCCGACGACTATCTGCCGAAGCCGTTCAACCCGCGCGAACTCGTTGCCAGGATCAACGCCGTGCTGCGACGGCAATCGAGCGAGCATGCGACCACCACGGCGACGCGGCTCAAATTCCAGGGGTGGACGATCGATCTTCGCCTGCGGGAGTTGCGCGACCCCGAGGGCGCGCAGGTGCCGCTGACCAGCGCCGAGTTCGATCTGCTGCAGGCTTTCTGCGAACGGGCCGGCCGCATCCTGACCCGTGACAATCTCCTGAGCATGACGCGCGGCCGTCCCGGCGGCAGCTTTGGCCGCAGCATCGACGTGCTGGTCAGCCGGCTGCGCCGCAAGCTCGACCGTACGGAAGAGACGTCCGTCATCAAGACCGTCCGCACCGGCGGCTACGTCTTCACGCCGGTGGTGGAGGAAGCATGAGCCGCGCCGCCGGCATCCTGGCGCTGTTCAGCTTCAGGCGGATCAGCGGCCAGATCGCGGCCCTGGTACTGGTCTCGCTGGTCCTGATCCACGTCTTGATCGCCGGGTATTTCCTGCTCAGCCGTCCGAAGCTCTTGACCGATGCGCCGGTCGAGCAGTTCGAGCTGATCGCCCAGATCATCGGCAATACGCCCAAGGCGGAACGCGCGGTCGTCCTCGAAAGCATCAGCCGGACCTTTCCGGCGCTCAAGCTGCAATTGCGGGAAAGTGTTTCCACTTCCGCGACGCCGCTGCCGACGCGAACGCCCATGGCCATCCCGTCAGCGCTTGGCGGCCGGGCCGAATTCATTCCCGGCACCGGCGCGCAGCAGGACCGGGTCTGGTTCTACGTCGCGGGCGACGACGTACTCGAGGCAACGATCGGATGGTCCAAGATGCCGGCCTTCGTCAGCGGCCTCTGGACCTCCACGCTGCTGTTCCTGGTGGCGAGCGTCACGCTGCTCGGCATATGGGCCGGCCGCGCACTGTCCTCGCCTCTGTTGGCCTTCGCGCGCGCGGCGGAGAATTTCAGCCTGAACCGGTCTTCGTCGCCGTTGCCGGAAAACGGGCCGGAGGAGATCAAGTCCGCGGCCAGGGCGCTGAACCGGATGCGCGAGCGCATCACGGCGCTGATGAACGAGCGAACCCGCATGCTCGCCGCCATCAGCCATGATCTGCGCACGCCGATCACGCGGTTGCGGCTGCGCTCGGAATATATCGAGGATGCGGCCCAGCGCATGCAGACCGTGCGCGATCTCGATCAGATGCAGTCGATGCTGGAGTCGGTGCTCTCCTTGTTGCGCAGTGAAAGTCCGGTCAAGCCGACGCTGGTGGACGTCGCCGCGCTGCTGCAGATGGTCTGCGAACAGTTCTCCGATTGCGGCTATGCGGTGAGCTATTCGGGTCCCGACCGGGCGGCGTTCGTCCTGCGGCCGGACGAAATCATCCGCGCGGTCACCAACCTCGTGCAGAACGCGACGCGCTTCGGAACTGAAGTCGAGGTCTCACTGTTGACGTCGGGGAATCAGCTCGTCGTCGACGTTTGCGACAATGGACCGGGCATTCCCGACGAGAGGAAGGCGGCAATGCTGGAACCCTTCGTACGCGGCGAGGACGCCCGGACCATGGACGAGACGGCGGGATTTGGCCTCGGCCTCTCGATCGCCCGGGCGATCGTGACCGCGCATGATGGAACGCTTCAACTGCTCGACAACGAGCCGAACGGCCTGCGCGTCCGCTTGCAGCTTTCGAGGGTCGACCGCGACGATCCGAGTCCTGCTCGGCCATAAAGCCGCGGCATTCGTCGGGTTACTCCTCCGCCCCGCCCCTGCTTTTCCCCGGAGTTCTCATGTCTTCTGCCGACCGGCCGGCCACGCGCCTTGCGACCCGGCTCGCCTTCCTCGTCGCCGGCTTCGGCATCGCGTGCTGGGCGCCGCTGGTGCCGTTCGCGAAGGCGCGGCTCGCGGTCGACGACGGCGTGCTCGGGCTGCTGCTGCTCAGCCTCGGCGTCGGCTCGGTCGTCGCGATGCTGCTGACAGGCCTCATCAGCGCACGTTACGGCAGCAGGCCGATCATCGTTGCGGGCGGGTTCGCTCTCGCGCTGGTGCTGCCGCTGCTCGCGATCGCAAGCTCTCCCATGTCGCTGGCGCTGGCGCTCTTTGCGTTCGGCGCCGCGCTCGGCTCGATCGACGTCGCCATGAACATCCATGCCGTGGAGGTGGAGCGCGCCGCGGCACGCCCGCTGATGTCCGGCTTCCACGCACTGTTCAGCATCGGCGGCTTCGCTGGATCCGCGCTGATGACGGCGCTGCTTTCGCTGCAACTCGGCGCGCTCGCCTGCACGCTGATCTGCTCCGTCCTGATTCTGATCACGATGTTTGTCACCTGGCCGCGCCTGCTTCGCTCCGTGCAGGTGCAGGAGGGGCCCTTGTTCGTGCTGCCGCACGGATCGGTGCTGCTGCTTGCGCTGCTCGGCGCCATCACCTTCCTCGTCGAAGGCGCGATGCTCGATTGGGGCGCGCTGCTCGTGATCGGCGCGGGGCTCGTCACCGAGGCGCAAGGCGGAGCCGGCTACATCGTGTTCTCGATCGCGATGACGATAGGAAGGCTCGGCGGCGACGCGGTGGTGGCGCGCATCGGGGACCGCACGACATTGCTCTGGGGCAGCCTCATCGCGATCGCGGGCTTCGTGGTCCTGCTCACGGCGCCCGTTGCCGCGGTCGCCATCGGCGGATTCCTGCTGATCGGACTCGGCGCGTCAAACCTCGTGCCGGTGCTGTTTCGCCGGGCGGCGCGGCAGACGGTGATGCCGACAGGGCTTGCTGTCGCCGCGATCACGACTGCGGGCTATGCAGGGATCCTGATCGGCCCTGCCGGAGTAGGCTTCGTCGCACGGCTTGGCGGATTGCCATTGGCGTTCTGGCTGCTGGCCGCATTGATGGGCCTCGTCACACTGTCGGCACGGATCGTCACGTCGGAGCAGCGCGAAGGATCGCGCGTCGATGCGTGAGCGGCCTTGCCGCCGGATTCATGGATGAAGAGCCGGTCCGCCGAGGTGATCGGATGAGGCGGGGCTGGCTGGCGAACCGACAGGTCGCAGCAAAGCGCCACGGCGGGCAATGGTCTCACCCGGTCAGCCGCCCAGGGCATGGTCCTGGCATGCCAACGTAAGCCATTCGTTCGCGGGCACTATTTTGTGCCGCCCGAGGCAAACCCAAAGCCATCTGCGCTGGCCTATCTGCCATGCGGCTTTCGGCCAGTTTACTGGACGTCTCGTTCTGCTAGACGGGAACAAGATACCTTTTGTCTCCCGTTCCCCGGGCCAATGGCGTGCCTGCTGACAACCATCAAGATTCGGTCGTTTCATTCGGGCCATTTCGCCTGTTTCCAAAGTCGCGCCTCCTGGAGAAGGAGGGTGCGCCGCTTCATATCGGCGGCCGCGCGCTCGATATTCTCATCCTGCTTTCCGAGCGCCCCGGCGAAGTCATCGACAAGAGGGAGCTGGTCAGGCGTATCTGGGCCGACGTGAACGTCGACGAAGGCAGTCTGCGCTTCCACGTCGCGGCGCTGCGCAAGGCGCTCGGCGATACCGGCAAGTTGGCCCGTTATGTCATCAATGTGCCCGGCCGCGGCTATTGCTTTGTCGCGCCGTTCGCTCAGGCAGCTCCGCCGGTCGTCCAAGCCCCACCCGCAATCGTCCCTCCCCGCTCCCTGCCGGCTCCGCTTGCGAGGATGGTGGGGCGGGAGGAGGTGATCGAGAAGATCTCGAATGGATTGACGCTCCATCGCTTCATGACCGTGGTCGGCCCGGGCGGCATCGGCAAGACTGCCGTCGCCATCACGGTGGGTCATCGCCGCTCGGCGGATCTCGGCGGGCGCGTCTTCTTCGTCGACTTCGGTCCGCTCAGGGACGCGAGCCATGTCACAACCACCATCGCCTCGGTGCTCGGGCTGACCGTCAGCTCGGAGGATCCGACTCCGGCCCTCCTGACATATCTGAGGACTGGACCGGCCCTGCTGATCCTCGACAGTTGCGAGCATGTGCTGGACACGCTGGCTCCGGTCGTCGAGCGCATCGTTCGCGAAGCGCCGCAGCTTCGCGTTCTCGCGACCAGCCGCGAGTCGTTCCGCAGCGAAGGCGAGCGGATCTTCCGGCTGTTCCCGCTGGATTGTCCGCCGGAGCGCGAGGGGCTCGCCGTCGCCGAGGTCCTAGCCTACCCCGCAGCTCAGCTCTTCGTCGAGCGCATCGCGCAGAGCTCGGGTCCGTTCCAACTCAGCGCGGAAGAAGCGCCGCTGGTCGCGAACATCTGCCGGCGTCTCGACGGCATCGCGCTGGCGATCGAGCTCGCGGCGGGCCGCGTCGATGCGTACGGCATCGCCGGCACGGCCTCCCTGCTCGACAGCCGCTTTTCACTGCAATGGCGGGGGCGGCGCACGGCCGTGCCGCGGCACCAGACGCTCGCCGCGGCGCTCGACTGGAGCTACGACCTGCTGCCTCCCGCGGAAAGCGCCACCCTGCGGCGCCTGTCGGTATTCGCCGGGCCGTTCGCACCGGAGGCGGCCGCCGCGGTCGCATCCGGCGATGGCCTCAGCGCCTCGGAGACGCTGGAGGCGATCGACAGCCTGGTCACCAAATCGCTGATCTCGCCATCCGGTTCGCGGGCGCTGCGCTATCGCCTGCTCGACACCACGCGCACCTACGCGCTCGGCAAGCTGAACGAGCTCGGTGAAGTCAGGCAGTTCGCGCGGCGCCATGCCGAGCATTTTCGAGACTTCTTCGAGCGGGCGGAGGCGGATACGTCGACACCGCTGCCCGAATGGCTGAGCATGCATGCTGGGGAGCAGGACAACGTGCGCGCCGCGCTGGATTGGGCCTTTGCGCCCGACGGCGACGCCCGGCTCGGTATCGCGCTGACTGCGGCCGCGGTCACGCTGTGGGTGCGCCTTTCGTCGTTCGCCGAATGCCGCGAACGGACAAGAACGGCGCTCGCAGCTCTCGGAGACAGCGGGGACGACGACCGCATCCGCATGCAGCTGCTGTCGGCGCTCGGCTGGTCGCTGATGTATGGCGAGGGCCGCGCCCGCGAGGCGCGCCCGATCCTGGAAACGACTCTCGAACTCGCGGACAGGCTCGACGACAAGGATTTCCGCCTGCGCGCTTTGTGGGGCCTGTGCATCGACCAGTTCAACAACGGACAGTTCGGCAAGGCCCGTTCGATCGCCGATCGTTTTGCGAACGCGGCAGCGAACTCTCCCGACAAGACCGACCTCATGCTGGGCGACCGTCTGATGGCCGTTGCGCTGCACTATCTCGGCGACCAGAACGAGGCGCGACGGTGCATCGACCGGGTCAGCGCATCGTTGCACGTGCTGGCGGAAAAGCCCAAGATCTTCCCGCTCGACCTCAGGATCTCGACGCAATATTTCCGGGCCCGCATCCTGTGGCTGCAAGGTCTCGCCGACCAGGCCCGGGCGCTGGCGGCAAGAAACATCGACGAAGGCCGGGCCAACGGCCACGCCCTGACCTTCTGCAGCGTGCTCGGACAGGCCGCATGCCCGGTCGCCTTCTGGGCCGGCGATCTCGACGCCGCGCAACGCCACGGCAGCGAGCTGCTCGAGCACACCGATCGGCACGCGATCCGGCTGTGGGGCCTGTGGGCAAGAGCCTTCAATGCCGCCGTCGTCGCCAAGCGCGGCGACGTCGCGATCGGCCTGCCGCTGCTGCGCGAAGAACTCGATCGCGCCGGCGATGCACGCTTCCTGCCGCGCTTTCTTCCCCTGCTCGGCGAGCTCGCGGCGTGCTTTGGCGAAGCCGACCAGGTCGATCGCGGCCTCGACGTCATCGAGGATGTCCTGACCCGTTGCGACGATCGTCAGGAGCTATGGTATCTCCCCGAACTGATCCGCATCAAGGGAGAGTTGATGCTGCGGAGCGCGCGGCATTCAGGGGACGCGGAGGCTCGCTTTCGCGAGGCCATGGAGATCTCCCGCCGGCAGGGCGCGCGCTTCTGGGAGCTGCGTTGCGCGATCAGCCTTGCGCGGCTGAAGATGGGGACCGGCCAGAACGCGGACGCTCTGGCCGCTCTGAAGAACGTCTCAAGATCGTTCACGGAGGGCACCGAGATCGCCGACATGCGCACCGCGCGGGAGTTGATGGCGCAGCTCCGCAACTGACCGCGCGAAGATGCGCGCTAACCTCCCATCGCAGCTGCACGCCGCGGCAGCTTCCAGTCGGGCCGGATGAAGTGGCAGGTGTAGCCGTCGGGATAACGTTCGAGATAGTCCTGATGCTCCGGCTCGGCTTCCCAAAACTCGCGAGCGGCCGCAACCTCGGTCACCACCTTGCCGGGCCACAGGCCGGACGCCTCGACGTCGGCAATGGTGTCTTCGGCGATCCGCTTCTGCTCGTCGCTTGTGTAGAAGATCGCCGAGCGGTAGCTGGTGCCGAGATCATTGCCTTGGCGATTGAACGTGGTGGGATCATGGATCTGGAAGAAGAACTCCAGCATCGTGCGGAAGCTGGTCCTGGCGGGATCGAAGATGATCTCGATCGCCTCGGCATGACCTTCGTGATTGCGGTAGGTCGCGTTCTTCACCGCACCGCCGGTGTAACCGACGCGTGTGGAGATCACGCCCGGCTGCTTGCGGATCAGATCCTGCATGCCCCAGAAGCAGCCCCCGGCCAAAACTGCGCGTTCTGTCGTCATCTGTCCGCTCCCAATTGATCGCTCTGTCCGCTTTGCATCTGCACATCATATATATGCTTCGGCCGCCGGGCAAAAAGCCATGCATTGCATGAATGTCCACCCGGTTCCTAGAACCGGATGGACCCAAGGCAAACGCTTGCCTCTAGCCCAGCTTGGCGTCGAGGGTGATCGTGGCGTTGAGCACCTTCGACACCGGGCAGTTCTTCTCGGCCTCGCCGGCGATCTTCGCAAAGCCGGCCTCGTCGAGGTTCGGCACTTTTGCACGCAGGGTCAGCGCGGACTTACTGATCTTGAAACCCTTGCCTTCGGGCTCGAGTGTCACCGCGGCTTCCGTCGATAGCTCGTCGGGTGTGAAACCCGCCATCTGAAGGCCGAAGGCCAGGGCCATCGTAAAACAGCCGGCGTGGGCCGCCGCGATCAACTCCTCGGGATTGGTGCCCTTCTCGTTCTCGAACCGCGTCTTGAATGAATAGGGCGTCTCGGCCAGCACGCCGGACTCGCTCGTCAGATGGCCGGTGCCGTCGCGGCCCGTGCCTTTCCAAACTGCTTTTGCCTTGCGGATCATCTCAGTTCTCCTCGTTTGCCTTTGCGCACCATCGCTCTGTACCGGTGGAAGGCGGCATCGGCGTGACCGCCTGCCGCCGCTCCAACCGGCCGAGCGTCGCAACGGTTCCGTCAGCTCCCGATCTGTCCGACGTGGAAGCCGAGCCGGTTCTCGACGTCGCCGGCGCGATGGAAGCCGCGCGCCAACAGCGCTTTGAGGCGGCTCTGGCTCGCGGGGCGGCCGAGCGCGGCCAGGAACGCATCCCACTCCGGCTTGATCTCGACATCCGGCGGCAGGCTCGCGACATCGACAAGGCGCTTGGTCTCGGCGATCGCCTCCTTGTCGAAGGACGCAATGCGCATCGCGAGCGCCTCGACGAAACCGTCGAGCTCGGCATCCGGCAACGACCGGTTGACATAGCCATAGCGCTCGGCGAGATCGCCGTGGATGTCGTCTGCGCCGAGCAGCACTTCGAGCGCACGGCCGCGGCCCATCAGGCGCGGCAACCGCGCCATCGGTCCGCCGCCGGGCACGAGGCCCGCGCCGACCTCCCATTGCGACAGGATCGCCTTCTCGCGGCTGGCAAAACGCATGTCGCTGGCGAGCGCGAGCTCGCTGCCGACACCGGTCGCGCGGCCCCGGATCGAGGCGATGGAGACGACCGGCGCGCGGCTGAGGCGCACCAGCATGTCTGGCAGCGCCTGAAGACCGGTCGGCCCGGGCGGGATGCTGAGGGAATCCTTCAGCGGCGCGAGGAAGTCGTAATGCGTGATGAAAAAGCCTTCGATCGCGCTGTCAAACACGACCACTTTCACCTGCGGATCGGTCTCGATCGCGGTGACGACGTCACCCAGCAGTGGAAGGTGCCTGGGGCCGAAGATGTTGACCGGCGGCATGTCGAAGGTGACGCGCCAGTAAGACGGCAGCCGGCGCTCGAGGCGGATGTCACCGGTCGTGAAGTTGCGTTCGGGACCGTTCATTGCTTGCACTCCTGATGTATGGGTTCGCATCTCAGATCGATTGCCGCAGCGGACGGAACGCCGTCCGCACTTCTGCAGAAAGCAGTGCCGGTTGCTCCCAGGCCGCGAAGTGGCCGCCCTTGTCGAGGCGGTTGTAGTGAATCAGCTTGGGATAGGCTTTCTCGGCCCAGCTGCGCGGCGCGGCATAGATCTCGTCCGGGAAGACGCTGACGGCGACAGGGATATTGACGTGCTTGGGCGCGAAGAACACCAGCTTGTTCTCCCAGTACAGCCGCGCCGACGACACCGCGGTATTGGTGAGCCAGTAGAGCGTGATGTTGTCGATCACATCGTCGCGCGACAAGCCCTCCGTCCTGCCGTCGAAGACGCGCGCGATCATCGCGGCGCTGCGCGCATCGTGATCGAGCATCCAGGACGCGAGGCCCGCCGGCGAGTCCACGAGACCGTTGAGCGTTTGCGGCCGGTTCGACATCTCGATCGCGTAGCCGAGGCCGTGCTTGTAGAAATCATCGAGCTGGTCGTAGGCAAGGCGCTCGTCGGCCGAAAGGTTCGCCGGGCGCGTTCCGCCGGGCTGCAGCGCCTTGGCGATGTCGTCAGGGACGGTCGCGGGCATGTTGGTGTGGATGCCGAGCAGCTCCGGCGGCGCGATCAGCGCCATCTGCTCGGTGACGGCATTTCCCCAATCGCCGCCTTGCGCGACATAACGACTATAGCCGAGCCGATTCATCAGCGCGATCCAGGCGCGCGCGATCCGCTGGGGATCCCAGCCGAGCTCCGTCGGCTTGCCCGAGAAGCCGTGGCCGGGCAGCGAGGGGATCACCAGATCGAACGCGTCCATGGCCCTGGCGCCGTGCGTGGTCGGATCGGTGAGCGGGCCGACGATCTTCATCTGCTCGATGATCGAGCCCGGCCAGCCATGCGTGACGATCATCGGCAGCGCATTCTCGTGCCGCGAGCGGACGTGAATGAAGTGGATGTCGACACCGTCGATCTCGGTGACGAATTGCGGCAAAGCGTTCAGCCGCGCTTCGATCTTGCGCCAGTCGTAGTCGCTCTGCCAGTAGCGCACGAGCGCCTGCACCGTCCTCAGCTGCACGCCCTGCGATTGATCGGTGACGATCTCGCGATCCGGCCAGCGCGTGGCAGCGAGACGACGACGGAGGTCGAGCAGGTCCGCCTCGGGCACGCTGACGTGGAATGGACGGATCGCGCCACTCGCCGCCGCCCTTGCCGGATGCAGCGGCAGCAGGCTCGACACGCTGGCGGCGACCGCGCCCATCGCGGCCTGGCTCAGCAATTGACGGCGGTCGGGATTGAGGATGTCGGTGCGGACTTGCGTCGTCATTTTGGATCTCCCTTGCTTCGACCGGCGCCGGTGATCGGGTTCGAGAGCGGCACGTCGGTTCGTTCTGTGCAGAGATTGGCGCGGGCAAGTCCGATTTGCTCGTTATGGCTTGTTAGGCCGCGTTAGCGCTTGCGAGTCCGCGCGATGAACCAGAACACGCGAGGCCGAGACGGGACGGTGCGCGACAGGTCAGTCATCGCGTGCCGTATCGGCCAAAGTCAGGAGCTGGGTCGGCTGCAATTCACGACGGCAGCGGCTGGCCGGCCTGCTCGCGAACGACATAGTCGGCGTACCATTCCGCCCAGTTCTCATCGTGTCCGCCGGTCCGCGTCTCGTGCTCGCCATGCGCGACCGCCGCGCGGCGCAGCGCCGCCGCCAGATCGGTCGCCGAAGGGAACGTCGTGGCGCCGCCCGCGATGCGCCCGGGCAGCCGGGTCGTAACCTCCTGGAACAGCCATCCATTGCCGTCGGGATCGCTGAATGAGGCGAATGAGCTATAGCTGCCGCGTTTCGGGTCGGCACCGTCGACGCGAACGCTGCCGAACAGATAAGGCTCGTCGGGCCCGGCATGAACGTCCCCGGCACCGTGGAACGGCTCGCTGACTTCGACGCCGCGGTCGAGCAGATCCTTCCGCGCCGCCTCCAGATCGGAGACGATCAGGTAGAGACCTCGCGCCGAGCCTGGCGCTGCGGCCGTCACGTTCCTGCCGAAGATCACGGAGCAGGCCGACCCCGGGGGCGTGAACTGAATCACGCGCCAATCGTCGCCTGACGTGAAATCAGCGTCCAGTCGCCAACCGAGGCGCGCGTAGAACGCCTTGGCACGGTCGACGTCGGACACGGGGATGACGACGACCTCGAGCTTCACGTCAATGTTGCGCGATGTCGAGGACCCGGTCCCGGTTTCGCGATCGATTTCGATGGTGGTCATGTCGAACTCCCTGATGTGAGACGCGGTTGCAGACACGGAAGGGCTTCATGCGACAGTCGGCATCACGATCGTCACCCGCGTGCCGCCCTGCCCGGCCTCGCCGTGCAACTGCGCGCGGATGCTGCGCGCGAGCCCTTCGAGGATCCGGCTGCCGGTGCCCTGAAGCGGAGCGGTCGCACCAATGCCGTTGTCGGCCACCGTGCAGAGCCAGGCGCCGTCGCGGCTCGCCAATTCGATGCGGATCAGCGCACCACTTCTGTTCGGAAAAGCGTGCTTCGCCGCATTCGTGACCAGTTCGGTGAGCATCAGCGCGAGCCGATGACATTGAGCAGCCGGCAACCTGCCGCTCTCGATCGCGGCTTCGCAGCGAATGCCTGCCGGCTCCAGCACCGCTTCGGAGAGGGCGCCGCACAGGTTTTCGAAGAACGGCTCCACGGCGGTAGCCGACGGATCGTCATTGTCGGACAGGAGCTGATAGAGCCGTCCGAAGGCAACGATGCGCCGTTCGAGCCGGTCCACCGCCAGCGACACATCCCTCTTACTCGCACGCGTGAAGTCGCGGCGGACCGACGCACCCAAAAGCGTCAGCGTGTTCTTCATGCGATGGTGGGATTCCCGCAGCACGAGCTCCCAGTCACGCGACTGATCCTCGAGACTGGCGACGAATGGGGGTCGAACGACGTGGTCGTTCGCCCGAGCGCCGATACCGGACATCATAGCCTCCCCATTGAAACAGGATCTCACGGCTATAGTGGATGCGTCGCGCGCGCTTTGCCCGTTAGACGTTGCAAGATTCTGTTATGATCGGCGGCGCCCGCATCTTGCGGCGGGCACCCGTGCCTCGAAGGTCAGGCGCGCTGACGAATTGTCGCAGCCGCGTCCTAAACCGCTCGCGTTTAAGCAAAATTTGCGACACACGTCTCGCTGCGATCGGCAGTCGCCACGCGATTTCGCCACTTTCGGCCGGTGTACTGGACGTCTCGTTCTGGTAATCAAATTGCAGACTTCAGCTCATTGACTGGAATTGTTGGCCCGTGCCGGACACTAACGACCAGGATTCGGTCATTGCCTTCGGGCCGTTCCGCCTGTTCGCGAAATCGCGGCGGCTCGAAAAGGATGGCGCACCGCTTCACCTCGGCGGCCGAGCGCTCGACATCCTCATTTTTCTCGTCGAGCGCGCCGGAGAGGTCGTTGACAAGCGGGAGCTGATCAAGCGCATCTGGGCCGACGTGAACGTCGACGAAGGCAGCCTTCGCTTCCACATCACGACGCTGCGCAAGGCCTTGAATGACAAGCCGTTGGACGATGCCGGCGAAGGCTCCCGCTACGTCGTCAACGTTCCGGGACGCGGCTATTGCTTCGCGGCTCCGCTGCTCCGGCCTGCTCCATCGGAGAGCCGGGCGAGCCCGCCCGCCGCTTCGCCGCGCTCGCTGCCTTCGCCACTCGCGAAGATGATCGGCCGGGACGATGCGGTCGAGCGGATTTCCGCCGAGCTTGCCCACCATCGCTTCGTCACAATCGTCGGCCCCGGCGGGATCGGCAAGACGTCGGTGGCACTCGCAGTCGCGCAGGGCGAGCTCGCAGCCTTCGACGGCCAGGTGTGCTTCGTCGATTTCGGCGCGTTGACAGATGCTCCGCTGGTCCCCGGAACGATTTCGGCCGCGCTGGGCCTGACCGTCAATTCCGAAGACCCGATACCGAACTTGCTGGCGGTCCTGCGCAGCCGCCGGGTGTTGCTGCTGTTCGACAGTTGCGAGCATATCCTCGACGAACTCGCCCCTCTGGCCGAGCGCCTCGTCCGCGAAGCACCGCAGCTGCACATTCTGGCCACCAGCCGCGAATCCTTTCGGGCTGAAGGCGAACGCGTCCATCGGCTGTTTCCGCTCGATTGCCCGCCGCAACGCGACGGGCTCGGTGTTGCTGACATCCTTGCCTATCCCGCAAGCCAGCTATTCGTTGAACGCATTGCCGAAAGTTTAAGCGAATTCGAGCTCCGCGATGAGGATGCGCCGCTGGTCGCCGATATCTGCCGGCGACTGGACGGCATTGCGCTCGCGATCGAACTCGCAGCCGGGCGCGTGAACGCCTATGGCATTGCCGGGACGGCCTCGCTGCTGGACAGCCGCTTTTCGCTGCTGTGGCGGGGACGGCGCACCGCGATTCCGCGGCACCAAACCTTGAGCGCGGCGCTCGCCTGGAGCTACGACCTGTTGCCGCCGGCCGAAGGCGCGACGCTGCGCGGATTGTCGGTGTTCGTCGGGCCGTTCACGCTGGAGGCCGCGCTTGCTGTCGCGTCCTGCCAGGGGATCCGTGAGCCTGAAGCCGCCGAGGCGATTTCGAACCTGCTGTCCAAATCCCTGATCGCGACCTCTCCTGCGGAGCGGCGGCTGCGCTACCGCCTGCTCGACACCACCCGCGCCTTCGCTGCGGACAAGCTCGTCGAGAACGGAGAAGCGGACCGCGTCGCGCGCGCACACGCCGAGTATTTCCGCGATTTCCTGCAAGACATTGCCCTCAAATCCACGGGCATGCAGAGCGCAGGCGGCTTCCTCCCCTATGCCGACCATTTGCCCAATGTCAGGGCCGCGCTGACCTTCAGCTTTTCGGACCGCCGCGACCGGACGATCGGCGTGGATCTGGCGGCCTCGGCGGCCCAGTTCTTCCTCGAACTGACATTGCTGACGGAATGCTACCGATGGACCCAGCAGGCTCTGGCATCGCTCGATACGAGCGCCGTGGACGGCCGGAAGGAAATGACCTTGCAGGCCGCGCTCGGCGTCTCCGTGATGTTCACGCAGGGCAACACCGAAGCGGTGCGGTCGGCGTTCACGCGCAGTCTCCAGCTTGCCCGGGAGCTCGAGGACCTGCACTGGCAGCTCTGGCTGCTGCGCGGATTGCACATCTACCTGACACGGATCGGAGATTTTCACGGCGCGCTGGGAACCGGCGAACAGGGCGAGAGCGTCGCGCGAAAACTCAACGATCCCGCCGCCACGCTAAACGTCGAATGGATGCTGGGCGTCGCGCATCATCTGATCGGTAACCAGGACAAGGCAGTTCGGTTCTGCGAGAGCGCGATGGTGCACAATCCCGGCTCGCAACGGCTGAACATCGGACATCTCGGCTATGACGACCGCATCGTCGCGCTGGTGGCGCTGGCGCGCGGCCTCTGGCTCACCGGCCGGCCCGAGCGTGCGATCGAGGCCGCCAGATACACCGTTCGCGAGGCTGAGCTGCTCGAACAGCCGCTGACCCTCGGCATCTCCCTGATCTGGACGATTTACGTGTTCCTCTGGGTCGGCGACTGGGACAACGCCGAAATCCTGATCGAGCGGCTGATCGAGCATTCGGCGCGGCACTTCCTCGGCCCCTATCACGCGGTCGGCACCGGCCAGAAAGGCGAGCTACTGCTGCGCCGCGGCGACGTTGCTGGCGGCATCGAACACCTTCGCCGCAGTCAGGCCACGTTGTACGCGACACGGCACCGGATCATGACGACCGTGTTTGCGACGGCGCTCGCGGAGGGTCTCGTTTCCCAGAATCAGCCCGACGAAGCCTTGCAGACGATCAACGAGGCAATCGCTGAGATCCCCGATCATGGGGAGTCCTTTGACATGCCGGAGATGCTCAGGGTCAAGGGCGACATTCTCGCCCGATCGGGCAACGCTGCGGAGGCCGAGAGCTGCTTGCGCCGATCGCTCGATCTGGCGCAGCGACAATGCGCCGCCGGCTGGGAGCTCCGCGGCGCGATCAGTCTCGGCCGCATCTGGCGCCAGACCGGAAAAGCCAGCGACGCACGCGACCTGCTCGCCCCTCTGGTCGCGCGCTACCAGGAGGGACTCCAGACCCGCGATCTGGTCGCCGCAAGGGAGCTGCTGGGCACCCTGAATTGACAGCATCTTCAACAGGATACCGTCAAAGCACCCGCTCGCAAGTCCTAACAACTTCTAACACGCCAAGCCGCCTGCGCCCCGCCATGGTGGCGACACTTCATGGTGGATTTGGCGGGACATGGCGCTTCTTGACGACGTAATCGATGCCAGCGGCGGCTTGGCCCACTGGAACAGCTTGAACCGGTTCACGCTCCACCTTTCCATCAGCGGATCGCTGTTCTCCAGCGCCGGCCATGCCCGGGAATTCAAGGATGTGACCGCGGAAGGCTCGACCCGCGCGCAGTCGCTCCGCTTCACCGGCATCACCGGAGGCGAGCACGCTGGCTCGTTTCAACCCGACGCGATCACGATCGAGAGCCTGGATGGCGAGGTCCTGCGGACCTGGCGCAACCCGAGCCTCGCGTTTCCCGAGGTTGGCTTGCCTGCGCTCGCGGACGAACTGCATCTGGTGTTCTTTTGCGGCGTCGCCATCTGGAACTATCTGACCAACCCGTTCCTGCTCGCCCGTCCCGACGTCATGATCGAGGAGCTGCCGCCCTGGCGTGAGGGCGCCGAAACGTGGCGGCGGCTGCGGGCACAATTCCCCTCGCATTTGATCACGCTCGCGCCTGAACAGATCTTCTATTTCGACGAGAGCGCCCTGCAACGTCGGACGGATCACGATCTCTTCGGGATGAAAGTCGCCCAATACTCCTGGGCTCACGACAGCTTCGGCGGCATCGTCGTGCCGACACTTCGACGCGCGCAGACGCTGCGGCCCGACGGAACGGTCATCGCCAAACCCGTTCTGATGGACGTCGAGATCTTCGACGCCGCCTTCGAGTAGGACGACCCGCGCCAGTCTGACGGCACATCTCAACGTCTAACAATACATAACGAGCCAACCGCCCACCTTGGGTGCAGATTGCGCTGACGAGCATCAAGGTCATCCGCTGCGAGCAGATGGTCGCAGGCACCTCCGATGCATCGTCACCCTACACGCGGAGCAATGACATGAAGGTTCCAACCTCCCTTGCGCTCTCGGCGGCCCTGGCCTGCGCGACTGCGAACGCCTCGGCACAAGACTTGCGCTCGAGCCGCCGTTCGATCAGCTATCACACCATCGGTATCCATGACCTCGAGATCTTCTACCGCGAGGCTGGTCCCGCCGACGCACCGACCGTGCTGCTTCTGCACGGTTTCCCCTCCTCGTCGCGGATGTGGGAGCCTCTGCTGCCGCTGCTTGCCGACAGATATCACGTGATCGCACCTGATTATCCCGGCTTCGGCAATAGCAGCGCGCCGTCGCCCTCCGCTTTCACCTACACGTTCGACAACATCGCCGGCGTGATCGGCGAGCTCACGACGAAGCTCGGTCTCGGCAAATACGTCCTGTTCATGCAGGACTACGGCGGTCCTGTCGGCTTTCGCATGGCGCTTGCACACCCCGAGCGCGTCCGCGGCATTATCATCCAGAATGCGGTGTCGCACGAACAGGGCTTGAGCCCGCTCTGGGAAGCGCGTCGCAAGTATTGGGCCGACCCGGCCCACGAACTCGAGGCGCTCAAGGCCAATTTCACCTCGCTGGCGGCAACGCGTCAGCGGCATCTCGGCTCAAGCCCGCACCCCGAACGCTACGACCCCGACACCTGGAGCGACGAATACGCGTTCCTGACGCGCCCCGGTCAGGCCGATATCCAGGCCACGCTGTTCCTGGACTACCGGACCAACGTCGCCTCCTATCCCACATGGCAGGACTGGTTGCGCAAGACGCGGCCGCCGACGCTGGTGGTCTGGGGCAAATACGATCCGTCCTTCACCGTCGCCGGCGCGACCGCCTATTGCGACGACGTGCCCGATGCCGAGGTTCACATCCTGGAAGCAGGCCATTTCGCGCTGGATGAAGCCACCGACGAGATCGCCGCGGTCGTGCGCGATTTCCTTGCACGCCTGGACAAGGGCTAGGCTCGGGATTTCCGATCGCACGTGATCAAGCCGGCTGATCCAGCATCAGCCCTGCCGCCCTGAGATCGGCGGTGTCGAACCCCTCGGAGAACCGGGCATAGGTGCTGGCGAGCCGTTCAAGAGAATCCGGCACACCCTGCCGGTCGCGCAGTCGCACCAGCGACATCTCGGTCCGCAACAGCCAGGACAATGCGCCCTGGTGCTCGGCGAGCGTCGCCGACGCTGCCAGACTTGCCTCGGCAGCTGCGAGATTCCCGCCATGCGCCTCGAGCTCTCCCCGCATACGGAGAAGCTCCGGCATGTCGAAGGCGCCGCCTTCCCGCTCGACCCGCGCAATGGTCTCGTGCAGCACCTCTTGCGCTTCCGACAGCCGCCCGAGCGCCGCCAACGCCTGGGACAGGTCGGTGGCGAACGCCGATGCGTAGAGTTCGTAGCGATCCGCGTGCAGACGCGGGAGCGCAGTCCGCAACAGGTCGATGCCGCCGGTGACCTCGCCACGGGCAATCATGGCCTGCGCCCGAAAGCCGGTCGCGACGGCTTCGTAAGGAACGAGCCCGTGCAGGTTCGCATGCCTCGCCAAGCGACCGGTCATGGTCTCGACGGAGGACCAGTCGCCAACCCAGCCGAACACCGAGGCGGACCAGCATAATGCGATACAATGCATGACCACGTCGCGCGGCGCGGCGGCGCCGACGAGCAGGCGGATGCATTCGAGCGCACGATCAGGAAAGCCGCGTAGCCATAGCACGCGCGCGAGCGGAATCTGCGGCGTGCGCGAGTAGGCGAAATGTCCGGGTTGCGTGCCACGCAGCGCGGCATCGTCGCGCACGCCCCCGTCGAGATGGGCTTGCGCCTCGAGCTGGTCCCCGACGAGGTGATAGGACACGCCGAGCAGCGTCTTGCTACCGGCAACGCCTGCAGTATCGCCGATCAGGCGGGCAATCCGCTCGGCGTGACGCGCAGTCGGCACCAGATGCCGATAGCCGCCGGTCCGGCGGTAGAACATATTCAGCCGCGACAGTAGCCGGAATGTATTGGCATGATCGCCGAGCGCTTCCGAAATCTCCAGCCCTCGCCTGAGCGCCGCTTCCGCCTGCTCGCTGTTGCGCTCGGTGAACATGAGGGCGTGACCGAGGGCCGACTGAAGCTCGAGCTCCCATCTGCCGCCCCGCTCGACTTCGTCGAGCGTTGCGAGTGCCCGATCGGACCATATGCGCGCTTCGTTCAGCAAATTGAGCTCGACCAACAGCCTCGTGCAGCTACCTGCGAGCGGCACGCGCAGGCCAACGCCGTCAGCATTGGCGTGGCTCCATGCCAGAGCCGCGCGGGCGTCGGCGAGCAGGCCCGCCCGCTCGTGCGCGCGGGACGCCTGCTCTCGACTGCCCGGCTCTTTCATGCCGGCTTCGAGCGTTCGCTGAACATATACGGCATGACGGCGCGCGATCGCATCGGCCTGGCCGCCATCGGCTAGCTTCTGCATGGCATAGGCACGCGTTGCATCAAGCAGGCGATAGCGCCGCGACGGGCCGTCCGGTTGCGCCGACACCAGTGACTTGACCATGAGTTGCTCCAGCGCATGCACGACGCGATCCTCCGCGGTCGCCGCGTCAGCCGCCACCGCGATTGCGCCCTGCAACGTGAAGGAGCCCGCGAAGACGGCGAGGCGCTGAAACACGATGCGCTCGCTCTCGCCGATCAGGTCAAAGCTCCAATCGAGCGTGGCGCCGAGCGTCTGCTGGCGCGGCGGCGACGTTCGCCGCCCGGGCCATTCGAGCTGGAAACGGCTGTCGAGCAGCGCCGCCATCTCGCGCAATCCGTAGAAGCCGGCGCGCGCGGCGGCCAGCTCGATCGCGAGCGCGATGCCGTCGAGCTTGCCGCAGATCCGCACCAGGATTTCCGCATCCTCGTCCGTGATGGCGTCCCGATGGCCCGCCGCGATGGCGCGGTCCACGAACAGACGCGCAGCGGGATAATTCAGCACCTCGCCCGCGCTGAGGCGGGCGTCCTGCGGCGGACCGGGCAAGGGGGCCAGCTCGAAGATCCGCTCCCCTTCCACCAGCAGCGACTCGCGGCTGGTCGCGAGGATGGCGACGCCGGGCGCCTCACGGTAGATGGCTTCTGCGAGACGCGCGACCTCGTCGATGACGTGCTCGCAGCTGTCGAGAACAAGAAGTAGCCGTCGGCCGCGCAGAAAATTGACGATGCTGCCTGCGGGATCGTTGTGATGCACGACGAGGCCCAGCGCGGCAGCAACCGTGCTTGCGACCAGCGCGGTGTCCTGCAGCGAACCGAATTCGAGGAAATGGACGCTGCCCTCGAACCTGTCGCACATCTCATGTGCGAGCGCGGCCGCAATGGTGGTCTTTCCGATGCCGCCCGGCCCTCGCAGCGTGACGAAGCGATCGCGGACGAGGCGTGTTGCCAGCTCGGCCACGACGTCGTCCCGCCCGACCATCCGGTCCAGGCGACGTGGCAGAGTCGGTGGCGGGGCTGACGCTTCGGGCGGCCGCGACGCGGTCACAGGCGGCTCTGCACGTTCGCCACGCCGCACTGGCGCGACGAAGCAGTAGCCCCGGCCCGGGATGTTGGTGATGTAGCGGGCGCCGTCCTTGCCGTCGCCGAGCGCCTTGCGCAGCTCCGCGACATGGACCCGCAAGCTGATCTCCTCAACGGAGAGGCCGGACCACGCGTAGCTGAGAATCTCGTTCTTCGGCACCACCTCGCCGGCACGGCTGACAAGCAGACGCAGAATGTCCATCGCCCGGCTGCCGAGCTTGACTGGCGCGCCGTCCTTCTCCAGCAGCCGCGAACGCAGCGAGAACGGTCCGAACAAGACGGCATCGAGATCGAGGTTCGGACCAGTGTCGCCGCTACGGCGGCCATGTCCTGCCGAAAGCTCGGTCACATCGCGCTCATCTTGTCGGCTTCTTCGAAACGCGCCGCAACTATACAAGGCGCCGCTGCGTGGTCCAGTGAAGGCATTGTACCAGTATCATATGGGCGCGTCGGTCCGCCCGATGCGCTTTCCTCAGGCTCCTCCGCTCTGCGGAAATGCATAACAAATTGGTTCTAATCAGGCCCTCTGCGACGAGCTGTCACACCTGATGCGCACCCACAGAATCTAACAGTTCCTAATCACCCCTAACGGGCGTCCTAGCCAGCGCACGTTTATCCTCTCAGCATGGGAAGCATTGGTTGCGCGCCCTGCCGGCCGTCGCAAGCAGTGGCAAAACCAGGAGAGGACGACGATGTCGAGCAACTTGCACGTGGCGCATGCCTGGGTTGACGTTCCGGCCCTCCCGCAAGATCATGGGGGTCTTCGCCCCGCACATGCGATCGCCCGGGAAAGCCAATGGCGTCAGATCGATCGCACTCCAAAGGACATGATCGAAGACATCACGATCTCGCTATGGGATGACCCGCGGAGCACGTCGTCGCACGAAACGACGACACCAGACGATCGCTATTTCGTCGGTATTGCCCTGAAGGCCACTCATGCGAAGCTCACACGGGATGGCCGGATCGTCTTCGAAGGCGCCATGCCGGCGGGGTCGCTCTACATCACCGCCCCCTCGAAGCCGCTCGGGGCGCAATTCCAGTCGCCGTGCGCCTTCCTGCACGTCCACATCTCCACGGACCATCTTCCAGCGCACGCCGACGGGCTGAATGACATCGTGCTGCGCGATCCGCTCGCCGCCGAGCTCGTCAAGGCAATGATCGAACATGGCGACGCGACGGACCGGCAATTCGCGCGCTGCATCGGCCGGACGCTTGCGATGCATCTCGCCCGGCTGGAATTGCCGCGCGCCAGGGTCAACGCCTTGCCGAAATGGCGGCTGCGGCGGGTCGAGCAACATATCGCCGATCATTTCGACCGTTGCATCAGCCTGTCCGAACTCGCCAATGTCGCCGGCCTGTCACGAATGCATTTTGCGGCCCAGTTCCGCACCGCGACCGGATATCGTCCGCGCGAATATCTGCTCAATCACCGGATCGAGCGTGCGAAGACGCTGCTCGCAACCACCGAGCGGCCACTGGCAGAAATCGCGCTTGCCGTCGGCTTCAGCACGCAGGCGCATTTTTCCACCGTCTTCAAGCGCATCAGCGGCCGTTCTCCGGCACGTTGGCGTCTGGCCAATGCGGGCGGACAGCTCGACGCCGAAGCACGGCCGAGGCGGCGTGCGTCTTTCGAGCGGGAGTGGATCGCCAGCGCACCCGCCTAGCCGATCCGGCGAACTGGATCGCCCGGTCCTCTTGTGTCAAATCCTACACCGGATCGAACGCGCGGATCGGCGGCAGATTGCCTGTGAATTTCTCCACCTCGACCGTCGTCAACTGGCCGGTGCAGCCCTGCGCGAGGGATGAGGTGCCGATATCGCGGGTGAGCACGTTCGGATTGCCGTGAACGCAGAGCGGCGCCTCGTCCTCGGGATCCATCGGATCGTACCAGGCGCCTGTGGGCAGCTGCACGACGCCGGCGGCGATGCCGTCGGTGACGTGGACCGCGGCGAGGCACGCGCCGCGCTCGTTGAACAGGCGGATGATGTCGCCGTCCTCGATGCCACGCGCGCCCGCATCGACCGGGTTCATGCACGCGACCTCGCGACCGCGATGCTTCGCAGCCAGCGAATGTCCGCCGAAATCGAGCTGGCTGTGCAGACGCGTCACCGGCTGGTTGGCGACGAGAAAACACGGCGCGCCAGGCCTGGGCAGATCGGTCTTGTCGAGCCAGACCGGGTGGCCGGGACAATCCGCATCGCCATGGGCCGCAATCTTCGCCGAATATATCTCGATGCGTCCACTCGGCGTCGGCAGCGCGTGATTGACGGGATCCTCGCGGAAGCGACGCAGCCTGCCGCCGTCATCGGGCTGCTGCGGCACGACGAGGCTGCCGCGTCGCCAGAACTCGTCGAAGCTGGGCGCCTCCAGGCCACGCTTGGCAAGCGAGGCGCGGGTCGGCTCATAGAGATGCTCGAGCCATTGGCGTGAAGTGCGGCCTTCCGTAAATGGTTCGCGCGCCCCGAGACGCTCGGCGAGGTCGGCAAAGACGTCGTAGTCGTCGCGCGCAAGGCCAAACGGCTCGGCGATCCGATGCATGGCCACCATCAGGGGATCGTTGGTGGAATAGCCGATGTCTTCGCGCTCCAGCGTCATCGTCGCCGGCAGCACGATGTCGGCGTGACGGGCGGTGGCGGTCCAGGCGAGTTCGTGCACGACAAGCGTGTCGACCTTCGCAAACGCCTTGCGCAGGCGGTTGAGGTCCTGGTGATGATGGAACGGATTGCCGCCGGCCCAGTAGACGAGGCGAATGTCCGGATAGGTGCGCGTCTCGCCGTTGTAGCGATACGTGCCGCCGGGATTGAGCAGCATGTCGGCGATGCGCGCCACCGGGATGAAATCGGCAACGCCGTTGCGGCCCTGCCCCAGCGTCGGCCCCGGCACGTCGTTGACGCGGCGGCCGTAATAGCCGATCGCACCCAGCGAATAGGCGTAGCCGCCCCCGGCGAGACCGATCTGGCCGAGCGCCGCCGCCAGCACCATGCCCATCCACACCGGCTGCTCGCCATGCTCGGCGCGCTGAAGCGAATGGGAGACGGTGATGAGCGCGCGCTTGCCGGCAAGACGCCGCGCCAGCTTGCGGATCACATCCGCCTCGACGCCGCAGATCGCGGCGGCCCATTCGGCGTGCTTGGCCTGCCCGTCGCTCTCGCCGGTGAGATAGCGCAGGAAGACCGGCCAGCCCTCGGTGTAACGATCGAGGAAGGCCTGATCATGCAGGCCTTCGCTCACCAGCGTATGGACGATGCCGAGCATCAGCGCGGTGTCGGTGCCGGGCACGCAGGTCATCCATTCGGCGCCGGCCTCGACCGGCAGGTCGTCGCGGAGCGGGCTGACCAGGACGAACTCGCAGCCACGCCGGCGCGCAGCCGCCATCGCGCCGCGCTCGACATGCTTGCTGATCGAGCCGCCGGCCACCATGGAGTTCTTCAACGCCATGCCGCCGAATGCCAGCACGACCTCGGTATGATCCGCGATCTGCTCCCAGGTGACGTTGCGCTTGGTGATCTCCTCGTAGCCGGCCAGGATCTGCGGCAGCAGCACCGAGGACGCTCCGGAGGAATAGGAGTTGACCGAGCGCACATAACCGCCCATCGCGATGTTGAGGAAGCGATGCACCTGGCTCTGGGCGTGATGGAAGCGGCCGGCGCTCGACCAGCCATAGGAGCCGCCGAACACAGCGCCCGGCCCGCGCGTGTCGCGGATGCGTGCCAGTTCGTCCCCCAGGAGATCGAGCGCCTTCTCCCAGCTGACGGAGACGAATTCGTCGCGGCCGCGGCGATCGTCGGGGCCCGGCCCACGCTCCAGCCAGCCGCGGCGGATCGCGGGCTGGGCGATGCGTGCCTGGTGGCGGAGCGCGCCGGGAAAATTGTCGACGATGCCGTTCGGATCGGGATCGCCCGCATAGGGCCTGACCTCCAGCCCGGCCGCGCCCTGACGCGCGGAGAACACCCCCCAATGCGAGGTATGCGGCTTGAAGCCGTCCGACAGGTCGAGACCAGGGTCGGGGAAGCCAATCATATCGTCCATCGTCTGATCCTTATTCCGGCGTCGCTCTGGAGTCGGGGCGGTAATATACCGATCCGCTCCGGACGTCATCGAGATCAGGGTTGACGCAAACGCTGACCTGCCCCGTGCAAGGCCAGCAACGCTGGACAACCTCAGACATCGCGGCAAGGATTTTCAGCTGCCGGGAGGGGCCACGAGCGCTCCACCGTATCGACGAGAGCCTGCCGAGTGGGGAAGCTAGCTCGATACCCGCGGTCCACCTGCACCCGCGGTCCACCTGCGCCCGATTGAAACCAAGCGTAAGGATGCCGGAGTTGGCATCAGCCACGTGCGCAGCAGTCGACCAGCAGGTCCCAGATCCGCTGCGTCTCTGCTCCCTTGTGCATCTCCGGCACTTTCTCCGCGCTCGACTGCTCGAAGGCGGCGATGCCGTGAGTTTGGCGAGGCACGATCCACCGCTCCGAGAGCGGGTCGTACCATTTTCCGATGTTAATCTCAGTCACGTCGGTCGGCTCACAAATCGGACACGGTTGGGCGACACGGCTCCGGCGGCTTCGTTCGAAGCGATTCGACGACGGCCACCCAATTCACCAATCAGGAGCTGGCGCGATCGTTCCTGCGATGCTGCGTCAGGCTGGCCGGGCCGGATGAAGCGTGCGCGGGTGCCGCTCGTGCAGCAACCGCGCGAGCTCCTCACGCTCCGTCGGACGTCCCTTCATGGCGGTCTCGAACAGCGCTTCCTGGATGTCGCGAGGCATGTCGCCCCACACGTCCATCGCCGCACGTCCGAGCAGGCCCGCAAGATGATCCACTCCATCGCTCATTCGGCTCTCCCGATCTGCATGCGGGGATGGAACAGCCATGGCCGCACGGCGTTCCACTGCCATCATTGTGAAAAGGAGACGTCTTTTATGGGATTCTTCACCAAGGACATCAAATCGATGGAAGACCTGCTGCTGCACGGACTCCAGGACATCTATTACGCGGAACAGCAGATCCTGAAGGCGCTGCCGAAGATGATCGACAAGGCGACGAACAGGGACCTCGTCGCCGGGCTGAAAGCCCATCTGGAAGAGACCAACAAGCAGATCGAGCGCCTCGACAAGGTCTTCACGAAACTCGGCAAGGAGCCGAGCGGCACTCATTGTCCGGCCATCGACGGCCTCATCAAGGAAGCCGACGAGACGGCCGGCGAGATCGAGGACAAGGCCGTGCTGGATGCCGCTATCGTGGCGAACGCACAGGCCGTGGAGCACTACGAAATGTGCCGCTACGGCACGCTGATCGCATGGGCCGAGGAACTTGGCCACGACGACATCGTGCGCTTCCTCACCACCAACCTGAACGAAGAGAAGGCCGCCAACACCAAGCTGAACACGGTGGCGCTGCGCAAGGGCGTCAACGCCAAGGCATCCAACGCGGCGTGATCGAGGCGGACTGATCGAGACACTCATCGAGATCTGGCGGCCCCGCTCGCGGCGTCGTCGGGTCGCCGGGACGGCTCTCATCGCGCCGCGGACCGGCACATTCGATCAGATGAACGGCTTGCCGCCGGTGACGGGCAATGTTGCGCCGGAAGTGTAGCTCGAGAGCGGATCCGCCAACATGACATAGGCCGTCGCCAGCTCGGCCGGCTGGCCGGCGCGCTGCATCGGCACCTGCTTGCCGAAGTTCTTCACGGTCTCCTCCGGCATGGTCGACGGGATCAGCGGCGTCCAGATCGGTCCCGGCGCAACGGCGTTCACCCGAATGCCCTTACCCGCCAGCATCTGGGCGAGCCCGCCGGTAAAGTTCTGAATGGCGCCCTTGGTCGTGGCGTAAGCCAGCAGGCTCGGGTTCGGCATGTCGGAGTTCACCGAGGCCGTATTGATGATCGCGGCTCCCGGCCGCATGTGCGGGACGGCGGCCTTGGTCAGATAGAACATGGCGTGGATGTTGGTCTCGAACGTCCGCTGCCACTCCTCGTCGCTGATGTCCGCGATGTCCTTGAACGAGGCCTGATGGGCCGCGTTGTTGACGAGGATGTCGATGCCGCCGAGTTCCTCGACGGTGCGACGCACGATGGAGCGGCAGTGATCGGGGTTGCGGATATCTCCGGGGATCAGGACGACGTTGCGTCCCTCCCGCTTCACCAGAGCCTTGACCTCGGATGCATCCTCGTCCTCGTTCAAATAGGAGATGACCATGTCTGCGCCTTCACGAGCATAGGCGATCGCGACCGCACGGCCGATGCCGCTATCGCCGCCGGTGATGATGGCCTTCTTTCCGGCCAGGCGGCCGGCCCCCTTGTAGCTCTCCTCACCATGATCGGGTCGAGGCTGCATGGCGCGCGTCGAACCGGGCATCGGTTGCTGCTGCGAGGGATAAGGCGGCTTTGGATAGTCGGTCATGGACAACTCCCGGAGTTTGCTGCGCTAACGGAGCGCCGCCGAAAGTGTTCCTGGTGTTGAGTCCGTCGCGGCGGTCCAACCCTAGGCATGGCACCATGGACCGAAGCCCAGCTTCGGGAAAAGCGGGCCCAGTCGCAGCTTGCAATGTCCAACGACGCAGGCAAGAAGCCGCGTGAAATCCGGGTGCCACCGCGCAAGCTCGCTCGGGAGTGAACGCACTAACATTTGGCATGTTGCGTCCGCATGAGCGCTGCGGCGGTGCGCGAAGAGGCCCTTCCGCTGCCCGGACATGGTTTCGGTCCAACGTTTGGCTCGCTCGAGCAAGGCCCAGCCTGGCGCTACCGTGCAGCCGACGAGGTCCGATCATGGACCGCGAAGACTTCTACCGGCTGGAGTCGGTTGCGCTCGAAATCCGAGTGCTGGCGCGGGGGCAATCGGCCCTGCGCTTCTCCTCGTTCTCTTCATCTGCACAATCGACCCCGCCATTGGCGCTTGGAATTCCAGAGCTGCCGCCGGTTGCGGAGGGCCCGTTGGCACTTCCTCCGCCACCTCGGGGCCCGTTGCTACCGCCCGATCCGCCGCCGGAGGTCCCTCCGGGACGAGATGATCCGGCCGAGCGACCGCCAGGCGCCCCCCCACCGCCTGATGTCCCGCCGCTGGAGCTTCCCGTGGAGCCTCCCGGCCCTGCCTCGGATGACCGATCGTTGTCGAAGAATGATCGGCCCCCGTCGCTCTGCCTCGTTGCATGCAGGCCGCCTGAACTTGCGATGGCTGTTGAGGTCAGGGACGTGGATAGAAGCAGGGTCATTGCCGGGGGTGTCACGGCCGCAAATCTTCCGCAGGTTTTCAGAAACGCCCGCCGGTCGTCGTCTTCGTTGCCGTCCCGGGTCACGATGCGCTCTCCTATATTTAAAATTTAATTTCCGTTATTATATATTAAATCCACTTTCAGCCAAGAATTTTCTTCGCCCGGCGGGAGGCTCCGGACGTGCGCTGCGACGGGCTCGCCCACAATTTCCCTGTCCGTTCCGAGGTTTCCGAACCGTTGCCGCCCGGATTTGGCTCGCAACTCAATGCGTTCAATCCCATATTTAATTCGGACGAGCGCAGGCTTGGCTACAATGGACTATTGCGAAGCTTGCAGTTCCATCGGCCGCCGGGGCATCGAGATCCGGAGCCCGACCAGCGACGGCCTTTCGGACCAGATCGGGTCCGGAAACCCCCGAGGTCGGGCTTTCACGGAAGCTCCGGCCAACTGGCGTCCGCTCCACAGGAACCCAAGCCGCAATCAAGGTTGGCGGCTCGCCCTTCGCCGGGGCCGCGCACGCTCCCGAAATCACGGGGCCTCGTCATTTCACTCAGGCTGGATCCCGATGCTGACCGGGGGAAGCCGGCTCGCGTGGCGCCGCATGCAACTCGTTCTGCGAAATCGCCAATGCCGCGAGAACCGTACGATTGCTGATATCAAGCTTCTGGAAGATGTGATGAAGGTGGACCTTGATCGTGCCGGCGGCAATGTTCAAGCGCCGCCCAATCTCCTTGTTCGACAGCCCCTCCGACACCAGCCGCACAATCTGCCGCTCCCGGTCCGTCAGCGAGCTCAGCGCCTTTTCACCGGCGCGGGGGTCTCCGCCGACCTTCCCAGTGTTCGGCGAGGCCGCTCCGTGGCCCTGGGCAGCTCTCCGCAGGGTTGCGACCAGCATCTCCGCATCCGAATCCTTCGACAGGACGATGCAGGCGCCATCCAAGGCGAGCCTTTGCAACTCACAATCGGCAGCGATACCTGCGAAGAAGACTGCCGCCGGACCGGCGCCTCCAGCATGTGCGGGAGCGAGAATCTGCTGCCGGCTGAGATCGGGCAGCGCGTCATCGACAAGTGCGACGTCCGGCACGAGAAATCGGATTGCCTCAATGCAGCTTGCGCCATCGCTGCAAGACGCAACGATCGCAAAATCACGCTGCGCTGCAAGAACGCTCCTGATCCCTTGTAGTACGATCGGGTGCCGATCCGCGATGACAATTCTGATCCGGCGCATGCTTCCCCAGCTTGTCGCTAACAACCCCCCGTGCGGCCGTTTAGTCCAACAATCTCTTGAGACGCGGAGGCCTAACCGGTCCGCTCCGGCGCCTCGTAGCCTTGTTTAGTCTTACCCAACGCGGCAAACGTTCGATGGCTGCACAACCCGGACTTGAGCAAAATGACGCACCGCACCACGAACATGCGGTGCTCCCCGCAGAATTCAAAGACCGCGAGTTCCGAAAACGGAACCTCTGGATTGAATTCATAGATTTGCTCGGAAAATCGTCGGCGCCCCTGATGGCGACCTTGATATTATGGTCAACAACGAATTAACTTCGTTGCTGTTCTATTACGAACGATATATTGGGACACACACGATTTAAATCTAACATTCGGCGTAATTTCGTCGAAAGCGAGGCCATTCAAAAGAGCCCCCTCTGAGAGAGGGAGAACAAAAAGAATACTATTCATCGAAGCGAGCTGGGATTTAGCACGAAAATGGCTGCGATCGCAGTCCTGTAGGCACCGATGAAAACCGGTCACCCAAATTGGAGCTGCATCTTCGTCAATTCAGCAACTTCAATAAGCGGTCACGGGAGGCGTCGTTGGCAATGAGTAGGTGGTCACATGTATTCTTCAGTTGTTTTGCGTGAAACTCATCAAGCTCTCATCGTTCAATTTGCCGAATTGCAGAACTTGCGTAATCGCGTATTGAGGGCCGAGCAGCGCTTGCTTTCGCCGAGGCGACGAGCCTGCAGGCGGAGAGTGCCAGGGAATAGACCGCCCGATCGGAGGCACGGACTGATCCGGTAACACCAAGCACCGCATTGCACCCTGGCGCCGCCGCGCGAGAGGATCGTGCTTGCCGGACCCCGGCTCGACCTGATAATTCCCCTCCTGCTTCGGTTTGGGGGACTTGGGACGGCTTCGATGGGGAACGACGACTGGGCATCCATGACCACAGCCGAGCTGTGGCGGCTTTACGATGAGGTCACGGCTGTTCTTAGTCGCCGGATGACTGCGGAAAAGGCCAAGCTCGAAGAGAGGCTTCGGAGGATTGAGGGTACTGCGGTCCCGACCCAGGCCCAGCAACGTCTGCGCCGGCCGTACCCTCCCGTGTTGCCGAAATACCAGAACCCGAAGGATCCGTCCGAAACTTGGTCGGGGCGCGGGAAGCAGCCTCGATGGCTGAAAGCTCAGCTTCGAGCCGGTAAGAAGCTGAACGATCTCTTGATTGCCCGCGCATCAGGACAAAGGCGCCGCCGGACCGGCTGAGCCTGCAATTGTCCGACTGGCGTTCGTCGCCGGTGGGCAGGCTCTTCCTTTGCCTCTCGGCTCGAACTCTTAACGGCTGCCGTCCGGTTTCCCATTAGGGCTGCCGTCATTTCCCCCATTGCCGAAGCCATTGTTACCCCGCACAATTCGCCCGCCGGAACTGGCGATGGCGGTAGAAGTCAGCGAGGTGGAAAGCAACAGCGTCATGGCCGGAGGTGTAACGGCCGCGAATTTTCCGCAGCTCTTCAGGAACTCACGGCGATCTTCATTCTCGGTATCCGGGTGAGCCATCGACATGCCCTCCATGATCCAGCTCATCCAGGTTAACGGCCGCCAAAGAATCGCGCAAGTTAAAATGTTAATTTTTTATTAAACAACGAAACGCCCCACCGTCGCGGCGTCGATTGGACGCGACTTCTCCCCAGCCGCTGCTCAAGCCAGAGGCACCTCCCCGCCGATATCATTTAATTTGACATCTATATTCCAAAATTTAATATTACATTAAATGAGAGGGCCGTGGCTTGGGGCGAAAAACAGCACCATCCAATAGCTGCTGCGGTGTTGGGCCGCGAGACCAGAAGATCAGTAGATCGGCCAAAGAGCCGGCAGGATCATCTCAGTGCACCCATGCCCGACCCGCTCCGCCACGTGTTGCGGGCAGTGCATGATCGGATATCCGGAGCGCACCGGTCGAAAGCCTCATGAAGCCGCGTCTTCTAGCGCCAACAACGGGATCAATCAATGACCGGGAGCGGAACTACTGTCGCGCAATTGCGATCTGGCGATGCGGATACGAGAGCCCATTGTAGGCCGGGCTTCTCGTCCGTTCGACTGCGGACGCTCATGAAGCTCGCGCTCGCGGAAACGGGACTGGACCTGTCGGGAATGACTGTGCTGACTGAAGCCGCGACCGGTGCCTATGCCGTGACCCCAGTCCTCGCTGCAATGGCCGGTGCCAAGCACGTCTACGCGTTCACGAAACCGGGCCGCCATGGGACAGTGGCCGACGCAAAAAGGGAGACTTTGGAGCTGGCGATCCCCCTAGGCGTCGCTGATCGTATCGAGATACTCGAGAAGATCAGTCCGGAGGTACTTCACAAGGTCGACATCGTAACCAACAGTGGCCATCTTCGTCCTCTTACAGCTGCGCTGATCGCCCAACTGCGCGGCGACTCCGTGATCGCCTTGATGTTCGAGGCATGGGAATTTCGTCGTGAAGACCTGGACATCGAAGCGTGCGCACGGCGCAAGATCCCGGTGGTCGGCGTCAACGAACGACACCCCGCTGTCAATATCTTCTCATTCCTCGGCCCGCTCGCCGTGAAGCAGTTGCACGACTGCGGTCTGGCCGTTCTCGGCAACAAGATCGGTTTGCTCTGCGACAATGACTTTCTGGCCCCGCTGCACAGCGGGCTGGCAAGCCTTGGGGCAACCGTCGAGACGTTCAATAGCGTTGCGGCGGTTCACCCGGGCGAATGGGACGCCTTCGTCGTCGCCCTGCAACCAGCGGACACGCCGCGCGTCGGCCAGGCGGAGGCTGCGCATCTGGCCGCATGCGCGCCAGCCGGCACCGTCGTTGTGCAGTTCTGGGGCGATATTGATCGAGCGGCGTTGGCCGTCAATGAACTTGCGGTCTGGCCCACACAATCCGTCGGACAGGGCCATATGGGCATTCTGCTGTCCGAGATTGGACCCGAGGCGATCGTACGATTGCAGACTGGCGGGTTGCGCGCGGCCGAATGGGTGCGCCGCGGCGGCGCCATTACACAGGATGGTTTCGCTCAGCTCGTACCGTGGCAGGGGTGAGATGACAGAGCGGCTGCAGCCCGATGTCGTGCTCCTCGCGGACGGACCGACGGGCTTCACGGCGCTCCGCTCGTTGGCTGCGCGGTGCCGCGTGGTCCAGATCTTCCGAAAACCGGCCCAGCCCGAGGCTGGCGAGTTAAGGGCATTTGCGCAAGCTCGCGCCATCCCGCTCACGGAGCTGCAGGAGTTGGCTCAACTTCAGAACGTCATCGCGGACGCACGCCCGGCGGCCGTTGTGATTTCCTCATTCGATCGGATTATCCCGCCGCACATTCTTGCATCATGTCGCTTCATCAACGTGCACTATTCGCTTCTGCCGCAATATCGCGGTCGCGCCAACGTCAACTGGGCAATCATCAATGGCGAGACGACTGCCGGGATTAGCATTCACCTCGTGATCCCGGATCTGGATGGCGGCAATCTGCTGTTTCAGCAGGCGATCCCGATCGGCGCGAACGACACGGTCACCTCACTCTACGAGCGCCTCAACGCAATTCAGGAACGTGAGCTCGGCAGGGTCGTCATCGGAGCGATCTCGGGCGACCAAGGGACGTCTCAGAATACCGACCACGCCTCCTATGGCTGCACTCGTGTTCCGGACGATGGAGAAATAGACTGGCGGCAGCCAACCGATATCATCGATCGGCTGATCCGCGCCTTGACGCCGCCATTTCCTGGTGCCTTCACCCACCTGGACGGACAGCGGCTCACTATCGCCAACGCGTCGCCGCGGCTTGATGCTCCCCGTTATATCGGCCGCGTACCAGGCCGGATCGTTGGGCGGTCATCTTCCGAGGGCTGGGTGGATGTGCTGACCGGCGACGGCGTCCTGCGCATCTTCAGCGTCCTTCCTCACGACTCCGGGGGGCCGTGTGCTGCCGCTTCCGTCATCGGATCGACACGGGCGACCCTCGGGCTGTCGCGCCTCGCCCTTCTCCGCCGGATCGTTGCGCTTGAAGACAGGCTAGTTTCGCTCGAGCAGCGGTTCCAGCCCTGATACGTTACACCCCTTCTCGTCCAACGGTGGCCCAGAGCCCGTCACGACCCGGGCTTTGCACGCGAAGCCAGCGATAGAGCGTCTGCGACCACGGCTTGACCTGTGGCGTGAGATTGTCGAGCACGAAGTCGCCGTCACTCGTGCGCACGAGCAACACCAGATGATGTTCGCCGGAATCAACGACGACTTCGCTCAACAGGAGGACGCGCGGCGGCCAGCCGCGCCGAAGCAATTCGTGGCGCTTGCTCACGGCGTAGTCGTTGCAATCGCCACGAGCGGGGTTGATCGTCCACGCCTCACCCGCAATACCACGTTCGTTGCGAGCCGGCTCGATCGCCTGATTGACCGAGCGATTGATCTCCCGCAGGTCGGTCCAGCGCTTCTCGGTCAAGCGAATCGGTCCGCCGCGGAAAGAGCGTCGCGGGCGACATTCGGCCGCATAACGCAGGCAGAACGTCGTGTAAGTGAGGGGCGGAAGAGCGGGGCGCCCCAACTCGATGTGGGCAAGGTCCGCTCGGGAGACCCTTGGCATGGCCGACAATGCCGCACGCGCCCACTGAACGCCCGCGATCATGATCGCTATGGCTACCGCGATCGCCGTGCCCGAGGTCCGCTGCATCTGCCGATCCCCCTTCGAATGCCATACAGTGTCGGGTCCGCCCGGCGCGGGCTTGTCCGGCAGCCTGGAAAGGCATTTAAATTACTTTAAATATATTTAATTTAAATGGCAACGGATATTGAATAGGCCATCGCAAGACACGGCGGTCTCGCCGGCAGCGCCTGCAGAGCTGACTCGGGAACAGAGGAGATGTAGCGAGACCTCGATCGACGCCGCTTGCTTTGATGGAGGGGGTTGAAGCGCGGCGCGGCACAGGCCTGCGTCGCGCAGTGGCGGACGATTATTTTGTGTCCATATAATTTTTCATTGATTTAATTATTCACTGGAGCCAGAAAACGTCAGCGAGCTTCCTCGGACAGGACCGATTTCGAATGCCAGTCGAGCTACTCGTCATTCTGGGAGTTGAAGCTTCAATACTCTGCTTCGTGGCCGCAATGAGCCTGCGCGCCAAACGGATGGACGTCCTGAGCGGACGCTCGTTCGAGCACCCCATCGCTTCTTCGACTGGCAACGAACATCCTGCGCGGGCGAGCCCTCGAGAGGCGCGCGATTTACTACGGTTAATCGAAAGGGCGATCTCGCCGCGTTCGTTTCACTCGATTTCCTCCGGCCCGCCGATGACCAGAATGCTGCGGTCAATCTTTCAAACCAGATCGCAGACACCGGTCCGGGTTGAGACGGACCTCCGTCGAACTGGCAGGCCCACGCCCGGTGCTTGCGATCGCCCGGCCGAGTTGTCAGGGCCTGATCGCAACACCGACGCCCAGGGAAAGGGCGCCAGTCCCGAACACATGCAGTCGAGCGCCGCCGCCATCCTGCATCAACTCAGCGCTCCTTGAACGCGCGCCCCGCCTGATCCTGCAGCGGCTTGAGCAGGTACGAAAGCGCGGTCCGACCTGCCGTCTTGATGAAGACCTCGACCGGCATGCCGGGCAGCAGCTTGGCCGAGCCGAGCTTCGCCAGCTCTTCCGGCTTCAGCAGGACACGGCCCGTGTAGTAACTCGTGCCGGCGCGCTGATCCTGCGTGATATCTGCCGAGACCATGCTGACCTCCCCGTCGATTTCGGGCGTGGTCTTCTGGTTGAACGCCGCGAACCGCATGGTCGCGGTCTGCCCGACATAGACTTGATCGATGTCGCGCGGTGCGATCTTGACTTCGACCGCGAGCGAGTCCGCGTCAGGCACGATCAGCATGATCTGCTCGCCGGGCGAGATGACACCCCCGACGGTGTGGACGCTGAGCTCGTGGACGCGGCCGGATTGCGGTGCCCTGATATCGATCCGGTTCAGCTGATCGACCGCCGCAGTTCTGCGCTCGCCCAGCTCGGAGAGTTTCGAACGCGTTTCTATCAGGTCCTTGCCGACTTCCGTCCGCAAATCCTGGTCGATCTGAATGATCTGAAGCCCGATTTCGGAGATCTTGCCCTTCGACTGCGCAATCATTCCTGCGAGCTGACTGCGCTCGCCTTCGAGACGGGCGGAGTCGCGCTCGAGGGAATTGAGCCGGGTGATCGGCACCAAATTCTTCTGCCAGAGGCTGCGCACGCCCTCCAGCTCCTGCCGAATGAATTCGACTTCCTTCTGCTTTGCCTCGGTCTGCCCCGAATAGCCCTTGATCTCGTTTTCCAGCTGCGCACCCTTTTCCTGCAACTGCGCCTTCTGGCCGCTCCTTGCCTGACGGCGAAGATCGAACAGCTTCCGCTCCGCCGTCATCGCACGGCTCGCCTCGGAGTTGTTCTCCCTGGCCCGGTCGAGCAGCACCTTGGGAAACACGACCTGCTCGGCACCATCGCGCTCGGCCTCGAGACGAGCCTGCCGCGCGAGCAGCTCATCGATGCTGTTCGTGACGATCGTCGCATTCGCGAGCGTCTGAGTCTCGTCGAGGCGGATCAAGACGTCGCCTGCATTGACGCGATCGCCCTGGCGCACGCGCAACTCTCCCACGATCCCACCGGTGGCGTGCTGAACCTTCTTGACGCTCGAATCGACCACGACCACGCCTTGGGCGATCACCGCGCCGGACAATTGGCTCGTCGTCGCCCAACCGCCGATGCCGAAAGTCACCACACCGAACATGATCATTCCGACGATCATGTAGCGCTGGATGGATTGCATCGCCGGTGACACCAGGCTGCTCATCGGCCGCCTCCGTGAGCTTCTGCGACCACCTTGAGCGGTACGGGATTCCGCAAGACTTTCCTGAGGACCTCCTCTCTCTTGCCGAAAGACTGAACCCTGCCTTCCCCGAGGCACAGGACATGATCGACGGCTTCAAGCGCCTTGGGACGATGGGCGACAACGACGACGATCCCGCCGCGGCGACGCACGTTCAGGATCGCTTCTGTCAGCGCCTCCTCGCCCTCGGCGTCGAGATTGGAGGAGGGCTCATCGAGCACGACCAGGAACGGTTTGCCGTAGAAGGCACGTGCGAGCCCGATACGCTGCCGCTGCCCTGCCGACAGCGCCAGCCCTCCCTCGCCGATCTTCGTGCCGTAGCCGTCCGGAAGGGAGAGGACGAGGTCGTGCGCGCCGGCGGCACGCGCGGCTTCCAGGACGACGGCGGCGGTTGCCTGCGGGTCGAACCTTGCAATGTTCATCGCAATGCTGCCGTCGAACAATTCGACGTCCTGGGGTAGATAGCCAATGTGCTTGCCGAGGGCGTCAGAAGACCAGTGATCGAGCGCGGCATTGTCAAGCCGGATCCGGCCTCGAATGCCGGGCCAAACCCCCACAAGCGCACGTGCCAGCGTCGATTTGCCGGATCCGCTCGGTCCAATGATGCCGACCGCCTGCCCGCTCCGCAGCTGGAACGACACGTCACTGACGGTGGGCCTCTCCGAGTTTGGAGCCCCGATATAGAGATTCTCGACCGTGAGAGTTTCAACAGGAGGAGGCAATGCCAGCCGCTCCTCTTCGCCGGGCAGGAGCTTCAGCAAAGCATCCAGCCGTTGTCCCGATTGTCGCGCAGCGACGAATCCTTTCCAATTCGCGATGGCCATTTCGACGGGCGCCAAGGCCCGCGCAGTGAGGATCGATCCGGCAATGATGATGCCGGCCGTCGATTCCTGGTTGATGACGAGGACTGCGCCAACGGCAAGAACCAGCGATTGCAGGATCGCCCGGAAGATCTTGGAGGCGCCCCCGAGCCCGCTCGCGACATCGCTGGCTCGCTCATGCGCCGCGAGATACTTCGCGTTGACATCCCGCCAACGCAACGCCGCCTGTTGCCGCATGCCCATGGCCTGCAGAACCTCGGCATTTCGTCGCCCCTCGAGCGCCAGTGCCGTTCGCGAGACTGCGAGACGCGAGGACGCCTTCGCCGGTCCGCGCGTCCGGGTTTCCGTGAGGATCGTAATGCCGACGAGCACCAGCGCGCCGGCCATCGCGGTGACGCCGATCCAGAAGTGGAAGAGAAAACAAACGCCCAGATAGATCGGCATCCAGGGCAGATCGAACAGCGCAGTCGGCCCGCCGCTCGACAGGAAACTGCGGACCTGATCAAGATCCCGAACCGGCTGCAAGCCGTCGCCATCGGCCCTGGTCTTCAACGGCAGACGAACGAGCGCGTCGAATATGCGAATGCCCAGCCTTTCATCAAAGTACCGGCCGACCCGCACGCAGATCCTGCCCCTGACGAAGTCGAGCCCGCCCTGAAACAGGTAAAGGACCGTGGCCAGAACCATCAAGGCCACCAAGGTCGGTATGCTGCGCCCGGGCAGCACCCGATCATAGACCTGCAGCATGAAGAACGAACCGGTGAGCATGAGCAGATTGCTCATTCCGCTGAAGGCCGCGAGAGCCCAGAAGATCCTGCGGCAAGACCGCAGGAATGCCGACATCTCCGACTGCGGCCCCTCATAATCCTCCGTCGACCGCATGCGATCAGCGAATATTCTCTGCCGGAGGCCTTCGACCAAACGCCTGGCCCAACCGGCCAGTCGTGCCGTCGGCAATTCGGCGTCGCCGGCCCACTGCCGTCCGGCCGACCATAGTCCTGACAAATGCACAATGAGAGGGATTCGATAAAGATTCGCAGGCGGGGGGATCACCCCCCGCCGTCCAATGTCAGTCATGACAACCCGCCCTTCAATCCCGTCTGCGCCGGGGCCCCCCAAGAGCCCCGAGACAGTTGTTGAATACTAGCCTGTGTGGTTCGCCCGACTCCTACGCGAAGTGGAAGTCCTGGCTGGTCAACGAACCGACCTTCATGTTCTTCAGCGTGAGCGTGTCGTCCCCCGTCGCGATGACGACGTCCTGACCCGATTGGGTCGCATGGGAAAGAACACTCGCAAAGCTGTCGAACACGCTCTTGCTGAACTGGATCGTGTCGTGAGCAGGTCCGCTGGCAGTGAAGTCCTTGATGACATCGTTGCCGAAATTCGCGGCAAACGAGAACGTGTCGGCCTTGGTGGTGCCAACGAAGACTTCATCGTTCGAAGTGCTCGTCTGTACGTTGCCTGTCGGGCTTGACGTAGCG
Source organism: Bradyrhizobium cedriense (assembly GCF_054602315.1). Lineage (NCBI taxonomy): Bacteria > Pseudomonadati > Pseudomonadota > Alphaproteobacteria > Hyphomicrobiales > Nitrobacteraceae > Bradyrhizobium > Bradyrhizobium cedriense. The sequence goes on along the minus strand of NZ_JBTSWB010000001.1, from coordinate 683,528 downwards.
ACGGCCTGAGTGCTGCTCGTGGACAACGCAGTTGTGCTGGAAGTACCGATCTGTCCATCGCTGTTCAGATCCTGCTGGAAGCTCGTCTCGAGCGACTTAAGGCCTGAGCTCGTGCCCGACACGGAGCCGCCCGAGGTGGAGCCGGTCAGGCTGCTGACGTGGGAAACGTAGTTTCCGTTGCTGTCGGTGTTCCACGCCGTGTACTGACCCGTGCTCGCCTCCTTCCAGACGACCTGATAGCCCGTGGCCGTCTTCTCCGCACCGATCGGCGCCCAGCTGCCATCTGACCCGTCCACAAACTCCACGCCGTGATACTTCAGCGAGGGGCCCGTCCCGGTGCTGCTGTTGAGGTAGAACTTGTCGCCACTCTCCACGAGGCGTGTCGCACCAGCCGCCTCGATCACCGTGCCAGCAGTGGGCGACGTCGGAGAGGTGGGAGACGTCGGAGAGGTGGGGGAGGTCGGTGTGGACGTGCTGGAACCGATCTGTCCGTCACCGTTCAGATCCTGTTGGAAGGTCGTCTCCAGCGACTTAAGGGCAGAGCTCGTACCAGACACGGTGCCGCCCGACGTGGAGCCGGCCAAGGCCACGTGGGAAAGGTAGTTGCCGTTGTTGTCGGTGTTCCAGGCCGTGTACCGACCCGTGCTCGCCTCCTTCCAGACGACCTGATAGCCGGTCGCCGACTTCTCCGCACCGATCGGCGCCCAGGTGTGATCTGACCCCTCGACAAACTCCACGCCTTTATACTTCAGCGACGGGCCAGTCCCGGTGCTGCTGTTGAGGTAGTATTTGTCACCACTCTCAACGAGACGTGTCGCACCGGCCGACTCGATCACCGTACCGGCAGTGGGCGAAGTCGGGGTGGTGGGAGATGTCGGAGCGGTGGGGGACGTCGAGGTGATGCTGGCCGTGACCACGGACGACGCCGCGCTGATGTTGCCTGCCACGTCCGTGGCCTTCGCCGTCAGGCTGTGCGCACCGACCGCAAGGGCAGCGGACGTATAGGCCCACACACCGCTGCTGTTTGCCGTCGCGGTCCCGATCTGGGTCGTGCCGTCGAACACCTTTACGGCGCTGCCCGCTTCGGCATTGCCCGACATCACCACCTGATTGGCGCTGTTCACCTTGTTGCTAGCAATGGTCGGCGCAGTCGGCGCCTTGGTATCGACGGTGACCACCACCGCAGCCGACGTCGCGCTGGTCTGCCCCGATGAATTGGTCGCCGTTGCGGTGAGCGTATGCTTGGCGTCAGTCAGCACCTTTGTGATGTAGTCCCAATTCCCGCTCGAGTCCGCAGTGGTCGAACCGATCTGGGTCGTGCCGTCATAGACCTTGACCGCGCTGCCGGCAGCCGCCTTCCCCTTCAGCTCGAGAGTGTTGTCGTTCGTGATGCCATCGCCAGCGGTGCCGCTATCGTTCGAGATGGAGGCGATAGTGGGCGCAGTCGGCCCGGTCGGCGACGTCGGCGCTGTCGGTGATGTCGGCGCATTTGCATCCTGAAGGACGGCACCAGTCTTCATGTTGACGTTGTGGATATAGATCGACTTCGAGCTGGAGTCGTTGGGACCGCCCCGGACGCCGCCGAACGCCAGTCCCGAAGACGAACTGGACGGATCGAAGTAGTTGTCGTGGACTGTGAACGTATTCTGGATATCTGCCACCGTGACGCCAGTGAAGGCGTTGACGCTGCCAGTGAATACATTATTGCCGATTTCGCCGGAAACAATTGTGCCCGGGCTGCTGCCGATGTCGGGCTCCACCATGAAGCCCTGGCTCGCCCCCCCGTTCTGGGTGGTGGTGTTGTACATGATGGTGGCGGTAAACGGCCCATCCATGAACTCGGTGTAGTCGCCGTGCGCACCGGATGCCATTCCGGCGTTCTGAAGCAGATTATATTCAGCGACAAGGCCGGCCGACTTGCCGCCATTGTGCATCTGAATCATGTCGCCGCCGGCATTCTTGAGCCAGGAATACTCCACGGTCAGCGTGCCCGAACCACGATGTTCAATGAGGCCACTGACGCTGCCGTTGTTATTGCCGTCAAGCGTGCTGTACTTGACCGTCAGATTCGATGACGACGTCGTCATCAAGATCGGCTTGTTGCCGTTGGCCCCGACCTTGAAGTTGGAATCCAGAATCGTCGTATTGGCGCCCTGGACGACGACGCCCCAGCCACCGTTGAGCGAGAAATCATAGCCGTCGAGCGCAACGTTGCTGCCCGTCACTGTGACGATGTGATTGGCCGTATCCACCGATACCCCGGCCATCGAGATCGTCGCCGGATTTTTCAGCGTTAATCCCTGAGGCACCCCCACGTAGTAATCCACGCCCGCGACATTCCATCCGGGCCGGTTCGCGCCGTAGGAATCGAGCAAGTTCGGAAGCTGCGGCGTTCCAATTGGAGCATTTGCGGAGCCGTCGTTAATTGCCATCTACCCTGTTCTCCTGATTTAATTACCGCCGACGGCATGCGCTCAATTTCGAGAGTCCCCCAGAGCGACACGCCAGGCTTGGAGCCGATCATCTCGGCCACGGCAACTCTTGGCTGAGTACCACGGACTTTTTTTGGACTACAACGAGGCTGTGCTGGGGTTATGTTTGGCTCAGACCGCCACACTCACGCGACACGAATTAAATACGCGGCTTATCCAGACGCATTTATACCGCACCGCATGCATCTGACGAAACTCGTATTATTACCGGGCACGCAGGACACCGGCAGCCAAATTTGCCGGTGATAGAATGGCCTAGGAAGGCTCAGAGAACTTGCGCCGCGAATCAATACTGGCTTCCTAATAATGAACTTAACGGCAACAAATAACAGGGGTCATTGCGACAAAGTAAGCCGGCCGTCCTGACCAAAGCCAATACGCCAAGCCAACGCCACAATATTTGGGCGAGTTCAACCAATTCCACCGAGCTGCTCGGGGGCGAAGACTGCCAAGCGCGGATCGCTGCCACCCGGATTGCCCGGACTCAGACGCGGCCCCATCCTGCGTGGAATTTGAGGTGCTTACCGACATGCCCGCCCGCGCAGAACATACAGGCACAAGGCTCGCCTCAAGAAATCGAAGCTGGAAATTCTTGGCGCCTATCGGGACCGAGACAATCGCATGAATGCGTCGGGCTTCCCGGACTTTCCTCGTGCACCGTCCATGAGGCCGACGAGGGTGATCTTCCCGGCCAAAGGAGCGCCAATAGCGGCGTACCTGACGGCGTGTAGCAAACCCCATCCAAAGTGAAGCACCCATCGGCGTCCAGCCCACCGGCGAGCGAAGAGGATGCTGTTGCGCGCCGACAGATAGACCGAAAGGAATGACTGCTTTCTGGGGTCCGTCGCAGAACCGATAGCGGTGCCGCCAACGTGACGTATGATCGCTCGTTCCGCGAAGCCGATCCTGTGCTTACCGCGGCGATGCCCCCAGTCCACATCCTCCATATAGAGAAAATAGTCCTCGGCCATCAATCCGACGTCCTCGATGAACCCACGCGTGACCAGCACGCAGGCGCCGCTGATCGAATCGATCCGTGAAAGCACCTCCGGCGCTGGAGAGGTGCCGGCCGCCAAATTCCTGCCGACGGCGAGAACCCGGCCTGTCACGGGCGACCATTGAAGCCCATAATTGATGATCTTGTCCGGCGCATGATCAAAAACCAGGGTGCCGCCGATCATTCCGAAACCCTGATTTGCCTTGGCCATGAATTCCGTCAGGCAGCTAGCATGGACCTCGGTATCGGGATTGAGAACGAGCACGGCTTCCCAGCCGCGCGTGCCGAGCAGGCGTTCGAGCCAGGCGTTTACCCCGCCGCCATAACCGAGGTTATCCGTCGCGAGTCCAATTCGAACGACAACAGGCCGGTCCTGGAATCGGCATTTGACGACAGAGCCAAAGCGTCCGCCGGGTGCATCCACGGCGGCATCATCTTCATCCTGAATGCATGGCAGCATCCGCTCCTGACCGATCAGCGCATCTACCAGAGTTTCGAAAGCTTCGCTCCCTCCATTCTCGCAAACGAAGACTTCAAATTCCTGCCAATCGGACGCTGCGAGCGACCTCAAGCAACGCCTAATGTCGTCGGGATTGCGGTACCCGACGATCAGCACGGCAAGCTTTGCGCGATCAGAGGCCATTGCCAAGACATTCCTTGATCTGCTGACGGCGCTGGCTGGCGACCTCAGCCCAAACGAAACGTTCTGCGCGCGCGACAGCGGTCTCGGACATGGTTCGCCGAAGCCCGAGGTCGCCGGCCAGCGAACGAATGGCCTCGACCCAACGCGGCGCATCGTAGGGATCGAGCACAAAGCCTTCATGACCGTCTCGCACGAACCGCCCGGCCCCCATCTCGGTCGTGATGACCGGAAGTCCAGAGCCGCACGCTTCGTACATGACCAAGGGACTCCCCTCCTCCAGCGAAGGGAATATGAACAGGTCGGCCGATTGATAAAGCGCGCCAACGTCTTTGAGGTAGTCGAATACGATCACATCATCCCTGGCAAGAAGGCCGGCGCATTTCTCCTTGATGGCAGGCTCCATCTCCCCTGCAAGCACGAGCCTTCCCTTCACCCCGCTTCGGGCCCAGTAGTCCAGGAGCAGATGGGCTCCCTTCCTCACACAAATAGCACCGACGAACACCGCTGTGACGCCCGCGCTCGGTGCGAGCAACGGCCGCCTTCCGGAAAGCCGCGCCGGCTCCCAACCATAGCTCGCGTTCAAGAACTTGGATCGAGGTACGCCGTTCTCCAACAATGAGGCCTCGACCAGCGGACTGGGACAAAACACGTGATCCACCGCTGCCAGGACCTGCGCTTCACGTTCGACCTTCTCGGACGTGATCCCGTGCGCCGCGCCCACCCCGAGCCGCTCGTACGCCTGATCAAGAATCCTCTTTGCTGTCCCCGTGTGGCAATTGAACTGTTCACGAAAGACGGTGACGCCGCGCCGTTTCAGCTCCTGGATGGTACCCAGGCTCGCATCCGGCCAAAGATAGGCTGCCCCCCTCCTGGATGGAGAGTCATCGATAGAAGAGAGAAATATTCCCTCGATTCTACGGCCGACCCAGCCTCGCACGTACCGGTACGGGATGTATCGCGCCCAATCCGGCAGGACTTGGACGAGCTTTACCGATGGCAACGCCCACTGCGCCCGCGGCGTCACGAGCGTCACGTCGAAATTCTCGCTCGCCATGCCCTTTGCGAGGGAACTGCAGGTATAGCCGACTCCCATTCCGTTGAGCGGCAGCGGCATGAGCACACCGAGTGAGACGCTCATTGCGACCTCGCGCTCAAAGGCTCGATCCTCACCAACACGTCCAGGATCTCCCGCCATGTCTCCGGGAGCCACGCCCTCCGCCTCAGTCCTGTTGCGGTCCCAATCGCGGGCTTTCACACTCATGACGGCGGCACCCGATAGGACGGCTGGCCGCTAATCCCGGTCCGCCACTTTCGCTTAATTCCCGCAAGCCACGATCTCCGCAGAAAACTCTTGGCCAGACGATTCATCTTGCCGACGCAGGTGCGCAGGAGATTGATGCTGACCGCCTTCAATCGCGGGGCGAAGATGTAAACTGTCGATTCCTGTCTCGAGAGGTTGGCCAGCATCTCCTTGTAGGTCGCATCGCCGATGCCAAAGTCGATCAGCCGCACCGGCCGGCTCGACGACGCCTGCAGTTCTTCCAATACGCTGAGAATCAGGTGGAGGCCGGGGCCATACTTCGCGTAGGCAGGATCGTAGGACACATACTCGCTGAGAAAGACGCCATTGCGTAGCGAGCCGATCCAGAGAGCGGCCGGCTGGCCGTCGAGGTAAAGAATGTATCCTCGCAGCCAGCCCTTGCTTGCCTCGAAACGGAGGCGCGATCGGATGATCGGCGTTTCCGAGAACCCTACACCCAGCCCCCGCTGATAAGACTTGGCCGCGATGGTCTCCGCGTCACGCATCAATTGATCCAGGTCGGCCGACGAGCCAAATCGCTCGATCCTGCTTTCCGCAAAAGCGCAGGCGATATCTTCGACGCGTTTGCGCTGGTTGTATCGCCCCTTCTTCGGAAGGCCAGCCAGGAACGAGCCAGCTTTCTCCGGAAGTGCACGCAACCGGTGAGCTTGCGGGCTGATCAGATGATCGGCGCACCACCAGGTCGGAAGACCGCAGGCATGTTTTACGAGGGAGGAGCTGATCTCCGGAGAATGAAATGAGGCTGCATCGGCCTCCCCGGCTGCCAGCGAATCCATGATGCTCTCGAGCAGCATCCTGGCGTTCTGCTCGGAGATCTCGCCCAACCAGCCGCCGTGCACGATCTGCAGCACTCTCAACTCGGGAACGGGGAGAGCAAAATACCCGAGCTTGACCGGCACATGGCTCACCTCCAATCGACCGACGAGAAGCGCGCTGGGAAGCCCTCCTTCGTAGAGGACCACGACGTGCGGCCGTTGAACCTGCGGATATGTGTCCAGGATGAACAGAAAAAAGTCGAAATCCGCGTCTCGAGGCGGATTGCACGAATTCCAGAACTCTCGAAGCGGCTCGATCTCGGAGCTCGTTCTGAGAACCCTGATTTGCCGGCGCGCAGTGATTTCATTCATGGCGTTGACCTGACGAAAACTCCCTTGGCTCTCTTTCCTGTCCTGCACGACGCCGGCGGAGCCAAACCGATACACGGCCGCGCGCGATCAGCGATGAGATATCCCACCTGTCCTGGCATCCTGCACGATGGCGCCCGTGAGCATGTTCACGTTGCGCAGATAGATCGACTTGGCGCTGTTGTCGTTTGGTCCGCCGCGGATAGGACCGCCAAATGCCAGCCCCGACGAGGTCCTCGAAGGATCGAAATAATTGTCGCGCACCGTAAACGTGTTCACGATATCGGCGACAGTGACTCCAGTGAATGCGTTGACTGTGCCGGTGAACGTGTTGTTGCCGATTTCGCCCGAGACGATCCTGCCAGGGCTGGAGCCGATATCAGGCTCCACCATGAACCCCTGACTCGCGCCTCCATTCTGGGCGGTCGTATTGTACAAGATGGTCACCGTAAACGGCCCATCGATGAACTCGGTGTAATCGCCGTGTGCGCCGCGCGCCATGCCAGCATTCTGAATGAGATTATATCGAAGAACGAGACCTGCCGCCCGGCCGCCATTGTGCATTTGAACCATGTCGCCGCCAGCGTTCTTCAGCCAGCAGTACTGCACCGTCAACGATCCTGAACCACGACTCTCGATAAGGCCGCTGACGTCGGGGTTGTTGCGGCCGTCAATCGTGCTGTAGGCGACCGTCACGTTCGACGACGACACGGCCGCAAGGACGGGCTTGTTGCCGTTGGCACCAACAATGAAGTTGGAGTTCTGAATCTTCGTATCCTCACCCTGAACAACGACGCCCCAGCCGCCATCGAGAGAGAAGTCATAGCCATCCAGCGTGATGCCGTTTCCCGTTACGGTGACGATGCGCATCTTGCGATCCACCGATACCCCGCTCATCGAGATCGCGGCAGGATCCTTGAGCTCGATCGCCGTTGGGCGGCCCACGCAATAATCGACCCCGGCAACAGACCAGGAAGGACGAGCGCGATATCGGCTCAGCAGTTCGGGATACTGAATGTCGCAACGGGGCGCGCCGGACGACCCGTCGCCTTGCTCGCTGGATGCCTGCGGCGCCCCCGCGTCGTCGGCCGCCCTAGCGAAAGAGTGGGCTGCGTGGAACGCCAACCCCGCAGCAAATGAGCAGGCAAGGAAACTCCGAACGGCAGCTCTCAAAGACGACTGCATGGGTACCTACCACCGACGCTCGGTTGCTGGAACATAGACCGGCGGAGCGTACCAGGCGGAGTAAAGTTCACCGATGTGTCTCGTTCCCAGAAAGTGTTCGTATAGAGAGGCTCGCACTCCGATATACGCGCCCCAGAGCATCCACATGGTGTTCCAATAGTGCACGGTCAGCCCGACCAGCACGAACGTCATCACCGCAAGCGTAAAGCCCGATCGCACGCTGTCCATGTAGGGATCGAGCGTCGGGCCAACGGTCTTTCGTCCAAACCCGACGAAAAAGGAGGTCACATTGGCTAACAGCATGAAGACGACGATCGGAACACCAAACCGAAGCGCGATGACCAGCCAGACGGCATCCACCGAAGCATTGTCGAAGAATTCCAGGCCTTCGCCGATATCGCCGAACCCAAAGCCCACCAGGGGAGAGAAACCGATGTTGTAGAACGCTCGATCCCATGTGGCCTGGCGAAAGTAGCCGGTCGAGGGATCGAGAGTGAGGTGCGCGACGATCCAAGACGTCGGATTGTTGGTAGTCGCGTAGATGAAGACGAGCCCGGCTCCGATGACCGCTGCCAGCGCCTTCCATCGCCATGGAGACGATTTCATGAGCCGGTCGTAGCTATAGACCGACAGGACCACGAAGAACATCAACATGGGGGCTGAAGACATCGCCAGGAAGCATCCGACGAAAGCAACGCCGACCCAGCCTATTTGCGCCAACCGGCGTTGCTCCGAGTATGCAAATATGGCTGCGGCAGCGGTGCAGAATGTCCCGTAAGAAATCGCGTGCGGAAAAACGGACGCCGCCCTCATCAGTCCGCTCCTGTACTCCGGATCGCTGTTTAGCCCCAGAAAGCCGTTGACCACGAGCTTTCCCGACATCTGGTCGAGCATCGCGACTGCAACGATCAACGCTACAGCGACCTTCAAGGCCTTGACGAACTCGGCGACGGCCAGGTGCCCGAAAATGTATGCGCGCGCGACAATATAGCCGCCCAGGAGTTCGAGCGTCACCGCTCCTGCCGACGACAGTTCGGCGGAACGGCTCTCCTGTGCCGATACTCCCAGCATCCACATTGACGCCAGAAAGACGAACAGATCGCATGCAACGAACCGCCGCCCCTTCTGCAGCAACAGACAGAGGCCCGGAATCAGGAGCAGAGCGATGACGAACCGTTCGGGATTAAACTTTGCCCCCCCGAGCAGAAAGCTCATGTCGCCGGGCAATACGACACCGAGAAAGAACAGCCAGATGGCGAATGGATGGGCGCGTTGCGGAGATGCACCGGCACTCGCAATCAGCCTGGGCTCCAGCTCCGCTGGACCCTTCGCTACCGCAACGTTGGGGCGGTTCCTCAACGACATTAACCCCACCTGTTGCACCGACGGGCTCGCAGTGCCCGCCCGAGAGCGGACTTTCACTATGCCGAAGCCATTGAGTTGAATATGATCAATGACAGCCCTCGAGTGCCGCGCCCCTTGGACGACCACCCGAATATTAGAAATTAATACGCTTCATTATTATATTTGGCAAGCAATTAAATGCATCGAGATAATTGACGATTAACGATCTCGGGAGGTCACTGACGTGCCCCAAGCCCCCCGCCTGCATCACGCTGGCGTCAGGCGGCGTATCTCCGGCAAGGAAGCAGCCAGCATCCGGTCCATTCCCAATTCCCTCGACTTCGCGCCGGGATCTGACGCCCGCTGAGTCGAATACGTTGACCGTCGGAAAATCGCCTTATAGCGCATCCGCATGCGCCGCATCGGCAAAACCAGCGGATTTCGGCTGATGGTACCGCATGTGGTCTGGACAGGGAGGCGATCTCGCCACTTCCGCACCATGTAGCGATAGGATCGAACATAGTCGGGGCCCAGCGATAGCTGCGCCTTGGCGTTGTGGATCAACGGCATGTCCAGACCGTAGCAGGACCTGCCAAGCCTCTGTGCTTCGAGGACGATGTCTGCCCCGTAGAGATGAAATTCCGGCAGCAAGGGATCGAAGGATACGCCCGAGTCGCGGCGAACAATGATCGCCAATTCATCCACGCTGACCACTGGTACAGGTACCTTCAGTTCCCCTCCATGAATGCCTCCGGTTTCCGGAAACAACGGGGCGAGCGAGGGATCCCACGCACGACCGACCACATCCCCCGCTGCTGTGACGCTGCTCGTTCCAGCGACGGCCCAACGGCCGTCTTGTTGCGTGAGCCGTCGGATTTCCCAATCGAGCCGCTCAAACCAGTATTCGGGGAAGTAAACATCGCAATGAGCGAAGATGAGGATATCTTCTCTCGCCCCTGCGATCGCCCGCGCATAGGCGCTGGAAGCGCTAGGCTGATTCCACAGGATCGTGAGATTGACGTCACCTCTGGCAATCGCCGGCGAACGCCGAAGGTCGCGATCGAGCGTGCTGACGTCCGTCGATCGAGCACAGGTATACACATGGAAACTAGTGCCGGAAGACATCGCGATTGCCGCCTCACTATAATAATTAAATCTACCTCTATATTAACCAGCGCGCCCGCTCGCTATCAAGCCTCGACAACTATTTATATCGGCACAAAGATAATGGCCGGGGCAGTCTCCCGCTGTCGCAACCCGAACATCGACGGTCCGGACATGGCGCCGCTGTTACTCCGCTCTCACTTCGCGCTTGCCAGGCGGTGCATTCACTGAAGTTACGCTACTCCTTCGTCCCATCGCCTCCTGGATGAGCGATGCTATCGCTCGTCCGCCCTGCGCAGGAGTGTGACGCGTCTCAAATTTGCGTCTCGCCGCGCGCCCCATTTGTTCCCTCAGCGAAGGGGACGAGAGGAACTCTATGACCCTCCTGCTCATCTCCCCGACATCGAATCTCGCTACGCTAAAGCCCGCGTCCGGCTCGACAAATCTCCGCGCTGCATCGCTCGCATCGAAGCAGATGGTCGGCGTGCTGCGTCGGGCAGCTTCCAGAACCACGAGGCCGAACGCCTCCTCCCGTGAGGTCAGGAGAAAGACGTCCGATGCAGCAAAATATCTATCGACGTCGGCCTTTCGGCCAACGAAGCGCACCCGTGCGGTCGGCGCCTCACTTTTGAGCCTGTCCTGCATGGTTTTGACTTTGTCCGACGTGCCGCCGACCCACAAGAACTGGACATTCCGTCCACTGACGCCGCCGGCGACCTGCCGCGCGACCTCTATGAACAGGTCCGTGCCCTTTCGCGCCTCGATCGTACCGCAACCGCACACGATGCTCGCGTCCGGCGAGATATTCAACTCATGCGCAAGGCTGATACGCGCATCCTCTGCGTCAGCGCAACCGTCTTCGAGCTCGGGAATGAACGGCTCGACAACGTGGATCCGGTGCGGTGCGATGTCGAATTCCCCGATCAGGCAATCCCGCACAGCGTCGGACACCGCAATGTATCGGGGCCGCCGCCGTTCAAGCGCTGCGAGATTGTTCAATCCGACGCTTCGAATGGCTCCCGCCAGTTCGTGGACGTGACAGAGGACTTCGCAATCCCCGACAGGCAATCGTTCGAGCAGCCGCCCGGAAGCGATCGAATTGACGTAAACGAGACCGAAGCGCTCCCTCGAAAGACTCTCTTGCAAGCGGGCCAGATGAACGGATCGCAAGAAACGATGCATACCGACGCGTCTTGTCACACGATAAAGCACGTCGCCGGGTTCGGCGGAGTCGACCCTGCCAAGCATGGCGAATTCACCGGTGAGTTCGCCCGGACTGGCTGTCACCGTACGGAAGGAAACGGAATCGTTGCGACGAAGCCAGCGTTGTACGCTGAGGAGCATGATTGGCGCTCCCGTCCGCGACGCCTCATGGCTGAGGAAGAGCACCCTATTCGTCATATCTAGCTCTGCCGATCCTTGTCGACGCGCAGAAAGGGAATAGCGGCTGAAGCCTGCAACGCCTTCCGCCATCGCCCGTTCGACTTGCTCGCCAGGGACAGGAGTCTTTGGCGCCCCTTTAACCCAGGCATCCGCAGAAGCCGCCAGATCGGCGGAAGATAGCGCATTCGCGAGTCGAGGCTCATGGCCCACCGCAGGAGCTCCAAGCCGCTCTCGATGCGCCCCTGTCGGATGTAACTGATCCCGGTGTCGAAGGCCTGATCGGCGAGCGAGCGCGCCACCTGCTGCTGCAACAACTGTATGTCCCGCAGTCGGTCGCGACAGGTCTCGAAGAAGCTGTCGAACGCCGCTTTCCTCTGTCCATACTCCGCCCTCATTTCCGCGAGATAGGCGTTCGACATCGCGGAATCATGCTTTCGATAGATCGCCTGCACCGCATCGATTCTGGCGACCTCCGCATGTGCGCCAAACCGGAGCCACATCTCCAGATCGCCGCTGTGCGGAAGGGATGGTCTATAGCCGCCGACAGCCTTCTGGACAGATGTTCGCGCAATCGCAGTCGCCGTGGCCACGAAGCAGGAACCGGTCCGGCACATGTCCGCCACCAGATCTTGCTTGGTCCATCGCAACTCCTGGTCCGGCTCGACGAGCGGCCGAGGAGTGTCCCGACGCCACACCGGGCATTCGCCAAAGGTCAGGCCGACTTCAGGGCAGGTATCCATGACTTGTGCCGCGCGTTCCAGGGCCCCCGGCACCAGCAGATCATCCGCGGAAAGCAGCAGAAAGTAGTCGCTGTCCGCCCAGGCGATTCCCTCGTTGTATGTTGCGATGTGCCCCTTGTTGGTTGCGTGCGCCACAACCCGTACACGCGAATCGCCATCCGCAAGGCCCCGCGCGATTTCGACGGAGGAATCCGAGGACGCGTCATCGATGATGAGGACACGAACATCCGAGATGGATTGATCGAGAACGCTTCGCACGCAGTCCGTCAGGAAGCGCCCGTAATTGTGGCAGGGGACAACGACGTCGAACTTGGCCATCGCTTTGATTTCTCCCGTTGTGGCTCTTTCCCGGTCATCGTCGTCCATCTGCGACAGGACGAAAGCGGGATCGCGTCCAACGAGCAAGTGTCCGCCGAATGTCTGCCCCGCACCAGCTATCCCCGGGCCAGTTCCGCTCTAAGACACTCCGCGACGCGAAGCTGCTCCGACTCGCTCATCTGCGCGTAGATCGGCAGCAGGATCGAACGATCCTGTGCGACTTCCGAGTGGCGAAGGTCATGCCGCTGCTCCGCCTTCGCGTAAGGCGGTTCGCGATGCGAGCACATGATGCCGCGACGCGTAGCAATCCCCTGGTCAAGCAGACTTTGCATGACCGAACGCTGATCGAGACGGTTGGGGAGGCGAACGCAATAGCTTTGCCAGTTGGACCTGGCCCATTCCGGCTCTGCGGGCAGCCGCAAACCTTCGAGGTTGCCAAGCAGTTCAGTGTATCTCGCCGCCACAGCGCGGCGGCGTGCCACAAGTTCCGGAAGCCGCTCCAGCTGCTTGCGCCCGATCGCAGCCTGCATGTCGGTCATCCGATAGTTGTAGCCGGAAACGAGGTACTCTTCGAAGATCACCTGGGACGAGCCATGCCGCACCGTGTCGGGAACGCTCATCCCGTGCTGGCGCAGGAGCCTGAACTTGCGGTCAAGCTCGACATCCGAAGTGGTGAGCATTCCGCCCTCGCCGGTCGTGATCACCTTGCGGGGGTGAAAGGAAAAGCAGGCGATCCGTCCGTGCGGCCTGCCGATCCGTTCCCAGTTCTCCTTGACCAGGATCTCGCTTCCGGCCGCGCAGGCTGCGTCCTCGATCAGGGGAATGCCATGGCGATCCGCCAGCATGGTCAGGGCTTCAAGATCGCAGGGCATGCCCATTTGGTGAACCGCAATAATCGCGCGGGTGCGCGGAGTAATTGCGTCCTCCAGCCGGCGGGGGTCTATGTTGTAGGTCTCCGGATCGACGTCTACAAAGACGGGAACGGCGCCTTGATTTCGGATCGAATTGGCCGTTGCAATGAAGGAATGACTGGCCGTGATGACCTCGTCACCTGGTCCGATGTCGAGAGCCGCCAGAGCGAGTTGCAGGGCCGTCGTGCAGTTGGACACGGCGCATGCGAAGGGCGCCCCCACGAGAGCGGCAAATTCACGCTCGAAGGCGGCCACTTGCGGACCTTGCGACACCCAGCCGGAGAGGACGGCCGCTCGCGCTGCCTCGGCCTCTTCCTCGGCAAGGACCGGCATTGCGATCGGGATCATGACGCCGCCGCCTGTTCCCGGTCGACGGCGCCGACCTCGCGTTCGGCGAGCCACCATTTCACGAGATCTGCAAGTCCCTGCTCAAGCGAGACGGTGGTGCGGAAGCCCAGCAGACGCTCGGCTTTTCCGGTCGAAGCCAACCGGCGCGGCACCGGATTGATCGAGCGCTCCGGCGCGAACTCGGGCGCCATTCTGGGGTGGCCCATCACCGAGGCAAGGACTTGAGCGAGCTGCGCCAGGCTCGTTTCGGTACCGCTCCCCACGTTGAACACTTCGTCGGTCACCTTTGCCCGAGCTGCCAAGATGTTTGCACGGGCGACGTCACGCACATGCACGAAATCCATCGTCTGTTGGCCATCGCCAAAAATGACCGGTGGCAGACCGGCTTCGAGCCGCTCCATCCAGCGGATCAACACCTCGGTGTAACGCCCGTGAATGTCCATGCGGCTGCCGTATACGTTGAAGTAACGGAACGCCACGTAGTCGAGACCGTACATGTCGTTGAAGGTACGAAACAGGCCTTCGTTGAACGCCTTCGCGGCGCCATAGAGAGTTCGGTTGTCGTAGGGATTCTGTCGCTCAGTCGTGGGGAACTCCTCCGCCATGCCGTACACGGATGCGGAAGACGCTGCGATCACCTTCTCGACGTCGTGCCTGACGCAAAGCTCGAGCAGATCGAACGTGGCGTCCACCATGACTTCCTTGGCCAGGCGGGGCTCAGCGGCGCAGTGCGTGATGCGCAGTGCGGCCTGATGAAACACGATGTCGGCCGCCTTAACCAGTGCCCCCATCAGCTTGCCATCACGTATATCGCCGTGGACCAGCCGCACCGGGCCGCGCCCCAGCGCTCGCCGGAGATTCGCCGGCCGTCCTCGCACCATGTTGTCGAGGGCCACGATCTCGATGCAGCCTTCGTCGCACAACAGGTCGACAATATGGGAGCCGATGAACCCCGCTCCGCCCGTAACCAAGATGCGTTTGCCCTTGAGATCGATCAAGACGCCCTCCTATTGCTGGGCTCCACTGAAATGTGATTCCCTTCTCGGCCAATACCCCGAGCGAACTCCAGCGGCGCCGCGGTCTTCAGCGTAGAGGCGACTTCGGCCACCTGCTCCGGCAACAGCTCCGGATAGATGGGAAGCGAGAGAAACTCGTTGGCGAGCATCTCCGTGACGGGAAGATCGCCAGGTCGATAGCCAAGCTCCGCATATGCCTCTTGCAGATGAACCGGAACCGGATAGTGAATTCCGACGTCGATGCTGGCATCCCGCAGCGATCTGAGCGCCTCGTCGCGCCGCGATAACCTGACGGCATACACGTGGTAGACGTGGCGGCTGTACCAAGGCGGTCGAGGGCAAGCCAATTGAAGATCCGACAACAATTGGTCGTATCGCTCGGCGAGCGACCGGCGCGCCTCCGTCCAGGATTCGATATGATTCATCTTGACGTTCAGCACCGCGCCCTGGATGCCGTCCATGCGGTAATTGTATCCAGCGATAACGTGCTTGTACTTGGCCTCCTGCCCCCAGTCCCGCAACAGCGACACGCGGCGCGCGAGGTCCGGTCGGTCGGTTACGACTGCCCCACCCTCGCCAAACGCGCCGAGATTCTTGCCGGGATAGAAGCTAAAGCACCCGAGATCGCCGACCGAGCCGGCGCGATGGCCCTTGTACTCCGCGCCGTGGGCCTGTGCGGCATCCTCGATGACGACCAGGCCATGACGGCGGGCAATCGCCATGATCGGATCCATGTCGGCCATCAGTCCATGCAGGTGAACCGGCATGATCGCCTTCGTCCGCGGCGTGATCGCAGCCTCGATCAAGGAGGGATTCATCGTCCAAGTAACGGGATCGACGTCGACGAACACCGGCTTGGCGCCGCTATAGAGAATGGCCGCCGTCGTCGCGACGAACGTCATCGAGACGGTGATGACTTCATCGCCCGGGCCGATGCCGGCGGCGAGCAGCGCGAGGTGAATCGCCGACGTACCGCTGTTCACCGCACGGCAATGAGCGGTCCGGCAATACTCGGCGAAGCGTTCCTCGAACGCCGTCACCTCGGGGCCGAGGATAAAATTCGCGCTTCCGATGACTCGCGCCACCGCTGCGTCGATCTCCGGCTTGATCTGGGTGTATTGGGCCTTCAAATCCAGGAAAGGTATCAAGGTGAAAAACCTCGGGTGGCCGGCGTTATGATTTAAATATTAAAATATCATTATCGAATTAATTCAAGACTAAATATGCACACGTCGTTTAAATGGTTTATGGCGTTCTCCCACCGCGCTCGCGTCTAGGAACAGGTTGTTCCTCGGCGAACAAACATCGAGCTGGCACTCCCGCCACGACTGCGCCCGGCGGGACGTCCTTGGTCACCACCGCCCCGGCTCCAACCGAGGCACCGGCGCCTATCGTCACACCGCACAGAACGGTTGCATTCGAGCCGATGGAAGCTCCTCTGCCGACACGGGTGCGCTGCAACGTCCAATCCGAGGCGCCTTGAGGCCGGCCATCCGCGGTTGTTGCGCGCGGATGCTTGTCATTCGTAAACATGACCCCATGGCCCACGAACACCTCGTCCTCGATCGTGACGCCCTCGCAGATGAAGCTATGGGAGGAGATTTTGCAGCGCGCTCCGATCGTGGCGCCCGCCTGGATTTCGACGAAAGTGCCGATCCCGGTCTCGTCACCCACCGTGCAGCCATAGAGATTGACCAGTTCCGGATGAAAGATTCTGACATCGCGGCCAAGCCGTACATCATCGGTAATCGGCATCTTCGTCTCCACTATAGCCACGAGGCTTTACAGGGCCGTGCGCGACATTCGAAACCTTGGCGCAATGCGGGCAAGACCCGCCACCGCCTCATTAAGGTGATGGAGCAGGGGGTGGCCAGTCAGCAGCAGCCCCAGCCACCAGCACAGCACCGCAGCACACGTTGCCAAGGCGAGCCCGGCGAGGGGCGCCAGCAATCCGGCTTCCATCAACGCCGCGCAGCCGCCGACGCCCAATCCAGTTGCTGCCGTCACGAGTACGCTCCTCCTGAGCGCCCCTACGAGGTCCCTCGGCCCGAAGCGTAGGTGCCGCCCGATGAAGTAGATCGCGACCGCAGCCTGAAAGGGCAGCGTCAACAGTGCGGATGCGGCGACGGCCTCCACACCGAAGAAGGATGCGCCTAGAATGAGGAGAAGCGACGGCGGTAGCGAGATGAGGGAGGAGATCAGCGCATCCCGGACGCTTCCAACGGCTACGAGTACCGGAAAACTCAAGCACGCCGCAAAGAGTGCCATGTTCGCGATGCACAACAGGCGCACGAGCGGAACGATCTCGAGCCAGGTCGGACCGAGCCAGATCGCAATGATCGGCTGGGCCATGAAGGCCACGAACACCAGGAAGGGCCATTGCGCGACGGAAAGCAGTTGGATGGCGTCAAGGTAAACAGCCTTCAAGTCCTCCCCGGCCTGGCGCCTTGCGACAACCGCCGGCATGATGACGGGGTTCAGGACCTGGGTGACAAGCCTGTCAAACACCTGCGTCAAATTGATCGCGCGGCTATACAGACCGACGGACGCCAAGTCGAGAATTCTGGCAAGAAACAGCTGGGGCGCCAAATTGTAGAAGACATTGATGACGCTGACCCCGCTGGAATAAAGCCCGAAGCTGACGATGTCGCGGCATGCGGAAAGCGAAGGACGCAGCACGCCAGGATCCCGATGGCCTACCAGCAGCGCCAGGGTCAAGATCACGTTTCCTGCCAGCCCCCCCCAGATCGGGGCCATATAGCTCCATCCTGCCATCGCAAGCCCGATCGAGACCAGAGCGACCGCCACACCAGACGCAAAGTTGCACGCGGCCAACGTTCCGAACTTCATGTCCCTTCGCAGCAAGGCAGATATCGTCCCGGAGATCGGCAGGAGCAGAAAATTGAGCGCTGAGACCTCGATGGCTCGCTTCAAGCTGTCCTGTGCAAACAATTGCGACAGGCTGTCAGCGAAGACGAACAGAAGAGCGGCAATCGCGGCCGAAATGCCGAACGTCAAGGTGAAGGCCGAGCGGACATCCTCTGCCGACAAATCACGCTTCTGGATCAGATAGTTTCCGCCTCCGAACTCCTGAAAGGAGGACGCAATGACAAGCGAGATGGCGTTGACGACCGCAAAGACTCCGAACTCCGCTGGCGACAACAAACGGGAAAGCACGGCGGTGGCGACAAAGAACAGGACGAGGCTGCCATAGCGGTCGGCCGCCGAGAACAGAATGGAACGTTCGACCGAATTCATCGCGAAACCGTCGCCTTTCGGCTGCTAGCAATGCCCGCCGGCATCACACCTAGGCCGTGGCCCGGGCGCGTTCCCGGACCGGATGCGGTTGCTTGAGGAGGACCGGCTTCCCCTGCGCGGCTATCGAGCGCGAAGCCGCCTCCAGCACCTCAATCACGCGCAAGGCGGAGATGCCACCGGAGATCGGCTGGCTTCCGGTGCGCACGCAATCAACGAAATGCTCCACCTCGGTCTGCAGCGCCTCGGTGGGCGCAATATGCGGAGCCCACATGTCGCCTGCGCGATATCCAATCCGAAATTGATGTGCATCCTCGGGAGGCGCATCGAGCGTAATTCCCTTGTCATAGAGCTTGATCTTTTCGGTCGGTTCGAGATCGTCGTAGACGATCATCTTCTTGCTGCCACCGATGAAGGTCTGGCGTACCTTGACGGGCGAGAGCCAGTTGACGCTGACATGGGCCACGCACGCGTTGGCGAAAAACAAGGTGATGTGAGCCATATTCTCCGGCGAGCCGGCGACATGGCACGATCCGGTTGCCGAGACGGCAACCGGCGCTTCATCGAGGATATGGTGGATGATCGAGATGTCGTGCACGGCAAGGTCCCAGATCACATTGACGTCCTTCTGGAACAACCCGAGACTCGCGCGTGTGCTGTCGTAATAATAGATGTCTCCGAGTTCCCGGTTCAGCAGGAGCTCCCGAATCTTCTGGACCGCCGGCGTGTAGAGGAAGGTATGATCGACCATGAGCGTCAGTCCGCGCCGATCTGCCTCGTCAATCAGGCGGGTCACGAGCTCGGCACTCGACGCAAGGGGCTTCTCGACCAGCACATGCTTACCGGCCCTCAGTGCTGCCATCGCCAGCTCATAGTGCGTATGCACCGGCGTAGCGATGGCGATTGCATCGATGCTGCCGTCCTTCAACAGGTCTTCGTAGCGAGTGGTCGTTTCCACCGCCGGGTAGAGCTGCTTCATCGCGGCGAGCCTGCCCGGGCTCAGGTCGCTGACGCTGACGACGCGTGTGGCAGGATTGACCGAAAAATTGCGAACGAGATTGGGGCCCCAATAACCGTAGCCCACAACACCGATTCCCAGTTGACTATCTCGCATGCTGACCTCGATGCAATCCAGAGAGAAACACTTCCAATCATCCCGCCGCCGACGAATCACTGCACGCCGGGCATCAGGTTCGTGCCGGCATGTCCTGCCATATGCCCCGTGTATCGATGACGTCGAGATGCCGACGATCCGAGAGGGGCACCATCTTGAACTCATCATGGTCGACGAGGAGAATCGCGATTTCGCAACTGCGCAGAGCTTCATCAATGCTCACGAATGCGACGCGATGATCGGCCAACTGAGGCGGTAGACGGCGCAGATTCGGCTCAACGACCTTGATCCGTTCTCCGTATTTCGCCGCGAGATGCGTGGCTATCTCCATGGCCGGGCTTTCACGCAGGTCGTCGACGTTGGCCTTGAAGGTCAATCCGCAACACGCGACGCTTGCATAGGGATGGTCGTCGATCAGCGCCTCAGTGCGCTCGATGATCTTCTGCGTCTTGGCGTTGTTGACTTCCCGGCTCGTTCTCATCACGCGCGCGAGATCCGGCGCGGAGTCGATGATGAACCAGGGATCGACCGCGATGCAGTGCCCGCCTACTCCCGGTCCCGGCCGCAACACGTTTACGCGAGGGTGGCGGTTGGCGATGTCGATCACCTCCCAGACATTGATGTCGAACCTCTCGCAGATCAGCGAGAGCTCGTTTGCAAACGCTATGTTGGTGTCGCGGAACGCGTTTTCCGTCAGCTTGACCAATTCGGCCGCGCGCGCCGTCGTGCCAACGCAGGCGCCGCGAACGAACATCTTGTAGAAGCGTTGAGCGCGCCGCGTGCAGGTTGGCGTAATCCCCCCGATGCACCTGTCGTTGTTGATGAGCTCGGTGAGGATCCGGCCCGGCAACACCCGCTCCGGGCAATAGGCGACGTAGATCGCTCCGTCTTCCTTGCCGTTGACGCCTATGTGCAGATCCGGCCTGCGTTCAATGATCCGCTTGGCGATGGCCTCGGTGGTCCCGATCGGCGACGTCGATTCGAGGATGACGAGATTTCCTGGCGCGAGGATATCGACGATATGGTCCACTGCCGCATTCACGCTCGACAGATCTGGATGATTTTCGCGGTCGATCGGCGTCGGCACTGCGATGATGAAGACGTCGGCCGGCTGTGGTTTGGTCGACGTCGTCAGGGCACCGCTCGACACGACCTTGGAAACCAGGCCATCGAGATCGGGCTCCGCAATGTGAATTTTTCCGGATGCAACCGTATCGACGATGCGTTCGTTGGTGTCGATACCGAGCACCTGAAGACCCCGGCTCGCAATCAGCGCCGCGGTCGGCAGTCCGATATAACCAAGTCCAATGACGTTGATCTTCTGGAATTCAGGCATCGAGAAGAACCTTCACGATACGCTCGCTCGCGTGCCCGTCGCCAAACGGGTTGTGCGAACGGGCCATGGCCGCATAAGTCTCGTCATCGTCGAGCAGGCGAAATGTCTCCGCAACGATCTTGTCGTGGTTCGCACCGACGAGGCGCGCCGTCCCGGCCTCCACCCCCTCGGGGCGCTCGGTCGTATCGCGCATCACCAGGACCGGTTTGCCGAAAGTGGGGGCCTCCTCCTGGACGCCGCCCGAATCGGTCAGAACCAGGTGCGATAGCGAGAGCAGGCTCACGAAGTCCGTGTATTCCTGGGGGGAGATGAGGACGACCCTCGGGTGATCCGCCAACCGGGACGCAAACAGGTCGCGAACATTCGGATTTGGATGCACAGGGAGCACCACGGCAACGTCTTCCCTGCGCAGGATCGTTTCCAGCGCGTTCACGATGTTGACGACGCCGCCGCCGAAGTTCTCCCGACGATGGCAAGTCACCAGGATGATGCGCCGGTTACCGTGGCGCTTCTTGATGCCGTCCCAGCGGCACGAGAGTCCGGGATCGGATTCGACCATGGCTTTCGCCAGGATGAGAGCATCCACCACCGTGTTTCCCGTGACGTGGATGCGGTCATGCGAGACGTTCTCCGAGCGCAACGCGCGTGCCGCGCGCTCTGTCGGGGCAAAATGCTGATCGGCGATCGAGCCGACGATCTTGCGGTTCACCTCTTCGGGCCACGGGGAAAAGATGTCGCCACTGCGCAGTCCCGCCTCGATGTGAGAGACCGGTATCCGGTGATAGTAGGACGCCAGTGCGCCAGCCATGGCGGTCGCCGTGTCGCCCTGGACGATGACCCTGGTCGGCTTCACTTTCTCGAGGAGTTCGCCAATCTGTCCGAGCAGCCGAGCGGTCAGATCATCCAGCGTCTGATTGGCCGTCATGACGTTCAGATCGAAATCCGGGACCACTTTGGCGAGCTTGAGGACCTGATCAAGCAGCTGTCGATGCTGTGCTGTCGCGCAGATCGTGACGGAGATGTCTTTACCTTGCTCGGCCTTGAGGCGGTTGATGACTGGGAAGAGCTTGATTGCTTCGGGCCGGGTACCCAGAAGGATGAAGAAATGCTTGTGCACGTCTCACCCTCCAATCCGACGCGGGCCAGGCGGCACGGTGCCGGGTCCGTGAAGCGTGTGACGAATCGCCTGCTTGATGAGCGCTTGCGCCAGGATGCCCGCAAACAGCGCGTTGGTCGCGGCGTATCGCCGCCACATCCGCCGGGGCTCCTGATAAACGCGGTACAGCCATTCGAGGCCCAGTCTCTGGATCTGCACCGGTGCGCGCCGCACAGTGCCCGCAAGAACATCGAATGCGCCACCCACGCCCATGATGAACGGTACGCCGAGAGCGTCACGATGAGCGGCGAGAAAGCGCTCCTTCCGTGGTGTCGGCATGCCGATGAAGAGACAATCGGCCGCGCTGGACTGGATGTCCCGAACGACGTCATTCTCCTGCTCGGGTTTGAAGTAGCCGTCATGCCAACCGGCGAAGACGAGTGAGGGATGCCGCTCGCTCGCGCGTTGCACAGCCTGCTGCAGTACGGCGGGGGTGGCTCCTAGGAAATACGGTTTGAAGCCTTCCCGCGCACATTCCGCGAGCAACTCCGCCAGAAGATCGACGCCGGCCACTCGCGAGGTCGCTGGAAGCCCCAATGCTCGAGCGCCCCAAAGAATCCCCATGCCGTCGATGCCGACAATGTCACTGTTGGCGACGTCGGCGGCGAGTACAGGATCGGATCGCATATTGACGAACTTGGCGACGTTTAACGCGACATGCTGTAGCCGTCGGCGGCTACGTATGGCGCTTCGCGCCAACTCGACAGTCTCTGCCATCGTCAGCAGGTCGACAGGACACGCCAGGAACGATGCACGCATTTGAAACGAACTCCGAAAATCCAACTTGGTTTAAGCTGCATTTAAGATTATAATAACAATAATAATCTGCTAATATTTAATTGCAAGGATTAAATTGGCCTTGTCGCACGGCAGAATGCGTAACGCCGCGCTTGCGCCACGCAGCATTCCAGCCTGAATTAAATAGGATTATTTCGAATGATCTCGGTCATTATTCCCCACCTCAACCAGGCCGGTGCGCTGGAGACCTGTTTGAGAAGCCTGGATGCACAGACCCTCGCCCGGGACCTGTTCGAGGTCATCGTGGTGGACAACGGCTCTGCGGTTTCCCCGGTCGACGTGGTTGCCGGCCATCCTGACGTCAGCCTGAAATACGAACCGCATCCCGGTCCAGGGCCGGCGCGAAACGCAGGTGTTGCCGCTGCCAAAGGCGAGATCCTCGCCTTCATCGACGCCGATTGCAGAGCTCATCCGGACTGGTTGAGCAGCGTGATGGAGCGGTGCTACTCGTCGCCGGCGGGCACGGTTCTCGGGGGCGACGTCCGCATCTGGCGACCGGACAATGCAGAGCTTGACGCCATCGCGGCCTACGAGAGCGTGTTCGCTTACCGCTTCAAGCTCTATATCGAGCGCCACGGCTATTCAGGCACCGGCAATATGGCGGTGTTTCGCCGAGACTTCGATCGCGTCGGCCCTTTTGCCGGCATTGACGTAGCCGAAGACATGGAGTGGGGACAGCGTGCGCTGCGCGCCGGACTTCAATTTCGATACGCGCCTGAGATGGTGGTCTTCCATCCGGCTCGGGGCTCTCTCCAGGAGCTCTACACCAAATGGGATCGGCATATCGCGCATTATCGCAAGATGGCGGAAGGTAGACCTGCTTGGCAGTTGCGCTGGACCGCCCAGGCGCTGCTGGTTTTCGCATCACTCGTGCCAAACGCCGTGACCGTGCTGAGCAGCGAGCGGCTGCATGGTACCCGAGTCCGCCTCAAGGCCATTGCGGTATTGTGTGCGGTCCGAACGCACCGTGCACTGACGATGCTCTCGCATCTACGAGGCCAGCGAGCGGTCGCTTGGAATCGATAGCGAAACGACCATTCCGTCAGGCGCCGCGGAAGGCAGCATTGTGGGTCAGCTCCGGCAAGTCGGTACGCCGGCCGAACGACCACAGGATCCAACCTAGTTCGTAGCTGCGACACTCAAGCCGCAGCTCCACATTGGCGCCATCGATGAGCCGCTCCTCGTTGCTCAGCCAGGCGTTCTTGACTGCACGCAACACGCGCGGGAACCTTGTTGCCAGTTCACCCTTTCGAACCTGCGAGCGCAGGGTCAGACTCAGTTCAGGTACCAGCATGGCACGGCCCAGCTGGTTATGGCCGAGAACCCAGTTGAATCCCTTGATCAAGGCGTCCCGCGATTGCATCTGCCCGAAACGCTCGGCCCACTCCAGCAGCGCCGGAGCCATGCCATACTGATGGACTGAATAGACTTCGTAGAAATCAACGACGCGGCCGCTCAACGCGTCGAAAAACCACGGCCATTCGCCTTGTGGGCCCTGAAGCGCCATAAGATTGCGCACGCATGTATCGGCCATAACGAGCGCGGACGCATCGCCGGCGAATTCACCATAGTGATAACAGGCGATCGAGAGATAGGTCTGCGTTGCAAACGACGAGAAACGGCGACGAAGGCCAAACGGCGCATCGAAGAACAATCCCGATTCGCTGTGAAAGCGCTCCGTCAGGAAGCGATAAAGCGGCCTGGCGTAGTGCCACCACTCGTTCTCACCCGCTCTCGCCTGGGCAACGACGCCCGTGAGCAGCATGCCAAGATCCTGCGCACGGAAGCTCTTCCATTGGCCTTCATCGGCAAGAATGGATCTGAGCTCGCATTTGACCGGCTCCGGCATTTCCAGCCCCAGCTCGGCGGCGCACCATAGCGCCATACCAAAGGCATACTTTCGTACGGGAAGCTTCGTGAGTTGCAGGACGTTGCGACGGAATATCTCGGGGATATCGATGCCATCTGGAATTTCGGCAACGCGGGACATCCCGAGAAGAACGTTGAGGGTGTAGAATACGTCGCTGCTCGGGACCGACTCGTTAGGCGAAGAGCGTCCATCGAGGTGGTAGATATGCGACCACCGGCGGTGCTCAGGCAGCCAACAACGTTCCAGCCCGTTGAGCGCGTAATTCACCAATGGAGCATTTTGCGAGAGCTTACTCGCAGCTGTGGGCACCACGAGCTTCACCCCAAGATTCGAACTAATGATCATGTTCAATCGCCATCTCAAGCCGGGTCAGTATTCTCGGATGCCTTCATCCAGTCCGCGCAGCAATGGATAGAGGAAGTAGGAAATCACCGTACGCTTGCCGACCTTCAATTCGGCCGTCACTGCCATGCCCGGGATCAGCTGAGTACGCTCAGGCGGCAGCCGAAGGTGCGTGTCGGACAAATCGACCAGTACGCGGTAATAGGGAGCTGGCGCGCGGCGCGCACCTTCGGCTTTCGGATCCGGAGAGAACGTGTCCTGACTGATGACGCGGACTTCTCCCGTGGCGGTTCCGTACTTCTGGAAGGGAAACGCTTCGAACTTGATGCGGACCGGTTGTCCAAGCGACACCTGACCGATATCCCGCCCCTCGACATTGACCTCCGCCTGAAGAGGCACGTCGCGCGGAACCAGCACGAACAGTGTTTCCGCTTCACGAACCACCGAGCCGACCGTGCGGTTTGCAATTTCCAGCACCACGGCATCGGCTGGCGCCTGCAGGACGATCAACTGTCGACGAAGCTCGGCTTTCTTCATTTCCTCTGCCGCGCTATTCCGCTTCGGCAGCGTCTCCACCAGTTCCTGATAGCTGGTGCGACGAAATTCCTCGGCGAAGACCTTCTGGTCAGCGTTGGCCTTGTCCAGCCGATGCGCACTGTCGGCGATATGGCCACGAACACGCGCCAGATTGCTCTCGACCTCGAGCCGTGCATCGCGAGAAAGCAGGAAGTTCAGCCTCGAACCGACCTCCTTGTCCATCAGTGCGGAGCGCATGGCCTCTATTGAACGCATCGTGTCGAGCCGTTGCAGGAGAACCGCCTCTTCGTTCTGCGCCGTCCTGAGATTGGCTTGTGCGGAGGCGATCTGCGTGCCGTAGTTCTGGATCTGCGCCTCGTAGGCAGCCCTCCTCTGCAGGAACATCTTGCCCTGCAGGATCTGGTCCGCGTTCGTGGGCTCCTTGACCGTATACTCCGTTCCGTTCAGTTCTGCGCCCAGGCGATCGATCGATGCTTCGAATCCAGCCAGCCTGCCGCGCAGCTGATCGAAGTCCGCCTGCGAGAACGTCGGATCGAGGGTCACCAGAACGTCGCCGCGGTTAACGCGATCACCGGCCTTGACGTGGATCTCGCGTATGACCGACGTTTCCAACGGCTGCACGACGAGGTTGGGGCGCGTCGTGGTCAGTTTTCCCTGCGCCGTAACGATCATCTCCACTTGCGAGACGGACGCCCAAGTCACCGCAAAGGCGATTAGTGCAAGTATGCCGTAGAGAGTAAGACGCGCCAGCCGCGGCGGCGTCTGCTGCTCCACCTCCGTGGCATCGCGCTGGAATTCGGCGATCACCCGCGCTCGTCCCGGCAACGGCCCGGGCTTTCGCCGTCGCCCGACCGTTCTGGCCACGACCAGACCGTCCGGTTTCGCATCCGCGGGTGATGGCCTTGTCTGCTTCATGCAGTCTGCTTCATCTGTTGGTTCCACAAATGCCTGTAGATGGTGCATTTCGACAGGAGGTGATCGTGGCGATCCAGGTCGACGATCCGGCCGCGGTCCATCACCAGGATCTGGGTTGCTTCGGTCAGCATCGAGAGCCGATGCGAGACGATGATGACGGTACGCCCTGCCGCCAAACGGCGGAGATTGCGCCTGATGATCATTTCGCTTTCGGAGTCGAGGGCGCTCGTCGCTTCATCGAAAATCACGATCCGCGGATTGACGATCAGGGCCCTCGCGATCGCGAGCCGCTGCTTCTGGCCGCCGGACAGATTCGAGGCGTCTTCCTCCAGCATGGTGTCGAAGCCGCGGGGTAGTCGCTCGATGAACTCGTCGGCGCCTGCAAGCTGCGCCGCCGCGACGATCTCGGCAAAGGTCGCGTCACGTTTCACGCAGGCGATATTGTCACGGACCGTTCCGCGAAACAGGAAATTATCCTGTAGGACGATTCCAAGGCTTCGGCGCAGATGCGCCAGGTCGAGCTCCCTCGAATCATACCCGTCGATGCGCAGCAGCCCCTGCTGCACCGGATACATGCCCGAAATCAGCCTCGTGAGCGTTGTCTTGCCGGAGCCGCTCCTGCCCACGATCCCGAATATCGAACCTGGCTCGATGGTAAGGGAGACGTCATCAAGGGCCGGCGAGCCCTCGGCTCCGTAGCGAAACGAAACGCTCTCGAACTCGATCTTTCCCGCGAGGTCGGGCCGCAGCCCATCTTTCCTGCCGTCGCGCTCGGGCTTCTGGCTCATCACTTCGCCGAGCATCTTCACGGCAAGAGCGACTTCCTGGTACTCATGCACCATGGTCACGAGCTGGACCAGCGGTCCGGACACTCTTCCGGCCAGCATATTGAAGGCGACCAGCGCGCCGATTGTCATCTCTCCGGCAAAGACATCGAGCGCTCCGACGGCGATGATCCCAAGTGTCATGATCTTCTCGAGAAACCCGGTGAGTGCCTGGGCCCCTGCCGAAATCTTCTCGACGCCAAATCGCATGGTCACCGACTGCGCACAGCGGCTATCCCAGATCCCGCCCTGCAGCGGCTCCATGCCGAGCGACTTCACAGTGCGCATACCGTGAACTGTTTCGACGAGCAGCGCCTGCCGCGCACCCTCCGCCTGGTAAAGATCGTAAAGACGCCGCCGGAAAGGACCCATCAGCAGGCCGACGACAGCCGCACTGGCCGCTGTGAACGCCAGAACCATGAGGGTCAATTTGACGCTGTAGAGCGCAAGTACCGGCAGGAAGACGAACAACGAAAGCGCGTCAAGCGTGGTCAAGAACAGTCGTCCGGTCAGAAACTCGCGAATCCGCGCCGCTTGCTGCATGTGCTTGACGAGCACACCTGCCGCCATATGCTCGAAAAACGTGACGGGCAGACCGAGGAGATGACCAAACGTCTTTGTCGCAACGCGAATGTCGACCTTGTTGGTCGCATAGAGCAGCAGGTAGCGCCGCAGAAAGCCGAATATCGCGTCAAAGACGAGCGCTACGGCCGCCCCTGCCGCGAGCACATAGAGCGTGGTGAAGCTCTCGTGAACCAGCACTTTGTCGATGACGAGCTGGAAGAAGATCGGGATGACCAGGCCCAACGCATAGAGCAGGATGGCAGCGATCGCCACGTCCCTGAACAGCCGCCATTGGCGAAGCAATTCCGGTACGAACCACCGGAGGCCGAAGCTTCTCTGATCATCCTTCGTCGACTGCTCGCGCTTGATCAGGATCGCTTCACCGGCCCATTGAGCACAGAACCGGTCCCGATCGACGACCAAGACTTCGTCCTTGCGGTCAGCAAGCGGGTCGAAGACGCGGACGATCTCGCTGCCATCAGCTCCCAGCCCCGGACCAAGAACAACGATCCAGTTGCCATTGGCGAGCCGAGCCAGCGCCGGATAGGCTTCTCCAAGACGAACCAGGGCGCCCCAATCCAATTTCGTGCTTCTCGCGCGCAGGCCGGAATCATTTGCCATGCGCAACAGCAAATTCAACGAGAGCGGGCCAGCGACGGCGTAGGCATGCTTCAAGCGCTCGACCGGCAGATCGATGCCATGATGACTGGAAATCTTGGACAGGCACTCCAACGCCGTCTGCGCCGCCGATCCAGCCGCATCCGCGTCCCGGTCCTTCGCGCCGTCGACGGCATCGATCTCAGCGGAAATTTGAAGAGACATTCAAAGACCGTGTGTTCGGCGCGAGCGCATCGCGCACCCCCGACGCAGCGTTGTGCGCCTCAGATGGCTGATTCCGCCGGATCGCGCCTGCGTCAACCAGGCCTTGAAGCGCCTTCTGCATCACATCGACCGAATTGGCGAAGGATTCGACCGAGAAGATCAGCCGCTGAGAGAACACTCGCTTGGGGGCATTGTTGGCGTCACGCTCGGTCGGGGAAAGACTGACCAGATCGACGCGGACGATGCTTCCGCTGACGGTAATTTCCTCGATTCCATCGGTATAGAGTTCGGCATGCATCCTAAGTCCTCCTATGCCGCTGGCTGCGGCCTGAACACAACGTCAACGCCATAGCTCGTTGAGTTGTAGGTGTTGGCCGGAAACAGGCGATCTGTCCCTTACGCAAACACATCGTCGCCTCCGATCGAAGCGCGAGTCGCCGAGGCCCCACCACGCCAGCAGGCCTGCTGATCTGGAGAACAGAGCGGCCAATCGCGACTGGATGGACACTGAGAAGAGGCGCGGCGTACCGCAGCGCAACTCTGACGGATCGTCGGGGGAGCGGTCCGAGCTGCCCGGCCGAAGAGGCTCGCCTTTTGATCCAGCATGGCCGCACCAATTAAATGTATCGTCGATATATATTTTAAATCAATTTAAATGCGCGGTCAATTTTTTATCTGAATCGTCGACCAAGATTCTGCTATCGGCTGAGCAGCCCTTATTGCGAGGCGAATTGCGGAAGCGCAGTGATCTCGGTCAGATATTTGCCGTAGCCGCTCTTCTCCAGAGGCTGGGCCAGCGCGACAAGTTGATCACGATTGATGAAGCCGAGCCTGAAGGCGACCTCCTCGAGACACGCGATCTTCATTCCCTGTCGCTTTTCCAGGGTCTGCACGAACGTCCCTGCATCGATGAGAGACTCCACCGTGCCGGTGTCCAGCCAGGCAAACCCCCGCCCCATGCGCTCAACGTGGAGCGCATTTGCCGAAAGGTAACGCATTTGAAGATCGGTAATCTCGAGTTCGCCGCGCGATGATGGCTCGACGCGACGAGCGTGGCGGACGACGCGATTGTCGAAGAAATACAAGCCCGTAATTGCCCAGTTCGAAGCTGGCCGCTTGGGTTTTTCCTCGATCGATACTGGGCGATCCGCCTCATCGAACGCGACCACGCCATATCGTTCTGGATCCCGCACGTGATAGGCAAAAACGGTTGCGCCTTCCTCGCGTCCTGCTGCCCTGGCAAGCAACTCGCTCAGGCCATCGCCGAAGAAGATATTGTCTCCAAGCACCATCGCAACCCGATCAGTTCCTATGAAATCGGCACCAACGATGAAGGCGTCCGCGAGACCGGCGGGGCGGGTTTGTTCCGCGTAGCTCAGTCGAATGCCCCATTGGCTGCCGTCGCCCAGCAGCCGCTCGAACTGGCACCTGTCCGAGGGCGTGGTAATGATCAGAATCTCGCGAATCCCTGCCAACATCAGCGTCGACAAGGGATAATAGATCATCGGCTTGTCATAGATCGGGAGCAACTGTTTGCTGACCACGCGCGTGATCGGATAGAGGCGCGTTCCGCTGCCGCCCGCCAGCACGATTCCCTTCAGCATCGGTTTCTCCTTCGAGCAGCTGCTCCAGACAAACTTTGAGCGAATGGCGCCAAGGCGCCAGTCGAATTCCGAACACGCGTTCGGCCTTGGATGAGTCCAAGCGCGAGTTCCGAGGCCGGCGCGCAGCAGTTGGAAACTCCTCGGTCGTGATCGACTCGAGCGCCGGAATCCGGACACCATGACGAGAACGCTCGCAGAAGATCGCCTGCGCAAAATCGTGCCAGCTCGTTTCGCCTTGGCCGGCGAGATGGAAGATGCCAGCCGTGGCCCTGCGATCATTCGCTGCCGACCGTTCCGCGATCCGAAGGACGGCCTCCGCGACGTCGAATGCATAGGTCGGATTGCCATGCTGGTCTCGGACAACCCTAACGACCTGCTGCGTCTCACATAGCCGCAGCATCGTTCGAACGAAGTTGCTGCCGTAGGGGCTGTAAAGCCACGAGCATCTGATCACCGTCGCGAGCGGGTGCGCGGCCAATACGGCAGCTTCGCCGGCCAGCTTGGACGCGCCATAGACGTTCAACGGTGCGGGGATGTCACTCTCGTCGTATGCATCGGGCTTCGTACCGTCGAACACGTAATCGGTCGAGAGATGAATGAGTGGAATATTCATCTGCCAGGCGATATCAGCCAGCGTTGCCGCGCCATCTCGATTGACGCTGAACGCTTTCGCTGGTTCAGATTCGGCCCGATCTACCGCTGTATATGCGGCCGCGTTGACGATTGCGGAGGGCGCGATTGACGCGATGAGCTTGTCGATGCCGTCGCGGCTGTCTAGATCGAGTTCTGGGCGTCCGAGAGACACCGCGGGCAGACCGCGCATTGCAGCCAGATCACGGATGCACCTTGCCACTTGACCATTGCGTCCGGCAATCAGGATGGGGCGATCTGTCATCTTCACCTCAGTGTTGGGAGGCCAGGAGACCGAGACGCGTGCCATCATAGACACCGCGGCGAGTGCGCTCCCACCATGCACGATTTTCGAGATACCATCCGACCGTTTCGGCCAACCCCTGCTCGAAGGTCCTCGTCGGTTCCCAGCCGAGTTCGCGACGCGCCTTCGAGGCATCGATTGCGTAGCGCGCATCATGTCCCGGACGATCCGGCACGAACGTGATGAGAGACCGTCTTGCTCCGGCACATGGAGATAGTCGATCCAGCACGTCGCAAACCCAGGTGACGACATCCAGATTGGAGCGCTCGGCATCTCCGCCGAAATTGTACTTCTCGCCCGGTTTGCCTTCGTGCAGCAGTCTGATCAGGCCGGCGGCGTGATCGTCGACGTGGAGCCAGTCGCGAATATTCCTGCCGTCGCCATAGACCGGTAGAGGCTTGCGGTCGATCGCATTGAGGATCGACAGCGGAATGAGCTTTTCCGGAAACTGGTATGGCCCGTAGTTGTTCGAGCAGTTCGATACGATGACGGGCAAACCGTAGGTTCGAAACCATGCAAGTGCGAGGTGGTCCGATGCGGCCTTGCTCGCCGAATACGGCGAGCTCGGCCGGTAGGGCGTGTCCTCGCGGAAAAAGTCGTCTTTTCCCAATGAACCGTAAACTTCGTCTGTCGATACGTGGACGAAGCGGAATCTCTTCCGCCTCGGAAGCGGCAGTCCTTCGTAGTAGGTCCTGGCAGCCTCCAATAGAGTGTAGGTACCGACTATATTGGTATTGACGAAGGCGCCGGGCCCGTTGATCGAGCGGTCGACGTGGCTTTCGGCCGCCAGATGTATGACCGCATCCGGCTCGTAGTCGGCAAACACGACATCCATAACCTCGCGATCGCAGATGTCGGACTGCAGGAACGCATAGGGCTCCAGTCTCTCGAGGCTCGCGAGCGATGCCAGATTGGCTGCGTAGGTCAACTTGTCGACGTTGATCACCGCCGCGCCGGTCTGCAGCACCAAACGACGACACACCGCAGAACCGATAAAGCCCGCTCCGCCGGTCACCAGGATACGCATCTACTCGTCTCCACTAGTCGAAAACGCAACCAAGCTGGTTGAGCGCAGGAAGGAGCTGGTCCTTCGGCGACAACCGAGCCTCTGAGGGCGTCACGGGCCACTCAATCTTTAGTGCTGGATCAGCCCAATGGATGCCGCCGTCATGGCTCGGGGCATAGACCTGATCCACCTTGTACAGGACCACCGTCTTGGGCTGCAGTGTACAGAAGCCATGCGCGAACCCCTTCGGAATGAACACCTGTTCTCCGCTTTCGCTGTCCAACTGGATGGCGATGTGCTTGCCGAAGCTGGGCGATGAACGCCGGAGATCCACTGCGATGTCGAGAATGGCGCCGCTCAACACCCGTATCAGCTTCGCCTGCGCGAAAGGCGGTCGCTGGAAATGCAAGCCGCGCACCGTGCCGATACGATCCGAGCTGGATTGATTATCCTGAACGAAGTCATGGAGAATTCCCTTCTCCGCGAAAGCCGATCGCTGGAAGGTCTCGGAGAAGTAACCGCGGGCGTCGGAAAACCGGTCTGTGCGAATTACTTTGACATCAGGGATCGCCAAGGATCGCAGCTCCAGCATTGAGTACTCTCTTGTCAGCCTAAATACAGACCCGGTTTCGATGAGGTGGCCATAATGCGACTGAATTATTCCTCCGCCCCTTCCAAAACCCCACCCCAAACACCCTCATTACTTTCGACGGAACCGGCGGTCCGGGATTAACGACCTGATATACTTATGTTTTTCCTACAATTAATTCCGAAACGGTCGCCGACTCGCTGTTTTATCCACCAACAGATTAATATATGCTCTATTTAATTTGGCAAGAAGATTTTTATAATGTATATAATCTCCAACTGCTCGCTCGGCCCGCTTGAATGCCGGCCTGCGAGCAGGCGGCCGCAACGTGACCCACCGTCGGGACAGGTACGTGATGCTCCAGAACAATCTCAAAGACACGGATAGACTACGGCTGCCGGTGAACTTGGCCCAGCCCGCCCAGACGGACGGCGGCGGGATCACCGACATCATTCATCTCGGGATCGGGCTTCTACGACGTCAATATCTCGTAATCCTTGTCACTGCTGCACTCGTCATTGCAGCCAGCCTGATCTATCTCCGGGTGGCGTCTCCAACCTACACGGCGCAGGTTCAGATATTGTTGGCCAATCCAAGGGCCCAATTTGTCCAGCAACAGTCACTCCTGGCCGAGCCGCCTTTCGATCTCAATCAAATCGAGACCCAACTTCAACTCGTGAGATCGAGGGCCACGGCGGTCGCCGTAATCAACCAGCTGAAACTCATGGACGATCCGGACTTCATTGCCTCAGGGCTAACCCTGCAGTCGGTCTCGCAACGAATTCGGTCATGGGCCTCGATTGGATCGAAGAAAGATGCGCCATCCGACAAGCATGACCAACCATCGGACGCTATCCCAGACGGCGTCGTAGACGCATTTCTCAGCCGGCTTTCCGCTTTGCGCGTGGGGTACAGCACCGTCATTGACATCAGCTTCAGTTCGAGAAGCTCAGTCCGGGCCGCGGAGATCGTCAATGCAATAGCCAACACCTATGTCGCAGATCAGCTCAATGCAAAATTCGACGCCAATCGCAAGGCGACGAGTTGGCTGCAGGACAGGCTGCGCGATCTCGGGGACCAGGCCCTCGCGGCACAGCGGGCCGTCGACGTCTACAAGACCCAGAACAATATCGTGTCTTTGGATGGAAAACCCATCGACGAGCAGCAGATCACGGAAATCAACAATCGACTGGCCCTCTCCCGTGCCCAGACCTCCGAGGCGACAGCCAAGCTGGCTCGCTATGAAAGCCTCCTTGCCTCCGCCCCGAGGAACTCGTCCACGATGGTCGATCTGGATGCCATCGGCAGCGATGGGCTGAACAGCACGATCATTACGGGCTTACGTCAACAGTATCTGGAACTCACCCGACGCGAGGCCGAATTGACGGCGAGGGTCGGTCGCGATCACTTGGCGGTCGTCAATGTCCGGAACCGCGCGCGGGAGTTTCGGGTCTCCATTCTCGAGGAGATCAGGAGACTTGCGGAAGTCAGCCGCAGCGAATTCGAACTCGCCAAGCAGCGTCAGGAAGAAATCGAGAAGCAACTGTCCAAGGCCGTCACGCAATCCCGCTCAGTCAACTATGCCGAGCTGACCATCAAGGATCTCGAGAGCCGGGCAAAGGGCTTGCGTAGCTTGTACGAGACCTTCCTGCAGCGCTACATGAGCTCCGCACAGCAGGAAACATTTCCCATCTCGGAGACGCGGGTGCTTTTCCCCGCCTCGCCACCGTCGAGCAAGAGCAAGCCAAAGTCGAGGCTGGTGCTGGCGCTCGGCATCGTCGGCGGTCTCGCGCTCGGCATCGGCTTGGCGCTCCTCAGAGACCTCATGGACCGCGTCTTTCGTACCTCTTCACAGGTGGAAACCGTGCTCGAACTGCCTTGCCTGTCCTTGGTCCCGTTGTTGCCGGCCCGCAAGTCCCCGAAGCCGGCACTTCGTCCCCAGAAGACCGATGACGATGTTCAGCAACGGATAGTTTCGCCCTCAACCGCAATCCATCGGACCGTGGTCGGGATGCCACTTTCTCGATATACCGAGGCAATCCGTTCCATCAAGCTGGCAATCGACCACAACCCGGCGAAAATCTCCTCGCAGGTCGTCGGTATTACCTCGGCCCTGCCCAACGAGGGAAAGACGACGATCGCCGCCTCGCTCGCACAATTGATCGGACACACCGGCAAAAAAGTCATCATAGTCGATTGCGACCTCAGGAATCCCTCACTGTCTTCCATCCTCGCCCCCAGAGCGGCCAGCGGAATCATCGAAGTTGCAAACGGCACCCGATCGCTGTCCGAGGCGATCTGGCGGGATCCGACCACCAATCTTGCATTTCTACCCGCCGTGCGGCGGGGGCCTTTGCTTCACACCAGCGAAATTCTCTGTGCCGACGCGATAAGCAAGCTGTTCGACCGTTTGCGGGCCGACTATGACTACGTCATCGTCGACCTTCCTCCGCTGACCCCGCTGGTTGATGTGCGAGCCACCTCGTCGCTGATAGATTGCTACATCCTCGTCGTCGAATGGGGCCGGACCAAAATCGATGTGGTGCAGCACGCACTGCATACGGCTCCCAACATTCACGAAGCGCTGATTGGGGCAGTTCTCAGCAAGACGGATACCAAAGCAATGGCTCGATATGACGGTCATCGCAGCTACTACTATCATGACAGTCACTACATTCGTTACGGTCTTTCTGGCTCTTGAGGCTCTCTCTTAGCGGCACGCACGTTCTCCGGCGAATGCATCAGCGGAGTGGCCGGACCACAGCATGGTGTTTACATGATTTTCCGTCTTGCCATGTGGGCCGAGCTAGCGGCGGTCGCCGCGGCGCTCACAATACCGGATAGCTTGCAGAGCTGGGTATTGGCAGCCTTCGTGCTTGCGACGGCGACGCTGATGTTGGCGGCGATGCCCGTCCCCCTCGGGTTCGCCAAGCTGCTTCGCCCCGGGCTCGTCGCCGTGCTTGCCGCTCCGGCGCTCTGGATGGCCATGCAGGCAGTGCCGATGCCTATGGGCACACTGGGCAATCCCATCTGGACAGCTGCATCGGCGGCCCTGAACGAGCCCCTCGCCGAAATCATCACAGTCGACACCCGGGCGACCATGGTCTCGCTCGCACAGTACTGCGCCGTCCTCTGTGCTGCGCTCGTTACTGCCGTCCTCGCGCTTGACCGCCGCCGTGCAGCGCAAATCCTGCATATCCTGCTGTCGATAGTCACTATTGCTACGGCTATGTGGTTCGGCCAGAAAGCGCCAGGTCTCGCCGGGTCCGACGGCTCAACCGTCGCAGTGCTGGGCATGTTGCTCTCCTGCGCGACGGCGATACGCGCGATCGATCAGATACGGCGACACAGTCGGCCAGGAGCAATTGCGCCAGCCCCGCTCCCTGCACTGTTCGCCGGGATCATCGCAATGTTTGTCTGCGCGGCGGCCCTGCTCATTCGAGCCGACTCCGCCGCCATCATTGCCGCTCTGCTCGGATCAGGGCTGTTGCTCTCGATTTTCGCTATCCGCAGGTGGTTCTTGGGTCTGTGGGGTACCGCTGGCGTTCTCGCGACCGTGGCCATCATCTTCATCGGCACCGTAACGATCATTCCGTTCAGGACGGACACCGACCCGACGATTGCCTTGTCGTCGAGCAGTCAGATCGCAACAGAACGAATACTACAGGACGTCAGGCCGGCCGGCTCCGGTGCGGGCGCTTCGTCGATCCTCTTGCCGATCTACCGGGACGCCGGAAACGGCGCCTCGCGAGAGCGGCCAACCGCCGCCGCCGCCATCGTCATCGACATGGGATGGCCCTTTTTCTGCGGCCTCGTGGTCATTGCAATGCTGGGCGCTTGTATTCTGATCAAGCGCTCTCTTTCGCGAGCCTACGACTACGTGTACCCAGCCCTGGGAGCCGGAGCTTCAATAGCACTGACGATCCTCGCCTTTGCCGACCATGGAGTCCTGGGTCTGGGCGCATCGCTCTCGGTCGCCGTGCTTTTCGGGCTGGCGTTCGGACAAAGCATCGGCTCCGCCGGCCATGACGCTCTATCCTGGGAATCGAAAGAGGCCTCCGACCGTGCAGCCGATCCAGTTCCGGCGCCAAGCCCAAAGTTCGCGTCGGCGTTTGTCACCGTTTGGCCCCGCGTTGCCCTTGTCGCGCTTGGGATCACGCTGAATATGCAGGCACTATGGATGATCTTTCCCGAGTGGTATCTCGGCGGTCGGCTCTCTCTTTCGACAGCCGTGTCGACCGCAGCAGCATGGCCGAACGGGATCTCGAAACCGGTTTCGGTTGCAGCAACACGTGAGGGCTCGTGGATATCGAGGCCCAGCGGTAATTCGGCCCAGGCCGCGGACGAGCAAAAGGCGGATCTTCCAACGACTGCGAACGAGTTTGCTCATGCATTGCGATCTTCGCCGCTTCGCGGCGACCTTTGGCTGATGCTCGCGACGGCGTCCAAACGCAGTTCATCCCAGTCCAGCACGGCAGCGCTGCTCAAGATGTCATACTATACCGCGCCCAATGATTGGGATCTGCTTCCGTTACGCCTGTCCGTCGCGCTCGCTACAGATGCCGTGGTAGGGGATGCCGAACTTCGCGACCTGATCAAACGCGACGTGAGCCTCGTCGTTACGCTTCGGCCCGCGCTCAGGCCAGCGCTCGTGTCCGCCTACCGGTTGGCTTCGGCTGACGGGAGGACCTATCTGGAGGACCTGATTGCGAAGCAGGATCCGACGTATCTCGACCAAGTGCGCACATCGAACTCCCGACAGGGTTCACGATAAACCAAAGACCGGAGGTCCTTGGTGTCACGGGCGTTATTGATCCGGCGATAACAGACGCGCTGAAAACAGATTTTTAACTTGAATTTATTCTATTAATTAACTAATAATTAAATATTGAATTGCAGGGCCACGACCATGAATTTCGTGAACCGACATTTCCCTGATCTAGACGTCACAGAGCGCATCAGCCTCGAGCCGGCGGTATCCCGACAGCACAAATGGCCCTTCCGTTATGACGCAGTCGAATACGTGGCGCTCTGTGCCGATATTGCGATCATTCTATTTGCGAGCGTCGTTTCTACATTGCTGTGCCGAGCTCAGCACGGGCAAACCGCTGCGGAACTGAGTGACGCGCTTGGCCTGGCGCTGGTCAGCGCAGCTTGTCTTGTCTGCCTGCTGAAGATCCATGGGCTTTATCAGCCGGTTGAGCTCCTCGTCCTCCGAAACCAGATGCGCGCCGTCTGTATGGCTTGGGGGTCTTTGCTGGTCTTCATTTGGGCGGTGCACGGCTTTGAATTTCGCGTGGGGATTTCTCAGCAGGCAACGCTGCTTTTCGCTGTCTTGAGCCTCGGTTTGCTTATGGCCGAGCGGTGGGGAGTCAAGGCGCTGCTCGGAAGGGGCCTGAGCGGCAGAAAGTTCGCCAGTACGAACATTGTCGTCATCAGCGATCAACCATTGTCGAAGGGCGCCGGGTTGTCCGAAACCCTGTCAATGCACGGTTACTGCGTGAAGGGACGCTTCAGCTTGCCTCCATTTGGCTTCGGTCCTGCCAGTCGAAGGCGGCTCGCGGTCCGCGTGATTCACTACATTCGCAATTGCCAGCTCGACCAGGTGGTGTTGGAAGCTGCCCCGGAGCGATGGCCCGAACTGCGAGCCTTCATTGCCGATTTGCGAGTATTGCCGTTGCCGATCATGTTCGTGCCGGTCGGAACAACATCCGAATTGCTTCGACATCCTGCGCGGAGTCTTGGAAGTGCCGTTTGTGTGGAGCTCCAGCGTGGTCCCCTTACGCCGCTGGAATGCGCGACCAAGCGGACGATTGACCTCATCGGCGCGGGCCTCGCCTTGGCCATGCTCTCCCCCCTGCTTGCGCTAGCCGCAGCCGCAATCAAGCTGGATTCTCCCGGCCCGATATTCTTTCGGCAACAACGCTGTGGCTTCAACGGTCGGATCTTCTCGATCCGCAAATTCCGCACCATGCATGTGCTAGAGGACGGGCCCGTGATCCCACAAGCCAAGCGCGCCGATCAGCGCGTCACCCGCGTCGGCAAATGGCTGCGCCGGACAAGTTTCGATGAACTGCCGCAGCTGCTGAATGTTCTCGACGGCACCATGTCGCTGGTGGGCCCGCGTCCTCATGCCTTGGCTCATGACGGAGAATTTGACAAGCTGGTGCGAAAATACGCCTTTCGCCACCGGGTCAGGCCAGGATTGACCGGGTGGGCTCAAGTCCATGGCTGCCGCGGGCCAACGCCAACAGCGGCCATGATCGAAGCACGTGTTCAGTATGATCTCTGGTACATCGACAACTGGAGCCTTCGACTGGATCTCGCAATCCTGCTGCGAACCCCCCTTGAGGTGCTGCTAGGACGCAACGCCTATTGACGCACAGATCTATGGGCTACGCCGTTTCGTTGGCCGCCACAAACCTGCCAATCGAGCAAATCCAGTCACGTGCGCTGACGAAGCTTCGCGCTCGCTTCGCCAATGCGAAACTCCTCAATTCTTCGGCCAGACTTCATTGCGGCAACCAACCATCTCGGCCGCTTGCCACGCCCTGACCAAGTCTCGGACGTCTGCGGATTCCGATATTTCGGCAGCACCCGGGGATACTTGCGTCTCGGCTTGCCGGTTGAAGACACGCCTGCCACGCTCGCGTCCGCCAAAACAGCCATCCCGCCCCCGAGAGCTGCCAGGCGCTTCTCCAGCTCGTGTTTTTCTGCTTTGATCCGGTCAGACAAAATCCCGCTAATTTCCTCATGAAGCGACCAGAGATCGTCAAGGGACATTGATTCTAGTTCGAGTTTTTTAGCTGACATGCTCTCACCGTGTAGTCGAGCCCATCTAATATTGCTCCCTGTCGATGTTAATCAAGAAAAGAATGTCGAATTATCCCAAAAAATGTGGGGAACCGAAATGAAACTCGCGCTCCAGATAACTGGGTCGTGGTTCCCAATCAAGACGGAAAAACGGGCTATCCGCAGGATCTAACCGCGAACAGCGAGCATCACACGTTGGAATTGTAGCCGGGAATCCGCTCGCGCGACAAGCTGGACGCGAACGGAAGAGATCAGGCGGGCCGCTTAAACAACTTGCCACGCCGCAGACTGGACGGGCAGGCCTGGCGCGCGGGGCGCTCCTTTCGTCGTCTGGGCAGCCCGATTGCCGTATAGCCGCCCCATATCCGCAAACGGGAGCGGATGACCTCGATATCCCTCAGCGCACGCCGTCTGAGCTCGATCTGGGCCCCCAGGGCCTGGATGTCCAGCAGAGCCGTCGAGGGAACGATAAGCCGGCTCATTGAATCCTGAAGACGTTCAAGAGGGCACTCTATCAAGACAATTTCTCCCCTACACGCCTTCAGCAGGCTCCTCCGCCCGCCGAGACTTATTTAAAAATAATCATCGCAATAATTACTAGTTAATATATAATATATTTATTGGGGCGTCAATTTGTGTACTGGCTGCGCTCGGTCATTCATTCATCGCTGGATGTGAAGAATGGACAGATGGATAACGGGTCAGTCGAACGGTGACGAGAATGCTATGCGCAGGCAAGATCTCGAAGCCATGGATTTCGAGGAACTTTGGCTCCTCCACGAGGAGCTGACAAAGATTCTCGCCGAAAAGATCACCGCCGAAAAGCGGGAACTGGAAAAACGTCTTGCGCAACTGAATCAGCCAGATCAGTTCGGTGGAATTGAAAGCGGGGCGGCTGAGGCGGGGACAGGCCAGCCGCCCCGCCGCAAGTACCCGAAGGTCGCACCCAAATACTACAACCCACTTCAGCCGACAGAGACTTGGTCGGGACGTGGTAAGCAGCCCCGCTGGCTGGTAGCCGCCCTCCGATCAGGACACACGCTGGAGGAGTTCAGGATCCGCGAGAATGGCGACACGTCCGACCGGAATGCTGGTGGTCAAGAGCATTCCTAGCTCTGCCCGATTTCGCGAAGGTCACGCCCCTCTCTCGCAGACGCCGGCCTAACCGTCGCCGGCCCTAGACCTTTCCCGCACGACTGCCGGTAGCCGCACTCACAAGAAACCGTAAGGTCTCCGCTCTCGGCATCGACCACAATCCACGGCGCGCGCTGTCTTGCACGGCCGCAGTGGTCGTCACCCTCCGATAATTTTTGAGATCCAGAACCGTCATTGCGAGAAGGGGCAGACGCGTGGCTGGAAAGCGCGCTTGCATCAACTGTCGCTTGAATTGCAGGCGCGGAACCAGCCGGGGACGAAATCCATGCGGAATCTCGACGCCAAGCAACTCGGCGAGAGCGAGCATCTGGGTCTCGACCGCGTTTGTCATCAACTCGCCCGAGACAAGAGAGGCAAGCTTGCTCCAATCGAGGCCCTCGGCGGAATTGTTCAGATCGCGTAATTCGACAAGGTGCCGCAAGTCGAGTTCGCCGAGCCAGTAACCATAGTCTTGAAACTGATCATGGATGATCAAGATGAGCGCTTGGTAGGTCGGCGTGGGAATATAAACGCGTCCCCGACCCAGCGGCGCAGGGACGCAGTGGTTCAGCGCAGGCCCCAAGCTCTGGTAGAGGTACGCAGGACCCGGGGCCGCCTGCTGCAGGTCGATGGTCCCGACATCCTGCGACCGACTCAGTTCGACGTGCCATCTCTGGCTCCCGGGAGTGGCCTGGTCGCCAATGCCGTAGCCAATTGCACATAGAGCGGCGACTGCCGTTCTGGCCTCGTCTGGCTTCACCATGATATCCAGATCGGACATTATCCGGACGCCTCGCCGCTCCTCGGGCGCCGTCGCCAGTGTCGACGCCCCCTTGAGCACGATCGGCGTAATTCCCTGGCCGTTCATCGCAACGACAGCTTCTTCGAGTTGAGCGAGAAGCCGATTGTTGCGCAGCACGTTTCGGCGATGGATCTGGCTGATATACG
This sequence comes from Bradyrhizobium cedriense, assembly GCF_054602315.1. Lineage (NCBI taxonomy): Bacteria > Pseudomonadati > Pseudomonadota > Alphaproteobacteria > Hyphomicrobiales > Nitrobacteraceae > Bradyrhizobium > Bradyrhizobium cedriense. The sequence goes on along the minus strand of NZ_JBTSWB010000001.1, from coordinate 642,041 downwards.
TGCGGACGTCTTCCGGCAGCATCGATGCAAATTGGTCGACAAAGTCGATGAGCGCAGGCGTCGTCAGAGTCTGGTTTGCGAGCCCGATTACGGACGTCCACTCGACATCGACAGGCGGCATGCCTCGCAGGCAACTGCAGAGGCTCGTCAGCGCGGCGCTATGCCTTGCCATTGCACAAATCCATCAACAAACGCCGGGCCTCGACCGCTTCGCAGTAGGTGAGGCGAAACGATCGCGCGCCCAGGACAATCCGCTTGAGAGCAAGGAAGCCGGCCTGCGAAAGTCTTCCGTCAGCAGCAAACGAGTTCTCGATGAGCCGTTTCATCGAGTCCAATTGATCTATCGCGGTGAGTTCAGCCGGACCTGCAGCGACCCGGTTCAAGAAGATGATCCAGCCTGCGGAAACGCACTGGTCTTGCGCATCCGGAATGGGTACGTACCGCACCCGAACGCCGTCGGAGCGGCAATGCGTCGTCTCGTACCGGCCGCCATGCAGTCGCGAGAGCAAGTCCCACGATCCTTCCTTGAGAGTGAGTGCAAACGGAACTCCGCAGATCGTTCCGTCAGTTCCAACCAGCGCAACATCGTCGCCGGCATACCGAAATCCGCCGTCCACCAGCTGCAGTGTGAGGGTAGACTTTCCAGCTCCCGGTTGGCCGCATAACAGCAGGCCCACGCCGTCTGTCACGAGAGTGGCGGCATGAAGAGCGAAGACCCCGCGATGACTCCGAATGAGCCGTTCGGTGATGTGAGCTTTGATCGTGGGGGCCAGCGCCTCGATTCCACATCTGGAGATGCTGGAATCCTCCCCTCGCAGAAACACTTCCTCGTCCAGCATCATTGCCTCGATTGCAATGTCGCCGTCGCCGGCGGTGCCCTGGTCCGCGACACAGAATGGCGAAAGCAGCCGACTCAGGAGATCCCGGTTTGCAGTCCGGACGGCTATTTTGTGCCCGCCCAGAAGCGCCGAGAAGGCACAATCAATCGGCATCCGCCAATCGACTTCGATCAACCCTCGATCGGTCCAGGCATCTACAAGCTGTCGCGTGAACTGGCGCGCCGCTGTCTCGTCAATGCCTAGCTTGCCAAGCTCCTCATAGACAGTCTCCAAAGAAGCGCCCTGCGCCAACTTGCACCAAACAAACGCCCCTACTCGGTCCAGCTCAAAGACCTGCTGGCCGGCTTCGCTGAAAAGCACCGATCGACCGTCCAGCAGCGCGAACACCGCATCCGGAGCCGGTCTCAACACCATCTCTGCCGACGATCTTTCCAGCACGGCCCAGCCAATATGATCCAGTTCTGTCTGCCCGTATGGACGGACGGAGACAGCGCAGTCCGGTGCACCATTCTCGCGGCACTCGACCGATGGACGACCGCGCCTACGAAGTTGAAAAATCGCCCAGCCTGCGATGCTGCAGCTCCCGTTCAGGCAGGCGCACACCAGCCGACCAAGCTCGTATGGAAGACAATCGGGTCAGTTATGCTGCCAGCTGACCTTCCTTGCTCCCTCCTTGCGGAAATATGTTCGATCCCTGCTCTCGAAAAAGGCTCGCTTTCTCGATCGACCGATGAGCATCCAAGAGGTACCGACAAGCCTCCCGATCGGCACTCCGTTCTCTCAGGATCCGTTCCTTCTCGCCAATGCTTACCAATTCCGCGACCAGCTGAGCCAGCTGCTGCTCATCCGAAATGACGTCGTACTTGCTGAGAATTAAATCCAACATCGCGTCCTCCAGCCGAACGAACTTGGATGAGTTAGCTTACGTGATCGGCAGTAATTGACAACGGGTTTTAGATATTAACCGTACAATAAAAATCTTTCTCATATTTGAACCGAACGAAAAGCCGAGCCGCCGGCGTCCACACGACGTTGAATCCATGCGGGAACAGCCGAAGCGAAAGAGCGGACTTTTGCCTGCGGCACACCAGGAAGTAGATCTGCCGAGGAGCCGTACCGGACTGATAATAACACTTCAATTTGCACATTAAATTCCCCGGATAGAATATTGGGGAGCTAAGCGACCGGGTGAAACAAACATCCCATACGCTAAATTGTCCGTCGAAGAGACGACGGCTTCATTGCAGTCGAGCACTTATTTCAAATAGCTCGCCAGATTCAAGCTCAGGATCTTGCCCAGCGCTGAATAGGACGCGGTGAGTTGCGACTCGTAGGTCGAGAGCTCCGCGGTAATAGCGGCGACGTCGACGCTGGTGAGATCGCTCGACAACGTCTCGGCGTAGCTCTTGTAGTCGGTCTGGCGGGCGCTCGCCGTCTCGATCGAGGACGCCGCCATGGAAAGCTTCGCCTGCACGGCAGCTGTGTCATCGAGCGCCGCGCTCGCGAGATCGAGCGCGCTGGAGATGTCCGCGGATGATAGCGAGGTGCTGTTGGCGACGAATTTCAGCGCACGCATCACCTTTTCGAACGCCGAATTGTCGGCGGTGACACCATAGGAAACGGCTTCACCAGCGGCGACACGCACCGAGGCAATCTCGTCGTCACCCCCGTAATAGCTGGTGTCCGCGGTGGTAAGGGACCCCGTTCCAGACGAAAAGCCCGTAAGATCGACCGGGGCCGTGTCCGTCTTGCCGCCGGCAAAGACGTATTGGCCGTCATATTGCGTGTTCATGATCGACGCCATCTGCTCGAGCATCTGCCGGGCGGAGCTGATCACCGAGTCCGTCTCGGTCGAGCTCCCGGTCGAGGCCGCGCTGAGCTGGGACCGAAGTTGAGTGATGATGTCGGTCATCGAACCGACCGCCGAGTACATCACCTGCACCTTGCTGCCGGCGAGCGTCGCGGCATCGATATAGGACTGCGCGCGCGTTACAGAGACCTGGAGGTTGACGACGTGCTGTGCGTCCGAGCCGTAGCCGCCGAGATCGCTCGAGATGATGCCCGACGATTCCTGGACCTGCTTCTCCGCCATGACCGCCTGCACGCGCAGCGCGTCGGAGATCATCTTGCTCGACTGCGCGAAGGTCGCGACCCGCATCGCCACCATGCTCCAATCCCCTCCTATGCCGACTGTACCGCGGAGAGCAATGCCGAGTACATGGAGTTGATGGTCTCGATCAGCGCAGAGGCCGCCGCATATTTGTTCTGGAGCGTGCTTAGCGTCGCCGATTCCTCGTCGAGGTTGACTCCCGATTGCGACGACAGCGAGTTCGCGTAGGTCGACTGCGCGGTCTCCTTGGCCGTGTAGCTGGTGGAGGCCTGCGAGGATTTGCTCGCGACATCGGCCACGATGGTGGATGCGTAATCGGCAAGGGAACCGGTGGTCGCGGCAAGCCCACCCGTCGAGGCAAATGTCCGTGCGTTCGTGAGCGCATCGTAGAAAGTATTGATCACCGTGGCCGAACCCGACGACAGCACCGTGCTGCCAACGGTCAGGCTCGACGACGAATCCAGCGTCGCCAGCTGCAACTCCCTCGTTCCGGACAGAATCTTGCTATCGACGGCGATATCCGACGCGCTCGTTCCGGTCACGAGGTCGTTGAGCCCGAAATACTCCGAGAATCCTTCGTTGGTGCTTCCCACCGAGCTCGTCATCTCGTTGATCGCGACGCCGTTGCCGGCAGCGGTCGCCGTGATCGAGAAATGGCCCTCCGAATCGACCGAGGCCGATAATCCAGAGATGCCGTTGACGGCGGTGACGAGATCGCCGACCGTGGAATAGGACGACAGATCGAGATCGCTGTAGGAGACCAGACTGCCGCCCTGGTCGGTGACCGCAATACGCACCGTGCCGCTGGCCGAGAGCGCCGTGCCGTGGGTGACACTGGTCGTGCCGGTCAGGCTCGTCGGCGCCGGCACCGAGGACGCGCCGTTCGAGACGCTGTTCATTGCGGAGGCGAGCTGCTGCGCCAGCTGGTCGAGCTGGGACTGTGCAGCCGGCAGCGTCTCGTCGCGAAGCGTAATGAGCGCGCCGATATCACCGCCGGTGATCTGGGAGGTGATGTCGACCCCGTTCACCGTGATGGCACTGAAGCCGCTGGTGGAGGAACCGGCAGTGTAGGTCGTCGATGCCGTGACGCTGGAGGCGGTCGTATAGCTGATCGCGTGGGCGGAACTGTCGACCAGCGCCTGGCCGGACGTGGTGTAGATCTGGAGATCGCCGTTCGACGCGGTGAAGTAGCTGACGTTCATCTTGGAGGCGAGGTCCTGGAGCGCGGTGTTGCGCTGGTCTTCCAGGTCCGCGGTGGACTGGCCGGCTGCCGCCGTTTGCTTGATTTGCGCGTTCAGGTCCGCGATCTGCTGCAGGTCGACGTTGACCTCGTCGATCGAGGACGCGATGTCCTGATCGGCGTTGCCGCGGAGCTTCTGGATCCCGCTCGATGTCTCCCGCAACTGGCTCGCGACGTCGTCGAGTGTACCGACGACGTTGGATTGCAGGGAGGCGCTGCTCGGCGAGTTCTCCAGCGACAACAAGGCCGATTCCAGCGCGGCAACGCTGTTCGCAAGCGAGGTTCCCGTGGAGTTACCATCGGTGCTGCTGGTCGAGCCGTAGAGCCTTTCGAGCGAGGTCAGATAGCTGTTGGTCGTCTCGGCCGAGCCGAGGTCGGAGATCGCCCCGACCAGTGACTTCAGCAGCAGCTTGTCGACCGTCGAGGTGATGCCGGTCACCGTGACGCCGGTGCCGACGCCGTTGGTGACGCTGCTCGACTGACTCGCAGTCTTCTTGGTGTACCCCGTCGTGTCCGCGTTCGAGATGTTCGACGACGTCACGCTGATCTGCACCGACGTGGCCGACAGCCCGCTGAAGGCGACCGATCGTGCGATGTTGAGTGACACGGCGGACCTTTCGTCAGGCGCTGCGGCTGGTGCCGCTGGAGACGGGGCGTGCGGAAACCCGGCCGGAGGCGCCATAGGGCGACACCGTCGCAATCTGCTCGCGGATCGCCTGCATGACGGCCTCGATGCGACGATTGCTGGCCTCGATCGCAGCGCGCAGGCGCACCAGATTCTCGTCCATCGCGGCGCGCAGCTTCAGGATTCGCTCCATGAGCTGCTCGCGCAGAATCCGGTCCGGTACGTTCAAGCTGGTTGTGCCCGCCGCACACTCGGCAACGGTGCGTTCGAACGTTTCAGCCAGGCGGTTCTTCTCGTCGACCTGCTTCAGGCGCGAGGCCGGCAGGCCCTTGGCGAGCTCCATGTTCTCCTCGGCGACCAGCGCGGTCAGGACGTCGATGAGCGCGATCAGCGACTTGATCCGTGTGTCGCCGATTACGGCGCTCGTCCTCGTGGCTTTGGCTACAGTCATGGTCATCGCCTTCTAGCTATTCCGTTTGCCGCGTCCGACCAGCGAGCTGCGCAGGTATGCGCCGATCGCGGTCTTCCTGACAGTTGCTTGCCTCATCTCGTCCTCGACCTCCGCGCATTCCCGCAACAGGCCAAGACGGGTCATTCCGACGTCGTCGATAAGTGCGAGCAATTGCTTGCGGTCGCGGCCGTCGACGGTCGCTGCCCGCCCGACCAGCCGTTGCAGCCGACGCAGCAACGCCTCTCCCGCCGCCCTGGCTTCCTCACTGCGCATCACTCACCTCATCGCCGAAATCAGGGTGTCGTACATCTCGTTGACGGTCGAGATCACCTGGGAGGCCGCTGAATAGGCCTGCTGTGCCGAGATCATGCTCGAGAACTGGCTGCTGGTGTCGGTGGTGGAGGATTCCAGCTCGCTGCCGTAGATCGTGCCCGCCCCGTTCTCGCCGGAGCCCTGCAAGGAGGCATTTCCCGACGTCACGGTCGCCGAATAGATCCCGTTGCTCGAAGCGGCGAGCCCATTAGGGTCGGCGAACGTCGCCACCGCGATCTTGTAGATCGCGATCGTCTCGCCGTTGGAATAGGTCGCATTGACCACGCCGTTCTTGCCGATCGAGATGCTGGACAGCTTGCCGTAGGACAGACCATCCGAGTCGATGCTGGTGACGTTGACGGACGGCGTGGTCTCGCCGGACGCGTATTGGGTCAGTCCGTCGGTCTTTCCGGCGGTGCCGAGCGACAGGGTGATGATGCTGTCGGCCGCGCCGTCGGTCCAGCCGGTAATCGAGACGGTCGCCGGGTCCGGGCTGGTGCTGGCCAGCGAGCCATCGCTGTTGAAGGTGATGTCGATCGTGCCGGAAGCCGTACCGGTCGCGGTCGTCGTGTCCGAGGCCGAGGTCGGGTTGGCGAAGCTCGCGCTCCAGGTGTTGGTGCCGGTCTTGGACCAGGTGATCTGCATCGAATTTGCGGCGCCAAGCGAATCGTAGACCGTCATCGAGCTGGTATAGGTGTCGCCCGTCGCGGCGTCCGATGGCAAATTGGCGGCGATCGTGGACTTGGTGGTGGCGCTGCCGCTGGTCGAGGCGACCTGGGTGTTGATGGGCTCGAGATTGCCTGCCGATTCGTTGCCGACGACGTTGCCGTCCGCGTCGGTGCGCCAACCCTCCAGGTAATAGCCGTTGTTCTGAAGATAGCCGGCGTTGTCGGTGGTGAAGGCACCGTTGCGAGTGTAGGCGACGGTTCCGCCCGACTTGGCGTCGGTCACAACGAAGAAGCCGGAGCCCTGAATCGCGACGTCTGTGGCGTTGGAAGTCGCGGCCAGCAGGCCCTGCTGAGTTATGTTGGCGCGGCCCGAGATGGTGACGCCGCCCGAGGCATAAGAGGTCGTGTTGCTCGACGCCGTCACGAGCGCGTCGAACATCCCGGACGTCGTCTTGTAGGCGGTCGTGTCGGAATTGGCGATGTTGTCGCTGATCATCGACAGGGACCGGCTCTGCGCACTGAGCGCCGAGATCGCCGAGGATAATGCACCGCTGAGACTCATGATGGAACTCCGGAAGAAGTCAGGATGTGACGCCGATGATGTTGGCTGCGCTGACGGAAATTCCGTTGACCGTGAGCGAGGGTGTTGAGGTCGAGGTGTCGATGCCCGTCACGGTGCCGGTCACGGTCGTGTAGTTGAGGACCGAATTGCCGGTGGAATTCGTCGCGGTCACGGAGATCGTGTACTGGCCGCCGTCGGAGAGCTGGTTGCCGCTGGAGTCCTTGCCGTCCCAGGTGAAACTGTTCGATCCGGCATTGCCGGTTCCGGTGCCGGTCCACACCGTGTTGCCGGCGGAATCCTGAATGCTGATCGACACGTCGGACGCGGCCGAGGATAGCGAGTAGCCGAAGGTCGCCGAGCCGTTGGTCAGGGTCGAGGTGTCCGTCTTCGCCTCGACGGTGTGGCCGATGTAGTTCACCGAGTTCAGCGTCACCAGGCTCGAGAACGAGCTCGCGAGCGAACTGAGATTGGAGTTGATCGACTGCTGGGAGGTGAAATTCGCGTAGGACGTGAGCTGATTGACGAGATCGGTAGTCGAGGTCGCATCCAGCGGGTTCTGGTTCTGGAGCTCGCTGACGAGCAGCGTCAGAAAGTCGCTGGATGTCAGCGTCGAGTTGGACGACGTGCTCGACGACGACGATGTCGTCGTGGCGGCTGTCGACGCAGAACTCGTTGCGGAAACGGTCATCAGAAACTCCGGCTTTCCCGCGCCGCCTCGACGAGATGTCGTCGGCGGAGCTTGAAATCTGTGTGCTGATGAAACGGGTGGGCGCACGGATTCAGGCGCAGATTCACTCGCGCGAAAACGGCTTTCGACACGGCAAAATCTGCCGTGTCCGCGCTAGTGATACGATGGTCTCGTGCTGATCCGCTGCGGTGATCGAGCCCCGCTCCGAGACGTCGTCACGCCCGGACTTGTCTCGGGCATCCATGTTCCTTGTCGCGCGAAGCAAGACATGGATCGCCGGGTCAGGGCCCGGCCACGACAATCCTGGGGCTTCATCGCCCACGGGCGATCGGAATATGCGAGGATGGAAAGGAAGCTCTTCAGCTCTCCGCCGTCTCGCCTTCCGTGCGCGGCTCGGCGGTGTCGCCTTTCATTTTCGCGGCGGCGGCGACGATGCGGTCGGCGAGTCCTTTGGGCGCGCGGACCACGGGCGAGGCGAGCGCCTGGCGCAAGGTGCGCGCCTCTTCCAACACGGCTTGCGCAGCCGACGAGTGCGCCAGCAGCTCTTCGGCAAGCAAGCGCCGATCGTCGGGCCAGAGGGAGAGATCCTCGCCCAGCCGGTCGATCAGTTCCTCAAACTCGGTGACGTCCATCGCCTGCCGGTCCTGCCTCAATCAGGCCGTCATAAAGCATTGCAAGCGAGGCGGAAACTGGATTTCAGCGGCTTCGGGCGCCAAAAGCTACCGTAGGCATACGGAAATTGGCCGAACAACGTCCCTCGACGCCCCCTCCCCCTTGCGGAGGCGCACCCGCTTCAGCCCGCGCGGGCCGAATCGGATGGACCGGCCTTACTGCTCCGCAAGGTGGCATCGACGAACTCCCAGGCCTCCCGCAACTCGGTCAGCGCGACGATGATTCGCCGAAAACTCTCGTGGGCGTGCGGCCGGCCGTAGGCCTTGAGGCTCGCAAGGATCAACGCGTTGTAGGTCCGGAACATCCGCTCCGCCACCGCCCCGCCCTTGGCAAAGTCGAGATTGTGACTCAGCCCGCGCAGGATCGCTGTCGCCGTCATGAGGTGCTCGTGCGCCTCCTCGAAGCGCCGTCCCTCCTGGGCGTTCAGCGATTTCTGGAGGCAGGTGATGGTGCCGCCAAGCAGCAACGACACCGCCTTGAGCGGCGGCACATTCGTTGCCGTTCCCCGATAGGCCTGATTGGCCAAGTATGCCGTCGGATTATGCATCATCAATCACTCGAGCTGGAATTGAGCAGGGCCTTGAGATAGTCGAGCGTGCTGTTGGCGCTCTCGATCGCCGCCTGGTACTTCGCGTATTGCGTCTCCAGCCGCGACTGCAGCGTGGAGGCCGCGCTGTTGATGTCGTCGACCCGCTGCTGAAGCTCATCGTCGCGGGTCGTCAGACGATCGATCTGCGTCTGCAGCGCCCCGGTTGACGACGAGCTGTCCTTCGCGATCTTATAGAGCTGCGTTGCAATGCCCGAGGTCGACGTGACCGCGATCGACTGCGACGTCGACCCGCTATAGGTGAAGGCCATGCCGGCGTAGATCGAGCCGGAAGCACCGATGATCGTGGTGCCGCTGATGGTGAATAGCGAGGTGTCGCCGCCGACCGACGCCGAGGTGAGGTTGCCATCGGCATCGACCGCCAGATCAAGGGTCAAGGATTGCGGCGACGTTCCGGTGTTGACCACGCTGAGCTGGCTCGACGACGTCGTCGTCTGCGCCGAGAGCAGCGTGGTCACGCCGCTCAAATTCGTGCTCAGGATATCCGACAGCGTGCTGGTATCCAGCTCGAGCTCGTTCTTTTCGTTGAAGGAAAGACCGAGATCGGCCATGGTCATGCCATTCACGGTCGTGTTCAGAGCATTTTGAAGCGCATCCATGATGTTGCGCATGGTTCCGTCGCCGAACAGCACGGCAGTGGAATCCGCCGTGCCGTCGGTTGCCGTCGCCTGCTGAGCGATGACCTCGTCGCGAAACGCATTGTAGTTGGTGACGAACGTCTCCAGCGCCGACTGGATCTGGCTGGTGTCGGTCTCTATGCTGATGTTCAGAGACGTTCCGTCCGGGGTTGCCTGGAGCAGGCTGAAGGTGACCCCGCTCAGGACGTCTGAGATGTCGTTGGTGTCGCGACTCATGGCGATGCCGTCGAGCGTGAACTCGGCCGACTGCGCCTCCTGGATCACGTTGGTGAAGCTGCCCGAGCTGTCGGTCACGCCGAGCTCGTTCATGATATCGTCGCCGGACGCGCTCGAATAAGCGATGTCGGCGGCATCCTCCGTGCCCGTCAACACCATCTGATACGACGTGCTCGACACCTGCACGATCGAGGCCTGGACATTCGTCGTCGAGGTCTGCGCATTGATGGCATCGACGACATCCTGGAGCGACATCGTGTCGGTAACGGTGATATCGGCCGTGCTGCCGCCCTCCAGACCAATGGTAAACGTGCCGGAGTAACCGAGCTCATCGGTCTGGCTCGATTGCGCAGTGCCGGAAACCTTGTGTGCAGTGGCGAGCTGACCAATCGTCAGCGTGTGGTCTCCGATCGCAGCTCCGTTCTTGATCGTCATGGAGAGCGCCGAGGAGGCACTCACGTCTCCGGTCGAGCTGATGCTCGCCGCGCGCGTTGCGAATGCGCTGGTGGAGAGCGAATTGACCACCGCGGTGGACAGTGACGACAAGCCCGAATACAGCGTCTGCAGATCGCTCTGAAGCGTCTGATAGGCCGAGATCTTGGCCTCGTTGTTCGTGATGGTGGTCGAGATCGTGTCCGCCTGCGCGGTCTTCGCGTCCACGGCGGACTGGATCAGCGCTGACCAGTCGATACTGCTCGAATTGGTCGTCCCGCTCGTGGTGACGGTGACACCCGAGCTTGCGCTGCTGGTTGAGCTGACGCTGGCCACTTGGTTGACTATTCCCTGATCGGAAGCGGGCCGGCCTTATGCCGGCCCGCTCGGTTGATCATCAGCCCAGGAGCTTGAGCAGGTACTGGGGCATCTGATTGGCAGCAGCAAGGGCCGACACGGCAGCCTGTGTCTTCACCTCGGCCGAAGACAGCTTGGATTGCTCGGCCGCGATATCCACGTCCCTGATCGCGGAGTTTGCCGCCTGGAGGTTCTGCGTCTGGGTCGAGATCGAATCCGACGAGAAGTTGAACCGCGATTCCTGAGCGCCGATCGAGGCGCGCGCGGCAGACACGGTGTCGATCGCGGTATCGAGGGCGTCGAGCGCCGATGTCGCGCCGGACTGGGTGCTGACGTCGAGCGAGGAGACAGCGAGCGAGGACGCCGTCAGGCTGGCCAGCGTGATGGTGATCGTGTCGGAGCCGTCAGAGCCGACCAGCACGGATACGCCGGACGAGAACACGCTGGATCCGTCGAGCAAGCTCTGGCCGGAATAGCGGGTGCCGGTCGCGATCGAGTCGATTTCGGAGTTGAGCTGCGAGAATTCAGATTGGATATAGGCGCGGCTGGAGTCGGTCGTGGTGCCCGACGCGGATTCGGACGCCAGCGACTTCATACGGGCGAGAATGTCCGAGATGTTCGACGCGCCACCGTCCGCGGTCTGCAGGATGGCGGTGGCCTGCGAGGCGTTGGTCGCCGCCTGCTGCAGTGTGGTGACGTCCGAGGAGATACGCGTGGAGATCGCGAGGCCGGCGGCGTCATCGGATGCCGACGTGATGCGCGAGCCGCTCGACAACTTCGATAGCGAGCTGGTTTCCTGCGCGGAGTTGATGTTGAGGTAGCGGACCGCGGCGTTGGCGGCAGTGTTGGTGTTGATTGCGGGCATTGAAAGCTCCTGTATTGACGGACACGGCGTGCCGCTTCGTGGAGATCGACTTACGACGACGCGGACCGCAGCCCCGTCCGTTCGCTCAAACGACGGAGCGAGAGCAAATCAGGCGCGAAACCTTGGAGGGGCCGGTTTTATGGTTAGCAGTCGGTAAACGCGGTTCGGATGTCGTGCTCGTGCTTGCGCAGGAGCTGGCGAAGCTGCTGGCGGCCGCGCTTGAGCAAGGACTCCACTGCGGCCACCGTAGTGTCCATCACCTGAGCGATCTCGCCGTTGCTCATGCTCTCATGGTAGGACAGGATCACCGCAATGCGCTGCTGCTCGGGCAGACGTTCCATCGCGAACTCCAGCATGCCGTTCAATTCGTTGCGCTCGATGACACTTGCGGCGTCGGGCTGTCCGTCGGCGACTTCCGGCACCGTCTCGACATTCTCGGTGCGCGGCTTGCGGCGCAGATCGATGCAGCCATTGGAAACGACACGATAGAGCCAGGTCGAGAATTTGGCGCGGCCGTGCTGCCAGCGGCCGCGATGGCTCCAGATCTTCAGCATGGTGTCCTGCACGACGTCCTCGGCATCCGCCGCATTGCCGACGATGCGCAGGGCTATCGCATAGGCGCGATCGATATGACGCTCGACCAGCATGCGGAACGCAGCCTCATCGTTTGCCGCAAGTCTGTCCAGGAGTTCGCTGTCCTCATCGAGGACGACGTTGGCTGCGACCGTAACGCTGTCTGGCGCGAGCGGCACGGCTTCGTCAGGCGGCACCGTCGTCGTGATCCCGGCCCCGGCGGGAGCCCAGACATCAGCAGCGTAACTCATCCCGCAATCTCCAACCCGCTATGCCGGCGGCGCACATGCCACATGGCTTCCAGGCGTTGAACGCAGGGCGAGAACAATTCAGGCGGCGCTTTTTTGTGTTTTTTCAAGACGTTACCAGGTATCTTTTGCCGGGCATCGGGCAATAATTGCCGAGGAAGTGCAACACCCGCGCGTCGAACCTGCAATCGTCACATCGTCTCGGGCCATGACTGATCATCCATCCTGAACAGATGCATCCGGGAGAAAACGCTGACACTACGCGGCACTAGGTGTTCGAACGCGACACGCGTGCCGCGCATGAAGCAGCAATTGTTTCCGCGTGTGAAGCAATGCGGGACTACTTCCGCACTCGGCAGTTTTTTCCGAATCACCTGTTTGAACCTAGCGGTTTTTTTCATTCTGTCAGTCGCAACGAGTGCGATTTTGAATCATGGATGGACTTTTTTCGCCGTCGTCGCGCCTGAACTCGCGCGTGCGCACGTTAATCGCTCTGATTGGCGGGGGAATTTTCATGGCTGTCGCTACGGCGGGCGCAGAGCGCCGCGCGCAAACTGCTTCTGCTTGGTCGTTCGATGTTTTCGATACATTTCTGCTTCGTGCCTGCACCACGCCAGATGGTGTATTTGAAAGGACTTACGAGCTATCCGACATTTCAAGAACTCGTCCGAATGTTTCTGCGAGTTTCGTTCAGCATCGCATTCAGGCTGAAGCGCGAGCGCGCAGGACCGCCAAGGACAAGCGCGGCACGAGCGAAGTTCACATCGACGAAATCTATTCCTGTTTTCCGTTCAACCTGTTCGGCCTCACGCGCCGCGATCTGAGCCTCCTGGTCGAATCAGAGTTCGCTGCGGAACTCGATCTCTGCCGCGCCAATCCAGACATGCTTCGGCAATACATGGACATGGTTCGCGCCGGCCACCGCGTCGGTTTCATCTCCGACACCTATTGGGATTCCGATCGGCTGGCGCGACTGCTGCAAGCGTGTCGCCCCGGACTGACCTGGGACTTTCTCTACGCCTCCTGCGACCACGGCAGCAGCAAGAGCGAGCTGCTGTTCGCGAAATACCTCGTCCACGAGGGCATCGACGCCGGCGCATCCTTTCACGTCGGCGACAATGACAAGGCCGACATCGAGGGAGCCAGACGGCACGGCATTCGTCCGCGTTACTATCCGCAGGCCACCGCCCAGCTCGCGTCGAAGTTTCAGCGCGAGACGGCGATGTTCGAGCTGCTGTGCCAAGGGGCGCCGTCGCGGCTCGACAACGGCGCACGCACCTTGCGGCGCATGGTCGCCGCGCGCAGCGCCGAGAGATCGCCGGCCTTCAATCTGGGTGTCAACGTGCTTGGTCCGGCGCTGACGGCATTCGATGCCTTCGTCGCAAGGCGATGCGAAGAGGTCGCAGTCCACGGCCGGAAGGTCGCTCTCGGCTTCCTCGGCCGCGACGGCTTCCTGTCGCACCGGGTCTGGCAGGACCTGCACGATCTATCGTCGGCCTATGTCGAGATCAACCGCAGGGTCAGCCTGATCGCCTCGGCAGATACGATGCAGCCGCTGGTCGATCTCCTCGGCAAGGTCTTCAGGATCGACGCGCCGACCTTCAGCGACATGGTGAAGATCATGCCGCCGAAGGTCGCGGCGTTCTTTGCCGCCTGCCCCGGCGGTATCGCCTCCGGTGAAGAGCTCGCCGAGGCGCTTCCCGGATTGATGGATCCGGCTGAAATCGCTGCGCTCGCCGCCGGCCTGCGGGCCCGGCTGCTCGTCTATCTCCGCCAAGCCATGCCCGGCCTCGACGACTGCACCGATCTCGTACTCGTCGATCTCGGCTATTCCGGCAGCGTGCAGAAGGCACTGCGCCGAATCTTCGACCTTGAAGGCATCGATATCCGCATCCACGGCGCCTATCTGATGTCGCTCGACGATGCCTTCGACGATCTCGCCGAGCAGGACAGCGCGGAGGGCTTCGTCTCCGACCTCGTGGTCACGCCGCATGTCAAGCGCATGCTGATCCGCAACGTGGCCTTGCTGGAGCAGGTCTGCTGCTCCGCCGATGGCTCGGTTCGAGATTACGACGGCGGCGTGGTTCTGCGCGAGATCAATCCGCGTCCCGCGGAGCAAATCGCGCTTGCCGCAGAGATCCAGGCCGGCGTACAGGCTTTCGCGCAGAGCGCAGGCGACGTCGCGCGCGATTTTGGTCTCGATCTCCACGCCGCGCCCGATATCGCCGCGCGCTGGTGTGCGGCGACGCTGGCGCGACTGCTGTTGCTGCCAGACGATGACGAGCTGGCACTGCTCGGCACGTTGAAGCACGACGTCAATCTCGGTACCCACGCACTCGCGCCGCTGCTCGACCAAAGGTTCGTACGCGACCAGATCACCGCCCGCGGCCTCTCCGCCGCTTGCACCGCAGCCGCACCGCCGATGTGGCTCGCTGGCAGCTTTGCCGGCCTGTCACCCTCCTATGGCTATCTCTATGTGCTGTTCGGCGCCAACCGCCTGCCGGCCGACGTCTTTGAGGAACGGCCCTGCGGCCCGGTCCAGGTTGGCCTGTTCCGCGCGGGGGGCGATGCGATGCTGGAGAACGTGACCGTTCATCGCACCGGGCTCGGCGAGCTGCGCCTGCGCATTCCCCTGTCGCGCACCATGGGCATCGCCACGATCGCGCTGCCGCTGGGGAAATTCGCGCCGGACGGCCTTCTTCATGGCGTGACCATGCAGCAAGGCGAAGACGTTCGCAGCGCTGCCGAGAGCCAGGATGTCGCGGGCATCGCGGCCGATAGCCTCGTCTATGCCGGCCTGCAGCGGAACGGCGCGCATTATCGCGCCGAGAGCGACGATGGCTGCCTGCTGATTCCGGTCGCTCCTATGACGATGGCCATCGCGGTCTACTCCGTCGCAATCACGCCGCTCGGCTCCAGTTTCAAATAGTGCGCCTGATCCCGCCGCTTGGGACGTTGAAGTCCAGGGCTGGCGACGTGAGGGGCACGGAATTGACGGACGAGACGCACGCAAATCTTGATCGGCTGCTGCAATCCGGCGGCGTGAGGCTCGGCCGGGCCCAGCGCGAGCGCCTGGACTGGCTGGTCAGCCAGTACGGTGCGCCCGCGCTCGACGACGTCGGCAACGACCGGCGGAACGGTGTCGTCATCCTCAGGGAGCCGCCGAGCGGAGCTGCGGCCGAGCTGCTCTACCGCTCGCTCAATCCTGGCTGCGCCGTCGTCATTCCCTTCAGCGAAAATCCGGGCTTCGACTTTCTCAAGTCCAAGCTGACCGAGTTCGGCACCGTCGGCCCCTGCGGCGCGGACGGTCCGCATGAGATGTGGTGGGGCGGCATCGGCTGGTCGAAGTTCCTTACCGCGGCAAATGCCTCCGCTCTCCGGCCGCGGATCGTCTCCTGCTATCCGCGCGGCGCCGACGAGACCTCGTCTCTCGGTCTCCGCCAGTCGCTCGAACGCTTGCGGCTCGATTGCCATATCGAAGCGATCGAGACCCAGCTCAGCGACCGCCTTCTCTGTTTCGAGAAGGCGGAGTTCATGATGCGGATGTGGAACAGATATCGAGAGCCCCTGCTGTTTGTCGAAGCTGGTGCCGTGCTGCGCGAAGCACCACTGCTGCCGTCGTTTCTCGGTTGCGATGTCGCGCTCCACAAGTGGAATCGCTGGGAGATGTCCGCGCGCACGCTCTATCTCGGCCGCAGCAGTCGCGCGGAACAGTTGCTCCGCACCTGGCAACAGCTCGCCGCCTGCCATCCTGCAATCTGGGAGGGCTATCTGCTCGACCAGGCCTGGAGCCTGACCTCGTCACAGGTGCCGCTCGACACCGTATGGCTGCCGCGCTCCTATCACGCGCTGAAGGGCGACCTCGGCGCGATGCGCGCGACGATCCTGCATGACCAGCAGACCACGACGCTCGAGCTCGGCCCCGATCCCGGCTTTGCAGGCATGGTGCGCACGGCCCGTCGGGCCGGACGCACCGGCGCCCGCGACGCTTTCATGGTGATGACGTCGAAAGCCGAGACCGGCAACGGCATCGCCGTGATCCTGCGCGATATCACGGCCAGTGATGCGGGCGCGCTTGCCGCGACCGTGGAGGCCGTCACCGGCGCCTATGCTGCCGATTGCGGCGGCTACGGCCGGCTCGAGTTGTCGCTCTGCGCCTGGCAGGACGACGTCGGCGCCGCTCGCGAGGCCGCAGCGCAGGCCCGCTACCGTATCCTGGAGATCGCGCCGGGACAGCGCATCGCCAACGATTTCTTCGCCGCCCATGCCTCCGACGACGCGGTCATGACCGCGCGCCATTTGTTCCCCTGACGGACATCCCAGATGCTGAAAACCATCATCCTTCTCACCGACACCGCGCAGCAGCAGCAACCGCTCGCCAATCTGCTTCGCGAGCACAATCGTGAACTCGCCTTCTGCTCGGCGCTGCGCGGCCGAGACCTCAGCGCGATTGAACCGGGTCTGCTGAGCGAAGCGCGGCTGGTGTCCTTCGCTGCCGAAGCGGCAGTCTCCGAAAAGATCCTGCTGCAACTCGGCTACGGCGCCTACAAGTTCTATGCAGCGCCCGTGCAATATCCCGGCTTGCCACCGGCGCCGGACGAGAGCGAAGACGCCCCACGCTGCTATTCGGTGATCGCGCAGTCGATGACGATATGGCCGGACTCCAGGAAGATCGTCGGCCTGGAAACCGTGACGATCCCCGATGGCACCGTTGCCGCCCAACGGGAGCGGCTGGTGTTCTCCCGCCTCGCTCACCTGTTCTGGCAGATGTCAGCCATGATCGCCAGCCAGCCGACCGATCTCCCGGGCATCATCGAGTCCAGCGAAAGCCAGCGACCGACGCTCGCGATGATGAACTGACCCCGGCTGGAGCGCAGCGCGAAGCTGCGCCAACACCTGCAACAACACCTGCAACAAAGTGTTGCAGACAAGAGGAAGCAGTAATTAATAAGGGTGTCCGATCGGACAAAGGTGCCATCCAGGGTCGCATTGGAGAGTCTATGGTTGAGAATGCTCATTCGACAGCTCGGCCGCTCGATCCACGGACCCAGTGGTCCGAGCTGTCCCAGGCCGAGCGCGATGCTGCCTATGACAACAACGCGGCCGTCAAGAACAGCGCGGCCTTGATCGCGGAGCGGAATGAAGCTTCGGGCCGGCTGCGGGGCACGCTGAGATCCCATCTCGATCTGCCTTACGGCCAGCGGGTCAACAACAAGATCGACCTCTACCCGGCCGCAAGGCCTGATGCGCCCTGCCTGGTGTTCCTGCATGGCGGCTATTGGCAGCGCAATTCGCGCGAATTGTTCGCCATGCTGGTCGAAGGCGTCGCTGCACATGGCTGGTCGGTTGCGATTCCCGGCTATTCGCTGGCGCCCGAAGTGTCCCTGACCGATATCGTCGCCGAAGTCCCGCTCGCACTCGACTGGCTCTCTGCGCACGGCACCTCCTACGGCATCGCCGGGCCGGTCGTGCTGTCGGGCTGGTCCGCCGGCGCGCACCTCGTTGCGATGGCGCTGGACCATCCACGGGTCCATGCCGGACTGGCGATATCAGGCGTCTATGATCTCGCGCCGATCCGCGATACCGGGTTGAACAACGCACTGAAGCTGACGGATGAGGAGGTCGCCACGCTGTCACCGCTTCGTCTGCCCGTGACGCAGAAGCGGCTCGACATTGCCTATGGCAGCAGCGAGCTGCCGGCTCTCGTGAACGATTCAATCGATTTCCACGAGAAGCGCGCGGCGGCCGGAGCTCCGGGCGGGCTCATCTCGGTCGAAGGCGCCGACCATTTCACCATTCTCGAGGCACTGCGCCGGCCGAACGGCATGCTGGTCGACGCCGCCCGGCGGTTGCTGGACTAAAAAGTGCGAAAACAACCCCATGCACAGTAGAGATGCCGTTGTTTTCAAAAGGCAAATGTCCGACGGCAGATCAATCCCGCCACCGCTTTGACTTGTCGGGCAAAACAGGGGCATGATGCCATCATCGCCCCGGCTGCCGCTCCTGCATCTCAATCCAGACTTGCCCGCCCGTGATCCGCGCCGGATAGAGCCGCAATGGCGGGCTCGGCCATCCCATAGTGATTGCGCCATCGCGCAAATCGAATGACGCCGCGTGGCGGGGGCAACGGAGCCGCCCCGCCGTCACCTGCCCTCGAGCCAAATCCGCCTGTTCGTGCGGGCACGCACGATCGCAGGCGACAACGTTGCCCTCGTTCCAGATCACGAGCAGGTCGCGCCCGGCGACGCGGACGATCGCTTCTGCCTTCAGCCGGCCGAGGTCGCAGACCGGAGTCCATCCGGCCCCATCATCCACCGAGATAGGCCTTCCGCACATGCTCGTTCTCAATCAGCTCCGCGCCGGCGCCGGACAGCACGATACGGCCATTCTCGAGCAGATAGGCGTGGTCGCACATCTCGAGCGCGGCGAAGGCGTTCTGCTCGACCAGCAGCACCGTGGTGCCGGCATCGCGGATGCCGCGGATGATCGCAAAGGTGCGCTCGACGATGTTTGGCGCGAGCCCGAGCGACGGCTCGTCGAACATGATGAGCCGCGGTCGCGACATCAGCGCACGCCCGATCGCCAGCATCTGCTGCTCACCGCCGGACAGCGTGCCCGCGGCCTGCCGGCGCCGCTCGGCGAGCCGCGGAAACTCCGCGTAGATGCGGTCGCGATCGGCGGCGATCTCGGCCGAACCGCGGCGGAGGTAAGCCCCCATGTCGAGATTCTCCTCGACGCTCATGTGCGGGAACACCCGCCTTCCTTCCGGACAATGCGCGATCCCGCTCGCCAGCACGCGCGGAGGCCCGGCGCCGGTGATGTCGATACCCTCGAAGCGCATGTGCCCGGAGCGCGGCGGCACGAGCCCGGAAATCGCGCGTAACGTCGTGCTCTTGCCGGCGCCATTGGCGCCGATCAGGGCGACCAGTTGGCCGGCCTTCACGTCCAGCGAAATGCCGCGCAGCGCGGTGACGCCGCCGTAGCCGCACACCATATCGCGGATCTCAAGCACGGGCAGCTCCATGTCCGAGATAGGCCTCGATCACCGCGGGATCGTTGCGGATCACCTCCGGTGTCCCTTCCGCGATGATGCGGCCGTAATTGAGCACAACGATGCGATCCGAAACCGTCATCACCATCGGCATATCGTGCTCGACGAGGAGGATCGTGATGCCGCGGTCGCGGATACTGCGGATCAGTTCGACGAACCGATGCGTCTCCGAGGCATTCATGCCCGAGACCGGCTCGTCGAGCAGCAGCATCGAGGGTTCTGCCGCGAGAGCCAGGGCGACGCCGACCAGCCGCTGCTCGCCGTAGGACAGCGAGCCCGCTGCATCGTGCGCGCGGCGTTCGAGCCCAACCCATTCCAGCAGCTCACCCGCCCGCTGCCGGAGTCGGCGCTCCGAGGCGCGCGCGCCGGGCAGCCCGAGGATCGCATCGAGCAACCGTACCTTGCCCTGGCGATGCAGCCCGATCAGGAGATTGTCGTAGACGGTGTCGTTGGGGAAAACGCTGGTGCGCTGGAACGTGCGGATCAGGCCGAGATCGGCGATCTCGTGCGGCTTCAACCCGGTGAGCGTGGTGCCCTGATAGATGACCCGGCCCGCGCTCGGCGTCAGGAAACCTGTCATCACGTTGAAGGCGGTGGTCTTGCCGGCCCCGTTCGGACCGATCAGGCTGACGATCTCGCCCTCACCGACGGTGAAGCTCATGTCGGAGATCGCAACCAGCCCGCCGAAGCGGACCGCAACCTGCTCGATGGTCATGGCAATGCTGCGCGCTGTCATCACGCCGGCTCCTTGGCACCGGTGTCGGCGAGAGCCACCGGCGGACGCTCCGCCGTGGCACTTCGCCGTCTGGCAAATCGCTGCACCAGCGAGGGAACGATGCCGCGCGGCAGCACGAACAGGATCGCGATCAGCACGCCGCCATAGGCGATCCATTGCGCCTCTGGCGCCATGACGGGACGCAGCGCGACCGGCAACAGCCCGAAGATCAGACCGCCGACGACAGGGCCGGCGAGCGAACCCTTGCCGCCACTCACGACCATGATCACCATGGTGACGGTGTTGATGAAGGCAAACACTTCGGGATCGATGATGCGGATGTAATGCGCATAGAGGCTACCGGCCGCACCCGCGATCGCGGCGGAGATCACCGCCGCGAGCGTCAGCGTCCTGGTCACGTCGATGCCGACGGAGACAGCGAGCGTCTCGTTCTCCATCAGCCCGCGCATGGCTCGACCGAAATGCGAGTGAACGAGACGCGCGATCAGGAGATAGGCGACGAGCGCCACGACCAGCACGAGATAATAGTTCTGCAGCTTGGTGCGCAGCGTCAGCTCGCCAAAGCCCGGCAAAGGCAGCGCGATCGAGGGAATACTGGTCAGCGCGAGCGGGCCTTGCGTCAGCTCGACCCAGTTCAGCGCGACCAGCCGGACCACCTCGGCAAAGGAGATCGTGACGATGACGAAATAGGCGCCGCGGACGCGGAACGAGAGCAGCCCGACGAAATAGCCACACAATCCGGCAAGGATAATCGCAAGCACGAAGCCTGCGATCGGCGGCCAGGGTTCGTGAACCAGGCGCACGCCTCCGGGCAGGCCGATATCGAAGCCGAGCGACGTCAGCGCACTGACATAGGCTCCGATGCCGAAGAAGGCGATGTGACCGAGGCTGAGCTGGCCGGTGAAACCGAGTAGCAAATTGAGGCTCATCGCACCGATGACGAAGATTCCCGTCGTAATCAGCGCATTCAGGAGATAGGGATCGCGCAGCCAGAGCGGCACCGAGGCAAGGGCTGCGACCGAAAGAAGGGTGATGATGATCTTCATCCGACGCGCTCCGCGCGCGCGAACAGGCCGGTCGGCCTGAAGATCAGGACCGCGATGATGATCAGAAAGCCCATGGCGTCCCGATAGCCCGAGGAGACGTAACCGGCCCCAAGCTCCTCGGCGAGCGCGAGGATGAAGCCGCCGATCACCGCGCCCGTGATGTTGCCGAGCCCGCCCAGGATGACGATGGCGAAGGCCTTGACGGCGGCGAGATCGCCCATTTGCGGGAAGATGACGTAGACCGGCCCGAGCAGAGCGCCTGCGGCGGCGGCAAGGCTGGAGCCGATCGCGAAGGTCGAGGTATAGATCAGGTCGACGTTGACGCCCATCAGCGAGGCCGTATCCCGGTCCTGGAACGTCGCCCGCATGGCGCGGCCGAGGCTCGTCTTGTTGATCAGCAGATACGTCACCAGGATCAGCAGCGCCGCGGCGGCGAGAACGAACAGGCGCAGCCAGGATACGGACACCGGTCCGAGCACCAGCGGCGCCTCCGGAAACGGCGTTGCCACCGATTTGGCGACGCCGCCCCAGATCCACAGCGTGCTCGACTGCATCGCGATCCAGGCACCGATCATCACCAGCATCGTGGTGTCGATGTCGGAGCCGCGTAAGGGTCGCAGCAGGGTCAGCTCGATCGCTGCGCCAAGCAGCCATCCCGCCAGCACTGCAACAGGCAATGCGAGGAAGAAATTCAGCCCGAGCTGTTGCACCACGATGAACATGACGTAGGCGCCGAACGTGTAGAGCACGCCGTGCGTGAAGTTGACGACGTTCATGATGCCGAAGATCAGCGTCAGCCCGATGCCGAGCAGCGCATAGGTGCCGCCGAGCACGAGCATGTTGATCAGATGCTGGAGGAATTCGCTCAAAGCCGTTCCCGTATGACCCGCGATCCGGCGAGAGCGGCAGTGTGCCGCCCTCGCCCAAACGACGCTACTGTTCGAGCATGATCTGATCGGAAAACCGCTTCACGCTTTTCCGGATCATGCTTGTCAAAGCGTCTTCATCTCGATCTTGCCGTCGTTGATCTCGATGAGATAGACGTTCGGCTGGCTCTGCCCGCTCTCCTTGCCCTCGGGGCCGGACTTGCGGAACACGATGTCGCCGTTGAGCCCCTTGATGTTGATCTGCCAGAGCGCGGCCTTGATCGCCGCGGGATCGGCCTTGCCGGCCTTCTCGATCGCAGCGGCCACGGTGCGGATGCCATCATAACCGCGAAAACTCTCGGTGCAGCCGGCGAAGGCGAAACCGCGCTTTTTCCATTCGGAGACGAAATAGTTGGTCGCTTCCGGGTTCGGCGTCTTGTCGGGGAACCAGGGCAGGAACGTGGTCAGATGCATGGTGCCGTTGGCGGCAGCTCCTGCCTGTGCGATGATCTGGTCCGGGTTCTGCGAGCCGCCGGTCGTGATGATACGCTTTTTCAAGCCAAGCGCAGCAGCCTGCTTGAAGATCAACGTCAACTGATCGACGGCGGTGGTGACGATGACGGTCTCGGAATCCGAGCTCTTGATCTTGGAGAGCTGCGCACTCATGTCCTGCGCGCCCTGATCCATGGTTTCGACGAGACCGACGGCGATCCCCTTCTCCTTCATCATCTTGCTGAAGTCCTCGGCGGTGCCGCGGCCCCAATCGTTGTTGATGACGAGGAAATCGACCTTCTTCAGCGCGAGCTTGTCGACGATGCCCTTGAACGCCGCGGCCTCGATCGCCGAGGGCGGGGAGATGCGGAAGATGAAGGGATTGCCCGTCGTCGTGATCTTGCCCGAGGACGAGGTCTCGACCACCATCGGGGTTTCGTATTCCATCAGCTTCGGCATCACCGCGAGCGTCAGGCTCGAGCCCCAGGCGCCCATCAGCACGGGCACCTTGTCGCTGGTGATGAGCTTTTCGGCGACGGCGGCAGCTTCCGTCGGGTTGCTCTTGTTGTCCTCGATCACGAGCTCGATCTTCTTGCCCAGGATGCCGCCCTTGGCGTTGATCTCGTCGGCGGCAATCTTGGCGCCGTTGACGACATAAGTGCCGGAGGCTGCGAACGCGCCGGTGAGCGGTTCATTGACGCCGATCTTGATCGTCTGCGCCTGCGCTGCGCCACTGACCAGGGCCGCCGCAAGCGCGCCGGCCGAAAACAGTCCGAGTGCTCGTGTCATGTCGTCTCTCCAAATCCCACGCTGTTGATGTCTAGTCTGTCCAGGCTTCGTCACTTCCGGTGTGCGAGCACACCGTCACCCCGCTTCCCTCCGGCGGCCAAAGATGCGGGCGATCCGCGCGCGCAAAACGTCCGACGCTATCGACCAGAAGCTCAGCTCCGCCGGAGCTGTCTGCCCCGATGATGCGCCGGACATCTGGCGATCGAGGTTTCCCGCGAACTCCGCGATCAGGCGCCGGGCGATATCCCGTACCAGGCCGGGCCGGCCGATTTGAGCCAGCATTCCCGTGAGCGTGTAGCCGATCGACAGCTCGACCGCGGTCGCCGCACCGCCTTCGAGCGGAAGCAGGCGATAACGTATCTCGCCTTGCGTCGCCGAATGGCTGCGGCGGTCGGTGCCGATGCCGACGATGCGTCCGGAGAGCGTCGCGGGATCGCGCTCGACGCGCGCAGCGCCCTCGAAGGTCGCGGCGATCGGCCCGAGCTTCACGCGGATCGATCCCTGCACGCGCTCCGGATTAGGCGGCGATGTCAGCGATATGCCGGGAAGGCAGGCGGCAATGCTCGTGATATCGTCGAACATCGCGAACACCTTTGCCGGCGCATGCGGCAGCGTGAAGCGCTGGTCGAGGATGGTCGCCGGGGTGAAATCGGGAATGGTGGCGCGTGCGACGCTCTCGGACGCCGGAGCCGGCACCGGGCCCGCAGGCTGCGGGTCGTATCGGCCGGATTCAGCTCGCCCCGAGCCGGCCGGACCAAGGATGGCCCTCCCGCCGTCGGCCAGCGGCGCGATATTGCGCGCGCGCCTCGCCTGGATCACGGACTGCACTGCCCGCACGATTCCGACATATCCGGTGCAACGGCACAGATTGCCGCTCAGGCCGACACGGATCCGACGCTCGTCGGCATCGGGCAGGCGCAGAACCAGGTCGCGCGCGGAGACCAGCATCCCCGGCGTGCAATAGCCGCACTGCAGGGCGTGCTCCCGGGTGAAGGCGGCCCGAAGCTCGGCGGTGACCTCGTCTTCATCGAGACCTTCGATCGTGGTGACGTCGGCGCCTTCGCAGGCCACCGCATAGGTGATGCAGGAGCGCGCCGGCACACCGTCGAGCAGCACGGTGCAGGCGCCACAGACGCCGTGCTCGCAGCCGAGATGGGTGCCGGTCAGGTCGAGCTTGTCGCGAACGAAATCGGCGAGGCTGGTACGCGGCTCGGCCGCCACCTCCACCGCACGCCTGTTGACGCTGAGCGCGATCGTGGTCATGCCGCGGCCTCCTGCACGGCGCGCCTCAGCACGGTGACATGGATGTGGCGCTGCGCGGCGTCGTCGATGCCGGCCTTGGCGAGAAGAGCATCGGCAAGACGGATGTCGAAACGCTGCTTGTAGTCCGCGGAGATCCGTCCGCCGAACAGCTCGGACGCGTCGGTCATCACGATCGGCGCCGCGTCGATTGCCCCGATCACGATGCGCCCCGAGCCGGCGGCCGGATCGATCAGCACCGCGCCGATGGCGTGGGCGAACTCGCCGGTCTTGCGACAGCTCTTGGCATAGCCCCAATGCGCGGACGCCGCTCGCGCCGGCACATGGATCGCCTCGACGATCTCGCCGGCGTGGAGGGCCGATTCCAGCGCACCTGTGACGAACGCCTCGATGGCCAGCGCGCGCGTTCCGGCAAGGCTGCGCAGCGCCACCCGCGCGCCCAGGGCAGAAAGCGCCGAGATCCAGTCCGCGGCGGGATCAGCATGGCTGAGCGAGCCACCGAGCGTGCCGCGGTTGCGCACCGCGCGATAGGCGATGTTGGCCGCCACGCCGCGCATGGCGCCGCGGGTCACGTCGGCCGCGCGACCGTCCTCGATATCGGCATGCGTGACCAGGGCCCCGAGCACCAACTCGCCGCCGGAAATCTCGGCGCGCTTGAGCTCGGCAATGCCGGAGATATCGATGACCAGCTCCGGCTGCACCAGCCGCAGATTGAGCATGGGGCCGAGCGACTGGCCGCCGGCGATGATCTTGGCCGATCCGCTGCCGGCCGCCAGCATCGAGAGTGCCACAGTGAGATCGCGCGGGCGTTCATAGGCGAAGGGAGCGGGCTTCATGCCGCACTCCTTTCGGCGGCGCTCGCGGCCAGCATAGCCGTGACGATCCGGTGGGGCGTGATCGGCGATTGCATCAGCTCGACGCCGAGCGGGCGCAGGGCATCGTTGACGGCATTGGCAATCGCGGCGGGCGGCGCAATCGCACCGCCCTCGCCGATGCCCTTTACGCCGAACTGCGTATAAGGGGATGGTGTCTCCATGTGGTCGAGGCGCGCGGCGGGAATTTCGGTCGGCCCGGGCAGCAGATAGTCGGCAAGCGTCGTCGCCAGCGGCTGGCCTGAAGCGTCGAACGGCATTTCCTCGTACAGCGCGGTGCCGATACCTTGCGCGAGGCCACCGTAGATCTGGCCGTCGACGACGAGCGGATTGACCAGCACGCCGCCGTCCTCGACGATGACATAGTCGAGGATCTCGACTTCGCCGAGATCAGGATCGACCGCAACCACCGCCGCATGCGCGGCGTAACTGAAGGTGCCGCTGTCGCGCACGGGCTTGTAGCCCTGCGTCACCTCCAGCCCGCCGGGATCGACATCGGCCGGCAGATCCTGCGGGCGACGATACCAGGTGCGGGCGATCGCCTGCAGGCTGACGCTGCCATTGACGCCGCGCACCTCGCCGTCTTGCAGCACCACCGAGGCCGGATCGTGCTGCAGCAGTTTGGCACCGATGCGCCGGGCGCGTTCGCCGAGCTCGCGGCAGGCGGCGGCCACCGCACCGCCCGCCATCACCATCGAGCGCGAGCCCCAGGTGCCGGTCGAATAGGGCGTCATCGCGGTGTCGCCCAGAATGATGCGGATCTTTGCGACGTCCAAGCCGAGGATCTCATGTGCGACCTGGGCGAGCGTCGTCTCCATGCCCTGCCCGTGCGAATGCACGCCGACGCGCAGCTCAAGGCCGCCGTCCGGCGTCAGCCGCGCCGAGGCCTGCTCATGACCCGGCACCATCGGAATACCCCAGCCGGAATAGACCGAGGTGCCGTGCGCGGCCTGCTCGCAATAGACGGAGACGCCGACGCCGATACGGCGGCCGTCCGCTTCACCCTTGCGCTGGCGTCCACGAATGGCATCGATATCGATCTGCGCCAGCGCGCGGCGCATCGCCTCCGGATAATCGCCGCTGTCAAAATGCTTTTTGGTGATGTTGTCGAACGGCATCTGCTCCGGCCGCACCAGATTGCGCAGCCGGACCTCGCCGGGCTCGAGCCGGGCCTCCGCCGCCACGAGATCGAGCATCAATTCCAGCGCGAAGCAGACACCGGTGCGCGCCACGCCGCGATAAGGCAAGATCGGGCATTTGTTGGTGGCGACCGAGAACGTGCGGCAGCGATAGGCCGGCATCTTGTAAGGACCCGGCAGGATGCTCGCGACCTGCGCCGCTTCGAGGCAGGCCGAGAACGGATAGGACGAGTAGGCGCCCGAATCCACCGTCGCCTCGCAATCGATGCCGCGCAACGTGCCGTCGCTGTCGGCATAGACCGTGATCCTGTAATGGTGCTCGCGGCAATTGGAGCTGGCGACGAGATGCTCGCGGCGATCCTCGATCCAGCGCACGGGATGGCCGCGCTGCATCGTCAGCCAGGACAGGCAGACTTCTTCCGGCAACAGAATGCCCTTGTGGCCAAAGCCGCCGCCGACATCGGGAGAGATGACGCGGATCTGGCCTTCCTCCATGCCGAGGCACTCGGCGAGGCCGCTGCGCGTGATATGCGGCATCTGCGCCGCGGAATGCAACGTGAGCTGATCGAGCCTCGGATCGAAGGTCGCGACCACGCCGCGGCCTTCGAGCGGCGACATGCATTGCCGCGCCGTCGAAATCTCGCGCGTCACCTTGATCGGCGCGTCGAGCGCGGCTGATATGTCGACCTCGTAATTGGTCTCCAGGAAGACATTGTCGCCCCAATGCTCATGCACCAGCGCCGAGCCCGGCTCGCGCGCCTTCAGCATGTCGTAGACGGCGGGCAGTTCCTCGAGATCGAGCGTCACGGCAGCCGCGATGTCCTCGGCTTCGGCGCGCGTCGGTGCAACACACATCGCAACGAGCTCGCCGACCTGGCGCACCTTGCCGGTCGCCAGCACCGGCTGCTCGGAGATCTTGAAGCCCGGCAGCCCCGAGACCGCGCGGATCGGCTTGACGCCGACGAGGTCGGCTGCCGTGAAGACGCTGTCGCGATAACGTTCGGGCACGTGGATGCCGCGGATGCGCGCATGCGCCAGCGGGCTGCGCACGAAGGCGACGTCCCGGAGGCCCGCGAGGCGGATGTCGGCGACATACTGGCCACGGCCGCGCATCAGGCGATCGTCCTCCTTCCGCGGCAGCCGTGCGCCCACGCCCTGCCCCGACCTGCCGGAAGGAAACTCTCGCTCGTTGCGCACGTCGGCGTTCTCCTTCACTGCGGGGCCTTATGCCGCGACGGCCTGAGGCAGGATCGGCGCAACCGCGTCGAAGCGCGTTCCGGCACGCAGGCAGAACACCGGCTGAAGCAGCCGCTCGGCGATCACCTCGTTCTTCTCGTTGTCCCTCAGCACGAAGCGGCCAACCTTCTCCGTGAGCACGGAGACATCGGCATCCATGCCGGCCTTGAGCGCCCCGATCTCGTCGCTGCGGCCGAGCATCCTGGCGGGATTGGAGGTGACCATCGGCACCACCTGCTCCAGCGACAGGCCGAGCGCCATCATCGAGCTCATTGCCTGGACCAGGCTGAACTTGGCCTGACCGGCAAAGGGATGATTCTCATCGTCCTCGTGCTGGTCGGGCGTTCCGGCCGGCGCGGGCACATGGGTGTTGTAACCGTGGATGTCGGCGCCTAGCGTCGTCGGAATGATGCCGGCTGCGATCGCCTTCTTCGCCAGCCGGTAGGAGAAATGGCTGCCGTGGCCGACATCGACTTTCAGGCCGCGGTCGAGCGCCGCCTGGATCACCGGATGCACTTCACCCTCGCGGTTGACGAAGCCGCCGGGATGACGCGTGAACGGATGCGCAAGGATGTCGCCTTCGCGCAGCAGCGGGATCACGCGCGTGAGGATCGTGTCGGCATCCTCGCCATTGGCGCCGCTCTCGGGCAGGCCCCAGAGCTGGCCGAAATGCACATAGACCGGCAGATCGGCGCGCTTGCCGATCTCTGCCGCCATTTCGATCACGCGGATGCCCCAGCGCGCGAAGCCCCCGATCTCGGCGTGAGCCTTGATGCCGCGCACGATGTCGAGATTGGCCGTTGCCGCCTTCACTGTCGCGTCGATATCGACGCCATCGGGGCTGTAGAGCTGCGGATAATAGTGCCCCTCCAACCCGCCGACGAGATAGGCGGACAGGAACGCGTAGACGCGCGAGCTCGCGGGCTCCGCAATGAAATGGCGAAAGCCGGGCAGCGTCATGCAGGACGGTCCGCCCTGGTCGACCAACGTGGTCACGCCCGACTGCACGCCGACCATGTCGGGATTCATGCCGAAGCGGCCGGAGACATATTGATAGACATGGGCGTGGGTGTCGATCAGCCCCGGCAACACGAGCTTGCCGCTGGCGTCGACGACCTCCTTCGCGCTGGTCGGCAGGATGTCGGAAGCGACAGCCGCGATCTTGCCGTTGCGAATGGCGACGTCCCTGATGCCATCCACACCCGAGGCCGGGCAGATCACGCGACCGCCTCGCAGCAGAAGGTCGAAGCTGGCAGTGACGGACATGGCGCTCTCCTCAATCTCGCGCGGGCGGCTGTGCGCCCTTGAATTACGAAGCATGCTTCGTATTTTGTCGTAAGCAAGCTTCGTGCCATGGTCTGGCGGTGGCGAGCGCAGTCGAATCGAGCTAAGCGCGATGAAGTTCCAAGTCGGGAGAGCGTGCATTGCGACAAGTGAAGAAACGGCGCAGCGGGGGCAAGCACCGGCCCTGGCCATTGTCCGAACGTCCGGGCTATCTGATCCGCCGGCTGCATCAGATCCATGTCGCGCTGTTTCAGGAAGCCTGCGGCGCGTTCGAGATCACGCCGCTGCAATACAGCCTGCTCTCGGCGCTGGCGGCGCGCGAAAACGCCGATCAGACCACTTTGGCGGCCGATATCGCCCTCGATCGCACCACAACGACCGGCGCCTTGAAGCGGCTCGCCGCCCGAAACCTGGTCGAGCGCGCCATCGACAAGGACGACCGCCGCGCGCGATCATGCCGCCTGACGCCGGCCGGTGCCGCCCTGCTGGTCAAGATCGAGGGCGCGGCGCGGCGGGCGCATCGTGCGACGCTCGGCGATTTGAGCCAGCGGGAACAGGCGCTCTTCATCGAGATGATGCAACGAATCGTGGCCGGCAATCCGAGCCGCGACGGCTCTGCTGCCCTGCTCGACTAGACGTCGACTGCTCAATTTATCATCGTACCGCTGTCTGGCAGGGCAACGTACTCCCACTCCCGTCAAGAGCTTCGCGCGGAGCGGTGTCGTAAACGGAGATCCGCGCGAGCGGTCGGCCACACCTGAAACTCAACGGCATTCCGGCGCAGGCCAGGCTCGATCCGACATCGGAACGAACCCCATCCAGGTCACCGCGCAACCAATGGCACGAATTATGCTGCGATGATGCGAAGCGTGCTTCGTATTGGGGGATGTCATGACGGATTCCGAACTTCGCGCTGATATTCACAGCATCGAGCCAATTCCCGACGCGGATCGGGACTCGACCGGGCCGCAGCAGATGTGGATCTGGGCCGGCGCCAACATCGCACCGGTCAACTGGGCGCTCGGCGCGCTCGGCATCATCCTCAAGCTCGGCCTGATGGAGACGATCGCCGTCATCGTGCTCGGCAACATCGTCGGCTGCGCGATCTTCGCGACCTTCACGGTGATGGGGCACAAGACCGGCGTGAACCAGATGGTTCTGAGCCGGTCCGCATTCGGGGTGCGCGGCGCCTATCTGCCGAGCATCCTGATGTTCCTGATGACGCTGGGCTGGATCGGCGTGAATACTTATTTCCCGGTGAAGGTCTCGATGGGCATCCTCGGCCAGTTCGGCGTGCCCGACACCTGGCCCATCGAGCTCGTCGTCATCACGCTGGTGATGGCGGTGCAGGTGCTGATCGGGATCTACGGCTTCTATGCGATCCGCACTTTCGAGAAATACACGGTACCGCCGACCATCGCCATCATGGTGCTGATGAGCGTCCTGGCGTGGACGCGGCCGGGCGTCGTCAACTGGAGCCTCACGACCTCGCTGCCGCCGGGCGCGCATCTTGCGATGCTGACGCTGCTGACGACGGCGATCGGCGTCGGCTGGGGCATTTCCTGGGTCACCTGGGCCTCCGACTATTCGCGCTTCGTGCCGAAGACCGTGCCGTCGAAGTCCGTGTTCTGGCACAGCTATGTCGGCATGTTCGTGCCGACGGTCTGGCTCGGCATTCTCGGCGCGACCATCGCCTCGACGACGCTGGACACCGATCCTGCCAAGATGGTGAGCGCGGTATTCGGCGGTCCCGTCAGCATCCTGGTCCTGCTGATGGTGCTGCACGGCCCGATCGCCACCAACATCCTCAACGTCTATTCGGCGACGCTGGCGGCGCTGAGCGCGGGGCTGAAGCTCTCGCGCTTCTGGCTCACCGTCATCGTCGGCATCGCCGGCTATCTGGTCACCCTCTACTTCATCTTCGCCCCATCCTTTGCGAAAGCGTTCGACAACTGGATGATCAGCCTGCTGTTGTGGATGAGCCCGTGGGCCGGCGTCGTGCTCGCCGACTTCTTCATCAAGCGCAAGGGCAAGATCGACGTCGCCGAGCTCTATCGCTCGCCGGAGACCAGCGCCTATGGCGACATCAACTGGGCCGGCATGATCGCCTTCTTTGCGGGCCTGGTCGCCGGGTGGCTGGTCGAGGACGGTTTGGTCGGCGCGCTGCAGGGGCCGATCTCGATCCATCTGCTCGGCGGCGCCGATTTGAGCTGGCTGTTCGGGATCGGGGTTTCGGGCCTCGCCTATCTCGCGCTCAGCAAGTTCGCGGCCTCATCCTCCTCGATGGTCGCGAGCAGCGCCGGCAGATAGCGGAGCGTCTTGAGCGACGTTCTGCGTGCCTGCCAACGCGAGCTCGCGCATCACCTTTGCAAGCACGGCCGCGCCGGCGGCAACATGATCCGGCTCGGCCCATTCGTGCTCGACATGGCTCGCGCCGTCGCGGCAGGGAATGAAGATCATGGCGGCCTTGCAGATCTTGGCGAGATGGCGCGCATCGTGGCCGGCTGCCGACAAGATGTCCATTGCGGAATGACCAAGCTCGCGCGACGCCTCGGCGATGCGCGCGCGCAGGTGCGGATCGAAGACGTTCGACGGCGCATCGACCAGCGGTTTCACCGTGACCGCGCAAGGCGCGGCGTTCTCATGGCAAAGCGCCGTGATCCGGGCCGCAGCCGCGTCCAGGACCGCATTCTGGGGATGGCGCAGATCGATGCTGAAGCTGACCTGCGAAGGCACCACCGACGGCGCATTCGGCACGACGGCAACCCGGCCGATCGTGAACTTGATGTCCGCATCGATCATGCCGATCTCGGCATGAAGCGCCGCGGCCATCCGCGCAAACGCCGCGAACGCGTCCCGCCTCTCTTGCTGCGCGAGCGTGCCCGCGTGTCCCTCCGCACCCTCGATCACCACCTGAAACGTCTTCTTGCCCTGGATGCCGGAGACGACGCCGATCGTGCAAGCGGCCGCCTCCAGCACTGGCCCCTGCTCGATGTGCAATTCGAGATAGGCCTCGATCGCGCCGCCAAGCGGCCAGCGTGGCAGATCGGGAAAAGCCCCGTGGAGGCGGTCGAGCGCCTCGCCGACGCTGACTCCGTCTGCATCCAGCGCGGTACGGATCGCCGCAATGTCGCGCTCGCCGGAGAAAGCCTCCGAGCCCATCATTCCCGGTGCAAAGCGGCAGCCCTCCTCGTTCATCCAGGACACGACGATGACGTCGCGCTCCGGCCTGTCGCCTTGTTCGGCCAGCGAAGCGACCGCCTCGAGCGCGGCCATCACGCCGACCGTTCCGTCGAACTTCCCGCCGGTCGGCTGGCTGTCGAGATGACTGCCGAGCAGGACCGCGGGCGCGGCGCGGTCGTGCCCGGCCAATGTCAGGAACAGGTTTCCCGCGGCATCCGTCGACGGCGTCAAACCCGCCTCGCCGGCCCAGCCGATGACGCGGCGCCAGGCGGCGATCTCGCCGTCACTGAGCGCCTGACGGTTGACGCCGCCGGCGGGCGTCGCACCGATCTCGGCAAGCGCCATCAGGCGGGCCCAGAGCCGGTCGGCGTCGATCAGAGGTCGGTGCATCATCGATCAGCTACTTCGTGCGCATGATCTGGCCCGGCAGCGCGCGCGGATCGCGCGGCAGCCAGCGTCCCGCCTCCACCCGAGCGATGAATTCGGCGAGCAGGGCGTTGAACGCGGCCGGCTCTTCCAGATTCAGCGTATGGCCGGTCTTGGGGAAGACCGAGAGGCCGCAGGCCGGAATGGTCTTCTTCAGGAAGATGCCGGGCTGGAGACAGTGATCATCCTCGTCGCCGACGACCACCAATGTCGGCACCATCATCGTCTTCAGACCGTCTTCGAGATCGTAGAAGGACGGCCGGCGCGCTTGCACGCCGCGCATGGTGTTGGCGGCCCCGCGATCGGAATGGGTGGCGAGGCGATCGGCGAACTCCTGCCAGCCGCGCGGATCCTTGTTCTGGAACTGCACCCGGCTCGCGCCGAGCGCATAGACCTTGGAAAACTCTTTCGCACCCTGCTTCTCGAAATTGTCGGCAACTTCGAGCGACACGCCGCGAAAATACGCCTCGAACTCCTTCTCGCAGCCGTAGCCCGCGCCGGCCACCGTGAGCGACAGCGCGCGCTGCGGTGTACGCAGGCCGAAATGCACCGTGCAGAAGCCGCCCATGGAAAGGCCGACGATGTGCGCCTTGTCGATTCCGAGCGCATCGAGCACGGCGACCGCATCATCCGCGGCGATCGCCTGCGAATAGGAGTCGATATCGTCAGGCACGTCCGACGGCGGATAGCCGCGCGCGGCGTAGGTGATGCAGCGGTGGCGCCGGCTGAAATAGCGTAGCTGCGGCTCCCAGCTGGCGTGATTGCCGCCGAACTCGTGGACGAAGAGGATCGGCGTGCCCTCGCCAGCCTCCTCCACGTGGAGCTTCACGCCGTCTTTGGTCGTGATCATCGTCATCGGCATCATCCCTAGAATTGCGGCGGCAGGTCATTGAGCGTGCGCGCCTGCGCCACCATCTCCGGCAGCAGATTGCAGAGCTTCTCGACCCAGGCTTGCGGCACGGAGGTGCTGATCTTGACGAAGCGGTCGCCGAAACGCTGCGTGTGATAGGTGCCCTGCCGGATCATGATGTCCTGCCGGCGAAAGCATTCGACCAGCGCCTCCGGGCGAATACCCGCCGCGATGGTCTCCAGGACCAGGAAGTTTCCGTGCGAGGGCATGATCGGCAGCGCCAGTCCGTCGATTGCGGCAGCCGCTTCCTGGATCATCGCCTTGTTGGCCCGGTCGATGCTGCGAACCTTCTTCATCCACTCGGCCTTGACGGAGAGGCCCGCCTGCGCCGCGCGCTGGGCGATGACGCTCGCACCGAGCACGCTGGTGGAGGTCTGCGCCAGCTCCTCGAACAGCTCAGGCGCGGCGACCAGCGCACCGATCCGCAGGCCAGCGAGACCGAGCCATTTCGAAAAGCTGGTCGAGACGACCGAGCCTTGCGGCGCCACGTGGAGCGCGGGCGTATGCCCGTCGGCAAAATCGCGATAGGTGCAGTCGTGCACCAGCAGCGCGCCGCAATCGCGCGCGATCGCCGCAAAGCTCTCGATCTCCTCTCGCGTGTAGCGAATGCCGAGCGGATTGTTGGGATCGACGAGATAGATAATCGCCGTGCGTTCGTCGACATTCGCCTTCAATGCCTCCGGCGTCAGACGATAGTTGCAAGCGGGATCGTAGATCGGAATCTCGATGACCTCGGCGCCCTGCTGGCGCGCGAATAGGCACGGCCATTTCCAGGTCGGATCGGTCGTCACCAGCGTCATGCCGGGCTTGCAGCGCGCCCGGCAGATCATCGCCAGCGCGGTGACGCCGCCCTCGGTCACGAGCGCTTCTGCGCCAGGCGTGCCGAGATCGGCGACGATAGCGGCGCGCAGCGCCTCGAAGCCGAGCGGCGGGGCATAGGCATTGAACTCGCCAGCTTCGATCGAGCGCAGCATCGCCTCGCGCACGGCGGGATGGCTCTCGATATGGTTGGTGTTCTGGCCGAGCCAGTAGAGTCCCGGCGTCGCCGAGAGCTCGTCGAAATAGCGGTTGCGGACCAGCGCCGCCGATTGCCCTCCAGACATCGGCGCCTCAGATCACCGAGCCGCGCGCGGCAATCCCGCCGTCGATCGTCACCACCGTGCCGGTGATGTAGCCGGACCGCGGCGAGGACAGGAACGCAACGAGATCGGCAACCTCCTCCGAGGTGGCCGGGCGCTTGCCCGGATATTTGTCGAACAGTTCCTGCCAGCGGCTTTCGTCGCCGAGCATGTCGATCGCCTTGCGCTTCATGATCTTGAGCATGCGGTCGGTGGCGACCGGTCCTGGATTGACCGCGACGACGCGCACGCCGTGATCGAGGCTGCGTCCGCCGAGCGCCTTGGTGAAGGACATCAGCGCCGCATTCCCGGTCGAGCCCGCGATGTAGCTCGCGTCCCAGTTCTCGCCGGAATTGCCGATGATGTTGATGATGACGCCGTCCCTGCCCTTCATGCGCGGATAATAGAGACGCGACAGCGTGATGTAGCCGAACACCTTGAGATCGAAGCCGCGCCGCCAGGCCGCGTCGTCGAGGATTTCCAGCGAACCGGCCGGGATGTCGCCGGCATTGTTGACGAGGATGTCGATGTCGCCGACTTCGGCTGCGAGTTTCTCCATCGCGGCCGTGCTGGACAGATCGAGCGCATGGATGGCGATCTTCACGCCAAAGCGCGCCTCCAGATCCCGCTTCGCCTGGAGCATGGCTTCGCCATTGCGGGCGGCGAGATGCAAGTGACAGCCCTCCGCGGCGAAAAGTTCGGCCACGGCCAGTCCAATTCCTTTCGACGCACCGGTGATCAAGGCGGTCTTGTTCGTCAGCTTCAGGTCCACTCCGGGCCTCCAGGATGCAACGAGATATACAAAGTCTAGCAATTTGCATACCAAGCACCCGGCAGCGCTCACTCGAAGGCGGCGAGGAAGTCCAGGAGGTTGTCGCCGAGCAAATTGACGTGGTCCCGCATCGCGCTGTGCGCCCGCTCCGGATCATGCGCGAGGATCGCCTGCATGATCGCCTCGTGCTCGCGAACGGTATCTGCGATCCTGTTCGGCATCCGCGTCACCCTGCGGCGGTAGGCAGCCACCTGATTGCGCAGCTTGCGGGTCTGGTCCGCCAGGAACACGTTGCGCGAAGCCTCGTAGATCGCCTCGTGAAATTCCTGGTTGACGTCGTAGAAGACGTCGATGTCCCCGGTCTGGCCCACTGCTACAAGACGTTGGTGAATCTCGCCAATTTCCACGCCCCAGGCCTGCGAGACGCGCCGGGCGGCGAGCCGCGCGCAGAGCCCTTCGAGCTCGGCCATGACCTGGAACATCTCGATCAGCGCCTGCGCCTTGATGCTGCGGACCGTCGCGCCCTGCCGCCCGCGCAGCTCGACCAGATTGTTGGCGGCCATCAGGCGGAATGCCTCCCGCACGGGCGTCCGCGAGACGCCGAAGCGCTGGGCGATCTCCTGCTCGTCGAGCCGGCTGCCCGGCTCGAGGTGCCCTGCCGCGATTGCCCCTTCGAGCTTCAGCCGGAGGCTTTCTGCGAGCGTCATGCCAGGACTTGCAGCCAAGGTTACGTGCCCATTTTTCGCGCGCCTGCCACCGGTCTGTGCACCAATATCCGTCATTATGTTTCTCCAAGACCTATAGACGTATACAAAACGGCACCAACTTTCCAGTGAACCGGCCGATTTTCGCGCGGTGACGCGCGCAACTCCCAGATACCCCGCCGCCAACTCGCAAATCTTATGCCTGATTTGCCGCGAAATCGCACTGGCACACGAGTTGCTAAGAGATTTCAACGCGGCCCACTTTCGTATGCGAATGGCCGCCGCCATTATACAAGGACATCCCGGTGCAGGCTGCCCGCCTCCCCCATCACGGACCGGCCACCGAAGCCCCGCAAGCGCAGCCGAAGCCCGAGCCGCTGCTCGAGTTGCGGGCGCTCGACAAGACCTTCGGTCCAGTCGCTGCGTTGTCGGGACTTCAGGCGAGCGTCGCCCCCGGCGAGTTCGTGACCGTCGTCGGCCCCAGCGGCTGCGGCAAGAGCACCCTCTTCAACATCGTCGCTGGCCTCGAGGAGCCGGACTCCGGCGGAATCCTGCGGTTCGAGGGCAAGAGCTGCCATGCCGCCGACCTGCTCGGCCGCGTCTCCTTCATGCCGCAGCGCGACCTCCTGTTTCCCTGGCGCAACGTCGTGGACAACGCCATTCTCGCGCTCGAGGTCGAGGGGATGCCGCGCGAGCAGGCGCGCGCCAAGGCGCTGAAGATGCTGCCCGAGTTCGGACTCGCCGGCTTCGAGAAGCAATATCCCAATCAATTGTCGGGCGGCATGCGCCAGCGCGTAGCCCTGATGCGCACCTTCCTGTTCGAACGCGACCTGATGCTGCTGGACGAGCCGTTCGGCGCACTCGATGCGCTGACGCGGGCGATGATGCAGCGCTGGCTGCTCGACGTCTGGCAGAAATACCGGCGCACCATCCTCTTCATCACCCATGACGTCGACGAGGCGATTTTCCTCGGCGACCGCGTGCTCGTCATGACGGCGCGTCCAGGCTCGGTAAAGCTCGAGCAGGTCGTCGATCTTCCCCGCCCGCGTCGGCCGGAGATCGTGACCGCTCCGGAATTCATCCGTCTCAAGCGCACGTTGCTCGATGCCATCGAGGAGGAAAGCATGAAGTCGTTCCAGTCCTCCATCGCACAGGAGAAGACGCCGTGAACGCGATGTCGGCGCGAGAGCCTCAAGCCCCGCCGCGCGAGATCGAGCCGGCGGAATGGGATGCCCGGATCAAGCTCGCCGCCTGCTATCGCATGGTCTCCAAGCTCGGGATGGACGACCTGATCTACAATCACATCTCCTTGCGCGTGCCCGGCCACGAGAACCAGTTCCTCATCAACCCGTATGGCCTGCTGTTCGACGAAATCACGGCGTCGAGCCTGGTCAAGATCGACACCGAGGGCAACA
Source organism: Bradyrhizobium cedriense (assembly GCF_054602315.1). Lineage (NCBI taxonomy): Bacteria > Pseudomonadati > Pseudomonadota > Alphaproteobacteria > Hyphomicrobiales > Nitrobacteraceae > Bradyrhizobium > Bradyrhizobium cedriense. Next base: position 604,639 of record NZ_JBTSWB010000001.1, on the reverse strand, counting down.
AGCTCGACGACACGCCGCACGCCGTCAACGTGGCAGCCTTCGTCATCCATGCCGCGATCCACACGTCGAATCATGATGCGGCCTGCGTGCTGCACACCCATTCCGACGCGAGCGTCGCAGTGTCCGGACAGGAGAAAGGCCTGTTGCCGCTCAGCCAGTTCGCGATGCGCTTCTACGACCGCCAGGCCTTCCACGACTACGAAGGCGTCGCCATCGACCTCGACGAGCAGGTCCGCCTGGTTCGCGATCTCGGTCCGCACAAGGTGATGCTGATGCGCAACCACGGCATCCTGACCGTCGGCCGCACGCCGGGCGAGGCCTTCATGCTGCTCTATTATTTCGAGCGGGCCGCGCGGATTCAGCTCCAGATGCAGGCCGCCGCCGCAGCCGGCGCCAAGCTGGTGATGCCGCCGCACGAGGTTTGCGAGAAGGCCGCGCGCCAGTTCTGGGAATTGCAAGGCGACATCCTCGTGCCCGGCGAACGCGAATGGCCGGCACTGATGCGCCAGCTCGACCGCGCCGACCCATCCTATCGCAATTGATTTTCACCGCCTGGAGCATGACCATGTTGAGCCGACGCCACGCCTTCTCAGTCCTCTCCGCCATCGCACTGGCGACCGGCTTGCTCGTCACGGACGCGCCGGCAGCCGAATTGCAGAAGGCGAGCCTGCGCCTGAAATGGCTGCCGCAGGCGCAATTCGCCGGCTTCTACGTCGCGGCCGCCAAGGGCTACTACAAGGCCGAGGGCATCGACCTCACCATCAATCCCGGCGGGCCCAATCTGCTCACCGAAAACCTGGTCGCGACCGGCGCCGACACATTCGGCCTGTCCGGAGGCACCGACAGCGTGTTCGCCGCACGCGACAAGGGACTGCCGATCGTCTGCATCGGCGTATCGCACCAGATCACGCCCTTCATCTTCGTCACCCGCAAGGACGGGCCGGTGAAGACGCTCCAGGACTTCAAGGGCAAGACCGTCACTACCTGGTTCACCGGCGCCAATCATGTGCTGAACGGCATGCTGGCCAAGGAAGGCATCAAGCCGGACGAACTCAAGATCCAACCGCAGCAGGTTTCGGTGACGCCCTTCGTCGACGGCAGCGTCGATGTGGTCACCGCGACTTATTACAACGAGTTCTACACCATCCAGTCGCGCATGCCGAAGGACAACCTGAAGACATTCGTGGCCGAGGATTACGGCATCACCTTCCCGCGCGACACGCTGATCGTGGCCGAGACCACTGCCAAGGAGAAGCCGGAGCTGGTCAAGGCCTTCCTGCGCGCCTCCTTGAAGGGCTGGAAGGACGCGTTCTCCGATCCCAAGGGCGCGGTCGACACCGTGATGGCCGCAGCCCCGACGCTCGATCGCGCGCAGCAGGAGTTCATGCTCACCGAGGTGAAGCGCCTGATGACATCAGGGGCGGCAGCCAAGAACGGCACGTTCTGGATCGATGCCGATGCGGTCAAGACCGCTCACGATTTCTTCCTGAAGTACGGCGTGATCTCCAAGCCGGTGGACCTCGCCGCCGCCTATGACGCAAGCTTCATCCAGAGCATTCCGCTCGCGGACCGGATGCCGTGAGCAGGCCTGCGGCGACATCGCATGGCAAAGCCGGCACGGCCGCGCCGTCGTCGGCCATGCCGGATTCGCTGCGCAAGCCGATCCGACTCCTGCTCGGCCTTGCCGTCGCCGCGGTGATCTGGGAGGGTGCGGTGCTGCTGTTCGGCATCCGTCCTTATTACCTGCCGCGCCTCAGCACGATCCTGATGGCGATGGCGGCGACGCCCCGCGCCTATGTCGACGGCTTCCTGCGCACGCTGGCGGAAACCCTGATCGGCTTTGCTTGCGGCGGCGCCTTCGGCGTGCTCATGGGCATCCTGTTCTTCCGCGTCCGCGCGCTGCGTGAGATGATCTTTCCGATCTTCGTGGTGTCGCAGACCATTCCGGTCATCGCCTTCGGCGCGCTGGTGGTGCTGTGGTTCGGCAACACGCTGCTCGCCAAGGCGATCATCGCATTCTACCTGACCTTCTTCCCGGTGACGGTGAACACGCTGCTCGGTCTCGAGACCGTCGATCCCAAGCAGGTCGCCCTGATGCGCAGCTTCGGCGCCTCCAATCGCCAGCTGCTGTTGCGCCTGCAGCTGCCGACCGCGCTGCCGCAGATCTTCGTCGCGCTGCGGCTCGCCGCATCGCTGAGCCTCGTCGGTGCCATCGTCGGCGAATGGTTCGGCGACACCACCGGGCTCGGCGTGCTGCTGCTGCAGGCCATGTTCACCGAGAATGTCGTCGCGATCTGGGGCGCCCTGCTCGCCGCAGCCCTGCTCGGCACGGGCTTCTACGCGGTCGTCGCCGCGGTCGAGCGACGGCTGGTGTTCTGGAGCGCCGAGCAATGAGCCGCGCGCTCGCCTCACCGTCGCTCGCCGTCCAGCGCGGCATCCTGGGCGCCGTCCTCCTGGTCGCATGCTGGGAGGGCGCGGCGCGCGGACTGCATCTGCCGGCCTATGTCCTGCCCGCCGTCAGCGACATCCTCGCAGGCCTCTGGTCCAAGCGCGCGACGCTCGTTGACGCTGCCGGCTACACCCTGCTCGAAGCGCTGGTCGGCTATGGGCTCGGCTGCCTGATCGGGATCGGCCTCGCCGTCGCCATCGCATTGGTCCCGGCATTGCGCAGCGCGATCCTGCCGCTCGCCACCGCGATCAATTCGGTGCCCGTGGTCGGTTATTCCCCGCTGATCCTGCTCTGGTTCGGCATCGGGGTCAGCTCCAAGATCGTCATGGTGGCCATGGCGGTGAGCTTCACCATCCTGCTGTCGATGCTGGCCGGGCTCGACCGTGTCGATCGTCGCGCCGTCGACCTCATGCGCAGCTTCGGGGCAAGCCGTTTCGGCGTGCTGTGGCGCCTGCGCCTGCCGACCGCCCTACCGCTGCTGCTCGCCGGCATGCGCGTCTCCACGGTGCGTAGCGTGATCGTGGCGATCGTCACCGAAATGCTCGGCGCGCATGGCGGGCTCGGCTGGGTGATCTATCAGGCCGTGCTCCAGATCGACTTCGTCCAGGTCTGGGCGGCGATCTTCGTCGCATCCGCGGCGAGCCTCGCCTTCTTCGGCCTGATCGGTTTCCTCGAACGCAAGATCCTGTTCTGGACATGACGCCATGAAACGACAGATGCATCTCGGCCTGTTCATCCTGGGCACCGGCAGCCACGTCGCAGGCTGGCGCTATCCCGGCGCAGTCGACAGTTTCCAGGACTTTGCGGCGATCCAGGAAATCGGCCGCACCGCCGAGCGCGGCAAGTTCGACCTGATCTTCATGGGCGACAATCTGTATGCCGATGCCGCCGCACACCCCTCCTACACGCTGCGGCTCGAGCCATTGACGATGCTCGCCGCGCTCGCGACCTCGACCAGCCATATCGGCCTGGGAGCCACCGTCTCCACGACCTACAGCGATCCCTTCTCGGTCGCGCGAGTCTTTGCCTCACTCGACCACATCTCCAAAGGGCGCGCGGCATGGAATGCGGTGACGACCGCCAATCCGGCCACGGCTGCGAATTTCGGCACGACCCATCCCGACCATGCACGGCGCTATGAGATGGCAGGCGAGTTCCTCGACGTCGTCAAGGGGCTCTGGGACGGCTGGGCGGATGATGCCATCGTCGCCGACCGCACAAGCGGTCTCTACATCGATCCCTCGAAACTGCGCGCAATCGACCACGAGGGCGCATTCTTCAAGGTCAAGGGACCGCTCAACATCGGCCGCAGCCCGCAGGGCCACCCGGTCGTGCTCCAGGCCGGCGGCTCCGAGGCCGGCCAGGCACTTGCCGCGCGCACCGCCGATATCGTGTTTTCGGTGGTGCAGGATATCGAGGAAGCCAAGGCCGGCTACGTCTCGCTCAAGACGCGCTTGCCGGCATTCGGCCGCAGGCCGGAGGACGTCACCGTGCTGCCGGGCGTGATGCCCGTGGTCGGCCGCACCGACAAGGAGGCGTTCGAGAAGCTCAACGTGCTCCAGAGCTTCGTCAGCGGCAGCAACGCGCTTGCGATCCTGTCCGATCGCTTTGGCCGGGACATGTCGGCCTACGATCTCGACGGACCGATCCCGGACATCGCACCGTCGGACAGCTATCACAGCTTCGCCAGCGTCATGCTCGCCAAGGGCCGCCGCGAGAACATGACGCTGCGCGATCTCTACAATCTCACCGCCGCGGCTCGCGGCCATTGGGTGCTGTGCGGCTCGGCCGAACGCATCGCCGATACCCTCCAGCTCTGGTTCGAGGAGCACGCCGCCGACGGCTTCAACGTCATGCCGCCTTATTTCCACGAAGGGTTCGAGGATTTCGTCGATCTGGTCGTTCCGATCCTCCAAGAACGCGGCCTTTTCCGCGTCGACTACGACGGCGTCACCTTGCGCGATCATCTCGGCCTGTCACGACCGAGCAACGCGTTCTTCCCGACCTAAAGCATAATGGGATGAGGCTTGATCGATGCAACGGCGGAGGTGCACTCCCGCTCGCGGGAGAGGTGAACGACCCGCGGCAATCGTTTCGAGCTAAAGCCATTCGCCGCTAGCCGACGCTCAATGGATACCTACGCCCAGCAGACGATCCACGAGAGCTCTGTCCGCTCTGAGTTCTTTCGACGGACCCAACCAGGCCTGCCGCCCGCGTTCGAGGATCAGAACCCGATCAGCGAAATCCAAAGCTCGCTCGATTTGTTGTTCGACCAACACCACGGTCACGTCTCCGGACGAGGCAAGTCGGGAAATCATTTCCATCAGTTCGTCGCAAATGACCGGAGCGAGGCCCTCCAGCGGTTCGTCGAGAAGCAACAAGTCAGGCTTTCCGAGTAACGTCCTCGCCATGGACAACATCTGCTGTTCGCCGCCCGACAACTGCATTCCAAGATTTCGCCTTCGCTCCCCCAGCCTCGGAAAAATCTCGTATGCCTCCTCGATCGCGCCACGGGACCTATCCTTCAGTCCCGTCGAAAGGTTCTCCTCGACGGTCAAGGACCGGAAAATGCCGCGGGTTTGCGGCACGTAGCCGACACCGGAACGCGACCGCGACGACGTCCTAGAATCCGCCAAATCGATGCCGTCGACCTTGATCTCGCCGCCATGGCGGGTCGTGAGACCCATGAGCGTCGCGAGCAAGGTCGTCTTGCCCATCCCGTTGCGGCCGAGGATCACCAGGCGGTCTCCTGCCGGAACGTCGAACGACACGTCCGTGATGATCCGTGTTGCGCCGTAGCCGGCGCTTACGTTGACAACCTCAAGCCGTGCGGCGGGCATCGGCATAGCTCCCAAGATAAGCACGGCGAACCTCCGCATCGGCAGTCACGGCAGAAGGCGTGCCCTCGAAAATCAGTTTACCATTCGCCAGCACCAGAACGCGCTTCGCAAAGCGGAACACAAGTTCCATGTCATGCTCTATCATCATGACGGCGATATCGGGCGGCAGACGTTCGATCGCCTCGAGGATCTTCGGGGCTTCGTCGTGCGGAACCCCGGCGGCAGGCTCGTCGAGAAGAAGAACCTTTGGCTTGAGAGCGAGGCCGATCGCCATTTCCAACAGCCGCTGCTGGCCATAGGCAAGCTCGGAGACACGAAGTCCCGAAAGATGACCGATGCCAAGCGTAAACAGCAGTTCCTGACATTCCTGGCGCACGTCAGGCAACCTCGCAGCGACCGACCAGAACTGCCGTGTCATGCCCCTGCGCTGCATAACCGCCAAGGCTACGTTTTCCGTCGCCGTCAGCGTCGCGAAAAGCCTCGTGACCTGAAACGTTCGTACCAGTCCGCGATGCGCACGATGCGCGACCGAGAGGTTGGTGACGTCCTCGCCGGCGAACATGACCTGTCCGGCCGTAGGCTGCAGATCGCCCGAAATCACGTTGACCAACGTCGTTTTACCCGCCCCGTTGGGACCGATCAGCGCGACGCGATCGCCGCTGGAAAGGCCGAACGACACGTCGCGGTTCACGTGCAAGCCACCGAACGACTTGGAAACAGCGCGAACTTCCAGCAGCAAGCTCATCGCACTGGCTCCTTCGGAAACAATTTCGACCAGGCAGCAACTGCTCCATACGATAGGCCCCTCGGCGCGAAGACCACGATCAATATCAGGAGCAGTCCGACCAAGGTCATCCAGTGGAAAGGGTTGGTCGCCGAAACTATGTGCTCGAAGACCTGAAACAGCACTGCTCCCGCCAAAGCTCCCCACAGGTTGCCGGCCCCACCGAGAACCAGCATGACCAGCGCCTCCGCCGACCGCTCGAAGCCAACGCTGTCCAGGCCGATTACTCCGGTCGTGATCGCCGTCAATGCGCCGCCTATGCCGGCCACAGCTCCCGCCACACCGTACATCACGACAAGCCGCGGATAGACCGCAGCCCCGATCATCTGCGCACGCAGATCATCGTCCTTTATGCCGCGGCACAGCAGGCCAAATGGCGATCGCACGAAGCGCAGCAGAAGGGCGAAGACGACCGCCAACACGACAACGGAAAATACGAAGCCGGTCCGCCCATACATATCGAAGGAAAACGTTCGCAGGACGGGCGCAGGTACGATCCCTGACAGCCCGTCGCTCCCGCCCGTGATCGAAGACAGCTTATTGGATAGCGCCGTGACAAGCTGGCCAAAGGCGATGGAAATGACGAGCTGCGGCAATCCCCTGAATCTTGTGATCAATGCGCCCGAGAGAAGACCTGTCAGCGCGCCGCCGACTGCCCCAACCCCGAGAAGCAAAACTGGCTCGGTTACTCCCGCGATGCAGGCGTTGCCCGCAGCATAGGCTGCGACCCCGAAAAGTGCGGCCTGTCCGAGCGTCGCTACGCCGCAATAACCGGTGATCAAATCCAGCGAAAGGACCAGGAATACAATGCCGATTAGCCGCGTCAGAAACGCGAGATCCTCGGGAAAGAGGAAGAAACCGGTCGCGCCGAGCGCGGTGACCGTCGCAACGCCAATCAATTCGGGCGCAAGCCACGTTCCGTTCATCCTATCGGACGCGGTCAATGCCATGTTCATCTCAATGTGCCCTCCCGAACAGGCCGTTCGGAAACAGAAATACGATCAGGATGACTGCCAGATAGAAGAAAAATTCGCCGAACTCGGGAGCCAGGTATTTGCCGGTCGTGTCGGCCAGACCAAGCAGCAGCGACGCGGATAGCGCTCCCAGGATGGAGCCCGCGCCGCCGACCGAAACGACGACGAGAAATACGACCATGTACCGGAGCGCATAGAAGGGTTCGATGGGCAAAAGCTCTGCCCCGATCACGCCGCCGAACGCACCGAGACCGACGGCCAAGGCAAACGTTGCGGAGTAAATGAGCTCTGTCCGGATTCCAAGCGCTTCCGCCATGTCGCTGTCGTCCACTGCCGCCCTCAGCCGGACTCCAAACTCCGTCCGTTCGATCAGGTACCAAAGTGCCAACGCAATGGCGCCGCCGCAGGCAATTACGAAGATCCTGTGCGTCGGAACCATACGAAAGCCAATATCCAACGGGCCGCTCAATGCCGCCGGCAGCGGGATCGACTTAAGCGTGGGACCGAAGACGAAGTTCACCACACCAATGACGAAGAACGTGATTCCTATCGTAAGCAGCAACTGGGTCAGCGCGTTGGACTTGCGGTAGATCCGACGGTACAGAAGGATCTCCAGCGGGGCGGAAATCAGGATTGTGCCGACCACGGCAACGAGGATCGCGACGGCATAATTGGTGCCCATCGCGCGCAAGGCATATGATGCGAGATAGCCGCCGGTCATCGCAAAGGCACCATGGGCCAAATTCACCACGCGCATCAGACCCATCATGATGGAAAGGCCGATCGAGATCGTGAATAGCACCATGCCGTATGCGACGGCATCGACACCGATACTGAAGATCGTCCGCACAGCATTTTTCCTATCGCGCGCGCGAAGCCGCGCCGCGCGTGATCAGCATTTCCTGGCGGCCTCGCCCATCGTCAGGCCACCACGTAGATCGGCCCCGCTGCAATGCCGCGGGGCATTGGGACAAGTTAGTTTTTGCTCAGCGCCCAATCGGGTTGTGCGTCGAACGTGAGGATTTCCCGATTGATGAGCTTGCCGTCCTGCTTCGCTACTTCGCGAAGGTAGACGTTCTGGCGGATGTGTCGGGTGTCCGGATCGATCGAGACCGGTCCCCGCGGGCTAAGCCACTTCATCCCCTTCACCGAGGCGATCGCTTTCGCGGGATCGCGCCGCCCCTCGGTCGCCTCGATCATCTTGTAGATCAACCGAGCCCCGTCGTAGGCGGCAACGGACGTCATGGTCACCTCGTCGATCTTGCCGCCGCCCTTCACTATCTGGTCGAGGAAGGCCTTGTTTTCCGACGACGCGTGGGAGACCGCGTAGTGGTAGGTGGATAGGATGCCGATGCCACCATCACCGATATTCGGAAGATCCGGCTCGGTTACGACGTCGCCAGTCGACATCAACTTGACGCCGGCAGCCTTCAGGCCGTTGTCGATATAGGCCTTGACGAAGCCGAGTGTCGGCGGCCCGGCGGGCAGGAACGTGAAGATCGTATCGGCACCAGAGTCCTTGATCCTTTGCATGATCGGACTGAAATCGGTGGTATTCAACGGCATGCGGATCGCTTCCGTCACGGTGCCACCGTCGGCCTCGAAAGTCTTCTTGAAGGCATTCTCGGCATCGATGCCCGGTCCGTAGTCGCTAACGGCGATCGCCACCTTCTTCGAACCGTTCTTTCTTGCGACCTGGGCTGCCGGAACGGCGTTCTGCCACATCGTGAACGAGGTGCGGACGATGTAGGGACTTTTCTCCACAATCGCGGAGGTCGCGGCATTCAAGACCACGAGCGGAGTCTTGGACTCCTCCAGCAACGGAGCGACAGCCATCGCGTTAGGCGTAAAATAGAGCCCCGCGAGGTACTGAACCTTGTCCTTTACCAGCAGTTCCTGGGCCAGCGCCTTGGATTTTGCCGGATTGGGAGATTCTTCGTCGCGATAAACGAACTCGATCTGATGTTCGCCGACCTTGTTGCCGTTCAGTGCGACCCAGGCGTCGATGCCCATCTTGAAGTTCTGACCGAACAGCGCGTAAGGGCCGGACATCGTCCCGATCACGCCGACTTTGATGACATCGGCTGACGCCGCCGTGGTCATCAGACCGAGAGCGACGAAAACGGGAAGTAATCTAGCTGGCTGGTTCATATCAATCCTCTCTCTCGACCTAATCCGGCCGCTCTTGCGATTTGTCAGAACATTTCGAAGTATTCGCGCTGCTCCCATTCGGTGACCTCCGACTGGAAGCGGTCGATTTCCGCGTTCTTGATGTGTACGTAGTAATCCACCAACTCAGCGCCCATCGCGTTCCGGAAGAATGGATCCTCCTTCAACGCGAACACCGCCTCTCGCAAGGACTTGGGCAGCAGGCTCGCCTTCGTCTCGTAAGGCGTATCGGCCGACGGTCCGGGTTCGAGCTTACGGTCGACACCATCGAGCCCTGATAGAATCTGAGATGCCATATAGAGATACGGGTTTGCGGCTGGCTCCCCCACCCGGTTCTCCAGGCGCGTTGCCTTGTCGTTCGGGCCGCCGAGAACGCGAAGCATCACGCCACGGTTGTCCCGTCCCCAAATCGCGCGGTCGGGCGCCAGCGAATAGGACCGGTACCGCTTGTACCCATTGATCGTCGGAGTGGTGAACACCGTCGAAGCACGCGCATGCTCGAGCAAACCCGCGAGATAATGCCGTCCGAACGGAGTCAGCGGCTCGCCAACCTCTTTCGACATGAAGGCGTTCTCGCCGCCATCACGCGAGACAATCGACTGATGAAGATGCCACCCGGACGACACGACGTTCGGAATGCGCGGCCTGCACATGAAAGTCGCGTGATAGCCGTGACGCCGTGCGATTTGCTTCACGGCACTGCGGAACAGGATCATCGTGTCGGCCGGAACGAGACCGACCGTCGGCTGGAACGTGAACTCCGCCTGGCTGGGACCATACTCGACTTCCATCGAGCGGAGCGGTAGACCGAGCGCAACGACGTCACGACGAATGAGCTCGAGGATCGGCTCCATCTGATCGTAGCGCTGTTCCGTCAGATACTGGTAGCCGTGAGAAAGGAGACTGACCTCGGGAGGCTCGCCCGGCTGCCCCGCGTGTTCCGGTTGCGTTTTCGCGTCAGTGACCTTGAAAATATGAAACTCGACCTCTAGTCCCGCCACGAAGTCGTAGCCACGTTGCGACAGCTTTTCCAAGACAGACTTGTAGAGGCCGCGTGTCGCGAAGGGCACCGGCCGTCCGTCGGAAAAGTGAAGATCGCAAAGCAGCCATCCCGTCGTCGGCGCCCAAGGCAGCACCTTGAAAGTCAACGGATCCGGAATCATCAGGACGTCGCTTCCGCCCTGCATCTCGCTCATGCCGAAGCCGCCGCCGGCAGTGAAAACCGGGAATACCGTCCGATGCGACGTGTCCTTTGCCAGCATCGTGGTGGTTATCGAGCAGCCGCTTTCGAGCGAGCTCAAGGCTTGTGACGCAATCAGGGTCTTTCCGCGCAGGATGCCATGCTGGTCCGGAAACGACAGACGGATCGTATCGAGCTTGTTTTCCTCGGCGACTCGCCGCAAGCGCACTGCAGCGTCGTTCTGTTCAGCAGACCAGAGCCCGTGCTTCTTGACGAAACTCAAGGTATCTTCCTTTCCAAACGAAGGCCGCTGCGGCGACTACTCGGCGGCGGTTATTAGATGGGGCACTTTCTGCGCAATATCGGCAGGCACGGGAGCAGCCCAGGGCGCGCCCCTCCTCCGTTTCACGTCGACTTCCATCCAGTATGTCTCCCAGCCCTTGGTGGGGCCGATGCCGTCCATCGTCGCGGGTCCTTGGATGCTTCGGGCGTGTGCCTGGTCCAGGAACATGAAGGGCTTTCCGCCCTGGCTGACCTTCTCGATTTCCTGCCGCAGAAGCCGGCGGTACTGGATAATCGCCTTGTCCGTCTGGCCGAGATGCTCTCGGGTACGATCCTGAATAGCTCCCATCGATTCGACGGCCCACTGATCATGGACGTTGATATCCGCGCCCATGCCCGTGTAGGTCTCATGCGCCTGTTCGTGAGGATCGAAACCGTAGTCGTTTGCCTTGTTCTTACGCGAGCGATATTCGGGCAGCTCGTAAAGCTCCAGCCGCTGCTCCGTCATTTTCTTCTTGTCGATCGGGACCGTGTAGCTGGTGAAAATCGCGTACCAATAGCAATTCTTGTCGTCCACCGGCACGTGCCACTGCGTGATCGTCATCTCTGTGCTCATGGGAATGACGAAGGCATGCGGGAATAGCTGATTGGTGACGCGGACGTGCGTCCGCTCCTCGTCGATGGCACGCAGCGCAACGAGCCGCAGGCCGAATTCGGTATGTTCCACGTTGATGATCGGCCGATCGTACTCGCGCAGCACCTTCGTCATTGGCATTTCGCTGTCGGCGGAAGCGCCGCGGAACTGCTTGCCGTAGGCAGCCGAAGTGTCCTCATCCTCGAAGAAGCGATGCAGGAACGAGGCGTGCGCCGGGTCGATCCCCACTTCCAGGGCCTGAAGCCAGTTACATTCCATCAATCCCTTGAAAGCAAATGTGTACGCTTCCGGGGCGGTGAAGCAGTCAATCTCGGGAAATGCAGGCGGCTCGCCATCTGCGAGATATGTCCAGAGGATTCCGCCCTTCTCCATGACCGGATAAGCGCGTTGCTTGATGTTCTTGCAAAGCGAAGATCCTGGCGGCTCGGCCGGTGTTTCCAGGCATTGGCCATTGACGTCGAAGAGCCAGCCGTGGAAGGCACAGCGCAGACCACCATCTTCCAACCGACCGAAGGCCAAATCGGCGCCACGGTGCGGACAGTCGCGATCCATCATTCCGTATCGTCCGCTTTCGTCACGGAATAGTACGAAGTTCTGGCCGAGCAGCCTGACAGCCTTGACCGGGCGCTCGTCCTGCAGTTCCTCGACGAGGGCGGCCGGCTGCCAATACATCCGCATCAACTTACCTGCCGGGTCTGCCGGGCCGATGCGGGTGATCTGATCATTCTGCTGTTGGCTCATCATCGCGCGGTTCTCCTTGGGTCTGTTTCTTGGGCGCCGCGGCTCAACGCTGGAATACGATTTTGCCGCCAACGATGGTGACGTCCGCCTTGATGTCCTTGATCTGGTCGTCCGCCACAGTCAGGTAGTCCGCCGAGAGGACGACCATGTCCGCCAATTTTCCGGGTTCAAGCGTCCCCTTCCGCCCTTCATCGAACGTGGAACGGGCAGCGGCGCTCGTATAAAGGCGCAATGCCTGCTCGCGGCTTATTGCTTCGGAGGGGCCGTAAGCAACGCCGTCGGGATTCTTTCTCGTCACCATGATGTACATGTTGAGGAAGGGATTCATGGGATTGACGGGAAAGTCGGTTCCTGCCCCAAGGCTCTCGATGCCCATCTTCTCGATCAGCGTCCTGGTCGGAACGGCGCGGTCGGCAGTTGCTCGTCCGAGAAAGCGTTCGACGGTGGCGGCTTTGTCCCACATGAACACGTTCTGCAGATCGACGCGGACACCCAGTCTGCGCGCGCGCTCCATCTGCTCAGGCCTGATCAGACTGGCGTGTATGAGAGTGAATCTTCGATCGCGGATCGATTTTTCCTTGTCCGCAGCCTCGAACGCATCCAGCACCTGGTCGATCCCCAGGTCTCCGACGACGTGGACGCCCACCCGCCAGTCGTATCGGTTGCAAATAGAGACGAGTTGCTTCAGCCGCTCGGGGGTCTGCTGCGTAACGCCATGGTAGTCGTCGTGCGAATCCGGGTAGACGTCGCGCATCAGGGCCGTCTTCAACGTCATGCCGCCGTCGTAAAAGATCTTAATGCCGGCAAACTTCAACCAGTCGTCGCCGAAGCCCGACGAAGCACCATTGCCTGACATGATCGCTTCCCACGTCGACATGTCTGCCGGCGGCTCTGGCCGAAACATCAAGCCGGCGCGAAGCGTGGCATCTCCGGAGAGCGCAACCTTTTGAAGCGTTCGAATGTCCCGGGCGTCTGTCGCCCCTTCGACAGCGCTCGTAATCCCAAAGCTGTTCAGGACCCGCTGAGCGATCTTGAACTGCCGTATCTGATCTTCCTCGGTCCAGGCTGGCACGGCCTTTTCTACACGGTCGATTGCGGTCTCGACGAGAACACCGGTCAGCTCCCCCGAGGCATCTCGTTCAAACGATCCCCCGTCCGGATTTGGCGTAGCCTTGTCCACTCCGGCTTTCTGCAGCGCCAGGCTGTTCGCCATCGAGTAGTGCCCTACCGTGCGCAGGTAAACGGGATTGCTGCCGGCAACGCTGTCGATTTCCTGTTTAGTGAGATAGCGCTTCTCGACGAGCTGCGAAGGCGGGTGCCAGGCGCCTCCAACGATCCATTCGCCGGGCTTTTTCTTTGCGGCAAATGCCTTGATCGCCTCAAGCGCCTCAGCAACGGTCTTCGCCCGCCCCATGTTGACGACATAGTCCGAGAGGCCGGCTGCCTTGAAATGCGCGTGAGTATCGATCATCCCGGGAACGACGGTCTTGCCCGCCAAGTCGATAATCCGAGTACGCGCCCCCGCGAGCGCCTTGATCGCAGCGGTGCTCCCGCTCGCCAGCACCTTGCCGTCCCGCACGGCAACCGCTTCGACGACTGACGACCCGGGGTCCATGGTCAGGACTTTACCGTTGATCATGACCAACTCGGGAGGGCTCAGCTCCACCTGCTGGGCGATCGCGTGAGATGCACCGGCAATGCCAACCCCCAAAATCAACAACGTCAGCTTCCCATACATCGGCCCACCCCGCTGATCTGTTCGATAGACGAACATTAGTTCGACATGTTTAGAATGCATTTTATTTCCGTTTCGATGCAAGCCCTTTTTTTGGCCGTATTCTGCCTACTTTTCGATCCGATGGCTTCGCCCCCATCGGCCAAATGACGACAAAGGTGGCTTGATTCGTTCGCTCTGCGAATTTATGTTCGATTAATGAACATTGGAGCTACGCATGCCGAGAGTGAGGTACGTTCAACCTGGTGGCACGGAGTGCGTGCTCGACATCGAATCTGGCGTCAGCGTCATGCTCGCTGCGGTTCGCAAAGGCGTAGGCGGCATCGAGGGCGAATGCGGGGGTTGTCTCGATTGCGCGACCTGTCACGTCTATGTTGACGAAGCTCAGTTGAGCGCGATCCCGGCGCCGAGCGACGCCGAGCAGGAACTCCTTTGCACCGTTGCGGCAAAGAGAAAGCCGAACAGCAGATTGAGCTGCCAGCTGAAGCCGCCCTTCTCGACCGATACGCTCACTGTCTACGTTCCGGAGACGCAATCGTGACCGGCATGGTTGTCATCGGCGCATCCTACGCCGGCGTCCAAGGCGCACTATCCGCACGCGACTCTGGATATGCCGAGCCAATCACCATCGTGGCTGACGAAGAGCGCATGCCTTATCAGCGGCCTCCTCTGTCCAAGGATTTCCTGCAGGACCTTGCAACGGAAGAGAGTCTGGTCCTTCGCGACAGGGCTTTCTTCGCGAACAAAGGAATCGACCTCATGCTCGGCGCCCGCGTAACGGGCATCGACAGGAATTCGCGCAAGATCTTGATCGACAATCATGCCGGGCTCGTATTCGACAAGCTCCTGATCGGGACGGGATCCCATGCCAGGAAGCTTCCTGTCGCGGGAGCCGGCCTGGAGGGCGTCCGCTACCTTCGGACGATGCAGGATGCGATCTATCTCAAGGCCTCCTTGAGGGACGCCTCCGAAATCGTTGTCGTCGGAGGCGGCTTCATCGGTCTCGAAGTAGCAGCTTCTGCGACCCAACTCGGCAAGAAGGTCACCGTCCTGGAAAGTGCAAGCCGCCTTTTGGAACGCGCGGTATCACCGACAATCTCCGAGTTTCTGCTCGATATGCACTTGCAACACGGCGTGGACGTGCAGCTCGGCGAGACTGTCGCCTCGATCATGGACAAGGCGGCCGGGTCACGTCGGTCAACTGCAAGAACGGCAAGACGATCCAGGCAGACCTCGTTCTGGTCGGCGTCGGCGGCCTGCCAAACGATCAGATCGCCAGGAGCGCCGGGCTGAACTGCATGAACGGCATCGCGGTCGATGACCACGGCCGTACCAGCGATCCCACCATATTCGCTGCGGGGGATTGCGCCACGCACTTCAACAGCTTCGCGGGCGACTGGGTGCGCCTGGAGTCGGTGCAGAACGCACAGGACCAGGCAAAAGCCGCCGGCTTGGCGATTGCCGGATCTACGGGCCCGTATGAAAGCGTGCCGCGTTTCTGGTCCGACCAGTACGACGCGAAGCTGCAGATCGTCGGCTTGTCACGCGATTTCGACAACCAGGCTATCCGGGGCTCGATCGACGACGGAAAATTCTCGGTTTTCTGTTACAGGCAGAACAAGCTGATCGCGGTAGACAGCATCAACCGAGCCGGAGATCAGATGGCGGCCCGGCGGCTCATTGGCGGCGGAATATCCCCGGAGCCCGATCAAATCAGGGATCCGGCTTTCGACCTTAAATCCCTTCTCAAAACGGCTGCCACCGATGGTGTATAGTCGGGAGATTCGGAGCTTGCTCTGCCGAACAGAGCAAACAACGGGAAACGGACGGCGCACGCGAAATGCCAAAACTCAAACGGACGGCTGAAGAAACCGAAGCCAGACGGGAGGGGCCCGAATTCATTGAGAGCCTCGATCGAGGTCTTCGCGTCCTCCAATCCTTTGGGGTTGAGCGCCGGCCGATGACCCTCAGCGATATCGCGAAAATCGCCAACCTGCCGCGCGCCACCGCCCGCAGGATCCTCATGACGCTCGAGAAGTCGGGGTTCGTAAGCGGCGACGAGAGGCTGTTCTCCCTGACACCTCACGTGTTGACCTTGGCTTCGGCCTACCTGGCCTCCAACCAGATCAGCACGGTCATGCAACCTCTCATGGACGATGTATCGAGCAGGGCCAAGGAAGTTTGTTCCTTAGCCCTGCTCGACAGCAACGACGTCGTTTTCGTCGCTCGAGCCAGCCCAACTCGGGTGTTCTCCTCCGGAATAGACATTGGTTATCGGCTTCCGGCATTCTGCACTTCGGTGGGACGTGTCCTGCTCGGCCGCCTGTCCAACGAAAATCTGGCGGCGGTGATCAGCGCCATGCCGGTGACTCAGCAGACTTCCGCGACAATCCTGGACAAGGACTTGATCCTCGCGACTATAATCACCGATCGAAGCAAGGGCTATTCGTTGGTGGACCAGGAAGCCGAGGCCGGGTTCCGGTCAATCTCCGTGCCAATTCACCGGTACGACGGGGCGATTATAGCGGCGGCCAACATCGGTGCCCATGTCGACCGGGTCACCACCCGCGAGATGATCGATCGCTTTCTGCCGCTACTGCAAGAGATGGCGGCGACCGCAAAGCCCCTTTTGGTCTGAGCGCCGGAGGCTTTCCGGAATTGCGAAGCACATCGCTTTGGATTACTTCTTCAACTCTACCGCGATGAAGGGGTGTGCAAGCGCCGGGTCCACGACCAGTATTCCGGTCCTTCGCCGCCGAAGAGCTCGTCCAGCACGCCTTCCCGCACGAGCGTTCGGACCCGAGCCATTGAACCGCGATCGCTGGGCTACTGCCTGCAATAGGACTGAGCCCTTGCATGCCGTTCCAGCTTCGGAGCAGAACCGACCCGCCAATGTCGAGTTCTTTCGCCACCCACCCGGTTGCTAGCTGTAGAAAATGCCTCCGTCCACGTTAAGGGCCTGGCCGGTCACGAACGCAGAATCATCCGACGCAAAGAATGCCACGGGACCGACGACATCCTCCGGCTGTCCAAGCCGGTGCAGGTCCGTGACCTTCTCGAAATATGCGACGCGCTCGGGATCACGAAGATTGTTCATCCCCATCTCAGTGACGATGATGCCTGGACACACGGCATTGACGGTGATGCCGTAGCCTCCGAACTCCATGGACGAGACGCGCGTGAAGCCGACCACGGCCGACTTCGATGCAGCATAGTGGGACTGTCCCGGACCGCCCGTTCGGGCAGCGAGCGAAGCGATGTTGACGATCCGTCCGTACTTTCGTTCCTTCATGTGCGCCACCACGGCCTGGGTCATCTGGAAGACGCCGCGCGTGTTGACGGCGAACGTCTGATCCCACGTATCGGGCGTCAGCTCGTCGATCGTCGCCAGCCTCAATATCCCTGCGTTGTTGACGAGAACGTCGACATGCCCAAGGCCACTCACCGCTTCGGCTACGGCCCGCCTGCAGTCGCCGATGTCGCTGACGTCGCCCAGCACCGGGATGCAGCGGCCGCCCAGCTGCCTGACCTCGGCGACGGTCTCAAGGAGAACCTTCTCCTGGGCAGCGATATCGGTCAGAGCGAGATCGTAGCCGCGGCTTGCAAGGCCAATGGCTATCGCGCGGCCAATTCCGCGGCTTGCTCCCGTCACGATCGCATGTCGGGCCATGTTGCGTTCTCCCCTGTTGTTCGGATGAATGTCTTTTACCGGCGTGAACGGATCAGGCGCGGGCGGGCTTGCGGACCGGAAAGCTGTTCATGGCCTTCACGGTCTCCTCGAATGACACGAGATTGGCGCCCGAACCCAGCCCCGTCGCGACGATCGCGGCGGTCGCGGTCGCGAGCTTGGCGCAGTCGAGCAGATCCCAGTCGCGAGCCAGCCCCGCGATGAAGCCGCCGGTGTAGGAATCGCCGCATCCCGAGGTGTCGCGAACCGCGACCTCGAACGCCGGCACCGTGAACTGACGTCCGTCGCGCGTCATCACGAAGGAACCGTCGGCACCGAGAGAGATCGCGCAAGCCCCGGCGCCCTTTTCGATGAAGAACCGCGCACACGCGGCGGGATCGTCGGTTCCGACCATCGCATTGGTCTCATCGATGCTCGGCATGAAGAAGTCGACATAGGGCATCAGTGGCTCGACCAGCGCCAGCGTTTCGCGGCGCGCCTGGATGAGATCGAGCGTCGTCGTACAACCGGCCGCCTTCGCCTCGCGCAGCAATGCGACGGACGGCGCTCCATCCATCGCAAGCAAGGAGCCAACCCCGCCGAGATGCAGAATCTTGCTCCGGCAAGCGGCGCTTTGCGTTTCGGGTGCGATACGCCAGCGGGCGGAAGCGCCCCTTGCGTGCATGACCGGACGCGAGCCGTCGGGCCTGATCGGCAGGATCGTGGCCGAGGTCGGACTGTCGGCCATCCGCTCCATGAGAGAGATGTCGATGCCTTCGCGCTCCAGCGCGTTCAGCATCCAGTCGGCCTTCTCGTCGGAGCCGACGGCGCCAACCGCGAGCGCCTTCAGACCGAGACGCGCGCAAGGGACGACCGTTCCGCCCGCGGTGCCTGCGACCGCAAGCCGGATTTCTTCGATCAGCAAGCGGCCGCCACCGGGTGGAATCTCGGTCACCGGGACCCCCAGAATATCCAGAATGTAAGTACCGCAGACGCTGACGTCGTGAGAGTAAGCCATGGTTTCTCGCAGACAATGGTTTGATCGTGATCTAGCTCGAACGCTGGGGAATCTTGGGCGTGCCGTCGTTGTCGCGCAGACCGTACTGCCCCCATCGTTTCAAAATGCTGTCGATTTCCTCGTCCGGCAGCAGCGGAGGAGCACCAAGCTGGAGACAGCCGTGATACTGCTTGGCGAGCACTTCGACCTCCACCGCGAGCCACATGGCCTTGCGCAGATTGGGACCGATGGCGATCAGCCCGTGATGTGCGAGCAGGCAGGCGCGGCGATAGCGAAGTGCGTCGAGGGCGGCCTGCGACAGCTCGGCCGTGCCATATTGAGCGTAGGGCGCGCAAGGAATGTCGTTTCCGCCGGCAGCGGCGATCATGTAGTGAATCGCGGGGATCGAGCGATTCATGATCGCGATGATCGTGCAGAAGATCGGATGGGCGTGAACCACGGCGCCAACCTCCTGCTTCGACCTCAGGATATCGAGGTGAAAACGCCATTCCGTCGACGGAACATTGCCGGCCGACGCGGTCCACGAGCCGTCCCACTTCATCGCCACGATGTCTTCGGGCTTCATGCGGTCGTATGGAAGACCAGACGGCGTGAGCAGGATCCCGTCGTCGGTTCGGACGCTGATGTTTCCGGACGTTCCCTGATTGATGCCTTGCGCCGCCATCTCGCGACAGGCGTCGATAATGGACTGACGAAGTTCGAGCTCTGTATCGCTGCCGCTCATGTCCTGCTTCCAATTCGTATTCATGCACTTGCTCCGAGCTGGACCCGCCTGTCGACCAACAGCCAGGTGGCTCGCGCGGTCGCCAGCACCTCTTGCTCCGCATCAAGCAAGGCGCTCTCGGCAAAGAGCTTGCGACCTTCCCGCCCCGTCGGCCACGCCACCACCACGCATCGATCCCCGGGACGCGGCCGGCGATCGATCCGTGCAGCCATGCGTCCGAGAAGGGCCGTCTCGTCACCGTTCAATCCGAGGTGGCGGGCCCCCACGCTGCAATAGCCGGTCGGGCAATCGAGAGCGGCCCAGACGAATTCGGGCGCGACATAGCCGTCCTCGCCGGACAGACTGCCATGAGGCACCCAGGAGGCCGCGAACACGACGGGCTTGCCCGGGACTGCCTCCGCCTGCAGCGGACCTGCAAAGATCCGGAGACCGTCGCCATCGTCACGTGCGGGGCCGCAGACGAAGCATCCCGGAAGGTTGTGGCTCTGCTCGTCGTAGGGTGTTCTGCCGACCGCCTCTTCGGCCGCCGCGTAGCTCACCCTGGGAATGTCCGGCACATTGATGCCTGTTGTACGCGCCGTCGCGAGCAGCACGTCGTTTTCGCGCAACTCGATCCCGCCGTCGGCCCTCGTCAGCACGTCGAGCGGCCGCTCCACCGGCGGCGGGGCGCGCAACGTCACTTCGGCGTCTCCGGCGACGTGCCTTGCGAGACATCCGCAAACGTAGCCTCCGTTGCCGGAATTGGGCGGGCCCCGGAAGCGTCTGTCGATGACCAACGATACCATTGCAGTTTCGCCCGCGGCCTTCAGCGTCCCATCGCGAAGAACTCGTCGTTCGGACGCATGCTTGTGACGTTTGCGAGACGGTTCGACATGCCGAAGAATGCGGCAATGGCCGCAATGTCCCAGGCATCCTCCTCTGTGAATCCGTGTCCCTTGAGATCCACGATGTCGGAATCGTCCACCTCATAGGCGCGCGCCGAGACCTTCATTGCGAAATCGAGCATCGCCCTCTGCCGTGCGGTGATATCGGCCTTGCGGTAGTTGACGGCGACCTGATCCGCGATCATTGGATTCTTCGCCCGAATGCGCAGGATGGCGCCATGAGCGACAACGCAATACTGACATTGATTGGCGCTGCTGGTCGCGACGACGATCATCTCGCGTTCGGCCTTGGTGATCGGCCCAGGCTTGTCCATCAGAGCGTCGTGATAGGCGAAGAACGCCCGGAACTCGTCAGGCCGATGCGCGAGTGTCAGGAAGACGTTGGGGACGAAGCCGGACTTCTCCTGAACCGCCTCGATCCGCGAGCGGATATCCTCGGGGAGTGTTGCGATGTCGGGGACGGGAAAGCGGCTGATGGCGGGCGCAGACATGTTCCAAGCTCCTGTTAGACTGCCGCGAGCGCGACGAGCGATTCCTGATAGGCCTCGAACGCATCGCGCCGATCGGCGGCGTACGGCTCGACTCGCACGAGGCTGGTATGGGCCGAGCAGCCCTGGCCGAATTGTGACGTGCCGATATCGAGCGTGAGCACGTTCGGATTGCCGGCGATTTCCAGGCCGCTATTGCCTGTCGGCGTGAACCAGGCACCGGTCGGAAGCACCAGTACGCCCTGACGGACCTTGTCGGTGATTTCTGCCGTCGCAAGGCACTCCCCGCGACCATTCCAGATGCGGATCGTCTGGCCGTCATCGATGCCGAGAGCTGCCGCGTCGCCAGGATGAAGGCGAGCCTGTTCACGGCCATTGCGTTTCATGGCCCGGCTCGATGCTCCGGTTTCAAGCTGACTGTGAAGACGGCCGGCCGGCTGGTGCGAGATGAGGTGCATTTGGCCGGCGTCGGCGGCATTGCCGAGCCATTCAGCCGGTTCGATCCACGCGGGATGCGGGCGGCAGTCGGCATAGTCCAGCCTGGCCAGAGTCTCGCTGCCGAGCACGATCTTTCCGCTTTCGGTCCTGAGCGCATGCGCCTCCGGCTCGTTGCGGAAGTCGGCCAGGAACGTATGCTCTGCCTTGACCGGGCAGCGCGCATAGCCGGCTTCCCAGAACGCATCGAAATCCGGCATCGCGAAGCCAAAGCGTTGCGAGGCGTCGCTGCGACAGGCTTCGTAGAGATGCCGGACCCAGCCCATTTCGTCCCGGCCCTCGTTGAACCGATCGGCCACCCCGAGCTTTCCTGCGATCGCGTTGAAGATCTCGAAATCGGAGCGGGATTCGCCCAACGGCTCGATGGCCTTCTTCATCGCCAGGATGAAGTCGGAGCGCCTGTTGCCGGCAAGATCGTTGCGTTCGATCGACGTGGTGGCCGGCAGCACGATATCGGCGCGCTGGGCTGTCGCCGTGAACATCGGGTCCTGCACGATGATCGTCTCGGGCCTCGTCCAGGCTTCCGACAGGCGATTGAGGTCCTGGTGATGGTGGTAGGGATTGCCGCCCGCCCAATAGACCAGTCTCGTATCCGGATAGGTGCGGATCTCACCTTCGTAGCTGAACGGCCTGCCGGGATTGAGCAGCATGTCGCTGATCCGCGCCACCGGAATGAAGCTGTCGATCGGCCTGGTCAGTTGCGAAATGGCAGGGGAGCGGCCCAGATTGAGCGGTGCCCCCACACCCCCGAGTGAGGCGTAGCCGTAACCGACGCCACCGCCCGGCAACCCGATTTGGCCAACGATCGATGCAAGTCCGAGCGCCGCCCAGAACGGCTGTTCGCCATGATGGGCGCGCTGCAGGCTCCAGCTCACCGTCAGCATGCTCCGCGTGTCGACCAGGCGGCTTGCGAGCTCGGCAATTTGCCCCACATCGAGCCCGCAGATGCCGGCGGCCCACGCGGCGTCCTTGCGCACGCCATCCGCTCCGCCTTCGAGATAGCAAAGAAGACGATCCGCGCCGCTGGTGCAGCGCGCGAGGAAATTCGTGTCGTGTCGGCCCGCCTTCACGATCTCGCCGGCGAGGCCGAGCATCAGGGCAGCGTCCGTGTTCGGCCGGATCGGCCACCATTCGGCATCGACCCAGTCGGGCATATCGTCCTTCAGCGGCGAGACATGGACGACGTTGACGCCGCGCTCGACGATTTTCCCAAGGTAAGTCTCGAGGCGGTGACTGCCAATTCCTCCGGCCTCGTTCTGCGCGGTTCGCGGCGACAGAGCGCCGAACACCACCAGCGTTTCGGTGTGCTGCGCGATCGTGTCGAGCGTATTGGCGCGGCCGCCGCATGCGTCGTCGCTGCCCAGCGTGTGGCGCAAGATCACCGGGCCTGCCGCGATGGAATAGGTGTCGACGTGCCTGGTGAAGCCGCCAACCAGATTGAGCATGCGCTTCAGAAGCGAAGAAGCATGATGCAGGCGGCCGGAGTTGGTCCAACCATAAGAGCCCGCGAAGATCGACGCGTTGCCGAACGTGCCGGCCACGCGGCGCACTTCGTCGGCGACCAGCGTCGTCGCCTCGTCCCAGCTCACCGGCACGAATTTCTCGCGGCCGCGGCCCCGGCGATCGCTCTTCTCGCGCTTGTCGAGCCAGCCGGAGCGGACCATAGGTCGCAGCACGCGCCGTTCGGCGTTGGCCCATTCGGCAACGGAATGGATGATCGGGGAAGGCGCCGGATCGTGCTCGAACGGCTCGACGCCCGCGATGCGATCGTCCTCGACGAGGATCGTGTACGCACCCCAATGGCTGCAATGTGGGACCCGCTTGACCCTGCTCATGCGTCGACCGCGACAAGATCGCGCCGCATCTGGGCGGCGAATTCGGGATAGGTCTCGGCGAGTTCGTCGAAGACACGGCCGCGGAGCAGGTCGAGCGTCGATCGATCGGGCAGCGGGGTCTGCCGCGGCTCGGCGTCATGGACGAACCGAAAACCGGTCGCTTGCTTGATCTCCGCAAGATCGTGCCCGGGATGAACGCTCTCCAGCTCGAACCCCGGCCGCGTCTTGTCGAACCGAAAGAGACTCTTGCCGGTCAAGAGAGCAACGGGGCCGCCGCTCCGGAAGACTCCTTCAGGACTGACGCCCGGGGCACTGATGAAGTCAACCTTCTCGACGAAGACGCGCGGCGTATGCTCTTCGCGGAAGAGGATGACCCGCGGCACGACAAAGTAGAGATAGGCAGACCCGAACGAGCCGGGCCAGCGCACGCTGGAGCGCGGATAGTCACCGGTCCCGACGAGGTTCACGTTGCCGAAGCCGTCGATCTGGCCCCCGCCGAGAAAGAACGCGTCGATCCGGCCCTGACCGGCACAATCGAACAGCTCCGCCGAACCGTTGGTGAAGAAATTATGCTCGACGGAGCCGAGAATGGAGATGCGTGGACCGACGGCACCGCCCGCTTGCTTCATTGCACGCAGCAGCATCGCGCCGGCGGCAGGAATCGGAGAGGAGGCCCCTACTGCGACATGCCTGACCCCGTCGAGCAGCCGCGCGATCGTGCAAATCAGCACTTCGCGAGGGAGAACGCCGGCCATCACGCGGGCTCCATCTGCGCCTGCGCCATATAGGCAGAGAAGCCATCGGCCGTTCGCGCGGCCTTCGCATAGCGCGCGATCTCTGCGTTATCGGCCGGATATTCACCCCACAGACCGTAGGGCCACGCCCCCTTCGGAGCGCGCGCGACTGCCGTGACGTAGAGTGCCGGCAGCACGCCGGCGGCGCTCATCTCATCGGCGAGCAGATTTTCCTCGACGACCCGCTCCACCGTGACCAGAACGGTGCGCGAAGCGTAGGCCATGGCGGCAAGCTCGCGTCGTCGCCCAATCCAGACATTGCCGAAACGATCAGCCATGGGCACGTGGAAGATCGTGACGTCGGGCTTGATTGCCGGAATCAGCACGATCGGATCGCCTCCGTCTGCCAGCGGATTGTCGACGACGCGCCAATCTTCGCGATGGCGCAGCAGATCCGTTCCGATCAACCCCCGGAGCGGCATGAAGGGACTGCCCTTCTGCGCCGCGATCAGGCCCGCATGGATGGCGGGACACGTCGCGTCCTTCAGTCGAATCGCGCCTTCCTTGACGGCCGCGTTGAACCGGGGCGCTCCACCGGCTTCACCCAGCGAGACGGCGCTGGTCTCCACCGTCCGGACCAGACCCGCGCCGACAAGCTGGTCGACCTGCAATCCGCCGGTTGGAACGCAGACGAGATCGAGATTGCCTGCGCCATGCTCGATGATTGGCCGCGTCATCGCCATGGAGACGCCGGCGTAGTCGACCGGCAGCGCGAGGCGCATGCCCGGCTCGATGTGCTTCGCCATGATGCGAGGCTCGCTCAACACCATCATCCTCCCGTATTGTTCTATATTGTAGAACGCAATTCCAGATTTATGCTAGTCGAAGTTCGACGACGCTGTCAATCTGGCTTCATCGGCGAAGCCTTTGTTTACAGGGGATCTCGTCTGCGCGACCGATCGCAGCGGCCCGCCGTTGCGGCGCGATCAAGCGCTCGACTTGACAAGACGGCGCGCTAGGCCAACAATAATTGGAATAGCATTCTACAATATAGAACCCATTGGGAGGAGAGAATGGCTGAGCCCGCGGCTCTGCGCGCAGTGCGCTCCGGCGATGCGAACGTTCGGACGCCGTCGACCGGCCGGCTCCGGGAACGCGACGCCATCGGATCGAGCATCGCCGTCCGCGACGCGGTGAAGAGATACGGCAGCTTTCACGCGGTCGACCGGATCAGCATCGACATCGAGCCGGGCGAATTCATCACGCTTCTTGGCCCTTCCGGCAGCGGAAAGACCACGCTGCTCAACCTCGTGGCCGGATTCCAGAGCCTCGACAACGGCGAGATCCTCGTCGACGACAAGCCTGTCCACAACGTGCCCACGCACAAGCGTGGTTTCGGCATGGTGTTCCAGAGCTACGCGCTCTTTCCGAACATGACGGTCAGCCAGAACGTCGCGTTTCCACTTCGCATGGCAGGCGTCGACCGGGCGACTGCGGAGCGACGCGTCGCGGAAACGCTGGAGATCATGCGGTTGACGGAGCACGCGACGAAGTCTCCTTCGCAAATGTCGGGCGGGCAGCAGCAGCGCGTCGCCATCGCCCGCGCGATCGTCAGGAGGCCCAAGGTCGTGCTGATGGACGAACCCCTCAGCGCGCTGGACCGGCGGTTGCGCGAGTCGATCCAGATCGAGATCCGCGACCTTCACCGGACCATCGGCAGCACGATCCTGTTCGTCACCCATGACCAGGGCGAAGCCCTGACGATGAGCGACCGCATCGCGGTGCTCAACGCCGGCAAGATCGTCCAGATCGGCCGCCCGGTGGACATCTATCGCCATCCGAGCGATCGCTTCGTCGCCTCGTTCGTCGGCGAGAGCAATCTGGTCGAGGCCGAAATTCTCCAGAAGCGCGGATCGACGCTGACGATGAAAAGCCGCGCAGGATACGTGTTCAACGCCGAGAGCCGGGACACGATCGACGTTGGGCGCGCAACCGTGCTCGTGCGTCCGGAACGAATCGCCGTCTCGAACGAACCGACTGCGAATTCTGCACCCGTCAGCGTCACGTCTGCGATCTTCCTCGGCGAGATCCTGCGGATCGAGGCCCAAATGGAGGGCGGAGAGCCGCTCCTGATCAGGTGCACCGACATGGCCGACCGCCCCCTGCCGACCGTCGGGGATCGTTTGCACGTGAGCTGGGGTGCTGCGGACTGCTGGGTGCTTGCATGACCTCGGCATCGATCGGCGTCCGCGCAGACCGCCCTGCGGATCTCGATCTCGTCAGGAGGTTGAAGAATCCCGCGCTGCTGCTCGTGCCTGCGCTCGCCTTCCTGGCCTTCATCTATCTCCTGCCGCTGATCGACCTCATCCGTATCAGCCTGAGCGGGCCGTCATGGTCGTCCTACTTCGAGAGGGTATTCGCGATACCGCTCTATTGGGATTCGCTCGTCCGCACGATGCAGATCTCGGTTACGGTCGCGGGCCTCTGCCTGCTGTTCGGATATCCGACTGCTCTGCTCATTCACCGCAGTCGCGGCATTGCCCAGGTCCTGATCGCGACCGCGATCGTGCTGCCCTATTTCATCGCCATCCTGATCCGGACCTACGCCTGGATGGTCCTGCTCGGCCGCAACGGGCCGGTCAACAAGATGCTGGTTTCGATCGGCATATTGAGCGAGCCCGTGCAGCTTCTGTTCAATCGCGGCACGGTGCTTCTCGGCATGACCGCGGTGCTTCTGCCCTTGATGGTGCTGACGATCTATTCCAGCGTGGCGCGCCTTGATCAAAGCCTGACGCGCGCGGCGCTGGCCAGCGGCGCCGGGCCCATTGCGGCCTTCTGGCGCGTGTTGCTGCCGCTGACCTTGCCCGGGATGGGCGCTGGCTTCCTGCTCGTCTTCGTCGCCGCGATCGGCTTCTTCATTACGCCGACCCTGCTCGGCGGACCCGGCGACCAGATGTTTGCCATGCACATCACCCAGCAGGCAGACTCGGTCACATCGGAGGGATTCCTGCAGGCTTTGGGCGTGGTGCTGCTGACGATCACCTTGGCGGTGGTCGCCGTGGCCGGACGCTTTCTGGGATTCGAGTTCATTTGGGGCGGCCGGAAGCTGACGGAGGCTGCACCAGGGAAGACAGACGGCCGCGCCGCCGATGTCAGCCGCCGCAGCCTCGGCGCCTCGGCTGCCGACGTGATCGGTTGGCCGCTTCTGAGGCTATTCGGGCGTCTGCCGGCGAGTTGTGGGACCTGGACCGTTCGCATCATGGGCGGGCTGGTCATTGGCACTCTCATCCTGCCGATCGTCGTGGTGATGATCATTTCCTTCAGCAGCGCAAGCTATCTGACCTTCCCGCCGCCGGGCTTCTCACTGCGCTGGTATGAGCAGTTCTTCTCCGATTCGAACTGGATGCGGGCGTTCTGGACATCGTTGGTCGTCGCTGCGATGTCCGCCGCCATCGCGATCGTGCTGGGCGCGTCGGCCGCCCTCGGCATTGTCAGGAGCAGCATTCGCGGCAAATCCGCCATCATGCTGCTTCTCGTAAGTCCGATCATCGTCCCTCCGGTCGTGCTCGGCCTGTCGCTCTACAGCCTGTTCCTGCGATTCGATCTGATCGGCTCCGTCTTCGGCCTTGCCGCGGCACATGCGATCGGCGGCCTTCCCCTCGTCGTCGTGATCCTGTCCGCATCTCTTCAAGGCGTCGATACCAGGCTCGAACAGGCAGCTGCGGTCCATGGCGCATCGTCCCTGACGGTGTTCCGTCTGGTGACGCTGCCTGCAATCATGCCGGGCCTGGCTGCGGCAACATTCTTCGCCTTCCTGCACTCGTTCGACGAGCTGGTGCTGACGCTGTTCCTCTCGAGCGCGGAGCTGAAGACGCTCCCTCTCATGCTGTGGGGCGACGTCAATTACCGGCTCAATCCGGTGCTGGCCGTGGTCTCGACGCTGGAGGTGCTTCTGGTCGTCGCAGGACTCGTCCTTGCACGACCCGTTTTCGCCACGTCACGGAAGGCGACGTGACGCAGATCAATTTCAACTGGAGGAAAGAAAAATGCTGGGAATGAAACGCTGGCGACTATCGGCTTCCGTATTGGCCTCGGCCCTGCTCGTCGCGATGGGGACGGGTTTGGCTCAAGCACAGAGCAACGTCGTGATCATGCAGGATCCGGGCGGCGGATATGGCGATGCATTGCGCAAGGTCATGTACGACCCATTCGAGAAGGAGACCGGCATCAAGGTGGTCACCGTCCAGGAGGCCCGTAGCGGCCCGCGCATCAAGGCTCAGGCCGAAGCCGGCAAGGCGCAATGGGACCTGACATTCATCTTCGACCAGGAGACGAAGCTGCTCGGCGACTGCTGTCTGGCCGATATCGACTATTCCAAGCTGTCCGACGCGGCGAAACAGACGCTGGCGGCAATGCCGGACAATCTGAAGCGCAAGAAGGGCGTGGCACTGCAGGTGATCGGCGTCGGCCTCGTCTACAACAAGGACAAGTACAAGGGCGAAAACGTACCGACCACCTGGGCCGACTTCTGGGACGTGAAGAAATTTCCCGGCCGGCGCTGCATGCCCGCCTGGCCGCGTTTCGTGTTCGAAGCGGCGCTGATGGCCGACGGCGTTGAGAAGAGCAAGCTCTACCCGATCGACATGGAGCGGGCGCTGAAGAAGGTCAAGGAGATCAAGCCACACATCGCCAAATGGTGGACGACATCCGCACAGCCGCCGCAGCTTCTGCTCGATGGCGAGGCCGACATGTGCATGGCCTACACCGGCTCGATGAGCAAGCTCGCCCTCGAGGGCGCCCCGATCGAGCTGACCTTCAATCAGGGCTTCATCTACTACGACTTCTTCTCCATTCCCAAGGGAGCGCCGAACTACGATAACGCGATGAAGCTGCTTTCCTGGCGGCTCGAGCCCAAGCGTGCGGCGCAGCTCACCTCGACCTTCCCGGTCGCCCTTCCCTCCCCGATCGTGTTCGAGGCCGCGACCGACAAGAAGCTCGCCCGCTACTGGGCCAACAACCCGGACAACGTCTCGAAAGCGATCGAATGGAGCCCGGATTATTGGGGCGCAGCTTCGCCGGCCGGAAAGTCCACCAACGAAGAGTACGGGCAGGAGAAGCTCAACGCCTTGCTGGCCCAGTAGGCAGGCCGATCAGCCCCGATCCGAGAAGGATCGGGGCTGATGCCACACGCGGGCTATTGTCGATCGCGCGGCCATGCTAGATCGAGTGGAAGATCATTCTAATTTGGCTGGTGGATGGATAAGGCTTTTATCAAGGGTCTGCGTCTCCTGGAAGCACTTGCTCTGAGCGAGCGGCCCCGTGGGGTCACGGATCTCGCGAGCGAGCTGAAGCTCACCAAGAGCAACGTGCATCGGCTGCTGATGACTTTGCAATCTCAAGGCTATGTGCGCCAGATCCCCCCGCACAGCACCTACGAGCTCACGACCAAGATCTGGGCGCTCGGCAGCCATGTCATCCACCGGATGGATCTCATCAACGTCGCGCGACCGGCAATGACGAAGCTTGCCGAGATTACCGGCGAAACCATTCACCTGTCCGTGCTTGAAGATACCGACGTCGTCTACGTCGACAAGATCGAAAGCGCCCACCATATTCGCGCCCATACGAGCGTGGGCATGCGCGCACCCGCTTTCACCATGGCGACGGGCAAGGCGATGCTCGCACATATGCCAGATGACTACCTGGAACGATTTCGGCCGCATCTCAGGCGCTACACGGAAACGACGCGAACGACGATCAAGGAGCTGCGGGAGGACATTGAGCTGGCGCGCGCGCAGGGTTACTCCTCCGTGCTGCACGGCGAGTGGCGCGAGGGCATCGCGGCCTGCGCTTGTGCGATCCTCGGCCGTTCCGGCGAACTCGTCGGAGCGATCGGCATGTCCGGCCCCGACAGCCGCATCAAGCGCAAGCAGATCAAGGAGTATTCAGTCCACGTGATGGAGGCAGCCAGAACCATCGGCGCTGCTCTCGGCTATTCCAACAGGCTGGCGGCATACTCCGCCGTGAGAGCCGATCCTCCGCCTCCACATCAATCGCGACGCGCCCCTTGATTTTTCCGGTCACGTTGTCTGCAGCAGTGTCGATGACGCCTCGGTATGGCAATGCCGAGGTCGTCATTCAGTAGAGCCTCGTACGATACCCTTCTTCCAACGTCTTCTCGGCGACTTCGGCCTCGATGGCGGCAGTCTGCTCGGCGATGATCCGGCCGAGTGTCGGGAAGCTGTTGCGCTCGACCTGTGCCGCCGGACTCCACAGCTTCGAACGCATGAGCGCCTTGCCGCAGTGGAAGTAGGTCTCCTCGACATGGATTTTGAGCCCGATCGTGGGGACGACGCCCTGCACCGTGAGCGGCGCCAACAGCTCGGCATCCTGCGAGATCTCCGCGCGCCCGTTGACGCGCAGGGTCTCGTTGATTCCGGGCACCATGAAGATCAAGCCGATCCCGGGCGAGGCAATGACGTTGCCGAACGTGTCCACGCGGTTATTGCCGCGCCGGTCGGGAATCAGCAGCGTCTTGTCGTCGAGCACGGCGACGAACCCCGGCGCGTCGCCGCGAGGGCTCGCATCGGCGTGGCCGTTGCCGTCGCTCGTGGCGAGGACGAGGAAGGGGGACAGCGCGATGAAATCACGGCAGAACTTGTCGAGATGATGGAGAACCTTCTTCTCGGCGATCAGGTTCACCTGCCCGAAATGCGCGCGCAGATCCTCTTGGGTCTTGACCGGCGGCTTGCCGCCTGCACCTTGGCTGTCCATTGCGCCTCCCTGTTTGGCGAGCTTGCCTAGGTTCTGTTGAGCAGGATCTTTCTGGAGGACTGCTGCACGTCCTCCCGGATCATGCTCGAGCTACTTCGCCTCGATTCCGCACCAGCTCGCGACGAACAACGCAAGCGCCTTGGTGACCCGCTTCACCGAGGCGAGGTCGACGCGCTCGTTGAAACCATGTGCGCCTCCCATTCTTGCACCGAAGCAGAATGCCGGAACGCCGAAATCGAGGCCATAGAAGCGTGCGTCGGTCAGCGCCGTGGACGAAAAATCCGTCAGCTTGCGACCGAACACATGCTCGTAGATCGGAGCCAGAACGGCCTCGCTTTCCTGGATCCCCGTCGCTTCATAGCCCGGCGACAGGAAGCCGGACCAGACGATCTCGGGCGGGTTGTTGGCAAGGAAAGGATGCGAGCGCGCGGCCTTGCTGACAAAATCCACGATCTCGGCCTGGGCGTCGGCAATCTTCCAACCGGGCAGAACGCCGATGCGGCAATCAACGTCGCACCAGGCGGGAACGCTGGAGGCCCAGTCCCCGCCCTTGATGATGCCGGGATTGAAGTTGAGCGGGTGATCGACCGACTTGAAGGATGGGTGCGTCTTGGCGCGCTCGTTCCATTCGGCCTCGAGACCTTCGAGCTTCTGGATCAGATGGATGGCGGCCTTAATCGCATTCGAGCCGGTACCGGCGCGTGCGACATGGACGGGTATTCCGCGCACTTTCAGCCGGAACCAGATCACGCCGACCTGGGCGCGCATCAGCTTTTCGTCGGTCGGCTCGGGCAGGATGCAGGCATCGGCGCGGTAGCCGCGCTGGAGGGTCGAGAGCGCGCCGAGGCCGGTGCTCTCCTCTTCGATCACCGACTGGAGGTGGATGCGGCCCTTGGGCCTGTAGCCTGCTGCCTTGATCGCGTCGAGAGCGTACAGCGCCGAGATGGTGCCGGACTTCATGTCGCCGGCGCCGCGGCCATACAGCCAGCCGTCCTCGACCACCGGCTGAAACGGCGGCCGCTCCCACATGTCGAGAGGACCTGCCGGCACGACGTCGCAATGGCCCTGGAGAATCAGGGAACGACCCTCCTCCTTCGCCGGCCGGTAAGTGCCGACGACGGAGCGCGCGCGAGAGAAATCGGTCTCGACGGGGCCGTAACCGGGCAGTGTCTTGAGATCGTCCTGATTGATGACCCAATCGTCGACCTCATAGCCGCGCTCGCGCAGCAACTTTGCGAACATGTCCTGACAGGGGGCTTCGGCCGCGCGCGTACTCGGAATCGCGGTGAACGCGATGGTGGTGTCGATCTGCTTGTCGAAGGCGGCATCCACGGCGGCCTCGATGCGTTCGCGCGCGGCGGCTGGAAGGGAAACGCTATCGGTCATGAACTCATCCTTGCTGTCGGAATCCTGCCGGTCGCGTTGGCAAAACCCGGCTGGTCGAAGAAGTTGCGGCCCGGAATTGCATCGAGCAGGTCGCGGGTATAGGCCGCTTGAGGCGCGGTGAAGACGTCGGCGGTGGCGCCCTCCTCGACGATGCGGCCCCTCTGAAGCACGATGACGCGGTCGGCGATCTCGGCGGCGATGCGCAAATCGTGTGTGATGAAGACCATGGCGAGCTTCATCTCTTGTCGCAGCTCGGCGAGTAGCGCCAGCACCTGTGCCTGCACGGAGACGTCGAGCGCCGACACCGCTTCGTCCGCGATCAGCACGCGCGGCTTCAGCACCAGCGCCCGCGCGATGCAGATGCGCTGGCGCTGGCCGCCGGAGAATTCGTGGGGGTAGCGATCGGCGGCAACGGCGCCGAGGCCGACCCGCATGAGCAGATTCTTAGTCTGCTCCATGGCTTCAGCGCGCGACCTTCCAAAGGCCATCGGGCCACGGGCGATGGCGTCGCCGACCTTCTGGCGCGGATCGAGGCTGGCGAAGGGATCCTGGAACACGATCTGAAGCTGCTTGCGCGCCTGGCGGAGCGCCTCGCCACGGAGCTGGCGCAGATCCTGACCATTGAAGCGAATGGCTCCGTCGTCGGGCTCGGTCAGCCGCAGGATCATGCGGCCGAGGGTGGACTTGCCGGAACCCGACTCCCCCACCACCGCGAGCGTCTCGCCTTCATGGAGCGTCAACGAGATGCCGTCGGCTGCGACAACCTCGCGCGGCGGCTGAAGGAAGCCGCGCTTGACCCGGAACGTCTTCCGAAGACCGATCACCTCAAGCAGCGGCTCGGAGTGAACATCCTTCCGGCTGATTTGGTCGAGGCGAGCCTTCGGCACCGCATCGATCAGCTCGCGCGTATAGTCGGCCTTGGGATGGCGCAGGACTTCCTCGACGGTCCCCTGCTCCACCACCTTGCCGTGACGTAGCACCACGACACGATCTGCGACGTCAGCGACGACGCCGAAATCATGGGTGATGAGGAGCACGCCCATGCCGCGGTCACGCCTGAGCTCGTCGATCAGACCCAGGATCTGACGCTGGGTGGTGACGTCGAGCGCGGTGGTCGGCTCGTCCGCGATCAACAGCGCCGGCCGGTTGGCCATCGCCATCGCGATCATAACCCGCTGGCGCTGGCCCCCGGACAGCTCGAACGGATAGCTCTTTTCGAGCAGCTTCGGATTGGGCAGTCCCACCTGCGTCAGAAGCTGCTGCACGCGCTCATACACGTCGCTCGCTGACGGCGGCGGCTTCTGATGTGTGAGGATCATCTCCTCGATCTGCTTGCCGACGCGCTTGAGCGGATTCAGCGAGGACAGCGGCTCTTGAAAGATCATCGCAGCGTCGCCGCCGCGCAGGCGACGTAGCGCCTGCCGATCGAGCTCTACCGGGTTTTGGCCTGCGACCGTCACCGTGCCTGAGGCGACGGCTATTCTCTTTGGCAGCAGCGACAGCAGCGCATGCGCGATCATCGACTTGCCCGAACCGGACTCGCCGACGAGGCAGACGACCTCGTTCGGCCTCACCTCGAACGAAACATTCTCGACTGCGAAGGGACGATCACCGCCTTCGGGCAGCGCGATCGAGAGATTCTCAACCGAGAGCACGGGGGCCATGGCTTGCAGGGTGCCCCTCATGACCGGCGCCTCGAAACACGGGGATTGAGGACATCGGAGAGGCCTTCGCCGAACAGGTTGATCGCGAGGACGGTGACGAGGATGGCAAGCCCGGGAAACACGCTCATCCACCAGGCATTGCGAATGACGGTGCGCCCCGCACCAATCATGAACCCCCAGGACATCAGGTTGGGGTCGCCAAGGCCCATGAACGAAAGCGCGCTTTCCAACAAAATGGCGGTGGCGACCGTCAGCGAGGTCACGACCAGGATCGGCGAGATCGCATTGGGCAGGATATGACCGAGCACGATGCGCAGGGTGCCCTCGCCCTGGCACAGCGCCGCCTCGACGAATTCGCGGTTGCGCAGGCGCAAGAATTCGGCGCGGGTGAGGCGCGCCAGCGGCGGCCAGCTCACCGCCCCGATGGTCAGGATGATCGTGAGCAGCGACGGGGTAAAGGTCGCAACCAGGAGAATGGCCAGCACAAAGGCGGGGATGGTCTGGAATAGCTCGGTCATCCGCATCAGGACGAGATCAAC
This sequence comes from Bradyrhizobium cedriense, assembly GCF_054602315.1. Lineage (NCBI taxonomy): Bacteria > Pseudomonadati > Pseudomonadota > Alphaproteobacteria > Hyphomicrobiales > Nitrobacteraceae > Bradyrhizobium > Bradyrhizobium cedriense. Next base: position 570,622 of record NZ_JBTSWB010000001.1, on the reverse strand, counting down.
CTTGCCGCCGAAATAGCCCGAGATCGCGCCGATCGTGACGCCAATCACCATGGCGGCCATGGCCGAGGCCATGCCGATCACGAGCGACACGCGTGCACCATAGGCAACACCGGCCGCTACATCACGGCCGAGCGTGTCGCCGCCGAGCAGAAGTCCGTCCTCACCGGGCGGCGTGAAGGGCGCACTGACCATCTCCCAGGGCGAGACCGGAAAGACGACGGGCGCCACGATCGCGACGATCACGACGATGAGCAGCACGACGAGGCCGACCATGCCCGAAGGATGACGCAGGAAGGAGCGGACCGCATCCATCACGCCGCTCCCGTGGTCATGCGGGGATCGATCAGCTTGTAGATCACGTCGGTCAGGAGATTGAGCACGATGACGACGATCGACAGGATCAGGAAGATGCCGAGCAGCACAGGATAATCGCGCTGCAGCAGGGCATCGAAGGTGAGCCGCCCGAGCCCCGGCCAGGCGAACACGGTCTCGATGACAACGGCGCCGCCGACCAGAGCGCCGGCCTGCATGCCGGCGACGGTGACGACGGGCACCAGCGCGTTGCGCAGCATGTGGCCGACGACGATGCTGGGGCCGGATAGGCCCTTGGCGCGCGCGGTCTTGATGAAATCCTGCTGGGCGACCTCGATGATCGAGGACCGCATCAGTCGGGCATAGATGGCCAGGTAGATCGCCGCCAGCGAGGTCACCGGCATGATCATATGCTTGGCGACATCGAGCGCACGCTCGATCGGCGAGAGCTTGACGTTGATGGTCTCGTAACCGAACGGCGGCAGCCAGCCGAGCGTTACCGAGAAGACCAGGACCAGCATCAGCCCCAGCCAGAATACGGGCGTCGCATAGAGCACCAGCGACAGCACGGTGAAGACCGTGTCGAGCACTGTGCCTGCCGCGAGCCCCGCCAGTGCACCGAGCGTCGTGCCGATCAGGAGCGCCAGACAGAATGCGGTGACTGTCAGCAGCAATGTTGCCGGCAGTCGTTCGAGAACGAGATCGACCACCGGGCGGCGTTGGCGGTAGGAGTAACCGAGATCAAGCGTGACCACGCGGACAAGATAGCTCGCGAGCTGGACGACGTACGGCTTGTCGAGCCCGTATTCCCTACGCAGATCCTCCAGCAATTTCGGATCGGACGCGCCCGACTGACCGGCCATGACCTGGGCTGGATCGCCGGGGGCGGCCCGCACCAGAACAAAGTTGAAGGTGGCGATGAGGAGGATGACGGCGATAAGCTGGGCGATCCGGCTCAGCGCCATCAGCCCGATCGTCGCTGCGCTGCCGAGACGGATCACGATTTGTAGACCGCCCCGAAGCTCTCGTGCGACCCGATGCCGGTCGATACGATGTTCTTGAACGCCTTGTCGTAGATGATCGGGTATTCGAGTTCGAGCGTCCAGGCGACCGGCACGTCTTCGACCAGGATTTGCTGCACCTTGGAATACAACTCCTGGCGCTTGGCCTCGTCGAGCGTGACAGCAGCTTCGTCGAACAGCTTGTCCACCTCGGGATTGGAGTAACCCTCCGTATTCGAGAACAGGATGCCCTTTTTTATATTCGACGACACATAGGTGCGAGAGACACCGAGCGCGGGATCCCCGAGCTGGTAGAGCAGGTTCTGGGTCATCTCATAATCCCAATTGCCCACCTTCTCGGCCCAACCCGCCATATCCGTGCCGACAAGGACGAGATCGATGCCGACGCGGGCAAAGCTCTGGCGGAAGAATTCGCCGGCACGCTGGTAGGATTCACCGTAGGGCGGCACGACATATTTGATCTCGGCGCGCTTGCCGTTGGCATCGGGCTTCAGCCCCATCTCGTCGAGCAGCGCCTTGGCCTTCTCAATTGAATATTCGTACCGCTTGACCTTGCCGTCATAGAACTTCGTCTTGGACGAGATCGGGCCTGTCGCAACCTTGGCATTGCCGAAATAGACTCGCTTGGCGAGCGCGTCGCGATCGATCAGGTGCATCACCGCCTGGCGGAAGCGCTTGTCGTTCATCGGTGCGATGCGGTTGTTCATCTCGAGCCACTGATGCGGCGCGAAATATTCATAGCCCTTGGTCGTGACCTCAAGATTCTTCTGCGCCTTGAAGCGCTGCACATCGAAGAACTCGATGTCCGTCCATTGCACGAGCTGCACCGTGCCATTCTCCAGCGCCAAAGCGCGCGAGGCCGAGTCCGGAATGATGCGGTAAATGATCTCGTCGAGATAGGGCTGGTCCTTCAGATAATAGCCCTCGTGCCGCACCAGATGGACATGTGAGCCGCGCACCCATTCCTTCAGCTTGAACGGACCGGTGCCGATCGCCTTGTCGTTCAGCGGGTTCTTGCGGAAGTCGGTACCTTCATAGATGTGCTTGGGTACGATCGGCGCCGACGTGCAGTCGAAGCAGCCGAGGAACGGCGCGAAGGGTTGCTTCAATTTGAACACGACGGTGAGCGGATCGGGCGCTTCGGCGGAAGCGACGCGGGCGAAGTTCTGCCGCGCGCGCGGATGGGTCTCGGTCAGCACCTTCATGCAGCTGAACACGACGTCTTCGGACGTCATGGGCTTGCCGTCATGGAAGGTGATGTTGGGAAACAGCTTGAACGTATAGGTCAGGCCATCAGGCGAAATCTCCCAGGACTGCGCCATGCCTGGCATAGGCTTGAGGTCGGCGCCGTATTTGAGCAGGCTCTCGTAGATCTTGCCGCCAAGCGTCAGAGTCGGCTGCTGCTGGTTGAAGGCGGTCACCAGCAGTGGCGGCTCGGGCTGGATGATGGTGTTGAGCGTTCCACCGCGGGTCTGGCCGGCTGCGCGGGTGATGCCGAACGGAAGGGCGGCACCAGCGGCCAGCATGGCCTGGGTGAATTCGCGTCTGTTCATCGAGCTCTCCGTGGTCGCATATCGACTTGGCCAAGCCTCGCATTCGGTTCGAGCGAATGTCGCGGGCGGGCGCATTGTTGCCAAACACGTTGTCCCGCGCTACCTGATGGAGGACAATAATCATCGCGACCGGGCCATATCTGGCCTGGAAGATGCATAAGAGCCTTGCGAAAAGGACCTCATCAGAGAGTTCACGACACGTGAAAGTCGTAGCGCGGCGAGATGTCACTGGCGAATTGCGTACCTGCAGTAAACAGGCGGGCCCAGCAGCAGCGGCAATCTATGCCGGACATCTTCAGACGGTCGCGCGCCCGGTCGCCGCGATGACCGCAACCTATCCGAACGAGAGCACCAGCACGCGGCACGCGCATCGACGTGACCAGTTCATTCTGCAGATCGCGGGCGTCACGGCCATGATGACCGAACGGGGTCATTTCGTGGTCCCGCCCGGGCATGGGCTATGGATACCGGCCGGCGTCGTACATCAATCGCGGGCCTGGGGTGAAGTCGAGGCCCAAACGATCTATGTCACGCCTGATCGCCGACGAGAGACGTCGGAGACATGCCGCCTGATTCGTGCTTCCTCGCTCGTTGAAGCGCTGATGGACGAGGCGGTGCGGATGCCGCAGACCTACGACCAGGATGGACGCGACGGCAAGCTGCTCGAGCTTCTGCTTACCGAGATCGCACGCATGCCGGAGGTGACGCTGCACGTGGAGGTGCCTCCCGATCCCCGACTTGCGGCGATCTGCAAGGCAGTGCTCGGCGACCCCTCCTCCGACCTCACGCTCGACGATTGGGCCGACAGATGTAGCCTCAGCCGGCGAACACTGACGCGGCTGTTTCGCCGCGAGACGGGCCAGAGCTTCTCTGGCTGGCGCCAGCGCGTACGGCTTCTGGAAGCTCTGGCTCGCCTGGGCGCGGGCGAACCCGTGACGTGCGTGGCACTTGACGTCGGGTATGACAGCCCGAGCGCGTTCGCTGCCATGTTCAAGCGCGAGCTCGGCGCGGCGCCGCGGCACTATCTCCGTTGGACCGATCAGGAAGTCGTGTTGCGCTAGAGCACTATCGGTTCTGATTGAATCAGAACCGAAGCTCTAGATTCTTGTTCTGACGCGTTTTCTTCACGCGAACCGGTGTCCACCTCGCTCGAAAACGCTCCAGGCCGCCGGCTCTTCGCAGGAATGCGCGCACTGGTCGCCCGGCACGCGCGCTCCATCATCCAGCTTCCGTACGATCCTGAGGCCGGATGGACAGCTCCGGTCCTCCAGTCACCTCAGCTCTATTTTTTGATCAGCGGGCACCGCGACAGAGCCAGGGGCTGGAACGCTTGATCGGCCGGGATTGTGGCGAGCAGCTTGTAGTAGTCCCATGCCGCTTTGGACTCTTCCGGCTTCTTGACCTCGAACAGATACATATCGTGGACCATGCGGCCGTCCTCGCGGATCTTGCCGTTCTTATAGAAGACGTCGTTAATGGGCAGTTCCCGCATCTTTTGCATGACGTCCTCGGTCCGATCGGTGCCCGCGGCCTGGACGGCCTTCAGATAGTGCAGGACCGATGAATAGGTGCCCGTCTGAAGCATATTCGGCATCGCGTTCATGGTGGCGTAGAAGCGCTTCGACCACTTTCGCGTATCGTCGTTCATGTCCCAATAGGACGCTTCGGTGATCGTCAGCCCCTTTGCTTCCTTCAGGCCGAGACCGTGAACGTCGTTGATGAAGCCGGCCAGCGCGGCGAGCTTCTGGCCGCCAGAGGTCAGACCGAACTCGGCAGCCTGCTTGATCGAGTTGATGGTATCGCCGCCTGCATTCGCGAGTGCGACGACCTTCGCCTTGGAGCCCTGTGCGGTCAGCAAGACAGAGGCGAAATCTGCCGTTCCGACCGGATGCTTCGTGCTGCCCAGAACTTTACCGCCCAAGGTCGTGACGACCTCGCCGGTGTCCTTTTCCAGGCCCTGACCGAACGCATAGTCCGCCGTCACGAAGTACCAGCTGTCAAAGCCCTGCCCGACCAGCGCCTTGCCCGTGCTGTTGGCAATCGCGAAGGTGTCGTAGGCCCAGTGGACGACATAGGGCCCGCAGACCTCGTTCGTGATCCGGGTCGAGCCGGGTGAACTCAGTGTGACGATCTTTTTCTTTTCCTTGGCAATTTCGAGGACAGCCAAGGCAGGCGAGGAGGATGCGACATCGAGAATTGCATCGACCTTCTCGGTATCGAACCATTTGCGCGCGGCATTAGCGGCAATGTCGGGCTTATTCTGGTGATCCGCCGATACGATTTCGATCGGCATACCCAGCACCTTGCCGCCGAATTCCTCCACCGCCATCTGTGCGGCAGTCACGGCACCCTTGCCGGTAATGTCGGCATAGACACCCGACATGTCCTCGATCAGCCCGATGCGGACAACGCCGTCTGATATCTTCTCGCTCTGTGCGACCGCGGGAGACGCGCACAAGAACAGACTTGTCGCCGCGCTCGCCAGATAATGCAGACCGAATTTTGATTGTCCCATCCCCTACCCCTTTCGATGAAGTCTTCTTGTTGCCGCGGCCGGTGAGACGGCCGCGATATCACTTGTTGCCCGCCCTGCTCGCAAACGCGGCAAGGCCTCTTTTGGCATCCTCGCTGGTGAAGGTGCGCTGACCAAGCGCGGCCTCGATACGGAATGCCTCGGTCAGCGGCAGATCCTGTAACGTCAACGCCGCCTCTTTGATGGTCTGGATCGCTACGGGACTCAGCGCGGCGATTTTTGCGGCGAGCTCGTAGGCCAGCGGCTGGACCCTGTCTTCATCGACCACGTGGTTGATGACGTCCCTGGCGAGCATGTCGTCCGCCGAGAACCGCTGCGCCGTCAGCATGATCTCCATCGCATGCGCATACCCGATCTGCCTGACCAGGCGCACCAGCGTGCCGCCGGCCGGGACGAAACCGTGCTTGGGCTCAGGCAGCTGAAACACCGCCCCGCGCGCTGCGATGCGTATGTCCGTTGCCAACATGATCTCGAAGCCTCCGCCCATGCACATGCCGCGGATGGCGCTCACGACCGGCTTGAAGAAGCCGGGAAACTTGATATGCGCCGGATCCCACTCGGAGATGTCGAAGCGATCGGACGCGAGCGCCGGGATGGATTCCGTGAGATCGGCGCCAACGCAGAACGCCCGGTCGCCAGCGCCTGTCAGCACAACGGCACGCACGTCGTCATCATCCTTGATCTCGACGAACGCGCGACCGAGATCGTCATACATGGCGAGCGTCAGCGCGTTGAGCTTGTCCGGCCGATTGATCCTGACGGTGGCGACGTGGCCGTCTCTGGTGAAATCGATAGACATCAAATCGCTCCCGAAGCCTTGAGACGTAACAGCTCGTCAGGCGTCACATCCGCCAGGCGCCCGAGAACCTCGGCATTATGCTCCCCGGGCAAGGGCGCCTTGTCGAAAGATGTCGGCTCCCCTCCCGACAGCTTGATCGGCTGGCCGAACATGCCGATCAGCTTCCCCGCGACGGGAACGTTGACGATCATGTTGCGCGCGGCGATGTGAGGGTCTTCGACCACCTCGGCGATGGTCTTGATCGCGCTGAGCGGGATCTTGTCGCCCGCCATCTCCTCGAGCTCGGCCTTGGTGTACCGGCTGAACCAGCGTTCCAGCAGCGGCTTCACCTTGGTCTCGGCGACGATCCGGTCGAACCGCTTCTCCATCGTGTCGATGTCCGGATCTCTTGCACGTTCGGGCTCGCCGAACAGCGTGCAGGTGATCGCCCAGAACTTGTCGGTGTAGCCGCCGAAGAAGACGTAACCGTCCTTGCAGGGAAACTGACCGTAGGGCCGCACGAACGGGTGATCGTTGCCGAGCGGCGAGGCCACGTCCTTCTCCGCGGTATAGCGGACCACCGCATTCTCGGTCAGTGTCAGGACCGAATCCTGCTGCGAGACGTCGACGACCTGACCGTTACCCGACGTCTCGGCTTCGCGGAGCGCCGCGAGTGTTCCGATGGCCGCATACAGCGAAGCGGCGAGATCACCGATGATGGTGCCGACGCGGACCGGCGGCATCTCGGCATAGCCGTTCATCGACCACAATCCGCCAGCCGCCTGTCCGGTATTGTCATAAGCGGGCTTGGACGAGTTAGGACCGGTGCGACCAAAGCCGCTGATGGCGGTGTAGATAAGCCTGGGGTTTTCGGCGCGCAGCACCTCGTAGCCGAGGCCCAGCTTGTCCATGGTGCCGGGACGGAAATTCTCGATCAGGATATCGGCTTTACGCACCAGCCTTTTCAACAGCGCCTTGCCGTCATCGGACTTGAGATCGAGCGTGATCCCCTGCTTGTTGCGGTTGAACTGCGTGAAGAAGGCGCTGAGTTGCTCATCGCCGACAAAAGGCGGGAATGTCCTGGCATAATCAGGGTCGCCGGGATGCTCGACCTTGATCACGGTGGCGCCGAGGTCGGCTAACAGCATCGCGCAGAATGGGCCTGCCACGACGCGCGTGACGTCGAGAACCACGACGTTCTTGAGAGGGCCGTTGCGCGCGGCGAGGCCGCTCGTGTTTTCTTCTTTGTTCAAGTGATCCTCCCATCCCCCGCGAACGGCCACCGACACGGAGCGCGATTTCGCTTAGAGGCTGTGAGCAGCGAAGATACATTTCCGAGCCCACACGTCGAGGCGACGAAATGCCTGCATGTCATGCAGGCATCGCCGCCTCACGAACGCAACTTCTCCAAAACCTGCCTGGCGCGATCGACGCGCACATCGTGATCGGCGGCGAGCGCGGCCGCGACCTTCTCAATTTCGTCGCCCTCGGCACCTGCGACGATCGCGATGTTCCGGGCGTGCAGCGCCATGTGCCCTTTCTGGATGCCCTCGGTCGCAAGCGCGCGGAGCGCGCCCATGTTCTGGGCGAGCCCGACCGCGACGGTGACCTCCGCCAGTTCCTGCGCGCTCTGCACGTTCAGGATCTTCAGCGCAGCGCGCGCGGCCGGGTGTGTCTTGGTGGCGCCGCCGACGAGCCCGAGCGCCATCGGCATTTCCAGCGTGCCGACGAGGTTGCCCTTGCCATCGATCTCCCAGTTGGAGAGCGACGCATAGCGGCCGGAGCGCGAAGCCCAGACATGTGCACCCGCCTCGATCGCACGCCAGTCGTTGCCGGTGGCCACGACGACGGGATCGACACCGTTCATGATGCCCTTATTGTGGGTCGCGGCACGGTAGGGATCGACAATCGCGAAGGCGCACGCCTCGACGATGCCGCGCGCGACGCGCTCGCCGCTGTATTCATCTGTGTTCAGCGCATCGGGCGTCACCGATACCATGGCGCGGGCGATGCGCAGATCCGCATAGTTCGAAAGGATGCGCAGGCGCACCGTACCGCCGGTGATCCGCTCGACGATCGGCGCGACCGTCTCCGCCATCGTATTGACCGTGTTGGCGCCCATCGCATCGCGAACGTCCACGATGAGATGCACGGCGAGCATCGGACCAACCGGAGTCTCCTCGAAGATGTGAACCTCGACGTCGCGGCAGCCGCCGCCGAGCGAGATCAGCACCTTGTCCCTGGCGTTGGCAGCCTCGATGATGCCCGAGCGCTCCTTCAGCACTCGCGCGCGGGCGCCGTGGACATCGGTCACGCCAAGCACCTGCACCTGTGCGCGCATGATCGGGCCGGTGCTGGAGGTGTGGAAGCCGCCGCATTTGCGGGCGATGCGCGCCATGTAGGAGGCGGCAGCGACGACCGATGGCTCCTCGATCGCCATCGGAACCAGATAGTCGCGACCGTTCACTGTGAAGTTCGTGGCAATGCCAACAGGCAGTTCGAAGGTACCGATGACGTTCTCGATCATGCCATTGGCGAGCTCGACGGGCAGCGTGCCGGCGCTAAATGCCTTGCTCTCGGCTTCATCAAGCGACGTCGCCTCGGTCACGCGCCCCAGGCGCTGCGCGGGCGAGAGATTGCGAAGGTTCTCCAATCGCGAGTTGATCTGCCTGGGCCGCTTGCCCGCCTCAGGTCCTCCGGCCATTGCCGCGCCTCCCAACAAGAGTTCTAGGTTGGCACGACGTTAGGCAGCATCGCATTACGGTCAAAAGAGACAATTTCAAAATACTGTCCGAAACTGTACCCTTCAGGCGATGTCAAAGTGAATCGAGCGACTTACATCGAAGCGAGGAACAAAGGCTCGTAGCTGTGCATTCCGGCCCGGACCTCCCCATTGAACCGTCGGGCCGCATCTGATTACTGTCGTCTGGTGGGTACACCTCCGAACAACCGTCTGACACTGTACCCGTCCGGAGACATTGCGTGGCGCGAGCGCCTCACGAACGGGGCCGTGGAACAACCCTCGCGGGCGGATTGGCCGATCGGCTGCGGGCGCAGATCCTGTCCGGAGCGATGCCCGAGGGCGGCCGCTTGCCCTCGATCCGAAGGGCGGCCGCGGAATTCAAGGTTTCCAAGAACACGGTCGTCGAAGCTTACGACCGACTGGTGCTCGATCAGCTCATCGCCGCCAAAGCGGGATCAGGCTTCGTCATAACTTATCGCAGCGACGACGGTGGCAGACCGAAGCACGTCTCGGAAGCCGTCGATATCGCGTCGCTGCTGAACGCCCAGCTCTCGCAGAACTTCGATATCCGTGTCGGCGATGGGCGGCCGCCCGCATCGTGGACCGAGCACTCCGAGATCAAGCGCTACCTCGGCAGCAACGGGCGGATGCTGCCGGCTGACGCCGACGCCTATGGATCAGCGCTCGGTTTCCTCCCGCTCAGGCAGCATATCGCATCACGCCTGCAAGCGCAGCAGGTTTCGGTCAGGGACGACGGCCTGCTGCTGACCTTCGGCGCAAACCATGCGCTGGATCTCGTGATCCGAGCGATGCTGTCACGAGGCGATACCGTGCTGGTTGACGAGCCCGGCTATTATCCACTGTTCGCGAAACTCACGCTGGCGCAGGTCCGGATCGTCGGCGTCCGCCGGACGCCGGAGGGACCCGATGTCGACGACCTCACGGCCAAGATACAAACGGAGCGTCCGAAACTGTTCTTCACGCAGTCGATCGGCCACAATCCGACCGGCGGCTCGATCACCCTGCCTGTGGCACATGCAGTGCTCAATGCGGCGGCACGATCGAACCTCGTGATCGTCGAAGACGATCCGTTTGCCGACCTCCCCCTGGGCACGGTCAACCGGCTGGCGACGCTCGACCAACTCGACAACGTCATATCCATCGGCACTTTCTCGAAGACGCTCTCGGCGAGCCTTAGGTCCGGCTTCATAGCAGCCCGCAGCGATCGCATCGCGACGCTCGCCGAGCTCAAGATGCTCACTACCGTCAATAGCTCGGGCCATGTCGAACGCCTGCTCCATCGTCTGCTCGTAGAGGGCCACTACGACCGGCATCTGAAGAGACTCGGGCAACGGACCGAAGCCGCGGCGAGCCGGGTTCAGGCCGATCTGTTACGAATAGGTCATCGGATCTTCTCAAGTGCCAAGGCTGGCTACTACGTCTATTTGCTGCTTCCGGAAGGCGTGGACGACATGAAGCTTGCGCGCGACGGAGCTAAGGAAAGTATCTTCATCGCGCCCGGGAGCTTGTTCTGCCTGGACAAGAACAGCTCACTCGCCAGAGCCATTCGGATCAACATCGCACGAGCCGACAACCCGAAGTTCTACGAATTTCTGCTGCGCCAATTGTAATGGGCAAAAGTGTGGGGCAAAAAATGGGCGTACGGAGGCAAGCGCGGAAGCTATTACCGCAGGCGACGTGACCGATCCGATTGGCCGATCGCTGCTCTCGCGCAGTTCCATATCCTGCCGCAACTACGGGCCACGTTGGGCAGGGCCATCGTGCCATTTCCCAGCAGGGCCTAATAGCCGGCGGCCTCTGCCAGCATCCAGTCACGGAATGCCATTGCCGGCGCATTGCTCTCGAGCGACGGCGGATGAACGAGGAAGTGCGATAAGGGCAGGCGGCAGTTATGCTGGGCCAGCCGGAGCGATCCGTCGCCGGTTCCGCCGGCCCAGAAACCTTAGTCCTGTGGACCCGATCTCGCGCTCGGAACACGAGCGAGGCTACTCATGGGGCGAGCGACACGGAATATGGGCCTCGCCGCCGCCTGCAGCTGCGCCCACAATCTCTGCCCGCGGCATGCGCGTAGCCGCGAACATCAAAGCTGGTATGATCGCGCTCAATCGCGGCCTCACGTCGGATCCGGCCGCCCTGTTCGGCGGGGTCAACGCTGAGCGGCAGTGGACACGAAGACGGGCAAGGGTACGGCATCGCCGAGTTCATGGAGACGAAAAGCCTGCCGTCGCGATGGAGACGGAGGAGAGGTGCGGCGAGATCCCGTCAACCGTGACCACGCCGCGGCGAAAGAGCAGGACTGCTATGAGGCTCGGAGCTGTCAGGCTCAGGTGCTTCGAAAGCGGGACAGAGGAGATTCATCGTGCGCACCATCAAGGGACCGGCAATATTCCTGGCTCAGTTCGCCGGGGAAGCTCCTCCTTTTGATACATTGGACGGCATATGCGGCTGGGCAGCCTCCCTTGGATACAAGGGCGTGCAGATCCCCAGTTGGGTTTCCAGCTTCATCGACCTGGAAAAAGCTGCGACGTCGAAAACATACGCAGATGAAGTGCGCGGCGCAGTCGATCGTCATGGACTCCAGATTTCTGAATTGTCGACGCACCTTCAGGGACAACTGATTGCTGTGCATCCGGCCTACTCCGGTGCTTTTGATGGTTTCGCGCCGGCGGCAGTCCATGGCAATTCTTCCGCCCGGACGGCCTGGGCCGTTCAACAACTGAAGTGGGCCGCAAGGGCTTCGAGCAATCTTGGTCTGAATGCCCACGCAACGTTCTCGGGCGCGTTGGCATGGCCTTTCATCTACCCGTGGCCCCAACGTGCCCCGGGCCTGGTCGACGATGCCTTTGGGGAGCTTGGCCGCCGATGGTTGCCAATTCTCGATGAGTTCGACCGCAACGGCGTCGATGTTTGCTATGAATTGCATCCCGGCGAGGATCTACATGACGGGGTGACGTTCGAAATGTTCCTCGATCAAGTGAAGAACCACGTTCGCGCAAATATTCTTTACGACCCAAGCCATTTTGTGCTGCAGCAACTCAAATACCTCGATTTCATCGATATCTACCAGCAGCGCATCAAGGCGTTCCATGTCAAGGATGCTGAATTCAACCCCACCGGCCGGCAAGGCGTCTATGGAGGTTTTCAGTCGTGGGTCAATCGCGCCGGCCGTTTCCGATCGATTGGAGACGGTCAGGTTGATTTTCGATCGATCTTTTCGAAGCTCACGGCCTACGACTATGCAGGGTGGGCCGTGCTGGAGTGGGAATGCGCACTGAAGCATCCGGAGGATGGCGCTCGCGAAGGAGCTCGGTTGATTTCCGATTACATCATACGGGTAACCGAGCGCGCTTTCGATGACTTTGCAAGCTCCAGCATCGACAGGGAAGCAAATCTGAAAATGCTTGGTCTATCCGCAGACAAGGGCACGTCATGAGAAACGACAAGGCGCCACGGATCCGATTGGGTATGGTCGGCGGCGGCATCGGCGCCTTCATCGGCTACGTGCACCGAATTGCATCGCGAATTGACGACGATTATGAGCTGGTGGCGGGAGCGCTGTCCTCCGATCCTGCCTTGGCTCAAGAATCCGGTAGAAGCCTTGGGCTGGCCGAAGACCGAATATATACAAGCTTCACCGAGATGGCGGTGAAAGAGGCTGCCCGTACGGACGGGATTCAGGCTGTCTCGATCGTTACACCAAATCACCTGCATTTTGCGTCGGCCAAGGCATTTCTTGAGGCTGGAATTCATGTGATCTGCGACAAGCCTCTGACGTCAACGCTCGATGACGCCCGCGCGCTGGCCAAGATCAAGCCAAAGAATGGCGCGAAGTTTTTGCTGACGCACAATTACACGGGTTATCCTTTGGTACGACAAGCGCGTGCCATGGTGGCGCGCGGTGACTTGGGCAAGATACGGGTGGTTCAAGTTGAGTATCCGCAAGATTGGCTAACTCGCCCGCTTTCGAACAAGCAGGCGGATTGGCGCACCGATCCTGCGCGTTCAGGGCTGGGCGGTGCTCTCGGTGATATTGGTACGCACGCATATAACCTTGCACGGTTTGTCACCGGTCTGAGAACGGTGGCCATAAGTGCGGACCTGTCGACCTTCGTGGAGGGCAGACAACTCGACGACAACGTGCACATACTGCTGCGTTTTGAGGGCAATGCACGCGGGATGCTGTGGGCGAGCCAAGTTGCCGTGGGCTGCGAAAACGGTCTGCAGCTGCGCGTTTATGGCGACAAGGCGGGGCTTGTATGGCGCCAGGAAAATCCAAACCAGATGTGGTTCACGGAATTTGGCAAACCCAGGCAACTTCTCACGCGAGGCGGCGCCATCGCCGGTGACGCTCCTACGGTCCAGGTTCGATTGCCGAGCGGGCATCCCGAAGGTTATCTCGAGGCGTTCGCGACGCTTTACAGTGAGTTTGCTCGACTGGTCCGCTCCGGAGACGCCGCCTGCCCCGACCTGCCGTCGCTCGCCGACGGAATCGAAGGAATGGAATTCATTGCTGCCGCCGTCCGCTCGAGTAACAACCAGAGCATGTGGACAAGCCTCAGCGAGGTGTAAGGCCACGGGTCGTCCGGGAGAACTCACCACGCGCATCGCAGTGGATCGCGGACCACGAGGCTGTTTCAGAACCTATCACGGGAGATCCCACACAGATGCAGTTTGATGACGTCATCCTCGGTCGCCGGAGTATCCGCGGTTACAAACCTGATCCGGTGCCCAAAGCGCTGATTGCGGAAATCATTGGTTTGGCGATGCGCGCTCCGTCGTCGATGAACACCCAGCCCTGGAATTTCTACGTCGTATCAGGCGCACCGCTGGACCGGATCCGCGCCGGCAACACCGAACGGATGGTGGCGGGCATCCCGCAGTCGCGCGAGTTCCGCACCGGTCAGCCCTTTGCAGGCAAGCACCGCGACCGGCAGGTCGGCGTCGCCAAACAATTATTCTCCGCGATGGGGATCGAGCGCGACGACAAGGACCGGCGTCAAGACTGGGTGCTGCGCGGCTTCCGCCAGTTCGACGCGCCGGTCTGCGTGATTATCACCTATGATCGCGTGCTCGACGGCAGCGACGATACACCTTTCGACTGCGGCGCTGTGGCCACCGCCCTGGTCAATGCCGCCTGGTCTCGCGGGCTGGGCGCCGTGATCAACAGCCAGGGCATCATGCAATCCCCGGTGGTGCGCGAGCATGCAGGGATTGCCGACGATCAGGTCATCATGAAAAGCATCGCGCTGGGCTGGCCCGATGAGACTTTTCCGGCGAACGCGGTGGTATCGGAGCGGAAGTCGGTCGAGGAGGCTACGGTGTTCGTCGGATTTGAGAAATAGCGGCGCGCGGCGGGCTGGAGGTACAGCAGTGATACGCGCTATGGTCCGACACGCACTAGAGCGTCTTCCAGCGAAGCGGGTACCGGTTCGCGTCAAGAAAACGCGTCAAAACAAAAATCGAGAGCTGCGTTCCGATTTAATCGGAACGGGTAAGGCTCTTGTGCTGGCGGCGGCTTTTGCCGCTGCCTTGACACCTGCCACATGCTTTGGCGAAAGCAGCAAGCCCTTACCCGCCAAGGCGACGCAGGAATTGCCGGCCGAGTTGCTCGCGCTGCTCGAACAGAAGAAGATGCCGAAATATTCCCCTATCCTTGTGCGTCTCTTCAAGGAAGAGGCAGAGCTCGAAATCTGGAAGCAGGACACTGCCGGCCGTTTCCAATTCCTCAAGACCTATCCGATCTGCCGGTGGTCGGGCGATCTCGGGCCGAAATTGTACGAGGGCGATCGACAGGCTCCGGAAGGGTTTTATGCAATCACGCCTGAGTTGATGAATCCCAACTCCAACTTCCATCTCTCGATCAATCTCGGCTACCCCAATAGCTTCGACAAGGCAAACAAGCGAAACGGCAGCTTCCTCATGATCCACGGCGACTGCTGGTCGAGCGGTTGCTATGCCATGACCGACGAACAGATCAGCGAAATCTATTCGCTGGCGCGTGACTCATTCCGCGGCGGCCGGACATCGTTCCAGGTCCAAGCCTATCCGTTCCGCCTGACACCGGCGAACTTGGCGCGGCATCGAAATAACCCCAACCTGCCCTTCTGGGAAATGCTCAAGGTTGGCAACGATCATTTCGAGACGACACAGCTCGAACCCAAGGTGGATGTGTGTAACCGCCGCTATGTGTTCGATGCGCAACCTTCCCCGAATTCGCCGCACCCTCTCGTGTTCAATCCGATCGAGAAATGCCCTCCCTTTGTCGTCAATCCGGAAGTCGCGCGGCGGGCGCTGGAAAAACAGCGCGCCGACAAGCGCGCGTACGCGCAATTGCTTGAAGATAACGTGCCGGTTGCTCCAATCTACAGCGGATTCGACGGCGGAATGAACAAGGCTTTTCTCGCACAGTTCCCGGGCAGGGTGACGCTCGCGAAAGTGATGCCATATGCATCCTACCTGCCGCAATTGCCGCCGATCCCCTGGATCGACAATGATGGCTCGTTGACGAGCAAATGGTTTGGTACCTGGTTCTCCCAGCCGGTTGTGTGCGATACGGCCCGTGCCACATCGCGCCAGTGCTGAGCACCTGCTTCGACTCAGCGATGGAGCATTGGCCTGGGCGGTGCCGGCACGTATTCCCATCCTTCGCGAAGGACCGCGGCATAATCGCTGGCAATCCCTGTGAGCGCGGTGGCCGGCTTTACGGAGCGGACCGCCGAGACAAGATCTGGACCGAGCAGGACATCGCCGCAGTCCTATCAGTCGGCTCCCCTGAATCCAGGCAGCTTAGATCTTGGCGTTATGGAGTAACCAGAGGCTGGGCGACCTATTGCGGTTGCCGTGGTCGGCCTACGATACGCCTCCGGCAGTCGAAAGGAGGTCGACGTGTCGCTTGCCCGCCGGCGCCCCTTTGCGCTCCCTGCTCGACACCGCGGAGCGCCGGAGACCGCTCATCCTGACGATCACGCTCGGCCGCCCCTGGACGTCCGACGGCTTTCGGACGTCGTCAGCAAAGGCACGCGAGCGGACCGGCGTGAACGGCCTTGTCTTTCATGATCCAAGAGGCACTGCAGCGGTCCGTCTGGCGATTGCTGGCGCCAGCGTGCCTCCATTCTCGACGCGCATTGCGTGGGTCGCGATATTCAGCTCGCTGAAGCTGCGGTGCTGAAGCTCGAAGCGAGAACAAAACTGTTAAATGACCGGTAAAATGAGGCCATCTCACCGTGTCACGCCTGCTGCTAAGTGTTTGATTTATATGGTGGGCGCACCAGGGCTCGAACCTGGGACCCGCTGATTAAGAGTCAGCTCCGGGTTGAGAACAGTCAATGACTTACCGGTCGCACTGCTGGGCATTATCCGACCGAAGTGGGCATTCGTCGCACGATCATAATGGCCAAAAGGGTCGTGTCCCCGGGAGTGGTGAAGCTCGGTAGCTCACTGAATCACTCAGATCGCCTCGTCGCGCGCGTGGTACCAGCGATATAATATACGCTGGCCGATGCGGCGAAACGGCGTGAAGGGATGCGTCGGCAGCGGCGAGGTGAAGATCGGCAGATCCTGTCCCTTAAAGGCGCGACCGCCGATCATCTCGGCCATGCGACGGCCAGCCTGCGCCGAATAGGACACACCGTTGCCACCATAGCCCAGCGCGTAGAACAGCGACCGTGCGGGATCGGGACGGAAGATGCGCGGCATCATGTCATGGCTGACATCGACCCAGCCCCACCAGGAATAGTCGATCCCGATGCCGGTCAGCGCCGGAAACTTGCGGTGCAACCCGTCGACCAGCAATTGCAGGTGGCGGGGACCCGCGGCGTCGGCACCGGTGATGGCACTGCGGCTGCCGATCTGGATACGATTGTCGGGCAGGCGCCGGTAGTAATAGCGCAGGGTTCGTGTGTCGGTGATCACCTGGGTGGTGCGGAAGCCCGTTGCCTCGAGTTCCGCATCGGTGAGCGGTCGCGTCACGATCGAGTTGGACATGATCGGCATGCAACGCCCGCGCAGCAGCGGGGTCAAGCCGAGCGACGTGTAGGCACCGGTCGCGATACCCACCGAGCGCGCGCGCACGGTGCCGCCGGGTGTGTGCAGATAGTGAATGCCGTTGCGCGTCGTGATCTCCAGCACGGGGCTGCCGGGATGCACTTTGGCGCCGAGCTCACGCGCCATGCGCAGATAGCCGAAAGCAAGTTTGGCCGGATGGACGCCGGTGCCCAGCGGTTCATGCACCGCGCCGACACATTCGGCTTCATTCACGTAGTCGCGGCGCACATCCTCCGCGGACAACACGCGCGTCTTGTAGCCGAACACCTCGTTCTGGACTTGCGACTCGGCTGCGATCTCGTCGAACATGCGCTGCCGATGCGCCAGATAGAGATGGCCGCCACGCTGCGGTTCGCAATCGATATTTCCGGTCTTGATCAGGTCTTCGAAGGTCTCGAATCCGTCCTGGATTTCCGCATGCAGCCGCAGGGCCACATCGCGGCCCCAGCGCGCGATCCACTGCGAACGCGACAGCCGGCCTGACGCGTTCTGGCCCTGACCGCCATTGCGCGTGCTGCAGCCCCACGCAACGCGATTGGCTTCCAGCACCACGGCCTTGATGCCGAATTCGCGCGCCAGGAAGACCGCACAGGCAAGCCCCGTATAGCCCGAACCGACGATCGCGACGTCAGCGTCGATGTCGCCCGAGATCGGACCATCGTCATCGGGCGGCGTGCCCGCCGTCGCGGCCCAATAGGTCGGCGCGTAGTCGCGATTGGTGCCAGGGCCCGGCGAGATCAGGGGATCGTAGTGCTGGTCATAGGAAGCGAAGGGCATGACGCTTCGGCCCGTCATGACGCCGCCTTGGCCGGAAGTGCGGGACGATCCTTACGGAAGGCGCTCTTGCGCGACAGCTTGTCGCCGCTGAACGTGAAGAGGTCGCAGCCCTCGGCCTCGATACGCGTGCCGTTCGCGGCAGTCCCGCGGAAGATCCACTCCGACAGCCCGCGATCGCCGAACACGTTGTGCGACGTGCAGGTCCAGCTGACGTCGGGCATGCCGGCCCAGACCTTCTCGAACGCGGCCTTCACATCGGCGGTGCCGACGATGCGATTGCCGTACATCTCCGCGCCGGCGGCGGTATCGAACACCACGTCGTCGGTCATGCAAGCCATCACCCCGGAAGAGTCATGACGATTGAATGCCTCGAACAGCGCGAGGAGAAGCTGATGGCGCCTGGCCTGCTGATCGGACATGGACAACTCTCTTTGATCTATGGCGCATGACGTCGGCAGGAGTAGCCGAACGATGGCGGCAAGCATGCCAGCGCCCGGGTCGCGGGATTAGGGCCAGTTTCGGCCAACCACCCGGCCAGACGATCTGGCCCAAGTATTGCTCTGCGCTGGCCCCTCCCTACGCTGGTAAATGCCGCCATGGTCGTTCCATGGCAGCGCGACGGGCCCGACGACATGCATGATCTGTTGAGCGCCATCGGCGATCTCGGCGCGACGCTGACACCCCGCCTGGTCCTGCTGTCCATCACGGCGATCTTTGCAGCGGCGATCCTGCGCGGCTTCACCGGATTCGGCTTCTCGCTAGCGGCCGTGCCTTTGCTCAGCCTGTTCATGTCGCCGGCACAGGCTGTACCGATCGCGGTCGGTCTGCAGCTTCTGGGCAGCCTGCTGGATTTCCGCAGCGCCTCGAAGCAATGCGACTGGCCTTCCCTGCGCTGGCTCATGCTCGGAGCGCTCATCGGATCGCCCCTGGGAACCCTGATCCTGAGTGAAATTCCGGCGGCGGTGGCGCGGCTGGTGATCAGCTCGATTACGCTGCTCGCCGTGCTGGCGCTCGGCAGGGGATTTGCCCTGCCGGCAATACCACCGCGTCCCGTCACGGCGGCTACCGGCTTCATATCTGGACTGTTCAACGGCCTCGCCGCGATGCCCGGACCGCCAGCCGTGGCTTATTACATGTCGGTCCCTCTGCCGCGCGCGACGACACGCGCCTCGCTGCTGGTCTTCTTCCTGATGACGTCGATAACCGCGGCAATCGCAGCCTTTGCGGTTGGCCTTATCACGGTCCGGACCATCGGCCTGTCACTGCTCGGCCTGCCGGCGATGTGGATCGGTACACAGTTTGGCGAGATGGCCTTCAGGCGAGGCACGGATGCCATACATCGTCACGTCTCGATCACCAGCCTCGGTATGATCGCGCTCGTCAGCGCAATCCGGGGGATCAGCGAACTGATCTGATACTGTTGCTTACGACATACGGAGGATCAGGCGCCCGAGGCGTTCGATCCCCGGCTCGATGCGGTCGGTCCGGATCGACGAGAAGCCGAGCCGAAAACACCCGACGTGGGTGCCGCCGGTCATCGAGAACACATCGCCCGGTTCGATCACCACGCCTTCCGCACGAGCGGCTTCCGCCAGTGCCGTCGCATCGCAGCCTTCGGGGCAGGTCACCCAATAGCTGGTGCTGCCGGCACCCCGCACGAAAGTGCAATTGACGAAATGTTCCGGCAGCAGCCGGTCGAGGACGCGCGCCCGTTCCAGCAGGACACGCGACACCCGCTGCAAATGCGAGCGGTAGTGGCCGAGGCCGATAAACAAAGCAGCAACACGCTGGTTGTTCAACGGCGGATGCCGCACCATCAGTCGTCGCAGCGCGCGCAGTTCGCGAATCACCGGCGCCGGTGCAACCACGTAGCCCAGCCGCAGACCAGGCGCGAGAACCTTGGACAGGCTGCCAACATAGAGTACCCGATCGTTGCGATCGAGACTCATCAAAGGCGGCAATGCATCGCCCTCGGAGACCAACTCGCTCTCGTAATCATCTTCGATGAGCACGATATCGCTTTCCTGCGCTTTCCGGAGCAGCTCGATACGGCGCCGCTGCGGCATCGCCACCGTCGTCGGGCATTGATGACCGGCAGTGACATAAGCGAGATCGCAGCCTTCGAAATCCGCGCCCGGCACCAGACCCTCGCCGTCGACAGCGAGGGGCACGATGTTGTCGGTCAGCATACCGAAGATATTGCGCGCGTCGGGATAGCCTGGATTTTCCATGCCGACGCGCGTGCCCGGTTTGGTGAAGAGCCTGGCGATCAGATACAGCGCGTGCTGCGCGCCGATGGTCATCATGATCTCGTCGGGGCGTGCACGCACACCGCGGCGCGGCAGCACCTGCAGACGCAATTGCTCGATCAGCGCAGGATCGTCCTCGTCGATGGCGTCACGCGCCCAGTTGTTGATCTCGGGAACGCTGAGCGCGGCGCGCGCGCTTTCGCGCCAGTCATTGGTGGGAAACAGGCTGGGGTCAAACTGACCGAAGATGAACGGATAGGGAAAATCCAGCCAATTGAGAGGCTTGACAATGTTGCGATTGCTGGACGGCCGGACCGCATAGCGGGCGGTCCACCTGGTCTCGTCGGACCTGTCGGGGGCAGGCCGCACGCCTGTGCCGGCACCAAGATGCTTCGGCAAGCCGGCCACGAAGTAACCGCTGCGCTCGCGAGACACCAGGAAGTTCTGGTCCACCAGCTGTTCATAGGCAATGACGACCGTATTGCGCGACACTTCCAGCAGGGTCGCCAGTTCACGGCTCGACGGCATGCGCACCCCGAGCGACAAGCGGCCTTCCTCGATGGCGGTGCAGATCAGTTGGCGTATCTGCAGTTGCAGGAATGGCCCGCGCCGGTCCAACCCCTGGAATAGCGACCCCCAGAACAGCGCATCGCTGATCCCCGACCACACCGGCCGGCCTTCTGCAGGCGTCGTTTTGACCGTCTCTGCTGGACCACTCATGTCTCGCTCCGCTCGTGTCACAGGACTGGAGCCACTTTCCCTCCCCGATCCACCGGAATCATAAGCAAAAGCCGCGCCAGCGCAGCCCCCTTCGGCCGCACTGGCCCCATTCGTGCTCCTGATCTGGCGCTGGTCTGGCGCGGCGTGAGGCCTCACGCTTCGGTGACAGACTCTTGAGGGTGGTCCAGTGAGCCAGGATACGGTTGTTTTTTCGGCCCGAAAGATCGTGACAATGAACCCGTCGCGGCCAGAGGCAACGCATGTTGCAGTGCGCGACGGCCGGATCGTCGCTGTCGGAAGTCTCGAAGAAGTCGGCAGCCACGCTGGCAGGATCGACGACCGTTTCAAGGACAAGGTGCTGCTGCCGGGCTTCGTCGAGGGCCACAGCCACATCATGGAGGGAATCGTCTGGTCGATGCCCTATGTGGGGGCATTCGATCGCCGTGCGCCGAGCGGGGCGATCGTCGTTGGGGCGAACGGAATCGATGCGGTCATCGCACGCCTTCAGGCTGCCGATGCCGAACTGACCGATCCAGAGACGCCCCTGTTTGCCTGGGGCTTCGACCCGCTGCATATCGGCGGCAATAAGCTGAGCCGGCATGACCTCGACAAGATTTCGACGACCCGACCCGTCCTCGTCATGCATGCCAGCTTCCACATCACCAACGTCAACTCGCTGATGGTCGAACGCGCAGGCTTCTCGCGCAACACCAATGTGTCCGGCGTACCGCTGGGCCAGGACGGCGAGCCGACCGGCGAACTTCAGGGCATTGCTGCATTGTTCAGGACGTTTCGCGTTCTGAAGTCGAATCCCTTCAAGCAGGATTTCTCGGCGGCAGACCTTGCCCGCTATCAAGCTTCCGCCTGCAACCAGGGCGTTACGACCGTTACCGACCTGCACAGCGATCTGTCCGAAGAAACGATCGAACTGTACCGCGCCGCTGCGCGCCAGCCGGACTTCTCGATCCGGCTGGTCCCGGCTATGGCGTCGGCCTCCCACACGCCGGAGGAAGCCATCGCCAAGATGGCCAGGCTTCGCCCGACCGGCAACGACAAGCTGCACTACGGCATCGTCAAGATCATCGTGGACGGCTCGATTCAGGGATTTACCGCACGGCTGCGATGGCCGGGCTATCACAACGGGGCGCCCAACGGGCTGTGGTACATCGCTCCGGACGATTTGCGCGTCGCGGTCGAGAAGTATCACCGCGCCGGCCTCCACCTGCAGATCCACACCAATGGCGACGAGGCGACCGAACAGGCGCTCGACGCCATCGAAGCCGCGCAGATCGCCGCCCCCCGCCCCGACCATCGTCATACGCTGCAGCATTGCCAGATGGCCGACACGGCGCAATTCAAGCGGATGAAGGCGCTCGGCGTATGCGTCAATCTGTTTTCCAACCATCTGTACTATTGGGGCGATGCCCATTACGAGCAGACCATGGGCCCGGAACGCGCCCACAGGCTCGATGCGACCGGGACCGCGCAACGTCTTGGCATTCCCTACGGAATTCACACCGACGCCCCGATTACGCCACTCAATCCCCTGTTTACGGCATGGTGCGCAGTCAACCGTATCTCATCGGGCGGGCGTGAACTCGGAAAGGCCACCGAAGCGATCACCGTGCAGCAGGCGCTCGCCGCCATCACGATCGGATCGGCCTATACGCTCAAGCTCGACCATCTCGTCGGCAGCATCGAAACTGGCAAATATGCCGATTTTGCCGTGCTGGAAGACGACCCATTCGAAGTCGCTCCGGAAAAGCTGAAGGACATCACGGTATGGGGCACCGTGGTCGGCGGACGCGTGCGCGAGGCGCCGCACGCATGACAGGAACTCCGCCCGAGGGAATCCCGGTCACCGTCGTTGGCGGCTTCCTCGGCGCGGGCAAGACCACGTTCCTCAACCATATCCTGCGCAGCGGCGGAACGCGCTATGCGGTCCTCGTCAACGATTTCGGCGCCGTGAATATCGATGCCGACCTGATCGCACATCATGACGGCACCACGATGACCCTGACCAACGGCTGCGTCTGCTGCAGCGTCGGCAGCGGCTTCATCGACATGCTTGGCAAGATCCTCGACGACAGGATTCCGTTCGACCATATCGTCATCGAGGCCAGCGGCGTCGGCGATCCCTGGCGCATCGCCGAGATCGCGCTTGTCGAACCGGGCCTGCGGCTCAATGCGGTCGTCGTGCTGGCCGACGCAACGCGCATCGCGACGTTGCTGGCAGATCCGCGCGTCGGCGATACCGTTCGGAGCCAGTTCGAACGCGCAGATCTCGTCTTGCTCAACAAGATCGATCTGCTGGACCGCGCCGGTGCCCGCGCCGCACATACGGCCGTCGCCGTATTGCGCGACGGGCTGCGTATCATCGAAACATCCGAACATACGATGCCAGATCTTCCGGCCGGCGCGCAGAAAACCATCTCCCGCTTCAGGGCAACGGAATCTCTGGATGCCGCCGATCACGAGCGCCAGTTCCGGCGATGGTCCTACAGCCGCAGCGGCACCTTCGATCGACGCAAGCTCGAAACCATGCTGCAGCAGTTGCCGCCCCAGCTTCTCCGCCTCAAAGGTCACTGCCGTCTGGCAGGCGAGCCACGTGCATCGCTGCTGCAAATGGTCGGGCAGGACTGGTCGCTGACACCAGCGGATTCCGGCGGAATGTCCGGACAAGGCGGCATCCAACTCGTCGGTATCGGAACCGATGACCTGCCGGACACGCCCGACCTAGACGCCGTGCTCGACCTCGCCATCGCATCCGGGAGCGACGCGCCATCGATCCTCGTCACGCACGACAACGGCGGACGTCAACCGCCGCGCAATCTCACTCAATGAAGGAAGGACAAAGCCGATGTCTCCGATTTGGTCTTCGCGAACGTGGTCTTTCAGGACGCCCGTTCAGAAATGGGTTCTTGGACTTGCCGTCGCTCTTTCAGTGTCAGGCGCGCATCTGGCGCCGGCCTCAGCCGATGGCACCGTGGTGATCGGCTCCTCGCAGGTGCCACGGCATTTCAACGGCGCCGTTCAATCCGGCGTCGCCACGGCGATGCCAAGCACGCAGATTTTCGCAAGCCCGCTGCGCTATGACGAGAACTGGAAGCCGCAGCCCTATCTGGCGGAATCGTGGGAGATTTCGGCAGACGGCAAGTCGGTCACGCTGAAACTGGTGAAGAACGCCGTCTTTCATGACGGCAAGCCGGTCACATCGGAAGACGTCGCCTTCTCGATCATGACCATCAAGGCGAACCATCCGTTCCAGACGATGCTGGCCGCCGTCGACAAGGTGGACACGCCGGATCCGTATACGGCCGTGATCCAGCTCAAGCATCCGCATCCCGCCCTGTTGCTGGCGATGTCGCCGGCGCTGATGCCGATCCTGCCCAAGCACATCTATGGCGACGGCCAGGACGTGAAAAGCCATCCGGCGAATCTCAAGCCGATCGGCTCCGGACCTTTCCGCCTGACCGAATACAAGCAGGGTGAGTTCTACACGCTGGAGAAATTCGACAAGTTCTTCATTCCCGGCCGGCCGAAACTCGACAAGATCGTGGTCAAGCTGATCTCCGACGCCAATGCTGCACTGGTCTCCTTGGAGCGCGGCGACGTAAATGCCCTGCCCTTCATCACCGCCGTTCGCGATATCGAACGCCTCGAGAAAATGCCGAATGTCCTCGTCACCGAGAAGGGCTTC
The DNA here is from genome assembly GCF_054602315.1 of Bradyrhizobium cedriense. Classification (NCBI taxonomy): domain Bacteria; kingdom Pseudomonadati; phylum Pseudomonadota; class Alphaproteobacteria; order Hyphomicrobiales; family Nitrobacteraceae; genus Bradyrhizobium; species Bradyrhizobium cedriense. Next base: position 546,171 of record NZ_JBTSWB010000001.1, on the reverse strand, counting down.
GCAGGCATTGGCCCGATCAATTGGCTGGCCTTCAACACCAAGAAGAAGCCGCTCGACGACGTTCGTGTCCGTCAGGCGATCGCCTTCGCCACCAACCGCGACTTCATCACCAGCAAGCTGATGGGCGGCAAGGCGGCAGCGGCGACCAGCCCGATCGCACCGGGCTCGCCGCTGGATGAGCCCGGCGTCGAGATGTACAAGCTCGACCTCGCCAAATCGCAGAAGCTGCTCGACGACGCCGGCTATCCGAAGAAGGCCGACGGATCGCGGATGGCGCTCACCATCGACTACATCCCGGGCAATGACGAACAACAGCGCAATATCGCCGAATATCTGCGTTCGCAGCTCAAGAAAGTCGGCATCAATCTCGATGTTCGCGCGGCCTCGGACTTTCCGACCTGGGCGCAGCGCGTATCGAGCTTCGACTTCGACCTGACCATGGACACCGTTTTCAACTGGGGCGACCCGGTGATCGGCGTCGACCGCACCTATTTGACCAGCAATATCCGCAAAGGCATCATCTGGTCGAACACGCAGCAATACAGCAATCCGAGGGTCGACGAACTGCTGGCCGCTGCAGGGCAGGAAACCTCCGCGGAGAAGCGCAAGGCGCTCTATTCTGAGTTCCAGAAGATTGTGGTCTCCGATGCGCCGATCCACTTCATCAACTCGACGCCCTACCGCAACGTCTTCTCCAAGGGACTGGGCGGACTGCCGACCACGATCTGGGGCATCATGTCGCCGCTTGACGAACTGTATTGGGCAACCCCGCCGCGGACCTGATCGGCCCGTGTCTCCGCCTCGGGCAGCTCAATCATGAACCTTCTCCTGCACATCGTGCGACAGCTGGCCAATGCGATTGGCCTGCTGTTTGCCGTGCTGGTTCTCAACTTCTGCCTGATCCATGCCGCGCCAGGCGATCCCGCAATGGTAATCGCCGGCGAGATGGGCGGCGCATCAGCCGACGTGATCGCTGCCCTGCGCCTCAAATACGGCCTCGACAAGAGCCTGTTCGAGCAGTTGTTCACCTACATGTCGAAAGTCGTCACCGGCGACTTCGGCTATTCCTACTATTTCAACGAACCCGTCGTCAGCCTGATCTTGCAGCGTATCCCTGCGACGCTGTACCTGGTGATCGCCGCACTGGTGATGTCCGTCGTCATCGGCACGCTGCTTGGCGTCGTCAGCGCACGCAAGCCGAACGGACTGTTCAGCCAGGGCGTGACGGTCATTGCGCTGGCGGGCTATGCTGCCCCGGTGTTCTGGACCGGATTGATGCTGCTGCTGCTGTTCGGCTCGGTCTGGCCGATCCTCCCGGTGTCGGGCATGATCGATGTCGTCCGTCCCAAGACCGGCTTCGCGCATGTGCTGGACATCATCCAGCACCTCATTTTGCCATCGACCACCCTCGCGCTCGTCTTCATCGCCCAATACAGCCGTCTGGCGCGCGTCAACATGATCGATGCGCTGACTGCAGACTATGTCCGCACTGCCCGTGCCAAGGGCCTGCCGGAAACCATCGTCATCGGCAAACATGCGCTGCGCAACACGCTGATCCCGATCGTGACCGTGGCCGGTCTGCAATTCGGCCATCTGTTCGCCGGCGCGGTACTCGTCGAGACAGTATTCAGCTGGCCCGGCATGGGCCGGCTGGTCTTCGATTCCATTCTGCGCCGCGATTATCCGACGCTGCTGGCCGTTCTGTTCTTCTCCGCCGTGCTGGTGATGGCTGCCAATATCGTTACCGATCTGGTCTACCGCCTGATCGACCCGCGCATCCGATCAGGGGCCCGATGACATCGATCGACACGCCCGCCCTCCCGCGCGATGCATCCACACTGCCGTCACGTCCGGCGATCTCCCCGACGCTGGTGGCATTGCGCCAGTTTTGCCGCAGCCCGTCCGGCGTGGCCGGCGCTGCGGTTCTGCTGATCCTCGTCCTGACGACCGTTTTCGGCCCGCATTTCTACGGCATCGATCCGCTCGATCTCGTCGACGCACCCTTCACGCCACCCGGCGAGGATGCCTGGCTGGGCACCGACTATCTTGGCCGTGATATTCTGGCGGGGTTGATCCATGGCGGCCGCGCGACCCTGACCGTGGGCGGTGTCGCTGCGATCATCACGATCGCGATCGGTGTGACTATCGGCTCTCTGTCGGGATTCTTCGGCGGGGCCATCGATACCGCGCTGGTCAAGATCACCGAGTTCTTCCAGATTCTTCCGCCGCTGCTTTTCGCCATGGTGTTGGTGACGTTGTTCGGCCAGACGTTGACCACCGTCACCATCGCCATCGGCGTCGTCAGCTGGCCTACCGCGGCACGGCTGACACGCGCGGAGTTCCTGCGATTGCGCAATCTCGATTTCGTCAAGGCCTCGCGCGCCGCCGGCGCCGGCAACGGCCACCTGATCTTGCGCGTCGTTTTGCCCAACGCACTGCCTCCGATCATCGTCTCGGCGACCATGGCCATCGGCGTCGCCATCCTGTTCGAGGGCGGCCTGAGCTTTCTCGGTCTCGGCGACCCCAACACCATGAGCTGGGGCCTGATGATCGGCCAGAACCGCAACTACGTGCTCGATGGCTGGTGGACGGTAATCTTCCCTGGCGCGGCCATCTTCGTCGCGGTGCTCGCCATCAGCCTGATCGGCGACGGGATCAGCGATGCCATCAATCCGCGCCTGCGGAAGCGAGGCTGAGCCATGCCCTCTGTTCTGCCACCTGTCCTATCCGTGCAAAACCTCAGCGTCTCGATGAGAGGCAGCAACGGTATCGTGCCCGTGCTGGAGAACCTGTCGTTCGACGTGGCACAGGGCAAGACCATGGCGCTGGTCGGCGAATCCGGCTGCGGCAAGAGCATGACCGCTCTGGCCATCATGCGCCTGCTGCCCGAGGATTTCATCGTGACGTCGGGTAGCATCATGCTGGACGGCGGCGACGTGCTGGCAGCCACGCCCGCGCAATTGCGCGGGCTGCGCGGCAACAAGATGTCGATGATCTTCCAGGAGCCGATGACCGCGCTGAACCCGCTCTACACCGTGGGGGACCAGATCGGCGAAGTGCTGCGGCAGCATCGCAAGCTCGGCCGCCGCGACGCCACCGAGCAGGCGATCAACTTTCTCAAGGCAGTGCAGATTCCCGCGGCTGAGAAGCGCGTACATGCCTATCCGCACCAGCTTTCCGGCGGCATGCGTCAACGCGTCATGATCGCCATGGCGCTGGCCTGCCGGCCGAAGCTTCTGATCGCCGACGAGCCGACCACCGCACTCGATGTCACCGTGCAGGCGCAAATCTTCGATCTGCTGAGCCAGTTGCAGGACGAAACCGAGACCTCCATTGTGCTCATCACCCACGACCTTGGCGCCGTCGCAGAGCTCGCCGACGATGTGGCCGTCCTCTACGCCGGCCGCTGTATCGAGAAGGGCACATCGCATGAGGTGATCTCTCATGCGCGGCATCCCTATACGCGCGGTTTGATGGCCTGCGTGCCGTATCTGCAGCTCGGCCCGGCCACGCGCAACACGCAACTGGAGCTCGAGGAAATTCCCGGCATGGTGCCGCCGCTAGGCGCGCGCGGTCCTGACTGCGCCTTCCTGCCACGGTGCGCCTTTGCCGGTGATGTCTGCCGCACGCAGCCACAGCCGCCGCTCGACAGGGTAGACGCCCACGCGGCCGTCTCGTGCTGGCGCCATCGGGAGATCGCACCATGAGCGGCGGCCTTCCCGAATTTACACGCCCCGCAGAGGATCGGACCGACGTGCTGCTCGATGTCAACGATCTCGTCGTGCATTTCCCGGCCGGGCGTCGCGGCATACTCGGCCCGCCTTCCAAAGTTCATGCGGTCGATGGGGTGAGCTTTCGTGTCCGCCGCGGAACGACGTTCGGCATCGTCGGCGAGAGCGGCTCCGGCAAATCCACCACCGCGCAAGCGGTGATGCGCCTGATCCCGGCGACATCCGGCCAGATCGTATTCGACGGTGAGAATATCGCCGATTTCCGTGGAGAGCGGCTGCGGCTGGCGCGCAGCAAATTCCAGATTGTGTTCCAGGATCCGTTCTCGGCACTGGACCCGCGCCGCCGTGCCGGCGAGCTGATCCGCGAACCTCTCGATCTCCTGAACATCGGCTCCCCGAAGGAGCGCGAAGCCCGCGTGCGGCAATTGCTCGAAGAAGTCGGACTGCCGCCGCAGGCTATCGACCTGTTCCCGCATCAGTTCTCAGGCGGTCAGCGCCAGCGCCTGTGCATCGCACGTGCAATGGCGCCTGAGCCCGATTTGATCGTCTGCGACGAAGCCGTCTCGGCGCTCGACGTCGCGATCCAGGCACAGATCCTGAACCTGCTGAAGAAGCTACAGCGCGAACGCGGCCTCACTTACATCTTCATCTCGCACGATCTTGGCGTCATCCAGCACTTCTGCGACGACATCGCGGTGATGTATCTCGGCAAGATCGTCGAGCAGGCGCCGGCTCCGGTGTTATTCTCGGCGCCGCGCCACCCCTATAGCTGGTCACTGATCGCGGCGGCGGCGCCGCCCGGTTCGCTGCGCGACCGGCTCAAACAACGCTATCTCGTCAACGGCGACCCGCCCAGCCCGGTCGATCCACCGCCAGGGTGTCGTTTTGCCCAGCGTTGCCCGTTCGCGATCGAAAAATGCCGGGATGAAATGCCGCTCCTTGAAATTGCGGGTCCCGATCATTTTGCGGCGTGCTACCGCACCGGTGAGATCGAGGCACCGAACTTTTGAACGAGCACGTCTCGCGAGCTTTCATCGTGGATGTCCGCTGCGCGCCGAAATCCGTCATCGAAAAATTCAGCGATCGTTCGTGGTCTCGTTCTGAATGATGACAGTTAGGCGCGCCATCCAGAACAAAACAGCGAACACCCCATACGATTGAAATTGCGATGTCATTTTTCCGAAGGAAGTCTATCAAACCTCGATGGTCTCAGACCAGCGATCCCGTGAAGCGATTTGGAGGCGCCCTACTTCGGGCCAACGGCCGGATGGATTGAAGGTTGGCTTGGTTGCATGTTCGAGTCCGCTGACCGATCAGTGGAATCTGCGTCCTCCTGATGCGAGGGTTGGCTCGCCGCATCAGTTACGCATCTATCTTGAATCCCCGAAGGGGGCGGACAAATGTCCGACGTGTTAAGCGCCGGGGCATCCTGTTCGTACTCCAAAGAAGCCAAATTCCCTACGCGGGGTGAGGACTGCTTCTCGCCTGTAGCTTTATCTGTTCATTTTGCTTCGCCAAGTCTTTCGCTTAATAAACCGAGAGTAGCGAGGCTTGCTGACGATCTGCGACATCACTGGGCATTCATATCGAAGCGCGCAGACCATCGTGAAGCACTACCGCGCCCGCAACGCGGCTCGCGCCGATTCCGGTATCGAGAGGCTTGAATTGCAGGTGCGGAAGGAAGGCATGAAGAGCTGAACGCAGACCCGTGGGCCTCGTGCTACGGTGGTTGATGGGCTTCAGTCCCAACTATCCGGCTCGTCGCACGGCGTGCGACCATTAAAAGCGTCGCACGAGCCTCGGTCTGTTCTGCCTCGGAATTTAAAAAAGCCCTTGCGGGCCAATACCTTAGGGTGGTGGGCGCACCAGGGCTCGAACCTGGGACCCGCTGATTAAGAGTCAGCTGCTCTACCAACTGAGCTATGCGCCCGAAAGGCGGTGAATGCCTTGCGAGGCCGGTCGTTTAGCAAAGCGATCCGGGGATGGCAAGCGATCGGGCCGAAGTTTTCCAAGGCTTCGTCCAAAAGTCCGGACAGGCGAAAAGCCGCTGGATTCCAGCGGCTTCGCCAAGGTTGACGGCTCGGGGGCCGGCCCGCTCAGAGCCGGCCTTCGCGGTCCCGGCCCTCGCCGCCGTCACGGTCGAAACGGTCATGGTGGAAGTGGTCCATGCCGCGTTCCATCATGCGGTCCATGCCGCGTTCCATGAAGTGGTGGCGGTACCGCGGGCCGTCTGCGCCGCCGCCGAACGGGCCGCGGTGGCGGGTCAGCACGGCGAGGCGCCGTTTCTGGCCCTCGTCCAGCGTCTTGTAGAGCGGATCGGCGGCATCGGCGATCTTCTTCAGGGCGGCGGAGCTGGCGCCCATGTCCTCGGCGCGCTGGCGCAGTCGGGCAATCGGATCCTCGGGCTTGTCGGCATCGCCCGGGCCGGCATTCATCCGCGCATTGGCGCGATCGATGCGCAGCTTGGCGAATTCCCGCACTGCGGTCTCGACCGGCGGCCACAGCTTCTCCTGATCGGCGTTGAGCTTCAGCCCGGCATGGACGGCGGCGATCCGCGCGTCGACGAAGGCGGCGCGGTCCTCGGGGTTCATGCGCATGTGGCGGGCGTGCTCCATCCACGGGCGATGATATTGGGCATAGACCGCGCCCGAGCCGGCGATGCTGAGCACGGCGATGGCGGCGATGGTGAACTTCCTCATAGGAACCTCCTCCGGCAGGATGTCCCGAAGGATGAGCGCGCCACCGCTGACGCGCAACTTACAAGTTGGACATGGAGCGCGTTGTTACGAAGATGTAACGGCCGATTTTACCTCCAGCCGCAAGCGGAAATCATTCGCAACAAAAAGGCTTCCGTGCCGACAGCACGGAAGCCTTCGTTCATCGACCGCCTGGATCAGTTCGTCGTGCTCTTGGCTTCCTTCAGGAACTCGTCGATCAGCGGCTGGCCGATGCGGCTTGCTGCATCCTTGTAGACCGGCTCCATCGCCTTTCGCATCGCCTCGTCCTGCTCCGGCGTGAGCTTGATGATCTCGCTCTTGCCGCTCTTCTTGATCTCGGCGAGAGAGTCGTCGTTCTCCTTCTGCGACTGCGTGTTGCTGAAGGCGGTCGCCTCTTTCATCGCCTTGGAAAGCTGGTCGCGGATGTCGGCCGGCAGATCGTCCCAGAACTTCTTGTTCACGATCACGACGTAGCCGATGTAGCCGTGATTTGTCTCGGTGATGTACTTCTGAACCTCGTGCATCTTCTGGGTATAGATGTTCGACCAGGTGTTCTCCTGGCCGTCGACCACGCCGGTCTGGAGTGCCTGGTAGACTTCCGAGAACGCCATCACCTGCGGCAGCGAGCCGAGCGCCTTGAACTGGGCCTGGATCACGCGCGACGACTGGATGCGGAATTTCACGCCCTGATAATCGGCGGGCGTGATCAGCTTCTTGTTGGCGCTCATCTGCTTGAAGCCGTTGTCCCAATAGGCAAGGCCGGTGATGCCTTTGGCATCGAGCAGCTTGAGCAGCTTCGTGCCGAGCGGGCCTTCCGTCACCTTCCGCAGCGTCTTCAGGTCGGGAAGGATGTAGGGCAGATCGAACACCTCGAACTCGCGGATGCCGAGGGGGCCGAATTTCGAGTTGGACGGCGCCAGCATCTGGACGCTGCCGAGCTGGAGCGCCTCGAGCTCTTCCTTGTCCTTGTAGAGCGTCGAGTTCGGATAGACTTCGACCTTGACCTTGCCGCCGGTGTACTTCTCGGCGAGCTCCTTGAACTTCTCCGCCCCCTTGCCCTTCGGCGTGTCGGTGGCGACGACGTGGCTGAACTTGATGATGATTGGCGATTGAGCCAGAGCCGGCCCGGTCAGGCCAAGTGCCAGTACCGCCATGGACGCGGCGATCGCGAAGGTGCGCATAATCTCTCCCTGTGTTTATTGGGCCACCCGGCTTGCCGAGCGGCCTATCCTCATGCCGACAGTATCAATACAGGCCAGGGGCCCGGGCTGCTATTGGCCGTTAGCAGGGCTGCTATTCATGATGAATGTCAGCGCGCCCCCCTCTCCCCGCTTGCGGGGGAGGGTCGGGGAGCGGGTGCTTCCTCATCGGGACAGCCCCCTGCAGAAAGACCCTCACCCGCTACGCTTGGCATGTCGGCCTCTCCGCAAGCGGGAGAGGCGAAGACAAGCTTCGTCAGCTCGCCGCGGCAGTCGTCACCGTGTCGCGCTGGCGCTTCATGACGATCTTGTTGAGCGCGCCGAGATAGGCCTTGGCCGAGGCCACCAGCGTGTCCGGGTCCGCCGCGCGCGCGGTCATCGAACGGCCGTCCTGGGCGAGCCGCACAGACACTTCCGCCTGCGCGTCGGTGCCCTCGGTGACGGCGTGGACCTGGTAGAGCTCGAGCTTGGCCTCGTGCGGAACGAGGCGCTTGATGCAGTTGAACACGGCATCGACCGGACCGTTACCCTCAGCCTCCTCGATCTTGATCTGGCCGTCGACGTCGAGCTTCATGGTCGCGCGCTGCGGACCATGAGTGCCGGCGATCACGGTCAGCGAGGTCAGCTTGATGCGGTCGTGCGAGGCCGCCATCTTCTCGTCGACCAGCGCCTCGATGTCCTCGTCGTAGATGTCCTTCTTGCGGTCGGCGAGCGCCTTCATCCGCGTGAACGCATCTTCCAGCTGGTTCGGCCCGAGCTTGTAGCCCATCTCCTCCAGCTTGTGCACGAAGGCGTGGCGGCCGGAATGCTTGCCGAGCACCAGCGAGGACTGCTTCAGGCCGACCATCTCCGGCCGCATGATCTCGTAGGTGGAGGCGTCCTTCAGCACGCCGTCCTGGTGGATGCCGCTCTCATGGGCGAAGGCGTTGCGGCCGACGATCGCCTTGTTGTACTGCACCGGGAACGAGGTCGCCGCGGACACCACCTTCGAGGCGCGGGTGAGCTGCGTGGTGTCGATCTTGTTCCAGTACGGGAATTTATCGTTGCGCACGTTGATCGCCATCACGATCTCTTCGAGCGCCGCGTTGCCGGCACGCTCGCCGATGCCGTTGATGGTGCACTCGACCTGACGCGCGCCGCCGACGATGCCGGCCAGCGAGTTCGCCACCGCCATGCCGAGGTCGTTGTGGCAGTGCACGGAGAACACGGCCTTGTCCGAGTTCGGCACGCGCTCGATCAGCGTCTTCATGAAGTGGGTGTATTCCTCCGGCACTGTATAGCCGACGGTGTCGGGGATGTTCACCGTGGTCGCGCCGGCCTTGATCACCGCCTCGACGATGCGGCACAGGAAGTCCATCTCGCTGCGGGTGCCGTCTTCCGCCGACCATTCGACGTCGTCGATCTGGTTGCGGGCGCGCGCGACCATCGCGACCGAGGTCTCGATCACCTGATCCGGCGTCTTGTTCAGCTTCACCCGCATATGCAGCGGCGAGGTCGCGATCACGGTGTGAACGCGGCCGCGCTTGGCGAACTTCACGGCTTCGGCGCAGCGGTCGATGTCGGCGGGATGGGCGCGCGACAGGCCGGCGATGACCGCGTTCTTGGAGCGGCGGGCGATCTCGCTGACCGCCTGGAAGTCGCCCTCGGAGGTGATCGGGAAACCGGCCTCGATGACGTCGACGCCCATATCATCCAGCAGCTCGGCAACCTCGAGCTTCTCCTCGAAGGTCATGGTCGCGCCGGGGCACTGCTCGCCGTCGCGCAGCGTGGTGTCGAAAATGATGACGCGGTCCTTGTCGGACTTGTTCACGGGGGCCATTACGAAATTTCCTTTTGAGCGTTTGCGCTGTTCGGACCGATTTGTCCTTGGCGCTTGAGGTGTCCGGTGATCTCGACCAACCCCTGAGCGCCCAGGCGCATGGCGCCCAGCCGGCCCTCAGGGGCAAGTAAGAAGGAGGCCGCCAATAAGGAGGGTGGGCAGCAACGCGGCCGGGATCGTGGCGGCGGCCAGAGCCACCTCCCCCGAAATCCCTTCGATTTGGCCGCGAATCAGCATTGCCAGACCCTTTTGAGCCACAAATCCTCGGCCAAAACCATTGACGGTTCGTTGCCGGAAGGCTCAGCACGGCCCGTTTCTAGACGAAAAACGGGCGAAACTGCAACGCCAAAAGATGGTCAGCATGGGTGACCTAGTAAGGCCCACACAGTGCAGGACGGCCGGCTAGCCCGTGCCGGTGCGGCGGGTGCGGGCCCTACTCTCCCAGCGGTTCAGCATCTGGCCGAGTTCGCCGGTTGCCACGGGCGCGGCGGCGCCGGCCTTCGCCATGTCGTTGGTGTTGGCCGGCGCGTTCGCCTGCAGCCAATCCGGCTCGGCGTATTCGCGCCAGCGACGCGCCTCCGCCCGTCTTTTGCGGGAGACGTGGTCGCGTGTGTAATAGCCGGCCGCAAAAGCGATCGCGAGCAGGATGACCAGGACGACGATTTGCACAATGAGCTCCGGATTTATCCCCGTCAGCGCCCACACTCCAAACGCATTCGAAGGTGACGAAATTGCGACCCGTCATCGCGCAACGGTTTCGATTCCACCCCTCGCAACCGGCAGCGGACCGCATTAACCTCCGCTCCGGCTCGACCGGATCAACCGGTCAGCGAACTTGATCGGGAGGACGCGATGACACGCCAGGAAGCTCGTGACGAAGCGCAGCGTGACCATGATGCTGCGCTTTCACGACGAACACTTGTACGAGGACTTGCGCTCGGCGCCGCCGCCACAATGGCCGGTGCCGGTCACGCGCTGGCGCAGACCGGACCAGCTGCACCGCCGACCACCATCACTACCCCGCCGCGCGATTTCGGCCCCCACGGCGCGCCGACGACTTATTTCTGGGATCCCGACATCATCGCGGTCGATCCGTCCTTCAACGACCTCGCGCAGCCCAACACTGCGATCAAGCGCCTTTACACCGGCCTGCTGTGGGCGGAAGGCCCGGCGTGGAGTGCGCAGGGCCGCTATCTGCTCTGGAGCGACATTCCCAACAACCGACAGATGCGCTGGACCGAGGATGACGGCCGCGTCAGCGTGTTCCGTTCGCCGTCCAACAATTCCAACGGCAACTCGTTCGACTTCCAGGGCCGCCAGCTCTCCTGCGAACACCTGACCCGGCGGGTGACGCGCTACGAACATGACGGCACCGCGACCGTGCTCGCGGACTCCTACCAGGGCAAGCGGCTGAACTCGCCGAACGACATCGCCGCGCATCCCGACGGCAGCTACTGGTTCACCGATCCGCCCTATGGCGGCCAGCTCTATGAGGGCGAGCCCGATGTCGCGGGCGGCCCGAGCAATGCGGGCGGCAAGCTCAATCCGCGGATCGGCCAGCCGGCCGGCTTCGTGCCGGGCAGGCGCGAGTTGCCGACCAATTGCTATCGCATCGATCCCTCGGGCCGCGTCGATCTCGTCGTCACGGAGGATCAGGTGCCCGACCCGAACGGGCTGTGCTTCTCGCCGGACTACAAGAAGCTCTACATCGCTTCGACCGGCAAGGGACCGGGCGACACCGGTCCCGGCGGCAAGGGTGAGATCTTCGTGTTCGACGTCGGCAGCGACAACAAGCTCTCCAACCTCAAGAAGTTCAGCGATTGCGTGATCGACGGCGTGAAGTGCGGACCGGATGGCCTGCGCTGCGACGTCAACGGCAATCTCTGGGCCTCCAGCAATGCCGGGCGCGCCGTCGGCTACAGCGGCGTGACCGTGTGGTCGCCCGAGGGCAAGTTGCTCGGCCGCATCCGCCTGCCGGAAGTCTGCGGCAACGTCTGCTTCGGCGGCCCCAAGCGCAACCGCCTGTTCATGGCCGCGAGCCAGTCGCTCTATGCCGTGTACACGGCGACACAGGGCGCAGGACCGGGCTGACGGGGCAAGCGCGAATTGCGACACGGCGCCGGCGTTCCTCGCCGGCGCCGTGATGTCTTGAGGGTCTTGTCGCCGGGGGAGATTTGGCAACAGAGGTGACTTCCGCCCAGAGCGCGTGATAGTTGAGCCATGGCAACCAAAATTCGCGTCGTTGTTCTCTATGGTGGCAGGTCCGGTGAGCATGAGGTCTCGCTGAAATCGGCCGCCTCCGTGCTCAGGCATCTCGACCGTTCGCGCTTCGAGGTGATCCCGGTCTCCATCGACAAGTCGGGACGGTGGCAATGGAACGATCTTGGCACGATAGATCAGGCGCAAGCGGCGGCCTTGCCGATCCTGCCCGGCGCGCCCGAGATGCGGCTCGCCAGAGGACCTGACGGACGCGGCGCTCTCATACCGATCATCGCAGGGACGGCCGGCCCGCTGGAGATCGACGTCGTCTTCCCGGTCATCCACGGACCGCTTTGCGAGGACGGCACGGTGCAGGGCCTGCTGGAACTGGCCGACGTCGCCTATGTCGGGTCGGGCGTTCTCGCCTCGGCCGTCAGCATGGACAAGGACGTCGCCAAGCGCCTGGCTGAATTCGCCGGCGTTCCGGTCGCGCCCTATCGCGTGCTCACCCGGAAGGCATTCGCCAGGGATCGCACGTCATCTCTGGCGAAGGCGATCGAGGGACTGAGCCCCCCGGTCTTCGTCAAGCCATGCAACATGGGCTCCAGTGTCGGCATCCACAAGGTCAAGACGTGGGATGCCCTCGGTGCGGCACTCGACGATGCGTTTCGTTATGATCTCAAGGTGCTGGTCGAACAGGGCATCGACGCACGCGAAATCGAGGTCGCGGTGCTTGAGGGCGAGCCCCTCTTCGCGAGCGTCGCCAGCGAGCTGAACCCCAACGCGCATCACGAGTTCTATTCGTACGAGGCAAAATATCTCGATCCAGACGGCGCACGGGTTGATCTTCCGGCCAGGCTCGATGCCGAACAGATGGAGCGCGTGCGCTCGCTCGCGGTGCAGGTCTTCGCAGCCCTCGAATGCAGCGACCTTGCGCGCGTCGATTTCTTCCTCGACCGGCAAACCGGCGCGTTCTGCTTCAACGAAATCAACACCCTGCCCGGCTTCACGTCGATCAGCATGTATCCGAAGATGATGGAAGCCTCGGGCGTGCCCTATGGCGAGTTGCTGACGCGCCTTGTCCATCTGGCGCTGGAACGGCACCAACAGCGCCACTCCCTGGAACGCGGCTACGCGACCTAGGTTGTCTCACCAACGGTTGGCCGCGGAAGCGGGAAACAAGCCATGCGCGTTGTGATCTGCGGCGGCGGCGTGATCGGGGCATGCACCGCGTATTTTCTTCGCCGCCACGGCATCGACGTCATCGTGGTCGAGCGGGCCGAGGTGGCAATCGCCGCATCTGGCAAGGCCGGCGGCTTCCTGGCACGCGACTGGTGCGCCGGCACGTCGCTCGATGCGCTGGCACGGCGCAGCTTTGCGCTGCATGCGCAACTCCCGGAAGAGATCGCGGGCGATTGGGGCTATCGCCCAATGACAGCCCATAGCGGTTTCGTGGCCGCCGATGGCGATCCGCGCCGGACCACACCATCCGCACTCGGCTGGCTCAACGATGGCGTCGCTATCACGCAACGCATCGGCACGGCAGAGACGACGGCGATCGTTCATCCCCGCAAGTTCACGACGACGGTGATGAAGGCGGCGCTCGCGCAAGGCACCGAGCTTCGTGCCGGCCGCGTCACCGGCATCGTGCGCGACGCGAATGGCGCGCGTGCGAGAGGTATCGAGATCGAGGGCGACGTCATCGAAGCCGACGCCGTCGTCATCGCCATGGAACCATGGTCGTTGCTCGCCGCACAATGGATGAGCCTGCCCGCGGTCTACGGCCAGCGCGGCCCGAGCATCGTGTACGATACCGGCACGGATGTGCCGGCCGATGCGCTGTTCCTGGAGTATGAGGCCGACGGCAGCACCGTATCGATCGAGGTTTTTCCGCGGGCCGACGGCAGCACGCACATCACAGCGCTCTCCGACATCGCGCCGCTGCCGCTCGATCCCGCTTCCGTGACGCCCGACCAGGACGCGATTGCGCGGCTGCAGGCGATGAGCGAGCGGCTCTCACCGCTGTTCGACCCTGCGAAGATCATTGTGCGCCAAGCCTGCTTCCGCCCGGTGACGCAGGACGGCCTGCCGCTGATCGGCAAGGTGCCGCAAAGCGAGGGTCTCTACGTTGCAACCGGACACAATGTCTGGGGCATCCTCAACGCTCCCGCGACCGGCGAGGCGCTGGCACAACTGATGGCCTATGGTGCTGCAAAGATCGACCTCTCCGCGTTCGACCCCGCCCGGCTCCCTCCGCTCGATCCGTCACTGCTGCAAGCGCGCTGACCGAACGGCGGTAGACCGATCACGACGGCACGATCGACCAGATCCAGTCCTACTGGCGCGAACGGCCAGCTGCATTGGCGAGGCCCGTCGCGTAACAGCGGCCGGCCGTGGCGTTGTGCGAAACGCACCGGGCCTGCTGGCATCTTGGGACCCATCCTGCGATCCTGCCGTTACCTCCCACGGGAGGCTGGAGGAGCCGTATGGACGATCGACCCAAGCAATTTGACAGCCTGATGCAGGACGACGGCTTCGTCCGGGTTCGCGGCGCGCGCGAGCACAACCTCAGGAACGTCGACGTTCGCATTCCACGCAACGCGCTGGTCGTGTTCACCGGCGTGTCCGGCTCGGGCAAATCCTCGCTCGCGTTCGGCACGATCTACGCCGAGGCGCAGCGGCGTTATCTGGAATCGGTGTCGCCCTACGCGCGGCGTCTGTTCCACCAGATGCAAATCCCCGAAGTCGACGACATCGAAGGCCTGCCGCCCGCCGTCGCGCTCCAGCAGCAGCGCGGCGCGCCGACGACGAGGTCCTCCGTCGGGAGCGTGACCACCATCTCGAACCTGCTCAGGATGCTCTATTCCCGCGCCGGCGACTATCCGCGGGGACAGCCGATGCTCTATGCGGAGGCGTTCTCTCCTAACACGCCGGAGGGAGCGTGCCCGACCTGTCACGGTATCGGCAGGATGCTCGACGTCACCGAAAAATCCATGGTGCCTGATGATACCAAGTCGATCCGCGAGCGCGCGGTCGCGGCCTGGCCGAGTGCCTGGCAGGGACAGAACCTCCGCGACATCCTGACGACACTCGGCTACGACGTCGACAAGCCCTGGCGCGAGCTGCCCAAGAAGGACCGTGACTGGATCCTGTTCACAGAGGAGCAGCCGACCGTTCCCGTCTACGCCGGCTACGATGCTGCCGAGGTCCGGCGCGCCCTGCGCCGCAAGGAGGAGCCGAGCTACCAGGGCACGTTCACCGGCGCAAGGCGCTACGTGATGCAGACCTACGCCAAGTCCGAAAGCGCGATGATGAAGCGCCGCGTCGCGCAGTTCATGATCACGCGGGATTGTCCGACCTGCCATGGTTCGCGCCTGAAGCCCGAAGCGCTCAAGATCAAGTTCGCCGGCCTCAACATCGCGGAGATCTCGCATCTGCCGTTGAAGGAGCTGCACGAGCTGGTCAAGCCATTCGCCAAGAGCTCGGCCGACAGGTCGGAAAAGGCCGTCGTCGCCAGGCGAATCTGCGAGGATCTGTCGGCCCGGCTCGCCGTGCTGCTCGACCTTGGCCTCGGCTACCTCGCCTGCGAGCGCAGCACGCCGACGCTGTCGCCGGGCGAGCTGCAACGACTGCGTCTTGCGACGCAGGTCCGCTCGAACCTGTTCGGCGTCGTCTACGTGCTCGACGAGCCGTCAGCGGGCCTGCATCCCGCCGATACCGAGGCGCTGCTGCGGGCGCTCGATCGGTTGAAGCACGCGGGCAATTCGATCTTCGTGGTCGAGCACGAGATCGAGGTGATCAGGCACGCCGACTGGCTGGTGGACGTCGGGCCCGAAGCCGGCGAGAACGGCGGACGCATCCTCTATAGCGGGCCGCCGGCAGGGCTTGGTCAAGTCTCGGAATCGCGGACCGCCACCTATCTCGCTCATCCGCGACGGCCGCTGCCGACCGTCCGTCGCTTGCCGACGGGGAATCTCAAGGTCAAAGGTGTGACTCGCAATAACCTGCGTGGTCTCGACGTCGATATTCCGCTGGGCGTCCTCGCCAGCGTGACCGGCGTGTCGGGCTCCGGCAAATCGAGTCTGATCAGCCAATTCCTCGTCGACGCCGTCGCCGGGCATCTCGGCCACACGCTTGCCGCCGATTCCGACGACGACAGCCTGGCTCCCGCCGTCGAGACATTGGGGGGCAAGATCGCGGCCGGCCTTGACCTCGTCGATCGTCTCGTCGTGGTGGATCAGAAGCCGATCGGCCGCACGCCGCGGTCCAATCTTGCAACCTATACCGGCCTGTTCGACCATGTGCGGAAGCTGTTCGCCGCGACCCCGCAGGCGAAGTCCCGCCGCTACGACGCCGGACGCTTCTCGTTCAACGTCGCGAAAGGCCGTTGTGCGACCTGCGAGGGCGAAGGCTTCGTCTGCGTCGAGCTGCTGTTCCTGCCCAGCGTCTATGCGCCCTGCCCGGTTTGCAAGGGTGCGCGTTACAACGACAAGACGCTCGAAGTGAAAATTCGCGGCAAATCGATCGCGGACGTGCTGGCGATGCGCGTCGACGATGCCTTCGACTTCTTCCGCGAAGATACCGCGCTCAACCGGTCACTGTCGGTCGTCCGCGAGGTCGGCCTGGGCTATATCCGGCTCGGCCAATCCGCGACCGAATTGTCCGGCGGCGAAGCCCAGCGCATCAAGCTGGCGACTGAGCTCATGCGGCCGCAGCGGGGCCACACGCTCTATGTCCTAGACGAACCGACGACCGGGCTGCATCCACGGGATGTCGAGCGGTTGATCGCCCAGCTCGATCGGATCGTTGACGCCGGCAATAGCGTGATCGTGGTCGAGCACGATATGGACGTCGTCTCCCACAGCGACTGGATCATCGATCTCGGCCCTGGCGCCGGCGACGAGGGTGGCCGCATCGTCGCAGCCGGAACCCCGGATCAGGTTGCCAGAACCGGCGGGAAGACCGCGTGCTATCTCGCCAGCCGCCTGGCGCAGTGAGGCACGCGGTCCCCTCACCGGCAGGATGATCGTTGCGTCCTGCTACCGTCTATCTCGCAATTGCGTTCTATGCCGAGACGCCGCCTCGCGACTTTCGCGATGTTGACTTTCCGCCGTCCCGCTCCCCATACTTCGCAAAAACAAGATCATACGACGGTTTTGAGGGAGGATAGGATGCCGACTTCACGCAGGCAGCTGCTGAAGAGCTCGGCGGCTGCCGCCGCCGCACTCAGCCTCGATTGGACACGGGCCCAGGCGCAAGCCGAGAATCTGCGCATCGGCCTGATCTACGACCTCACCGGCCCCTTCGCCGCCGGCGGCTCGGTCGCCTCCTCGATCGGCGCGCAGATCGCGATTGATCTCGTCAACGAGAAAGGCGGTATCGGCGGCAAATACAAGGTTGCTCCAGTCGCCGCCGATTCCCAGAGCAAGCCCGACGTCGCGATCAACGAGGCGGAACGTCTGATCAGCCAGGAGAAGATCGACATCCTCAACGGCGTCTATGCGAGCTCGCACGCGGTGCCGCTCGCGGCCAAGGTCGAGCAGCAAAAGAAGATTCTCTGGATCACGACCGCGGTCTCGACCGCCGTGTTCAAGGACAAGAACCTGCAATACGTGTTTCGCGCGCAGATCCATTCGGATCAATACGGGCAGGCCTTTGCAAGCTTCATCAACGAGCATGCGAAAGCCAAGCTCGGCATGGACCCGAAGGAGGTCAAGGTCGCGTTGATCCACGAGGATGGGCCCTATGGCGTCGGCGTCGCCACGGCGGACGAAGCCTATGCCAAGCAGGCCGGCATCCCGGTGGTGCTGCGCGAGGGCTATTCGGCATCGGCGCCCGACCTGTCGGTGCTGGTCACGAAGATCAAGCGCGCCAAGGCCGACGTGATCTCGCATGCCGGCTACAATCCCGACATCACCCTGTTCCTGCGCCAGGCGCGCGAGAGCGGCCTGCGCTTCAAGATGCTGTTCGGGGCCGGCGCCGGCTACAGCCAGCTCGACAAGCTGCGCGCGACCTTCGGCGCCGACATCGACAATTTCTGCAACATCGACCCGGTGCCGGCACAGCTGCTCGATCCCTCGAAACTGGCGCCCGGGATGGGCGACCTGATCAAGACCATGGTCTCGCGCTACCAGGCCAAGACCGGCGCCACCGACGTGCCGCCGCATTGCTCGATGGGCTTCAACCAGACCTGGGTGCTGCTCAACAACGTGCTGCCGGTGGCCAAGGAGAAGTACGGCAGCTTCGAGCCCGAGGCCATTCGCAAAGCGGCGCTCGATGTCGACATTCCCGCAGGTGGCACCATCCAGGGCTATGGCGTCAAATTCTTCCCGCCGGGCACGCCGCTGTCCGGCCAGAACGAGCGCTCGAGCCCGGTCGTGATGCAGAACGCGGGCGAGCATATCTCGGTCGTCTGGCCGACGAATATCAGGACGCAGGATCCAGTGTTCCCACTGCCGAAGGGCTCGACCTACGGGACGTGAGGCGCAGGTCGCGTCGACGGTGCCACCTGCTCCCACAAGGGGAGAAGTGTTCGCAGCGTGCGCATGGTGATATTCTACAGCACCACGCGCCGTCCCTCCTCCGCCGCCCAATACCCCGCGTAGTTCACCTTGATCGTCTCATAGGCCAGCGCGAGGTCCGACAGCGGCTGCCGCCCGGTCGCGACGCATTCCATGAAGTCCTGGATCTCCTGCAGGTAGCCGCGCGTCCATTCCTCTTCGAGGCAGACATATTGCCAGCCGGTCTTGCGGTCGACCTTTTCGGTGATGTAGACGCCCGCGAGCTTTTCCTCGCTGGTCTGGTAGCTCATCAGATGCGTGTTCGGGGTGATGTTGGCGAACAGCGAGCCGCCACTCGTATAGGTCTCGATCAGATTGCGCACGCCGCCCATGATCATGTCGCCGGAGAACACGGTGGCCTTGGTGCCGTCGGAGAAGGTCGCCGTGAGCGTGCCCCAGTCCTCGACATCGACGGGATTGGCCTTGATGTAGATACGCTCTTCCGGCTTCAGCCCGGCCGTGACGTTGCCGACATCGCAAGTGACGCTCGCGACGCGGATGGTCTCGCCGCGCGCCCTGGCCTCGACCTGCTTGAGATAGAGCACGGCCGAGAGCGGATGGCAGCCCATGCGGATCAGCGAGCCGCCGCCGGTCATCGCCCATTGCGCGGCGTGTGCCGCGTGCGAACCGGAATGGCTTTCCTCGCCCTTTATGAACAGGATCTTGTCCTTGGTCGCTCTCAGGATCTCGGCGGTCTTGGTCACCGCGGGCGCGTAGATCCAGTCCTCGGCATACATGAAGAGCTTGCCGGTCCGCTCGATCGCGGTGCGCGTGGCGTCCATCTCCTCCAGCACGCGTTGATACATCAGCGCCTTGGGCACGTGCTTGCCGATGGGCTGCTGGTCCCCCACGCGGCCGAAATAGCCCGCGAACGGCTTTTCGCAGATCACATGCTTGCCGGCCTGCATGCTGGCGACGATCATTTCGGCATGAAGATTGGGCGGCGTGCAGATGTCGATGACGTCGAGATCGACGTCCGCGATCAGTTCGGCGAAGCTGCGATAGACGCGCGGGATGTTGTGCCGATCAGCGAATGCAACGACATGGTCGCCACGCGCCGCAACCGCCGCGACCTCGACGTCCACGCCATAAACGCGCCGGAACGCATACATGTGCAGCTCCGACACGAAGCCGCAGCCGACGAGCCCCACCCTGATCCTTGCCATAGCGCCCCCTTGCTTTGGAGCGGCACTATAGCGCGCTCGGAGGCGCCTATTCCACCGAGACCCGCACCACACCCGCGCTCATCAATGCCGAGCGCGCGGGCGCCCGGCACCGAGAGATCGACGACCCGCCCGCGGATGAGTGGACCACGTTCGTTGACGCGGGATTGGATCATGCGTCCGCTATGGGACACCTTGAGCACGCGGCCGAACGGGCGCGTGCGATGGGCGCAGGTCAACTCGTCGCCTCTGCCGGCCTCCACACATTGTTTCTGCTTGCGAAGCGCCAGCTGCACGCATCGACGCTCTGCGTCTGCCGAACCGACCTCGGTCAAATCGACCAATGATGGTTCGGAATCTACCCTCGCAGAACGAAACTCGCCGCGTTGACCAGCGCAAGGTCCGACCGGGCGCGACGAGAAGCGCCTACATGCGCGGGCTTCGCTTCAAGCCCGGCCCATTGCATCTCGCCGCAATCGTGCTCATGCATCTAGTATGCAAGAGCTTGATCGTGTGGCTCTCGTTCTAGCCGCGCGGTGTTCACCATCTACGGTAATAGTGACGGTGATAAACACGGTACGGCCGATGGTAGCCATAGCCGTAATACGGACGATAGGGTCGATAATATCGCGGATAGGCATAGCCCGGCCCGTAGCCATAGCCGTAATACGCCGGGGCATAGCCGTAGCCGTAGCCCGGATATCCATAGCCGCCGTAATACGGCCGGCCATAGCCATAGCCATAGCCGTAAGGCGCGCCACCGGCGATGGCGCCGCCGATGATCGCGCCGGCGGCGAGACCACCAAGGGCAAATCCCCAGCCGCCACCGCGCCAATGCACCTGAGTGACGTCATCGCCGACCGCAGCCTTCATGGTTGCGACATTGGTCGGCATCGGGCCCGCCGTGGCCTGCCCGATTTGGCCCGCCACGACCAGGCCCGCCAACGAACAGGCAATTGCCGTCTTCCAGATCCTCATCGTCTTACTCCCTCTGTAACCTTCGCTAGGAAAAGGATCGCAGCGTCATGATCGGGCATCCTTGCGCCAAGTCAAAGCCTGGAATTTGCGTGCACCGCACAAGACGTCTGCCTCCCTTCTGACCAACCGGTACCCGGCGAGGATCAACGATCTCGCCGAGTGTGACACCGGCACGACGGTGCTTGAGGCTCGATCGCCCGGCGAGCATTAAGCGTCCGTGCATCGCAACCAACAACCACCTTCCCGATTTACTATTCGTGCCATTAGTATCGGTTCCAATGTGCGCGGCCGGGAGGCTTCTCGCGAGCGCCAGAGTTGTGGGAGGATGACATGAGTGCCGCGAGACCCGAGCCGCTTGCCCGTCAGGCGCTGGCGTTCGTTCTGGCCGGAGGACGCGGCAGCCGGCTCCTGGAACTGACCGACCGGCGCGCCAAGCCGGCGGTCTATTTCGGCGGCAAGTCCCGCATCATCGATTTCGCGCTGTCGAATGCCGTGAACTCAGGCATCCGCCGCATCGCGGTCGCGACCCAGTACAAGGCGCACAGCCTGATCCGCCATCTCCAGATGGGCTGGAACTTCTTCCGCCCCGAACGCAACGAGAGTTTCGATATCCTGCCTGCCAGCCAGCGCGTCTCCGAGACCATGTGGTATGTCGGCACGGCGGACGCGGTGTACCAGAACATCGACATCATCGAATCCCACGCCTGCCGCTTCATCGTGGTGCTGGCCGGCGATCACATCTATAAAATGGACTACGAGGTGATGCTGCGCCAGCACGTCGAGAGCGGTGCCGACGTCACCGTCGGGTGCCTCGAAATGCCGCGGACGGAATCTTCCGGCTTCGGCATCATGCACATAGACGAGAACGGCTGGATTCAGGAGTTTCTGGAGAAGCCGAAGGATCCGCCGCCGATGCCGGGCAAGCCGGACGTCTCGCTCGCCAGCATGGGCATCTACGTGTTCGACGCCAAGTTCCTGTTCGACCAGCTCAAGCGCGACGCCGAGGACCCGAACTCGAATCACGATTTCGGCAAGGACATCATTCCCTACATCGTCAAGAACGGCCGCGCGATTGCGCACCAGTACTCGACGTCCTGCGTCCGTTCGGGCAGCGATCCCCGCGCCTATTGGCGCGACGTCGGCACGGTCGATGCCTATTGGGCCGCCAATGTCGACCTCACCGACGTGGTGCCGGAGCTCGACCTGTTCGACCGCGCCTGGCCGATCTGGTCTTATGCCGAGATCACGCCGCCGGCGAAATTCGTCCATGACGAGGAGAGCCGGCGCGGCCAGGCGGTGAGCTCTCTGGTCTCCGGCGGCTGCATCATCTCCGGCGCCTCGCTGCGCCGTTCGCTGCTGTTCACCGGCGTGCGCATCAACTCCTATGCCAATGTCGAGAACGCCGTGATCATGCCTTACGTCAATGTCGGCCGCGGCGCCCGCCTGAAGAACGTCGTGATCGACCGCGGCGTCGAGATCCCGGAAGGGCTGGTCGTCGGCGAGGATCCGGAAGTCGACGCAAAGCGCTTCCGCACCACCGAGCAGGGCATCTCGCTGATCACCCAGCCGATGATCGACAGGCTCAATACATGACGCCTGTTCGCGTCCTCGCGGTCGCCTCCGAAGTCTATCCCATCGTCAAGACCGGCGGCCTCGCGGATGTCGCGGGCGCGCTGCCGCTCGCGCTGAAAGCGCATGGCGTCGAGATGCGAACCTTGATGCCAGGCTATCCCGACGTGATGCGGCTGATGTCAGTCGCGGAGGAGATCCGGCGCTGGCCGGATTATTTCGGCGGCCCAGGACGGCTGCTGGCGGGCTCGCACAATGGGCTCGATCTCTTCGTGCTCGACGTGCCGCATCTCTATGCGCGGCCGGGCAACCCTTATGTCACCAGCGAGGGCGTCGATTGGCCGGACAACGGCGTGCGCTTTGCTGCGCTGGCGCGCGTGGCCGCCGATATCGGCCACGGCCTCGTCCCCGCCTTCGTGCCCGATATCGTGCACGCCCATGACTGGCAGGCCGGCCTTGCACCGGCCTATCTGCACTACGACAATCGTCCACGGCCTGGCACCGTGATGACCATTCACAACATGGCCTACCAGGGCAAGTTCGCTCCTGAGCTGATCGGGGCGATCGGCCTGCCCTGGCGCTGCCTCAACGTCAACGAGCTCGAATATTTCGGCGGCATCAGCTTTTTGAAGGCCGGCCTGCAATTCGCCGATCGCATCACAACTGTATCCCCGACCTACGCGAAGGAAATCCAGAGCGATGAAGGCGGCATGGGCTTCGGCGGCTTGCTGCGCGCACGCGCGAGCGTGCTCAGCGGCATCCTCAACGGCATCGACATCTCCGTGTGGAATCCGCAAACCGATCCGCACATCGCCTACCGCTTCGGCGCGGACGACCTGACGTTCCGTGCCGCGAACAAGGCGGTGCTGCAGCAGCAATTCAGCCTCGACTCCTCCGACGAAGCACCATTGCTCGGCGTCATCAGCCGGCTGTCATGGC
The DNA here is from genome assembly GCF_054602315.1 of Bradyrhizobium cedriense. Lineage (NCBI taxonomy): Bacteria > Pseudomonadati > Pseudomonadota > Alphaproteobacteria > Hyphomicrobiales > Nitrobacteraceae > Bradyrhizobium > Bradyrhizobium cedriense. Next base: position 523,297 of record NZ_JBTSWB010000001.1, on the reverse strand, counting down.
AGAAGGGGCTCGATCTCCTGCTCGAGGCCATCCCGACCATCTTGCGCGAAGGCATGCAGCTCGCATTGCTCGGCAGCGGCGACCGCGATCTGCAGGATCGCTACCAGGCCGCGGCCCGCGCCAATCCCGGCCGGATCGGCGTCGTGATCGGCTATGACGAGATCCTGGCGCATCTGATCCAGGCCGGCTCGGACGCCCTCATCGTTCCATCACGGTTCGAGCCGTGCGGCCTGACCCAGCTCTGCGCATTGCGCTACGGCGCCGTGCCGATCGTCTCCCGCGTCGGCGGCCTCGAAGACACCATCGTCGACATCGGGGAAGCCGACACATCCGGCCATGATGCCACGGGATTCAAGTTCGGTCCCGTGACGGCAGAGGCTCTCGCCGGCACGTTGCGCAAGGCCAACATCGCCTTCCACGACAAGCTGACCTGGCGCAGGCTGCAACGAAGCGGCCTTGCGACGGATGTCTCCTGGCGCAACCGCGCCGGCGACTATGCCGCGCTCTACCGCGGCCTCATCACGTCCCGGGCGTGAGCAGGGCCGAATCCATGCTATAGAGCCGGGCATGGACCCCTTCGCGATCAAGCTGCTCGGCTTTGCCGCCGCCACCTGCACCACCGTTGCCTACGCGCCGCAGTTCATCAAGGTCTGGAAGACCCGCTCGGCGCGCGACATCTCGCTCGGCATGTTCCTGGTCATGGTACTGGGCCTGGCGCTCTGGCTCGTCTACGGCCTGCTCTCCGGCGACGCTCCGCTCGTCGCCGCCAACGCCGTGACCATGGTGCTCGCCGGCGGCATCCTGTTCATGAAACTGAAATACGGATGAGGCCTTCTTCGCCTCTCCCCGCGTGCGGCACGACGGGGAAGATCAGTTACCCAAACACATACGACGCCATCGCCACGTTCGCGACCTCGTCGACGAAGACGCGGCGTCCGACATCGTTGCCGGCAGCACCGGCCGCGACCATCAACGGCAGCAGATGGTCCTCGCGCGGATGCGCCAGGCGCGCACTCGGCGCGGTCTCCCAATCGACCAGCATCGCATTGCGACGCGCCGCATCGGGATTGCTGATCGCCTCGTTCAGGTAGGCCTCGAAGTCGTAGGAGACCGGCTTGGACTCCGGCCGGTTGAAGCCCCGCATGTTGTGATAGGTGAGCCCGCTGCCGACGATCAGAATGCCTTCATCGCGCAGCGATGCGATCGCCTGTCCCACCTTGACGTGCTCGGCCGCCTCATAGCTCGATTTCAGCGACAGCAGCACGATCGGCATGTCGGCGTTCGGATACATCAAGCCGAGCGGCACGAAGGTGCCGTGATCAAAGCCCTGGTTGGCGTCCTCCCGGCAATCGAGACCGGCACGCATGAGCAGTGCCTTCACCTGCGCGGCGAGCTCCGGCCTGCCCGGCGCCGGATATTTGAGGTGATAGGTATGCTCGGGGAAACCGTAATAGTCGTAGACCATCGGCGGATGCGGCGAGGTGGACACCGTGAAGGCATCCGCCTCCCAATGCCCAGTGATGACGAGCACCGCCTTCGGTCTCGCGGGGAGCAGCTGCGGCAGCCCGGCGAACGCCTCTGCGGTCTTCGCATATTGCACCCGCCTGTCCTCCATGAACGGCCAGGGGCCGCCGCCATGCGACAGAAAGAGGGTCGGAAATCGCGTCATGGGCTCGTCTCGTTGACAACAGGCGCGCGCGAGCTGTCTGCTCATTGCGCGGTGAGCATAGGCAATGCCGCATGGTTAGCAAGCCGTTAACGATTTGCCGCCCAGAATCCCGGTGTGGCCGAAGGGGTCGGCCTGAAGACAAGTGAGACGTGAGATGAGGAAGTTTGCGCTGGGGGACGTCGTCAACAGTGACAAGGGCCGCCGCGGTGTCGTCCGCGCTGCCTTCAGGTCCAGGGAAGGCAAGCAGTTCTATGCCGTCGAGAAGGACGGCACGATCGACTATCTGGAGGAAGACCGGCTGAGCCCCGCGCCTCGCGTCGAACTCGCGGCTTAAAATCCAACTCATTTCCTGCCCTCACGGGCGAGCCGGTCGAGACGCTCCGCGATGGGATCGTCTCCGCTCGCGATGCGATCGTTCGCGATCAGCAGCAGGCGATCGCCTTTAGCCGCGTCCCAGCGTGGCAGGTCGGATCCGTTGGGGTCGCCGCTCCGCGCGAAGTTGATCCAGTAGGTGCGCATGCGGCTCGCGACCGCGCGATCACGGCGCGACAGGATGCCTGCGCCGGGTACACCTTCCGTGCCGAAGATGAATTGCAGCTCCCGTCCGTGGCCGCCTTCCGGATTCGCGCGCCTTGCCTCCGGCACATAGGCGAAGCGGTAACGAAAGGTCGGCGCGCCGCTTGCCGCGTGCAGGCGGGCCAGCAGTCGCACCGGCTCCGAAAAGACCTTGTCGGTGTAGAACCTAGCCGCGATATCCGAGGGTCCGGCGAGATCGGGATAAAGCTCGCGAAGTTCGTCGCCAGCAGTGCCGGACCGCACGAGCTCTTCCTTGATATCGGGCTCATTCTCCACCCACGTCTCGTCGTCGTTCGAGCCTATGATCAGCGGAATGCGGCTTTGACGTCCGGCCGCAAAGCCTGGTGCAATGTCCTCGGTCGCCAGACGTCCATCCATCACCGGCGCGAAGCTACGCCGTGATTTCTCGAGCAGATGCTTTTCGGCGGCCAGAAGGCGCCGCGGCTCGGCTGCGCGCAAATCCGTCTCCGGCCCCAGCGCGGCCACGAACTGCCGGCCGATGGCCTCAGCCTCTTGCGCCGAACGCAGGCGCACGCGGCCGGGCACCGATTGCAGAATGGCCTTCTGGAAGAGATCGCGCGATTGCGCAGACAGCATCAGGAGCGCGATCGCTGTCGCGCCTGCATCGCTGCCGAATAAAGTGACGTTGCTCGGATCGCCGCCGAAGGCCGCGATGTTGTCGTGGACCCATTGCAGCGCGGCGATCTGGTCCATCAGGCCGAAATTGCCGGAGCCGTCGTCCGACAGCGCGGGATGCGTGAGCCAGCCGAGCGCGCCGAGCCGATAATTCACGGTGACCACGATCACGCCCGCCTGCGCCAGCTTCGCGCCATCGAACAGCGGATCGTTCGCGGTGCCCGAGACGAAGGCGCCGCCATGGATGAAGACCATCACCGGCAATGGGCCATCGACCCCGAAAGGACGGAACACGTTCAACGTGAGGCAATCCTCGCTCGCGGCCGGCATCGCCGGCTGAAGGCACGGCGCGCCGTGGTCATAGGCGGTGCGCATGTCCGAACTCTCGGTCGTCGGCTGTGGCTGGCGCCAGCGCAGCACGCTGACCGGCGGCGCCGCGTAGGCCAGCCCCTTGAAGGACGCCACCTCGCCTTCCACCGCGCCGAGCATTTGGCCTTCACGCGTCAACGCGAATGGAAACTGTCCAACCGGCTGAGCCATGCCCGATCGTGCACAACACAGGACCGCGCAAGCCGCAACAAGTGCAAGCAGAGACCGCATCTTCGAACATCTCGATGAAGGATCCCGGGCAGGTTATGTCCAGGGCCGTCGGCGACGCAAGCCTCGCGCCCGCGCCTAGCCGCCTTTGGCCCTCAACTCCGACAGCGCGCGACGCGCGACGATACCGAGCTCGCCGAGCGTGGAGTGGCCGGACTGCGCTGCCTCGATCAGGCGCTCGGCGATGAACCTGCGGCTGTCGTGATCGCCGCCATGCGGCAATTGCCGGCACGTCTCCTCGAGGACGACGTCCATGTTCGCTCTGGTTCGCTCACTCAACTCTGTCATGACGCCCGGCCGGTACGCGTGACTTGTAAGCGCAAGCATACACGCAAGGATGCGGTCTGATTACCCCGGGCTATCACGGCCATTGTGCATCGCGGGGCGTGTAGTGCCCACCACATTCACGCGGCAACGATGCCGCTGCGAAAAACTACCGAGGATTGCACTGGCTGTAATGACAAGCTGAGCCTGAGGCGATAGCCTGACGACAAAACAAAACATACGGGAGGAATGCCATGTCTGACGCAATGGTTGCCACACGTGCCCCCGGCGAGCGCGGAACCGCTCAGCAAGTCGACGTCGCCGTAGTCGGCGCCGGATTTGCCGGCCTCTATCTCCTTCATCGTCTTCGCAAGGCCGGCTTCTCGGCAGTCGGCCTCGAGGAGGCCGGCGATGTCGGCGGCACCTGGTACTGGAACCGCTATCCCGGCGCGCGCTGCGACATCCAGACCATCGACTACAGCTACACCTTCGATCCGGAACTCGAGGCGGCCTGGACCTGGTCGGAGAAATACGCCACGCAGCCCGAGATCCTGCGCTATCTCGGCTTCGTCGCCGATCGCTACGATCTCAGGCGCGACATTCGCTTCAGGACCAAGGTGATTGAAGCCCGATGGGACGAGACATCCGAGCGCTGGCTCATCACCACCGACAATGGCGCGCCGGTCTCCTGCCGCCATTACATCATGGCCACCGGCTGCCTCTCCGCCCCGAAACCGCCGGAGATCGACGGCGTCAAGGACTTCAAGGGCGAGGTCTATTTCACCGGCCGCTGGCCGCATGACGGCGTCGATCTCGCCGGAAAACGTGTGGCCGTGATCGGCACGGGCTCGTCGGCGATCCAGTCGATCCCTGTGATCGCCGAGCAGGCCGCGCATCTGACCGTGTTCCAGCGCACGCCGAACTTCGCGCTGCCCGCGCATAACGGCCCGGCGCCATCAGACCGCATGAGCCTGCTGCAAAGCAACCGCGCGGCCTATCGCGAGCAGGCGCGCCAGTCGATGGCGGGCGTGCCGTATCCGCAGCAGACGGCCGTGAGCTGGCAGCTCAGCGATGCCGAGCGCCGTGCCCGCTTCGAGGATGCTTGGGGCAAGGGCGACCTCGTCTATATCCTCACGCAGCTCTGGGCGGACCAGGCCGTCGATGTCGACGGCAACAAGATCGTTCAGGAGCTGATCCGCGAGAAGATCCGCGCCGCCGTCAAGGACCCCGAGACGGCCGCGGCGCTCATACCGGACGATCATCCCTTCGGCGCAAAGCGTCCCTGCCTCGACACCAACTACTACGCCACCTACAACCGGCCGAACGTCACGCTGATCAATCTGCGCCAGGAGCCGATCAAGGCGATCACCGCAGGCGGCATCACGACGGCCAGGCGCGGCGTCGATCTCGACGTCATCGTGTTCGCGACCGGCTTCGATGCGATGACCGGCGCGATCCGCGCCGTGCATCCGATCACCGGGCGCGGCGGCAAGTCGCTCACCGACGTCTGGGCGCAGGGGCCGCAGACCTATCTCGGCCTCACGGTCGCCGGCTTCCCCAACTTCTTCATGATCACCGGTCCCGGCAGTCCGTCGGTGCTGTCGAACATGGCGGTGTCGATCGAGCAGCATGTCGACTGGGTGGTCGATCGCCTCGTCGCATTGCGCGAGGCCGGCTTCACCACGATCGAGCCGACCGAGACGGCGCAGGCCGGCTGGGGCCGGCACATGGCCGATTGTTCGATGCTGACGCTGCACCGGCTCGCCAACACCTGGTACACGGGCGCCAACGTGCCCGGCAAGGTGCAGGGGGTGATGCCCTATACCGGCGGCGTCGGCCCCTATCGCAGCATCTGCGACGAGGTGGTCAGTCACGGTATGCTGGGTTTCAGGCTCACCGGCCCCGGCGTCGCCGCGCAATGCAATGATGGCGAGGTGGTGCGCCTGCAGCCCGACGTGCGGCTGGTCATGAACCTGCTCGCGTCGCTGAACCTGCCGCCGATCGAGTCGATGGGCGCGATCGGGGCGCGCGCTTTCGTCGACGAATTCAACAAGGGCCGGCCTGCAGGGCGGCCAATCGGCGACATCGTCGACGGCACCCTGCCCGTGGCCGATGGCTCGCTGGCCTACCGTGTCTACAAGCCCGCAAGCTCGGGGCCGCATCCGCTCGTGGTCTATTTCCACGGCGGCGGCTGGGTCCTCGGCGACGAGCAGTCGGACGAGCCGTTCTGCCGCGACATGGTGCGGCGAACCGGAATGATCTTCGTCAGCGTCGGCTACCGCCACGCGCCGGAGCATCGCTTCCCCACCGCGGCGGAAGACGGCTATGCGGCGACCCGCTGGATCGCCGAGCACGCCGCCGAGCTCGGCGGCAGACCTGGGCCGGTGCTGGTCGCCGGCTGGAGCGCCGGCGGCAACATCGCCGCCGTCACCTGCCAGCTCGCGCGCGATCGTGGCGGGCCGGAGATCGCCGGCCAGTTGCTGGTGTGCCCGGTCACCGACTGTAGCTTCGATCGTCCCTCCTACAACGACAATGCGACCGGCTATTTCCTGACGCGCTCGCTGATGTACTGGTTCTGGGACCTCTACTGCTCGCCGGCCGACCGCACCGATCCGCGCGTCTCTCCGCTGCGCGGCAAGGTCGCCGGCCTGCCGCCGGCCTTCGTCGTCACCTGCGAGTTCGACCCCCTGCGCGACGAGGGGGTCGCCTACGCCGAGGCAATGGCTGCTTCCGGTGTCGCGGTCGAGCAACTCAAGGCGCGCGGCCATTTCCACTCATCCTTCGCCATGGTGGACGTGGTGATCACCGGTGCGCCTGGCCGGGAGCAGATGGCCCGGGCCTTGCGGCGCTTTGCTGGGCTGCCGCCGGAGGTCAGCCGCGATGGCGAGAGCCGTCAGGTCGATGCCGGCCCAAGGCACAGCATCGCAGCTGCCGCAAGCTGATGGGAGCAAGGCGGGCGGGAACCTTTTCCCGGCCGCCGCGTTACGCTTCGGTGGCATTGAGATGCCGCGACAGGTTTAGACCCCGGCGCGCAGGTTTGCGTGCTGGGGTTCTTTCGTGCGTGAGGCGAGGTGATCGGGGACGTGGGCGGAGATTCAAAGGTCGATTTCGGCGCGCTTGCGGTGCTACATAAATGGCCCTCGCTGGCGAACCAGCGTCAGCCGGACCGGGAGCCCTACCAGATCCTTGAGGGCACGCTCGACGATTGCATCTCCGCATTCATGGCGAAGCCGGCCGCAACCCGGCACCTCTACGAGATTCGGACGACGGCTCAACCACCGCTGGTCACAGACATCCTCTCGCCCGAGCATGTGATCGAGCTCTCACGCTTGAGAGAATTTCTCTGACGACGCTCCACAAGCACGCGCAGGAACCTTGGTCCGGCTTTTCTCGTTAACGGGGGCCGGAAGCCAAGTCGCGAGTGCCTTAGGATGCTTGAAGCTGGCGTACCATCTCCCGTCGTGCCCTACGGAGCAGACCAAACCATATTCGTGGTCATCGATCGCCTCGACCGGACGACCGAAATCCGAATTGAGCGAAACGACCTCGAAGCCACGATTGGCGAGCTCGTTGCCGGCTGCTTCCACGATCCCGTCAGGGTGATTTCATTCAACACGCTCGAGCATTGGATGAAGGACATTTCGACCGATGTCGCTGGCGAAATCAGGGCGCGATGCGACATCGATGGCGTGATGCTGCCCGACTATCTCAGCGACTTCGTCGAGAGCCATTCCTGAGCGGTGGCGCGGTGCGCCTACAGCATGGTCTTCGGACTGCGGTGCTTGCCCGCGATGACCTCGATCTCGCGGCGGCGTTCGCCCGCGAAGGTCAGGAGCTTTTCGATCGTCAGCGTATCCGTGATCCGCTTGGCGAGCCGTTCGGCGCGCGCGGCCTGATCTTCGAGATACTGGATCGTGTTCAAGCGCCGCCTCCCCGAAATCCGCGATGGTGAACACGAATGATGATCGGGAAGCGGCTAACAGCCGGTTAAGCGCGCGGTGTTGGTGTCGACAGACGCCCCTATTATTGCACGACCTCCAGACGGACATTGGTGATTCCCTTGTCGACCATGCCGAGCGCCTCGGCTGCGGAAGGGGTAATGTCCACCACGCGTCCGCGCACATAAGGTCCGCGATCGTTGACCCTGACGGTGACGAAGCGGCCGGAGGAAGTGTCCGTGACGCGCAGCTTCGTGCCGAATGGCAGGGTCGGATGCGCTGCGGTCAATTCGTTCTTGTCGAACTTCTCGCCGCTCGCGGTCTCCGTGTCCGAATAGAAGCTGGCGACGCCGTGCGACGGTGTTTGCTTCGCATCACGGCCTGGAACGCGCGCCCGGCTGATCGGCCGCGGATGCAGCGCCGCCACCCTGTGCGGACGCTCCACCTTGGCCTGCCGGCCGGTCGTCGCGAGATCGGCCTTCTGGCGAGCGACCGGCGATTGCGCACAGGCCGCGAGCAGGGAGACGCCGGCGATGGCGGTCAGCAGACGGCACGAGGTTGCGAAGGAAATCCGGCCAGTTTCGGCACGTGCAATGCAAGACATGGTACGCCCCTCCGAACGGCTGGATTTCGGTGGGCAATGAGGGCAGAACCTTGTCGTAACGAAAGCAGCCCGGAGGCCGCGGCGGTTTCGCGCCAGCTGTGACGATTTCACAACAGTGACTCGTCCAGAATCGGGACAGCCTCTGCGCTCTTGGTCGTTGCGGAATTTTCAGGCGCTGCGCCAATTTCTGGAGAGCGCCTGGCGATTGACGTTCGCGCGAGTGCGCTTCCTGTTCAGTATTTCGGCTCGTACATCTGCGACTGGACGAGACCCTTGACGTCGTTGGGCGCCGGTCCATCGGCGAGCCCGCGCTGGAAGGCGACATCGGCCACGGCAGCTGCGATGCGAACCGAGACCTCGCGGATGCGCGGCAATGCCGGATAGAGACTGCCTTGCGCGAGGTCCTCCTTGCCGACGCAATCCGCCAGCGTATGGGCCGCCGCCATGAACATCTCGTCGGTGACGAGGCGCGAGCGGCTGGCGATGACGCCGAGGCCGACGCCGGGGAAGATGTAGGAGTTGTTGCCCTGGCGCGGCACGAAGGTGCGGTCGTTGAGCTTCACCGGATCATAGGGGCTGCCACAGGCGAACAGCGCGCGGCCCTCGGTGTAGCGATAGGCATCCTCCGCTGAACACTCGGCCTTCGAGGTCGGATTGGAGAGTGCGAACACGATCGGCCGTTCGTTGAGCTCGGCCATCGTCCGGAGCACGTCGGGCGTGAAGGCGCCGCCAACCGCGGCAACGCCGATGATCGCCGTCGGCTTCAGCGTCTTGATCGCGGTGAGGTAGTCGGCGATCGGCGCCTGGTCGGTGTGGGCATAGCGAAGCTTGTGACCGGAGAGGCCCTCGCGACCGCTGACGACGAGACCACGGGAATCCACCAGCCAATTGCGGCGGAGCGCCTCGGCCTCGGTGGCACCCTCGGCCATCATGGCGGAGACCACGAGATCGGCGATGCCGGTCGCCGCCTCGCCCGCACCGAGGAACAGGATGCGCTGGTCCCTGAGCTTGCCGCCGGAGATGCGCAAGCCTGAGAACAGGCCGGCAAGCGCCACCGCCGCGGTGCCCTGGATGTCGTCGTTGAAGACGCAGGCCTCGTCCCGGTATTTGTGCAGCAGCTTGAACGCGGAATGGTTGGCGAAATCCTCGAACTGGATCAGCACGCCCGGAAAGGTCTTTCGCGCAGCCTGCATGAACTCGTCGACCAGGCTGTCATAGGCCTCGCCCGTCAGCCGCCGCTCGCGCAGGCCGAGATAATAGGGATCGTTCAGGAGCTCTTCGTTGTTGGTACCGACGTCGAGCACGATCGGCAGGCAGAGTTCGGGATGCACGCCGGCACACGCGGAATAGAGCGAGAGTTTTCCGACCGGAATGCCCATGCCATTGGCGCCGAGATCGCCGAGGCCGAGGATGCGCTCGCCGTCGGTGACGACGATCAGCTTGGCCGGATAAGGCCAGTTCTTCAGGATCTCGGCGATCTGGCCGCGATCGCGCGAGGAGATGAACATGCCGCGAGGCCGCTGGAAGATCAGGCCAAACTTCTGGCAGGCGAGCCCCACCGTCGGCGTGTAGATGATCGGCTGGATCTCGTCGATATTGTCGACGACGACGCGGAAGAACAGCGCCTCGTTGCGGTCATGCAGCGCATTCAGGGCGACGTACTTCTCCAGATCTGTCGGCAGCGTGCGCAGATTTGTGAGCACGCGCTGGGCCTGCGTCTCCATCGTCAGCACGCAGGGTGGCAAGAGGCCGCGCAGGCCGAGCGTCTCGCGCTCTGACTCCGTGAAGGCGGTGCCCTTGTTGAGCAAGGGATCGCGCAACAGCGTCATGCCTTGGGGTGGATTGGATGATGTCGGTTGGGCAACGACCCGCGCAGGTCTATTCACGTATTTCCCCCAAGGAGCTTCTCATTGAACCGAGGACATTGTCGGCCAGCGCTTCATCCAGATCAAGGACGGAGAGACTCAGGCCTCGATTTTAATCTTGCACCGCAGCGAGACTGTCGCGAATGCCTGACAGTAACGCGCGAGAAGGTTAACGGCGCTATTGCGGTGCCCAGATGCCGTGCCGGCAGGAGATGCAGAGTCTGGACAGACCCGATTCGTCGACAATCAGCCCGTCGGTCGCAGACCGCGTCTTGTCGGCGACGACACCACGAACGCCTTGATCGAGGCAAGCGGGAAGATTGTGGAGCCTATCCCGCCGCCCGCCGCGGCGTCAGATTGGCGGCGCTTTCGGCCGGCGGCGCGATTTGCATCAAGATCGTCTGCGTCGCGGATGCGACCTGGATCCCATTCTGCTGGAAGCGCAGCTTCATGCGGCGGTTGAATTCGCGCTGAACCGGCCAGCGGCCTGCCTCGGTGCAGCGGATCTGGCCGACGATCGACACCATCGCACCGTCGACCTTGTCGATGCCCCAGAGTTCGAGGTCTCCGCGGATCAACGCGCGGAATTCGGGTTCGCGGCGCATCTCGTCGACGATGTCCTTGAGGATCTGGCCGGCGCGGTCGGTGTCCTCCTTGTAGGCGACGTTGACGCTGACGGAAGCATTGCCTGCGCCGCGGCTGGCATTGGTGATGGTCGTGACCGCACTGAAAGGCACGATGTGCACGGCGCCGTCGCCGGCGCGCAGGCGGATGGTGCGGATCGAGACGTTCTCCACCACGCCTGAAAGCCCGGACACGCTGACATTGTCGCCGACCTGGACCGTGTTCTCCAGCAGCAGGAACAGACCCGTGATGAGATCCTGCACCAGCTTCTGCGAACCGAAGCCGATGGCAATGCCGACGATGCCGGCGCCCGCGAGCAGCGGGGCGACATTGACGCCGATCTCGCTCAGCGCCGTGAGGCCGACCACCGTGGCGATCAGGCAGAGCAGCGCCGTGCGCAGCATCGGCTGGAAGGTGCGCAAGCGCGCGGCGCGGGCATAGTGGCCATCCCGCGACAGCGTATTGATCTGACGATCCATCAGCGCGTTGCTGGCTTCCCAGATCGCGGCTGCGATGAACACGGCGAGGCCGATCGTCACCAGGGCCGAGATCAGCCGGCTGCCGATCTGGCCGCCATAGAACCAGACGATCGCGTCCACGCCCCAGACTTCGAGCACGGCGACGAAGCCGATGAAGGCGATCACGCCGGATACGATCCTGCGCAACAGCGGCAGATAGCGGTTGGCCCGGATCTCGAGACCGGGAAAGCGCTGGAGGATCTCCGGGCTGATGCGGAAGCCGCGGTCGATCAGGCTCAGCGTCAGCATGATGGCGACACGCGTGACCAGCGCCACCACGGCCGTGCCGACGAAATATTGCAGCAGCAGCGAATAGCCGTTGCGGATGTTGAGCGCCCAAACTGCCCACAGCGCGAGATCGAGCGCGATGGCAGGATAGTGCCAGCCCATGGCGATGCGGTTGCGTAGACGAGCCGCGATCCCCTGCCGTTCCGCCGGCGCACGAATGGCCTCGGCGACCGGACGGCGGCATTGCAGGATGATGACGACGATGAAGAGGTGCACGACCAGCATCACCATGCGGAGCAGCGCGGCATAGCCGGCGCGGTGCAGGCCGAGCAGCAGCGCAACGTTGGCAAAGGCGATGCCGGAGACGCCGACGCCGACGATGCGGCGTGCCCAGATCTCGATATAGGCTGCGGTCTCGGCCCGAACCGGAAACAGGCCGAACGGCCCCGCCAGCCCTCGGACCATGCAGATGAGCCCGCGCGAGAACGCATAGGCGTTGACGACTGCGAGGATCACGAGGCGGACGGTCGTGGGCTCGCCGATTTCCGTCCCGAGCAGCGCCGTGGCGACGCCCACGAAGACGACCACCGGCAGCAATTCGAGCATGAGGCGCCCCAGCACGAAGGGCAGCCGAAGCATGACCTGCCAGACGCGCGCAAGGCTATGACGGCGCTTGTTCATCTCGGGTGCGGGAGTCACATCGGCCACAGATGACGGCGGGTCGGCGATGGGTAGCACCTGTTCCGACACATGCGCGGTTTGCGGCACGCGTCGTTCCAGGAACGCGACCGGACGGCGGATCAGGCGGAAGATCACCCACTCGGCCGCAAGGGCGCAGCCGAGCACCAGCGCCATCTTCCAGGCGATCTCGATCAGGAGGTTGTAGGCTGCGGGATCGTTCGCGGTCCGCACGATCCAGTAATAGAACGCCGGGAAGTGCGTGAGTGTCCGCGCCATGCCGGCGATCTCGCCCGAGATCTCGCCGATTTCCTCCGACACCGTGAGCAGGAGCTGCGCACCGAGGCCGTCGGCCGCCAGCGGGATCGGGGATTTTGGCTCGGACGCCGGCGACCCTGCCTGCTGCTGACCGGACGCATTCGCGATCGCGCGCAGCGTGTCGATCATCTGCGCACGCTTCTTCTCGTCCTGGAGCGTCTCCAGTGCGCGCGTGGCCTCCTCGGGGGACAGTGCGGCACCATGATTTGCCGCCGGCGCAGGCGTCTGGGCGCTGGCGCCGGAGAGAGACGAGATCGCGAGGAAGAGAGCGGCGAGGAGCGCCGGGACAAGCTTATGCGACACGCGGATTCCCTGAAAAAACCAAAAGCCCCGGGGGCGGTGGGACCATCACCGCCGAAGCACATGCGTCATGTCGGATGCAGCTATTCGCCCCGGCCCTGTGTCGGAAGTTGGCCTTCGAGGCGACATTCTCTTGGCATTTGCCGCAGTGCAGGATGGAGAGCCGCGGCCTCGGCCATGCGCTGTGATGCGCCAAGGACCTTTCTGGCCATTGCGGAACGACGGCGAAGAGGAAAGGGGAGGTCAAAGATGCCCGTTGCGGCAGCCTCGACACGGCCATCCGACACGATCAAAGGTAAAGCTGACGCAAAATACAGCGCCGGGAAGGTAGGGGCTTTGCCTCACTGATGCAGCCCTCTAAACCTTGTCCCGGCGTGCCGTTCGCGGTTTCTGCCGCTATGCGATAGTCCGAACGAGCTCCATCGCAATTAACGCGGCTGGATCTGCGGAGGTGGAGTCATAGACCTCCCCTTGCTCATGAGGTGGACGTTACGCGTCGCTTGTTTGCGACCAGCGGTATGGTCCTCCTCGGACATAAAACTGTCAAGCGGGATCAAAGACGCGAAGGATCACAATTGGCCGCGAGTTCCCTGGGTCGCTGTGGCACACGGCTAGGTTGGCCTGGCCTGCGCTCGATGCAGCGGAATAAAACCTTCCCGGCAGCGTTTGTGATTGCGAGGAAGCTTCTCCCGCCATCCGTCATTTCCAGAAAGCCAGACATGAAGATATCGATTTGCCTCACCGCGCTGGTAGCGTTCATCGCCTCGCTGGGATGCGCAGCCGCACAAAGCCCGCCGCAGACTTCGACCAGGAAGGTCGACGGCACCGACAACGTCTACATTTTCCGCTATGGCGGCCATCAGGCGATGTTCGTGGTGACGCCGCAAGGCGTGATTGCGACCGATCCGATCTCCTATTTGCGTCCCGCCAAACCCTATATCGACGCGATCCGGGCGGTCACCGACAAGCCGATCAAATACGTCATCTACAGTCACCATCACTACGATCACATCGCCGGCGGCCAGCCCTTCAAGGATCTCGGCGCGACTTTCATCGCGCACCGCAGGACCAAGGAGCGCCTGCTCGAATTGAAGAAGCAGAAGTCGCTGCTCGCGGACGTCGTGATGCCGGATCAGGTGGTGGACGACAAGAAGAGCATCTCGCTGGGCGGTACCACGCTGGAGCTGAACTATGTCGGCCGCAATCATTCCGACAATTCGCTGGTGATGCGGCTGCCGAAGGAGAAGCTCGTCTTCGTCGTCGACTTCGCCCCGATCGAGCAGGTCCAGTTCCGCAACATCCCCGATAACGCCTCGCCGCTGGAGTATATCGCCTCGCTGAAGAAGCTGGCGTCGCTCGACTGGGAGCGGATGATCCCCGGCCATCCCTATGCCGGCGGTCGCTTCGGCACCAAGAAGGACATCGAGGATCACATCGCCTACATGGAGGACCTCTCGGCCGAGGTGAAGAAGGCGGCGGACGCCGGCAAATGCTTCGACAACGCGATGAAGGAGGTGAAGCTGCCGAAATACGAGAAGTGGGCGAACTACGAGACCGGGCTTCCCGCCAATGTCGAGCGCTTCTGCTACTGGTGGGCTCGCGGATATTGAGAGGGCCGAGAGCGAACCTTGGTAAGGCTTCGGGGTGGGCAATGGCGCCAGTGCGCCGCGCCCGCCGTCCCTTCGCGGTAAACAATGGTTGCCTCGCCTCGCCTATCTGCCCGGCGTGGCGATGATGCCATCCTGCTCCTGTTTTGCCCGACGCGTCAACGGCTTCGCTAAATCCGCAAAGCACCGAGTCCCCCGCCAAGCAATTGATTCCGCTGGCGCGGGCTACTGTGCATGGGGTTGTTTTCGAGCTTTTCGTTGCCGCATGTCCGCGCCCGGCCGCCTCTCGCTTCACCCGGCTCGCTTCCTGCCCCCTTTTTCCTCCTTCTCCAGCGCCTGGCGCACCTGCTCGAACTCTTGCAGCGATGCCTTGTCGGCGCGGGGGAAGCGCAGGTCGAGCTTTTCGAGCGTCGCGTTGATCACCGAGCCGATCACGACGCGGGCGAACCATTTGTGGTCGGCGGGCACGACGTACCACGGCGCATGAGGCGTCGCAGTATGACGGACGATGTCCTGGTAGACCGCCTGGTAGCGCGGCCACAGCGCACGCTCCTCGATGTCGCCCATGGAGAATTTCCACTGCTTGGCCGGATCCTCCAACCGGTCGAGGAAGCGCCTGCGCTGCTCCTCGCTGGAGACGTTGAGGAAGAATTTCAGCACCACGGTGCCGTTGCGGGAGAGATAGCGCTCGAAGGCGGAGATGTCCTCGAACCGCTCCTTCCAGATGTTCTTGGTCACGAGCTTTGGCGGCAGCTTCTCCTTGGCGAGGATCTCCGGGTGCACGCGCGTCACCAGGCATTCCTCGTAGTGGGAGCGGTTGAAGATGCCGATATGGCCGCGCTCGGGCAGCGCCACGGCGTGGCGCCAGAGGAAATCATGGTCGAGTTCCTTGCTGCTCGGCGCCTTGAAGGCGTGGACCTCGCAACCTTGCGGATTGATGCCCTCGAAGATCGCCTTGATCGCACTGTCCTTGCCGCCGGCGTCCATGGCCTGGAACA
Source organism: Bradyrhizobium cedriense (assembly GCF_054602315.1). NCBI lineage: Bacteria > Pseudomonadati > Pseudomonadota > Alphaproteobacteria > Hyphomicrobiales > Nitrobacteraceae > Bradyrhizobium > Bradyrhizobium cedriense. Next base: position 507,877 of record NZ_JBTSWB010000001.1, on the reverse strand, counting down.
CAATCAGCAGCGACCAGCGGTCCTGGGCGTAGAGCCTCTCCTGAAACCCGATGAGCCGCTTCTTGTTGTCCTCGAGAATCGCCTGCGCCCTCTCCTTGTCGAGATCACCTCTCTCGTCGGTCTTGTGGTCCTTGAGGTGAAACTTGCCCGAACCATCATGGCGGAATGGCGTGATGTAGCGGTCAAGTTCCTGGGCGAGCGATTTGGACGGCATCTTGCTCATGAGCGCGGGGCACCTTGCGTTGCGGCTTCAATCGGTCGAGCAAGCTACCAAGGATACCCTTGGGAAGGAATATGATGAAGAGCACGAGCAGCACGCCGTAGACGAGGTTGTCCCAGCCGACCGCCTTGGTGCCGAAGCCGATGCGCAGCGTTTCGGCCAGCATGATGGTGATGATGGCGCCGACGGTCGGGCCGAGCGAGACGAACAACCCGCCGACGATGGCGGCAAACACCATCTGGAGCGACACGGCGATGCCGCTGACGGTGTCCGGCGTGATGAACATCTGGTACTGGCAGTAGATCGCGCCGGCGAGCGCCGTCATCACCGCGCTGAGCAGCGTGATCTTCAACTTCTCCGCAGTGACGTCGACGCCGGCCGCGGCCGCGGCGTCCTCGTCCTCCGAGATCGCCTCCAGTGCATAGCGGGCCATGCTGCGATCGACCCAGTGCCAGACCACAATGCCGAAAAGCCAGACTGCGAGCGCGATCAGGTACCAGGTGATCTTGTCGTCGAACTGCAGCGCCAGCAGCTTGTTGCCTGATGCACGGTTCGGCGTGTAGCCGAGCGAGCCGCCGGTATAGTCTCGCGTCGCCGTGATGACCTGGAGCACGATTCCGGAGAGCGCCAGCGTCACCAGCACGAAATAGTGGCCGGTGATGCGGAAGCGGAAGCAGGGATAGCCGACGATCAGCGCCAGCGCTCCCGCCGCAGCCATGCTGATCGGAATGCCGATCCAGGGCGACAGGCCGAGATGATTCCAGAGCAGCGCAGTGACGTAGGCGCCGATGCCCATGAAGCCGCCGTGCCCCAGCGAGACCAGGCCGAACCGCCCCATCATCGACCAAGAGGTGTAGGCGAACGACCAGATCAGGATCAGCACCAGAATGTGCAGATGATAGGGATCGCGATAGACGAAGGGCAGCGCGATCAGCGCCGCCAGGCCTATTCCCCAGGCTGCAAGCCGCCCCTGCCCCATCATCTGCGCCTCGCAAGCAGGCCCGCGGGCCGGATGAACATCATGACGATGAAGAAGGCGAAGGCGAGCACATAGCCCCATTCGAGATCGGAGAACAGGCCGCCGAGCGAGATGATCTCCGCGAACACGAAGGCGGCAATGAAGCCGCCGATGAAATTGCCGAGGCCCCCGAGCACGCAGATCAGGAAGGTGATCGGCCCGAAGGAGAGGCCGACGAAGGGATGCACGTCGTATTGCAGCACCAGGAGGCAGGCCGCAAGCCCGGCCAGCGCGCCGCCGAGCGCCGAGGTGATGAGGTAGATCCGCCTGGTATCGACGCCCATCAGCGCCATGATCTGCCGGTCCTGCGAGATGGCGCGGATCGCGGTGCCGGTGAAGGTGCGCGTCATGAACAGATAGACGGCGACCATGCCGACCAGCGCCGCGGCGAAAGACAGAAGCCGTGCGTAGCTGAAGTTCATGTCGCCGAAGGCGAGCACCGGCAGGCGGATGCCGAGATTGCGGAAGTCGATGCCGAACGCGACCGTGGCAAAGCTCTGGAGCACGAACAGCACGCCGCCGGTCGCGAGCAGCTGGTTGATCGGCGGCGCCGTGAGCAGCGGCGCAATCACGAGGTAGTGCAGCGCCGCGCCGAGAGCCGCGACCAGCAGGATGGTGAGCGGCGCGGCGACGAAATAGCTGACGCCGTAATATTGCACCATGAAGTACATGCCGTACATGCCGATCATCACGAGCTCGGCATAGCAGATCCAGGTCACATCGATGACGCCGAAGATCAGGTTGAGACCGAGCGCGAGCAGCGCCAGAACGCCGCCGAGCAGGATGCCGTTGATCACGGCCTCCAGCAGGTAGATGTCGAAAACGTCCAGGAACGCCTGCATGCCCTTCACACCCCGAGATACGCTTCCTTGACCGTGTCGCTCGCCAGCATCTCGGCCGAGGTGCCGGACGCGCGTATCGTGCCTGCCTCGATCAGATAGGCGCGATCGACCACTTTCAGAACCTGCTGCACGTTCTGCTCGACGATCAGCACGGTCAGCCCGCTGGCGCGGATCCGTTTCACCAGCTCGAACACCTGCTGCACCACGACCGGCGCAAGACCCGCCGAGGGCTCGTCGAGCAGCAGCAGCTTCGGGTTGGACATCATCGCGCGGCCGATCGCGCACATCTGCTGCTCGCCGCCGGACATGGTGCCGGCCATCTGGTGGCGACGTTCCTTCAGGCGCGGAAACAGCTCGAATACGACGTCGAGCCGCTCGGCATAGTGCCCGCGCGCCTCCTTCATGAAGGCGCCCATCTTGAGATTGTCGTCGACCGTGAGCTGCGGAAACAGCCGGCGGTTCTCCGGCACATGCGCGATGCCGAGGCTGACGATCTTGTGCGAGGGCGTCGCCACGAGGTCGACGCCTTCCATTCTGATCGAGCCGCGCGAGGGCCTGATCAGGCCCGAGATCACGCGCATCAGCGTCGTCTTGCCGGCGCCGTTGGGACCGATGACACCGACGGCTTCGCCAGCCCTGACGTCGAGGTCGACATCGAACAGGGCCTGGAAGGTGCCGTAGCCGGCATTGACGCCGCGAAGCTCCAGCATCGGCTACCCTCCCGCGCGGCGGCGCGCTTCGGCGGCCGCAGCCTGCGTGGTCTCGGCATCGGTGCCGAGATAGACCTCGATCACGCGCGGGTCGCCGGCGACCGCGCTCGGCAGGCCTTCCGAGATCTTCTCGCCGTGATCGAGCACCATGACGCGATCGACGACCCGCATCAGCACGCCCATGATGTGCTCGACCCAGATGATGGTGATGCCGAGCTCGTCGCGGATGTTGCGCAGCATGTCGGCCGCCTGATCCATCTCGGCCTCGTCGAGGCCGCCGAGGCTCTCGTCGGCGAGCAGCAGCTTCGGCGCGGTGGCGAGCGCCTTCGCGAGCTCGAGCTTCTTCAGCCCCGCAGCTCCCAGTCCATCGACGCTGGCATGGCGATCGGTGGGCAGGCCGACCATCGCCAGCGCGCGCTCGGCCGCCTCCTCCGCCCTGGCGCGGCTGTGGCGGCCCTGGCCGTAGAAGCCGGCGAGCGCGACGTTCTCGAAGATGGTCAGGCGGCGGAAGGGACGCGGAATCTGGAAGGTGCGGCCGATGCCGCGATTGATGATCCGGTGCGGCGAAAGGCCCGCGATCTCGTGGCCGCCAAACAGGATCGAACCTGATGTCGGCGCCAGCGTCCCGGAGAGCATGTTGAAGATCGTGCTCTTGCCCGAACCGTTGGGGCCGATCAGGCCGAGGATCTCGCCCTGGTCGACCCTGAACGACACGTTGTTCACGGCGGTGAAGCCGCCAAACCGCTTCACCAGCCCGTTGACTTCCAACACCGCAACACCCCGCCGCTACTGGTTGCTGTAGGTGGTGCCTTTCGGCAGCGGCAGCACGGCCTCGCGCTGCGCCTGACTCTTGGGCCACACCACGTAGGACTTGTCGTCGACGTACTGGATTACGACGGGGAACGAGCGCTCGTTCTGGCCGGCCATTGGCGAGCCCTCGGCGTGGAATTTGACGCCGAAGCCGAGCATGGTGCCGCCTTCGGGTATGTCGGTGTCGAGTGCTGCCTTGCGCAGGGAGTCGGGATCTATGCCGCCATATTTCTTGATCGCTCGCGGCAGCACATCGTTCAGGAACAGGTAGGTGTTGGACGCAGCCATGCCAACATGAGCCGAACGGATGGCGACGCCCGGCTTGCGCTTGTCGAACTCCTCGCCAACCGTCTTGATGATCGGCGGCAGCTTCGGATCCATGCTCTTCTGGTTGGCGAGCCAGATCGAGATCGGATCGGTGTTGAAGAAGTAGTTTACATCGGCTCCCAGGCCTTCCTTCAGCTTCTCATAGACTCCGTAGCCGGCGCCATGTCCCACCAGTGCACCGAACTTCAGCCCTTGTTCGCGGGCTTGCCGGAGCAGCAGGGTAATGTCGGGATTGTAGCCGGTGTGGAAGATCACATCCGGCTTGGCCCGCTTCAGCTTGATGACCAGCGCAGACAGATCCGGGGCCGTGGCCGAATAGCCTTCCCTGAGCACGATGTTGAAACCGGCCTTCTTGGCGCCGGCTTCATTGCCTTTGGCAACGTCGACGCCATAGGCGCCGTCCTCATGGATGATGGCGACCCGCAGATCCTTCGGATCCTTGCCCAACTTTTCCTTCGTGTTCTGCGCGATGAAGTCCATCGTCATCATACCGAACTGATCGCCGGAGGCCTGCGGACGAAACACGTATTTGTAGTTCTTGTTCTCCAGCACTGCGGAGGAAATGCAGGTCGTGATCCACATGAACTTCTTCAGCTGCTCGACGCGCGCGGCCACCGGCACGCACTGCGCCGAGGAAAAGAAGCCGAGCAGCATGTCGACCTTTTCCTGCTCGATCAAACGGATCGCTTCATTGATGGCGACGTCCGGCTTGCTCTGAGCATCGGCATAGATCGCCTCGATCTTGTAGCCCTCGACATCCTTCGTGCTGTACTGATCCAGCATGATTCTTGCGCCGGTATATTGCAGCTCCGAGCCGCCGCCGGCGAGCGGGCCGGTCAGATCGTAGATGACACCGATCTTGAGCTTCTTCTCCTGGGCCTCGGCGGACACCGCCAAGCCCGTCGCTGACATCGCGACCAACAGCCCACGTACCAAACGGGCAGCCATGCGCAGGCGCATCAAAACCTCCCTGGACGATTGTGCATCGCATTCTCGTTGCTTTTGCTTTTTGCCCATCACATGGGTTGAGCGCGGCGATGTCAAGCCTCGCGCATCAGCGCGAGGCGAACTGGCGCTCGACGAATGCCGTGACAAATCGCGGCATGGACGGCCTGAGATCACCCATGTCGCGCACGAGATGGATGGCCGACAATTCAGGCTCGGCCTCGCGCGCGAGATTGGCTTCGATCCGGGCCCGGGCCTCGTCGCCCGGCATGTCCAGGTTGAGGACCTGGATCATCGCAATCGCGCGGCCGGAGACGACGCAGTGCCAGTCCGCCTCCGCAGCGTAGTCGTCGGCGGTCAGTCCGGTTTCCTCCGCGATCTCGCGGACGACGCTGCCGGGAATGTCGAGGAAGCCATCCCTGACGTCGTCGAGGTCGGGCGTACCCGACGGGAAATAGATGCGGCCGGCGTTGGCGGTGTGCGGCGCCATCTCGCCCATCACGAAGGCGCCGTCGGAGGCCCGCAGCGCGCCCATGCCGAAGCCGTTGAACACGGCCGTATCGGGAAAGCCCCAGTCGCGCCAAGCGAGGAAGCTTGCGAAATCGGTTTCGAAGTACGTCGCGGCGAGATGGCCGCCCGCGAATAGGGGGTCGCGCCCGAGCAGGATGCGGCCATTCCAGATCTTCGGCCGCTCGCGCTGCTTGGCGGCGAAATGCGCCGCGATCTCGGCGCGGCGTTCCCCGGCGAACGGCCACACGACCGGCCGCACCGCAAGATCAAGCGTCCTGACGCGATGAATGACCGGTGGCGTCATGCTGCCCGACCGCTGCGCCTTCGCGTCAGGCTATTTTGCATTCCCCGTCGTCTTCTTGGCCTGATCGACGAATTTGTTGGTGAAGGTCTTGCTGACGTCGATCTTGGCGCTCGCGACCTCGGGCGAACCGACGCTGAACACGGCGAGCACGGCATCCGCGCCCTTCGGATCCATCTTGCCGGTTTCCGAGAACATCGGGATCGTGTTCTTCAGCGCGGCGAGATAGAGATCCTTGTTCTTGCCGACCACCTGCTCCGGCATCTTCGCCATGATCTCCTCGGGCGAGTGCGAGTGGATCCAGGCCAGCGTCGCGAGGATCGCATTGGTGAGCGCCTGCGTCTCCTTCTCATGGCCGTTGATCCAGGCCGCAGTCGAGTACAGCGCGCCGCCCGGATATTCGCCTCCGAACGTCTCGAGCGTGTCCTTCTGGGTGCGGGTGTCCGAGAGGATGCGAAGATCCTTGTGGCTGCCCTGAAGCACCGTCACCGAAGGATCAAGCATCACGGCCGCGTCGATCTGGCCCTGCTGCATGGCGGCGACCGCAGTGGCGCCGAGGCCGACCCCGATCACGGCGGTGCCGGCGGGGTCGAGCCCGTTCTTCTTGAGCATGTATTTGAGGAAGAAGTCGGTGGAAGAGCCGGGCGCGCTGACGCCGACCTTCTTGCCGGCGAGGTCCTTGACCGATTTGATGTCGCTGGTGCGCGAGGGTGCGACCACCAGCACGAGACCGGGGTAACGGTCATAGACCACGAAGGCCTGGAGCTCCTGCTTCTTGGCCGCGAGATTGACGCAATGGTCGAAATAGCCGGAGACCACGTCGGCGCTGCCGCCGAGCACGGCTTTCAGCGCGTCCGAACCGCCCTTGAGGTCCACGAGCTCGACGTCGAGGCCAGCCTTCTCGTATTCACCGAGCTGCTTGGCCAGCACCGTGGGCAGGTAGCATAGGCAAGAGCCGCCGCCGACCGCGATGGTCACCTTGCTTTGCGCGGCGGCAAGCGAGGTGGTGAGCGTCAGCGCGAGCAGCGCGCCGGCGAGCCTGGCAATCGTGTTCTTCATTGGTTTCCTCCGTTCGGCCGGCGGCACCATAGAGCAGCGGGACTGGCTTGAGAAGCGCGCCGAAGTGGGCCGGCCATCGGCCTTTCGGCGCAACCAAACCGATCAGCGGCCAGGTCAAGGCGATCGCGATCAAGACCCCGCCGCAGGCGCCCGACGACACCAAGCTGCTGGATTGAGCCCCTCAATCACGGCGCGGTTCGACTGTTCGGGCTCGCGCCAATGCGCGGGCCCGTTCGTGAACTTCGCCGCTAGTCACTAGATCGGGCGCGCCTGCTTCCGGATCTCGTTCGCGATCGGCTTGAGGGTGTCTGTGGGAAGCTGGCCGACGAGCGTATAACCCAGGCCACCATCTGCCCAGGCAAAGCCTGCGACGTCGCCGGCCGATTGCGGCATCATCGGCGTATCCTGATGACGGCTCCTCATCGGCCGCGTCAGCACGACGAGGCGGTCGCCGCGATCGTCGTCATACATGAACATCGCAGCCGGACCGTGGGAGGTGGCAACGAGGCGTCCTCCCATCAACCGATAACCGGACACAGAGAGATCCGGCACCTTGATCGGCTGTTTCAGTCGGTTGGAGACCCATTGCGTGAGCTCGACGCTATCGGACGCGCGTATCTCGACCGGCCGCACGCGATCCGGTGCGTAAACGCCATAGGTATAGGCTGCCTCCTGCGCCAATGCGGACAATCCATTCGAGCCATCCTGCAATACGCCGCGCATGGTCCACCCGCCGAGACCACCGCTGCCGAGAAGCAACATCGCAGCGACGGTCGCCCACGTCCGCAGAGGACGCCGCCTCCGGTTGTCGATGATGTGCGACAGGTTCAGTTCGGCCGGCAACGGTTCATCGGCGATTGACGCCAGCGCGCTGCGCAACTGCTCGCGCTGGGCGGCGAAGGCCGCGACACGCCCGGCGGCGTCCGGATGCGCGTCCAGATAGGATGCGACCTCTGCACGACGCCCTGGCGCAAGCGCGTGGTCCACATAGGCGTGGAGATCATCTTCCGTGACCGGCCGCTGGTTCATTTCACGCTCCGCAATGCCACGACGTTTCCTGGTGCAACGCCATCCATCTCCTGCTGCAGCCTTTCCCGCGCGCGCGACAGGCGCGACATCACGGTTCCGACCGGGATATTCAGCGCTTCCGCGGCGTCCGCGTAGGAGAGATCCTCGACCGCGACCAGCAACAACACGGCTCGTTGCTCGTCCGGCAGTCGCGCAAGCTTGTTCAGGACATCCTGATAGACCAGCCTGTGCTCCTGCGCGGCAGCACTGACAAGCTCACGCTCGCCTGCGTCGTCGATCGGCATATGCCTACCCCGCGCTGTTGCCTGGCGGAACTGCGTGACCGCCAGATTGTGGAGGATGGTGAACAGCCAGGCGCGCACGCTGCCGTCACGCCGCTGATGCCAGCGGTTGACGGCACGCTCCAGGCAATCCTGAACCAGATCGTCAGCCGCGGCGCGATCGCGCATGAGCGCGCGAGCGTAGCGGCGAAGCGCGGGGATCAGCGGCTCGACTTGAACCAGCATGTCCTTCATGAAGCGCTCCGCTCACGCTTCGCTGACGTCCGACGGCGCGTCATTGCGTCTCGATCTGGACCGCCTCGCCGGGCCCGTCGGCGTCTGCGGAGGCGATTACCAGGTATCGCTTTCCGGCCACGGCCGACCGATCGACGATTTGCCGGATCGGACCTGTTGCGTTGACGATGGCGGATCCGGCCGGATTGGTCATGAACGCGGCCAGCGGCTGCAACGGACCGCCTCCATCGCTGCGTTCAGAAAACGCCAACACATATTTCTGCTTGGGTTGGAGTCCCGTCACCGAAGCCTGCAAGATCTGAATCAGGCCCTGATCGAACAGCGAGACACTGGTCGGCGCCTTGCGATCCTTCGATCCATCCCTGGATGCGAGCGACAGATGAGCGACCTGACCGGCAACGCCAAGTGCCTGCAAGTTCTGGCGGTCATCCGGGTTGGGCGCTGCACCTGGAACATAAGCGATCGCCTGTGGCGCCTGGCCGATCGGAACGTTTGCCACCACACTATTGGTCGCGGTATCGATCGCGGCGAGCGCGTCGGCATTCTCCAACCCGACATAGACACGCGTGCCGTCGCCGGATGGCCAGACGCCGTGCGGCAGGTTACCGACCGGGATCGTCGCAACCTGCGAGAAATCGTCGGTGCGGAACACCTTCACCTCGTTCAGGCCACCGATCGTGACGTAAGCGAAGGTCCCCTTTGCGGTGTGCGCGAAGTTGACATGATTTGTAATCGGACCGGTGTCGATCGTCTTGATCGGGTTGAACGGCGGCTTGGCGTTGAACACCTGGGTCCGGCCGACGTCCTTCAGCGTGAACCAGACCTGGCTACCATCCGGCGTCGCCGCGATGTTCGGGCAGAACGGGCTCTCCTGCTTCACCTTGGCGATGATCTTGTGCTCGGCGACCTCGACGACATCCGTCTCGGGATTGAAGGACGAGCAGATATAGCCGTACTTGCCGTCGGGTGAGAATATCTGCATGCCGGGCCCGTTGGGGGTCGTGATGCGGGTCTTCTCCTCAAAGCTCTTCGCATCGATCACGGAGATGTAGTTTTCGCCGCGAACGGTGACCCAGACCTCCTTGCCGTCCGGCGTAAAGAACGCCTCGTGCGGCGACCGCCCGATATAGGTCACGTGCTTGACCGCGTTCGTCGCGGTGTCGATGAAGCTCACCGAATTGGAGCCGATCGACACCACGGCGAGCGTCCTGTGATCGGGCGAGAAGCCCATGCCATGCACGAGAACCTGCCCTCTGTACAGCGGGCTGAAATTGCCGGGCTGCGGATCACCCAGCCGGATCACGCCAAGCAGCTTGTTGTCGACCGGATCAGTGACCGAAACCGTATTCGAGAACTGCTCCGCCGCATAAACGCGGTCGTGATGGCTGATCGGAATATCGGGGGCGGACAGCGCGCCCGGCGCCTGCCCTGACCATGCGACCGAGCCGGTGGCAAGCATGGTAGCCGCCAGGAAAATGCTCTTCATCATTCTGCTTCGCGAGGTCGTCATCTGCGGCTCCTACTTCTTCAGTCCATTGGACACATCCATCTGCATGTCCGGATGATGATGGACGGTTGCGATGGGAACAGATGACGGCTGAGTGGGCGCGGGCGTCGTGTCTGTCGCCGCCTCGCCGATGGCGAGCTTCATAGCCGCGATCTCCTGCATCTGGTCGACGATGATTTCCTGGGCAATGCGCCGGAGCTGCTCGTTCTTGCCGTAACGCAATTCGATAATCGCCATGTCGATCGCGCCCTGATGATGCGGCTTCATCATCGCGACGAAGTCGCGATCGATGTCGCCGGTCGGCTTGACCGCCATGTCATTCATCATCCTGGTCATTGCGGCTTCGTTTTCTTCCAGGAAGGCACGCTCCTCCGCGGTCAGCGCAGCCGGCGGAGCGACCGTATGGGCCTCATGCGCGAAAACGAGTGGAGGGAGGGCGAATGCGATCAGAATGCGCGCGCCGACGAGCGCCAAGCCGAGGCCGGGCCTTGACCATCGGCATCTGCCTGCGAGCGCCGCAACGACGCGGCGAAACTGTGATCGGGGCATCCTGAACTCCCATGCAGGTGGTTGCATGGGGGTATGACGCGTGGGGGCGCGTTCTATTCCGGCCGGCCAATCACATAAATGTCAGCAGGCAGACGAGGTATCCCAACCTAGCCGCGCCCGTCCGAGGCCGTCGGTCGCCAAACCAAGAGCCTACGCTCCACCAGCGTCACCCCGAAGTCGATCAGGATGACGAAGGCCGACAGCACGAACATGCCGGCGAACACACCGGCAACGTCGAAGATGCCCTCGGCCTGCTGAATGAGATAGCCGAGCCCTGCCGCCGATCCCAGATATTCGCCGACGACCGCGCCGACCACAGCGAAACCCACAGAGGTGTGCAGCGAGGAGAACATCCACGACAGCGCCGACGGCCAATAGACGTGCTGCATCAACTGCCGCTCGCTCATGCCGAGCATGCGGCCATTGTCGAGTACGGTGCGGCTGACCTCTTTGACGCCCTGATAGACGTTGAAGAAGACGATGAAGAACACCAAGGTGACGCCGAGCGCGACCTTGGACCAGATGCCGAGCCCGAGCCACAGCGCGAAGATGGGCGCCAGCACGACGCGCGGCAGCGCGTTGACCATCTTCACGTAGGGGTCGAACACCGCAGCCACCAGCGGCTGGCGCGCGAACCAGAAGCCGACCAGCACGCCGCCGACCGATCCGATCACGAAAGCGAGGATCGATTCCGTCAACGTGATGCCGAGATGCTTCCAGATCACGCCGGACGAGAACCATTTCACGATCTGGCTGAACACGTCGAACGGATTGGAGAAGAAGAACGGCGGCAGCAGGATCTTGCCGAACACCGGGACGGTCGACAGCACTTGCCACAGCACAATGCAGACGACCGCGACCAGGATTTGAAGCGCAAGCAGCGTCGGGCGCGACATCAGACCGCCTCCTCAGCCTGGGTGGACTGCGCGTAACCCTTCATCACCTCGTCCTTGAGCACGCTCCAGATCTCGCGATGCAATGAGTGGAACTCCTTGTCGAGCCGCACCTCGAAGATGTCGCGTGGGCGCGGCAGGCTCACGCGCCAATCGCCGATGATGCGCGAGGACGGTCCCGCCGACATGATCACGACGCGGTCGGCGAGCGCGATCGCCTCCTCGAGATCGTGGGTCACGAACAGCACGGCCTTGCGGTCGGCGTTCCAGAGGTCGAGCAGGAGGTTGCCCATGACCTGGCGCGTCTGCGCATCGAGCGGCCCGAACGGCTCATCCATCAGCAGGATCCTGGGATCGCGGATCAGCACCTGCGCCAGCGCCACGCGCTTGCGCTGGCCGCCCGAGAGCATGTGCGGATAGCGGTTCGCGAAGGCACCGAGGCCGACGGAGGTGAGCCATTTCTGCGCCCGCGCCAGCGCCTCTGCGCGCGGCGTGCCCTTGATCTCGAGTCCGATCGCGACGTTGTCGAGGGCGGTCTTCCACGGGAACAGCGCGTCGGCCTGGAACAGGTAGCCGGCATCCTGGTTCAGCCCCGTCAGCGGCCGGTCGAAAATCTTGACGCTGCCGGCGGCGGGCTTCAGCAGACCGGCGGCGATATTGAGCAGCGTCGATTTCCCGCAGCCGGTCGGGCCGACGATGGCGACGAACTCGCCTTCGGCGACCGTGAGATGGGCCTTCTCCACTGCCGTATAGACCCGGCCGTCCCCGAGGCGGAACGCGACCTTGGCATCTTCCAGCGCCACTGCCGTGGGCGTCGACATATGCTTCCTCCGAATTCAGGCCGATGCCTTAGCCGCTCGCGCGACCAAGTTCAATCAAGGCGCCAAGCGTGCTACGCATGGGGCCCGTCACCCCCCGCCCACCCCTCAGAGGCAACCGAGCCGAGCCGCGTCTGATGCCGTCCAGTCCCATGATTGGCTATGCACATGCCACCAAGAGCTTCGGCTCCCTCAAGGCTCTGGACGATGTATCGCTCGACATCGCCGAGGGCGAGTTTGTGGCCATCGTCGGCGGCTCGGGCTCGGGCAAGACGACGCTGCTGCGGCTCGCCAACCGGCTGATCGAAGCCGACGGCGGCACCATCACCGTCGAGGGCGAGGACGTGAGAAATGTCGATCCGGTCGCGCTGCGGCGGCGGATCGGCTACGTCTTCCAGAGCGGCGGGCTGTTCCCGCATTTGAGCGTCGCCGACAATATCGGGATCACACCGAAGCTGCTGGGTGTGTCGGCGGCGGATATCGCGGCGCGTGTCGACGAACTGCTCGAGCTGGTGCAGCTCGACCGTGCTGCGCATCGCGACCGGCTGCCGGAAGCGCTCTCCGGCGGCCAGCGCCAGCGCGTCGGCGTAGCGCGGGCGCTTGCGGCAAGGCCTCGCATCGTGCTGATGGACGAGCCGTTCGGCGCGCTCGATCCCCTCACCCGCGATGCGCTCGGCGACGACTATCGTTCGCTGCATCGCAAGCTCGGCCTGACCAGCGTGATGATCACCCATGACATGACGGAGGCTATCTTGCTCGCCGACCGCATCGCAGTGATGCGCAGCGGACGGCTGCTCGCGCAGGGCACGCCCAATGAGCTCGCCCAGAGCGGCGACGCCTACGTGCTGGAGCTGCTGCGCACGCCGCGGCGCCAGGCCGAGCGGCTGAACGCGCTGTTGCCGCAGAGCGGTGCGGCATGAGCCTGCTCGCCGACCCACGCTGGGGCGAGGCGCTGGCGCATCTGCCCGACTATCTCGGCAACCATGTTCGGGTGAGTCTCGCCGCGCTCGCGCTCGGCCTCGCCGTGAGCCTGCCGCTGGCCATCCTCACGCGCAATCGCCCGGCGCCGCGCGGCATGCTGCTGGCGTTCGCCAGCATCGTGCAGACCGTGCCCGGGCTGGCGCTGCTCGCGCTGTTCTATCCGCTGCTGTTGCTCGCTGCTTCCGTCACGCTGGCCTGGCTCGGCGTTTCCTTCTCCGCATTCGGTTTTCTGCCGGCAATGCTGGCGCTGGCGCTCTATTCGATGCTGCCGGTGCTGCGCAACGGCATCACCGGGCTCAACGGCATCGATCCCGCCCTGATCGAAGCCGCCAAGGGCGTCGGCATGACTGCGCGGCAGTCGCTGGTCATGATCGAGCTGCCGCTGGCGCTGCCGGTGATGATGGCGGGCATCCGTACCGCCGCCGTATGGGTGATCGGCACCGCCACGCTATCGACGCCGATCGGGCAGACCAGCCTCGGCAACTACATCTTTGCCGGGCTCCAGACCCAGAACTGGGTGTTCGTGCTGTTCGGCTGCCTTGCCTCGGCCCTGCTCGCGCTCGCTGTGGATCAGTTGCTTGGCCTGATCGAGAGCGGCCTGCGTCATCGCGACCGCGTGCGCGCAGCGCTGGGGTGCCTCGGGATCGCGGCCCTCGTTCTCGCGACGCTGGTGCCGACCATGGGGCGCCCGTCGCAGAGCTACGTCGTCGGAGCCAAGACGTTCGCCGAGCAATACGTGCTGTCGGCGCTGCTGAGGGACCGCCTCGAGGCCGCCGGCCTTCCGGCCACGGCGCGCTCGGGCCTCGGCTCCAGCGTAATCTTCGAGGCGCTGAAGGCCGGCGACATCGATCTCTGCATTGATTATTCCGGCACGCTCTGGGCCAACCAGCTGCATCGCACCGACATCAAGCCGCGCGCCGAGCTGCTCGCGGAGCTGAAGTCGGCGCTCGCGAAGGAGAATATCACCCTGTTCGGCGAGCTCGGGTTCGAGAATGCCTATGCGCTCGTGATGCCGCGGAAGCGCGCCGAAGCGCTCGGTATCCGAACCATCGCCGATCTCGCCGCACGCGCATCGTCCCTGTCGATTGCCGGCGATTACGAGTTTTTCTCCCGGCCGGAATGGGCCGCGCTGCAGAAGGCCTATGGCCTTTCGTTCCGCGCGCAGCGCCAGATGCAGCCGGACTTCATGTATGCGGCCGTCGCGAGCGGCGAGATCGACGTCATCGCCGGCTACACCAGCGACGGCCTGATCGCGAAATACGATCTCAAAGCGCTCGACGATCCCAGGCAGGCGATCCCGCCTTACGATGCGATCCTGCTGCTCGCACCGAAACGCGCCGGTGACGAGCAATTGCGGGCCGCGCTCAAGCCGCTGCTCGGCAAGATCGACATTGCCACGATGCGCGAGGCAAATCTACGCGCCGGCGGCAACGATGCGAACTCGTCACCGGATGCTGTGGCGAAGTGGCTGTGGGAGAAGGTGAGCAAGCAGTAAGAACCGACCGTTCTTCCGGTGTCGTCCGGACGAAGGCAGGTGGCATTGAAGACCCACTACAGCCCCCTGATCATCCCCGCGTCGATCAACAACCGGTTCAGCCGCCGCGCCTCGGCGCCGTCCTTGCAGCCGTAGAAGATGCCCTTGCAGCGGAGCATGATCTCCTTTTGCTCGGCGAAGGAGGGGTCGAGCGGAATGCCCGCGGCTTCCTGGATCACCAGCGGCAGATAGGGGCCGTCGATCGTGTCCATCACGGCCGCGCTCTTCACCGGCTCGAAATTGAGGGCGTCGATCGCATAGTAGGTCGCGTAGAGGCGCGGATCGTAAGCGTCGAGCTTCTTGCCGAGAGCGCCCTCGTCGAGCCCGGGCTCGAGGATAGCAGGCGCGAACTCCGGCTGATGATCGCCGTAGCGCACGATCAGGAAAGGCTCGCCGGGAAAATGCTTCTTCAGCCCGGCGACGAAAGCCTTGTACTGCTCGGCGCTCATCGCCTGCCGGCGCAGATATTCGTCGACGGACGGCAGGTTGCCCGGCGCGCGCCAGTTCGGCAGCAGGTCGGGACGGAAACGCGTCTCCCAAGGGAAATGGTTAGCGCCAAGATAGACGAAGGTGAATAGCGGCTTGTTCGGCGGCTGCTGCCCGATCAGCTGGAGCGCCTTGTCGTAAAAAAAGCTGTCGGGCTCGACGTCCTTGGCGCCGAGATCCTTCGAATCGAGGAAGCGATCAATGCCGGTCGTCGTCTGGAAGCTGCGCGCGGCCATGAAGCCGCCATGGGCGGGATAGAGCGACATGGTGTCGTAGCCGCAGCGGCGCAACGCCAGCGGCAGACCACGCTCGACGCGGCTCGAGGCGATGCGCGTTACGAAATAGGCGAAGCGGCCGAACGAGCGGGAGGAGAGGCCGGCGAGCACGTTGTATTCGGTGAACCAGCTCGGTCCGCCATTGCTCTCGGCCAGGAATGTGCGCTGCTTGCCGTCCCAGGACTTGAAGTGATCGCCATAGCGCGGCGGCACCTTGACGCCCTGCGCGGCGCGGATGTCGAAGCTCGATTCATCATGGATCATGATGATGTTCGGTCGGCGGCCGGCGGGGTGGCAGGCATCGACTAGCGGCATGTTGAGCCGCTCATCGGTCGAGGGGGCCGATTCCATCAAGCCGTATTGCACGAAGTCGGAAACCGAACTGACGCCGGAGCGGAAGAACTTCGAGAGATAGCCGTCGTCGTAATAGCCGCGCCAGGCCTCGTCCGGGTGGTAGAGCGAATAGCCGACCAGCGCGGCAAGGCAGGCGAGCTTGCAGGCGAGCGCCGGCAGGCGGCGGATGCGGAACGGGTCGAGC
Source organism: Bradyrhizobium cedriense (assembly GCF_054602315.1). Taxonomy (NCBI): domain Bacteria; kingdom Pseudomonadati; phylum Pseudomonadota; class Alphaproteobacteria; order Hyphomicrobiales; family Nitrobacteraceae; genus Bradyrhizobium; species Bradyrhizobium cedriense. The sequence goes on along the minus strand of NZ_JBTSWB010000001.1, from coordinate 492,010 downwards.
AACCACAGCGCATACATCAGCGGTAGGGTGACGAGGCCGGCCAGGATCACCGACCAGCGCAAATTCGGGAAGATCGTGAACAGGAAGGCGACGGTGTCGCGGTCGATCATCATCAGGTCGATGAAGTTGACCGTCATCTGCACGACGTCGTGCTTGAGCCGCGACAGCAACACCAGCACGACGACCATGGTCAGCGACAGCGCGCCGGAGAGTGCCGGCCGTCGCAGCAGCGTGATCCAGAAGAAATTGAGGAGGCCCCAGGCCAGAGCGAAAGAGAGCCGCGAGCCGAAATCGGTCTCGGTCTCGTACATCAGCCCGAGCGCTGCCATATGCGGCGTCGCAACCGCGAGCAGCCGCCAGATGCCGAACGCGGCGACGCTCGCCAGCACGGCGGTCGTGGCAGAGGGACCTGGATTGGGCGCGGACGCCATCGACGACACGCAACTTCTGGTCCGGCGCGGTGATGCCTTCCGTCTGCCTCGAAAAAGGCCAGCGGCGTCCGGCGCAGCCGGAAGTCTGCACCGTGTCATAAAACTGTAACGGAACGGTCAAGGACAGGCAACGCAAGGTGCGACCCGACCTTCGCTTAATGTTAGCGGGAGACGAAGCGTCGCACGGCGCAGGCGGAGCGCTCACCGCGTCAGGGCTTGGCGATTCCTGCAATGAACAGGTCGAGCACCCCTTCCGCCATCTGCTCGATCTCGCCCTCCCCCACGCCCCAGCGCGGAAAATGGCCGTCGAGATTCATCCGGGCGAGACCGTAGACCAGGGCGCGGCCGGCGATCTGGATACGCTTGAGGTCCACCGACCGCAACAGGCCCTGCTCCGCCGCATCAGCCAGCATCTGCGCCGACAGCGCGATCAGCTCGGCATTGTCGCGGGTCAGCGCGGTCGAACCGTCATGGGCGAAGTAGCGGCCGGTGGAGATGATCTCGAAATGGGCTGGATTGTGCATCGCCCAGCGCAAGTAAGCGAGGCCGAAGGCGCGGAAGCGGGCGAGCGGGTCGGCGACGCGAGCCTTATCCAGCGCCGCCTCGATCTCGGCGCGGAAGCGGCGCTGCGCCTCCTCAGCCACTGCCGCCATCAAGGCATTGCGATTGGGAAAGTGCCGGAAAGGTGCACCCGGCGACACCGCGGCGCGGCGCGCGGCCTCACGGACCGAGACCTCCGCACCTTCGGCTGCCAGCTGCAGCGCAGCATCGACCAGCACGCGGCGGAGGTCGCCGTGATGATAGGGCCTGGCTTGGGGTGGTCGGCTGTGGGTGCGCGGCTTGGACGTCTGGCGGGCGGACATGGCGCCTTGTAGCATCACCGGAACGTGAATGTAATCACCGATTACACCGTTGACGGCTGCGCCAACCCAAAATGTAATCAATGATTACATACGAGGGAGATCGCCGATGTTACGACGTCGAAGCTGGTTGGAGGGCTGGCGGCTGCTGACCGCCCTCTCCTTGAGCCTGCTCGCGCTGAGCCTATGGATCGCCTCGATGCGGCAGTTCGAGATCGAGGGCGTCCGCACGGTGATCCGCTTTACGGCGAGAAGCTCGCTCCTGTTGTTCTGCCTTGCCTTCAGCGCAACCGCGCTTGCACGGCTCTGGCCCAACGGCTGGACGCGATGGCAGCGCCGCAACCGCCGCTATCTCGGTTTGAGCTTTGCGGCTTCCCATGGCATCCACGCGGTGGCAATCGCCCTCTTCGCCAAGATGGATCCGGCGGGCTTCGCGGATGCCACCTCAGCCGTCTCCTACGTTTTCGGCGGCTTCGGCTACGCGTTCATCATTGCCATGAGTGCGACTTCGTTGGACCGCACCGCCGCGCTGATCGGCCCGCGCGCCTGGCGCGCGCTGCACCTTGTGGGCAGCTATTATCTCTGGTTCCAATTCATGGTATCTTTCGGCAAGCGCGTCCCGACGATGCCGCTCTATGCCGCGTTCCTCCTTCCGCTCCTGATCGTGTTGACGCTGCGCATGATCGCGATGGCCCGCCACCCGAGCGGACGAGCCGCGGCGGCGGGCTGAGACTCCGGCGTCACTACTCCCGCAAACCGAGCCGCTTGGCGATGATGCGGTCGAGCGTCCGCTTCGGCAGCATGGCCGCGATCAGGTGGCGCATCGGGTCCGGCGTGATCTGGTAGCGCACCTTGGGGCTTGCCGCGGTCAGCGCGTCGAACACGATTTCGGCGATGCGCTCGGCCGGCAGGCCTTTCGCGCCGAGCTCCATCATGACGGCCATCACCTTGTTGAGCGCCGGCAGGTAGGGCGAGTTCTTGTAGACGGAGAGATCGACCTGTTCGGCCTTGCTCCAGATCGGCGTCTTGACCGCGCCGGGGGCGACGATGACGACGTCGATCCCGAACAGCATCAGTTCGCGGCGCAGGCTCTCCGACAGGCCCTCGATGGCGTGCTTGGAGGTGCTGTAAGGCGCCAACAGCGGATTGCCGTTCTTGCCCGCCACCGAGCTGATCATCACGATCCGCCCCTTCGATCCCTTCAGCGACGGATCTGCGCCGAGCAGCGGCCCGAACGCCTGGGTCGCGATGACCGGGCCGATGACGTTGACGTCCATCTGGCGCCGGAAATCGTCGGCCGACAATTCGAGGACGGGACCCGCGACGGCGATGCCGGCATTGTTGACGAGACCGGCCAGCGTCTCGCCGCCCAGCGCCTCGCGGACAGTTCGCGAGGCCGCGAGGACAGCGGCCTCGTCGGTGACATCGAACAGCAGCGGCGCAAAGCCGGCGCCGAGCTCATCCCTGAGGCGATCGGCGTCAACCTGCTTGCGGACACTTCCGAACACGCGATAGCCGCGTCCGATCAGAAGTTTCGCAATGGCCCAGCCGATGCCGGTGGATGCCCCCGTCACGACGACTGATCGCATGGTCCCCTCCCCTCAAGCTCCATAATCATGCCGGAGAAGGCCGCGCCAGCGCAATGGACCACGGTTGTCCGGCCGCGCAAGGACGATGAAACTGGCGCGGGCGGCAAGAAGCAAGAAGGCGTAGCTGATGTCGGTTCTTGGGATTCGGCGAGACGTGAACGTCGTGCGGAGGGCTCGATCTGACGATGAGAGTACAGATGAAGAGCCGACTCCCGGCCGCTGAAGACGCTGAGGTTTTGGTGTTCGGAAGCTCGCAGGCAAATCGCCAGAAGCGGAGCGCGATCAAGAATGTGGTTTAAGCGTCAGTTCTTCGTGCTCAGAATACACGTCAACGCGCGAAGAATGTGGATGAAGCAGCAATGCTTCCGCGCGTGATGAAAAGAGCGAGACCGCTGCTTGCGATCTCGCTCGAATCTAGTGGCGAAGATTTAAGATTTGGTGTGGCGAACGAAGCTTGGCGCTCTCGCATTCCGGACATGTGCAGCGAAGCGCAGAGAACAGCCGCATGCCCCCCGGATCAGCAGCGCAACACTGAGGTGCTGCGCTGCGTCCGGGGCGCGACAGCTCAGTTCTTGGTCTTGTCGACCAGCGCGCCCTTCTTGATCCAGGGCATCATGTCGCGCAGCTTGGCGCCGACTTCCTCGATCGGGTGCGCGGCGAGCTTGGCGCGGGTCGCCTTGAACGAGGTCTGATTGACCTTGTTCTCCAGCATCCAGTCGCGGGCGAACTTGCCGCCCTGGATGTCGGCCAGAACCTTGCGCATTTCCTTCTTGGTCTCCTCGGTGATGATGCGCGGACCGGTGACGTACTCGCCATATTCGGCTGTGTTGGAGATCGAGTAGTTCATGTTGGCGATGCCGCCTTCATAGATCAGGTCGACGATCAGCTTCACTTCGTGCAGGCACTCGAAATAGGCCATCTCCGGCGCGTAGCCGGCTTCGACCAGGGTCTCGTAGCCACCCTTGATCAGTTCGACCAGTCCGCCGCAGAGCACGACCTGCTCGCCGAACAGGTCGGTCTCGCACTCTTCCTTGAAGGTGGTCTCGATGATGCCGGCGCGGCCGCCGCCGATGGCGGAAGCGTAGGACAGGCCGAGGTCATGGGCGTTGCCCGAAACGTCTTTGGCGATCGCGATCAGGCAGGGCACGCCGCCGCCGCGCTGATACTCCGAGCGCACGGTGTGGCCGGGCCCCTTCGGCGCGATCATCAGCACGTCGAGATCGGCGCGCGGGTCGAGCAGGTTGAAGTGGACGTTGAGGCCGTGCGCGAACACCAGGGCGGCGCCCTTCTTCATGTTGTCGTGCAGGTGCTCGCGGTAGATGTCGCCCTGAAGCTCGTCCGGGGTCAGCATCATGACAAGGTCGGCCCATTTAGCGGCTTCGGCGACTTCCATCACCTTGAAACCGGCGGCTTCCGCCTTCTTGGCCGAGGCCGAACCCTTGCGCAGCGCAATGGCGACTTCCTTGACGCCGGAATCCTTCAGGTTCAGCGCATGGGCGTGGCCCTGGCTGCCATAGCCGACGATGACGACCTTCTTGCCCTTGATCAGGTTCAGGTCGGCGTCGCGATCGTAATAAACACGCATGGTCGTTTCCTCGTTCAGGGCCGAAATCGGCCGATGGTCAATGTCCGAAGGGTGAAATTTGCGGATTTCGGGGGCTGTCTAGAGCATTTTCAGCCCTGAGGGAAACCCGTTTCTGCATGGAAATCCGCGACATCATGCATCCATGAAAACGGGGTAGAGGGAGAGCAGCAGCAGGATCGCCATCAGGATGTTGAAGGCGCGCACCAGCCGCCCGGAGCTCAGGACCGGCCGCAGTGCAGTGCCGAACAGAGCCCAGACCACGGTCGAGACCGTGCCGACGATGAGGCTGATCACGGTCTGGATGGCGATGTTGAGCGGGAATTGGGCGATCGCGGCGTAGGCCGTGATGGTGCCGATCACGATCACCCAGCCCTTGGCATTGACCCATTGAAACATGGCGGCGCCCCAGAAGGTCATCGGGCCCCGGGCCTTCTCCTCGCCCGGCTTAGCCGGACCGGACCAGGCAATTACGGCGGCCAGGTAAATCAGGTAGGCGGCGCCGGCATATTTCAGGATGGTCTGGAGGATGGGATAGGTCAGGAACACGGTGCCGAGCCCGAGGCCGACGGCCGCGACCATGAAGGCGAAGCCGATGGTGATACCGGCGATATGGGGAATGGTGCGGCGGAAGCCGTAGGTCAGCCCTGACGACAGCAGCATGATGTTGTTCGGCCCCGGCGTGAAGAACATCACGAGAGCGAAGATGACGAAGGCATAGAGCAGCGATTGCGACATGCTCGCCTCACGCGGTCCCCGGCAGCGGCTCGTCAGGCAAGGCCTTGGGACGCTTCGCCAGCACCATCACGGCGATGCCGCCGATCACGGTCAGCATGCCGGCGAGGCGCAGTGGTCCGAACCGCTCGCCGAACGCGATGCTGGAGGCAGCCGAGCCGACGAACGGCACGAGCAGCGCGAACGGCACCACTTGCGCGGCGGGATAGTCGCGCAGCAGGCGGCCCCACAGCCAATAGGCGATGCTGGTGGAGATGCCGCCGAGCATCAGCATGCAGAGAGCCGACGTCGGCGATATCTGCGTCAGCGACGTCCAGGTCGGCGCCGGTCCGTTGGCGATCAGCGCCAGCACGAACATCGGCACGGCCGAGGCGAGACACAGCCAGGCAAACAGGTCGAACATCGGCACGCCGCGGGCGCCACGCAACAGGAGATTTCCGACGGCGAAGCTGAGCGGCGAGATCATCAGCACCGCGAAGGCCGCGACGCTGAAATCGTAGCCGACGGTGCCGCAGATCATCAAAAGGCCGGCTGCCGCGATGAGGATGCCGAGCGTCTGCACCGCCGTCGGCCGCTCACCGAAAGCGATGGCGGCAAAGCCGATGGTGAACAGCGCCTGGCTCTGCACCACGACCGAGGCCAAGCCCACCGGAACGCCCTGGGCGATGCCATAGGCCTGGCTCAGGAACTGGCCGAGGAACAGCGTGAAGCTGATTGCAATCAGGAGCGACCAGGCGATCTTCGGCTTTCGGATGAACAGGCACGGGACCGCGGCAATGATGAAGCGCAGCGAGGTCATCAATTCCGGCGACAGCTCGTCGAGCGCAATCCGGCTCGCCACGAAGGCAAGTCCCCAGATGACCGCCACCGTGAAGGCGATGAGAATGTCGGCCGGCTTCATCGTTATTCCCGGTTCTGCACTGTTCGTGCAGCCCTGTTGTTTCTTGTCTAGCCTTGCTCGCCGGCTCTCGGTTTCCGCAGCAGATATGTGCCGTGCATGGGGGCGTGGTAGTCGGCCGAGACCAGCGTGAAGCCGACGTCGGTCAACATCCGCTCCATCACCCAGCCGAAGGTGGAATATTCGTCGCGCATGTGCGTCACGACGCCTTCGCGCGAAAAGTCGTGGTTCTTGATCTGGAAGTCGGCCCATTGCTCGACGTCGCGCTCGATCGCGTCCGGCATCGAGACGTAGACGATGTCGCGCAGGTAGAAGCTCGCGCCCGGCTTCAGCGCGCGATAGATCCGCGACATCGCAACGGCCTTCCAGAAGTCCGGCAGATGATGCAGCGTGAACTCGCTGACGATCAGGTCGTAGGACTCCGGTCGGTAGGAGAAGCTCAGCAGGCCGGCCGATTGGGTGCGGACCGGCGCCTTGCGGTCACGCGCATAGATCTCGGCGAGCGCCAGCATCGCCGGCGAAATGTCGATGGCGTCGACTTCGGCGCCCATGAGGGCAGCTTCGGTGGCCAGCACGCCGTTGCCGCAGCCGATATCGGCGATGCGCCAGCCGCGCTGGACGCCGAGCATTTTCAGCGCGGCACGCGCCCGCAGATCGGCATCGTCGTGGCTATCGTAGATCGAGGCCACTGCGGGCTCGATCCCCATCCGGTTCCGCTCGTTATAGTACCAGTCGCGCGCCAGCATGGTTCACATCCCTTCGGGCCCGCGACCGATCGCGGCAACGCCCGTGCGCGACACCTCGACGAGGCCGAGTGGACGCATCAGGTCGATATATTGGTTGATCTTGTCCGTATTGCCTGTGATCTCGAACACAAAGCTCTCGGTGGTGGCATCGATCACGCGGGCGCGGAACGCGTCCGCGAGCCTGAGCGCCTCGACCCGGTGCTCGCCCTGCCCGCGCACCTTCACCATGGCGAGTTCGCGCTCGATCGAGCGCTTGGTCTGGGTCATGTCGACGACGCGGTAGACTGGGATCATGCGGTCGAGCTGGTGCTTGATCTGCTCGATCACCATCGGCGTGCCCGTGGTGACGATGGTGATGCGCGACAGGTGCTTCTGGGCCTCGGTCTCCGAGACCGTGAGGCTCTCGATGTTGTAGCCGCGGCCCGAGAACAGGCCGATGACGCGCGCGAGCACGCCGGGCTCGTTCTGCACGAGCACCGAGAGCGTGTGCGTCTCGTTGGGCTCGTGGCGATCCTCGATGAAATAGGCGGATGCGGGCTGGTTCATTGTCGTCCCCTCTTGACTCTCAATCACGCCATCGCTGGCGCGTCCGTCCCGACCCAACGGCGGAACAGATCGAAATCGATGTTGCCGCCGGACAGCACGAGACCGACGCGCTTGCCCGACAGTCTCGTCTTTTCCTGAAGTGCCGCAGCGAGCGCGGCGGCACCGGCGCCTTCGGCGAGATTATGGGTATCGGTCCAATAGGCGCGGATCGCTGCAGCGACTTCGTCGTCGGTGACCTGCACGATGCGCGAGGCGCCCCTGCGGATCAGCGCGAGCGCATCCGGGTCTGGAATGCGCGTCGCCATGCCGTCGGCGAGCGTATCGCTGGTTTCGGTCGTCACGACCTTTCCGGCCGCAAACGACAGCGCGTAGGACGGCGCCTCGGTCGATTGCACGCCGACGATCTCGGTCTTCAGGCCCAGCAGGTCGCGCGCCATGATACAGCCGGAGATTCCGGAGCCCTGCCCAATCGGCACGTAGAGGATGTCGAGGTCAGGCGCGGACCTGAACAACTCGAGCGAATAGGTCGCGACGCCGAGCACGAGATCCGGATGAAACGACGGCACCATATGCAGGCCGGCAAACTGGGCGCGCCGCTGGGCCTCTTCGGCGGCCGCCTGAAAGTCCTCGCCATGCTCGACCAGTTCGGCACCAAACGCCTTCATGGCGCGGTTCTTCTCGACCGAATTGCCCCGCGGCACGTAGATCAGGGCAGGGATGCCGTGACGAGCGGCGGCAAAGGCCAGGCTCTGGCCGTGATTGCCGCGCGTCGCCGAGATGATGCCGGGCGTGTTCGGCCGCTCGCGCTTGAGCCGGTCGAGATAGACGAGGCCGCCGCGCACCTTGAAGGCGCCGATCGGGGTATGGTTCTCGTGCTTGACCAGAACTTGCGTGCCGAGGCGTTCAGCGAGCAGCGGCCAGGCATGCGCCGGCGTTGCCGGCACTGCCTGTCGGACGATCGCACATGCGCGCTCGAGCTCGTTCAGGTCGAACATGGGCTCACACCAGCGCCTTGCCGCCGGCGAACGCCTTGGCCGTGGCCTCGTCGTTGGCCTGCTCGGGCAACAGCATCTCGTTGTGCGCCTTGCCGGAGGGAATCATCGGGAAGCAGTTCTCCAGCGCGGCGACTCGGCAGTCGAACAGCACCGGGCGCTTGACCGAGATCATTTCCTTGATGGCGCCATCGAGATCGGCCGGCTTGTGCACCTGGAGGCCGACGGCGCCATAGGCTTCCGCGAGCTTGACGAAATCCGGCAGCGCCTCCGAGTAGGAATGCGACAGACGGTTGCCGTGCAGCAGCTGCTGCCACTGCCGCACCATGCCCATGTACTGGTTGTTCAGGATGAAGATCTTGATCGGCAGCTCGTACTGCACGGCCGTCGACATCTCCTGGATGGTCATCTGCACCGAGGCATCGCCCGCGATGTCGATGACGAGGCTGTCAGGATGGGCAACCTGCACACCGACGGCCGCCGGCAGCCCATAGCCCATGGTGCCGAGACCGCCCGACGTCATCCAGCGATGCGGCTCCTCGAAGCCGTAGAACTGCGCCGCCCACATCTGGTGCTGGCCGACCTCGGTCGTGATGTAGGTGTCCTTGCCGCGCGTCGCCTCGAACAGGCTCTGGATCGCGTGCTGCGGCAGGATGACGTCGTTGCTCTTCCTGTAATAGAGCGAGTTGCGGGCGCGCCACTGCGAGATCTGCTGCCACCATGACTTGATGTCCGGCTTCTTCGCCTCCGCCCTGAACACCTGGAGGATGTCGCCGAGGATGTTGCCGCAATCCCCGATGATCGGCACGTCGACGCGGATGTTCTTGTTGATCGAGGACGGATCGATGTCGATGTGGATCTTCTTCGAGCCAGGGGAGAACGCATCGACGCGACCGGTGATGCGGTCGTCGAAGCGCGCGCCGACGCACAGCATGACGTCGCAATCATGCATGGTCATGTTGGCCTCGTAGGTGCCGTGCATGCCGAGCATGCCGAGCCAGTTCTTGCCCGACGCCGGATAGGCTCCCAAACCCATCAGCGTGGAGGTGATCGGAAAGCCGGTGACATCGACCAGTTCGCGCAGGAGCCTGGTCGCCTCGGGCCCAGAATTGATCACGCCGCCGCCGCTGTAGATCACGGGGCGCTTGGCATTCGCGAGCAGCGAGACAGCCTTGCGGATCTGCGTCGCATCCCCCTTCACGCGCGGCGCGTAGGAGCGGTGCACGTCGGACTTGCGCGGCGGATGATAGGTGCCGGTGGCGAACTGCACGTCCTTGGGAACGTCGACCAGCACCGGACCCGGACGGCCCGTGGTCGCAACATAGAACGCTTCGTGCAGCACTTTCGCGAGATCGTTGACGTCGCGCACCAGCCAATTGTGCTTGGTGCAGGGGCGCGTGATACCGACGGTGTCGCATTCCTGGAACGCGTCGTTGCCGATCAGATGCGTCGGCACCTGGCCGGAGATGCAGACCAGCGGGATCGAATCCATCAGCGCGTCGGTGAGCGGGGTCACCATGTTGGTGGCGCCGGGGCCGGAGGTCACCAGCGCAACGCCCGGCTTGCCGGTCGAGCGCGCATAGCCCTCGGCGGCATGGCCGGCGCCCTGCTCGTGACGGACCAGGATGTGCTGCACCTCGCTCTGCTGAAAGATCTCGTCATAGATCGGAAGCACCGCGCCGCCGGGATAGCCGAAAATGTCGGTCACGCCGTGGTCGATGAGCGCGCGGACGATCATCGCGGCGCCGGTCATCTGGTTCGGATCGTGGCTCTTGTCGCTCATTGGCTTGCTCCGGATGCGCTGTTGTCAGCGGCTTCGTTCGTGTCGGGTTCGGGAATAAAAAAAGGCCCCGAAGAGGGCCCATGCACACCGCCTGTCTTGTGGATGGCAGCTAGCCACCCCCGGCGGTGTGCCTGGGTACGACGGCGATAAGGAGTTTGGTAATAATGTTACGCATGGCTGGCGCTCAACTTCCCAAAGGTTGCGCGAAACATAGCGGTCAAAGCCGGGATGTCAAGGCAATGTGGCCGTTCCGTCGCGATTTTGGCAGTGTAGCGGCGTTCCCGGAGTTCGGCGAGCGGTAAATTCGGGAACCCGGCCGGAAAAACGCGTTAGCCGGGATCTCGGACCGCTTTCACAATGGCAGCGAGCCATCCCCTCGCCGCCTCCGGCTTCACCCATTCGAACGCCGGCAATTGGTGCCGGAACCAGGTGAATTGCCGCTTGGCGTAGTGGCGGGTGTCAGCGCGCCCAATGCCGGCAGCCTCCTCCAGGCTGAGCTCGCCGTGCAGATGCCGGATCAGAGCCGGCACGCCATGGGCCTTCATCGACGGCAGCAGCGGATCGAGCTGCCTGGCGGCGAGCCGCTCGACTTCCTTCAATGCACCGGCTCCCAACATGGCGTCGAAGCGGGCATCGATGCGGGCATAAAGTTCGTCCCGCTCAGGCGCGAGAAACACCGCGCGAAAACTGTCCTTGGGCAGCAAGGGCGGTTGGCCCTCCCCGTGCCAGTCGAGCAGCGAACGACCGGTTGCCTCGATCACCTCGAGCGCGCGCGCAATGCGCGTGCGGTCGCGCAGGTTCAATCGCTCGGCTGCGCGCGGATCGCGGCGCGCGAGTTCCGCATGCAGCGCCTCGACGCCATTTCGGTCCAGCCGCGCGCGCACATCGTCGCGCACCTCGGCGGGGACCGGCGGCACCACGGAGAGACCTGCGGTCAGCGCCTTGAAATAGAGCCCGGTGCCGCCGATGAAGATCGCCAGACGGCCTCGAGCCCTCGCTTCATCGAGCGCCTTCGCCGCGTCGCTGACCCAGGCGCCAGCCGAGAAATTCACGGCGGCATCGACATGACCATAGAGACGATGCGGCACGAGCGCCTCATCCGCCGCCGTCGGTCGCGCCGTGATGATGCGGAGGTCGCGGTAGACCTGCATGGAATCGGCATTGATGACGACACCGTCGGTGGCGAGCGCCAGCTCGAGCGCCAGCGCCGACTTGCCGCTGGCGGTCGGGCCTGCGATAAGCACGGCCTTGCCTGAATGCCCCTCGCTCACGAAAACCTCAAATGTCCCTCGTCGCCACGCTGATCTGCAACCCCGATAATCCCGCGCTCGACTCGACCATCGTCGATGGCGCCCGCGCCGTGCTGCCACAGGCAGCTCCCGCGCACTGGTTGTTCGACGGGGTTGCGGTCGACATTCCGTTCGGCGCCGACAGTAACCTCGAAGGCGACCGCCACGCCATCGAGCAGCGGCTCCGCGAGCTCCGCGGCGACCTGCCCATCGACATCGTCGTGCAGCCAGCCGGCGTCCGGCGCAAGAAGCTTTTTCTCGCCGACATGGATTCCACCATGATCGGCCAGGAATGCATCGACGAGCTCGCCGATTTCGTCGGAGTGAAGGCGCATGTCGCCGCTATCACCGAACGCGCGATGCGCGGCGAGATCGAGTTCGAGCCGGCGCTGCGCGAGCGCGTCGCGCTTCTCAAGGACCTGCCCGCCAGCGCCGTCGACGAGGTGCTGGACAAGCGTATCACGCTGACGCCGGGCGGCCGCGAACTGGTCGCGACCATGCGCGCCAACGGTGCCTATACCTGCCTCGTCTCCGGCGGTTTCACGCTGTTCACGACCGCGGTCGCCGCCAAGATCGGCTTCCAGGAGAACCGCGCCAACGAGCTCGTCGTGCGCGACGGCAAGTTCACCGGCGAGGTGAAGGAGCCGATCCTCGGCCGCGCAGCGAAGCTCGCGACGCTGGTGGACCTGATGGAATCGTTCGATCTCGACGACATCGACTCGGTCGTGGTCGGGGACGGCGCCAATGATCTCGCGATGATCCAGGCGGCAGGGCTGGGGGTGGCGTATCACGCCAAGCCCGCGGTGGCCGCGGCGGCGGCCGCGCGGATCGATCATGGCGATCTCACCGCCCTGCTCTATGCGCAGGGGTATCGGCGCGACGAGTTCGTGGAGGGGTAGATCCTTCTCTCCGTCTTCCGGAGCGATGCGAAGCATCGAACCCGGAATCTCGAGATTCCGGGTCTGGTGCTCGCGCACCACCCCGGAATGACCGTGAGTGTGGGCGATGCGTCAGTTACTGCACGCTGAGCGCCACGAAGCGCAGCTCGCCCTCGCCATTCGAGACCAGCAGCAGCACCGATTTCTTGCCGTCCTTCTTCAGCTGATCGACCCGCTTCTGGATGTCGGCGCCGCTGGAGACGGCCTCCTGCGCGACCTCGACGATGACGTCGCCGGCGGACAGGCGCTTCTCGGCGGCGTCCGAGTTGGCGTCGACATTGGTGACGACCACGCCCTTGACGCTCTCCTTGATCTTGTAGCGGGTGCGCAGGTCCTTGCTCAGTGTTGCGAGATCGAGGCCCAGCGCCTTCTGCGTCACGGGCTTCTCGGGCGCGGGCTCGTCCGTCTTCACCGCGGCCTGCACCTTGTCGGGATCCTGGAGGCGTCCCAGCGTGACCTTCTTGGTCTGCTCCTGGCCCTTGCGAATGACGATGACGTCGACCTCCTTGCCGACCGCCGTGTCGGCGACGACGCGCGACAGATCCTTCGGATCCTTGACGTCCTTGCCGTCGAACTTGACGACGACGTCGCCGGGCTCGATGCCGGCGGGCTTGGCCGGGCCCTTGTCGTCGACGCCGGCGACCAGCGCACCGCGCGCAGGCTTGATGTTGAGACTCTCGGCGATCTCGTCGGTGACGCTCTGGATGCGCACGCCAAGCCAGCCGCGGCGCAGCTCGCCGAACTGGCGGAGCTGATCGACGACGCCCACCACGGTCTTCGACGGCACGGCGAAGCCGATGCCGATGGAGCCGCCGGAGGGAGAGATGATCAGCGTGTTGACGCCGATGACGTCGCCGTCGAGGTTGAACAGCGGACCTCCGGAGTTGCCGCGATTGATGGAGGCGTCGGTCTGGATGTAGCTGTCGTAAGGCCCCGAGGAGATGTCGCGGTTTTTGGCCGAAACGATGCCGGCGGTCACCGTGCCTCCCAGGCTGAAGGGGTTACCGATCGCGACCACCCAGTCGCCGAGGCGCAGCTTGTCGGAGTCGCCGAACTTCACCGCGACCAGCGGCTTCGTCGGCTTGAACTTCAGCACGGCGAGATCGGTCTTCTTGTCGACGCCGACCAGCTCGGCCTTGATCTTGGTGCCGTCGTTGAGGATGACGTGGATCTCGTCGGCGTCCGCGATGACATGGTTGTTGGTGACGACGACGCCCGCCGTGTCGATGATAAAGCCGGAGCCGAGCGAGTTGGTCTTGCGCGGCTGATTGTTTTCGCCACCCTTGCTGCCGCCACCGGGACCGCGGCGGTTCTTGAAGAAGTCGTCGAAGAACTCCTCGAACGGCGAGCCGGGCGGCAGTTGCGGCATCGTGTTGCCGCCGCCGCCCTTGGCTTCGACGGTCTGCGAGGTCGAGATGTTGACGACCGCGTCGATCACCTTCTCGGCGACATCGGCGATGCCATCCGGCCCGCGCGCTTGGGCCGGCGTGCCGAACGCACTGAAAGCACCGACGGCGAGCGCAGCCAGCCCAATTCGCACACCAAGTCGCACGCTACGGCGCGAACGGGACGGGGCAGTGGTGGCAGCGGTCATTGTGATCTCCAGACAGAGGGATTCGGCGCCAGACTGCGCTCGAACGGGGGCACGGCGCAAGCGCGGAGCTTAACGGGCCTCAAGACCCCGATAATACGGCGAAAACCGGTCCGGTGCCTTCACTTTGGCGTTGGCCTGATGCCTAAATGGGGCGCCGTATAACCCAGATCAGCACCAGGCCGGCCACGGCCGAGCCGATCCCGACCGCCCGGAGAATGTTGTCCGGTGTAGCGATGGCGCTCTTCATGGCTTTGCGCATCCAGTTGGGACTGGCCGCAAACATCAAGCCTTCAAGCACGAACAGGATGCCTAGGCCGATGAGGAAGTCGGCGAACGCAATGGACCTCATCGGAATGGAACCTCCCGTTGTGCTGTTTTTGTCTGGACAAAGGGCGGCCAGATCGGCCGCCCTTGTCTAGCTTACGGCTTTGCCGGCGTCTCGGTTGCCATCTTGCCGGACGGGTTACTGAAGTACCGGAAGAAATCCGAGTCCGGCCGCAGCAGGAAGCGCGTGTCGTTCGAACGCAACCCGTTCTCATAAGCCGTCATCGACCGGTAGAAGGCGAAGAAGTCGGCGTCCTTGCCGTAAGCCTCGGCGAACAGGCGGTTGCGTTCGGCGTCGCCAATACCGCGCGTTTGCTCGGCCTGCGACCTCGCTTCTGCCTCGATCACGGTGGCCTCGCGGTCGGCCTTGGAGCGGATCTCCTGGGCCTTCTGGCCGCCTTGAGCGCGGAACTCGGCGGCCTCACGCTCACGCTCGGTCTTCATGCGCTGGTAGACCGCCTGGCTGTTCTGCTCCGGCAGGTCGGCGCGGCGGATTCGGACGTCGACGACCTCGATGCCGTAACCGTCGGCCTCGCGGTCGAGCTGGTCGCGGATGCGCAACATCAGCTTCTCGCGATCGTCGCGCACCACGTTGATGAAGGTGACCTCGCCGAGCACGCGGCGCAGCGCCGCGTTCAAGAGCGTGGTGAGCTGGACGTTGGCAGCCTGGATCGAGCCGATGCTCTGATAGAAGCGCAACGCATCCTTGATGCGGTAGCGCGCGAAGGCGTCGACCACGAGCCGCTTCTGGTCGGACGCGATCGCTTCCTGCGACGGGTTCTCCAGGTCGAGGATTCGTTTGTCGATGTTGATTACCGAATTCCACGGCGCCTTGAAATGCAGGCCGGGCGCGGTGACGACATCGACGGGCCGACCGAACTGGAGCACGATGGTCTGCTCGGTCTGCTGCACCGTGAACAGCGACATGTAGCCGACGATCACGACGAGCAGGAGCCCGAGCAGGGTGACGATACCTGTGACCGGAGACCTCATCGGCTGCCTCCGCTCGACTGCGAACCGGTGGTAGGCGGCCGCTTGGTCGTCAATTCGCCGAGGGGCAGATAGGGCACAATGCCTTGGCCCGAGGCGCCGCCGCCGTCAAAAATGAGCTTGTCCGCGCCACCGAGCACGCGCTCCATGGTCTCCAGATAGATCCGTTCACGCGTCACGTCGGGCGCCTTCTTGTATTCCTCGTAAACCTTGAGGAAGCGCGAGCTCTGGCCCTTGGCCTCGGCGACCGCCTGCTCCTTGTAGCCTTCGGCAGCCTGCAGGATCTGCGCGGCACGGCCGCGCGCCTGCGGCACGACCTGGTTGGCATAAGTCTGCGCTTCGTTCTGCAGCTGCTCGAGATTGGCGCGCGCCGCCTGGACGTCGCGGAAAGCATCGATCACCTGCGCCGGCGGATCCACCTTCTGCATCTGCACTTGGCTGATCTGGATACCCGCGCCGTAGCTGTCGAGAGTCTTCTGGATCAGTTCGTGCACGTTCTGCTCGGTGACGTTCCGCGCGCCGGTCAGGATCGGCTGGATCTGCGAGCGGCCGATCACATCGCGCATCGCGCTCTCGGCGACCGCCTTCACGGTGCCTTCGGGGTTCTGGATGTTGAAGAGGAAGTCGCCGACGCCGTCCGGCTTGATGCGCCAGAGCACGGTGAAGTCGACGTCGACGATGTTCTCGTCGCCGGTCAGCATCAGACTCTCTTCCGGCACGTCACGAACGGAGCGGCCGCGCCGCGCCGGATCTTCGATCAGCGTCATGCCGATGGAGATGGTGTTGACGCGCAGCGCCTTGGGCAGCAGCACGGTCTCGATCGGATAAGGCAGATGATAGTTCAGGCCCGGCTGCACGGTGCGGACATGCTTGCCGAAGCGCAACACGACACCGAGCTCTTCGGACTGCACGCGGAAGAAGCCCGACAGCAGCCAGAATGCGGCGATCAGCAGGATGATCAGCGTGATGCCGATGCCCGAGAAATAGCCGCCCGGCATGATCTGCTGGAGGCGGTCCTGGCCGCGGCGCAGAAGGTCTTCCAGATCCGGCGGCCTCGGCCCGACCGGTTGCGGGCCTGAGCCCCATGGTCCCTTTGGACCCGAGCCCCATGGGCCACCGCCCTGATTCTTCCACGGCATTCGATGCTCTCCTCGGCAGGGTGGAATTGCCCCCGCCCCTTTGTCCGGTCCGGCTTTATAGGGGACAGGCAGGTCCCTTACAACGCAACCCGCGCCGTCCTCCGAGCTATGCTCGGGGACGAAAAAGTCAATGTAAACATTGACGAATGCGGTTAATGGCCCGCCCGCCGACGATATGTCACATAGGAGAAGTCGGCGCTGTCGTCGGGTCCGGCTGGATGACGGATGCGCCTCGTCTCCTCCCACCCCGCCTTGTCGACGTCGAAATGCGTGTCGCCCTCGGGCCGCGCATGCACTTCGGTGATTTCGAGGCGATCGGCGCGATCGAGCCACTGCCGGTAGATCTCGGAGCCGCCGATCACCGCGATCTCAGTGACCGAACGCCGCAGGGCATCGCCAAGCGCGACCGCCTCGGCGTCCGCAGCCGATGTCGTGACGACGGCGCCTGCGGCACGATAAGCCGCATCGCGCGTGATCACGATGTTGGTGCGGCCCGGCAACGGCCGGCGCAGGGATTCGAAGGTCTTGCGGCCCATGATCACCGGCTTGCCGATCGTGAGCGCCTTGAAGCGGGCCATGTCGGATTTCAATCGCCACGGAATGGCGTTGCCGGCGCCGATGACGCCGTTCTCCGCGATGGCGACGACGAAGACGATCTCCATCAGGGCGCGCTCCCGGCGAGCCGCGTCAGCGCAGGTCCGGTGACGCGGCACAATGTCCAGTCGTCCATCATGACCGCACCGAGCGATTTGTAGAACGCGATCGACGGCGCGTTCCAGTCGAGCACCGCCCATTGCAGGCGCGACCAGCCGTTCTCGACGCATTCCCTGGCGAGATAGACCAGCAGCGCCTTGCCGAGGCCCCTGCCCCGATGCGACGGCCGCACATAGAGATCTTCGAGATAGATGCCGTGGCGACCGCTGAAAGTGGAAAAATTCGCAAACCACACCGCGAAGCCGACCGGCTCACCGTTCCACTCGGCAATGGCGCAATAGAGTTGCGGTCTTTCGCCGAACAGCGCGTCGGCGATGTCAGCTTCGGTCGCCTCCACCTCGTGCGACAGCTTTTCGTATTCGGCAAGCTCACGGATGAAGGAAAGAACGAGCCCGGCTTCTCCAGCCTGCGCACGACGGATGGCTAACGACATCTGCACTAGACCGCGACTTCCGCCTTGATATGTGGATGCGGATCGTAGCCGACGAGCTCGAAATCCTCGAAGCGGAAGGAGAAGATGTCCTTCACGTCAGGATTGATCCGCATCGCCGGCAGCGGACGCGGCGCGCGGGTGAGCTGGAGCTTCGCCTGCTCCAGATGGTTGGAATACAGATGGGTGTCCCCGAACGAATGCACGAAGTCGCCGGGCCTCAGCCCGGTAACCTGAGCCACCATCATGGTGAGCAGCGCATAGGAGGCGATGTTGAAGGGGACGCCGAGGAAGACGTCGGCGGAGCGCTGATAGAGCTGGCAAGACAACTTGCCGCCTGCGACATAGAACTGGAACAGGCAATGGCACGGGGGCAGCGCCATCTTGTCGACCTCGGCCGGGTTCCAGGCCGACACGATCAGGCGACGCGAGTCCGGATTGCGCTTGATCATGTCGACGACGTTGGCGATCTGGTCGATGCTGCGGCCGTCCGGGGCGGGCCAGGAGCGCCATTGATGGCCATAGACCGGGCCGAGATCGCCATTGGCATCGGCCCACTCGTCCCAGATGGTGACGCCGTTGTCGCGCAGATATTTGATGTTGGTGTCGCCCTTCAGGAACCAGAGCAGCTCGTGGACGATCGCCTTCAGCGGCAGCCGCTTGGTGGTCAGCATCGGGAAGCCGGCCGACAGATTGAAGCGCATCTGATGGCCGAACACCGAAAGCGTGCCGGTACCGGTCCGATCGGTCTTCTCGGCGCCGTCTGAGAGAATCCGCTCGAGCAGGTCCTGATACTGGTGCATATGCCAAAAACCCTGGGAAGACGGCGGCCTGTGGGGGGAGGCAGCGAACTTAGCGGCCACCCCCGCGCTGCGACAGCGGCGATTCGCTGCTCCGACTGATTATACCCGAAAAAAAATGAGTGTTCCCGGCACAAACGACAAGGGCGGAACTGACGTCCCGCCCTTCTGCCTATCGGGTTAATGGCATTGCCTAAGTTGCCGGCTTGAGCACCGGGGTCCACTTCGCGATCTCGCTCTTGACGAGGGCGGCCAGCGATTCCGGCGTCCGTTGGGCGGGGCCCGGGATGACGCTGCCGAGGTCGAGCAGACGCTTGCGCACGGTCTCGTCGTCGAGCGCCTTGATGACCGCCGCGTTCAAGCTCGCCACGATCGCGGGCGAGGTTCCCTTGGGTGCGAATATCGCATTCCAGGCCTGGGCCTGGAACTTCGGCAAGCCCGCTTCCGTCGTCGTCGGCACGTTCGGCAGCGATGGATTACGCTCCGGCGTTGCGATCGCATAAGCCTTGATGGTGCCGGCGTTGATCTGCGGCACAGCGTTGACGATCTGGTCGCACATGTAATCGACCTGCCCCCCCACCAGCGCATTCATCGCAGGTCCCGTGCCGTTGAAGGGCACGCCGACCGGCTTGATGTCCAGGATGGAGTGAAGAAGCTCACATGAGACGTGCGAGACCGAGCCGACGCCGGCATGCGCGGCGTTCACCTTCTCGGCGTTCGCCTTCACATAGGCGACGAACTCCTTGAGGTCCTTCGGCGGAAAGTCCTTGCGCGCCAGGATCAGGATCGGCGTGCCCGCCAGCAGCGCGATCGGCTCGAAATCCTTCTCGGGATGATAGGCGAGCTTCGGATAGAGTGGCACCGATGCCGCATGGGTGCCCATGTGGCCGGTGATCAGTGTGTAGCCGTCGTTGGCCGCGCGCGCAGCGCGCGTGGTCGCGGTGGTGCCGCCGGCACCGACGACGTTCTCGATGATGATGCTTTGTCCCATCGTCTGCGCCATATGCCCGGTGACGATGCGCGAGATCACGTCAGTCGGCCCGCCGGCCGCGAACGGCACGATCATGGTGATGCTGCGTGTCGGGTACGTCTGCGCCTCGGCCGGCGCGATGAAGGTACCAAGCGAAGCGAGCGCTGCGGCACATGCGCCCGTGAGCGTGCGAAGAAAGGTCATGTGGATCCCCTTGGACAAACTAACTGCCGGCCCAAAGGCCGACATTTTCATTTCACGAAGCCTTCACGCAAGTCGATTCGACTTCCGAATGCGGCGCGCCGACGCAGGCGTGGCGCGACACAGGGCGCGACCTCAATTCTCGGACTCGGTGAACACCTCGTCGCGCTTGGCACGCAACGCCGGTAGCACCGTAAGGACAAGGAGGCTTGCCGCAATCGCCAGCAGCACCGCCGACAGCGGACGCGTCAGGAACACGCTCCAGTCGCCGCGCGAGATCAGCAGTGCGCGGCGCAGGTTCTCTTCCATCAGCGGTCCCAGCACCATGCCGAGCAGCAACGGGGCCGGCTCGAAATCGTGCTTGATCAGCCAGTAGCCGACGAGACCGAAGACACCGGCCAGGATGACGTCGGTCGGTGCGTTGTTCACCGAGTAGATGCCGATCGCGCAGAAGATCACGATCGAGGGGAACATCAGCCGGTACGGCACGCGCAAGAGACGCACCCAAATTCCGACCAGCGGCAGGTTGATAATGATCAGCATCAGATTGCCGATCCACATCGAGGCAATCATGCCCCAGACGAGGTCCGGCTGCTTCTGCATCACCTGCGGGCCCGGTACGATGCCGTGAATGGTCATCGCGCCCACCATCAGCGCCATCACCGCGTTCGGCGGGATGCCGAGGGTGAGCAGCGGGATGAACGAGGTCTGCGCCGCAGCGTTGTTGGCGCTCTCCGGCCCCGCCACGCCCTCGATCG
Organism: Bradyrhizobium cedriense; assembly: GCF_054602315.1. Taxonomy (NCBI): domain Bacteria; kingdom Pseudomonadati; phylum Pseudomonadota; class Alphaproteobacteria; order Hyphomicrobiales; family Nitrobacteraceae; genus Bradyrhizobium; species Bradyrhizobium cedriense. Next base: position 471,701 of record NZ_JBTSWB010000001.1, on the reverse strand, counting down.
CGCCGCGGCCGAACCGCGACGGGTCCTTGGCGAGCTTCTTCTCGAGCGTATAGGCCGCGAAGGAAGCGATCACCGCGCCGCCGCCGGGCAGAATGCCGAGGATCGAGCCGAGCACGGTGCCGCGCAGGATCGGCGGCGTCGCGTCGCGCAGATCCTGTCTGGTCGGCATCAGACCGGTGATCTTCTGCTGCACGAGGTCGCGGTTCATCCCCGCGCCATGGTCCAGGTTGCGGATGATCTCGGCGAAGCCGAACACGCCCATTGCCACCGTCGCAAAGCCGAGGCCGTCGGCGAGCTCCGGAATGTTGAAAGCCATGCGCGAGGCGCCGGTCTCGATGTCGGACCCGACCATCGACAGCAGCAGGCCGAACACGATCATCGCGATCGCCTTCAGCACTGAACCCTTGGCCAGCACCACCGCGAAGATCAGGCCGAGCACCATCAGCGCGAAATATTCGGCCGGACCGAACGCCAGCGCGAGCTTGGTCAGTGGCGCGCCAAGCACGGCGATGAGCACGGTCGCGACGCAGCCGGCGAAGAACGAGCCGATCGCCGCGATCGCCAGCGCCGGACCGGCGCGGCCTTGCTTGGCCATCTGGTGGCCGTCGATGGCGGTGACCACCGATGTCGCCTCACCTGGAATATTGACCAGGATCGACGTGGTCGAGCCTCCATATTGCGCGCCGTAATAGATGCCCGCGAGCATGATCAGCGCGCCGACCGGCGGCAGTCCGAAGGTGATCGGCAGCAGCATCGCGACGGTTGCAATGGTGCCGATGCCCGGGAGCACGCCGACCAGCGTGCCGACGAGGGCGCCGATCAGGCACATCAGGAGGTTGATCGGAGAGAAGGCGACGGCGAAGCCGTGAGCGAGGTTGGCAAAAATATCCATCACGCCCTCACTGGATCAGAAAACGCGGGTACATCGGCATCGGCAACCCGAGCACAAAGGGGAACAGGATGGCGCAGCCGAGCGTCAGGCAGGCGCCGACGATCACCGCTTCCAGCCACCGCGTCTCGTGTGAGCCAGTCGCCGCGATCATGAAGCTCGTGAAGGCCGTGACCACGACGCCGAGGGGCCGGATCGCCAGCGCAAAGAAAAGGATCGCAGCCACCACGAACAGCGGTCCGCGCCAGGAGTAATGGGCCATCGCAGGCCCATCGGTCAGAAGACCGGTCAAGGCGATGCCGGCACACAGGGCGACCAGCAGCCCGCCGAACATACGCGGCGCGGTCCCCGCGCCAAAGGAGAAGCCGCGCATGCCCTGCAAATCACTCGATGCCCACAGCGCGAACAAAGCAACGGCCATCAGGACGACGCCGCCGACATAGTCTTGCGCCGAGCGGATCGTCATGAACAGCGTGAGGATCGCCACCGCGAACAGCGGATAGGAATAGATCAGCGCCAGCAGCACCTCGGACGACATCTTCTTGGCGCCGCCGCCGAACGATCCGAATATGGCACTGGGCGCGCCGGCGAGCAGCGCCGTCGCGTGGCTGGTCACGACCGTCGCCGGGCCCCGGCCGGTGCCCCAGCCAAAGAGCGTTCCGATCGACCAGACCAGTTCAAAAATCTGCGGCGCAATCGCCAGCAGACAAAAACCGAGAGCCACCTTGGTGTTTCGGGTGGCTGTCGCTGAGTGGCCCATCGTGTCGGCCATGCATGTCTCCTCCGCGACCCGTAAGTCACGAGCACTGTTGTTCTAAATCCGCTGGAACTGGATCCCCCGCCCCGATCACTGCCTAGCGATTTTCATTACACAATGCCAGCAAAACCCAACACGCCCCCGGCGAGCAGGAGCCAAAGAGGATTGATGCGCGAGACCGAGGCAATCACCGCAACCATTGCGGTCAGAAGCAGTGCAGCAATTGTCCGATCGGTCGACTGGGCCAGGATCAGAGCACTCGCCGCCATCAAGCCGATCGAGAGCGGAACCAGTGCAGCCTGGATCAGGCCAGGCCAGCGCGATTGGCTGGGCCGGTTCAGAAGCCGGCTGACATAATAGGCAAGCAACGCCGTCGGCAGGCACATCGCCAAGGTCGCCGCCAGCGCGCCGGGGATGCCGGCCACGGCATAGCCGATCAACGTCACGATAAGCACGTTCGGACCTGGCGAGAGCTGCGCGATCGCATAGGCGTCGGCGAACTGCTTGTCGGTCATCCAGTGATTCACCTCGACCGCGATGCGATGCATCTCGGGCACCGCTGCCGCAGCCCCGCCGACGGCGAATAGCGACATCAGACCGAAGGTGGAGATCAGCGACCAGATCGGGCTGTGGCTGGTCATGCTGCTACTTTCCGCCGCAGGAAATAAGTGACGCCCACGCTGATGGGGATCGCGACCAGCAGCACCGCCTGGAGCGGCAGGCGCAGCACGCCGATGGCGAGGAACACGCCAAGCATCAGGATCACCGCAAGGGGATCCGTCCGCTTGAGCAGCGGCGTCATCATGCGGAACACCACCGCGATCAAGAGGCCGACCGCCGCGCAGGAGATGCCGGCAAGGATTCGGCGCAGAACGTCCAGATCGCCAAAGCGAGCGTAGGCGATTGCCAGCGCCGTCATGATCAGCGTCGGCGGCAGCAGCAGCCCGGTGAAGGCGGCAACGCCGCCGGCGATGCCGCGCAGCCGCGATCCGAACACCATCGACAGATTGACGATGTTGGGCCCGGGCAGGAAATGGCAGAGCGCAAAGGTCTCGTTGAACTCGTCCGGAGTCATCCAGCGGTGCTGCTCGACGATCGCCCGGCGGGCAAACACCAAGACCCCGCCGAAACCGGCCAGCGACATCCTGGCGAAGGCCAGAAACAACGCGACGAGGCCTGGCGGTGCGGAGGCGAGATCCGGCGTCTGGCCGGCCGGTGCTGAATCCGTGGACATGTCAGCAGCTTAGAACGGGGCTCCGGCGGCGGCCAAGACGGTCCGGAACCTATCCCAAGGGAACCGCAGCCAATCCGCTCGAAACCTCTGTTTTTCGAAAGCTTTGCACCCTATATTGGGACTGCCGGTTCGCCGGCTATGGAAATAAACGGTCGTCGCAATAAACCATTCGGACCCGGGGGCGGTACCCGGCGCCTCCACCAAAGCCCGCTATCGGGCCAGCCCAGAAGCGGGCTTTGGCGGGGGCGAAATAGGATCGACGAGGGCGTAAAGGGCGTACTTTTTCCCGGTATTGTTCCGCCGTTATCGGGCTACTGCAATAGTTGCCAACGACAACTTTGCTCCGGTTGCTCAGGCTGCGTAACGCAGTTTGAAAGACCACTCTAAAGTCCTAACGGGTTAAGCTCCGTTAGGCGGGGTTCGGAGGCACCTGGCAACAGAAGCCTCCACTTTACTTTTTGATTTCTTCCCCGACGGGGACTCCTGCTGGCCGGTCAGGCGCGGTACTATTGCGGCTTGGCGAGTCGGACTGGCCGGTCTGGCTTCGGGGATGCAACAGGACCACCATGGCGACCGATCATATCCGATACGATGTGCTGGCCCGCGACGCATTGCGCGGCGTGCTGCGCAAGGTGCTGACCGATGCCGCGTCCCATGGACTGCCGGGCGAGCACCATTTCTTCATCACCTTCGTGTCGAAGGCCGAGGGCGTGAAGCTGTCGCCGCGGCTGCTCGCGCAATATCCGGAAGAGATGACGATCATCCTCCAGCACCAGTTCTGGGATCTGACCGTGCTCGAAGACCGTTTCGAGGTCGGCCTGTCCTTTGGCGGCATCCCGGAGCGGCTGGTGGTGCCGTTCAGCGCCATCAAGAGCTTCCTCGATCCGTCCGTGAAATTCGGCCTCCAGTTCGACACCTCCGACGTCGCCGAGGTCGCGCCCGAGACTTTGCCGGCAGCGCCCGCGCCATCGGCCGTATCGGTCCCGGCACCTGCGACCGAGAAGGAGGAAGCCGGCGACGAGCCGACACCGCCGAGCCAGGGTGGCGCCGAAGTCGTGCGGCTCGATCGTTTCCGTAAGAAATGATCTAGGTTGGGCTCGAGCCCGTCGCACACAGCCAAACTGCCTATATAGAGGAGCACATGAAAGGGCCGTGCGGCGTTTCGCGCGGCAGAATGGATGTGCTCATGGCCAAGACGACCCGCGCTTCACGCTCCGCGACCCGCATCGAGACCGACAGCTTCGGTCCCATCGACGTCCCTGCCGACCGCTATTGGGGCGCGCAGACCGAACGCTCGCGCCAGAATTTCCGCATCGGCACCGATCGCATGCCGATCTCGCTCGTGCACGCGCTCGGCATCGTCAAGCTCGCCGCCGCGCAGTCCAACCGCGAGCTCGGCCTGCTCGACCAGCGCCGCGCGAACGCCATCATCCGCGCTGCGCGCGAGGTGATCGAAGGCAGGCTTGACGATCATTTTCCACTGGTGGTTTGGCAGACCGGCTCCGGCACGCAGACCAACATGAACCTCAACGAGGTGATCGCCAACCGCGCCAATGAGCTGCTCGGCGGCGAGCTCGGCGCCAAGAAGCCGGTGCATCCCAACGACCATGTCAACATGAGCCAGTCGTCGAACGACTCATTTCCCACGGCGATGCACATCGCGGCCGCAAGCCGCATCAACGCCGATCTCGTCCCTGCCCTCGGCGAATTGCTCCGCGCGCTGCGCAAGAAGGAGAAGGAGTTCGCAAAGATCGTCAAGATCGGCCGCACCCACACCCAGGATGCGACGCCCCTGACGCTCGGACAGGAATTTTCGGGCTACGCCGCGCAGGTCGAAAGCGGCATTGCCCGGCTCAAGGTCGCGGTGAAGGATCTTTATCCACTGGCGCAGGGCGGCACCGCCGTCGGCACCGGCCTCAACTCGAAGCCGCGCTTTGCAAAACTGTTCGCAAAGCACGTCGCCGGGATCACGAAGCTCCCCTTCACGAGCGCCGCCAACAAATTCGAGGCGCTGGCCTCGAACGATGCCTATGTGCTGGCGCACGGCGCCATCAATTCGGTGGCGACGGGCCTGTTCAAGATCGCCAACGACATCCGCCTGCTCGGCTCCGGCCCGCGTTCGGGCCTCGGCGAATTGATCTTGCCGGAGAACGAGCCGGGTTCCTCGATCATGCCCGGCAAGGTCAATCCGACCCAATGCGAGGCAATGACCATGGTGTGCTGCCAGGTGTTCGGCAATCACACCGCGATCACCGTCGCCGGCAGCCAGGGCCATTTCGAGCTCAACGTCTACAAGCCCGTGCTCGCCTACAACATGCTGCACTCGATCCGCCTGCTAGCGGATGCCGCACGCTCCTTCACCGAACATTGCGTCAGCGGCATCCGCGCCGACGAAAAGCGCATCAGCGAGTTGATGCAGCGCTCGCTGATGCTGGTCACGGCGCTCGCCCCGAAGATCGGCTATGACAACGCGGCCAAAGTCGCCAAGACGGCCCATGCCAACGGCACCACGCTGAAGGAGGAGGCACTGCGGCTCGGCTTCGTCTCGGCCGAGGAGTTCGACCGCCTGGTCCGCCCCGAAAAGATGACCAGCCCGGGCTAGATTCCGAAATCCGATGATCATCCGTAATGATACGGACCCTCGGCACTCAGAAATATGCGGTTTTGGGGTCGGGATTTGATTACCGTCAATGTTGCGGCGGGGCGGCGTGTTACGCAACCCCTCTGCCCTCGACGGGCGAAATCATCGTTTGATGGCCCGAGGGGCCGATTGACGAGGACGAGCGAATGACAATCAAGTCTTGTAGGGCGCAACGCGGCACCCTGTTTCTGAATGTTTCATTCTGCCTGACGAGGATCCGATGATGGAGACACCGCATGGGGAACGTCATCAACCTGAATCGCTTCAGGAAGCGCGCCGAGCGGGAAGCCTCGGCGAAGCAAGCGGACGCCAACCGGGCGAAGTTCGGTCGCACCAAGGCGGAACGGTCGGTGGAGGAGAAGCGGGGGGACCAGGCCAGGGAGCATCTGGACCAGCACCGGATCGATCGCGAGGAGCAGCCATGAAATCGCCGGTGGTGAAGCGGTCGATCGTCGTTGCCGGCCACAAGACCAGCGTCAGCCTGGAAGAGGCGTTCTGGAACGGCATGAAGGAGATCTCGGGCCTGCGCAACATGACGCTGTCCGAGTTGGTCGGCGAGATCGACAACAACCGCCAGCAGGGCAATTTGTCGTCGGCGATCCGCCTGTTCGTTCTGGACTATTTCAAGAGCCGCGCCATGGCCACCCAGCCGGAAAAAGTCCCTGCCTAGTAACCGCCTGGGGCGCCTTCCCGCGCGCCCCAGCCTTTGCACTTTAAAATCACTCTAAGGTGCAGCTTCGGCGGGCACGCGCGCTTGACCTCGATGCCCTGCGTTGAAAATACAGGGCATGACCGACACCCCTGACACGCGTTCGCACATGCCGCTGGGTCTGGCCCAGCGCGGCTACACCGGCGTCATCCAGCACCTTTCCGCCAAGGAGGCGGGCTCGGCGCTCTCGGACGTCGAGCTTGAGAGCCGGCTGATCGAGCTCGGCTTCGTCGAGGGGGCCCGGGTCGAGGTCCTGCATGAGGGGCTGGTCGGACGCGACCCCATCGCCGTGCGGGTCGACAGCATCACCATCGCGGTCCGTCGTCGCGAAGCCATGGCCATCATCGTCGCTTAGACAGCGACCGGACGCCTGCACCCCATGGAATTACCCCTGCTGCATCTGGCCCTGGTGGGCACGCCCAACAGCGGCAAGACCTCGCTGTTCAATGCCCTGACCGGCAGCCGGCAGAAGGTCGCGAACTATCCCGGCGTCACCGTGGAACGCAAGGAGGGCTTCTTCGTCACGCCCTTGGGACGCCAGGTCTCGCTGGTCGACCTGCCCGGCACTTATTCGCTGCGCGGCCGCAGCCCGGACGAGGAGATCACCCGCGACTTCGTGCTCGGCAAGGCCACTGGCGAGACCGTGCCCGATCTCGTGCTGTGCGTGGCGGACTCGACCAATCTGCGCCTGACCATCCGCCTGCTGCTCGAGCTCAAGCGCACGGGACGGCCGATGATCCTCGTGCTCAACATGTTCGACATCGCGAGCCGTCGCGGTATCACCGTCGACGTCGAGCGGCTCGCCAAGGAACTCGGAGTGCCCGTGGTCACCTCGATCGCGGTGCGCAAGGGCGGCACGGCCGATCTGTTGGCGCTGACCGACGATATCTCGGCCAGGCTCGATGCCGAACCTGGGGAAAACAACTGGCGCGCGCTCGGTGTCGCCGAACTGCGCGCGACCCAGCGCGAGGCCGACCGTATCATCGCCGACTGCGTCAGCCTGCCTGCCAGGCCCGACACCTGGACCGCGCGGATCGACGCCGTGGTGCTGCATCCCGTCGGCGGACTGATCGTGCTCGCGCTGATCCTGTTCGTGATGTTCCAGGCGGTGTTCGCCTGGGCGCAGCCGCTGATGGACCTGCTCAATTCCGGCTTCGATGCGCTCGGCGAGCTCGTCCACGACACCCTGCCCGGCGGCCTGCTCCAGAGCTTCCTCCAGAACGGCGTGATCTCGGGCGTCGGCAGCGTGATCGTGTTCCTGCCGCAGATCATCATCATCTTCCTGTTCATCCTGCTGCTGGAAGATTTCGGCTACATGGCGCGCGCCGCGTTCCTGATGGACCGCATCATGGGCGGCGCAGGGCTGCACGGCCGCGCCTTCATTCCGCTGCTGTCGAGCTTCGCCTGCGCCATTCCCGGCATCATGGCGACGCGCGTCATCGACAACAAGCGCGACCGGCTGACCACGATCCTGATCGCGCCGCTGATGACCTGCTCGGCGCGCATTCCGGTCTACACGCTGATCATCTCCGCCTTCATTCCGGCCAGGGACGTCTGGGGCTTCATCAACCTCCAGGGCCTCGTGATGTTCGGCCTCTATGCGACCGGCATCATCAGTGCGCTGCTGGTTTCGTTCCTGATCAAATTCTTCATGCTGCGCGACTTTGCGCCGGCGCCGTTCATGCTGGAGCTGCCGGACTACAAGATGCCGCGGCTGAAATCGATCGCGATCGGCATCTACACCCGTGCCAAGATGTTCCTGCAGCGCGCCGGCACCACGATCTTCTCGATGATGGTGCTGATCTGGTTCCTGGCCTCGTTCCCGCAGCCGCCCGCGGGCGCGACCGAACCCGCCATCGACTTCAGCCTCGCCGCGATCATCGGCAAGGCGCTCGCTCCCCTGCTGGAGCCGGTCGGCTTCAACTGGCAGATCGCGGTGGCCCTGATCCCGGGCATGGCGGCACGCGAGGTCGCGGTCGCAGCCCTCGGCACCGTCTATGCGATCGAAGGCGGCAAGGAGGCCGCCGAGCAGATCGGCCATGTTCTGGCGACGAAATGGTCGCTGGCGACGGCGCTGTCGCTGCTGGCCTGGTACATCTTCGCCCCGCAATGCGCCTCGACGCTCGCCGTGATCCGGCGCGAGACCGGCAGCTGGACCTGGATGGCCGTGACCTTCAGCTACATGCTGGTGCTGGCCTATGCCGCGAGCCTTGTCACTTACAACGCCGCGGTGGCGCTGGGGGCGGGATAAAGCCCTTTCGAAAACTGAAAGCGTCAAAACAACCCCATGCACAGTAGACGGGGGTTGTGAAATCAATGGCTTGCGCGTGTGCGAGAGTCACCCAAGCTACGGGCTGCGCGCCAGTTGCACCGTCGGGCAAAACACTGGCACAATGTCATCGTCGAAGAACTGCCGGTGTCCGGATAGACGCCCTAGCGCGGATGCCATTGTCCCCGGCGGTCACGCTGATGCGCGAAGGCGTACATCGGATTGACGCCGCAATAGGCGTTGGTACCTGAGGCAGTTGCCATGCACTGCGCGTAGGTCGCGAATTGGCAATTGCCGGGGTATCCCCAAATCCGCCCCTGCAAGCAGTAGCTATCAGGAACGCCCGGGGCGACCTCGCCATGGCGATACTGACGTTCGGCCGCGAGCGAGATCGAGACCATCGCCGCGAGGATTGAGCTAACCGATACGATTGCGAGAAGCAGGCGGGTCATCCTCATCTCCTGATTGGTCTATTGCTATGCGTAAGACCCAATGACCGTTTGCCTTGCCGGAACGCAAGACCGGTCATCGCTTTCATCCACCCTGCCGACCCGAGCCTGTGCGCCGCCGTCACGTAGGGCTTGATCTATCTCAAGCTTCGGAACGGCCGGCGACGTGAGCTGGCTCGTTCGGTCGGGCGGCCAAACGAGTTGTCGTGATCAGATCAATCGTCGCGCCGGCTTCGCCATGTGGAGGGGAAGATGAAACGAGCCGCACTCATGACGACCATTCTCGCCCTCGGGATGATCCTTGGAGCACGGGCCGAGTCCCAGATCGTCCAATGCTCGTCCTACTACATTTCGGAGATCACCCTTGTATCGACCGCGGACGGCGAGGCCGGTCATGTTCAGACCTTCGTGGGATTTGGTCTCTCCGCGGAAGACGCCGAGAGGAATGTCATGGGGTGGTGCTCACATATCAAGTTCGATCTTGAAACGTGTTTGCGCTCGGATCGCATCACCGCCCGCAACGCGCCTTCGGAGGGAAGCGGCGGCTTGCTTCATTTCAAGTACATGAAGGCGGTGGCGCGCATGACCGGGTGTGACTGACGGCAAGCCGCACCGGATCGTGAGCTCATCCCACCGCCACGGCCCGGAGTCGCAAGGGGTTCTTCGTAACGTTGATCTACATCAACGCCGATGAGGCGGCTCTCGCCACATTCATTGCGCAAACGCAAAGAAAAGAGGAGGATCATCATGAATCCGAGAAGGCGCTTTTCGATCAAGTCCATGACGCTTTCGGGAATGGCTGCCAGCGCCCTCCTGGGAATTGCAGGCGTCACGGTCAATCCGGCACCGGCCGCCGCAGTGTATTGCCAGTACGTAGCCTATCCCGCCGGTTGCGTTGCGCGGGCCGGCGTCGTGCTGAGGCCCAGGCCCGTCGCCCGTGCTGCGGTTCGTCACAATGCCGGCGGCAATGCAAATGGCGGCGTCAATCGCGTTGGCGCGAGGCGCTGAAGGTTCAACTTGCGGGTCACGAGTTCCGGCGACACTCCGAGGCCCGTGATTGTCGCGTTGTGTCTTGCTCGGAAGCCGCGCTGCAGGATTGAGCTGCACACAGCTTCCGGCATGACGTGACCCGGCCGCGCCGGCATCACCATCGGCAAAGCGGCGCAATGGCATAGACGAATGTGGGGAGGGGCACGGAGCGAGCGCCATGCCACTGTTGGCGTATTTCTGGAAAGTCGGTGCAGCGTTGCTCGCGCTTCTCTTCGTTGCGGACTTCTGTCTGCCCAAAGCGGACGTCACCGAGAAGACGGCAGTGGACCAGCCGGCCATACGAATTCACTCGGATCGAAAATGGCCTGAGCGCGTGGTCCTCGACACGACCATGCCGGCGATCGTGGCGATCGCATCTGCGCCTTCGATCGCCGAGCCTGCCTCCCTCGTCCCTGCAACAGCACCGGTCATTCGGGCAGAGACACCAGCGCTTGCCAACGCACTTGCGATGGCACGCTCGGATTCGCCGCCGCGCGAAGCCGTCGAGCGCAAGCGGCAGCGAATGACGCAACACGTCGCGACGCGGTCGAAACGGCATGGAGCACCGCGGATGATTCTGGCGGCCCGGCAACCACAGTTCGGGTGGCCTGGCTATCGGTACTGGTGATCGCAAGGGCGCTCGCTGAAATCGATCACGTTCGGCGTTGCCGGCGTCCGGCCGATCATCCGGACGCCGTTTCGCGTGGCATCTATTGGTACGAGGCGCAGACGCCTGCCTGCCAGCGGACGCAGCGACGCACGGCCCGACGCGTCTGGCGGACCGTGGTCCTTGCGACGCATACGCCGTTGATCCGTGTTCTTCCCGGTCCGCATGCAGCAGCGACCGGGATGATCATGCTGTCGGTCTGAACCAGCGGCGCCGGCGTCATGCCTTGTGCCGAAGTTCCGACCAACAGAGCGAAAGTCAAAACAGCGAACCACCTCATCATTGTGCATCCTCCCAGGTTGAAAGATCGATCGTCTGTCGGCAAAGCCTGCCTCACGCGTGCTTTGCCGTTCTGCACGAAAGCCCGAGCCCGCAGGACGGCGGGAAACGCAGCAGATCAAGGGAGGCGGCGCACGGCCGCCTCCAGTCTCGCTTCCCTATTGGCAAACATACATGATGCCATCGCCGCCCTTGACGAGCGTGCCCGGAGTACAACCGATACCGTTACGCGCGGCGTAATCGGACCAGCCGCTGTAGCCATAGGTCCAAGGGCCTCCCGCATAATAGGCCCGCACCGCGTACCAGGGCAGCCCTGTCTGGTCGGCGATGTAACCACCGCGGTAGAGCGGCCCGACATAGATCCGGTCGCGTGCCTCGGCGCTGTTGACCGAAAGCGACAGCTTGCCTTGCTCGGACCAGCTCAATGACATCGAGGCTGCACACGCGAACGCCGCAGCCGCCAACGTAATCCGTTTTGCATCCATATTCGCCTCCATACGCTGGTGAGATCCAGCATACGGAACATGGAAAGCCCACGCGCCCACATGTTGCGCTAGATCAAGCCTAAGCCGCCTATCTCCTCGTTGATCTTCGCCATTCCGATCCAGATAGCGTTGCGATGCGTCAGCGATGCTGAGCTGGATCGATTGGTTGATTCAATCTGGATCAATCCCGGTCGTGACCCCGGAACGACGCTTCCCGCCTCTGGAGTTGGTGCGCCTGGATGGACCTCACGATTGCTTCTGACGGCCTTGTTGATTCTAGTCTTGTTCGCCTTGGCCCCTCCGGGCAACCGGCCCGCTCGTCTTCATGCGGGCGCGATCACTATCCGCTGGCGCGCCTTGGCTGGCGCCCTAAGGTGCTGCAATCCAAAAGGATCGCCCCCTGCATTTCCTGTCCGTTGAGACAATGAACCTCAGGACGATGGCCACGGGTTCGAATACGCTCGATGCCGACGGAAGTGAAACAGCCTGGCCTGATCTTCTCCGCAAGGCATTGCGCCGACAACTCGATCGCGACCGGATGAGGAGTTGCTCCAATGCTCATACACTCGGCCTCGGCATCCCTCCCCCGCCCGCATTCTCTCAGCGAGCTCGGAATGACCGCTGAATCGAACCCGTCGATCGGCCTTAGTGAATTCACTTATAGACGAGGCCGCGAGATCTACGGTGAGAATGAGCCCGCCCAATATGTTTACCGGGTCATGTCAGGCACGGTTCGGAGCTACAAGCTGTTGCCCGACGGGCGCCGACTGATCGGCGCCTTTCATGTTCCCGGCGACATCTTCGGACTGGAGAACGGGGGCGTTCACCGCTTCACGACGGAAGCGGTGGTTGACACCGCTGCAAGATTGATCAGGCGCGAAAGCCTCGAAGCCCTTGCGAAGAATGACGGCGCCTTGGCCAAGAATCTGCTCTGCATGACTACGACGAACCTCCAGCATGCGGAAGACCACATGCTTCTGCTCGGACGCAAGACGTCGATGGAACGGGTTGCCGCCTTCCTGATCGAAATGGACAGGCGGCTCACCGCGGCAGGTGTTCTCGCGCTACCGATGACCCGCCGCGACATCGCGGATTATCTCGGCCTGACGCTCGAGACCATCTCGCGGTCGCTGTCGTATTTGCGCGAGCTCGGCATCCTTCGCTTCATCGACAACAACCAGCGTCACGTCGTCATTATGGATAGAAGGCAACTCGCCGACCTCGACCAGCAGAATTGACGTTGAATGCGCCCGACATCCCTCGCGCTTGTTCGGCGGCCGTGAAAAAGGCCCCGGTCGATGCCGGGGCCTGAGTTCATCGGGAAGACTTAAGGTCAATAACGAGCCGCGACCGGCGCCCCGTATCCGCCGAAGCGGTAGTTCAACCGAAGCGTGACCAGGTCCACATCCTGGCTGACCCCGCTGCCGGTGAGGGTGAACCCTCCGGGCGTGACCACGCCTGCGTAGCCGAAATTGTCACTACCCATCCAGAGATGGTCATACTCGATGCCGAACGACCAGTTCGGCGTGAAGCTGTACTCCCAGCCGACACCCAGAGTACCGCCCCAACGCGTGTGGCCTGCCGACGCCAGGCCGACCCCGGTGACGTTGTTGAATACATCGAAGCGATTGCGCGTCACGGCGGCGCCGCCCTTCACGTAGAACAGTGAGGCGTTCCAAGCCCAACCGAGTTGGGCCGTGAACAGCCCGATGCCGTCGATCTTGCCTGTGGTCGAGATCAATGGATCGATCAGGCTGACGCGCGTGTTCTTGAGTTCGGCCCAATCGCCCTGCGCTTCCAGGCCGAGCACAAACTGATTGGTTTGCCAGCGATACCCGATCTGTCCGCCCACGAGGCCTCCGGAGCGATCGGCGCAACCACCTGCGACTGTCCCCGCCGGCGTTACGAAATCCACGCAGCCATGGCTCTGCCCCCAGCCTCCGTTGGCGCCAATGTAGAAGCCGCTCCAGTTGTAGACCGCCGCCACCGGCACCGGCGGCGGCATTGCCTTGACGGCCATGTCGGCCGCCATGGCCGGAGCCGTCATGCTCAGCGCCGCGAAGCCGATCGCCGCTATTGAAAATCTCTTCATCGTCTCATCCCCTTTGCTCGAACATTCTTCCGTTGAACCGAGCCCCTATGCAGGCTGGCGTGCACAAGTGCTGCGAACATCCAGAAGTTTAGGTGGGAGCGGACGTTAGGCCCGTACCAAAATGGCAACACTCAAGGGCGATCGCTATGCACGGTATCGTGCTTAGTCGGCATCCGATGTTCGAGGCGCTGCGGCGTCGTCCTGTTCCTCGGCAAGCCAAGCGGCGATGCAGGGCGCAGGAATGAGTCGCCGGGGAAGGTGAGGATTGATCGTGCCAGCGAAGACAGCGAGGCCATCATCGAGCTTTGCGCGTGCAAACAGCTTGGCCTCGGCCTCTGTCGCAAACGTCTTCGTCTCCCGCGGGCTCCGCTCTCTCAAGAGCAGGCCCCGTTTTCGAACTTCAAAGGTGACGTACCAGGTCGAGATCATTGCGCACACCAAGATGGCACCAGCCTTTACTATGGCGTTGTGGTGCGGCTGTGATCGGCGTGCTTGATTCAAATCAAGCTGCTTGGCCGACTATATCCTGAGAGCAATCAAAACAGAATACCCGCAGTTGGGACGGAGCATTGGTTGACCTCCAGTCAGAACAGGGACAGATGGAACCGTCGATAGCAACCACACCAAGATTACGAACGGCTTCGAAGCGGCGACTGTTCCACGGATCGTTTCAGCCGCCGAAGAGCCGAACGAGCACCACCTCGCCGACCTCGTTGCGCTGCATCTCAATGCGAAAGTATTCCGTTATCTCGGCGGCATTCGTTTCAGCGGCTGCGCGCCGGCTGACCCGTTGCGAAGGACCGGCATTCGATGACAGCGTCACGCTTGGGATCACAACCAACCACACAGCCCTCATCTGCTACCATGGATCACTTCAGTACCGATCGACTTGCCGCGGCGAGACTGAACGAGGGTGACCTCGCCGACCTCGTTGCGCTGCATCTCGATGAGGAGGTCTCCCGCTATCTCGGCGGGGTGCGGGCGCCCGAGGTCACCAAGACCTATCTGGCAACCAACATGGCGCATTGGGATCAGCACGGCTTCGGACTCTGGACGCTCCGAACGAAAGACGGAGCATTCGCGGGACGGGCGGGCATCCGGCACATCATCGTGAACGAGGTCGACGAGATCGAGATTGCCTACGCGTTCAAGCGCGAATTCTGGGCCCAGGGACTTGCGAGCGAGATCGCCAGTGCGCTGACGGACATCGGGCTGTCACGGCTCGCGCTGCCATCCCTGGTCGGCATCGTCTACATCGGCAATGGCGCATCGCGCCGCGTGCTGGAGAAGTTGTACTATCGGCTCGAGCGGAGCACGACCCGTCACGGCGAAGACGTCGTGATCTATCGCATCAGACGGTGAGGCACGCCCGGACCGCACGAGCGCCCCCACCTGTCGGCCCATTCGACCTTCTTTGGCGGGAACTCGATGCCGGCCCATGAGTTCCTTCCCCGGGCCGCCGGCCTGCGGGAGGCTTGGACACCAGCCCTCCCGGAGCGAAGAAGCGTAAGGGATTTCAATGACCGGTACGTCCGCGGGCGCTCCAGACCGCAGCCCCTCCGATTTGGCACGCGTTTCCACCGGCAGCGAGGGTCTCGACGACATCCTGGGCGGCGGCTTCGACCCCAACCGGATGTATCTGTATGAGGGGCGGCCGGGCACCGGCAAGACGACAATCGCGCTGCAATTCCTTCTCCGGGGCGTGCGCGATGGCGAACGCGTGCTCTACGTTTCGCTGTCTGAAACCAAGCGGGAGCTGACCGTCGTCGCGCAGCGGCACGGCTGGTCGCTGGACGGCATCGACATCTTCGAGCTGGTTCCACCCGAGACCACGCTCGATCCGGAGCGGGAGCTCACGGTCTTCCATCCCGCCGAAATGGAATTGAGCGAAACGACCGGTCTGATCTTCAAGGAAGTCGAACGGATCAACCCCACGCGCGTTGTGCTCGACAGCCTCTCCGAGCTTCGTCTGCTTGCCCAGAACTCGCTTCGCTACAGACGGCAGGTGCTGGCCTTGAAGCACTTCTTCACCAACCGCAATTGCACGGTCGTGCTCCTCGACGATCTCTCGTCCTCCCAGGACGATCTGCAACTGCATTCGATCGCGCATGGCGTCGTCATGCTCGAACAGATCGCGATCGACTACGGGGCGGAGCGGCGGCGGATCCGCGTGATCAAGATGCGCGGCATCCGGTTCCGCGGCGGCTACCACGACTTTACGATTGCAAAGGGGGGCCTGCGGATCTTCCCGCGCCTCGTGGCCGCCGAACATCACAAATCCTTTCCCGGCGAATTCACGGCCAGCGGCAATGCCGAGCTGGACCAACTGCTCGGAGGCGGGCTCGAGCGCGGCACCAACGCCCTGTTCATCGGCGCCGCCGGCGTGGGAAAATCCTCCCTCGCGCTCACCTATGCGATAGCGGCCGCGGAACGTGGCGATCACGCCGCATTCTTTGCATTCGACGAAGGCCGCGGCACTGTGGAAGCTCGCGCTCGGACGCTCGGCCTGCCTCTGGAAAAGCACGTCGAGTCCGGACTCATCCGGTTTCAACAGATCGATCCGGCCGAGCTGTCGCCCGGCGAATTCGCGGCGATCCTGCGCCGGAGCGTTGAAAACGACAACGCCCGCGTGGTCGTCATCGACAGCCTGAACGGTTACCTGAATGCGATGCCCGACGAGCGGTTTCTCATCCTGCAGATGCACGAGCTGCTGACCTACCTGGCGCAGCAGGGCGTGCTCACCATCCTGATCCTCGCCCAGCATGGGCTGGTCGGTCCGATGGATACGCCGCTCGACATCAGCTATTTGAGCGACGCAGTGCTGATGCTGCGCTATTTCGAGTCCGGCGGATCGGTGCGGCGCGCCTTGTCCGTCGTCAAGAAACGCAGCGGCAACCACGAGCACACCATCCGCGAGTTCCGGCTCGGCAGCACCGGCGTCAAGCTCGGCCCGCCCCTCACCGACTTCATGGGCATCTTTTCGGGCAATCCGCGTTATACCGGCACGGACATCCCGGAAGGACCGGCCTGATGAGCGCCGACTGCGATCACCGCGTCCTCATTTTCGCTCCGATCGGCCGCGACGGACCGGCGTCGGCCGAGCTTTTCCGCGGTGCGAGCCTGGAGGCGGTCACCTGCCGAAGTCTGCCCGAACTCGTCAGCGAGATGAGTGCGGGCGTGGGCGCGGTCTTCCTCGCCGAGGAAGGACTGTTCGGGAAAGACACGGCGCCGCTCGCTGAATGGATCGCGAGCCAGCCGCCATGGTCCGACCTTCCCTTCGTCGTTCTCACCAGCCATCGGGAGCAGCCCTCGGTCGTCGCCTGGCGCCGCAACACCGTGGCCCTGCTTCGCAACGTTTCGCTGCTCGAGCGGCCGGTCCAGCCGATCACGCTGACCAGCGCAATCCAATCGGCGATGCGGGCGCGGCGGCGGCAGTATGAAATCCGGGCGCTGCTTGCGGCGCGCGAGCAGACTGCGCAGGAGCTCGAGAAGCTGGTGGTGGAGCGAACACGCGAGCTGAAGGAAGCCAACGAGCAACTGCGTCTCGAAATGAATGAGCGCGCCCGCGTCGAGGAGACGCTTCGGCAGGCGCAGAAGATCGAGGCCATCGGCCAGCTCACAGGCGGCGTGGCGCACGACTTCAACAACCTGCTGATGGTGATCTCCGGCGGCCTCGACATGCTCGACCGCCAGACGGATCCAAACCGCCGCCGGCGCCTGATGGACGGGATGATCCAGGCCGCGCAACGCGGCGCCGGCCTGACCAAGCAGCTCTTGGCATTCTCACGCCGGCAGACGCTGCGCCCTGAGCCCGTCGATGTCGCCATGCAGATTGGCGGCATGCGCGAGCTGCTCGACCGAAGCCTGCGCGGCGACGTCCACGTCGAATTCGATTTCCCGGATGCTCTTTGGCCGGTGGAGGTAGACCCCGGAGAGCTCGAGCTGGTCATTCTCAATCTGGCCGTCAATGCCCGGGATGCGATGCCGAACGGCGGCACCATCCTCGTTCGCGGCGAGAACCTGCCCGATCTCAATGACCGGGAGATCACCGGCGACTATGTACGGCTGTCCGTCATCGATACCGGCGTCGGCATGCCTCCGGAAATCCTGTTGCGGGTCTTCGAGCCGTTCTTCACCACCAAGGACGTCGGCAAGGGGTCCGGACTGGGGCTCGCGCAGGTCCACGGGTTTGCGACCCAGTCCCGCGGGACGGTCCGCGTCAAATCGCAAGTCGGTCAGGGTACCAGCATCGAGCTTTACCTGCCTCGATCGCTGAATCTCGCGTCCAAGCAACGACACCTGGTCGATTTCAACAGGACGGTGCGACCGAAGAAGAACGGCCAGGGCCAGATCCTTCTGGTCGAAGACGACGACGAGGTGGCCGCACTGGTTGGCGAGATGCTCGGTCAGCTCGGCTACGAAGTCACACGGGCCGCCAGCGCCGCAGCGGCTCTCGGCGCCCTGGCCGACGGCCGCTCCGTCGATGTCGTGTTCTCGGACATCATGATGCCGGGCGGCATGAATGGCGTGGAACTCGCGCGGGAAATCAGCAGGCGGCGCAGCGACATACCGGTCCTGCTGACAAGCGGATACGCCGAGGCCGCGATCCACGAAGCCGAAGCGGCGGGTATCCAGATCTTGGCCAAGCCGTATCACATCGACGACCTGGCCGCGGCGCTGAATGCCGCGAAGTCGACCCTTCGACTCGATACGGAATCCAAACGCTCCGGTTCTCTGCTGAACTCGTGAGGGTTCGTTGCGTTCAGCCGGCGTTTCACGCCTACCTGAAATATCCCAGCACGAGATCCACGTCCGCATTGCCCGCCACCGTGCCGTTCAGCTCGGCGTCGATGACCCGGCGGCAGGCTTCGATCGCGGCGTGGTCGCCGAGATCGTTGGCGGCCTCCAGCACGAGCCAGGCGGCGTCGACCGAGGCCTTGTCCGGCGCACCGGCGATATCGGCGGCCTTGTTGATGTTCTTGCGAACCGCGGTGCCGAATTGAGGCAACATTGCAGACACTCCCCTGTCCTCAGTGAAATTGAAGCTCGGGCTGACGGCCCGCATCGGCACCCGCGCTGTTCTTGCGCGACTGGTAGAACTTCAAAATGCTGCGCGAGGTCTCGATCTTGAGCCGGCCGAACTCGCGCTCGTTGTCCTTGAGGTCGCGCGCCGTGATCAGATGATCCTTGGCGCCGAGGAACAGGAGCGACATCGTCGTGTCCCAGGAGAAGTCGAGCGCCTTGCACAAGACCAGGATCATCTCGCGATTGCGGTCCATCAGCGCGCGCTCGATCACGTCGACAGGCAATGACGAGAGCAGCGACAGGCCGATCTGCACCTCGTCGAATCGGTGCTGGCGCGCATAGTTCGAGATGGAATCCTGATTGAGGTTGCCCTGCCGGTACTGCGTCGTGACCACGCGCTTGGCGACGAAATAGCTGCGCGAGGACGGTCCGAACTTGGACTGGAGATCGCCGGTGACGTCGGTCACCGAGCTCTGGATCTGCGCCACCATCTCGGGCCGCTCGCTCTCGAGGCGGCGGCGCACGTCTTCCGAGGCCTTCGAAATGAGCTGCTGGAAGACGTGGCGCGGCACGTCCTTGCGCAGGCCGAGCTGCTCGGCGAGAATCGAATCGCCCTCGGCGCGGCGCACCATGTGCAACAGGCCCGATCCGGAGAAGCGCGCGCCCTCGTTCTTCGCAACCGACGTCACGACCTCCTGGTTGCCGCGCTCGACCAGCACGTCGGTCACGGCTTCGGCGATCGACTTGCGCTGCGCGATCGCGAGCAGATGCGACTGGCTCTTGGTCAGGGCGCTCGCGACCAGCATCTTCTCATCGAGACGATTGGAGTCGCGCAGCACGGGACCTGCGACGTCGATCTCATCGTCGAATGCGAGCTTTTCGATGACGTTGAGCGGCGCGTGATCGCATGCCGACATCAGCTCCGCGAGCTGCGCCCGCGCGGCGACCTCGATCTCCTCGGCGAGCCGGCCGATGACCTCGCCGAACGTGGAGATCTCGTCGTCGCTGTAGCGGCCGGTCATCAGGATGTCGGTGGCGTGCCACAACGCCTTCGCCCGGCTTTCGTCGGTGCCGCGCGCGATCGCGTCGTCCAGATCCTGTAGCAGCGATTTCGCCCCGTCCATCTCGATCACCCCAGTTCTTGGTGTCGTCCCGCCGCTTGTGGCGGGACACCGCATTCCTCGAGAAGCGACGCTAGAGATGAAACGCGAGAATTCAGTAAAATCGGCAAATCAGTTTTGCCGACGAAAATTCGTTCAAATGCGAGGAAATGCGTTCACCGGCGCGGAAGGAAGACGGTGCGCTCCCGCTCGCGCTCGCGGGAGAGGTTATCAAGAGCCCGCGGCCTGATGTCTCCAAGCCAACTGGGCCTCACGGATTCTGAGGCGTCAGCACCAGTGGCGGCTTCGGCCTGGGCTTGGCGGGCGCAGGGCCCGGGGCAGGCTTCACCTCGATCGGCGGCGGCAGCGGTGCGGCGTGCTGGCTTGCGAGCGGCGGGCTGGGCGCGGCGGGAGCGGCCTGCGGGGCCTTCGGTGTCGGCGCGACCCTGGGCTTTGCCGGCGCGCGGCGCGGATCCTGGCCGGGCAGCGGCACATTGGCCGGTGCCTGCTCGGGCGCGGGATCCGGCGACACCAGCGTCGGCAGCGCGGCGGTGGCCGGCGGCGGCTCGCCGCGCTCGATGGCGTCGAGCCGCCGCGTCTCGCGGTCGATCGTGCGCACGGCAAGCCATGACGACAGCGGCGTGAGATCGACGGTGCGGCTCAGCCTGTCGGGGGGGCCTGCCGCGAACAGTTGGATCTCCGGCGGGGCGCCGGAGAGGCCGGTCATGATCGGCGTCAGGCTGGCGCGGATGTCGGCCTGGTCGGCGGGAATGTCGTAGCCGCCGGAGACGATGGCGCGGGCGTTCCTGGCCTCGAGCGGCGTCGCCCCGACACGCAGGCGGCCGTCGCGGATCGTGAACGGGATCTGCGCCGAGGGCACCGCGATGGAACCCGCCGACAGCGCGGGCTCGACGAGCTGCCGCAGCCGGCTATCGTCGCTGACCTGGCCACCGTCGCTGGCGCGGATGGCGATCTCGAAGGCGCGCGGATTGAGGCCGGCGATCTCCGCGGACTCGAGCGTCACCGTGCCGCTGCCGGCGAGCGCACCCATCAGGGCCGCGGCGCTGCGGCCTTGGCTGCTCAGCGCCATCTGCAACGAGGCGCGTCCCTTGGGCAGCGCGAGATCGCGGTAGCGCAGCGCCGCCGCATCGACATTGCCGAGCTCGATGCGCGCGTTCAGCGCAAGACCATTCGCGCCATTGCGCGCGTCGAGGCTCGCGGACATCTCGCCGCCGCCGAGGCCGCCCTTGAGCGCATCGAGCGCGAGCGACTGGCCGTCGCTGCGGACCGTACCGCCGAAGGGGCGTAGCTCGATGCCGCCGGGCAGCGTCCCGCGCAACGCCTGGAAGGCGATGCGGCCGCGCCAGCCACTGACGAGTCCCGGACTGAACGGCTCGCCGGACTCGCGTCCGGCCGCGCCGATGGCAATGGCGAGCGCCGGCGCAAGATCGAGCGAGTCGAGACCGACCTCGCCCTCGACGTTCTTCTCCTGATCGAGCGTCACCGAAACACGCCCGCGCAGATGCGAGCCCGCTGCGCTGCCATCGAGATCGTCGAACGTCACGCGATTGCCCGAGAGCGTGAGGCGGGACGACAGGCTGACATTCTGCGCCGATTTGTCGACAGGGCCGGTTCCGAGCAGCGGCGCCAGATTGGCATTGCGCACGCGCAGGTTCACGCTCGCCTTCGGCTCCGACAATTCGACGCTGCCTTGCGCATCCGCATCGAGTCCGCCGCCGCTGAGCTTTGCGTTCAATTGCACTGGACGGCGCCAGGCGCCGCTCAAGCGGCCTTCGAGCTGCGAAGCGCCCTCGCCTGCGGCCACCATGCGATCGAGCCCCAGCAGCGCGAGCAGCGCGCCGGCCTGCGGCGCCGAGACTCTCGAGTCCAGCGTGAAGTCGCTGTTGCGCAGGCGCTCGAGATCGATGCTGCCAATCGCCGCCGCCGGCGTCTGCGCCGCCAGCGTCGCGGTGGCCTTGAGCTGCGGTGCGTCGAGATCGAGCACGATTCGGGCGTTGCTGCGATCGGCATGCTCGGCGTTCCTCTCGAGGCTGAGATCGAGCTTGAGGCGGGTTGCGCCTGGCAACGACGGGAGAGCATCGAAGCGCGCACGCACCGCGGGCGCAAACGGCTCGATCAGCGCGGTGAGCTCGCGCAGCGAATTGGCCGAGGATTTCAGCGCGAGCTTGCCCGTGGCCCTGGCGCGGTCGAAGCTGCCGCTCGCCTCCGTGGTCACGCCGCTCGCCTGGCCGAAGCGCAACTGCTCCAGCGACAGGGATGCGGGGCTGTACGCGAGCCTGGCTGCGAACGGCCGCAGCTCCTGGCCGGCGGAGATCGCGCGGCCGATATCGAGCGAGAGCTTGGCCTCTTCCGGCCACTCGCCTTGCGGTCCCGCGAGCGCGCGCACGAAGGCGGCGGCGGCATCGAGATCGAGCCGGTCGGCCTTCAGCTCGGCGTCGATCCGCGAGCCCTTGCTCGCGCCGGTCTGCACGAAGGCGACGCGGCCCTCGACCGAGCCGCCTTCGATGTCGGCCTTCAGCCTGTCGATGGCGAGATGATTGGCGGCAATCGTGACCTCGCCGGCGAGGCGCAGCGGCCGCGTGCTGCGCCGGTTGACCTCGCTGCGGCCCTGAAGCCAGGCCACCAGCGTGTCCGGATCGGACGATTCGACGCGCAGGCGGCCGCTGAAGCTGTCGGCGCCGGGTGTCGCGCCGTTGAGCGAGAGCTGCGTCGTGCCGGGCGCGCGCAATTCGAGGCGCTGGAAGGTCCAGGACCTGCCGTCGGTCTGAAGCTCGGCCGCGATGTTCTGGAGCGGGCGGCCGCTGAGCATGATCTGGTCGGCGTTGAATTCGATCTGCGCCGGGATTGGCGTCTGCGGGATCGCCGCGAGGCCCGCCCGCAGCGCCGGCAGGACACGCTGCGGATCGGCATCGTCCCTGGCGGTCAGCTTGTCGGCATCGACCTGCCGCGCCGACAGCACCGCGCGCAGCAGCGGCGAGGCGCCGAACCTGAGATCGCCGACGCCGCCGAGCTTCAGCGCGGAGTCCTCCGTGCCGAAGCTAGCGTCGATCTGCTCGAATTTCGCGCCGGCCGGATCGGCCTTCAGCCTGGTCGCGAGCTTCCAGGGCGTCGGCCCCGCCTCCCCCGGCTTCTTCGTGGGCACAGCCAGAGTGAGCGCGCCGTCGAATTTCGGCTGCCGGTTGTCGAAGGCGAGCACGCCTTCGAGGTCGGCGAGGATGGCGCGCTCGCCGGGATCGATGTTGAGGTGGAGACGGGTGGCACTGCCGTCGGCGCTCGGGCCGGATGAGACGCGGAACGGGTAGCGCACCCCGGCGGCGGTGAAACTGCCGTCGCCCCGCACGGAGCCTGCCAGCGAGCGCACGTCGCCGGAGAAGGCGATGTCGTTCAATTCGAGCGTCGAGCGGCTGGCGGCATCGTGCAAGGCGATGCGGCCGGTGAGGTTCAGCCGCTCGATGGCGAGGGAGGCCAGGTTGAAGGCGCCGCTCGCGGTGGACGGCAGATCGACCCGCCCGCGCGCATCCAAGCCGAGATCGACCGCCATGCCGCCGACCGAAAGCTCGGTGGCGCGCCATTCGCCGCGCATCAGCGAGCCCAGGCTGAACTCGACGTCGAGCTTGTCGGCACGCAGCCGGCCGAGATCGTTGTTGCCGCCGAAGGTGACGCCGCGCAGCCGCAGCGTCGGCGCCGGCAACAGGCGCGCGTCGAGCTCGCCCGCCACCCGGACCGGCACGCCGATGATCTTGCCTGCCTCCGCCTCGAACTGGGGCCTGAACTGGTTCCAGTCGATGTAGTAAGGCCCGATCAGCGCGGCCAGCAGCGCAATGATGAAGGCAATCGCCAATCCGAGCAGTGTCGTCTGCACGGGTCTCCCCTCGGCCAAACCGGCCCGGGCCGAACCTGAGGGCCTCAGGCGCGCCGGAACAGCCCCTTATATAGAGGGAAGTGTGGCGAAGTCACAGCGACTGTTGCGCGCGGAGGTTAACGCTGGCGCTCCTCACCAGCTCGCCGGCAGCCGCTTCAGCCCGCGCAGCACGAAGGTCGGCCGCCATTCCGGGTTATCGACGTCGTCGATGCGCAAGTCCGGCAGCCGCCGCAGCAGCGTGGCGATGGCGATCTCGGCCTCTATGCGCGCCAGCTGGGCCCCGAGGCAGAAATGGATGCCGCCGCCGAAGGACAGCGGCTTGACGTTCTGGCGGGTGACGTCCAGCCGGTCGGGCCTGTCCGGGTAGACCGCGGGATCGCGGTTGGCCGAGCCGAGCAGGCACAGCACGGTCTCTCCCTTGGGAATCTTCACGCCGCCAAGATCGTCGATATCCTCCAGCGCGACGCGTCCGGTCATCTGCACCGAGGAATCGTAGCGCAGGAATTCCTCGATCGCATTGACCATCAACTCCGGCCTCGCCTTGAGCAGCGCAAGCTGGTCTGGATTGCGGTGTAGCGCCAGGAGGCCGTTGCCGATCAGGTTGACGGTGGTCTCGTGGCCCGCGCCGAACAAGAGAATGATGTTGGCGGTCAGTTCCTCGTTGGTGAGCTTGTTGCCGTCCTCCTCGGCTTGCACCAGCTGGGTGATGAGGTCGTCGCCGGGGTTGCGACGGCGCAGCTCGAACAGCTGCTGGAAATACATCTGCGCCATCAGGTTGCCGGCGTTGCCTTGCTTGATCTCCTCCGCAGACAACGGCACCGGGTCAAGCAGCCGTCCGCCGTCGCGCGAGCTCTTGTAGAAGGTCTCACGGTGCTCTTCGGGAATGCCGAGCATGTCGCAGATGATCGTGACCGGCAAACGGAAGGCGAAATCCTCGATCAGATCCATGTGGCCGCGGTCGATCACCGCATCGATGGTCTTTTCGACGATCTCCTGGATGCGCGGCCGCATGTCCTCGACCCGGCGGGCGGTGAAGGCTTTCACCACGAGCCCGCGCAGACGGGTATGGTCCGGCGGATCGGCTTGCAGCATCCAGTGGCTCATGCTGCGGAACACCGGCTCCTTCATGATGTCGGGTCCGTAGCGGCGGGTGGTGCGATCGACGAAATCCTTGCCGAAGCGCTTGTCACGCAGCACGAGGCTGACTTCGGCATGGCGGCTCGTGACGAACTGGCCGAACGGCGTCACGTGGATCGGATCGCGCGCGCGCAGCCGGTCGTAATACGGATAGGGATCGCGGATGAAGTCCGGCGAGAGGGGGTTGAACAGCGGTCCGCCGCCGGCGCCTTGCACGTGTTCGTTCATGGTGACCTCGGATCCGTTGCCGCATGAATCGAATACGCCGGGCAGCCCCTCATGCGCGACGTAACCATCCCTGTATTATCAAGCTCGATACATTGTTGTATCGAATTGCAGTCTGCCCTAGCCTGTACCGATGTCAAGGGTGAGAACGAGACCGACCAGGGACGACACGCGCGACAGACTGTTCGAGGCGGCCGCGCGCGTGTTCGAACAAGACGGCATCGGCGGCGCCAGCATCGAAGCAATCGCAGCCGCCGCCGGCTTCAGCCGCGGCGCGTTCTATTCCAACTTCAAGAGCAAGGACGAATTGATCATCGCCATGCTCGAGGACCATGTCGAGCAGTCGATCCGGCGCAACATGGACATCCTCGCGCAGCACGACAATCTCGACGATTTCATCGCGGCGCTGAAGACGATGGATCGCAGCCGGCAGGATCCGCTCGGCCGCTCGCCCCTCCTCCACATGGAGATGATCCTGTTCGTCGCACGCGCCGAGAAGCGCCGCCCGGAGCTTGCCAAGCGCCTGCGTGCGCGGCGCAAGCTGGTCGCCGATATCGTTGAGGCGACATTGAAGAGCAACGGGCGCAACGACAATCTGAACCCGCCATGGATTGCCTCCATCGTGCTCGCGCTGGAAGATGGCTTTCGCCTGCACCGGCTGATCGATCCGGAGACGACGCCGGCCGACAGTTTCCTGCGCGCGATCACGGATCTCAGGCGCAGGACGGGTTTGGCGGCGGAGTGAAGCCTGAAGGTTCAGGCCAGCGCCCCCGCGGCAGCCGGCAGGCTGCGGCGTCGCGAAAGCAGCATTAACGTCATCACAAGAGCCAGGTTCAGAACGCCGGCCACAGAGCCAATGGCGAAGGCCGTCGTATAGCTGCCCGTCAGATCAAATGTCGCAGCGCCCTGATATCCGCCGAATGCGTGGCCGATCCAGGCAAACGCGAGAATGATCCCCATCATGGCTCCGCGGCGCGCCGGCGGCGTCAGAGCCCGTGCAGACACCAGCACGCTCGTCATGACCCCGGCGTAAGCGAACCCGTACACGATGGAGAAGATCAGGAACCCGCGCAACGATTCGAATTGCGTGAATGCCAGGACGCCGGCGGTCTGGAGTGCCGACGCCACCGCCCACGATGAAAGCGGCCCGATCATGTCGCACAGCTTGCCGTACGCGATCCGGCCGACAATTGCGGCAAGCAGCATGGCGAGCATGACGCCGCCGGCATCGGTGGCGGGAATGCAAAGGCCCTGAATCAGCGGCATCAAATGCATGAGGGGGACCGCCATGCAGGCACAGCAGAAAAAGACCGCGACACTGAGGATGGGAACGACGACGCTCGCTCGGATCGGAGGAATCTGCGCCGCCCCGCCACTGGACGCCGCCGCGGGCGCATCGCGCATGAACGCGGCCAACGGCAGGAGCGTCACGAGAATGGCCGCTCCCAAGACGATCATCGCACCGCGCCAGCCAAAGCGCTCGATGAGATAGGCCGAGAGGAAGGGCACGGCGCCCTGGCCAACGGCTTGCCCTGCGGCGGCGACTCCGATCGCGAGGCCGGCCGAGGTCGGGAACCAATTTCCAACAGTCGCAAAGATCGGGGCGAAGAGCGCGCCTCCACTGAGCGCACCGGCAAGAAAGAAGATCACATAAAGCTGCCACGGCGCGTGCGCATAGGCCGTCAAGAGCAGACAGGCGCCCATGACGGCGACTGCGATCAGACATATCGGCCTGATGCCGAGGCGATCGGAGACGAATCCCATGATCACGCTTCCGGCCGCTATGCCGAGAAGTCCGAAGCTGTTGATCGCGGCTATCTCAGAGCGGCCCCAACCCTCAGCGGCTTCCATCGCGACAAAGAACGCCGTGAGACCGTTGACCAGGGTACCCATGATCAGTGCGAGCATGAGGGCCGCTGATCCCGTCGTGTACCAGGCGCGATATTGCAGCATCTGACGAGCTTTCTGCCTCGATAGGTCCGTTTGCGCGCCATTATGACGCGCGCGCGGCAGAAAGCTTGGAGAAAAGCTTGATTTGTGCCTGAGACGGCCCTGATAATTGCGTATGCCGCCCCGAATGCGGGGACTCGCCTAAGCCGACCGCTTCACCGCGCCGCTCGACGCCGGGGCGACGTCGAGCCGGCCCAGCATGGTCCTCGCCTGCTCGGCGCAGTGCTCGATCAGCCAGCGCTCGAAGGCGACCGGGGGCAGCGCGGGTGCGTAGAGGAAACCCTGGACGATGTCGCAGCCGAGCTCGGCCATCGTCCTGCGCTGGCCTTCGGTCTCGACGCCCTCGGCGACCACGGTCATGCCGAGGCCCTGGCCGACGCGGACCACGGCGGTGGCGATCGCGAGCGCGCCTGCGTCTTTCTCGATGTCGCGCATGAAGCTGCGGTCGATCTTCAATTCTCGGATCGGCAGATGCGCAAGCCGGCTGAGGCTGGAATAGCCGGTGCCGAAGTCGTCCACTGCAAGGCCGACGCCGAGCTCGCGGATCGCGTTCATCGTCTCCAGCGCTGCGGCGCCGTCCTGCATGAACGCGCCTTCGGTGATCTCGAGCATCAGAGCGTCCGGCGGCAGATCGTATTCGGCCAGGATGGCCTTGAGCCGCGCGGCAAGCGTGACGTTGCGGAAATTGGTCGGCGACAGGTTCACCGAGACGCAGGGAATGTCGAGCCCGGCACGGCGCCAACTCGCAATCTGCCGGCAGGCCTCGCGCACGGACCACAGGCCGATCTGCTCGATGAGGCCGCATTCCTCGGCGAGCGGGATGAACTTTGCCGGCGAGACGTCACCGAGCACGGCATCGCGCCAGCGCGCCAGCGCTTCGACGCCGTGGATCGCGCCGTCGCAGCTGCGGATCTGCGGCTGGTAGCTGAGGCTCAGTGCGCCCTCCGCGATCGCGCGGCGCAGCGCCGCGATCAGCGCCAAACGCTGCTCGGCGAGCACGTTCATCTCGGCACTGAAGATGCGATGGGTCGAGCGACCAGCCTGCTTGGCCATGTACATGGCGGCGTCCGCCTGCTGCATCAATGTGTCGATGTCGGTGGCGTGATCGGGATAGAGGCTGATGCCGATGCTGGCCGACATCGGCATCAGCTTCGATCCGAGCCGCAACGGCCGCGCCAGCGCTTCGGCGATATCGGCCGCGACGCGCCCGGCGCTCTCGGCGTTGCGTTGCGGCAGCAGGATGACGAACTCGTCGCCGCCGAGCCGGCCCAGCATGTCCCCTGGGCCGATATGCTCGCGCAGGCGCTGCGCAAGCTGGACCAGGAGCTCGTCACCGGCGGCGTGACCGAGCGTGTCGTTGACGTCCTTGAAATGATCGACATCGAGGAAGGCCAACGCGACATGGCTGCCGGTCGAACAGGCGTCGATCGCCGTGGTGATCAGGTGGCGGAGCTGGGCGCGGTTCGGCAGGCCCGTGAGGATGTCGTGATAGGCGAGCCGCGCGATCTCGGCGCGCGCCTCCTTGCGCTCAATCGCGAAGGCTCCGAGATTGACGCAGGCCTCGACGATGCGACGATGCCAATTGCTCGGCGCGCGGGGTTCCCGGTAGTAGAAGGCGAAGGTCGCGATGACGCGGCCGTCCTTGGCCTTCACCGGCGTCGACCAGCAGGCGCGCAAGCCGATCGCAAGCGGCATGGCCTTGTAAGGCTGCCAGCGCGGATCGGTGTCGAGATCGGTCGCCAGAACCGGCGTGCCGTAGAAGGCAGCGGTGCCGCAGGAGCCGACATTGGGGCCGATCGCGATGCCGTCCAGCGCGCGGGAATAGTTCTCGGGCAGGCTGGGACCACCGAGGGGGTGGATCAGGCCGGCGGCATCGACGTGAAGCAGCGAACAGACGACGTCCGGCGCGATCTCCTCGACGCGGCGGCACAGCCGGTCGGCAATCTCCCCGATCGGCACCTCGTCAGCGAGCGCGCTCATGATGAGTTGCTGAAGCGAGCGCAGCTGCTTGGTCTCGGTGATATCCTCGAGCAGCGCGAAGAGGTGCTTGACCCGGCCCTTGCGATCGCGAAACGCGTCGACCCTTGCGGAGACCCAGATCTCCTCGCCCTCCCTGGTGTAGACGAGGACCTCGGCCTCGCCACCCGGACCACCCTTGATGAGCCGCCTGCCGATCGTCGTCAGCAAGCTCCGGCTGGTATGACGCCCGGCCAGCAGGTCGGTCACCAAGCGCCCCTCCGCCTCCGCCGCACCATAGCCGAACAGGGCGGTGAACGCCGCGTTCGTGTAACGAATGTTCAACGACGGATCGGTGATGAGGACCGCGCGGTTGGTCTGGTCCGAGACGGCGTCGAGCAGCGCGATGCGCGCGCGACGTTCAGCTTCGGCGGTAACGTCGCGCGCGAACACGACATGATGGATCGCGGCGCCGCCGTCGAGGGAGGACACCGAGATTGCCGCCCGGATCCGGCTGCCGTCGCGCCGCGTCAGGCTGATCTCGTCGCGGAACTCCGCGATCGGATCGGCGTGCAGGCATTTGAGAGCAAGAATTTCGGCATCGCGGCCGAGCACCTCGGCGCGCGCTAGCTTCCAGAGCCGCTCGGCGGCCGCGTTGAAATGCGTGATGCGACGCGCGCCGTCGACGATGACGACGGCATCTTCGGCGCGCTCCAGCGCAGCCAACAGGACGTTCGGGGTTTCCGTCACAGGACAATCGGAGGCAGACATCGTTGGACCAGGGCAGCGGGAAGAAGCGGCAATGGGCGAGGCTAGCGCTCCGATGGTGTCCAAGACGTTTTTTCAACCGGCCGACCTCGCGGCAGGACGCGACATGCTTAACGATCGACGAAAGCGGCGCAGGCAATCCGATGCGTCCGGAATCAATCCCGGGCTGGCTCCTGGAGCTTGTGCAGGCGGCCGGCCACGGCGCGCACCTTGCGCGGCGCGGCCTGCCAGATCGAGAGCGCCGACAATCCGCTCACGACCATCGCAATGGCGAAAGCCAGCGTGTAGTCGCCGGCGCGATCATAGAGCAAGCCGGTCACCCATGGTCCGGCCGCGCCGCCCGCCAGCGCAGCCAGCATGATCGTGCCGAAGATGCTGCCCTGGTGCCTGCCCTGGAAGATCTCGAACACCACCGCGCCCATGATCGAGGTGAGGCCGTAGCCGAGCGCGCCTTGCGTGAACACCATGAGATAGACCAGCCATGATGACGGATGGAACTTCAGGGCCATCAGCGCCGCGAAGCAGACGACAAAACCTGCGCAGCTGATCGCCCACACCCACTCCCGGCCGATGCGGTCGGAGACGTGGCCGAGCACGATCTGGCCGGGGATGCCGAGCAGGCTGACGATGCCGAGGGCCCACACCGCAACGCTCGGGCTGAAGCCGATGTCGAGCAGGAATTTGGTCTGGTGCACCTGCACCGCGTACCAGATGTAGAGGCCGCAGAAATAGCCGAGCGCGACCCACCAGAAGCGCGCGGTCGTGACGGCACGTTTCAGCGTCCATTCGGTGCCCGCCCAGACAGGATCGACGATGTTCGAGACTGGCTTTGCGGCGCCGGGCGCCGGCGTCGCGTCGCCGTCCGGCTGAAGGCCGATGTCCTCGGGACGCTTGCGCAGCAACAGATTGATCGGCGCCAGCACGATCAGGACCAGCACGCCCATCGCGGTGCAGGCGGTGCGCCAGCCGGTCTCTTCGATCATGTGCTGCACCCATGGCAGCAGCGTCACCGAACCGATGCCGACGCCGGCGAAAGCGATGCCGATGGCAAAGCCGCGTTTGCGGATGAACCAGTTCGGCAGGAACAACGACTGGCCGGAATAGCCGAGACAGACCGAGCCGGCGCCGACCATGACACCGATGGTGACGTAGAGATGCCAGGGCGCGCTGGTCAGCGGTGCCAGCAGCAGCCCGCCTCCCATCAGCACGACACCGAGCTCCATCACGGCACGCGGACCTGCGCGATCCATCAGACGCCCGATGAGCGGACTCATCACGCCCGACACCACGAAGCCGAAGGAGAAGGCGCCCGCAGTGACACCGCGTTCCCAGCCGAACTCGGAGATGATGGGCGGAAAGAACAATGAAAAGGCGGTGCGCGCGTTGACGCCGATCGCCATCGTGACGAAGGTCACGGCGACCACGACCCAGCCGTAGAAAAACGGAAGCCGCATATTCGTGTGTTTTCATCCCTGGACGATCCCTTCGGACCATCCGGGACCGCCCGGGTCAAGCGCTTTTCGCGCATGACCGTTCGGCGCGCTCAGGCGGCGTCGCGCCGTGACGGTTTGGCGGGCGCGTCGAACAGGATCCGATCGATCGGATGCGGGCGGCCGAACAGATAGCCTTGCGCAAAATTGACGCCGAGCGCCTTCAGCCGCTCGAACTCCTCGCGGGTCTCGACGCCTTCGGCGGTGACCGACATGTCCAGTCCGCGCGCCAGCGTCACGATGGAGGAGATGATCGCGGAGCTGCGCGGCTGCTGCGTGAGGTTGCGGATGAACGACTTGTCGATCTTGATCTTGTCGAACGGGAACGCGGTCAGGTAGCTCAGCGAGGAATAGCCGGTGCCGAAATCGTCGAGCGCAAGCTCGATGCCGATGCCCTTCAGCCGCTCCATGAAGGCGTGGTTCTCGACGCCGCGCTCGAGCAGCACGGATTCCGTGATCTCGATCTCCAGCCGCTGCGGCGGCAGGCCGGAATCGGCAAGCGCCGCGCTGATCATTTCGAACAGCTCGGCTTCCTTGAACTGGATCGGCGACAAATTGACGGCGACCATGAGATCGAATGGCCAGAGGGCGGCGTCCGCGCAGGCGCGCCGCAGCACGAACTCGCCGAGCGGCACGATCAGCCCGGTCTCCTCCGCAAGCGGGATGAATTGGTCCGGCGGGATCAGTCCGCGCGTCGGGTGTCGCCAGCGCACCAGCGCCTCGAAGCCGCGTCGTTCGCCGCTGAGGGCGTCGACGAACGGCTGGTAATGCACTTCCAGCTGGCACAGCGCGATGGCGTCGCGCAGATCGCCCTCCAGCGTGTTGCGGGCCTCCAGCTCGGCCGACATCGCCTCGTCATAGATGGTGAAGCAATTGCGGCCCGCCGATTTCGAACGATAGAGCGCGAGATCCGCCTTCTTCAGCAGCTGCTCCTGGTCGCTGCCGTGATCCGGCGCGATCGCGATGCCGATGCTGGTGCCGATCTCGACGCGGTGTCCGGGCAGCAGGAACGGCTCGGCCACGAGCTTGGCGATCCGCGCGGCGAGCTCGGTCGCACGAGCATGCTGATCCTCGCAAGCTTTCTGTATGATGGCGAACTCGTCGCCGCCGAGCCGCGCCAGCACGTCGCCGGCGCGCATGGCCGACTTCAGCCGCTGCGCCACCTGGCGCAGCAGCGCATCGCCGGCACCGTGGCCGAGCGAGTCGTTGACGTTCTTGAAACGGTCGAGGTCGAGCATCAGGATCGAGAAGGCCGGACCGTCGCCCTCGCGCCGCCCGTTCAGCTCGTCGAGCCGGGCGAGGAAGAAGGCGCGGTTCGGCAGCCCGGTGAGGATGTCGGTTTGGGCGAGCTCGAGCACCCGCCGGTTCGCCTGCGACAGCCGCCGCGAATTGCGACTTGCGAGCATCAGATAGGTCGACAGCGACAGCGTCAGCAGCATGCCGACGATCAGCACCGCGCCCGCACGATCGTAAGTCGTCGCCAGCGGACCGCCGGCGGTCGGAACCGCCCGCACCTGCCAGTCGGTATCGCCGATCCTGAGACTGCCCGACCAGTGCATGGACCGCGCGATGTCCCCCATCGAGCGCGGCGCGGTGGCGGCCGACGCGTAATCCGGCAGCGTTTCCTCAAGGTTGGCGATCTGTGCCGTGAGGGGCGGGTAGACGTTCATGCTGACCGCGGGGCTTGCTCCGGTGGTCACGCGAATGGACTGGATCAGCAGCGGCAGGTCGAAGATGCCGACGACGAAGCCTGCGAGATTGCGGCGCCGGTCCGCGATCTCCTCGCGTGACGTGCCCTTGGCGTAGACGGGAATGGCGACGAGGACGTCGGGCACGAGGCCGCCCCCCTGCTTCGGCTCGAAGAGGCGCGTGCGAATGGCCGCGACGCGATCGTTGTCACGCGCCCGCTCCAGCATTGCCCGGCGCTCCGGAACGGTCGCGTAGTCCATGCCATAGACCGAAGAGGTCTTCGGCTGGGTCGAGTAGAACACCGGAAAATATTCGTCACCCTGCGGCGCGGTGCCGAACTTCTCCCCCTGCAGCGACTTGATCCGATAGCCGGATACACCGTCCCTGATCGCGGCGACCTCGTATTCTGCGCGCTCCTTGCGGCCGACGCGCGGCAACCAGGCAACACGCAGCATGCCGGGGTGGCGCTCGAACAGGCGGGCGCTGAAGGTCTCGAATTCGCTGCGGGTGACTTCATCGTTGGTCGATTCGAACAGCGTGCGCAGTGCGAGAAGCCTCGAGATGTACTCGTTCATGCCGTTCTGCATGACGATCGCCTGGGTCTCGGCCGCGTTCCCGAACTCGATCCTGTTGACGCGATTTTCCCATCGCGCCACGGCGGCGGCGCCCACGATCGAGAACAGAAGTCCGACGCCGACGGCGACGAGCGCAGGGCGATAGAGCCCGAGCAGCGGCGCGGCACGCCACCATCCAGTCATACGCCTTCGATCCTGATCGTTGTGATCCCGACCGCCCATCTTGAAGCCGCCGTCCCCCTGTCCGCGACAAACCGAACCTCTGGTTGAGGTGCCGGCGCCGCTATCGGAACAAGGCCGCGGTTAAGAACTGCACAATTTCGAAACCCGATCGTTCCGCAGCGCGGAAACTAGTTAATGAAGTGCGCGCATGACCTCGCGTAGTGGAAACAATCTGCCGGTTTTGCCCGGAGTACTACGGATCACCGATGCCGTGCCGTTTAGCGAGCTGTTCAGGCTCGCGAGGATATTTTGCGCCAGGTTTCCTCCAATCATCCGGCAAGACTTCCCGATGTATCGATTTCGATCAGCGAGATCCGCCATCCTAGCCAGCATGCTCCTGGCCGCGACCGCGCTCGCGTCCAGAGGCGACGAGGCCGGCGTCAGCAAGGATGCCGTCCTGTTCGGACAGGCCGCCGCGCTGGAGGGCCCCTCCTCCGCGCTCGGAGTACGGATGCGGCAAGGCATCGTCGCCGCGTTCATGGAGGTCAACGCCAAGGGCGGCGTCAACGGCCGCAAGCTCCAGCTCATCAGTCGCGACGACGGCTACGATCCCGATCGTTCCGTGGCGCAGACGCTGCGCCTGATCGAGGACGACAAGGTGTTCGCGCTGATCGGCGCGGTCGGCACGCCGACCGCGATGGCGACCATTCCGATCACCAGCACCAGGAACGTGCCCTTCATCGGTCCGTTCACCGGCGCCGAGTTCTTGCGCGACCTCGAACTTCCGAACGTCGTCAACATCCGCGCGAGCTACGGCGCGGAGGCGGAAGCCTGGATCAAGCATCTCACGGAGGATCGCAGGTTCACCCGCATCGGCATCTTCTATCAGGACGATTCCTTCGGCCGCGACGGTCTGACCGGCGTGAAGCGCGCGCTCGCCAGGCGGGGCCTCGAACTCGCCGCCGAGGGCACCTTCGAGCGCAACACCCGCGCGGTCGGCCAGGCCTGGCGCATGATCAAGCGTGCCGCCCCAGAGGCCATCGTCATGGTCGGGACCTATGGTCCTTGCGCGGAGTTCATCAAGCTCGCCCATCGCAGCGGCTTCTATCCGACCTTCGTCAACATCTCCTTCGTCGGCGCCAATGCGCTCGCCGCCGAACTCGGCCCCGAGGGAGAAGGCGTCATCGTCTCACAGGTCGTGCCGTTTCCCTGGGACCGCTCGCTCAAGCTCGTCGCCGATTACCAGGCGGCGCAGAAGGCGTTCGATCCGACGCTGACGCCGGATTTCGTGTCGCTCGAAGGCTATCTCGCCGGCCGCCTCGCGGCTGCCGCGCTGGAAGCGGCTGGGTCGAATCCGACGCGCGCGAGCCTGCTGCGCGCGATCAACGATATCGGCCGTTTCGACATCAGCGGCAGCACCTTCACCATCGGCACGCGCATGATCGACACGCCGCCGAAGGTGTTCTTGACGGTGATCCAGAAGGACGGGACGTTCAAGGCGGTGGACCGCCTCTAGGACCTTTCAGGGCCGTCACGTCTGGCGCTCGGCATTGACGGCGCCCTGAGGAGCTCGCTTTTGACGATCGCCTCCACCTGCCGCACCGCCATCTTTCCCATTTTGCCACGGACCTGCGTGATCCAGGGCACAGACGCCCTCATGGCGCAGGCGTAGAAAAGGTG
The DNA here is from genome assembly GCF_054602315.1 of Bradyrhizobium cedriense. Taxonomy (NCBI): domain Bacteria; kingdom Pseudomonadati; phylum Pseudomonadota; class Alphaproteobacteria; order Hyphomicrobiales; family Nitrobacteraceae; genus Bradyrhizobium; species Bradyrhizobium cedriense. The sequence continues at coordinate 436,561 of NZ_JBTSWB010000001.1, read as the reverse complement.
GCATCATCGCGCGCATTGCCGATGGAGGTGATACCATGCGCCGTCCAGCCTTTTCCAATTTGCTTCTTGCGTCCGGTTTTCTTGCACTCACGCAGCTGATGACGCCGACCGATGCCGCCGCCGAAGCCCGGCTCGCGCTCGTGATCGGCCAATCCGCCTATCGCACGGTGCCGGAACTCCCCAACGCCGCCAACGATGCCAAAGGAATGACTGAGCTGCTCGGCAGTGCCGGCTTCACCGTCACCACGGCCGCCAACCTGGCGCAGAACGAGATGCGCGCGGCGATCTCGGACTTCGCGGGCAAGGTCGGTGCCAGCGGCGCCGACACCGTCGCACTGGTGTTCTATGCCGGCCACGGCCTTCAGATCGACGGCGAGAACTATCTGGTGCCGGTCGATCTCGATCCGAAGCGCGAGGCCGACATTCCGCTCCAGGGCGTACGGCTGAACGACCTGCTCAACACCCTCGGCGCGCTGCCGACACGGGCGCGCATCTTCATGCTCGACGCATGCCGCAACAATCCGTTCCCCGCGCTCAGGGGCGCCGGCCACGGACTTGCGATCGTCGACACCAAGGCCGGCGCGCCCGGCTCCTTCATCTCCTATTCGACCTCGCCCGGCGCCGAGGCCGAGGATGGCAACGGCCTCGATAGCCCCTACACCGCGGCCGCGCTGACCATCGCCAAGCAGCCCAATCTGCCGATCGAGGAGGTGTTCAAGCGCATCCGTGTCGCCGTGGCTCAATCGACGGACGGACGGCAGATCCCCTGGGAAAGCTCCTCGCTGACCACGGACTTCAGGTTCTTCGGCGAGAGCAGCGTCCAGACGTCTGCCCTTCCAGGCGCAGATTCGATGGCGCTTGCGAGTGCCACGCGCAGCCTCGAGGACTGGCGCAAGGAATTGCAGGGCAAGCCGGCCATGCTCGCCTATGAACTCGTGATCACCGAGGACACTGTGCCCGCCTATCAGGCCTATATCGAGCTCTACGCACAGGACGCCCGCACGCCGCGCCTGCGCACCGTGCTCGAGCGGCGGCGGCAGATGCTGGCCTGGGAGCGCGCGACCGCGATCAACACCCGTGCCTCGTTCGAGGCTTATCTGGCGAACTGGGACAACAGCGATTTGGCTGCCACCGCGCGCAGGCTGCTGCTCCGCGTCCAGAACCGCAACTATGGCACGCCCGTTGCCGCCGCTGCGGCGCCTGCTCCGGTCGCCGTCGCGATGGCTCCGACCTGCCCGTGCTCGACGCCGTCGCCGGCGACGCCCGTCAATCCGAGCGTTCCGCCCACCATCAAGAAGCGCGTCGACGAGACCCCGCCGAAGCGCAAGGTGGTCGAGACGCCGCCGAAGCCGCGTCGGCCGGCCCCGCCCGACGAAGTGGTCGTCTACGAGCGTGCCCCGCCGCCGCCCCCGCCCGCAGCCGTGGGTGTCGGCATCGGGATCGGAATCGGCATGGGCCGCGGCGGCTACGGCGGTGGCTATGGCGGCCCTGCACGCGGCGACTACCGCAGGTATTGAGCCGATCCGGCATGAACTCGCACCGGCCCGCGCCCATCGCGCGGGCCGCATCTATTGCGACAGCGCCGGACAATCGCGCTGAACGGCTTCCGGCGTCCAGCCTGCCTGGATCGAGCGGAACAGGAGCTATGCCGTCCTGAGAGCGTCGGCCTTCATGCAGAGATCGACCATGCGGCGCACGGCGTCGTCGCGCATCGGATCTTCGGACATCTTCATCGCGATTTCCATGGCGACCCGGGCGGCTGGCGCTGTGCGCTATGCTTCCGGCACGATCTTGCCCGGATTGAAGATGTTGAGCGGATCGAGCGCCTTCTTCAGCGCCCGCATCGCATCAAGCGCCTCGGCGCCGAGCTCCGCCTTGAGATATTTCTGCTTGCCCTGGCCGATGCCGTGCTCGCCGGTGCAGGTGCCGTCCATCGCCTGCGCGCGCTCGACCAGGCGATGCATGAACTCCTCGCCGCGGGCCATCTCGGCCGGATCGTTGGTGTCGCACACCAGCGAGCAGTGAAAATTGCCGTCGCCGACATGGCCGACGATCGGCGACAGCAGGTTGAGGCGTTTGAGATCGTCCTCGGTCTCGCTGACGCAATCGGCAAGCCGCGAGATCGGCACGCAGACGTCGGTCGCGACCACGCCGATGCTGTCGCCGGGACGCAGCGCCTTCACCGACCAATAGGCGTCGTGCCGCGCCTGCCAGAGCTTGGTGCGGTCTTCAGGCTTTGTGGTCCAGGAGAAGTCGCCGCCGCCGCAATCCTTTGCGATCTCGCCGAATGACTTCGACTGCTCGGCGACCTCGATCTCGCTGCCGTGGAATTCCATCAGGAGCAGCGGCGTCTCCGGCAGAGTCAACTTCGAATAGGCGTTGCAGGCCTTCACCTGCGCGGCATTGAGCAGCTCGATGCGCGCGACGGGAATACCGGTCTGGATCGCCAGGATCACGGCCTGGCAGGCGCCGTGCACGGTCTCGAACGACACCGCGCCCGCCGCGATCGTCTCGGGAATGCCGCGCAGGCGAATGGTCAATTCCGAGATGATGCCGAGCGTGCCCTCGGCGCCGACGAACAGATGCGTGAGGTCGTAGCCGGCCGACGACTTCTTCGCACGCGTGCCTGTCGTGATGATCTCGCCGTCACCGCGCACGACTTTCAGCGCCAGCACGCTGTCGCGCATGGTGCCGTAGCGCACCGCATTGGTGCCGGAGGCGCGAGTCGAGGCCATGCCGCCGAGCGAGGCGTCCGCGCCGGGGTCGATCGGGAAGAACAGGCCCTGGTCGCGCAGATGCTCGTTCAGCGCCTTGCGGGTCACGCCGGGCTGGATCACGCAGTCAAGATCCTCGGCGTGTACCGCCAGCACCTTGTTCATGTCGCGCAGGTCGATCGAGATACCGCCCGCGGGCGCGTTGACCTGGCCCTCGAGCGAGGTGCCGGTGCCGAAGGCAATGACCGGCACGCGGTTCTTGGCGCAGATCCGCACCACGTCCTGGATGTCGGCAGTCTCCTGCGCCATCACCACGCCGTCCGGCGGCTGGTTGGGGATCCATGTGGTGGTATGGCCGTGCTGCTCGCGTACGGCCTGCGAGGTGATGAGGCGGTTGCCGAAGCGCGCGGCAAGCTGCTCCAGCGCGCTCGCGAGGGCTTTCGGCGCCGGCCGCGGCGGATTATTGGTGATGGTCGTACCCACGGAATTCCTCCCGAAAGAAGAACCGTGGCAAAGGACATAAAACCGGTCAAGTCAAGCGACCGGACGCATAGCTGGAAGGAAACATGCCGCAGACCGCCGCCTCAGCACCCAAAGCCGAGCCGTTCCGTGCCTCGATCATGCAGATCGAGCCGCAATGGATCGACTACAATGGCCATCTCAACATGGCCTATTACAACGTGATGTTCGACCGGGCGATCGACCAGATGTGGCTCGAGCTCGGGATCGGACCGACCTACATGAAGGAGCGCGGCGGCTCGACCTTCACCGCCGAATGCCATGTGCGGTACCTGCGCGAAATCCACCTCGGCGATCCCGTGCAGATTTTCGTTTGGCTGCTCGAGGCCGACGACAAGCGGCTGCACACGTTCGAGGAGATGAGGCACGCAAGCGAAGGCTGGCTGTCGGCAACGTCCGAGAACATGTCGCTGCACATGGACATGACAGCGCGGCGCGTTGCGCCCTTTCCGGCCGATATCCGCGAGCGCATCGCTGCGGTGACGAAGGCCCATAGCGCCGTGCCGCGACCCGAGGGCATCGGCCGAAACGTGGCGATGCCCTCGAAGCGGTAGTTTCAAGCGCTGCCGCAGCGTTGTAGCCGCGGCCTGAGCGCGCGCCTCGTCCTTCGAGACGACCGCTTCGCGGTCTCCTCAGGATGAGGCTAAGCAGCATTTGCGCTCTTCGAGACTGCTGCCGCACACACTGCCCTCATCCTGAGGGCCCGCCGAAGGCGGGCGTCTCGAAGGATGCACCGCGGGGATAGCGCTATATCCTGTTGCGGCCGCGCGCCAGACCGACCACGGCCGAGACCAGGAACAGGACGACCGCGATGAAGAAGATGATCTTGGCGATCTCGATCGAAGCGCCGGCGATGCCGCCAAAACCCAGGATGCCGGCGATCAGTGCAATAACCAGAAACGTCACAACCCAGCCAAGCATGCTCAAACCCTCGTCTTGATGTGTTTGCGTCCGGCGCGGCCAGCCGCGCCACCTGCCCAGACAATCTCGAGGCGGGAACGATTGTTCCGACCCACCCAGGCGCGAAATTCGCAGCTTTCGCCGGAACAATTCGGCCTGCCGCGCACGTGGAAAACCCTGTCTCGGCGCCCCATATAGGACCAATCCCTGTTAGAAGGCTCCCTTCCGTCGCCCCGCGGTGCCATCGTCGGGCCCATGATTCGCATGACCGAGCCGAGCAAGATCACGTCCCAGACTGTCCCCGACCACCAGCCCGCAGCCGGCGGCATCGCTGCGCGTGCGCGGGCCTCGGTGGGCCCGAAATACCTCTCGGGGCTCAATCCGGAGCAGCGGGAGGCCGTGGAGACGCTGGACGGCCCGGTTCTCGTGCTGGCCGGCGCCGGCACCGGCAAGACGCGCGTGCTGACCACGCGCATCGCCCATATCCTGAGCCAGGGCCGCGCCCGTCCCGCCGAGATCCTGTCGGTGACCTTCACCAACAAGGCCGCGCGCGAGATGAAGCACCGGCTCGGCCAGATGCTCGGCCATGCCGTGGAAGGCATGCCGTGGCTCGGCACCTTCCACTCCATCGGCGGCCGCATCCTGCGCTTCCATGCCGAGCTGGCGCAGCTCAAATCGAACTTCACCGTGCTCGACGTCGACGATCAGGTGCGGCTCTTGAAGCAGCTCCTGCAAGCCGAGAACATCGACGACAAGCGCTGGCCGGCCCGCATGCTGGCCGGCCTGATCGACGGCTGGAAGAACCGCGGCCTGATGCCGTCTCAGGTGCCCTCGGGCGAGGCCGCGGTGTTCGCCAACGGCAAGGGCGGCAAGCTCTATGCGAGCTACCAGGAGCGGCTGAAGATCCTGAACGCCGCCGATTTCGGCGATCTCTTGCTCGAGAACATCCGGATCTTCCGCGAGCACCCGGATATCCTGCGGCAGTACCAGCAGCGCTTCAAATACATCCTGGTGGACGAGTACCAGGACACTAACGTCGCACAGTATCTGTGGCTGCGGCTGTTGTCGCAGGCGCCTTCGAAGCCTGCCGCCTCCACTGTCATTCCGGGGCGGCTCGAAGAGCCGAACCCGGAATCCCGAGATGAGGCCTCAGCTCTGGATTCCGGGTCTGCGCCTTCGGCGCATCCCGGAATGACTGTGGCTCCTGCAGCTCCTACCAAGAACATCTGCTGCGTCGGTGACGACGACCAGTCGATCTACGGCTGGCGCGGCGCCGAGGTCGACAACATCCTCCGCTTCGACCACGATTTCCCCGGCGCCAAGGTCATTCGCCTCGAGCGCAACTACCGCTCGACCGGCCACATCCTCGCAGCCGCCTCGCATTTGATCGCGCACAATGAAGGCCGGCTCGGCAAGACGCTGCGCACCGAGGACCAGGACGGCGAGAAGGTCACGGTGACCGGCTCCTGGGATTCGGAAGAGGAAGCGCGCGGCATCGGCGAGGAGATCGAACAGCTGCAGCGCCAGGGCGAGAAGCTCAACGAGATCGCGATCCTGGTGCGCGCCTCCTACCAGATGCGCGAATTCGAAGATCGTTTCGTCACGCTCGGCCTGCCCTATCGCGTCATCGGCGGCCCGCGCTTCTACGAGCGCGCCGAGATCCGTGACGCTCTGGCCTATTTGCGCGTCATCAACTCGCCAGCCGACGATCTCGCCTTCGAGCGCATCGTCAACACGCCCAAGCGCGGCCTCGGCGACGCCACCGTGCAGATGCTGCACGACCATGCCCGCAAGCGCCGCATTCCCCTGTTCGAATCGGCGCGCGCCGTGGTCGAGACCGCCGAGCTGAAGCCGAAGGCGCGTGGGTCTTTGCGCGACCTCGTCGCCCAGTTCGACCGCTGGCGCGCCCAGCGCGAGGTCACCGCGCACACGGACCTCGCCCAGATCGTCCTCGACGAGAGCGGCTACACCGAGATGTGGCAGAAGGACCGTTCGGCGGATGCCGCGGGCCGGCTGGAGAACCTGAAGGAGCTGGTGCGCTCGATGGAGGAGTTCGAGAACCTGCAAGGGTTCCTTGAGCACATCTCTCTCGTGATGGACCGCGAGGGCGGTGCCGAGGAGGACGCGGTGTCGCTGATGACGCTGCACTCGGCCAAGGGCCTCGAATTCGACAACGTGTTCCTGCCGGGTTGGGAGGAAGGCCTGTTCCCGAGCCAGCGCACGCTCGACGAACAGGGCCGCGCTGGCCTCGAGGAGGAGCGCCGGCTCGGCCATGTCGGCCTCACGCGCGCGAGGCGGCGCGCAAAGATCTATTTCGCGACCAATCGGCGGATCCATGGCACCTGGTCGACCACGATCCCGTCGCGCTTCCTCGACGAATTGCCTGCGGCCAATGTCGAGATCACGGAATCCAAGGGCGGCTCGGCCTGGGGCGGCACCGGCGGCTACGGCGCCTCGCGCTTCGACGACATGGAGGCGTTCGGCTCGACCTATTCGACGCCAGGCTGGCAGCGCGCCCAGGCCAATCGCAATCGCGGCGGTGGCCGCAATGCTGGCGGTAGCGGCGGCTTCGAGGAACAAGCCTCGTCGTTCTCGTCCGCCTCCTCAGGCCCCGATTTCGGCAGCTTCTCCTCGCGCCGCCGCGGCCCTCTGACGATCGAGGGCGAGTTGGTCGCCAAATCGACCGGCACGACCTCGGAATTCTCGCTGTCCGACCGCGTCTTCCACCAAAAGTTCGGCTACGGCCGCGTCACCAGGATCGACGGCAACAAGCTCACCATCGCCTTCGACAAGGCCGGCGAGAAGAAGGTCGTGGACAGTTTCGTGCAGCGGGCCTGAGGCCCGTCGTGGCACAGTACATCGCCATCATCGAAGACCTCGGCCCGGACGAAGCAATCAGCCTGTGGTTTCCCGATCTGCCCGGCTGCATTTCCGGCGGCGACGACGTCGAGGAGGCCCTGGAGAATGCGCCCGAGGCTCTCGCGTTCTATGCGCAGGAGCTGATCGCGGAGGGCCGGCAGCTCCCGCCGCCGCGAACCCTGGACGAGCTCAAGGCGGATCCTGATGTGGCCAACGACCTCAGGAAACACGCGGTCGCCCTGATCGAATGGCCGCCCCTCGACGCCGCGGGGTGAGGATTGTTCGCCGCACTCGCCGGACTCCCGACAGTTCTGGTCCGAACAGGCCTTGACCATCGTGAACTTCCCCGTATCAGATAAAGCCATGGTTCGGGGCTCCGTCACACTGATCGTGCTTGCATTGGGGATGCCGTCGCTTGCGGCGGCGCAAACCGTGAGCTTTGGCGATTCGATCGGAAAGCTGGCAGCGAGCTGCGGCGCGGAAATCGTTGCCAATTGCCGCGGCGTCAATCCGGATTCGAACCGGCTGAAGGAGTGCCTGTCGCGCAACCGCGACGTGCTGTCCCCGCAATGCGCGAGCGAGTATTTCGGCGTGTTCGACGCCATCCAGAAGCGCGTCGCCGCGCGCGTCACGGTGGCGAACGCCTGCCAGCGCGAGATCGTCAAGGTCTGCGGTGGCTCGACCAAGGAGACCAGCAAGTCGGTCCCCTGCCTGGTCTCGACGCCCAAGGGCATCAGCAACAACTGCCTGAAGGCCGTTGACGACGCGGGGTATCGCTGATGCGCGCGCGCAGGCTCTTCATTGCCGGAACGATCGTTGCGCTGGGGCTCGCTCTTCGTGCGGGCGCCGCCGGCGCGCAGACGGCAGCGCCGACCCGCGACGACATCATCGGCAGGCTGAACCATTTCGAAGAAGCCGCCGAGGTCGATCTGCCCGCGCTGAAACAGCAGGTGATGGAGCGCGCCAAGACCAGGATCAAGAACGATCCGGGACCGGTGAACCGGCCGCTGATCGCGCCTGAGCTCGCCAAGCTGCCGGCCTTCAACGCGCAGATCCAGTTCGACGCCGACACGCCGATCATCCAGCCGGCCTCCTACCAGACCGTCGGCCGGATCGCGGATGCGCTGGTTCATTCCTCGCTGCTGCCCTACACTTTCCTGATCGTCGGTCACGTCGAATCCAATTCGAAGACGCGTGAGGCCAATGCGATCCTGAGCCAGCGGCGGGCCGATGCGATCCGCGACGTGCTGGTGAACACGTTCAAGATCTCGACCAAGCGGCTGCATCCGATCGGCCTCGGCGAGGAGCAATTTCTCGACCGGGCCAAGCCGACCTCTGCCGTCAACGGCCAGTTGCAGATCCTGACCTATGCCAAGCTGCCGGAGGAGGCGCCGCGTCCGGCTGCAGCACCTGCGCCTGCGGCGAAAAAACCGGCCAAGAAACGCTGAGCGAAAGCTACTCCGCGACTGACGGAACCCCTTGAAGTGCAGGCGTTTTGCAGCCTGTTCCAGGCGCGCAAACACGGTCTTGCGCGACGCAAGCACCGGTTTGTGCACCGTCCGGCCCAGTGCTATAGGCTCTGTTCGCCCTTCCCGCCCCTGCTGCATGAGACCGAAATGGGTGGCTTTTTTCAGCGCCAACTTGCCGTTTATGTCGAGTACCATCGCGATCCCCGGAACACGGCGATGCATGTGGTCGGCATCCTCCTGCTGTTCACCGGCGCCGTGCTGCCGCTGACGCTGGTGAAGCTTCCGCTGTTCGGTTTCAACGTCAGCCTGGCGGTGATCCTGGCCTTGCCGGTATTGATTTATTGGCTGCTGCTCGACGTGGCGCTCGGGCTCGGCATTCTGGCCGTCTCCATCGTGCTGTTTTCGGTTGCCACGACCATTGCGGCGCAAGTCAGCACCGCGACGATGTGGGCGATTTTCGCCACGCTGGTGGCGCTCGGCTTCGCCGCGCAGACCATCGGCCACAAGGTTTTTGAGGGCCGCGAAGCCTCGTTGTTCACGTTTCCCTCGCATCTTTTGCTTGGGCCGATGTTCGTGATGGCAAAATTATTCATTGCATTGGGCTTCCGTCGCGACCTTGCCGCGATTCTGGCGCCTCTTCCGGCCAATTCCCTGTCGACCCAATAACTCCAAAAGCGAAACAGCAACCTTCTGCATGGCTCTCGTCCTGGTTACCGGTGGCAGTGGCTTCATCGGACATCACCTCGTAGATGCGCTCCGCGCCCGTGGGCAGCGGGTCCGTATTCTCGATGTCCGTGCGCCGGCCGGGACGAACGCGGAGGTTGAGCACGTCCAGGGCTCGGTGCTGGACTGCGCCGCGGTCGATGCTGCGATGGCCGGTGTCGACCAAGTCTATCACCTTGCCGGGCTACCCGGCATGTGGGTCGCCAACAAGCAGGACTTTCACGACGTCAATTGCCGCGGCACCGAGATCGTGCTCGCGGCCGCCATGAAGCGCGGCGTCTCGCGCTTCCTGCACTGCTCGACCGAGTCGATCCTGTTCCCGTATACGGAGCTCAACGGTGTTCCCGCCGAAGAGGCGCTGCAGCCCGTCGACGCGATGCCCGGCGCCTATACGCGGTCGAAGTCGCTCGCCGAACATCATGCCACGAAGGCGGCCGCCGCAGGGTTCCCCCTCGTGATCGGCACACCGACCATGCCGATCGGAGCGGCCGACAACAATCTGACGCCACCGACCGCGATGCTCTGGTACTTCCTCCAGAAGAAGGTACAGCCGCATCTCAATTTCCTGGTGAACCTTGTCGACGTCCGCGACGTCGCGATGGGCCTCTTGCTGACCATGGAGCGCGGCCGCCTCGGCCAGCGCTACATTCTCGGCGGCGATTGCCTGCCGCTCGGCAACATCCTGCGCATGATGTCGGCAATGAGCGGCCGCCGGCAGTTTCCGGTCGTCGTGCCCGGCAAGATCGCCGAGCTCTCCGCCATCATGCTCGAATACATCGCCGATCACGTCACCCGCCGGCCGCCCAACGGCACCGCCGAAGGCGTGCGCATCGCGCTCGCCGCGAGCGACCTCTCGATCGGCAAGGCGTGCACCGAGCTCGGCTATTCGCCCCGTCCGATCGAGCCGGTCTTGCGCGAAACCGTCACCCATCTGCTCGCCCGCAACGGTCAGCAGGCCTCTGGCGCCATCAAGCATCACGCGCTCTCCTCGCGCGCGAGCTGAGCCGCCGCCCAACGCAAAGAACCTTCATGTCCTTTGATTTCAGCAAGCTTCTCTCTGTCGCCTGGGGTGGCTGGACCACGACCTGGCCGACGCAACTGCTCGCCCTGATCTGGCTCGCCTGGCTCGCCAGCTGGGTCGGCGCCTCGTTCTGGCAAGGGCGCACCCAAAAGCAGGTGATGACGCTGGAGTCGGGGCGCTATCGCATTCCGATCCTGGTCGGCGGCATCCTGTTCACGCCGTGGACCGCGGAAGTGCTGAACGAGAAGCCGCTCTGGGTGTTCAGCAACCTGGCTGTCTACATCACGGCCCTGATCGTGCTCGCGGGAATCTCCTTCACCTGGTGGGGCCGGCTGCATCTCGGAAAATTCTGGTCCAACACCATTACCCAGAAGGAAGACCACCGCGTCATCGACACCGGCCCTTACGGCATCGTGCGCCATCCGATCTACACCGGCCTGATCGCCGGCATGCTCGCCACCGGCATCGCGGTCGGCACGGTCACCGCGATCCTCGGCGCGATCCTGATCTCGCTCGGCATGTGGCAGAAGGGCCGAATGGAAGAAGTATTCTTGTCAAAGGAACTCGGCGAGGATGCCTACGGCGCCTATTGCCGCCGCGTGCCGATGATCATTCCGTTCCTGTCGCCGCGGTAAGCTGTCGAGCGCGAGACCTGTAGCCGCATGAGCAAAGCGACATGCGGGATCAGTCGCCCCGGATGTCGCTTCGTTCATCCGGGCTACGAAATCTGCGCCAAGGAACCGGCCCCACGCTCGTCCGTTACCCCCTCGACACCTGCACCAGCCGCAGAGCATCGAGCCATGTCGGACGCCTACGATTATTTTCGCGCGCACGCGATTGCTGCCCTCCGAAAGGCGCGGGCATTGCCGCGTGGCCGGAGCAAGCAGAAGCAGCGCACGGTGGCGCGGGTCTATCATCTCCTGTCCCGGGAGGCCGCGCTGGCGCCGAACATCCACCACCTGGAGGATTTTCGCGCGGCACGGCGGCTGGAGCGGCAGATCGGCCGCTGATCTCCAGGCCGGGCGCGCAAGCGTTCGCCCCATGCAAATTCGATCAGCTGCCATTCCCCGGGAATAAGCCCCGGCGGCGCGCCACACAGGTTGACGTCTGCCCCGCCAGCCAGTTGGATGCGCGCGCAAACAGGGGCTTCTTATGACGTTTTCCAGCATCTTCGCGCAGTTCGTCGCGTTCCTCGGCGGCATCGCGCTGCAATGGCGGCGGATGTCAGGCACCGAGCCCACGCCGGCCTGGGGAGAGAAGCCGGCCATTCCCGAAGCCAAGCCGCAAGGCGCGATCCCCACCCTGAAGATGCCGACCGCCCGCGGCTGGCGCGAGGGCCAGAAGCCGACGGTCGCGCCCGGGCTCAAGGTCAATGCGTTCGCGACCGGCCTCGACCATCCGCGATGGATCGAGGTGCTGCCCAACGGCGACGTGCTGATCGCGGAAGCGACGCAGATTGCGGGTCCCCCGCGCACCGTGTTCCACTATGCGATGCAGGCGACGATGCGGCGTGCCGCTGCGCTCGGCGTTTCCGCCAACCGCATCACGCTCCTGCGCGACAAGGACGGCGACGGCGTCGCTGAATATCGCGGCGCCTTCATGGAGAACCTCAGCCAGCCCTTCGGCATGGCGCTGGTCGGCGACACCTTCTATGTCGGCAACACCGATGGGGTGATGGCCTTTCCTTACGTCGCCAATGCCGACCGCATCGCCGCCCCGGGCAAGCGGCTCACCACGTTCAAGCCGGGCGGGCACTGGACGCGCAGCCTGCTCGCGAGCCCCGACGGCAGGAAGCTCTATGCCGGCGTCGGCTCACTCAGCAACATCGCCGAGATGGGCATGGAGGTCGAGGAAGGCCGCGCCGCGGTCTACGAGCTCGACCTCGTCGCCGGCACGCATCGGGTTTTCGGCGCGGGGCTGCGCAATCCGGTTGGATTGGCGTGGGAGCCGAACACGAACGTGCTCTGGACCGTAGTCAACGAGCGCGACGGGCTCGGCGACGAGACGCCGCCTGACTATCTGACCTCGGTGCGCGACGGCGGCTTCTACGGCTGGCCCTATTGCTACTGGGGCAAGACGGTGGACGACCGCGTGCCGCAGGATCCGGCGATGGTCGCCAAGGCGCTTCAGCCGGACTACGCGCTCGGCGGCCACACGGCCTCGCTCGGCCTGTGCTGGATGCCGGCGGGCACGCTACCGGGTTTCCCCGACGGCATGGTGATCGGCCAGCACGGCTCGTGGAATCGCAGCACGCTCTCCGGCTACAAGCTGGTCTTCATCCCATTCGAGAACGGCAAGCCGTCCGGCCCCGGTCGCGACATCCTGTCGGGCTTCCTGTCCCCGGACGAAAAGGAATCCTACGGACGTCCGGTCGGCGTGGTGATCGGTCCCGACAAGACGTCGCTGCTGATGGCCGACGACGTCGGCAACGTGATCTGGCGCGTCACGGGCGCGTAAGGATCACGTCCCCACACACAACGTGGCGCGCTGCTTGCGCAGCAGCGCGATCATGGACAGCGCCGTGATGATTCCGGTCTTGGGATTCTCGGACGGGATATTCTCGATTCCCATCGAGAACCGCGCCGAATCCGCCTCGACCTCGATGCGGTGAACATTGCGCGTTACGGTCGGATCGGCCCAAACCTGGATCTGAGTGCGATCGGGGCCGATTCCGGCAAGCGAGAGTGCAACGGCGACGTTGACGTTCGCCGGAAAGCCCTTCGCCGCTTCGCGCGCGCTACCCTCGAACAATTTGAGCGGCGCGCGCAGATTGTCGATGTCGATCTTGTTCTCGACGATGAACGGCGCGCCCTTCAGCCCGTCGATCGGCTTGCGCGTCACCATCTTGACCGAATGGATGGTGCCGATCGCGGCGGCGTTGACGGCATCGAGCCCGATCAGCGCGCCGGTTGGCACGAGGATGCGGCCTCCATTGACACGTGCGAGATCGACGAGATCGAAATTGTCGAGCAGTCCGCCGACGCTGACGACGACCGCGGCCTTGCCGCGCTTCACTGCGGGCTCGACGATTGCCCTCAACTGGCTGCTCGGAGCGCATTCGACCACGATGTCGGCGGCATCGCCGAGCTGGTCGACTGGCAGGATTTGTGGTGTACGGCGCAGGCCGTCGAGGAAGGCCTGATGCTTTGCGGAATCCCGCACCGCGACGGCGGACAGCGACAGGCCCTCGATGCCCTGGTCGAGCGCAATCGCGATCTTGGTGCCGATGGAGCCCAGCCCCGCAATGGCCACCCGCAACTCGTTCGAAGCTTTCCGCTCAGTCATCGCACCCTGCCTTCCGGTTCGACTGACGTCATAGCGTATCATTTTCCGGATAAGCCAGCGCGAACTGGTTCGCCTTGCGCGTCGGCGCGCCCGGCGTGGGCTTGCGGAGGCTGCCCCTCGAAATTTGCTGTGCAGATTCGACCTTTCCCGCACGCGGGCAGAGGTGCCGTGCCCCTACCGCCGCCCCGTCGGGGCCGGCGGCGTTGCCATCGCCGCCGCAGGCTCGGGCGGCGTCAGGTGGCGCGGGACGATGACGGTCTGGCCCGGCGTGAGCTGCGCGTTCTCGGGCAGCGAGTTGCTCTGCGCCAGCGTCCACAGCGGCACGCGGTTGGCTGCGGCGATGCTCTCCATGGTGTCGCCGCGGCGCACCGGGACCCGCACGCCGGAGTCCCACAATTCGACCAGCGTATCCGCAGGCACGAGATAGCGCAGCGGCACGGCGTCGGCCTGCGTCTGCGGCGGTATGCGCGGCAGCTGCGTGATCATCTCGACGATCTGGCGGTGGATGTCGTCCGACTTCTCGATGTTGATGTGGCTGACGCGCGCGTTTTCCTTGAGATCGTAGCTCGCATAATGCCCGCGATAGCCGGGCACGGCGACGACGTCGCCGCCGCCGAGCACGCTGTCGGACAGGAAGATGTTGATGAACCGCTCGACATTGAGCGGCACGTCGCCGGTCGCATGCGCGGGATCGATGGCGATGACGAGGCTGACCGGGATGTTCTCCTTGGCCGCCATCTCGGAGATGACGATCGAGCACAGGCCGCCCATGGAATGGCCGATCAGCACGATGGGCGCAGCCTTCTCCTTGTAGCTGGCGATGGCGCGATCGCCGATCCACCGGCAGATGGTGAATTCGTAGACGTTGGCCGAGAAGCCAGCGTTGGTTAGCTTCTCTTCGAGCCGATCCATGCCGGTCGAGAAGATCGGACCCATGGCGCCGCGGAAAAGGTAGATTTTTGGCGGCGGCAATGGCTCGAACGGCGGAGGCGGCGGCGCCGCGGCGGGGGCGGCCGCGGTGGTCTTGGACTTGGCTGGTGTGGCAGCGGCCGTGCCGGTGCCGAAGGCGAGCAGCGCAATCGCTGCCAGCACGACAATTCGCCTTGGATCAAGCATCAATCCAGTAGTCCCACCACCGGAGGCGGTCGCCTCCCCTGCGGTACTTCATGACCGTGGATTTGGCGGATTTTGCGGCGCCGAAACGCTGCCGATTTGACTTAATTCCGTGCCGGAGCGCTCGCCGCTGCCGAGCGTGCCTGTCGCGGCGTGCCGGGTTCGGCGACCGGCGCTGCCGGTGCGCGCGAGCGCTTGATCGCAGCATCGATCTCCGCAATCACACGGCGCTGGATCGCCTCGTTCTTGTCGATGGAGACGTGGCCGACGCCGGTGCCGCGCACGTCGACATTGTCGAGCTTGCCGCGAAAACCCGCTGCGGCCCGCACCGGCTCGCCGGGACCATCGCCGATATAGATGTTGATGTAACGCTCCGCGCCGGTCGAGAGCTTTGTCTTGAACACGGAATCGAGACCGATCGCGAGCTTCACGGGCACGCCGAGCTGATTGAGCTTGGCAATCATGTCCGGCAGCGCGGTCGCGCCGGAGGAATGGCCGACCAGGACAATGGTCTTGAGCCGGCCTGCCCTGTAGGCGGCGGCGGCTTCATCGGCGAGCGAGGACCATGAGACGAAGTTGGAAACGGTCACCGGAATGCCCTGCGCCTGGAGCCGGGCGCCGATCGTGTCGAGCCCGAGCGAGAAGATGTTGAGCACGCCGCGGAGCAGGTAGACATGCGTGGTCGCCGCCGCGGCTTGGCTCGGAGCAGCCTTGGCGGTGGTCGGGCTGATGGCAACAGCTGACAGCAGGAGCAGGCCCACCGCCCACGCGCGGAGGACGGACAACTGGCTGGCGCCAGCGATGTGACGGCCGTTCGGTCTCATCGATTTTTTCCCTGGGGACGATACGCTTCGCGATTGGCCGGAATCGTAGCCACGCCCTGCTCGCAGACGCAACAAAGAGCCGCGTGAGCGACAATCTTAGCAGCGGGCCGTGACCATCGCGCAACACTTGCCCGAAACAAGCCACCGAAGCGCCTGTTTTGAGACCATTTTCCTCCGGGGAATTGCGGGCCGAGAACAGCGTTCCTATTTCAGGGCTCCGCCGACCTGCCCTCCCAGGATGGGTCCGCCCATCCCTTCCCCAGTTCGTCCCCTCAGCCTTGCGGCCATCATGTCCTCCATCATCTCCGTCGCCAATCTGTCGAAGACCTATGGGTCCGGCTTCAAGGCGCTCAAGAACGTCAATCTCGACATCAGGCGCGGCGAAATATTCGCGCTGCTCGGCCCGAACGGTGCCGGCAAGACCACGCTGATCTCGATCGTCTGCGGCATCGCCAACCCGAGCGAGGGTCGCGTTCTCGTAGGCGGCGAGGACATTCAGACTTCCTACCGCAAGGCGCGCTCGCTGATCGGCCTCGTGCCGCAGGAGTTGCACACAGATGCATTCGAGAGCGTGTGGGCGACCGTGAGCTTCTCACGCGGGCTGTTCGGCAAGCCGAAGAATCCCGCACATATCGAGAAGGTGCTGAAGGACCTCTCGCTGTGGGACAAGAAGGATAGCAAGATCATCACCCTCTCCGGCGGCATGAAGCGCCGCGTGATGATCGCCAAAGCGCTGTCGCACGAACCGCAGATCCTGTTCCTGGACGAGCCGACCGCGGGCGTCGACGTCGAGCTGCGCAAGGGAATGTGGGAGGTCGTGCGCGGCCTTCAGCAGTCCGGCGTCACCATCATCCTCACCACGCACTACATCGAGGAAGCCGAGGAGATGGCCGACCGCATCGGCGTCATCAACAAGGGCGAGATCGTGCTGGTCGAGGACAAGACGACCTTGATGCAGAAGCTCGGCAAGAAGCGCCTGACGCTGCATCTGCAGGGCAAGATCGCCTCGCTGCCGGAGAGTCTGCGCCACTACGAGCTCGAGCTCTGCGACGGCGGCGCGACGCTGGTCTACGATTACGACACCCAGGGCGAGCGCACCGGCATCACAAGCCTGCTCGGCGACCTCCGCGCCGCGGGCATCCGTTTCAACGATCTCGACACGACGCAGTCGTCGCTCGAGGACATCTTCGTCGATCTCGTGAGGACGTCATGAATCACCGCGCCATCCGCGCCATCTATCTGTTCGAAATGGCACGCACCTGGCGCACGCTGCTGCAAAGCATCGTCTCGCCCGTGGTCTCGACGTCGCTCTATTTCGTGGTGTTCGGCGCCGCGATCGGCTCGCGTATCAGCCAGGTCGAGGGCGTCAGCTACGGCACCTTCATCGTGCCGGGCCTGATCATGCTCTCGGTGCTGACGCAGAGCATCGCCAACGCCTCCTTCGGCATCTACTTCCCGAAATTCACCGGCACGATCTACGAGATCCTGTCGGCGCCGATTTCCTATTTCGAGATCGTGCTCGGCTATGTCGGAGCCGCCGCGACCAAGTCGATCATTCTGGGCCTCATCATCCTGGCAACGGCTGGGCTCTTCGTTCCATTGCACATCCAGCATCCGGTCTGGATGCTGGCCTTCCTGGTGCTGACAGCGGTGACGTTCAGCCTGTTCGGCTTCATCATCGGCATCTGGGCCGACGGCTTCGAGAAGCTGCAGATGATCCCCATGCTGGTGGTGACGCCGCTCACCTTCCTCGGCGGCAGCTTCTATTCGATCGACATGCTGCCGCCCGCCTGGCGAACGGTGGCGCTGCTCAACCCGGTCGTCTACTTGATCTCCGGCTTCCGCTGGAGCTTCTACGAGATTGCGGACGTCAGCATGGCCGTCAGCGTCGGGATGACGCTGGCGTTCCTGGTGATCTGCCTCATCGTGATCTGGTGGATTTTCCGGACGGGATATCGGCTGAAGAACTGATCGTCATTCCGGGGCACGCGCGGCCTTCCGGAATGACCAGGGATCACCTGTAGCAGTGAAAGCGGTGATGGCGGTCATAGTATCCGCGGCAGCGATGACGGTAGTGACGGTGGGGAATGCCGAGCGCGCCTTCGACGGCCCCAACGGCGCCGCCGACACCGGCGCCGACGACCCCGCCAACTGCGCCGCCGACCGGACCTGCGATCCGGTTGCCCTCGTAGGAGCCTTCCTGGGCGCCGCGCACGATGCCCTGGGCGTGGCCGGCTTGCGGCAGCAACACCAGCGGGAGCAGGAAGGCAGCGGCTGCGAACAGCAGTCGGACGGGCAAGCCGGCCGGCAATGGCGCGGCGGCGACGCGGGCTTTGTTCATCTTCGGTCCCAGAAAGCTATGAGGGTGAATGACGGCGGTCGCCGCCTGTCGAGGGTAGCCATGATCAACGCCAGGAGCGGCGGAATGGTTGCGCCTTTGTGACGAATTGTCGGTGTTGTGAACGCGCCTCCGCTCGCGAAAATGTCAGCGCTGCCGCGCATATCGCGGCACAGAGCGGCCTTGCTTACGCCCGGCATCGCGTTAACGATGGGCTTGCAGCTCGCTGGAACGAAAGCCGGATTGCAGGCAGAGTGCACGCCGGGGACGGAGAGCCGCGGCGCCTAGCGTGAACAGGCCGGAGGCCAAGATTCAATGCGTTTCCAGATGCGTTCGTTTTTCGTTGCTTTCACCTCATTGCTGCTGTTGAGCGCGGGCGCCGCGCAGGCCAAGGTCGAGATCACCGTCGACAAGGACAATCAGCAGATGACCGTCGCCGTCGACGGCGCCGCGCGCTATCGATGGCCAGTGTCGACCGGCGTCCCCTCGCGCGAGACGCCGAACGGCGCCTTCCGCGCCTTCCGCATGGAAGAGGATCATTACTCCAAGGAATTCGACGACGCGCCGATGCCGCACGCGATCTTCTTCACCAAGGTCGGGCACGCCATCCATGGCACGGATTCGGTCGGCCGGCTCGGCTCGCCCGCCTCCCATGGCTGCGTGCGGCTGTCGCGCCAGAATGCCTCGACGCTCTATGCGCTGGTGCAGCAGCAGGGCGTGCTCAACACCACGGTGACGCTGACGGGCTCGGCGCAGGTTGCGCTGGCGCGCAATCCGCGCGGCCGCAACGCCAATGCGGTGGCCCGCGCTCCGCAGCCGGCTGAAGAACAGTACAGCGCCGCTGGCGATCCCGTGAACCTGGCGCCGCCGGCGCAGCCTGCCCGCCGCTACATGCCGCAGGACGACAATTACATCTATCCGGCCGACGGCAGCGACACCGGCGCGCGCTATCCGGCGCCGCGCTCGGCCACCCGCCCGCTCTATGACGCGCAGGTCTATCAGCAGCAGCAGCCGCGGTCCTATTACGACCAGGGCTACGGCCAGCAGGGCTACTCCTATCAGCCGCAGCCCCGGCAGTATTATCAGCCGCGCGGCTATTACTATCAGAACTGACGCGGCCCCCCTCAACCGCCCTCGCCGGCCGAGGCACCATGAATCCACGTGCCACGACCATTCTGATTGTGCTCTGCGTTCTGATGGCGGGACGGGCCATGGGATCGGATTTGGCCTTCGATCTCGAGGCGCATCGCGGCGGGCGGGCGCTGTTGCCGGAAAACACCCTGCCCGCCTTCGCCAATGCGCTGTCGATGGGCGTGGACACGCTGGAGCTCGACGTCGGGGTCACCGCCGACGGTGAAATCGTCATCTCGCATGAGCGCGGGCTCAATCCCGATCTCGCCCGCGGCCCCGATGGCGCCTACATCACGCCGCCCGGCACGCCTTTCGTGAAACTGCGGCTCGACGAGGTCAGGACCTATGACGTCGGCCAGATCCGGCCGGACAGTGCCTACGCGAAACAATTCCCCGACCAGCGGGCCGTGCCGGGGACACGCATTCCCACCTTGCGCGAGCTGCTCGCGCTGGTGCGCAAGTCCGGCAACACGCACGTCCGCCTCAACATCGAGACGAAGATCAACCCGAACCATCCGGATGAAACGCTTGATCCGCAGGCCTTCGTCGCGAAACTGCTCGGCCTGATCGAAACCGAGGGATTCTCCGACCGCGTCATGGTCCAGTCGTTCGACTGGCGGACCCTGCATCTCGTCCAGCGACAGGCGCCGAACATCCCGACCATGTACCTGACGCTCCAGCGCGGCTCGAGCCAGACGGTGGCACGCGACACGGCGACGAACTGGACGGCGGGTTTCAGCCCGGCCGATCACGGCGGCTCGCTGCCACGGACGATCAAGGCTGCGGGCGGCGCGATCTGGTCGCCTCATTTCGGCGACGTGACCGCGGCGCTCGTCTCGGAGGCCCATGGACTTGGATTGCGCGTCGTGGTGTGGACGGTCAACAGGCCCGAGGACATGGCGCGCATGATCGAGCTCGGCGTCGATGGGATCATCTCGGACAGGCCAGACCTGCTGCGGCAGATCGCCGGCGAGAAGGGGATCGCGCTGCCGGCAGGGACGCCGGTGGCGCCATAGATTCCTCCCTTGCGACAGCCCTATTCCCCGTCCCGGAACCGCCGATACAGCGCGCCCAGGATGTTCGAATAGTCGTCGGTCCAGACCCGCACCCTGTCGTCGGCTTCGGTCTGCTCCCATTGCTTGGTTGACGCGAGCCTGCCGACGTCGGCCTCCTCGCGCGCGGAGATGACGACGGCGGTCGAGAAGATGTAGTCAGAATCGCGCCCGGAATCCTCGTTGAAGACCCAGCTCTTGAGATCGTTGGCATCCGCGATGCCGACGACGACGGTCTCGAGATCGAGGTGCCGGTTGGAGACGTGCATCACGACAGCGCCGTGCGGCGCGAGCTTGTCCTTGTAGATCTTCATCGCCTCTTCGGTCGCGAGATGGATCGGGATCGCATCGGACGAATAGGCATCGACGATGACGAGATCATAGGCGCCATCGGGCTCCTTCGCGAAGGTGAGGCGCGCATCGCCGATGACGGGCTTCATCTCCGGCATGCAGCTCGAGATGTAGCGGAAATTCCTGGGGTCGCGCGCCGCGTCGACCATGGACTGGTCGATCTCGAAGAAGGTCCAGCTTTCGCCCGGCTCGGCGGCGCAGGCGAGCGTGCCGGATCCGACCCCGATCGCGGCGACCCTCAGCGGCGCTCCCTTGCGCTCGCGGATCGCGCTGATGGCCTGACCGATGCCGCCGTCCTTGTGATAGTAGGTGATCGGCTCGGGCCGTCCACTGACCGGCGTGCCGTCATCGTTGCGGAAGCGCTCGGCGCCATGAATTGTGGTGCCGTGCATCAGAACATGGAAATAGCCGCCCGGCGTCACAACGATCTTGTGAACGCCGAAGAAGCTGCGCACCGTCGTGACGCGCCCCTCGTCTGCCGGATAAACACGGATCAAAGCCAGGGCAAGCGCGACGGTGGCAAAGATCTTCCAGCGGCCGGCATTGAGGATCAGCGCGAGCAGCGCGGCGAGCACGCCGACGGTGCCGGCGACCCAGACGCGGTGATCCTCGAACCAGGTCGAGAGGTCGCCCGTGGCATACGACGGCGCGACGAGCGCCACCGCAAGCGCGGCGAGCGCCAACCAGTACCATTTGACGACGCCCGCCAGACGCTCGTTCGCGGACGGACGGCACAGCGCGGCGAGCGCGATCAGGATCGGATATTCGGCGATCCAGGTGAAGGTGAAGGGCGCAACCAGCCCTGCGAACAGGCCGCCGACCATGCCGCCGAATGACAGCGCGACATAGAACCCGGTGAGATATTTGGCCGCCGGCCGCGTCCGCGCCAATTCGCCGTGGCAGGCCATGGCGATGACGAAGAAACACAATTGATGCCCGCCGAGCGTGAGCAGCAGGTTCTGCTCACCGCCGAACGCCAGCAGCACGACGACGCCCGCGATCGCGACCGGCTGGAGCATCAGCATCCATTTGTGCGGCAGCAGCGGCCGCGACTGAAACACGACGACCCAGGTGAGCAGGTACAGCGACAGCGGAAGCACCCACAGCAGCGGCGCCGCCGCGACATCGGTCGAGATGTGCGCGGTGACGGCGATGAGCAGGCCCGAGGGCACCGCGGCGAGGAAGATCCAGCGCAGCCAAGTCATGAGCCCCGGCGCCGGCGCGTTCACTTCCTCGGTTCGCGCGTCCACGACCGCCAACTTCGGCGAACGCAACAGCAGCACCCCGCAGGCGCCTATGAGAAGGATCAAGAGGCCATAGCCTGCCGTCCAGAACCGGTTCTGCATGTGCAGCGTGAACATCGGCTCGAGCAGGAACGGATAGGACAGCAGCGCGAGGAAGCTGCCGATGTTGGAGGAGGCATAGAGGAAATACGGATCGTGGGCGGCTGGATGGCCGGTGCGGACGAACCAGGCCTGCAGCAGCGGATTGTTGGCGGCGAGCGCGAAGAACGGCAGCCCGATGGAGACCGCGAACAGGCCGAGCAGCCAGAACGCATAGCCCGAAGCGGGCGGCTCGCCATAGGCGGCGGCGATCCCGAGCGGCAGCGTGGCGAAGGCGGCGATCAGCAGCACCAGATGCACCGCCACCGGAACGGTGCGGCTCCTCACCTGCATCAACAGATGCGCATAGGCGTAGCCCGCGAGCAGCAGCGACTGGAAGAACACCATGGCCACCGACCACACCGCCGGCGAGCCGCCGAGCCGCGGCAACACCATCTTCGTGAAGAGCGGCTGCACCGAGAACAGCAGCAGCGCGCTGACGAAGATCGCGGCGGTGTAGACCGTCAGCAGCAGCCGGTTGCGCGACGACGACTGCTGCGTGGCGGCGGGTTGCACGATCGAATCCATGAATGCTCCGGCAAAACTCCGGCGGGGCCGGACGCGCGCAATGGAGCACAAGGCGCCTGATCGGGCAATAAAGGGGCGCGTGATGTTGCAGCGGGAATTGCTTGATATAGAGATGTCATTCCGGGGCGCCTCGAAGAGGCGAACCCGGAACCTCGAGATTCCGGTTTCGATGCTGCGCATCGCCCCGGAACGACACCAAGGAAGTCATGAGCGAAACCGACGTCATCATCATCGGCGCTGGCCACAACGGCCTCACCTGCGCGGCCTATCTCGCGATGGCAGGCCTGCGGGTGCGCGTGGTCGAGCGGCGCAAGGTGATCGGCGGCGCCGCCGTCACGGAGGAGTTTCATCCCGGATTCCGCAATTCGGTCGCAGCCTACACCGTGAGCCTGCTCAATCCGCAGGTGATCCGCGACCTCGATCTCGCCGCGCAGGGCCTGCGCGTCGTCGAGCGGCGCGCGCAGAATTTTCTGCCCGCGCCCGACGGCAGCCATCTCCTCACCGGAGAGGGGCGGACGAAAGCGTCGGTCGCGCAGCTCAGCGAGCATGATGCGGAGGCGCTCGACGGCTTCGCGCGCGAGTTGGAAGACATTGCCGACGTGCTCAGGAAGTTCGTGCTGCGCGCGCCACCGAACCTGCTCGACGGATTTGGCACGAACGCGATCCGCGAAGCCGTGAACGCGCTCCAGAGCGCCAACATCCTACGCGGCCTCACGTTGGAACAGAGCCGCAGCCTGCTCGATCTCTTCACCCGTTCGGCCGGCGAAATGCTGGACGAGCGTTTCGAGCACGATCTGGTCAAGGCGCTGTTCGGCTTCGACGCCATCGTCGGCAACTATGCCAGCCCCTACGCCGCCGGCTCGGCCTATGTGATGCTGCATCACGCCTTCGGCGAGGTGAACGGCAAGAAGGGTGTCTGGGGCCATGCCATCGGCGGCATGGGTGCGATCACGCAGGCGATGGCGCGCGCGGCGCGCGACCGCGGCGTTGTCATCGAAACGGATGCCGGCGTCCGTGAGATCATCGTCGAGCGCGACCGCGCCGTCGGAGTCGTGCTGGAGAACGGCTCGGCCATCCGCGCTAGATATGTCGCGGCCAATGTCAATCCAAAGCTGCTCTACACCCACCTGATCGCGGCCGACGCGATCCCTGCGGACTTCCTCGCCCGCATCCGGAACTGGAAGAACGGCTCCGGCACCTTCCGCATGAATGTGGCGCTGGACCGCCTGCCCTCGTTCACGGCGCTGCCGGGCGAGGGCGATCATCTCAGCTCCGGCATCATCCTGGCGCCGAGCCTCGACTACATGGACCGCGCCTGGCTGGATGCACGGGGCCAGGGCTGGAGCCGTTCGCCCGTCGTCGAGATGCTGATCCCCTCGACCCTCGACGACACGCTGGCCCCCGAAGGCAAGCATGTCGCGAGCCTGTTCTGCCAGCATGTCGCGCCCGAACTGCCGGACGGGAAATCCTGGGACGACCATCGCGAAGAGGTCGCAGATCTCATGATCGCGACGGTGGATAACTACGCGCCGGGCTTTGCGGCAAGCGTGCTCGGCCGCCAGGTCCTCTCGCCGCTCGATCTCGAACGGCAATTCGGCCTGCTCGGCGGAGACATCTTCCACGGCGCGCTGACGCTCAACCAGCTGTTCTCGGCGCGGCCGATGCTGGGCCATGCCGATTACCGCGGGCCGTTAAAGGGCCTCTACCATTGCGGCTCTGGCGCCCATCCCGGCGGCGGCGTCACCGGCGCTCCCGGCCACAACGCGGCGGAGGCGATCCTGCGGGATCACCGGTCGCTGTTCAGAAGCCGTGGATAGGTCTGTGGAAGGGCTGTGGGTAGAGCTGTGCACACGTGGTGGAAGCCCCGTCGCGGCTGGCGCCGGCCAAGCGGTGTACATGCGCTGGAAAAGCTGGGGATAGGTGGCGGGATAAGGTTGTGGGCAGCAGCGGGAAGCCGAGCGGAGATCCTGTGGAAGGCCAGCCCAGAACGACCTCGCCCGCCAGGGCAATCCCTGGCGGGCGGTGATCAGGAGCAGCCTCTGAAGAAAAATAACCCCGCTGGGAAATGCAGGCGGAAATTACTTCAAGGAGGTGCTAATCGAAGTGAACTTCTCGTTCATGGTGGTGCCCAGGCTATTCACCACGGTGATGATCGCCAGCGCGATACCCGCGGCAATCAGACCGTACTCGATCGCCGTTGCACCGGACTCATCCGACCAGAACTTCTGAATCATGCTTTTCAAGACCCGCCTCCGTTTCAATTCCAGGGTGTGCTGGATTTCCTCAACACTCAAAAGTGTAAGGGAGACTCGCTGCAGGCGCGTTAACCCGGGAACCGCAACTTGTGCGGAAATCGCCACCAAAAGTTCCAAAAATTAAACTCAACGGAACCCTGAATGCAGCCTTCTCCCACCCATCGCGCCAGCTTCTCGATCGGCAGCGAGGCCGATGCCAGACGCGTCGTTGACGTGCTCACCGAGGTGTTTTTCGACGGCGATGCCGCGGTCGCCGCCTTCGAACGGCCGGACGGACAATGGGACGTCACGCTCCATTTCGCCGCAGCGCCGGATCAGGCATGGCTGCGCGAACTCATTGCAATTTCAGCAGGAAATGAAATCTCTACGAGCCTCGCCTTCGACACCGTCGAGGCCAGGGACTGGGTCAAGGCCAGCCTGGAGGATCTCGTTCCGGTCCCGGCCGGGCGCTTCGTCGTGCACGGCAGTCACGACCGTGACCGTGTGGCGCCCAACAAGCTCGCCATCGAGATCGAGGCAGCGCTCGCCTTCGGCACCGGCCACCACGGCACGACGCGTGGCTGTTTACTGCTGCTTGACCATGTCCTGAAGAGTTCCCGGCCGAGGCACGTGCTCGATCTCGGCACCGGGACGGGCGTGCTGGCCATCGCCGCGGCAAAGGGGCTGCACCGCGCGGTGCTCGCCTCGGACATCGATCCACCCTCGGTGCGGGTGGCGGCCGAGAACGCCGCGCTGAACGAAGTCGGCAACCATGTGCGGGTGATCCGCGCGACCGGTTTTGCCGCGCCGGATTTTGCGCGCGCCGGTCCGTTCGACTTGGTGCTCGCGAACATCCTTGCCAATCCCTTGCGGCAATTGGCGAGCCCGATGGCGCGGCATCTGGCTCCTCGGGCCTACGTCATCCTCTCCGGCCTGCTGACGCCCCAGGCCCCGGCCGTGATCGCCGCCTACCGCGCACGCGGGCTGGTGCCGCTGCGACATCTGCGGATCGAGGAGTGGAGCAGTTTGTTGCTGCGGAAGGTCGGGTGAACTGTCGAGACGCATCCGCGACGGCGGTGGGAGCAGGACTCACGGAGAGTCGCCCTCACCCAGGTTGCATCTTCGATGCACTCCGACATCTCCCTGCAAGCGGGGCGAGGTGAAGACGCCGCAACTGCTTGAGGCTACTCGGCCGGCTTCTCGTCGCGGCGCATCGCGCGCTTGCCCTGCAGGGTGCGCCTCGCGCGGCGCTCGGCGAAACGATCGATCATTTGGCTGATGAGGCCGCGCGGCTTCTTCGGTGCCGCCGCAGTCGGGGCACGATGCACCGGCGGCGAAATCTTCTCAAACGTGAACGCTGGCATCGTGTGTCCCCTCGCCGTTGAGATGAACCACTTGCTCGAATTTCCCTGTTATCCGGACGAAGCGCAACGGCCGCATCCTTTACTCCACTCAATTCGAATGGAACTATTTCAAGCACAGTCCATGCCAGATGCGACGCAAATGCGTCGAGATTGCGGACTGGTCCCCATGATCCTAAAGTGATCCACCATGTTCGAAGCGCATTTCCAGACATTCGAGGAGCCCGAGGCCGGCGTCGCGTTGACAGCACGCCTCGCTGCGCTCCGTGAAGAACTCGCCCGCCGCAAGTTGACCGGCTTCGTGATTCCACGCGCCGATCAGCAGCAGAACGAGTATGTGCCGCCGTCGGAAGAGCGGCTCGCCTGGCTGACCGGCTTCACCGGATCGGCCGGATTGGCGGTGGTGCTGCCCCAGGAGGCTGCCATTTTCGTCGACGGCCGCTACACGCTTCAGGCTGCAAAGCAGGTCGACGCCAAGGCCTGGGCCGTGGAATCGCTCATCGATCCGCCGCCGGAGAGCTGGGTGGCGGCGCACCTGAAAGCCGGTGACCGCCTTGGATTTGATCCCTGGCTGCACACTTTTTCGGCAGCCGAGCGCCTGTCCGCAGCCTGCACCAAGGCCGGCGCCGAGCTGGTCGCCGTCGACGGCAATCCGGTCGACGCGATCTGGCAGGACCGGCCGCAGCCGCCGCTCGCCCCCGTCGCCGTGCATGGCCTCGAGCATGCCGGCGTCACGGAAGCCGACAAGCTGACGCAAATCAAAGGCGAGATCGTCAAGCTCGGCGTCGATGCGCTGGTCGTGTCGGACAGCCATGCCGTGGCCTGGACCTTCAACATCCGGGGCGCCGACGTCGCGCACACGCCGCTGCCGCTGTCCTACGCGCTGGTGCCGAAGGAGGGACGGCCGACCATCTTCATCGACCACCGCAAGCTCTCCAATCTCACGCGCGATCATCTCGAACAGTCCACCGACGTACGCGAGCCCGATGCGATGGCGCCCACTCTGATGGCGCTCGCCAAAAGCGGCGCGGCGATCGCGCTCGACAACGCCACCGCGGCCGACGCGCTCAGCCGGCTGATCGCGGCCGCCGGCGGCAAGCCGGTGCGCGGCAGCGATCCGGTTGCGCTGCTCAAGGCAGTCAAGAACGCAACCGAGATCAAGGGCACCAAGACGGCCCATGTGCGCGACGCCGTGGCGCTGGCGCGGTTTCTCGCGTGGATCGATCGCGAGGCGCCAAGCGGCAAGCTCACCGAGATCGACGCGGTCGAGGCGCTGGAGACCTTCCGCCGCGACACCGGCGCACTCAAGGACGTGTCGTTCCCGACCATCTCCGGCACCGGCCCGAACGGCGCCATCGTGCACTACCGCGTCACCCGCAAGAGCAACCGTCGGATCGCGCCCGGCGATCTCCTGCTGATCGATTCCGGCGCGCAATATGAAGACGGCACCACCGACGTCACGCGCACCATGGCGGTGGGCGAGCCCACGGACGAGATGCGCGACCGCTTCACCCGCGTGCTGCGCGGCCATATCGCGATCGCGCGTGCCGTCTTTCCGGACGGCACCACGGGCGCGCAGCTCGACACGCTGGCGCGGCAATATCTCTGGGCCGCCGGCCTCGATTTCGAACACGGCACCGGCCACGGCGTCGGCAGCTATCTCTCGGTCCACGAAGGGCCGGCGCGGATCTCGAAGCTCGGCACCACGCCGTTGAAGCGCGGCATGATCCTCTCCAACGAGCCCGGCTACTACAAGACCGACGGTTTCGGCATCAGAATCGAGAATCTCGAGCTGGTCGTCGCCACCGAGATCGAGGGCGCCGAGAAGCCGATGAACGCGTTCGATACGCTGACCTTGGCGCCGATCGACCGCCGGCTGATCGATGTCGCGATGCTGAGCCGCGACGAGCTCGACTGGCTCAACGCCTACCACGCACGCGTCCGGGCCGAGGTGCGGCCGGCGCTGGACGAGGCGACGAAGAGCTGGCTCGATCAGGCGACGGCGGAGCTGAAGGTATAGGTTCGGTGTCCCTGGCGCGCATGGCCCTACGCGATGTGCGCAACTCTCAATGGCACCACTTTGTGGGCCAGCAGCGCGCCCAATCACGCCAGAACCACACCGTCCCGGAATCCGAATAGCCGCATTCCGAAACGCCGATATCCGTCTTGCGCGGGCGCGCTACAGTCGATTCGAATTCGAGAGACGGACACGCATGCACGGCATGATCAGCAAGCCGCCGGGAGCGGCCACCGGCATCGCGACATCGCGAGTCGTGTTGCTGCTGCTGGTCGTCATGACCGGGATCGCGCCGATCTCGCTCTACATGCTGGTTCCGGCGCTGCCGGTGCTGGCGACGGATTTCGGCAGCGACATCTCGATCGCCCAGATGACTGTCTCGCTCTACATGGTCGGCATCGCGCTGTCGCAGCTGATCATGGGACCGCTGTCGGACCGGTTCGGACGGCGTCCGGTGCTGCTCGGAGGATTGGCGCTGATGGTCGCGGCCAGCATCGCCTGCATCTTCGCGCAGAACCTGCCGCAACTGATCGCCGCGCGCTTCTTCCAGGCGCTGGGCGGCGCCGCCGGCATGGTGGTCAGCCGCGCCATCATCCGCGACATCTACGAGCGCGATCGCGTCGCCTCGATGATCAGCCTCGTCATCGCCGCACTGATGATCGGGCAGATGGTGTCGCCGCTCACCGGCGGCCTGATCGAGACCGCGTTCGGCTGGCGCGCGATCTTCTACGCCATCACCATCGCCGCGATCGTCGTCGCCGTGGGTATCGCGGTGGCGCTGCCCGAGACGCGCCGCAGCCGCGCTGCGGGCAGCGGCTTCCGCGGCGACGTCGGCATGCTGATCCGCAACCGCGCCTTCGTCGGCTACGTCATGTGCCAGGTGCTGGCCTCGCAGATCATCTTCACTTTCGCTGGCGGCGGTCCCTACATCGTGGTGACGCAGATGGGGCGGACCAGTGCCGAATACGGGGCATGGTTCGCGACCACCGGCTTTGCCTATCTCGTCGGCAATCTGCTCTGCGTGCGCTTTGCGCCGCGGCACTCGCTGGAGAAGCTGATCTGGCTCGGGCTCGCCCTCCAGCTCTGCGGCAGCCTGTTGAACCTGCTATGGAGCTTGATCGGATGGAACGAGGCGTCCGCCTGGCTGTTCGGCACGCAGATGATCGTGATGGCCGGCAATGCCTTCGTGATGGCGAACTCTGCAGCCGGCGCCATCAGCATTCGCCCGGAGGCAGCCGGCACCGCCTCGGGCGCGATGGGCTTCCTCCAGCAGGGCATCGGCGCGTTGATGTCGCAATTCGGCGCCTATCTCGGCGGCCACTCCTCGACCACGCTACCGCTCACCTCCGCGGTCCTTGCGATCTCGCTGCTCTGCGCCTGCATGATGATCTTCGTCGTCCCTCGGCGCGAGGTGGTGGTGAGCGAGACACTGATCGAGAAGGCGGAGGAGGAAGAGACGGGGATGATGTAGGGGACTTCCCGGTGACGCCTTCTTCCTTCTCCCTTGTGGGAGAAGGGAAGAGCCGTTCCTCACTCCCCGATCAGCTTCAGCCACTCGTCCTCGGTCAGCACCGTGACGCCGTGCTTGTTGGCTTCCGCGAGTTTCGAGCCCGCGCCGGGGCCGGCGACGACGAGATCGGTCTTCTTCGACACCGAGCCCGACACCTTTGCCCCCAGACGCTCCGCCGTGGCCTTGGCTTCATCCCGCGTCATCTTCTCCAGCGAGCCCGTGAACACCACGGTCTTGCCCGCAACGGCCGAATTGCTCTTCGGCTTCTCGGCGTCGACGATCTCGACCTCCTTGGTCAGCCGCTCGACGATGCCGCGGTTGTGGCTCTCGCCGAAATAGTCGGCGATGCTCTTGATCACGGTGTCGCCGATCTGGTCGAGCGCGTCCATGTCCGCGATCGCCTCCTCATCGCCGTTGGCGACCTTGAGGCAGGCGTCGTGGAAGGCGTCCCACGAGCCGTAGCCGCGTGCCAGGGCCAGCGCCGTGGTCTCGCCGACATGGCGCATGCCGAGCGCATAAATGAAACGTTCCAGCGCGATTCTGCGCCGGCTCTCGATGGCGCCGAACAGATTGCGGACCGAAGTCGTGCCGTAACCCTCGATCTCTTCGAGCTTGAGCCTGGAGTTGCGCTTCTCCAGCGTGAAGATATCGGCGGGCTCCTTCACCCACCCCTCATCGAAGAAATACTGAAGCTGCTTCTCGCCGAGACCGTCGATGTCGAAGGCACGCCGCGACACGAACAGCTTGAGATGCTCGATCTTCTGATAGGGGCAGGCGAACTCGCCGGTGCAGCGGGCGCGCGAGCCCTCCTCGCCCGCCGCCGTCTCTTCGCGCACGACGTCGGTGTGGAGCGGGCACGGGCACTTCTTCGGGAAGTGGAATTCCCTGGCGGTCTTCGGCCGCTTGTCGAGGACGACGTCGACCACTTGCGGGATGACGTCGCCGGCGCGCTGGATCACGACGGTGTCGCCGATCCTGATGTCGCGGCCCTCGCGCAGCACCTCGCCCTTGTTGCCGATGCCCCTGATGTAGTCCTCGTTGTGCAGCGTGACGTTCTGCACGATGACGCCGCCGACGCCGACCGGTTCGAGCTTGCCGACCGGCGTGAACGAGCCGGTACGACCGACCTGGATCTCGATGTCGCGCAGCACCGTCATGGCGCGCTCGGCCGGGAATTTGTGCGCGATGCCCCAGCGCGGCGTGCGCGAGACGAAGCCGAGCCGCTCCTGCCAGTCGATGCGGTCGACCTTGTAGACGACGCCGTCGATGTCGTAGTCGAGCCGTGCGCGCTGCTCCTCGATCGCGTGATGAAAGGCGAGCAGCTCCTCGACGGAGTGACAGAGCTTCGTCAGTGGATTGGTCTTGAAGCCGCAGCGTTCGAACCAGGAGATCATGCCGCTCTGCGTGTCTTCCGGCATCGCACTCATCTCGCCCCAGGCGTAGGCGAAGAAGCCGAGCGGGCGCGAGGCGGTGATGGTCGGGTCCTTCTGCCGGAGCGAGCCCGCGGCCGAATTGCGCGGATTGGCGAAAATGGTGCCGTCTTCCGCCTTCTGCCGTTCGTTCAGCGCGAGGAAGGCCTTCTTGGTCATGTAGACCTCGCCGCGCACCTCGCAGACGTCGGGGACGTTGCGGCCCTTCAGCTTCTGCGGCACGTCTTCGAGAGTGCGGATGTTGGCGGTGACGTCTTCGCCGACCGCGCCGTCCCCGCGCGTCGCGGCGGTGACGAGCTCGCCGCCCTCGTAGCGCAGCGACATCGAGAGGCCGTCGATCTTCGGCTCGGCGGAGAAATCGACCTTGTCGTCGTCGAGTTTCAGGAATCGCACGATGCGGCCGACGAAGTCGCGCACGTCCTCTTCCGCAAAGGCGTTGTCGAGCGACAGCATCGGAACGGAATGCTGCACCTTCTTGAAGCGGCCCGACGGTGCGGCGCCGACCTTCTGCGACGGCGAGTCCGCGCTGACGAACTCCGGAAAGCGCTTCTCGATCGCGTTGAAGCGCTGGCGTAGCGCGTCATATTCGGCGTCGGTGACGGTGGGCGCGTCCTCCTGATAGTAGCGCTCGTTGTGCGCCTCGATCTCGAGCGCGAGCCGCATGTGCTCGACCTTGGCCTGCGCCTTGGTGAGATCGGCGACGTCGCGAAGCGGTGTTGCTTTGGATTTTGCTGCTCTGGCCATCATACTAAAGGTTCTAGCGCGTCGTTCCGGGATGGTCCGAAAGGACCAGATCCGAATCTCGAGATTCCAGGTTCGATGCTTCGCATCGTGCCGGAATGACGGTGTATAACTTAAGCCGTCGCCGCCTTCAGCAGCCGTTCCGCTGCCGCCCTCGCCTCCGCCGTGATTTCGGCGCCGGCGAGCATGCGCGCGATCTCCTCGCGGCGGTGGTCGGCGGCGAGCGCATTGACGCGGGTGGCGACGCGCTTGCCCTTGTCGAGGGCGTCCTTGGAGATCAGGAGGTGCTGGTCGGCGCGGGCGGCGACCTGGGGGGCGTGGGTCACGGCCATGACCTGGACCTTGCCGGCAAGCCGCGCCAGCCGCCCGCCGATGGCGTCCGCGACCGCACCGCCGACGCCAGTGTCGATCTCGTCGAACACGAGCGTCGGCGCCGAGCCGCGGTCGGACAGCACGACCTTGAGCGCGAGGAGGAAGCGGGACAGCTCGCCGCCGGAGGCGACCTTCATCAGCGGACCGGGCTTGGTGCCAGGGTTGGTCTGGACCCAGAATTCGACGCGGTCGAAGCCTTGCGGGCCCGGTGCGGCCTCGTCGGTCTCGACCTGGGTCATGAATTTCGCGCGTTCGAGCTTGAGCGGCGCGAGCTCGGCGTTGACGGCCTTGTTGAGCTTCTCGGCCGATTTCTGCCGCGCCAGCGACAGCTTCTTGGCGGCGGCGGCATAGCGGCTATCGGCCTCGATTGCGGCCTGCTCCAGCTTCTTGAGCCGCGAGGCGCCGGCATCGATCAGCACGACGTCGGCGGCATATTTGGCGGCCAGCGCGGCGAGCCCGTCGACCGGCGTCGAATATTTACGCGAGGCGGCGCGAAGTGCGAATAGCCGTTCCTCGATACGCTCGAGCTCGGCGGGATCGAAATCGGTCGCGGCCAGCGCCGCCTGGAGATGCTGGTCGGCTTCCTCCAGCGCATTGATGGCGGCGTCGATCGCCCTCACCGCAGGCTCGACCAGCGCCGGCGAGTTGACGCCGCGGCGCTCCAGCCGGCGCACCGCCGCCGCCAGCGCGGCGACCGGCGAATGATTGCCGCCGACCGCCTCCTGCGCCTCGCGAAGGTCGGAGGCGATCTTCTCGCCCTGCATCATGGTGGTGCGGCGCGAGGCCAGCGCAGTCTCCTCGCCATCCTTGGGCGCGAGCTGCTTCAGCTCGTCGGAGGCGTGGCGAAGGTAATCAGCCTCGCGCGCGGCGCGCTCCATGGCGGCGCGATGCTCCTCCAGCGCGGTGGTGGCATTGCGGCGGGCGTCCCAGAGCGCCTCGACCGCCGCGACGTCCTTTTCGAGGCCGGCGAAGGCGTCGAGCAGGCGGCGGTGGGTGGCGGCGTCGACGAGCGCGCGCTCGTCGTGCTGACCGTGGATCTCGACCAGGGCTGCGCCGACCGCCTTCAGCGTCTGCACGCTGATCGATTGGTCGTTGATGAAGGCGCGGGTGCGGCCGTCAGCGAGCTGCACGCGGCGAAGAATCATCTCGCAAGATTCTTCAACACTCGTGTCGTCCAGACCGTTCTCGGCCAGGATCTTCGTCGCAGGGTGATTCTTCGGGACATCGAACACGGCCGTGACCTGCCCCTGCTCCGCGCCGTGACGCACGAGGCCGGCATCGCCCCGGCCGCCGAGCGCCAGCGCAAAGGCATCGAGCAGGATGGATTTGCCCGCACCGGTCTCGCCGGTCAAAACCGCGAGGCCGGACGCGAATTCGATATCGAGCCGTTCGATCAGGACGATGTCACGGATCGACAGACGCGCCAGCATGGAACCAAATTTCCTAGCCGAGACCCATCTTCTTGAAGGTCCGGCTGATCCAGGACCCCTGATTCTCGCTCGGTTCGAGACCGCCGGATTTTACAAGATTATAGGCGTCCTTGTACCAGCGGCTGTCAGGAAAATTGTGCCCGAGCACGGCCGCCGCGGTCTGCGCCTCGCCGACAATGCCGATCGCCATATAGGCCTCGGTGAGCCGGAACAGCGCCTCCTCGACGTGGCGCGTGGTTTGGTACTGCGTGACGACAGTCTTGTAGCGGTTGATCGCCGCCGTGTAGTCGCGCTTCTGGGCGTAGTAGCGGCCGACGTTCATTTCCTTGCCGGCAAGCTGGTCGCGCGCGCCCTCGATCTTGGCCTTGGCGGAGGTCGCGTATTCCGAGTTCGGATATTTGCGCACCACCTCTTCCAGCGCGGCGATCGCCTTCTCGGTCCGGGTCTGGTCGCGGCTGATATCCGGGATCTGGTCGTAATGCGAGGCGGCGATCAGATATTGCGCATAGGCCGCGTCCGGGCTGCCGGGATGCAGCGTGACGTAGCGGGTGGCCGCACCGATGCAGCCGTCATAGTCGCCGCCCTGATAGGACGCATAGGCCGACATCAGCAGCGACTTGCGGGCCCACTCGGAATAAGGATGCTGGCGGTCGACTTCTTCGAACTTCTTGTTCGCCGCCTTCATGTCCTTCTTCTCGTTCATGAGGTACAGGCCCTCATTGTAGATCTTGTCGGCAGGCTCCTCGGCGAAGGTGTCGTCCTTGGCAGTGAACTTGTCCCAGAGCGCGCCCGTCCCGCAACCGGCGAGCGGCAACGCGAGCATGACGAAGGTGACGGCGTGAAGCAGCCCACGGACTCGCGACGAGACCGAGAAATATCCGCGCGTCATACGCTGTGCCGACATGAGTTTAAGCCCTGACGCCCTGTGATGCGGTGTCCGCCAGCCCACGAACCCCGTCATGGGCGCGAAATGTAACCGTGGTGCCTGCCATGCGACCACGCCGATGTATCCGAAAAACGATCGTTAACCAACCGGATAGGGAGGCATTTCGCCGGGATTAAGGCGAACGCGCCGCAATCCTGGCGATCATGGTTACCAGGAGTTTCCCGCGGGGGAATCGTCAACCCAATGCCTAGACGACAGATCTTTCAGGACACATCCGGTCCGAACGCCGCAGCGATCCGGCCACCGACGATGCCGCGACCGACTTCGCCCACGGGACGCGTGGTGCGGCGGGCAGCCTCGCCCTCGACGATCCGCCAGGCGGTACGGTCGGCGAGCAGCGCGGTCAGCACAGCGTGGTTGAGCTTGTGGCCGCCACGCACGGAGCGGTAGGCGCCAAGCAGCGGCAGGCCGGCCAGCGACAGGTCGCCGATCACATCCAGCACCTTGTGGCGGGCGCATTCATCGGCGTAACGCAGGCCCTCGGTATTGAGCAGCCGCTCGTCGTCGAACACGACGGTGTTGTCGAAGGAGGCACCCAGGGCATAGCCCGCGCTCCAGAGCCGCGCGACGTCGCACATCAGACCGAAAGTCCGGGCCCGGCCGACTTCGCGGCGGAAGCCTTCAGGGCTGAGATCGAAGGCGTAGCTCTGCTGGCCGATGACGGGATTGGTGAAGTCGATCTCGACTTCGACGCGGAACCCGCCGGTGTGGGGCCTGATCTCGCCGAAGGAGTCGCCGATCTTGACTGAGATCGGCTTCAAAACCTGAATGTAGCGGCGCTGGGCCGGCTGGGTGACGATGCCGGCCTGGTCGATCGCCGCAATGAAGGGCGCGGCGCTGCCGTCCATGATCGGTACTTCGGGACCGTCGATCTCGATGGTGGCATTGTCGACGCCCATGCCCCGCAGTGCAGCAAGAACGTGCTCGGCGGTGGACACCAACGGACCATCGCGGTCGCCCAGGACGGTGGCGAAGTCGGTCGCGATCACCTGCTCGGCGGTCGCCTGGACTTCGCGGTCACTTCCCTCGAGTCCGGTCCGGACAAAAACAAAGCCCGCATCGACAGGCGCAGGCCCAATCGTGAGAGTAACGGGAAGTCCGGAATGAACGCCCACGCCTGCCACAGAGGCTTGCGCACGAAGCGTTGTTTGCCGGCTAAACTTCATCAGAATCCGCCCCACTACGACCGACTGCGACTTATACGAGACCCACTTGGCCGGGCAGTGCCGGCGGTTGCGAATCTCCGTATCCCCAAGTCACGGCAAACCATAGTCACTGCCTCAAACAGCGCCAACTCACGCTTTTTTACCGATTGTTACCCCAAACCTGCCGTATTCGCGCCAAGGCTTAACCAAATTACGCCGACGTCTGGGGCCGCTAGCGGCAATCTTACTGAACCACTGAATGCGTAATTAATGGTTTAAAATCAGTTGTTTGGCTGCGCAATCCGGTGATGCACGGGACAAAAGGAAAGGTCCCGGCAGGCTTGCTGTCGGGACCTTTTTTCGTCTGCCTTATTGTAACAAATCTCAGGTCGCCTGCCGCCGCAGGAAAGCTGGGATATCAAGATGATCATCGCCCTGTGGCGCCGGCGCAACAGGCGCCGGGCGGCCGTGCATGTCGAGACCCTGCGGCGCGGGACGGCGGGCATATTCGGATATCGGCTCGCTGGATGCGATCTGCTGGGCCACGGTCTTCTGCGGCCGGCGCTCAGGGAGCGGCGGCATCGCGGGACCGGCGCTGCGGGCCGCCACCGGCGGCTCGCTTTCCTCGTCGCGGCGGCCGAGGCCGACATTGGCCAGGCGCTGAAGCAGCGACAGGCGGGTCTTCTGCGGGGTTTCTTCTTCAACCTCGCCGCGCGCCTGACGAATCTCGGCCTGGGCCGGCATCGGCAGTTCCTCAATGCGCGGCATCCGCGGCGCACGCACCGGCGGGCGTTCGGCCTGCGGCGGAATGAAGTTTTCGGGCGTCATCGGCTCCTGCATCGCAACCGGGGTCATGTCAGGTTCCGGGAACAGGGTCGGTTTCTGCGCGATCGGTCGCACGGTGACGTCGCCATAGGTCTGCATCGGCGCGGGCGCCTGCGGGACGTCCGAGACGGCGGCAGCGATGGCGGCGAGCGCCGCGCGCTCCACGTTCGGACGGGGCGCGGGGGCAGCCGGAGCCGCCGCGCCAGCCGGGGTCTGCCCTTCAAGCTTCTGGGCGCGCTCGGCCAGGCGCTGGTTGTCAGCACGGAGCCGGGCGGTCAGGTCGGCAAGACGGCTCTCGGCAGCGACGGCGGGCGCGGCAGCCTGCTGCGCCTGCGGGGCCGGGTTCGCGACGGGAGCGGAGGTCGCCTGGCTGTTGCGCGCGATCGCGGCCTGCTCGATGCCGGTGGCAACGACCGAGACGCGGATCAGGCCGTCGAGCGCTTCGTCGAAGGTCGCGCCGACGATGATGTTGGCGTCCTGATCGACCTCCTCGCGGATGCGGGTCGCGGCCTCGTCGACCTCGAACAGCGTGAGGTCCTTGCCGCCGGTGATGGAGATGAGGAGGCCCTTGGCGCCCTTCATCGAGCTGTCGTCGATCAGGGGGTTGGCGATCGCGGCTTCGGCGGCGGTGAGCGCGCGCTTGTCGCCGGAGGCTTCGCCGGTGCCCATCATCGCCTTGCCCATCTCGCGCATGACGGCGCGGACGTCGGCGAAGTCGAGATTGATCAGGCCTTCCTTGACCATCAGGTCGGTGATGCAGGCGACGCCCGAATAGAGCACCTGGTCGGCCATCGCGAAGGCGTCGGCGAAGGTGGTCTTCTCGTTGGCGACCCGGAACAGGTTCTGGTTCGGGATGATCAGGAGCGTATCGACGACCTTGTGAAGCTCGTTGATGCCGGCTTCCGCGGTGCGCATCCGGCGACCGCCCTCGAAGTGAAACGGCTTGGTCACGACGCCGACGGTAAGGATGCCCATGTCGCGCGCGGTCTTGGCGATGACGGGAGCTGCACCGGTGCCGGTGCCGCCGCCCATGCCTGCGGTGACGAACACCATGTTCGCGCCCGAGAGATGGTCGCGCAGCTCGTCGATCACCTCTTCCGCCGCCGCCGCGCCGACGTTCGGCTGCGAGCCGGCGCCGAGGCCCTGCGTGACCGCCGTGCCCATCTGCACGATGCGCTGCGCCTTCGACATCGTCAGCGCCTGCGCGTCGGTGTTGGCGACCACGAAATCGACGCCCTGGAGGCCCGCCGTGATCATGTTGTTGACGGCGTTGCCGCCGGCGCCGCCGACGCCGAACACGGTGATCCGGGGCTTCAGTTCGTGAATATCAGGAACATTGATGCTGATGGTCATGGGTGCTGCCTCTCGATCACGCGCGCGTGGGTTCGCCCCGGCCGGCGGCCGCGGGTGTTGGTGAAAATCGACATTTGCGGAAAGCAGTCATCAGAAGCCCTCGCGTAGCCATCGTCCGACCTTTCCGAAATATCCGCCGGTCCCTGTCCTGACCTGCTGCCGCGTATGCCGCGGTTCGACATGTTCGAGGTGAACATATTGCGGGTAGACGAGAAGTCCGGCCGGCACCGCGAACGCGGCGTTCTTCGCCTCGTTGGGCAGCCGGCCGAAGCCGAGCGGACGTCCGACCCGCACGGGCCGGCCGAGAATCTGGGTGCCGAGCTCGACGAGGCCGGTCAGCTGCGAGGCGCCGCCCGAGAGCACGACGCGGCCGTTGGGCTCTGCGGCGAAGGGCGAATCCTTCAGCTTGTCCCGAACCATTTCGAAGACTTCCTCGGCACGGTGCTTGACGATGTTGGCGATGGTGGCGCGGGAGACGATCTGCGGCAGATCCTGCTCGTCACCGGCT
The DNA here is from genome assembly GCF_054602315.1 of Bradyrhizobium cedriense. Classification (NCBI taxonomy): domain Bacteria; kingdom Pseudomonadati; phylum Pseudomonadota; class Alphaproteobacteria; order Hyphomicrobiales; family Nitrobacteraceae; genus Bradyrhizobium; species Bradyrhizobium cedriense. Next base: position 398,480 of record NZ_JBTSWB010000001.1, on the reverse strand, counting down.
GTCGGCACAGACATCAGCTCACGCGAGTCCGATCCGCCGGTGATGACGGTGCCGTATAACGTCTTGATTCGCTCGGCATCGGCAATGGTCGCCGAGAGTCCGCGCGCAAGATCCATCGTGATGTGTTGCCCGCCGACCGCAAACCCGGCGGCATGCACGAACCGGCCGCCTGAATAAACGGCGATCGTCGTGGTGCCCGCACCCATCTCGACGACGGCGGCGCCGAGATCGGCCTCGTCGTCGGTCAGCACCGACAGACCTGCGACATAGGGGCTGGCCGCCATGGCTTCGACATTGATGTGGCAGCGCTCCACCGCCAGCATCAGGTTCCGCGCCACGGTGGCGTCGCAGGTGACGACGTTCATGTCGATGCCGAACTGGTGGGCGACCATGCCGCGGGGGTCGCGGATGCCCTTGACGCCGTCGAGCGTGTAGCCGACCGGCAACGCGTGCAGCACGGTGCGGCCTTCGCCGGTGGCGTGGCGCATGCCGGTGGAGGTGACGCGGCTGACATCGGCCTGCGTCACGGCGCCACCACGGATGTCGGCGGCGGCTTCGACCAGCTGGCCGGAGAGCCGGCCGCCGGAAACGGACAGCAGCACTGACTCGACCCGCACCTTGGCCATCTTTTCGGCAAGCCCGACGGCCTGGCGCACGGCCTGCTCGCATTCGCCGAGATCGATCACCGCGCCGGCCTTCATGCCGCGCGCCTGGATCTGGCTGTAACCGATCAGCTCCACCGCATGGGTGCGGCCGCGCAGCGCCTCGCTCGGCGGCGATGGCTTCAGCCGCGCGATCATGCAGGCGATCTTGCTGGTGCCGATGTCGAGGCAGGCGACGAGACCGCCGCGCTTATGCGGCATCGGACGCGTCTTCGGGGTCTGGGTGCGATCGAGACCGGTCATGCAGAATCCCCGGCCTTCTTTTTCTTCTTGTCCTTGAACAGCTCCTCGCGCGCCTTGGCGGCGTCCTCGGACAGCTGCACCACCAGCCGATCTGGCAGGCGCATGTCGACGGCGACGATATCGCGGGAGAACAGCCTGTCCTCCTTCTCGAGCTTCGACAGCATCGCAAGCGCGTTGCCGACGTCCTGCTCGGGCAGACGGATGTCGAGACCGTCCTTCAGCCTCAGGTTCCAGCGCCGCTCGCCGACGAAGATCGCGGCCTTCGTTACCGAATTGACCTGCGGATAGCGCGCCAGCAGTGCCAGGAAATCGCGGGCTTGCGTGTCGGCGCCCTTGCCGACCACGAGCGGCAGCGACAGGAAGCGGCGCGAGACATAGGGTTCGAGCACGGCGCCGTCATCGGCGATGACGGAGAGCCGGCCGGCCTCCTGCCACAGCGCGAATGCCTTGCGCTCGGTGAGCTCGATCATGAGCTGGCCCGGATAGAGCTTCAGCACGGTCGCATCCGCGATCCAGGGATTGGCCTTGAGCTTGTCGCGCACCGCGTCGGCATCGAGGAACAGCAGCGAGGAGCGGCCGCTGACGCCGCCGATCGCGAGGATCTCGTCCTGGGTGAGCTGCTTGCGGCCGTTGATCACGACCGAGGTGATGCGGAAGCCGGCGGAATTGGCCAGCGCGTTGCGGGCGTCGCTGACCGCGGTGATGAAGTCCTGGAGATGGCCGCCCTTGACGATGCCGAAGCCGCAGCTCCCGATCAGCAGCAGCACGGTCATGCTGAGTCCGACCCGGTGCGGCAGATAGCGCTCGACCAGGGCAACCACGCGCGGCGGCGGCTCGCGCTCAACCACGGCCTTGGCCCGGGACTTGGACTTCGACTTGATCTTGATTTCGTCTTTGGCGGCGGCGCGCGCTGCTCTCTTGTCCTGCACCCACTCGCGCAGAAGCACGGCCGCTCCGATCGCGGCCGCCTTCAGGTCAGCTTGGGGCCTCAGCGATCTCAAAAGCGATCGGGTGAGGCTTCCTGCTCCATCCATTGCACGAGCTCGTCAACAGTTTGCCCGCGACATCGCGCGGATCCTGGCGAACATGACGTCTCGGACGTGCCGGGCCGGGTGCTGGTCTTCAGCAGAAGAAAACCTCTCCCCTTCAAAGCGTTCGCTGGAGGTGACATCACCCGCGACAGCTCACGCGCCGGCAGCCAAAGCGCCATATGCGCCGCCAGCGTTAACCTTCGGCCTTCCTGGTAAACAAAAGGTAAAATTCGTTAACGCGAGATGCTTTTTGCCCCGCGATTTCCGGCATTTGTGCCGCGATGTCCGGCATTTTACCGGCTTTGGCCGCCAAACCGGGCGATTTCGACCATCCGGCCGTTAACCAGTCCCGACTATTTCCGCACGCGCTGCCCGGCGAGCTCGACCAGGCCGCGCAGGAAGTCGACAAACGCGATGCCTTCGGCTTTCAGCGCCTTGGGGTAGAGCGAGGACTTGGTCAGCCCGGGGAGCGTGTTGGTCTCGAGATAGACAAGGCCCTTGGGCGAAACGATGAAGTCCGACCGGGAATAGCCGGTGCAGGACATTGCGCGGTGCGCCAGCATCGCCTGCTCCTTGAGCGCGGCGGTGATTTCGGGTGCGAAACGGCCCGGGCAGATCTCCTGGGTCGACTTCAAGAGATATTTCGCGGCGTAGTCGAAATTGCCCTCGCCCGGAATGATCTCGATCGGCGGCAGCGACATGATCGAGCCATCAGTGCGCTCCAGCACGCCGCAGGTCGCCTCGACGCCGGCGATGTAGGGCTCGATGACGTAGTCCTCGTGTTTTGCGGCATTGCGGACCGCGACGAGGTCCTGCTTGGCGTTCACGAAGATCAGGCCATAGCTCGAGCCGTCCCGGGCCGGCTTTGCGATCAGCTTTCCGTACTCGGCGAAGGCCTCGTCGATGTCATCGAGCGCAACGTTGGCGGGCGGCGTCACGCCGCCCAGCGCGGCGAACCTCTTGGCAGCGAGCTTGTCGAAGGCGAGATGCGAGGAAGCCGAGCCGGAGCCGGTGAAGGGCACGCCACGCGCCTCGCACATCACCTGCAATTCGCCGTTCTCGGCCCGTCCGCCATGCAGGCCGAGCACCAGCACGCGCCCTTCCGCCTTGGCCTGGTCGAGCGCCCGCTCCAGCGGAATGCCCGATGTGCCCGGCTTGAACTCGTCCTCGAATGGCCGGACATGTTCGAGCAGCTGCCTCGACTGCACGACATGCACCTTGTCCTCGACGTCCCACCACCACAGATCGGCCTCGGGCAATGCCTGATGCAGGGCCTGGGCCGAGGCGACCGAAACAAGACGTTCTCTGTTCGAGCCGCCGAACAGGATGGTGATGCGCATTCGCTGCCTCTGCTTCTTTTGTCATTCCGGGGCGCGCAAAGCGCGAACCCGGAATCTCGAGGTTCCGGGTTCGGTGCTTCGCACCGCTCCGGAACGACAACTATGCGGACACCCCGATCCGCTTGATTTCCCAGTGTAGCTCGATTCCGGAGTTTGCCTTGACCCGCTCGCGCACGGTCTCGCCAAGCATCTCGATATCGCGCGCGGTGGCATCGCCCGTATTGATCAGGAAATTACAGTGCATCTCCGAGACCTGTGCACCGCCGACGCGCAGACCGCGGCACCCGGCCGCGTCGATCAGCTTCCAGGCGGAATGGCCGGGGGGATTCTTGAAGGTCGAGCCGCCGGTCTTTTCCCGGATCGGCTGCGCAGTCTCGCGATGGGTCTGCACCTCCGCCATGCGCGCGCGGATTGCCTCCGCATCCCTAATCTCGCCGCGAAAGCGCGCGGAGGTGAAGATGATGGAGGGATCGACGCCGCTGTTGCGGTAGACGAACTTCATCTCGGCGTTGGAGAAGACATGCTTCGTGCCGTCGCGCCCCACACCCCTCGCCTCGAGCAGCACGTCCTTGGTCTCACCGCCATTGGCGCCCGCATTCATGCGCAGCGCGCCGCCGATCGTGCCGGGAATGCCGAAGTAGAATTCGAGCCCGCCGATATTGGCGCTTGCCGCAACCTCCGCAACGCGCTTGTCGAGCGCTGCCGCGCCGGCGGTGACGACATCGCCGCTCGCGCTGGCCTCGCCGAAGGCGCGCGGCGCAAGGCGGATCACGACGCCGTCAATGCCGCCATCGCGCACGATCAGGTTGGAGCCGACGCCGACGACGTAGACCGGAATGTCGCTGGCGAGATGCGCGAGGAAATAGGCGAGATCGTCCTCGTCCGCGGGCGTGAACAGCACCTGCGCCGGACCGCCGACACGAAACCAGGTAAGTTCGGCCAGCGACTGGTTGGCGAGCAACCGACCCCGAAGCTCGGGCATCGCGGCCTTGAGCGCCGGCGTGATGTCGGGGAAGCTCATGCCGCAATCCCAGGTGAGGAGAGCACGCTTTGACCGTTCCCTCCTCCCTTGTGGAGGAGCGTCAGGGAGGGGGGTAGCCCCAAGCGAGGTCGGAGTTTGTGGCTACCCCTCTCCCCCGCCCTCCCCCACAAGGGGGGAGGGAGCGCAGCTTGCCGTGCGACTGCCCGCAAGTCCCTCAGCATGATCACCCCAACGCCTTCAATTCGCCCGGCAAGGCATACGCCCATTGCGTGATGTTGCCGGCGCCGAGACACACGACGAGATCGCCGCTTTTGGCGATGCCCTGGACGATCTTTGCGAGTTCGCCGGCGTTCGGCAGCGGAATCACCTCGCGGTGACCGTGCGCGCGCAAGCCTTCCACGAAATGATCGCGATCGATGCCCTCGATCGGCGTCTCGCCTGCGGCATAGACATCGGCGACGATCACCGCATCGGCGTCGTTGAAGCAGGTGCAGAATTCCTCGAACAGCGACTGCAGGCGGGTGTAGCGGTGCGGCTGCACCACGGCGATCACCTTGCCGGTGTAGGAATCGCGCGCGGCTTTCAGCACCGCCGCGATCTCCACGGGGTGATGGCCGTAATCGTCGATGACGGCGACGCCATTCCATTCGCCGGTCTTGGTGAAGCGGCGCTTGACGCCACCGAAGCCTGCGATGGCACTGCGGATCTTGTCGTCGGACACACCGAGTGCGTGAGCGACCGCAATCGCCGCCGTCGCATTCGAGGCGTTGTGCCGGCCCGGCATTGGCAGCGCGAGGTCCGCGATCTCGTGCAGGGCGGCAGTCTTGCGGTCGCGGATCACGACCTTGAACTTCGAGCCGCCGCCGCCCGCGGTAAGATCGACCAGGCGCGCATCGGCCTGCGGATTCTCGCCGTAGGTGATGATGCGGCGGTCCTCGATCTTCCCGACGAGGCTCTGCACCACGGGATGATCGATGCACATCACGGCAAAGCCGTAGAACGGCAGGTTTTCGACGAAATGGCGGAAAGCGTCCTGCACCGCCTCGAATGTCTTGAAGTGATCGAGATGCTCGGGATCGACATTGGTGACGATCGCGACATCCGTCGGCAGCTTCAGGAAGGTGCCGTCGCTCTCATCGGCCTCCACCACCATCCAGTCGCCGGCCCCTAGCCGCGCATTGGAGCCGTAGGCATTGATGATGCCGCCATTGATCACGGTGGGATCGAGCCCGCCGGCATCGAGCAGCGTTGCGACCATCGTGGTCGTCGTGGTCTTGCCGTGGGTACCGGCAATGGCAACGCAGCTCTTCAGCCGCATCAGCTCGGCCAGCATCTCGGCGCGGCGCACCACGGGAATGCGCCTCTCGCGCGCCGCCATCAATTCCGGATTGTCGCGCTTGATCGCGGAGGACACGACCACGACCTCGGCACCGTCGACATTCTCGGCCTTGTGGCCGACCGAAACCTTCGCGCCCTTCTTGCGCAGACGGTCGAGGTTGTAATTGTCGGAGGCATCCGAACCCTGCACGGCATAGCCGAGATTGACCAGCACCTCGGCGATGCCGCTCATGCCGATCCCGCCGATCCCGACGAAGTGGATGGGTCCGATCTCGCGCGGCAATCTCATGGCTATATCTCTGTCTATTCCGGCTGCGGCCGCGGCATTCCGCCTGTCGTGGCCGGCAACCGGCGAATCTCCTCCACTTCATGCAAGACCGGACCGATCGGGACAAGCCCGGCACGGCCTCCAAACGAGGTAATTTCCGGTTGAATGCCCCATTTTGGCCCGTTTCGCTGACCGCGAGGCCCGCGTTCAGATCACGGGGACCATGTCGCCACTGACGTCAGACGGAGCCGGTTCGCGCGGCCGCCTCATCGTGGAGATCGAGCACGCGAAGATAGTTGCGCAGGCGATTGGCCTCGAGCGCGCCAATGAGCTTGTTCTGATGATAGGGCAACAGGAGATCGGCGAGCGGCGCGCTCCAGGGCGCGTCCAGATCGAAGATCACGCCGAGCCCGAATACGGCCGGGATCTCGGCGAAGCCGAGTTCGCGGCCGCCCCTGAGCGCGTCGGCCAGAAAGTCGTCGACCGCCGTCATCACGCCATTGCGTGCGCCGCCGGAGACCTCGGCAAACGCAAACTGGCCCATGCCGCGGAAGCCACGCCCCTCGACGAGGGCTGCCTGACCCGGAACCGCACCGGCGTCAAAGCTGTAGGCATGGCGATACTCGGGTGGAATTCGCTCGGGCGCATAGTAGAAATCGCGCCGACCACACGGCCAGCCGATGTCGTGCACAAAGACCAGAAGCGGCTTGCCGGCGCGGCGGCTGATCGCATCGATGTGGCCGAGCTCGTTGTAGACCGTGTACCAATTGTGATCGCCATCGACGACCCAGGCGTCGGCCTCCGCAACATCGGCGAACGCCTCCAGGCTCGTTTTTGCGAGATGGCGAACGTCCGGGTTGAGCTTCAGCCACGCCGTGAATTCGTGCTTCGGCGCGGGATCTATGGCGGTGAGGTGTCCGGCGCGCCCACGACAATGCTCGGCAAGGAAAGGCGACATGCCGCCATATTCCGAGCCGATCTCGACGATCTCGCGCGCATCGGCGAGCCTGAGTGCCTCGAGGACCAGATCGGAGAACTCCGCGAGGGAGTGAATCAGCAGGCCCGCCACCAACAAATCCTCCGCCAATTGCGCTTGAACGCGCCGCGCGTGCGACATCGTGCCGAGCGACCCATGTGCAAGCTTGAACGGCGCGGACGCTAAATTCCGGCGGTCTTCACCACGAGGTCCGCGAGCCTTTCGGCCGCGTCGAGCCGGCCGGCGCCGCGTGCGGCCTCGGCCATCCGAGTGAGGCGCGCGGGCTCGGCCGCGAAGGCGGAGATTTCAGCGGCGAGACGGTCGGAGGTGAACTCGGTCTGCGGGATGCGGATCGCGCCGTCGACCTTGACCAGCACGCCGGCATTGGCGAACTGGTCCTGGTCGATCGAACCGGGCAGCGGCACCAGGATGGAGGGCCGGCCGATCGCCGCGAGCTCGGCGACGGTGCCCGCGCCGGAGCGCGACACCACCAGATGGTTGGAGGCGAGCCGCGCCGGCAAATCCGTGAAGAACGGCGCGAGCTCCACCTTGATCTTGAGCTTGTCGTAGACCGCGCGCACGCGGCTCATGTCCTCTTCGCGCACCTGCTGCGTGAGGACGAGGCGGCTCCATAACGCAGGCTCGAGCCGCTCGATGGCGCCCGGCACGATATCGGCCATGATGCGTGCGCCCTGGCTGCCGCCCACGACGAGAAGGCGCAGCGGACCGTTCACCTCGGGGGGACTATATTTCACCGCAGCGGCGGCGAGGACCGCCGGCCGCATCGGCGTGCCGACGGTCGTGGTCTTGGCCGCCAGCGCCGGATCGCGATCGAGCACGCCGGGCAAGGACGTCGCGATGGCGCGGACGCGGCTCGACAGGAACCGGTTGGCGCGGCCGAGCACGGCGTTGGCGTCGTGGATGATGCTCGGCACGCCGGCGAATTTCGCCGCGACCAGCGGCGGCAGCGTCGGATAGCCGCCGAAGCCGACGACGGCGACGGGCTTCAACCGCCTGATCAGACGATAAGCGGAGAGCGTGCCCGCCGCGAGCGTCAGGCCGGCATAGGCGAGCTGGAGCGGATTGCGGCCGCGCGCGGTCTCGCTTGCCACGACGTCGATCATGTCCTTGCTGAACAGCCCGCTGTAGCGCAGCGCGCGCTCGTCGGTGACGAGGCGGACGCGAAAGCCGCGCCGGATCAGCTCGACGCCGAGCGCCTCGGCCGGAAACAGATGGCCGCCGGTGCCGCCCGCGGCGAGAAGAATCAAGGGGGACGTGTCCATGGCGGCGAGTTTTACAGTGTCTGCCCCGTCATTGCGAGCGCAGCGAAGCAATCCAGACTGTGCCCGCGGAGGGATTCTGGATTGCTTCGCTGCGCTCGCAATGACGAAGACCTACGCGTAGCTGCGCATCGCCTCGGCGTGGCCGCTCGCTTCTACTTCGGTGCGCGGGCGCAGCCGCGTCAGCGCCAGCATCATGCCGACACCATAGGCCAGCGAGACGATGGAGGAGCCGCCATAGGAGATGAAGGGTAGCGTCATGCCCTTGGCGGGAATGAGCTGGAGGTTGACCGACATGTTGATCGCCGCCTGCACGCCGAACAGGATCGCAAGTCCGGAGGCCGCGAAGCGCGAGAACATGTCCTCATTGGCATAGGCGCGCGACAACGTGCGGATGACGACGAAGGCGAACAGCGCCAGCATCGCAAGGCACAGGATGATGCCGAACTCCTCGGCCGCAACCGCGAACACGAAGTCGGTATGGCTGTCCGGGAGGCTACGCTTGGCGATGCCCTCGCCCGGTCCGAGCCCGAACCAACCGCCATTGTAGAAGGCCTCCATGGCGGTATCGACCTGGAAGGTGTCGCCCGAGGCCGGATTCATGAAGCGCCTGATGCGGCCGGCGACGTGCGGGACGAACAGATAGGCGCTGAACAGGCCGGCGGCGCCGAGACCTGCGAGACCCAGCACCCAAATCATGCGCATGCCTGCGATGAAGAAGAGCGAGCCCCACACCATCAGGACCAGCATGGTCTGGCCGAAGTCGGGTTCCATCACCAGCAGCGCCACCAGCATCAACAGCAGCACCACTGCGATCGACGTCGCCGGCATCTCCGGTCGCCTCGTCGATTCCGCGAACAGCCATGCCGCGATCACGACGAACGACGGTTTTGCGATCTCGGAGGCCTGGATGTTGACGCCGAGCAGCGTGATCCAGCGCCGCGAGCCCTTCACCTCCGGGCCGATGGCGAGCGTGAGCACGATCAGGATGATGCTCACCGCGAAGATGATCAGGGCGGAGCGGCGGATCGCGCGCGGCGACAGGAACGAGACCCCGAGCAGCACGATGCAGGATGGCACCAGGAACAGCACGTGGCGGCTGAAGAAATGAAAGGAATCAAGGCCGATACGGGTTGCAACCGGTGGGCTCGCCGCCAGCGACAGGATCACGCCAGTCAGCATCAAGGCCAGGATGGCGCCCATCAGCGGCTTGTCGACGGTCCACCACCACTCGGAAAAGGGGGTGCGTTCTTCACGGGAGAGCATGGGCGGCCGCTTTCGGACGGAGGTCGGTCCATTGGTCGCCGAGGTTGGTTACCGGGGGGTTAAGGGAATGGATGAAGTTGTGGAGAGTTCCGTGCCCCGGACGCAGCGCGGCGTGGTGCGCTGCTGAACCGGAGCCCAGCGGCTTTCTGGACCCCGGCTCTGCCGAGCGTCACTTCGTGCCGCCCCGCGTCCAGGACACGAGAGCCCTATTCGTAGTTGATTGCGACATCTCCTGCGCGCTGATCGCGCTTGTAGACCTGGTCTGGACCGGGAATGAACCCGATCCTCACCGCGCGCTCACTGCTCCACGCGACGACAACATCAAGGTGCCCGCGCACGCTGAGAAAGATCGGCGTGTTCTCGGGCGAGAACGTCCGGCCGCGCGCGATGATGCTGGCTTGCGTGCTGTCGGGCACCGTCGCACCGCATGATTTCCAGACCACGACAACCAGCTTTCTGCCGCTAGGCGAGGCGAATGCGCGCTGGCGAACGACGCCGCACGCACCGAAGGCACTCATGAGATTGTCGACGACAACAACGAAGACGAAACCCGCAGCGACCGGAACAGCTAGCCCGGCGGCGATCAGCCCGATCCAGCGTCGCCGCGACATCCTCACACCACCGGCTTCACACCCGGCAGCGCCTGCACCAGCTCGCGGAACCTGGTGCCACGGATCTCGAAGTTGCGGTACTGGTCGAAGGAGGCACAGGCGGGGGACAGCAGCACGACGGCATCAGTGAGACCCGAGGCCTCCGCATCGCGCGCGGCGTGCTCGACCGCGACATCGAGCGTCTGGCTGATCTCGTGCGCAACCTGCGTGCCCAACGTGCCCGAAAACTCCTGCGCGGCCTCGCCGATCAGATAGGCCTTGCGGATGCGCGGGAAGTAGCCGGTCAGGCCGGTGATGCCCCCCGCCTTGGGCTTGCCGCCGGCGATCCAGAAGATATCCGAAAAGGACGACAGCGCGTGGGCGGTGGCGTCCGCATTGGTGCCCTTGGAGTCGTTGACGAACAGGACATTGCCGCAGCGGCCGACCTGCTCCATGCGGTGCGCAAGGCCGGGAAAGCTGCGCAGGCCATTCTGCAGCACGTCCTGGCCGATGCCCATCGCGAGCGCGGCAGCGGCGGCGCAAGCCGCGTTCTGGGCGTTGTGCAGGCCCCGCAGCGAGCCGATGCCGCCGAGCGCGGCGATCTCGCTACGGGCGCCGCCCGAGGCGCTCACGATATTGCCATGCTCGAAATAAATGCCGGAGGCGAGCGGATTCTTGACAGAGATGCGCACGACGTTCTTGCCGGCGCGGTCGAGCCTGTCGGCGACATCGCGGCAATAGCCGTCGTCAACACCGACGATCGATGTGCCGCCCGCCTGCACGCCGGCGACGAGGCGCTCCTTCACCGCGGCGTAGTGCTCGATCGTACCATGACGGTCGATATGGTCCTCGCTGACATTGAGCAGGATGCCGACGGAAGGGTCGAGCGAAGGCGTGAGGTCGATCTGGTAGGACGACATCTCGATGACGTGGACGCGGCCCATGCGCGGCGGCTCCAGCGACAGGATCGCGGTGCCGATATTGCCGCCCATCTGGGTGTCGTAGCCGGCGACCTTGGTCAGATGCGCGATCAGTGCCGTCGTGGTCGACTTGCCGTTGGTGCCGGTGATGGCGACGAACGGTGCGTCCGGCGCATGCCGCCGCCGCTCGCGGCAGAACAGCTCGATGTCGCCGATCACCTCGACACCGGCCTCGCGCGCCTTCAGCACGCTCCAGTGCGGCACGGGATGAGTGAGCGGCACGCCCGGCGCGAGCACGAGCGCGGCGAAATTCGCCCAGGAAACGTTGCGCAGATCCGCGCTGATGAAACCGGCCTGCACGGCCTTGGCGACGTTCTCGGCATTGTCGTCGGCGGCGATCACTTCGGCGCCGCCAGCCTTCAGCGCGAGGCAGGACGCGAGCCCCGAGCCGCCGAGGCCGAACACAGCGACCGTCTTGCCGGCAAAAGACGTGACGGGGATCATGACCACACCTCTGTCATTCCGGGGCGACGCGTCAGCGTCGAACCCGGAATCTCGATATTCCGGATCGCCGCTTCGCGTCGTCCGGAATGACGATCCTGAGCCATCACCGCAATCACCGCAGCTTCAGCGTCGACAGACCGGCGAGCGCCAGCATCACCGAGATGATCCAGAAGCGGATCACGATCTGCGGCTCGGTCCAGCCGAGCTGCTCGAAATGATGATGGATCGGCGCCATCCGGAAGATGCGCTTGCCCGTGAGCTTGAACGACACCACCTGCACGATGACGGAGACCGCCTCCAGCACGAACAGGCCGCCGATCACGGCCAGCACGATCTCGTGCTTCACCGCGACCGCGATCGCACCGAGCATGCCGCCGAGCGCGAGCGAGCCGGTGTCACCCATGAAGATCGAAGCCGGCGGCGCGTTGAACCAGAGGAAGCCGAGGCCGGCCCCCAGCAGCGCGCCGCAGAGCACGGCCAGTTCGCCTGTGCCCGCGACATATTTGATCTGGAGATACTCGGCGAACACCGCGTTGCCGGCGAGATAGGCGATCATCGCAAAGCTCGCGGTCGCGATCATCACAGGCACGATGGCGAGGCCGTCGAGGCCGTCGGTGAGATTCACCGCGTTGCCGGAGCCGACGATGACGAAGGCGCCGAAGATGACGAAGAACCAGCCGAAATGCAGCACGGTGTCCTTGAGGAATGGGATCGTCAGCGCGGTCGAGGCGGGATCGCGGTTCAGCCGCACCAGCGCGTAGCAGGCGACCAGCGCGATGACCGCCTCGATCAGCAGGCGAAGCTTGCTGCCGAACCCGGTCGTGGTCTGCTTGGTCACCTTGAGGTAATCGTCATAGAAACCGACGAAGCCGAAGCCGAGCGTCACCGCCAGCACGATCCAGACATAGGGGTTGAGCGGATTGGCCCACAGCACCGTGCCGACGGTGAGGCCGGACAGGATCATCAGCCCGCCCATGGTGGGCGTGCCCTTCTTGGCGAGATGCGATTGCGGACCGTCCAAGCGGATCGGCTGTCCCTTACCCTGACGGATGCGCAGATGGTCGATGATCCAGGGCCCGAACAGGAACACGAACAGCGCGCCGGTCACGACTGCGCCGCCGGTGCGGAAGGTGATGTAGCGGAAGACGTTGAAGAAGGTGCGAACGGCACCGAAGCCCGGAAATGTGTTGGAAAGCTCGATCAACCAGTAAAACATTCAGACGGTCCTATGGCGCCTTTGCACACGCAGCCTTGGCCTTGTTCCTGGCCTTTATCTTGGCCTCAACGTGCCTCACGGGCATTCGCTGGTTTTCGTCATGGGTCGCGCGACCTCTGGGAAAACGGACGGCTTCGCGCCACAAAGGGTGGGATTCGGGAACAGCGCCTTCCAAGCAGTTTACGCCTTCGCCTGCAAGGCGGCCACCAGCCCCGGCACAAACTTGTTGACCCAGAACATCTTTTTGCTGCCCTTGACAACCACGACATCCCCTGCCTTCAGCAGGCCCGCAACCTCGCTCGGCTCCAACGTGGTGGGATCATCGTGCCAGCCGAGGCCCTTGCCTGATGGCAGCACGTCATAGAGGTGACGCATCAGAGGACCGACGCAGTAGACGCCGTCGATGCCTTCGAGATATTTGGCAAGGCCGGTATGATAGTTCGGTGCGTCCTCGCCCAGCTCGAGCATGTCGCCGAGAACCGCGATGCGGCGGCCGTCGCTCACGTGGCGCGCCTGCAGGCTCTGCAGCGCAGCCGCGACGCTGGCCGGATTGCCGTTGAAGCTGTCGTCGATCACGGTGACACCGCCGACCGCCTGCTCGACGCCGCGGCCGGTCATGATGCCGACGCGGTCGAGCTTGATCGCCAGCGTCGCGACGTCGAGATGCGCAGCATGGATGGCGGCCAGCGCGGCCAGCGCGTTGTGCACCCGGTGCGGTGCGCCAGGGGTGAGGCTGAAGGCGATCTCCTTCTTCCCGATCGCAGCCACGACCTGCCAGCTCTCGCCGTGGGGCGCGTGCGCGACCTCGTGCACCTCGGCATGCTCGCCCCCGAAGCGCACGACCTTGCCCCTCCACTCGGGCGCCTTGATCCCGGAGGGAAGCACCAGCACGCCGTCCTCGGGCAGACCGAGCGCGATCGACACTTTCTCGCGCCGGATGGCTTCGAGCGAGCCGAGCTTTTCCAGATGCACCGGCTGGACGTTGACGACGAGGGCGACCGTCGGCCGGGTCAGCTCGCTGAGCCGCGCGATCTCGCCTTGCTGGTTCATGCCCATCTCGACGACCCAGAGGCTCGCATCTCGCTTGGCATTGCACAGCGTCAGCGGCACGCCCCAGAAATTGTTGAAGCTCGACGGGCTTGCATAGGCGTTCGGATAGGCGGCGAGAAATTCCTTCGTGCTGGTCTTGCCCGCGCTGCCGGTGAGCCCGATCACCGGTCCGTTGAAGCGGGCGCGGGCGGCGCGTGCGAGGCCCCAGAGGCCGTCGATCAGCGTGTCCTTCACGACGATCTGCGGAATGCGGATGCCGGCGATCTCGTGCGGCACGATCATCGCGACCGCGCCGGAGGCTTCCGCCTTATCCGCGAACTCCCAGCCGTCCCGCGCACTGGCGAAGGCCGAGACGAAGCCGCCGCTCGGCGTGCCGCTCAGCGCAACGAACAGGCTGCCCGGCTTCACCAGGCGGCTGTCCTGGGTGACGAAGTCGATTGGCGTGTCCGGGAATGATCCAGCAACACCAAGCGCACGCGCGACCTCGGCAACCGTCCATATTGGCGCGCTCATGCAACCCTCGACGCTAGTGCGGCGGCAACCGCCTCGTGATCACTGAAGGGCAGTACCTCGCTGCCGACGATCTGGCCGGTTTCATGGCCCTTGCCGGCGATGAGCAGCGCGTCCCCCTCCTGCAAGTCCTCGATCGCAGCGCGGATCGCGGCGGCGCGGTCGCCGATTTCGCGGGCGCCCTTTGCGGTGGTGAGGATCGCGGCGCGGATGGCATCCGGCTTCTCGCTGCGCGGATTGTCGTCGGTGACGATGATGTCGTCGGCATTCTCGGCCGCGATCTCGCCCATGATCGGACGCTTGCCGGCATCGCGGTCGCCGCCGGCGCCGAACACGACGACCAGCCTGCGCTTCGCATAGGGCCTCAGCGCCTGGAGCGCCTTCGCGAGCGCATCGGGCTTGTGCGCATAGTCGACGAAGATCGGCGCGCCGTTGCGCTCGCCGACACGCTCGAGCCGGCCCTTGGCGCCTTCGAGATGTTCGAGAGTTGCGAACACATCTGCCGCATCGCTGCCGGTGCCGATGGCAAGGCCGGCCGACACCAGCGCGTTCTCGATCTGGAATTCGCCGACCAGCGGCAGCCGGACGGCGAAGCGCCTGCCGCGATGTTCGAGCGTGAGCTTTTGCGAGAAACCGTCGACGGCGGCTTCCGTGAGGCGGATGCCCTCGCCTGCTCCATCGCCGCTGCGACCCAACGCCATGACGCGCAGGCCGCGCGACTTTGCCGCCTCGATCACCTCGGTCGAGCAATCATGATCGGCCGAGATCGCTGCGGCGCCACCCGGCGGAACCAGCTCGCGGAGCAGGCGGAGCTTCGCCGCGAGATAATGCGCAACGGTCGGATGGTAATCCATGTGGTCGCGCGAGAGATTGGTGAAGCCGCCCGCGGAGACGCGCACGCCGTCGAGGCGATACTGGTCGAGCCCGTGCGACGAGGCCTCGAAGGCGAGATGCGTGACGCCCTCGCGCGCGATCTCGTCGATCTGCCGGTGCAGCGCGATCGGATCGGGCGTCGTCAGCGAACCGTAGACGGTGCGCTTGGGCGAGACCAGACCGATGGTGCCGATGCTGGCGGAGGCATGCCCCAGCCGCTCCCAGATCTGACGAGTGAAGGCGGCAACCGAGGTCTTGCCGCTGGTTCCGGTCACGGCGGCGATCGTGGCGGGCTGCGCGGGAAAGACTTTTGCGGCGGCGAGAGCAAGCACGCGGCGCGGATTGGCAACGGCGATGAACGGCACCTTGCAGGCAGCCGGCGCGTGGTCGCCGACCACGGCGACTGCGCCAGCCGCAATCGCCGCGTCGATGAAGCGCGCACCATCGGTCTTGCTGCCCGCGATTGCGAAGAACAGGTCGCCCGGCTTGACCGCGCGGCTGTCGAGCGCGATGCCGCTCACGTCGAGCGCCGCGGCAGCGGGTTCGATCGCGGCATCGTTGCCCAGGAGGTCACGCAGCTTCATGGTCTTCCAGTCGACATGCCGAAAGCCGAATCCCAGGAAAATCCCGACTCAGCACCGGCGACGGCCTACCCGGTTGATTACTGGGTTGTCCTGGATGCTGCAAGAATAAGGCGCTCGGACGGCGGCAGGTCGAACCGCGGCTCGACGCCAAGGAGCGGCGCGATCCGCTCGATCACCTTGCCGCCGGTCGGCACCGCGTTCCAGCCGGAGGTGATGAAGCCCTTGGTTTCAGGGATCGCCTGAGGCTCGTCCAGCATGATCAGGATCTGATATTTCGGATCGTCGCAGGGCATGATGGCCGTGAACGAGTTGAGCACGCGCTTCTTGGCGTAACGGCCGTTGACGACCTTTTCGGACGTGCCGGTCTTGCCGCCGACGTAGTAGCCCTTGACGTCCGCGGTCTTGGCGGTCCCGATTTCGGCATTGAGCCGCATCAGGAACCGCATCTTGTCGCTGGTCTCCGGCTTGATGACGCGCTTGGCCATCGCCATGGCGTCGGATTCGCTGCGCTTCATGAATGTCGGCGGAATCAGATAGCCGCCGTTCACCAGCGCGTTGATGCCCATCACTGCCTGGAGCGGCGCCACCGACATGCCCTGGCCGAACGCGATGGTCACCGTGTTCAGCTCTCCCCAGCGGCGAGGTAGCAACGGCGCCGCGCTCTCCGGCAATTCGGTGCGCAGCCGCGTCAACTGGCCCATCTTGGCAAGGAACGCCTTGTGCCCCTCGACGCCCTGGCTGAGCGCGATGCGCGCCGCGCCGATGTTGGACGAGTAGGTGAACACTTCCTTGGTGTTGATGAAGCGCCCGAGCGGATGGCTGTCATGGATGGTGAACTTGCCGTAGTGCAGGTTTCCGCGCGCATCCCACGACGAGTTCAGGTTGATCTTGCCGGAATCGAGCGCCATCGCCAGCGTGAACGCCTTGAAGGTCGAACCCATCTCGTAGACGCCGGTGGTCAGGCGGTTGATGCGATCGGGATCGTGCGCTTCCTTCGGATTGTTCGGATCGAAATCCGGCAGCGAGACCATCGCCACGATCTCGCCCGTCTTGACGTTGGAAACGATGCCGGAAGCGGCCTTGGCGTGGAACTTGTCCTTGGCCTTCAAGAGCTCGTCGCGCAGCGCGTGCTCGACGCGAAGATCGATCGAGAGCTCGATCGGTTTCTGCAAACGATCGGTTGCAAAGCCGGCGCGGTGGAGATCGGCGAGCCCCTGGTTGTCTAGCCACTTCTCCAGTCCGGCGATGCCCTGGTTGTCGATGTTGACGAGACCGATGATGTGGGCGACCTCGTTGCCGGTCGGATAGACGCGCTTGTTCTCGCGCAGGAAGCCGATGCCGGGAAGGCCGAGCTTGTGGATGGCCTGCTGCTGCGCCGGCGTGACCTCGCGCTTGAGCCAGGCGAAGCCCTTGCGTGACTTCAGCCGCTCGCGCACCTCGGCCTCGTCGAGGTCGGGAATGGTCGCGGTCAGGAGCTCGATCGCCTCGTCCTTGTCGATGATGCGGCGCGGCTCGCTGAACAGGCTCGCCGCCTTGACGTCGGTCGCAAGGATCGCGCCGTTGCGGTCGACGATGTCGGGCCGTGCGGTCGCCACCACCTCCTGCGAGGCCGCCCGCCGCGCACTGTGGGCATCGGCGCCGATCGCGAACATCACGAGTCGGCCGCCGATCAGGGCGTAGACCGCTCCGAAGGCGAGCATCGCAAGGCCAACGCGCGCGCGCGCCTTCGCGGCGCGATCGACGTTGCGCCCGTAGAGCAGGCTGCGGATCAACCGCTGCCGCCATGGTTCCGTTGGTTTGGCCGGAGTCGCAGTGCTCATTGCTTGTCCTCGGGCTGAGGCACGGAGCCCGTTACGGTATCGGGATCGCTCGCGGCTTCGATGGCGTTGAGCATTGCGCCGATGGGATCGGGCTCGCCCGGCCTGAACATCCGCGGCGGACGCTCCGGCAGATTCTTCAGCGAGTCATATTGCGTTCCGTTGACCGGCTTCAACGACAGATGCCGGTCGGACAGTCCTTGCAGACGCAAGGGCGCATCGAGCTTGGCCCATTCGGCCCGTAGCGAGGCGATCGCGTCGCGCTGCTCGCGGATCTCCGCACGCAGCCGCAGCACCTTCTCGGTGCGCGCGGTGGAGTCCATCTTGATCCGGTAGACATGGGCCGCCGCGAAGATGAGCGCACCGATGACGAGGAGATGGATGAAACGCATGCCTAGCCACCCCTCATCACGTCGGAGAGCTTCGGCCAGGACGCCGGCGCGTCGCCTTGATGCACCGGCGCAGCGGTGCGCTCGGCAGCGCGCAGCTTTGCGGATCGCGCGCGCGGATTGTTGGCGACCTCTTCCTCGCCGGCGACCACCGGCCGCCGCGTCAGAAGCTGAAAGCTCGGAGCGGCGTGCGCCGTTTCCGGCAGGTGCCGCGAGCCGCCGCTGGTCCTGGCGCGCTCGGCGAGAAAAGTCTTGACGATACGGTCTTCCAGCGAATGGAACGAGACGACGACGAGGCGGCCGCCGGGCTTGAGCACGCGCTCGGCCGCCGCGAGTGCGGCCTGGAGCTCGTCGAGCTCCTCGTTGACGAAGATGCGCAGCGCCTGGAACGTCCGCGTCGCCGGGTGAATGTCGCCGGGTTTCGAGCGCACGACCCTGCCGACGAGATCGGCGAGCGAGCGCGTGGTCGTGAACGGCGTATCCTTGCGGTCCGCGACGATGGCGCGGGCGATGCGTCGCGAATGTCGCTCCTCGCCGAACAGATAGATGATGTCGGCGAGATCGCCTTCCGACGCACGCGCGACCACGTCGGCCGCGGTCGGGCCCGCCTGCCCCATTCGCATGTCGAGCGGACCGTCGAGACGGAAGGAGAAACCACGGCCGGCCTGATCGAGCTGCATCGAGGACACGCCGACATCCATCACGACGCCGTCGACGGCGTCGATGACTTGCGCCGCGCAGACCTCGGCGAGGTTGGAGAAGCGGTCCTCGACCAGCGTGAGCCGGCCCTCGGAGCGTTCGACCAGTTCGGCGCCGCCGGCAATCGCGGTGCGGTCGCGGTCGATGGCGATGAGTTGGGTTCCCGGCACCTCCAGGATCGCGCGGCTATAGCCGCCGGCACCAAAAGTGGCGTCGACATAGACGCCGCCTTCGCGCGGGGCGAGATGCGCGATGGCCTCCCGGCCGAGAACGGGGATGTGCGGAACCGAGTTCATGCGCGACGCCTGCCGACCGACCAGCCCGACATCCAAGCGAGATCGGGGTCGAACGAGCCCATAGCGCCTCGAATCATTCCGCGTCGCGGCGGTTCCACGACAAAGCCCTCGTCCATCATGGTTACCGAGCCCATTCGTCCCGGGCCACAAGCCCAGTGTTCCCAGTGGAATTTGTCGGGCAGCCATGGGATTTCGAGCCAAAATACGCTTTGGCCGCCTCCGGACGCGGGTCGGCTCTTCATCCCTCAGTAACGGCCCTTAGCGTTAAGAAAGCGTTGCTCGACTCGATACAAGTCGTAAAGGTGACGAGTGGGGTGATGCCTCATCCACACACATCGCCGAAATGCATCCGTTAACCGCGCCGCGCGATTGCGCACGGTGGACGGTAAAGGAATAGTAAAGAGAAGGGCTTGCCCTACTCTCCATTCGTTTGAGCTGCTCATGCCCTCCGGTTCGTCCACACCGTCTGGATCCGACTCGAAGCGTCAACGTGTTATCCCGGTTCCCAAGTCCGTGGCGAGCCTGCGGACGTTCGAGCCCGATTCCTCGATCGTCTCGGACATCATCCCCTCGCCCAATCACGGCGAGCGCAACAAGGGACGGCAGCCGGACATGATCGTGCTGCACTACACCGGCATGCCCGACGTCGAAGGCGCGCTGGCACGGCTGTGCACGGCCGGCACCGAAGTGTCGGCGCATTATGTCGTGCTGGAGGACGGCCGTATCGTGCAATGCGTGCCCGAGGCCAAGCGCGCCTGGCACGCGGGCGTCTCCTCCTGGGCCGGAGAGGACGACATCAACTCCTGCTCGATCGGCATTGAGATCATCAATCGCGGCCATGATTGGGGCTATCCGGAATTCCCGCTGCGCCAGATCGCGGCCGTGATCGCGCTGTGCCGCGGCATCATGCTCCGCCGCAAGGTGCCGGCCCACCGGGTGCTCGGCCATTCCGACGTCGCGCCCGCGCGCAAGAAGGATCCCGGTGAGAAGTTTCCGTGGCATTCGCTGGCCAATTCCGGCGTCGGCCACTGGGTCACGCCCGCCCCGATCGTGCACGGCGAGACTCTGATGCTCGGCACAATCAGCGACTCCGTGCTGAGCATGCAGCAGGCGCTCGCAAGGTACGGCTACGGCGTGCCGCTGACCGGCAAATACGACGCCGCGACGATGGAAGTCGTCACCGCCTTCCAGCGCCATTTCCGCCCGGCGCGGCTCGACGGCGTCGCGGACCATTCGACGCTGTCGACATTGCAGGCGCTGCTGGCGAGCCTGCCGGCGGAAGGGACGACGCTGGCGTCGAAGTGACGGCGTAGTCCACGCAGTTCACGCTCGTGTCCCGGATGCGCGAAGCGCGAGCCGGGAACCAATCGGCGATGCAGCCCGTTGCGACGAGACGGGACCCGGCTCTGCAGCGCACCGCCATAGAGGCGCTGCGTCCGGGGCACGAGAGCATTACTCCATCTCCCTCATCCTTCGCGCATAGAGCCTGCGCAACGGCTCGAGCTGCGTCGCCTCCGTCGCCGCACGATAGGCATCGCGCGCCTCCTCCGTCCTGCCGAGCCTCCGCAACAAATCCGCGCGCACTGCCGGCAACAGCTCATAGCCGCGAAGCCCGCCGCGCGCGGTGATCGCATCGACGAGATCGAGCGCACGGGCCGGCCCGTCGACCATAGACACCGCCGCAGCGTGGTTCAGTTCGATCACCGGCGACGGGTTGATGCGCAGCAGCACCTCGTAGAGCCCGGCGATCTGCGGCCAGTCGGTCTCCTCGAAGCTGGGAGCGCGCGCATGCAATGCGGCGATCGCGGCCTGCACTGCATAGGGTTGCGGCCGGGCGGGCACGTGCAGCGCGTCGTCGACCAGACGCAGGCCCTCATCGATCTGCGCGCGGTCCCACAGGGAGCGGTCCTGCTCTTCGAGCAGCACGATGTCGCCGTCCGGGGTCTCGCGCCCGGGGCGGCGGGCGTCGTGCAGCAGCATGAGGGCCAGCAGGCCCTTGATGCCGGCGCGATCGGGCATCAGGCGATCGAGCAGGCGACCGAGCCGAATGGCCTCGGCCGCAAGATCCGGCCGCATCAGGTCTGCGCCCTCGGTCGCAACATAGCCTTCAGTGAAGACGAGATAGATCACGGCGAGCACGCCATCGAGCCGCGGCGCCAGCGCGTCGCGCTCGGGGACCTCATAGGGGATGCCCGCGAGCCTGATCTTCTGCTTGGCGCGGACGAGCCGCTGTGCCATTGCCTCCTCGCCCACGAGAAACGCGCGCGCGACCTGCGCGGTCGAGAGCCCGCAGACGGTGCGGAGCGTCAGCGCGACCTGGACCTCGGGCGCGAACGCGGGATGGCAACAGGTGAAGATCAGCCGCAGCATGTCGTCGTCGAGCGTTGCCGACGGCTCGTCGACGGCTTGCGCGTTCAGCTCGAGCTCATGCACCAGCGCCTGCTGCTTGCCGCGGAAGACGGCCTGGCGGCGAATCCGGTCGATCGCCTTGTGCTTGGCGACATTGACCAGCCAGGCGCGCGGATTCTCTGGGACCTCATCCGCGGCCCAGCGCTCCAGCGCGACGGCAAAAGCATCCTGGAGCGCATCCTCGGCGAGATCGAAATCACCGACGAGACGGATCAGCGTAGCCAGCGCCCGCCCCGCCTCGTCGCGGAAGATTTTGTCGATCTCGCTGCGGGTCATGTCACGCGATCAGTCGAGTTCACCGTCATTCCGGGGCGCGACGCAGTCGCGAACCCGTAACCGAACTTGTGGAGCGAGATTCCGCGTTCTCGCTTCGCGAGCCCGGCATGACGAGCACAAGACTCCTCACTTCTCATACACCCAGATCGGCCGCACCTCGATCGAGCCGATGCGTGCGCTGGGAATCCGGGCCGCGATCTCGATGGCCGCATTCAGATCCTTTGCTTCGATGAGATAGTAGCCGCCGAGCTGTTCGCGCGTTTCCGCGAACGGGCCATCGGTCGTCAGCGTCTTGCCCTCGCGCACGCGCACGGTCGTCGCGGTCGTGGTCGGCTGCAGGCGGTCGCCGGCCTTGAAGTTGCCGCTCTGGATGATGGATTGCGTGAAGGCCTGGTATTCGGCCAGCATCTTCTGGCTCGTCGCCGCGTCGTTCTTCGCGTACTCGACCTCGTTCTGATAGATCATCAGCAGATATTGCATTGCTTCACTCCTGTTGCTCGGCCGTATTGCCGACATCCAGTCGAACGGGGCGCACACCAAACGACATCCTCAGGATAAATTATTCGCGGGCGAAGCGTGCGTCGCGATATCGGCTTGACGAAACCGTCACAAATGCCCCATGCGTAGGCCGTCAGTCGGCCGGACGGCCGCTCCGGCAAGGGCCGAAAGGCCGCCGGGGAGGAAAGTCCGGGCTCCCTTGACATGCGGTGCCGGATAACGTCCGGCGGGGGTGACCCCAGGGAAAGTGCCACAGAGAACGAACCGCCCGCCTTCGCCCTTTGGGCTTCGGCGAGGCAAGCCCAGGCTTGTCACGTCGTAGCAGCGCAAGCTGCATAGACGGGTAAGGGTGAAAAGGTGCGGTAAGAGCGCACCGCGGTTCCGGCAACGGAGCCGGCATGGCAAACCCCACCGGGAGCAAAACCGAATAGGGGCGGCATAGCGGGCCGTTCGCGAAAGCGATAACGCCGCGGGGCGATGTCAGGCCCGCCGTCCGGGTAGGTTGCTCGAGGCCGTGTGCAAACACAGTCCCAGAGGAATGGCCGTCACGTATCGTTCGCGCAAGCGGACGGTGCCCTACAGAACCCGGCTTACAGGCCGGCTGATACTCTAAAGCGTTTTCGAGCGAAGTGGGTTTCCGGTTCGCGTCAAGAGAACGCGGCTTGCTCAGGAAGCGACGAGGGGTTCGGTGCCAACGCATCGGACCCCTCACCATTTTGGGCCGATCGCGCAGCTATTCACCAGTGTCATTCCGGGGCTCGCGAAGCGAGAACCCGGAATCCATCGAGCCGCAGGGAACGTGGAGGAATGGATTCCGGGTTCGTGCTGCGCACGCCCCGGAATGACGGTGAGAGTTACGCCACGATCTTCTCCAACACGCCTATCAGCGCCTCCGGCGCGGTGACATTCGGCGCATGGCTCGCATCGAGCTCGACATAGCGCCAGCCGTCCTCGTTCTTCGTGCGCCGCGCAAACTGCCCGAACACATCGCCCGGCGGAATGCGCGTGCAATAGATGTAGCTGCGCGGCATCGCCGGCTCGCCGTGTTCGAGCCTCAGCTTGGTCTCGAAGCACTTGATCGGCATTGGGACGCGGCGTGCATTGAGCCAGTCGAGATCGGCTTGGGACGTGTCCGGCGGCGGCGGATTCGGCGGGATGCGATAGCCGTCGCCGGCAGCGGCCGCCTTGCGCATCGGCTCGCGGCCACCCTCGTTGAGATCGAATAGCGATTGGCCATCGCGCGGCACGAAGGCGTCGAGATAGATCAGTTGCGTCACGCGTTCGCGCGCGCGGTCGGCGACGCCGGTCGCGACCATGCCGCCATAGCTGTGGCCGAGCAGCACGATGTCGCTGAGATCCTCGAAGGCGATGACGTTGAGGATGTCCTGGATGTGCGTTTCCAGATCGATCACAAGGCTTGCGAGATGCGCGCGCTCGCCGAGCCCGGTATAGGTGGGCGCCATCAGGCGGTGGCCGGCCTGCGCCATCAGCGGATGCATCTTCTTCCAGGCCCATCCGCCGGACCAGGCGCCATGACAAAGCAGGAAGGTCTTCGCGCGTGCGGCCATCGGCGTTTCCATCGTTCTTGTTGGTGCGATGGAGTGTAGCGGCCGGGCGCGCGATGTAAACGCCGCTCAGGCCGCGCGCGTATCAGCCTTCACCAGCACCGGTGCAAGCTCACCGGCCTCGCGCCGCAGCTTGCTCGCCTCGAAACCGTGCATGCCGAGCTGCCATTGCAGGCCGACGATGGCGCCCTTGGTCGGTTGCAGCAATGCGAGCGAGGCGAACAACGTCACCGGCAGCCACACCGCGAGTTGCAACCACTCCGGCGGCGCATAGGCGGTCTCGACGGCGAGGATCGCGGGGACCACGAGATGGCCGACCACGACCATCACGAGATAGGCGGGAAAGTCGTCCGCGCGCTGATGGAACAGCTCCTCGCCGCAATGGTCGCAGGTGTCCGCCACTTTGAGGAAGCGGCCGAACATGTGCCCTTCCCCGCAATTCGGACATTTGCCGCTGAAACCGCGCCACATCGCCTTTGCCAGAGAGACCGTCGCCATAACCCACCTCTTCCTTTTCAACGATCCATACAATAATATCTTGCATCCATACATTCAAAGGATATGGGGCTAAATTGCATGGATTGGACCCCTACAATCTCGGAGCTGAGCGGCCCGCGCTACCAGCGCATCGTCGATGCGATGGAGGCCGACATTGCCGCCGGCCGGCTCGTGCGCGGCCAGCAACTGCCGACGCAGCGCGCGCTCGCAAAATCACTTGGCATCGACCTCACCACGGTGACGCGCGCCTATACCGAGGCGCGGCGACGCGGCATCATGGAAGCCCGGGTCGGACAGGGCTCGTTCGTGTCGGAGACCAGCGCGCGCCGCGCGGTCGACCTGCCGCATCCCGTCGCGATCGATCTCTCGATGAACGTGCCGCCGCATCCGCTGGAGGCGCAGCTCGACGAGCGCATCATCGCCGGGCTGGAAGCCATCCGCGCGCAATCAGGCCTGACGGCGTATCTCAACTATCAGCCGCCCGGCGGCAGCATGCATGAGCGCGAGATCGCCGCGCGCTGGATGCGCGCACGCGTTCCGCATGTGCAGGCCGACAAGCTGGTGATCTTCCCCGGCGCTCAGACCATCCTCTTCAACCTGCTCGCCCACCTTGCGCGGCCCGGCGACATCGTGCTGACGGAAGCACTCACCTTCCCCGGCATCAAGGCCGCCGCCGCACGGCTCGGCGTCAAGCTCGTCGGCGTCGCCATGGACGACGGCGGCATCCTTCCAGATGCTCTGGCAAAGGCGTGCCGCGTGCACCGGCCAAAGGCCGTCTATCTCATTCCGACCCTGCACAATCCAACCACCGCAACGCTTTCCGCCGAGCGGCGCGGCGCCATCGCAAAGACCATTCGAGATGCCGACACGATCTTGATCGAGGACGATGCCTACGGCCCGCTCGACCGCTCGGCATCGCCGATCGCGGGCCTCATTCCGGAGCGGACTTATCTCGCCACCACACTGTCAAAATGCATCGCGCCGGCGTTGCGGGTCGCCTACCTGGTGACACCCGACAGCGGCGCGCAGCGGGACATGCGCACGTACTTGCAGGCGACCGTGCAGATGCCGGCGCCATTGATGGTCGCGCTGGTGACGCATTGGATCGAAAGCGGAATTGCCGATCGCATCATCGCCGCCATCCGCAACGAGGCAGTCGGCCGCCAGCAGCTCGCGCGACGCACGCTGAAGGGCTTTCAGTTCCTGGCCGGGCCCGCCGCCCATCATCTGTGGCTGCGGCTGCCTGAGGGCAGGCCCGATGTCGCGGCACATCTCCTGCGGAATGGACTGGCGGTCGTCGGCGGCGACGCCTTCACGGTCGACGGGACACCGCCGCACGCGGCACGTGTCTCGCTGGGGGCGGCGCGGAACAGATCGGAATTGACGGAAGCATTGCGCATCCTGATCGGCGCGCTGCAGAGGTCTGCCGACACCAGGCAGATCGTCTAGATCATCGACGGTGACGGCGATGGCCGGAGCGCGGGGCCGGCGTCACAGGTGACGGATAGGCCTGCGCTGCATACGCATCGCCCGGCGTTCCCTGCCGACCGAGAGCCGCGCGCGCCGCAGGCGTGAGCTGCCCGCCATTCAGAACGTCGCGGTCGGGATGAGCGGCCTGATAGGCGGCGGGCTCGGAAAACTGAGCCTGGGCCATTGTCGGCGTCAACGCCACCGCCAACAGCGCGGCTGCAGCGGCAATTTCGGCGCGGGTCATGGTCATTCTCCATCGTCGCGTTCAGGACTGACGATTCCAAGCGGGCGATCGCGCCGGCAGCCCCAGGATTGAAGTACGGCCATCATCTGGGCATGTCTTCCGCAAAAGCCCGACACCGCAGATCACGCCTGCGTGCAGCATGGATTGACCTGCACGGCAGCAGGCATTCTATGCGGGCGATGGCGATCAACAATTCGGGATCGTCCCTTGCGACGAGGATGATCCGTTGGACACGCTTACCTACGTCCTGCTGCTGTTCGGAGCGCTGGCCGGCGGCTTCGTCTCGGGGCTGGCCGGGTTCGGCACGGCGTTGATGGCGCTCGGCATCTGGCTCTACGTTCTGCCGCCCTCGCTCGCGGTGCCCCTGGTGCTGATCTGTTCGGTGATCGCACAGACCTCGACGCTGCCCTCGATGTGGAAGAGCTTCGATCTCTCGCTGGTTTGGCCGTTCCTGATCGGTGGACTGATCGGCGTGCCGCTGGGAACCATGTTGGTCGCCTCGGCCGATCCAAAAGTGTTCAAGCTGAGCGTCGGTGTGCTGCTCCTGATCTTTTCGAGCGCGCTGTATCTGAACAAGAAGCCGCTCGCGATCAAGTTCGGCGGCAGGATCGCCGACGGTGCGATCGGCTTTGCCGGCGGCATTCTGGGCGGCCTCGCCGGACTGTCGGGGCCGCTGCCGATCCTGTGGGCCAACATCCGCGGCTGGAACAAGCACGAGCGTCGCGGCATCTTCCAGCTGTTCAATTTCACGGTGCTCGCGACTGCGCTGGCGTTGCAGACCGCATCCGGCCTCGTCGCCTTCAAGGTGGTCTGGCTCGCACTGGTCGCGTTTCCGGGCACGCTGATCGGCGCATGGGCCGGCGCCCGGGTCTATCGCGCACTGAGCGACAAGCATTTCGGCGATGTCGTGCTCGGCCTGTTGTTCCTGTCGGGCCTCGGCCTCGTCTGGAATAGTGTCGGCACGCATTGAAGCGCGATGAAATTGGGATGAACCGTCATCGCGCTTCAATGCCGGCCGCCCCCCGAATTCGCGACGAAACGGCTACAAGCTTAGGGCAGCCGGCAGCCCCGCTGCCGGCGCCTCACTCCGCCGCGATCTGTCCGAGTTCCACCACCTGGCGCTCGAACAGGCCGCGATAGACGCCATCTTGCTTGCCTGCGAGCACGGCATGCGTGCCCTGCTCGACGATCTCGCCGCGGTCGAACACCAGGATGCGATCGAGGCTTCTCACCGTCGACAGGCGGTGCGCGATCACGATCGAGGTGCGGCCCTTCATCAGCCGCTCCATCGCCTCCTGGATCAGCGCCTCCGATTCCGAATCGAGACTCGAGGTCGCCTCGTCCAGGATCAGCACCGGCGCATCAGCCAGGAAGGCACGCGCCAGCGCCACGCGCTGCCGCTCGCCGCCCGACAGTTTCACGCCGCGTTCGCCGACCAACGTACCGTAGCCCTTGGGCAGGCGCAGGATGAAGTCGTGCGCGTTCGCAAGCCGCGCCGCCTGCTCTATCGCCTCCAGGCTGGCGCCGGGCCGGCCATAGGCGATGTTCTCGGCGAGCGAGCGGTGAAACAGGATCGGCTCCTGCTGCACGATCGCGATCTGGCTGCGCAGCGATTGCTGCGTGGCGTGCGCGATGTCCTGCCCGTCGATCAGCACGCGGCCGCCGGTGACGTCGTAGAGCCGCTGCACCAGCTTGACGAAGGTGGTCTTGCCGGAGCCGGAGCGGCCGACCAGGCCGACCCGTTCGCCGGCGCGGATCTTGACAGACAAGCCGTCGTACAGCGGCGCGCGGTGGCCGCCATACTGGAACGTGACGTCGTCGAACACGATCTCGCCGCCCTCGATCATGATCGGCCGCGCGTCAGGCGCGTCGGCGATGCCGATCGGCTCGTCATGAATCGCCACCAGCTCGTCCATGTCGTTGACCGAGCGCTGGAGGTTGTTGATGTGCATGCCGACGTCGCGCAGATAGGCGTGGATGACATAGTAGCTCGTCAGCACGTAGGTGACATCGCCGGGCGAGGCGTGACCTGACATCCACAGCAGCACCGCTCCGCCGATCACGGAGGCGCGCAGACACAGCAGCAGGGCGAGTTGCGACATGGTCGTGTAATTGTAACGATACCAGGTCCGACGCACGCGCACGCGCCAGCGGTTGATGACACGGGCGAGCCGCGTGTCCTCGCGCGCCTCCGCACCGAACGACTTCACCACGGCGTTGCAGGTCAGCGCGTCCGCCAGCGTGCCTCCCACCTTGGTGTCCCAGGCATTGGAGACGCGCGCCGCCGGCGCGATGTAGCGCGTCGAGAACACCACCGTGATCGCGACGTAGAAGATCGCCCCGATCGCGATCACCAGGCCGAGCGAGGTCCAGTGCGCGCCGATCAGGATCATCGAGCCGACCAGCACCAGCAGCGACGGCGCCAGAGCCATCAGGATGGTGTCGTTGAGCAGGTCGAGCGCCCACATGCCGCGCGTGATCTTTCGCACCGTGGAGCCTGCAAAGGAGTTCGCGTGCCAATCGGTGGAGAAGCGCTGCACGCGCGTGAACGCGTCCTGCGCGACATCGGACATGATCTTCAGCGTGAACGGCACGATCGCCTGAAGGCCGACGAGCCGCAGCACCATCGAGGCCGCGCCCAGCGCCACGATGGCGCCGAACGCCACCAGCGCCGCATGACGCGCATCTGGGTCGGTCGGGCCGCGCGTCAGCGCATCGACCAGGTGGCCCGAAAACACCGGCATGAACAGGTCGGCGATGGTCGCACCCAGCAGGCCGCCGGCCACGACGAGGCCGCGCCCGGGCTGCTTCAGCCAGTGCCGGAATACGAAGGGCAGCACGACGCGAATGGCAGCGGGTTTCTTGGACAGAGCGGTCATGGCATCATCCGGCCGCACGCGCGGGCCGGCTCCATCGATGGACGCAGGCCGGCCACGAAGGCCGGAACGGCGTCACTCAAAACTGACTTTGACTTGGGAGGTGGAGCGATCGGGACGCCGGGTCGAAACCTTGGCCCAATCGAAGCTGGCGGAAGAGGCCTCTAACAGGCCGCGTACATACCGAGCCAGGCGATCATCGAAATCATCATCGAGCGCGGGCGTACGATCTGCGAATGCGACGAAATCATGCAAATCTCTCCCCGGTTCGATTGAATGAGGTGCGTCTTATAGATGTGTCTTTTGCGATCTGCAACGGGGCGCGCGCGAGATCACGAACGAGTGTTGCAAATTGGTTCGACCCGCTTCGGGCCGTCATGCCTGACGCGGCCGGGGGCATCCAGTCCTTGCGGCGACGACGCCGAGCGTGCCGCGTTAATGTGCGTCACCGCCAGCACCGAACGGCGAAGGCGGCTTTTTCAGCAGCGCGACCAGGAGACTGAGGCCGAGATAGAACAGCGCCAGGACGAAGAAGGCATCGCCGAAGCTCATCACCACGGCCTGGCGGTGCACCAGCTGTGAAAGCTGCTTCATCGCCATCAGCGTGGCATCGCCGAGGCCCTGAAACTTCTGCATGAACATGCTCAGGGTTTCGGTCGCGGTCGCGTTGCCCCAGGTCACCCGCTCCTGGAGGCGCGCGATGTGAAGATCCGTGCGATTGTTCAGCACCGTATTGATCACGGCGAGTCCGACCGCACCGCCGAGATTGCGCATCAGGTTGAACAGGCCCGAGGCGTTCTTGACCAGTTCCGGCGCCAGCGTGCCGAGCGCGATGTTGTTGGTCGGGACCATCGCGAACATCATGCCGACGCCGCGCAGGATCTGCGGCACCAGCAGCTCGTAGAAATCGTAGTCGCGCGTGATCCAGGTCATCTGGTAGGAGCCGAGCGCGAAAACGATCAGCCCGAACGCGATCATGTAGCGCATGTCGACCTTCGCCATGAGCCGCCCGACCAGCGGCGCGACCAGGAACATGGTGATGCCGGAGACGAACATGGTCTCCCCGATCATCAACGCGCTGTAGCCGCGCACTTCGGCGAGATAGCGCGGATAGACGTAGGTCAGGCCGTAGAGGCCGATGCCGATGCAGAATTGCAGCGTGCACCCGACGGCGAAGTTGCGGTCGGAGAAAGTGCGCAAATTGACGATCGGCTCGGCCGCGGTGAAGACTCGCCAGAAGAAGGCGATCGCCGAGATCCCGCAGATCCAGGCGCAGATCGCGACCGACGTGTCCTGCATCCACTCGTATTGCGGGCCCTCCTCCAGCACGTATTCCAGCGTGCCGAGAAAGCTGGCCATGAAGATCAGGCCCCACCAGTCGAAGCGGTCCAGCAGCTCGAGATGCGGCTCATCGAAATCGACCAGCGCCAGCACGCCGAGCGTGATGCCGATGCCCGGCACGACGTTGATGAAGAACAGCCAGTGCCACGACATTGCGTCGGTGATGTAGCCTCCGACCGTCGGCCCGATGGTCGGCGCCAGCGTCGCGACTAGCCCGATGATAGGACCGACGATGTGGAATTTGGAGCGGGGGAATACGGTATAGGCCGAGGCGAACACCGTCGGGATCATGCCGGCGCCGAGAAAGCCCTGCAGCGCGCGCCAGAGCACCATCTCCTCGATCGTGCTGGCAAAGCCGCAGAGCAGGCTCGCGGCCGTGAATCCCGCCGCCGAGATCGCGAACAGCATCCGCGTGCCGAAGGCGCGCGACAGGAAACCCGACAGCGGGATCGCGATGACTTCGGCGATCAGATAGGCGGTCTGGACCCAGGAGACTTCGCTGGAACTCGCCGACAGGCCGGCCTGGATCTCGCTGAGGGACGCCGAGACGATCTGGATGTCCAGGATCGACATGAACATCCCGAACACCATGATGATGAACGCGAACAGCCGCTTCGGCGCGATGCGCTCCGAAGCGGGATCGGCAGCCATGGCCGGTGAAGCGGTGGTGGCGTCGGCCATATGTCAGCTCGGGCTGAAGCAAGCTGCGAGTTGGGTACACCTCTCACGCTTGCGGGAGAGGTCGCGCCGAAGGCGCGGGTGAGGGCTTTCTCCTCCAGGCGATTGCCCCATTGCGGAAGCACCCTCTCCCGCACGCGGGAGAGAGAGCGCACCTGCATTTGCGGCTACAGCGCAACTCATATCACCGCATCCTACTGCGGATGGACCGCGGGATCGTCGAGATCGACTTCGCTGTCGGCGTCGGCAGCACCCTTGTTGGTGTCGACGGTGGCGTAGACCGACATGCCGGCGCGGAGCAGGTTCTGCTTCGCCACCGATTTCGGCACACGGATGCGGACCGGCACGCGCTGCACGATCTTGGTGAAATTGCCGGTGGCGTTGTCCGGCGGCAGTAGTGTGAACACCGAGCCGGCGCCGGCCGCGATGCTGTCGACGACGCCGGAGAACTTGCGCATGCCGTAGGCATCGACCTTGATCGTCACCGGCTGGCCGGGGCGAATCCGCTTGAGCTGGGTCTCCTTGAAGTTCGCGTCGATATAGACGTCGTCCAGCGGCACGATGTTGCCGAGACGCTGGCCGACCGCGACGAAATCGCCGGTGTTGACCAGACGATTGGAGAACGTGCCGTTGACGGGGGCGCGCACCGCGGTGAAGGCCAGGTCGCGCTCGGCCCTGGCGAGCGCGGTCTTGAGCTCGGCGAGCTGCGCCTGGGCCTCGGACTGCTGCGCCTTGGCAACATCGACATTGCTGAGGGCAACGTTGTAGGCGGCCTGCGCGGCCTTGACCGCGGCGGCGCCCTGATCGCGTCCGGCTTCCGAGCTCTCGAAGGTGGCGCGCGAGGCAAAGCCCTTGCTGCTCAGCGCCTGCTGGCGCTCATAATCGAGGTCGGCGCGCTTGAGGCCTGCTTCGGCGGAAACGAGTTGCGCCTTGGCCTGCGCGACCTGGCTGTCGAGCGCGGCGACCTGGCGGCCGATGCGATCGATCGTGGCCTGCTGGGTCGCGATCTTGCTCGCGGCGGCTTCGACGGCGATCCTGTAGTCGCCGTCGTCGATGCGGAAGACGATGTCGCCGGCACGCACCGGCGTGTTGTCGCCGACGAGGATCGAAGCGATGTGGCCGGCAACGCGCGCGCCGAGCATGGTATTGTTGGCGCGGACATAGGCGTCGTCGGTGGAAATATAGAAGCGGCCGACCAGCGTGTAGTAGCCGGCGTAGCTCGCGGCCGCGAGCGCCAGCACCAGACCCAGGCCCATCAGGACGAATTTGCGCTTGCCGGACTTGGACGCACCGGACTTACCGGACTTGGGCGCACCGTCGGCGGGCGAGTCTGGCGCGGGTGCGGCCGGCTTGTCGGTCACCGGCTTCTCCGGCGCCGCGGGTGTCGAACGCTTCGTTTCCTCGGCCACATGAGCGCGCAACTGCTCGGCAACGGGTGCGGCTGTCTCGGACGCCGCATCACCGCCCGCCTGGTCCTCAACCGCTTCCTGGCGGAGGACGCGAGCCGTCTGGTCTCTCGATATGGCCATGAAAGGCCTCCCCAAAATCGCGACCAAGGACGACCGCTGCGCAGCCGGCTTCCTCTCGCTCATTCCAAATATCATTGACCGAACCGTTCGGTCAATATAAACAAATGTGCCCAAGAGGACTGTACTGCCGCGAATTCTTTATTCGGGTTTCACGGTCCTCATCCAATCATAAAACCTTTCGAGACCCTAAACCAATGGTTGTAGCTGCCGGCGAACATCTGCACATCGTCCAAGAGGAGGACAGCTCCAAGCGCCGCCAGATCTTGGAGGGTGCCCGCAAGGTGTTCATGGATCTGGGTTTCGATGGCGCCAGCATGGGCGAGATCGCCCGCGCCGCGCAGGTCTCCAAGGGCACGCTCTACGTCTACTTCGCCGACAAGTTCGCGCTGTTCGAAGCCATCCTCGAACAGGAGGCGCTCCAGCACGGCCAGGTCGTGTTCAATTTCGATCCTGCGCGGGATGCCGAGACCACGCTGAGGGAGTTCGGCCGGGCCTACATCCATCTGCTGTGCCGCCCCGGCGGCGGATCGGCGATCCGCACCGTGATGGCGATCGCCGAGCGCATGCCCGATGTCGGCCGCCGCTATTATGCGCGCGTGCTGGACAAGACCATCAACCGCCTCTCCGACTATCTCAAAGCCCATGTCGCCTCCGGCGATCTCGAGATCGACGACTGCGATCTTGCCGCCTCGCAGTTCATGGAACTGTGCAAAGCCTCGCTCTTCCTGCCCTTCGTCTTGCAGGCCGCGCCCGCACCTTCGGAACAGCGCATGACCGAGGTGATCGACAGCGCAACACGAATGTTCCTGGCGGCATATAAGGCGAAGTAGCAGCGCGTTGCGCACACGGGGCGCGCGGCATTATATATCGAGACCATGTCTCGTGATCTTCGTCCGCCGGTCGACATCCTCCACTACGAGATCGTCCAGGAACAGGCCTCGGCGCTTGGACGAATGGGCCGCGCACTCGAGCAGGCGCTGGCGCGTTTGCGTGAGTTCGACGCTGCCCATGCAGCCACTGGGGTGCCGACCTCAATGCAGCCGGCGAGGCGCAAGCTGGTGATGGAAGCCGGCCATGCGCTCTGGATGTTCGTGGTCCAGCGCGAGGCCTCGGGCCTGCGCGACAGCCGCCATATCATGCGGACCTACAACGTCCCAGGCGAGGTGCAGCGGTGCATGGGACTGCCTCCAGCGCCGTCGAAGCGAGACTCGTCATGACTACGGCGGCGCGCGCTCGTCGCTCACCTGCTTCCTCAGCGCGGCGAGATCATTGACGACCATCTTGGTCGCACCGGTCGAGATGATGCCCTCGTCCTGGAGACGGTTGAGGATCAGGCTGATCGACTGGCGCGTCGCGCCGATCATGCGCGCGAGATTGGCCTGCGTGATGCGTCCGAGCGAGATGGGGCCGTTCTCGTCCTGCGCCGCGTTCTCGCATAGTTTCACCAGCAGCAGCACCAGCCGTTCCGCGGCCTTCTGCCCTGCCAGCGTCTGCGCCAGCATCGAATAGGTCTCGCCCTTGAAACCGAGACACTCGATCAGCGCGACTGCGAACGAGGGCGACTGCGCGATCAGCCGGCGGATCGCATCCTGATCGAGATGCAGCGCCTCGACCCGGCCGAGCGCGCGCGCCGACCAGCTATGCCGGTGATCGCCGAGAATGTAGGGGGCGCCGACGAAGTCACCGGCCTCCCAGGTCGCCAGCATCAACTCGCGCCCTTGCGTGCCGGCATGGGTGCTTTCGACGATCCCGCTCAGAATGACGTGGATGCCGTTGGCGGGCTCGCCCTCCCGCAGCAGGTATTCGCGGTTCTGGTAGGTGGCCAACCTGCCGGTCCGCATCACCAGGTCCAGATCGGGCTTGTCCAACGCCTTCAGCACGTAACGTCCGGTCCCGGACCTTTGCACCTCCGCGCACGGCTCACCTGGATCGCCGACCTCATGCGCATGACCGCGCCCCACGATCCGTCTCCCTCGAAGTGACGGCTCGAAGGCTAGGAGGTCTCCGGTCGGAATGCAACGCGGCGCGACTGCTCAAGGCATGGCCGCCGCAGCCGTGAACGCACAGGCGAGGTCGGCGAGCAGGCGCTCTCGACCGGCCGGCGCCAGGAACGTGACGCCATACGGCACACCGGCCCGGGTCATTGCATTCGGGACTGCGATCGCGGCAAGCCCGAGCGGATTGGCGTAGTTGGTGTAGTAGCCGTTGTTGAAATTGGCCGTCAGCGGATCGCGCGCCACATCATCAATGCTGAGGATGGTGCCGACGGTCGGCACGACCAGGGCATCGTGCGCGTCCCAGAAATCGCGAAGCATGCACTGGACGTCCTTGACCTCATAGAGTGCGCGGTAGGCATCGGCGGCGGAGAACTTCCGGCTGCCGAGGACGAGATCGCGCACGATCTTGACGCCTGCATCGGGATGGGCGTCGAGGAATGCACCGACCGAAACATCGCGCTCGGCGAGGAACGGACCGAAGAACATCAGATCGTTGATCGAGGTGAACGGCGCGAAATCGACCGGCGCGATCGGCAGATCGAGTTGTCGCAGCCTGTGCAGCGCATCTGCGAACAGCCTCTCCGTCTCCGGGTTGCCGAAGAACTCGAGCTGGTCGACGCGTGGCGTTGCGATCTTCAGCGGCCGTACGGGGGACGCCTGCTCTGTCCAGCCGGCGAAATCCACCGGTGAGAAGCAGTCCGCGGGATCGCGCCGCGCCAGCACGCGATAGACGTCGTAGCCGTCACTGGGATCGCGCGTGTAGATCGAAATGGTGTCGAAGCTCCGGCACGCATAGACCATACCGCGCTGGCTGAAGGCACCCGGCGCCGGCTTGAAGCCGGCGACGCCGCAATAGGACGCAGGCACCCTGCCCGATCCGCCGGTGTCGGTGCCGAACGCGAAGGACGACGTGCCGGTTGCCACCGACACTGCCGCGCCCGAACTGGAGCCGCCGGGAATGTAGTCCGGATTGTGCGGATTGCGTGCGACGCCATAAGGCGAACGGACGCCGACGAGGCCGGTCGCGAACTGATCCATGTTGGTCTTGCCAACATAGATCGCGCCGGCCGCAATGGCGTCAGCCACCACCGGGCTCGTATCCTTCGCGACATAGGCAAATTCCGGGCAGGCCGACGTGGTTTGCTCGCCCGCGACATCGATGCAGTCCTTGACCGAAAAGACGAGCCCGTAGAGCGGCAGGCCGTCGATCTCACCGATGCGCGCATCGAGCGCGCGCGCTGCAGCCATGACGTTCTCGGGCTCCGCCGTCGATATCCAGACGCCGCTCTGGTCGGCATCCGTCAGGCGCGACAGCACGTGCGCGGCAACGTCTGACGGCTTGAGCGCACCGTTGCGATAGGCGGCGCGGAGATGGCGAGGCGAGATATCCATATCGGTCACGTGCTGATGTGAATCGGAGGTGCCGGCGGGACGAGCCCGCCGGCAAGTGCCTCAGCGGCCGACCACCTTCTCGAGATAGGCCGGCTGGATGAAGGCTTCGAAGTCGGCACGCGGCAACAGCTTCGGCAGGCGCTCCTGCTTCACCAGAAAGTCGGCGGTTGAAATCAGCGTGTCGACAAACTTGCCCTTCTTCGCGGTTGTGCCGAGATACTCCTCGGTGAGCTGCTGGTTGCAAGGAACCATGCCGGTGCCCTTCATCATCCGCGTCGCGTCGGGTAGCGGCAGCGACAGCTCCTCTGCAATGATCTCGGCCGTCTTCTCCGGGTTCTTCAGCCAGAAGTCGATGCCCTCGCATTCGGCCTTGATGAACTTCTCGACATAGGACGGATACTTCTCCGCGAACGCATTCATGACAACGCCGATGTCCCAGGTCGGATAGCCGCGCTTGGTCATTTCGCCTGAGGTGATGAGGATCTTGCCGCCGTTCTTCACGGCCTTGTCCAGATTCGGCTCCCAGAACCATGCAGCGTCGATGTCCCCGCGAAGCCAGGCGGCCGCGATGTCCGACGGCGCGAGATCGATGATCTTCATCGAGGCGGGATCGACACCCTCGTTCTTCAACGCCTGCAACAGCAGATAATGTGTCGTCGATCCGAACGGCGCGGCAACCGTCTTGCCCTTGAGGTCCTTGAGCGAGGTGATGTTCTTGTCGCTGCGAACCACCATCGACTCGACATAGTCGAGCAGATTGATCACCAGTATACCCTTGATCGGCAGCGCCCGGGTCGCACCGATCGCCGTCGGGGGATTGCCGAGGCCGCCGAAATCGACGTCGTTGCCGGCGATCGCGCGCAGCATGTCGCCGCCGCCCCCGACCTTGACGTACTTGATGTCGATACCCGGCATCTCCTTGGCGAGCAGGCCAAGATGCTTGGTGACGAGCTGCGCGTTCACCAAGTTCAGATAGCCGACGGTCACCTTGGCTGGCTTGTCCTCGGCGCGCGTGGTGGCCGTGAGCGCCAACGTGGAAACAACAAGAGTCGCAATCAGTCTCTTCATCATATCGATCTCTCCTCGATCAGGATCAGGTTCGGGCCCACGGCATCAGCAATTTGGCGATTCCGCGCATCGTCAGGTCGAGCACGACGCCGGTGAGGCCAAGCACGATCAGGCCCATGATCACCACGTCGGACAGCAGGAATTTTGCGGCATCCCAGATCATCCAGCCGAGGCCGGCCGAGGCCGCGACGATCTCGGCGGCGACGAGGACGGTGTAGGTGAAGCCGAGCGAGATACGCATGCCCGCGAGGATCAGTGGTCCCGCTGCGGGCAGATAGACGTGAAGGAGCAGGTGGCGCCGCGCTGCGCCGAGGGATTGCGCGGCACGCACATAGACGGGATCGACGCTGGTGACGGCCTGGATCGTCGAGATCACGATGCCCGGCAACCCCGCAAGGAACAGCAGCGACAGCTTGGAGCTCTCGCCGATGCCGAGCCACATCACGAGGAGCGTGTAGAGCCCGAGTGGCGGCAACGGGCGATAAAACTCGATCAGCGGATTGAGCAACGCACGTGCATTCCTGGATACGCCCATGAAAACGCCGAGCGGAATGCCGACGAGGCAAGCCAACGCGAAGGCCACAAGGATGCGGTAGAGGCTGGCGCCGAGATGCTGGAGCAGGGTGGCGCCCTGATAACCCTTCGTCATGGTCTTGACGAATGCGGCCCACACCGCCTGCGGCTTCGGCAGAAACAGTTCGTTGGCCCAGCCCATCTCCGTGACGATGGCCCAGGCGACCAGTAGCATGGCGACGGTGAGCGTCGAGAGCAGCAACGATCGCGAGACAGTTGGCAGCGGCATACTGCCACGCCGCGTGCGATCGGCCGAAATCGGAATGGCCATGGGACCTGCCTCGACGCTCATGCGCGCACTCCCAGGATCTGCATGATGGTCAGCGCATAGATCCGCGTCGCCATCACAGATTTGGTGATCGAGATGTTTTCGTTGTCGACGGCCCAGCCGTCCTCGCCTGGACCGAAGGTCACTGCGTTGATGCCGGCTTCGCGGAAGCGGATGGTGTCGTTGAAGGCATTCTTGCGATTGACGCCGGGCTCGCGTCC
The DNA here is from genome assembly GCF_054602315.1 of Bradyrhizobium cedriense. Classification (NCBI taxonomy): domain Bacteria; kingdom Pseudomonadati; phylum Pseudomonadota; class Alphaproteobacteria; order Hyphomicrobiales; family Nitrobacteraceae; genus Bradyrhizobium; species Bradyrhizobium cedriense. The sequence goes on along the minus strand of NZ_JBTSWB010000001.1, from coordinate 360,743 downwards.
CATCAGTCGCCGATAGACTGCGCGCAAGGAGCGGCAAGGCTCTTCCTCGACCGGCACCGGTTCGGTCGCGTTGACGAACAGCGAGCCGGGTACCTGGCGCACCCCGACCTTGACGTCATTGACGCCCGCGAATGTCTCCTGCCCGAGCCGCTCGATGTCGGAGATCACGCTGGCGAGCGTCATGCCGGGCACGATGCCGACCACCGCGAGCGTGATCGTGCAGGCATCGGGCGAGAACTGCATCTCGCCTGGCAGGCCGCCGCGGATACGCACCACCGAGCAGCAGGGCGGCGTGTGTCCCATGAACTGGCTCGGCACGTGCGTGAACGCCAGCTCCTTCAGCTTCGGCAGCAGCTTGCCCGCTTCCATGATGGCGTTGACGCTGATGTCGGGGCGCCAGATATGCGACTTGATGCCCTCGACCGTGACCTCGACCAGGCAGTGACCGGAATTGGCCACCGAGAGGTTCATGCCCCAGTCTTTACTGACGTCACCCCAGGCGGTCGGCTCGGCCGTGATCTCGTAGTCGGCCGTGAGGCCGACTTTGTTGAGCATGTAGATCGAGCCTTCGGTGCCGTTGCGCTCCTCGTCGACGGTGTAGCAGCACATCAAGGTGCCATCGAATGTCACGCCCTCTTCGATGAGGGCCTGAACCGCGAGCAGCGATGCGGCGAGATTGCCTCGCGTGTCGGAGGTCCCGCGCGCGTAGAGCAGATCGCCATGGCGCGTCGCCTTGAACGGATCGAAATCCGTCATGTGCCATTTCTCGGGTTCGACCACCGGATAGGTGTCGAGATGATCGTTGATGATCAGCGACGGCGCGCCCTCCCGCCCTTTCAGCACGCCGAGCACGTTGGGCCGGTGCGGCTGCGCACTGTGCTTGGTGACCTCCATGCCGAGGGCTTCGAGCTTGCCCGCGACCAGCATCGAGATTGCCTCCTCCTCGGCGGGCGGCAGGTCGGGATCGAGTGGATTGCCGGAACGCGGCTGACCGGTGCGGATCAGTTCCGATGCAAGGTCGAGCCAGCGTTCCTCCGTGATGCGCGACAGCACGCGCTGCTCAAGATCGGAGTGAGGCGGGGTGACAGGCATCTGCATGGTGGGTTCCGCTGGCTCACGGCGCCGGCCGCGCCGCTTCGTTGCAGGACCTTCATTGCAGCGACTGTGCCAACCGTCGGGGAAGCCCTTCCGGGCGCGGATAGCGATTGTCATTCAATGGCTTGGATGGAAACCGCAACCGCGCAAATTTTTGCGCGTCAGCTGCGCTTTGCCAAAGACACAGCGCTGTCTGAACAGACCAGCCGCAGCGGGCGGACGGCCCCTCCTGATCCGGCGCACGCGCCTATTCGTCGATGTACTCGTCCTCTTCGCGCTTGTGCGTCATGCTCTTCCGCGTACCCAGCGAACCGGTGACGGAGGGATCGCGCGCGTTGGCATAGGGTCTGCGCGATTGTGCACGCGCGGCGATCTCGTCGCCGGAGACCGCGGCCGGCTGGCAGATCAGGCGACGACTGGCTCGGCGCATCAGATCGACGTGGATATGGTCGTAGTGGAAGACGTTGGACCCCGGCGCGAGAACCGTGGTGAAATGCGCGCAGGCGCCCGCCTGCACGTCGCGCAGGAATCCCTGCTCTTCCGGCACTCCGCGCCAACCGTCCTTCACGGTGACGCGTCGCCCGTCGGCGAGCACGAAGGCGGAGATGTCGAGCGCATTGCCGAAGGCGTGCTCGGAGATGTGCGCGCGCGAATTGCCGTTCATGCCGCGGCAGGAATAGGCGGAGATCTGCTTGATCTCGGCGACGCGGACGCCGAACCAGCGCATGGCCGAAGGCTGCACGGTATCCGCGAGCCAGCGGTCGAGCTCGGAGACGATGGGACAAGCCAGCGTCGCGGTCGGCTTGATGGCGACGGGACCGACGGCGGTGACCGAATTGCCTTGCCCCGGACCAAGGCGCGGCAGCGGTTGCTGCGAGGGCGCCTGCGAGTAAGGGGCGGGACCGGCCGGCCGCGCCGGATAGCTCGGCGCATTCATGTAGCGCGAGGCACCCGCGGCATCGGTGCCCTCGGGCGGAAGATCGATCTCGTCTTCCTGCGGCGCCACACCAGGTGCATTCAGCGGCATCGGTCCAGTAGAGGCGCCATAGCCCGACGGTTGGCGCACCGCGCTCTCAGGGTAGTTCGACCGCGACGGATAGGACGATGCCGGATAATTCTGGCTCTGCGGATAATTCGACCGCGGCTGCGTCACCGGCCAACGCGGCTGGTTTCCGATGCTACCGGGCGGCCGCAGTTGCTCGTCCGCAAAGCCATAGGTGCTGGAGGCCTCGCCGATGGCAGCGACCTTGAGCGGAAATTCGGCCCCGCACTGGCCAGGGCCCGAAATCGGGTCGATCCGGACGAGGTCCGGACCCTCTTTCACCGCGCCCGATTTCAGGCATGCGGCTTCCGCCTCGGCCCGCCACGGCTCACGTTCGGCCTGAAAGAAGCCGCGACCGCAACCCGCGAGCGAAACAAGGACGATGGAGCCGACTAGATACAAACGAACTCCGCGCGTCATGCACGCACGTTCGGTGAATTTACTTAAAGACTCTTCAACGTGTCGATTTCAGCCTTCCTTAACCATGGCGGCCGCGCTCGCTGGCGGTCGGCCAGCGATGAGCGGCAGCAAGACTGACTTTTCCGCGAGGAGACTCTCTGTTAACCATAATGGTTGCGGCAAAGCGCGCGACCAGCGGGAGCGACTTCATGACGTTCGCCGGCAAACTGAGCGTTATCACCGCCTACCTCGCCATGGCCTTCGTCGGCGCCATCGTGCTCGGCATGATCTAGCGGCTCATCAACGCAAGCTGTTCTGCCGTCTCCCATTGCAGGAGACGTGGCCCGTGAAACGCGACGGCTGAGGGAGGCTGCCCTCGCGCGGTTGCGCTCGTGGAGACAGCTCCCTCACGCCAGTGAGCCCATGTCGACCAGACGCAGAGCAACCACGGCTGAATGTGCGCTGCCTCACCCAAACCAGCGCTTTCGTTGTGACGCCCATCACGGAACGCCTGAGCACCCTGGCGTAGGGTCGAGCCACGCTTCATCCACCAGCGATCAGTCCATATCAGGACCACGCAATTCGGAGGTTGTCATGAGCAAGCTCTCCATCGTCGCCACTGCGCTCTTCCTCGCGTCGACCGCTGTCGCGCATGCCGGCAATTCGATCTCGTTCCAGATCGAAGGCCAGCGCATCCGCATCGAGACACCGCGCAACTGCGCCTCGCTCAATTGCGTGACCATCGTCGCGCCGGGCCTGTCGGACAAGCCGATCAAGCTGAACGACATCAACCTCAAGGGCCTTGGCGGCTCCAAGGAGGACGACGCCGACACCACGCCGGCTCCCGCGCCCACGACGGCGCAGCCCGCGCCGGCTCCGGTGCCGCAGCAGGCCGTGCCACAGGCGCCGGTCCAGGCAGCCGCTCCCGCCGCCCCGGCCGCGACTGTCGCCACCGCTCCATCCGTCGGCGTCGACAACACCCAGCCTGCGCCCGTTGCTGCGCCTGCTCCGGTTGCCTCGCCCGCTCCCGCCGCTGCTCCCGCGCCAGCCCCGGCTCCGGTTGCCGCCGCGCCCGTGGCGGTGCCGAACTCGCCGATCGGCCTGTGGGCGACCGAAGGCAACAAGGGCAATGTCCGCGTCGAACAGTGCGGCGCCAATCTGTGCGGTTACGCCGAGAAGACCAACGCGCGCATCCTGATCAACATGAAGCCCGACGGCTCGAAGTGGAGCGGGCGCATCCACGATCCCGATTCCGGGCGCAAGTACGACTCGACCATCGCGATGAAGGGACCGAACGCAATGCGCGTGCAGGGTTGCGCCTTCGGCGGCATGTTCTGCGGCGGCCAGACCTGGAAGCGCGTGAGCTGACGCGCCTCGCGCGTCACATCGCGGAGCATGCACAAATGTTCGCCATGCCCGGGGCTCGTCCCGGGCACGACGTTATTGAGATCCCCCAGTCCCATCCACCCAGCACAGCGCGGCGTCCGAACGTTCGCATCTTCCGCCCGGACGCATGTTCATGCGCCATTCAGCTGCGCCCGGCTGAAATCCTCAGCTCTCGCCTCGCGTTCTTCATCGGGACCTCCTCGTGACTTCATTGGTGGCTTGGCGCCGCTTCGCGTTCGCGCTCGCCCTGCTGGCCTTGCCGCTGGCAGGCAGCAGCATGGCTTGTGCATCCGAGGTCATCGAACTCGCCCAGGCGCAGCCGCAGGCACAGCCGATACCCACCCCCTCCCCGACGCCATCGGCCTCACCGATGCCGTCTGCAGAGGCACAGCCCGCCGTGGTCGAGCCGATCGGCAACGTCGCGACGGTGACGGGAATTGCGACCGTGATCCGCGACAAGAACTCGTATCCGCTGCGCGTGCGCGACGACATCTATCTCAACGACGTGGTACAGACCTCGTCGAACTCCTCGCTCGGCATCACCTTCAACGACGCCACCACGTTCAATCTCTCGGCCAGCGCCAGGATCACGATCGACAGCTACGTCTACGAGGACGGCGGCGGGCAGAACGCAGCGATCTTCGACGTCGGCAAGGGCACGGTTGCCTTCGTGGCGGCAGCGGTGGCGAAGACCGGCGACATGAAGATCACGACGCCGACCGCGACGCTCGGCATCCGCGGCACCACCGGCGTCGTCGAGGTGCCGGAAGGCGCGGCGGCGAGCAGGGCCAGCAACGTCAACATCAAGCTCTATCCCGACGCCGACGGCCGGGTCGGCCATATCGATGTCGACGACCGCACCAGCGGCGCGCGGCTCGGCGCGCTGACGCAGGCATCCAGCGGCTTTGCGATCCGGCCGGGTGCGGGCGGCGCCGGCGTCATGCGCTTTGCGGCAGTACCGATCGTCATTCCGCCGCAGCAGATCGCGCGCGACCGCGGCTTCGTCGGCCAGGTCCATCTGGCGCAGACCGCGGGCCGGCAGATCGTCACCGAGCAGCGCGACTTCCGCCGCGCCAATCCGGGCGCGCTCAGCCGCATTCCGCGGCCGGTCCAGCCGCAGCAGCAGCAATTGCGGCCGAATACGCCGCCGGGACAACAGCGACCGAACGGCCAGCCCGGTCGGAACATGCGTCCGGGGCAGCAGCAGCCGGGTACGCCAAACCGGCAAGGCGCGCGGCCGCCGCAGCGGCAGGGCCAAGGCGGCGCGGTGCAGCCCGGCGGCCAGCGCGCCGGTCAGGCTCAGCAGCCGAGAGGGCAACAGCAGCAAGGCGCACGTCGCCCAGCAGGCGCGCCACGCGGCGGAGAGAGCACCCAACCAGGCGCAACTCATCCGCAACAGCCTGGCCTGCAGCCGCAACTGCCGCGCACCGGCATGCAGCCGGGCCAGACGCCCGCGGCTCACGTGCCGGGCATGCAGCGCCCCGGCGGCTTCCAGCGGCGCTTTCCCGCCGCACAGCGTCCCGCGGCGCCGCGCAGACCGCTGCCCGCTCCGACGGAGAGAGAGCGGCGGTGACGGCCCCGCCCTTCGCCGGAGGAGCTTGTTGAGCAAGCGCCTCGAAGGGCGAGGCCAACGTCGATCTGCGTAGTTCGAGACGCGCTCACGCCGCGCCGCGCAGCCAAGCCCTCACCTTATGCAGCAAGCCCTGTCTCAGCTCGTCGACCGAGGCGGCTTCAGCCGGCGCCAAAGTCTGCGAGGCCGCGTCGATATCGTCGGCGCGAAGCGGCGCCGGCTCAGGCGCGGGCGCCAGCCCTGTCGCCGCGAGCGCGATGGGACCAACCTGCGTGAGGAACGCGCGCTCATATTCGCGCGAGAGGCGCCCGATCGCATCGTCCAGCGTCAGCCAGTCGACCGCCTTGATGTCGTTCATCAGTTTGCGGACCGGCTCGCCGTGAGCCTCCATCCGCCAGAAATGCACGACCTTGGCACGCGGCCCGAACTGATAGACGAGCGTGCCCAGGAATTCGTGCACGACAACCGCGTGGCCGGTCTCCTCCAGCACCTCGCGATGCGCCGCTTCCTTCGGCGTCTCGCCGTCATCGAGCTTGCCCTTGGGCAAAACCCATTCGTTGCGCTTGCGCTGGCGCACGACCGCGATCAGCGGCGCAGAGCCGCGCCGCAGCACAATACCACCCGCCGCCATGACCGGCGCCCGCGCCATCGCTCACATCCAATATCGTCGTCCCCGATAGAGGATATAGCCAGCGCCGACGGCGGATTGAAGGCTATTTTCTTCCGAGCAGCGCCTGGCCTGCGCGAATGCGCGTGCCTTCGGCGATACCGTCGCAGAAGTTGAAATCGCCGGGCGCGAGGATGATGATGGTGGAGCCGTGCTCGAACCAGCCGAGCTCCTCGCCCTTGGCCACCGTGACGTCGCAAGGGAAATTGACCGCCCCCTTCGTCTGCGCGTTCAGCACCATGTCGAGGAAGTGAAGGCGGATGCTCGCGACCAGGATCGCCGCAACGGGCACAAGTGTCACCGCTTCGCCGGTCGACAGGTGCGTGCGGATCACCGCGCGCTCGTTCTTGCAGAACAGACGCTCGACGCGCTTAAGCGCGATCGGGTTGACGTTCCAGACGTCGCCATGGATCAGCGTGACCCGTTCGATGTGCGCATCATAGGGCGCGTGGAAGCGATGGTACATGCTCGAGGTCAGCCGCAGCGTGACGAAGGAGCCGTTGCGGTGCTGATCGACCAGCGCGGAATCGCCGAGCAGGTCGAGCAGCGAATAGGGCGCGCCCTTGACCTGGAACAGCTCGGTGTCGGCGATCTTGCCGTGGGCTCCGACGATGCCGTCGGACGGGCTTGCGACGATGGAGGGGTCGGGATCAAAGGGACGCAAGCCCGGCTTGAGCTCCCGGGTGAAACAGTCGTGCAGACTCTTGAAGTGGGTCTTGCGCGCCTCCGACAGATCGAGGTCCGAGAACAGCTTCCACAACGCGATCGAGAAGTTGCGGATGAGCGGATTCTCGACCTTGGAGAACCAGCCCATGAAGCGGGTCAGGGCCGCGCGGGGGATGCGGTTGGTCAACAGGAAGTTGAGGTCTTCCTGCTGGGTGAAAGAGGCAATGAGGGCTTTGACTGTCATGAATCTGTCAGCTCGCAGGGTTAGCGCTTGTTGTCATGGAAACGACACTCCCGATTCTCTCATTGTCCGTGGCCGCCGCAGCCTCCGCTGCCGCCGCCTTCCCGAAGCTGAAGGCGCGCATCGAACTCTCCCGGGCCAAGCACCGGTCGCTCGCCGGGCATTCCAAGATGTCGCGCCGCGTGGCGCGGCTGCTGCCGTTCTACGAGTTCGGCGAAGACGACTACTTCTCCTGCGACGGCGCGCCGGCGAACGTCGCCGCGCAACGCAAGGACGGCTTCTTCCGCCTCGCTCGCCTCTACGCCGAGCGCTACCCGAAGGGTCGCGCCATGACGAAGGAGGCGGCGGAAAAGATCTCCGACCTGAACTTCACCGAGAGCTACCGCGTGCCGTTCCAGTTCTCGCGTCTCGTCCGCGAGCACCTGGGCACCTCGACCTTCATGGAGTCCTCGCGCGGCGTCACCGTCACGGACGTCGACGGCAACACCTTCTACGATCTCACCGGGTCCTACGGCGTCAACATCTTCGGCAACGACTTCTACAAGGAGTGCATCGAGGGCGCCGAGAAGCGTGCGCATGCGCTGGGTCCCGTGCTCGGCCCCTACCACCCCGTCATCCTCGACAACGTTGCGCGGCTGTGCCGGATCTCGGGCCTCGACGAGGTCTCTTTCCATATGTCCGGCACCGAGGCCGTGATGCAGGCGGTGCGGCTGGCGCGCTATCACACCAGGCGCAGCCATCTCGTCCGCTTCGCCGGCGCCTATCACGGCTGGTGGGGCGACGTGCAGCCCGGCGTCGGCAATCCCATTCCCGCGCACGAGACCTACACCCTTGCCGAGATGTCGGAGAAGACGCTGCACGTGCTGCGTACGCGCCGCGACATCGCCTGCGTGCTGGTCAATCCGCTCCAGGGCCTGCATCCGAACGCCAATGCCCCCGGCGATTCCTCGCTGGTCGATTCCTCCCGCGGCGGCAGTTTCGATCGGGCCGCTTACACGGAGTGGCTGAAGAAGCTCCGCGAAGTCTGCACCGAGCGCGGCATCGTGCTGATCTTCGACGAGGTGTTCGTCGGCTTCCGCCTCGCCGCCGGCGGTGCCCAGGAATATTTCGGCGTGCGCGCCGACATGGTGACCTACGGCAAGAGCCTCGCCGGCGGACTGCCGGTCGGCGTGGTCTGCGGCAGACGCGAATTGATGCGCCGCTTCCGCGACGATCGGCCCGCCGACATCTGCTTCGCCCGCGGTACCTTCAACTCGCACCCCTACGTCATGACGGCGATGGACGAGTTCCTGAGCCGCCTCGCCAGCCCGAACTTTCGTGCGGTCTATGACGGCCTCGAGGAGACCTGGAACGGCCGGGTCGAAAAGCTCAACCGGATGATGAGCGATGCCGAACTGCCCGTGCGGTTTGCCAACTTCTCCTCGATCTGGACGGTGAAATACACCACGCCGTCCCGCTACAACTGGATGCTGCAATATTACCTGCGTGCCGAGGGACTTGCATTGAGCTGGGTCGGCACCGGGCGGCTGATCTTCAGCCTCAACTACACCGACGCCGACTTCACCGAGGTCGCCGAACGCTTCGTCCGCGCTGCCGGGAAGATGAAGGCCGACGGCTTCTGGTGGCACGACGGCGTGCTCACCAACAAGAACATCAAGCGGCAGATCCTGAAAGAGCTGCTGGCCAAGCGCTTCGGGCGCTGAGGCCACACTGCGCACGCGTGCTCCGCCTCTCCCGCTTGCGGGGGAGCATAGGCCGCCTTTGGCGGCCGTCCTGAGCGAACGCCGAGGCGAAGCCTCGGCTATGGCGCTCGCAGAGCGCGGCGGGTGAGGGTTCTCGCCACCCGGGAACATCCTCAGTAATCCCCGACAACCCCGACGCGGAGACACCCCAGCCCTCCCCCGCAAGCGCAGGACTATCGCATATGAGATGTGGCTATGGGTACCGACTGTCTCCACAGCGTCATGGCCGGGCTTGTCCCGGCCATCCACGCCTTTCCACGCAGCACAAAGAACGTGGATGCCCGGGACAAGCCCGGGCATGACGTAACCATCAGACATCGGCGTGTGTCGTGCGAGCGGCGCGCTCAGGCGTGCTGCTCCTCGAGCGTGGGTTCGCCGATCAGGCCCAGCGTGTGCTCGGGGTTGAGGTGCAGGCCGGGGTCCATCAGCTCGCCGCGCATCAGCGCGAGCGGAGCCTTGCGATAGAGCATCAGGTCGTGGAAGGGATCGGTCAGGATCTTGGTCATCCAGACGAGGCCGGTCTCGACGTCGCGGATGAAGAACAGGTGCACGGTGCGGAACAGAAGTCCACCGCCGCCGACCACGAGCCAGATCTTGGCGACCTGCCGCATGAAGTCGGTCGCGCTCGCCCAGGGCGTGAACAGGCCGAACAGCGTCGGGTCGAGGAACAGCACCAGCGGTGAAGCCGCCCAGATCGCCATCAGCACCACCTTGCGCTGCAGGTTGTAGCCGACCTTGATCTCTTCCTTGTACTCGTGCGTCGCATGGTTGATGTGATCGTAATCGTGCGGCTCGAAGAAGAAGTGGCCGGCCTGGCGCGTGGTCATCGAGACCAGCCAGCCGACCAGCGCGGAGACCACAGGGTCGATGAACAGCCAGACATAGGCAAAGAGGAAGCTCAGCGCGCTGACGAAGTGCAGGCTCTGATTGATGCGGCTGTGGTGATAGTAGCGATGGTCGTCCCAGCGCTGGATCCGCAGCTGCTCGAGATAATTCTTGATCATGCTCTCCCCCAAAATGCTTTCAGGTGCGGGATTACAGGGATTCGATGTAGGCCGTGTGACATCATCGTTTTGTCATGTGACGATGCGCAGCGGCGCGATGACGCAAGCGAACGCGTAAGCTCAAACCGCTGTCCTCATGCGGCCTTGGCGACGTCGACCTTGCGGAAGCGCACCAGCGAGAAGTGACCGAGCGGCGGGATCAAGCGGCGCTCGGCGAGCTCGATGCCGCGTGCACCGGCGAGCCACTTCGCATAGCGCGACCAGGCGAACTCGGCGGTGCGGAAGCCGAGCGGGCGCACCACCGGCTGAAGCTTCTGCTCGATGAAGCGGCGCATGCCGGTGTCGGCGCTGACGCGGGTGAGGATGATCAGCTCGCCGCCCGGCCGCAGCACGCGGGCGAATTCGTCGAGCGCCGTCTCCGGGTTCGGCACGGCGGTGACGACATATTGCGCCATCACGACATCGAAGGAATTGTCGGGAAATTCGAGCTTCTCGGCGTCCATCACCGCCAGCCCCTCGACATTCTTCAGCTTCTGCTCCTTGACCCGGCGGCGCGCCTTGTCGAGCATCGCTTCCGAGATGTCGGTGCCGAAGATGCGGAGGTTCGGCGCATAGAGCGGCAGCGAGATCCCGGTGCCGACACCGACCTCGAGCACACGGCCGCCGATCTTGTTGGTGGCCGCGATCGCAGCCTGCCGGCCCTTGGCGAACACGCCGCCGAACACGAGGTCATAGACCGGCGCCCAGCGGTCATAGGCCTGCTCGACCGTGCCGCGGGTGAGGTCTAGCTGCTGGGTGCCGTCAAGGTTCATGATCTTAGACATCGATGAGGTTCTCGCTGTGGTTCGAATTGACGATCAGCTGCGCACCGGCCGCCGCGCCATGCGAGGCGAGGCGCGAAGGATGCGGCTGGGCTGAAGTGAGGTGAGATTGCCGACGAACTGGCGCGCGCTGTTCTCCCAGGAGCGCTCCAGCGCGAAATGGCGGCAGGTCTCGCGCGACATGGCGAGCGCACGCAGGCACGCGGTGCGCAAATCGTGGTCAATCGCGCCGATCGGATGATCGGCAATGACGTCCTTCGGACCCGTCACCGGAAACGCCGCAACGGGCGTGCCGCAGGCGAGCGCCTCGAGCTGCACCACGCCAAAGGTGTCGGTCAGGCTCGGAAACACGAAGACGTCGGCAGCAGCCAGATGCGCGGTCAGATCCGCGCCCTTCTTCTCGCCGAGGAAGACCGCGTCGGGATATTTCTTCTCGAGCGCCGCCTTCTGCGGGCCGTCGCCGACGACGACCTTGGTGCCGGGCAGGTCGAGCGAGAGGAAGGCTTCGAGATTCTTCTCCACGGCAACGCGGCCCATGGTCATGAAGATCGGCCGCGGCAGATCGAGCGCGGCCGGAGAATCGGGATGGAACAGTTCGGTGTCGACGCCGCGTGTCCAGAAGCCGAGCCGCTTGAAGCCGCGCTCCGACAACTCCTGCCGCAGCGACGGCGTCGCCACCATGGTCATCGCGGCGGCGTCGTGGAAGTGGCGCAGCACGGCATAGCCGACGCTCGCGGGGATACCGGTCCGCACCGAGACATATTCCGGAAAGCGCGTCGTGTAGGAGGTGGTGAAGGCGAGCCGGTTGCGGCGGCAATAGGCCCGCGCGGCCCAGCCGATCGGCCCCTCGGTCGCGATGTGCAGCGCCTCCGGCGCCGCCCTCTCGATCCGCCGCGCGATCTCCTTCGCGCTCGGCAGCGCGATGCGCAGGCCCGGATAGGTCGGCAGCGGCCAGGACGGAAAGCCGTCGGGGGTGAGGAAGTCGATCTCGACGTCGAGGGCCTTGGCCGCTTTCGCCAGCGAGGTCAGCGTCCGCACCACGCCGTTGACCTGCGGATGCCAGGCGTCAGTCGCGATTAATACCCGCATCGGAAAATCCCGAGAGTTTGATGATTCTCAGGCATCGACCATCAACGAAGGATATTTCAGGCGTGTGACGTCACAGAAGTGTCGGCGGGCTGTTTTGTTCGCGAACGGGCCCGCGCGGCCACGAAACTGTCATGAAACAATCCTTGCCGCCATGAAACCGTTTTCGGTTTTCCGCGCAAATGTCCCGAAACGTTTGGCCGTTAGGACTTCAAGCAACGGAGCACCGAAACGGTGCCGCGGCGGTCAACGACACCGAGCAAACAGGGGCGATCAATGTTCAATCTGGATACCTTCAAGGCCTATTCGCGCGCCGTGGCGTTCGGTGCAGTGACGATTTCGGCAATCGCGCTCGCAGGTGCCGCCAACGCCGCGCCGGTGCAGATCTTTCCGTTCTTCCAGCCGCTGCCGCCGACGGCCGCGCCGCAGCCGTTCGAGCCCTATCAGCCCTACCAGACGACGCCCTATCAAGCCGCCCCGTCCGAGGACCAGGATGCGGTCGAGCTGCCGGCCCGCTTCCGCCGCCAGACCGTTTCATACGCGACGCGCGAAGCGCCGGGCACCATTATCATCGATACGCCCAACACCTATCTCTATTATGTGCTCGGCAACGGACAGGCGCTGCGCTACGGCATTGGCGTCGGCCGCGAAGGCTTCACCTGGTCCGGCATCCAGTCGGTCAGCCGCAAGGCCGAGTGGCCGGCCTGGACCCCGCCGCCGGAGATGATTGCTCGCCAGCCCTATCTGCCGCGTCACATGGCCGGCGGCCCCGGCAATCCGCTGGGGGCACGCGCCATGTATCTCGGCGGCACCATCTACCGCATCCACGGCACCAACGCGCCTGACACCATCGGCAAGCGCGTCTCCTCCGGCTGCATCCGCCTGACCAACGAGGACGTCACCGACCTCTATTCCCGCGTCAACGTCGGCACCAAGGTGATCGTGCTGCCGATGACCGAGCGCAGGGCCGATCTCCGCGCTGCGACGCGGTAAAGCGACAGGACATTGTGACGCGAACGGCCCCGGAACCCGCCGGGGCCGTATCTGTTTGTCCTCCACGTGCCGACGCGCGCTGCTGCGGTGCGATCCACGATGGAGGGCGCAGATGCAACCATGCCTGCAATTCCCGGCAAGTTCGCGCCTGCGCACGATCATCGGCGCCGGAGCGCTGGCGCTGCTCTTGTCCGCACCCTCCGCGCTCGAGCAACAGCCGGCGAGCGACGAAGCTGCTCATCAGGCCTTCAACAATTCCTGCCGCACCTGTCACTCCATGAAAGAGGGCGACAATCGTCTCGGTCCGAATCTCAACAAGATCGTCGGACGCAAGGCCGGCTCGCTGCCGAACTACAACTACTCGTCGTCGATGAAGGAAGCCGGCTTCGTCTGGGATCAGGACAAGCTCACTCGCTTCATGGTCAAGCCTGACGAGGTCGTGTCGGGCCACAAGATGCAGCCTTATGGAGGCGTCTCGGCCGAAGAAGCGGCCAAGATCGTTGCTTATCTGAAGGCGGCGCCGCAGTGAAGCTCCGGTGATGCCGAACCGCCCTAGTTTGGCGTCGGCGATTGTGGCGCATCCTTCGAGACGCCCGCCTGCGGCGGGGCCCTCAGGATGAGGAGCGGTGTGCACGGTCGCAATTTATCCGTGGTGCTTGCGCTAGGTCCGGGCTGCCAGTTAGCCTCATCCTGAGGAGCGCGCCCTTGCGCGCGTCTCGAGGGACGAGGCGTTCACGATGGCAGACGGCGCGTACCTCTACATTCTCCAATGCGCGGACGGCAGCTACTACATCGGCACGACCCGCACCGAGCTCGAGATCAGAGTCGCGCAACACAACGCTGGCACGTTCGAGGGTTACACCAAGTCGCGTCGCCCCGTGACGTTGATATTCTCGCAATGGTTCGACCGCATCACCGATGCAATCGAATGCGAGCGCAAGCTCAAGAAGTGGAGCCGCGCGAAGAAGGAGCTTTCATGCGTGGCGATTTTGCCGAGCTGCATGAGCTGGCAAAGCGAGGATCACATCATCCTTCGAGACGCCCGCCCAGGGCGGGCTCCTCAGGATGAGGGCGGAGTGTGCGGCTCGTGGCTCTGTGGCTACGATTCAGCTTCGCAATACCTGCCGCAGTTCGCGAAATGCCTGTTGAGCCTCGTCCTGAGGAGACCGCGAAGCGGTCGTCTCGCAGGACGAGGCGGGCACCATACGGTGCTTATCGTCCGCCGCGCCGCTCCGCGATCAGCCTCAGCCACGCCGCCGAATGAAACGCGCTCATCAGCAGATACATCGGCACCATCCCGCCGAGCGACGAGCCGTGCCCGGCGGCGCAGAGCATGGCCACCGAACCGCCATCGATCACGGCCGTCAGCACGGCCATGATCGCGAAGGTCGGCGTGGCCGCCAGTCCCAGCCACCTCGCGAGGGCACGCGCGGCCACCGCGCCGTCGTGGCTGCCGCCGGCGGCCGCGCTGTCCGGTGCGGTCACTTCCTCTCTCCGGCGGCCTCCTCGCGAAACGCCTTCTCGCCGGCGTCCGAGATCTCGACCCACTTCTTGTCGGGCGCGGCGCCTTCGGTGTAGCTGTCGTGCCAGTTCCACCATTTGTAGGTTGGCGTCTGCGGATAGCCCTTCGGCGAGTCCTCCCACACCTCCTGCCGGCCGAGCGGCGTGATGTCGAGATAGTTCCAGGTGCCGCCCATCTGCTCGTCGCCGCGGCTCTTGACGAAATAGGTGCGAAAGACGCGGTTGCCCTCGCGGTAGAACACGTTCGTCCCATGCCATTCGCCGACGCCGAAATCGGCATCGAAGCTGTCGGTGATGGTGACCCACGGCATGGTCCAGCCCATCCGCTGCTTCAGCCTGATGATGTCGGCCTGCGGCGCGCGCGAGGCGAAGACCAGCGTGGTGTCGCGCGCATTGAGGTGCGAGACGTGGGCGACCTGGTCGGCCACCATGGAGCAGCCGCGGCAGGCATGATCGGGCCAGCCGAACACGCCGGGCTCGAAGAAGGCACGGTACACGATCAACTGCCGCCGGCCCTGGAACAGGTCGAGCAGGCTGAGCTTGCCGCCGGGCCCCTCGAACGCATAGGTTTCGTCCACCGCCATCCACGGCATGCGCCGCCGCTCGGCGGCCAGGGCGTCGCGGGCACGGGTATGGGCTTTTTCCTTCACGAGCAATTGCAGGCGGGCCGCCTCCCAATCCTGCGGCGACACCACCGGCGGTGTCTGCATGGCGGGCTGTCCATCGTTCCGTCCGTTCTGGGCTAGTGTCATCATGGCTCTCCGAATTTCTCGCCTGGGCGAACATTCCGCGTCGCGTTATGCCGGACGCGGAACCACTCGCCCGCCGCACATCGTCGGCGGTAGAACGAGTTCTCGCACCGGACGGTTGCGCGGCGGGAGTAACAAGTGTGGCGGGAATTGAATGGAGTCGCTGATCACCGCCGCGGCGCGCGCGCTCGAAGCCGGCGATCCGCTCGGCGCCTTGAACCGCGTCGCGCTGCGCAACGATGCGCCGTCGCTGGCGCTACGCGGCATCGCGATGGCGCAGCTCGGCGATCTCGCGAAAGCGAAGACTCTGCTGCGCAACGCCATACGTGGCTTCGGACCGCGGGAAGCGGTCGCGCGCGCAAGATGCGTGGTGGCCGAGGCCGAGATCGCGCTCGTCTCGCGCGATTTGAACTGGCCGGCGAAGGCGCTCACGGCGGCACGCGCGACGCTCGAAAAGCACGGCGATCTCACCAATGCCGCCCATGCAGGTCATATCGAGGCGCGCCGTCTTCTCCTCCTCGGACGTCTCGACGAAGCCGAGCGGACGCTGGCCGAGGTCGTCACCTCCCCGCTCCCGCCGGCGTCGCAAGCCGTCCGCGAGCTCGTGGGCGCCGGCATCGCCATCAGGCGGCTGAAAGCGAAGCACGCGCGCGCAGCCCTCGACCGGGCCGCACGAGCAGCGCGCCTCGCCGGCATTCCTGCGCTGGCGGCGGAGGTCGAAAGCGCCAACCTCGTGCTCGACACCCCGGCAGCGCGCCTGATCGCGCGCGGCAAGGAGCATCCGCTGTTGCTCGGACAGGTCGAAGCACTGGCGGCGTCCAAGGCGCTCGTCGTCGACGCGTTTCATCACACCGTCCGCAAGGGAGGCGTGGTCGTATCGCTCGGAACGCGGCCGGTGCTGTTCGCGCTCGCGCGTCCCCTGGCACAGGCGTGGCCCGCTGATGTGTCCCGAGAGGCGCTGATGGCCGCCGCGTTTCACGCCAGGCACGTCGATGAGTCGCATCGCGCACGGCTGCGGGTCGAGATCGGGCGGCTGCGCGCCAAGCTGAAGCCTCTGGCGGATGTCAGCGCGACGAAGCAGGGTTTTGCACTGGTGCCGCGCAAGGCGCGAGAGGTCGTGGTGCTGGCGCGGCCCATCGAGGAAAAGCACGCCACCGTCCTCGCCCTTCTCTCGGACGGTGAGCCGTGGTCGAGCTCGGCGCTGGCGCTGGCACTGGGGACGAGTCCGCGCACCGTGCAGCGCGCGCTCGAAGAGCTGGCGCGATCGAACAAGGTGCAGTCGTTCGGACACGGCCGGGCGCGGCGCTGGATGACCCCGCCCGTTCCGGGTTTCCCGACAGGCTTGTTACTCCCCCCGCCTCTCCCGAAGACGTAAGGTGAGGTCACATCACAGGGATCGAGCACATGAAGCGTTCAGCCGCCGAGATCATCAGGGAGTATGGACCTTTCGCCGGCATCGAGGCCGTGCATGGCGTCACCTATGACGGCAGGCACGTCTGGTTCGCATCCGGCGACAAGTTGAACGCCGTCGATCCGGCCAGCGGCGGGATCGCGCGCTCCATCGACGTGGCCGCGCATGCGGGAACGGCGTTCGACGGCCGGCACCTGTTCCAGATCGCGGAGGATCGCATCCAGAAAATTGACGCCGCCTCGGGCAAGGTGCTCAGCACCATTCCGGCGCCCGGCGGCGGCGGCGATTCCGGCCTTGCCTGGGCCGAGGGCTCGCTCTGGGTCGGACAATATCGCGAGCGCAAGATCCATCAGGTCGATCCCGAAACGGGAAAGGTTCTCCGCACCATCGAGAGCAAGCGCTTCGTGACCGGCGTGACCTGGGTCGACGGCGAGCTCTGGCATGGCACCTGGGAGAACGAAGAGAGCGATTTGCGGCGGATCGACCCTGATACAGGCAAGGTGCTGGAGCAGCTCGACCTGCCCGCCGGGACGGTGGTGTCGGGGCTGGAATCCGACGGCGGCGACCGCTTCTTCTGCGGCGGCGGCACTCGCGGCAATGTGAGAGCGGTCCGCCGTCCTCGGCGCGCCTAGTCCGTCGCGATGCTTTGAACGCTGGGTAACGCCGCGTTCGCAGCCGTTAACCTGTTCGCCCCAATTCCACCCCACGGGTGCGCTCTAGCGCCCTTCTCGCTCGCCCTGTAAAACCACCGCCGGGGCGGCTTGGGGGATTGATGCGACTTACGTTGAATCTGAAGACGGTTCTGGTCGGGATCGCAGTGCTCGCGGCGTCGTTCTTCATCAGCCTGAAAGCGATGGACCTCCTGTCGCCACACGCGCCGAATTCGGCCCCGCCGGTCGCGCAACTGCCGCCGCTGCCGCCGGCGTCGAAGAGCTCCATCGTGGTCGCGCCGGTCGCGATCGCGCTGTCGGCAATCCGCGAGCAGGCCGAGAGGGCCGCACCGCGTAATTTCGCAGGGAAGGCCGACAACCCGATCTCGCAGATCCTGGAGAACGCCGACATCGGCTGGACCGCCGTGCGTGGGCCGATGGCAGCTAGCGGCGATAAGGACGTGCTGACGATCTCGACGCCGCTCAGCGGCAGGCTGAACGTGACGGGCTCGCTGTCGTCGAAAGCCACAGGCGCGCTTGGCGACGCGCTCGGCGGCGTGCTCGGGGGCGATGCGGCAAAACGGATCGGAGCGGTCAACATCAAGAACCTGAACGCCAGCGCCGAGATCAAGGGCAACGTGGTCGTCACCTCGCGCCCGAAGCTCGCGGCCGCCTGGCATCTGGAGCCCAATCTGGGCGCCCAGGTCAATCTGGGCGACACCAACCTCAACGTCGCCGGCGCCAAGGTCAACGTGCCGGCGCAAGTGAAGCCGCTGATCGACAAGACCGTCGGCGAGCAGATCAACGCGGTCTCCGAACGCATCCGCAACGATCCTTCGCTGCGGGACAATGCCAGGGTGCAATGGGCCAAGGCATGCCGCTCGATTCCCCTGCAAGGCACCGGCTCCTCGGCCGCGCTGCCGCCGCTTTGGCTCGAGATGAAGCCGGTCCGTGCGATCGCAGCACAGCCGCGCATCGATGCGCAGGCCGTGACGTTGCTGCTCGGCCTCGAAGCCGAGACACGCGTGACCTCGACTTCGACCAAGCCGGACTGTCCCTTTCCCGACAAGATCTCGATCGTGCCGCCGACCGGCACCGGCGTGAACATCGGCGTGCCGATCGACGTGCCCTTCACCGAGATCAACAAGCTGATCGCTGCGCAGATGGTCGGGCGCACCTACCCCGAGGACGGCTCCGGTCCGGTCGACGTCACCGTCAGGAGCGCCAACGTGATCCCGTCGGGTGACCGGCTGCTGATCTCGCTTCTGGTGCGCGCCAAGGAGAAGAAGAGCTGGTTCGGCCTCGGCGCCGAGGCGACGGTGCACATCTGGGGCCGGCCGGTGCTCGACCAGGCGCGGCAGACGCTGCGGCTCGCCGACATCGAGCTCGCCGTGGAATCCGAGGCAGCCTTCGGCCTCCTGGGCGCCGCCGCGCGCGCGGCGGTGCCGCAGATGCAGCAGGCGCTGTTGCAGAAGGCAACGATCGATCTGAAGCCGATCGCGGCGAACGCCCGCGAGAAGATCGCGGCCGCAATCGCCGACTACCAGAAGAGCGAGGACGGCCTCAGGGTCGAGGCCAGGATCGACAGCCTGACCCTCGCCGACATCGCCTTCGATTCCAAGACGCTGCGCGTGGTCGCGGAAGCCGGCGGCTCGCTGAACGTGTTCGTGACGAAGCTGTCCGGGATGTAGCGTACCACAACGGCGGGCGACGAAGACACGACAGCGCGCCCGGGGAAACCGGGCGCGCTTCGCTTAGCGGTTACGCGAGCCGCGTTACTCCGCGTACTTGAACTCGGGCATGTTCTTCAGCTCGTCCTTGCTCGCATTGAACACGGCATGGTCCGGATACCATTTCGACGTCGACGACGCCGTGGTCGCAGCGGGCTTGTTGTCGGTGCCGGTCGCAGCGCCCGTGGTAGTGGTCGCGGCGGGCTTGGCGCCCGGGTTCGTGCCGGTGCCGGTGTAGGCGACGGCCTCGTTGACGAACTTCAGCTTCTCATAGGGCACGGCGACCAGATGCTCGCCCATGCCGAGGAAGCCGCCGACGCCGATCACCGCGATCTTGATGGCGCCGCTCTTGTCCATCAACAGGTCATTGATCGTGCCGATGTTCTCATTGGCCTCGTTGTAGACCTTCAGGCCGTCCATCTTCGAGGTACGCCACTGGCCGGATGCGGTCGTGGACGTCGTCGTGGCGGTGGCCGCGGTCGGCGCCTTGTCGGTGGTGGTGGTCGGCGATTGCGCAAACGCAGCGGTCGCAAGCAGGGCTGTGCCGGCCAGGCCGGCGATGATCGACTTCATCATGTTGTCCTCTCCTTCAAAAGAAACTCGTGCGGAGAAAACAGCGCTGACCACGCGCGGTTCCGTGCGGGCCGCAATTTCGTCGCGCAATGCGCGAACCGATGGAATCGAGCGGATTGTTCCTGCGTCACTCAGGAACCTTTCGCGATGCACGGTTCCTCGCCGACGATCATGCGCCCTGGGTGAAGCACGACCGCGGCGAGGACCGCGCCGACCTGGCGTCGCTCAGGTCAGCTCTCGTAGTCGATCAGAAGTGCGGAGAAGTTCGAATTGCCGGAGGAACTGCCATTGGCACCGTAGGACGATGCCGACGATTGCGACTGCTGCAGCGCCTGAAGGAATTGCTGGAGGATCTCCGCGGTCGTCGCGTCGGTCGACGTGCTGCTGGTCGAGTCCGTCGTCGACGACGAATCCGACGAGTTGTCGTCCGGCGGCGGACCGGGCGGCGGGCCGCCCGCTCCACCGGGTCCGCCCGCGCCGCCGGGCCCGCTCGCGAAGGCGGACTGAAACACGCTTTTCAGTTCCTCGGCCTGGTCGGAGGTCAGCGTCCCGTTCGACACTTCGTTCGAGATGAGATCGTCGATCTTCGACTGCATGTCCTCCTTGGAGGGACGCGTGCCGCCCGACCGGTCGCCCCCGCGGCTCTGCTGGAGCGCGGTGTCGATATCGGTCAGCGCCGTCGAGAGTGCGGTCTCGTCCGACGACGAGATCGTGCCGGCGGAGACTTGCGATTGCAATTCCTGCTGGAGCCGCTGGAGCGGCGACTGGTAGCTGCCGGCGGAGGCCGCCGAGATCGAGGTCATGATGGCTCCGTGGTCGTTGCGGGGTTTCGTCGCGGACCACGCCACGGTATGGTTAACCGCCTTAACGAGACCTTGCCGCTCCACGGCCCGTCGATTGCCGTCTGTTGCGTGCAGCCATGTGGAAACAATCCGAAACAAAAATCTCCGCCATTTGGCCCGAATCTTGGACAAACAAAGCGCATGGCCATTCCCAGTCCCAACATCCTGGTCGTCGAGGACGACCGCGAGACCCGGACGTTGATTGCGAAGTACCTGCGCAACAACGCCTGCAACGTCACCGCCGTGAGCGACGGCCGCGAGATGTCCCGCGCGATGACCGATCACCGCGTCGACCTCATCATTCTCGACGTGATGCTGCCCGGCGAGGACGGCCTCAGCCTGTGCCGCAAGGTGCGCGCGGAATCGCAGACGCCGATCATCATGCTGACCGCGCGCGGCGAGGACGTCGATCGCATCGTCGGCCTGGAAATGGGCGCGGACGACTATCTGCCCAAGCCGTTCAACCCGCGCGAGTTGCTCGCGCGCATCAACGCGGTGCTGCGCCGCCAGGCTGCCGCGCGGGCAGCGAGCTCGATCGAGGGCGCCTCCGCGCTCGCCTTCGAAGGCTGGCGCATCGATCTGCGCCTGCGCGAGTTGCGCAATCCCGAAGGCGCGCGCGTCGCGGTGACCAGCGCCGAGTTCGATCTCTTGCGCACGTTCTGCGAACGGCCCGGTCGCGTGCTGTCGCGCGACAGCCTGCTCGACCTCACGCAAGGCCGCAACACCGGCTCGTTCGAGCGCTCCATCGACGTGCTGGTCAGCCGTATCCGCCGCAAGATCGAGCCCAATCCGGCCGATCCCACCCTCATCAAGACGGTGCGCTCCGGCGGCTATCTGTTCACGCCGAGAACCGAAGTTGCCAGCAACGAAGCGGTCGCGGCGCCCCTGAGCAGCTGAGGGACCGGCCGTCATGACGCCGTTCCGCTTCTTCCATTTCAACAGCATCGGCGGGCAGATCGCGGCGCTCGTGGTGGCGTCGATCCTCGCGCTGCATCTGATCCTCACCGTCACTTTCCTGTTCGGCCGGCCCGACCGCGGCGATCGGCCGCCCGACAGCGCACATCAGCTCGCCGACGCAGCCCTGCTGCTCGGCGCCGCCGATGCAGGCGAGCGGCCCCGCATCCTCGCCGACATCGCGCGCGCATTTCCGAACGCCGGGATCGAAGTCCTCGCGCCGGAAGCCGCCGCCCTCCTCGCCCACGGCGAGGAGCAGCACGTGCGCAACGTGCGCCGGCATCTCGGCCAGCAGTACGAGGTGCGCGCGCTCGCCTCGCAGGACGGTGTGCATCGGGTCGCGATCGGGCTGCCCGACGGCACCATGATCGCCGGCCGGATCGAACAGTCGCCGCATCCACCGCCGTTCTGGGGCGGGCCATGGATGATCACGCTGCTGTTCGTGCTGATCTGCGTCACCACGCTTGGCCTGTGGGCCGCCTACGCGCTCGCCGCGCCGCTGTCGTCCTTCGCCAGGGCGGCCGAGAATTTCAGTGTCGACGGCGCGTCCGAGCCGCTGCCCGAGCGCGGCCCGGAGGAGATCCGCTCGGTCGCGCGCGCGCTCAACCGCATGCACGAGCGGATCGCGCGGCTGATGTCGGATCGCACCCGGATGCTGGCCGCGATCAGCCACGATCTGCGCACGCCGATCACGCGGCTGCGCCTGCGTGCCGAGTTCATCGAGGACGAGGGCAACCGCAAGCGCATGCTGATCGATCTCGACCAGATGCGCTCGATGCTGGAATCGGTGCTGTCGCTCTTGCGCGACGACCGCAAGGTCGAGGCGGTGACGCTGGTGGACGTCGCCAGCACGCTCCAGCTCGTCGCCGATCAGTTCGGCGACATGGGCCATGTCGTGCATTACCAGGGGCCGGCGTCAGCGACCGCCGCCGCGCGGCCCGACGATCTGCACCGCGGCGTCACCAACCTCGTCGAGAACGCGGTGCGCTTCGGCGCCGAGGTGACGATCCGCCTCGACGTCTCGGACACCGCGTTCGTCATCGACGTCGAGGACGACGGCCCCGGCATTTCGGATGCCCGCAAGCAGGAGATGCTGGAGCCGTTCGTGCGCGGCGACGACGCGCGCACCATGGACGAATCCACCGGCTTCGGGCTCGGCCTGTCGATCGCGCGCGCGATCGCGCTCGCCCATGGCGGTGAGCTGTCGTTGCACGACCGCAAGCCGCACGGGCTGATCGTGCGGATGCAACTGCCGTTGTGGCAGGCGCCGCGGCTGGCGGCGTAGGGCATGATCCGGAAAAGTGTGCAGCGGCTTTCCGAAAAGATCATGCCCTCTTAAGACAACGCCTCACGCCGCCAGCGGCGGGTGCTCGATGGCCTCATGCGGGAGGATCGCCACCGCCTCGAAGCGATAATTGCAGGCGCGGCAGGTCCAGAGGTACGAGACGCGCCCCTCGCCCGGCTCGATCCAGTCGGGCTGCGCGATCGGCGTGCCGCACTGGGCGCAAGGGTTATGCCTTGGAATGTCACCGGTGTGTGCAGTGACCAGGCTGGCTTTTGTCATGGCACCTCTCCCGATTTGCAGCGCTTGCATACTCGCTTTCGCGAGCCGGCGCGAATAGACAGGCGTGCTGTCGCGAGCGGGGCTCGTCCGCACCGGCAGCCCAATTGCGCCAGCTTTGGGTCGTAACGGCGGCACGGCACCGCGAAAACGTTAACGGCGGCGTTTGGTCACATCATCGCCGCGTTCGGGATGCCTAACAGCAGCCGGGCAGGCAAGTCGGGGTTAGCTGATGAAAATTTTACGCATTGCCGCGCTGCTCGCGGCTGGATTGACGTTGCCGCAGGCCGCATTCGCGGGCGAGGCCGAATACGCCGAAATGGTCGCGACCCATGCCCGCGCCAATGGCGTGCCGGAGGCGCTGGTGCATCGCGTCATCATGCGCGAGAGCCGTTACCAGCCGCACCTCGTCGGCCGCGGCGGCACCATCGGGCTGATGCAGATCAAGCTCGCGACCGCCCGCGGGGTCGGCTACACCGGCGACGCCGCCGGCCTGCGCGATCCCAACACCAACCTCACCTATGCGGTCAAATATCTCGCCGGCGCCTATCGCGCCGCCAACGGTGATCATGCCCGAGCCGTGCGTTATTTCGCGGGCGGCTATTACTACGTTGCAAAGCGCCAGCGGCAGGAGGCCGTGCAGGTCGCCAATGTGGGTCAGAGTAATATGGGCGAGATGTGGCTGGAGCCGAACGGCAATCCGCAGACGATGTTCGGAACCGCGCCGCACCGCAAGCTCGCCCAGCGCGTCCGCAATGCGCGGGCGCAGGTTCCGCACTAACCACCGTCATTCCGGGGCGATGCGAAGCATCGCACCCGAGAATCTCGAGATTCCGGGCTCGGTCCTGCGGACCGCCCCGGAATGACTGCTCTGTGGCTAACGCGTTGACACCGCCCGTCACTGGCATACATTAGAGCCGTTCCGAGGGGTGCTCCGAGGAGGAGCTGAGATACCGCTAAATGGGCAATGCCATTCATACCGGCTTGCCAGGACCGCGGTGACCCTTTGAACCTGATCCGGGTCATGCCGGCGAAGGGACAGGGATGTTGCAGACGACCAAGCGGCCGGATTCACCGGTATCCATCATCGGCGCAGGCATCGCAGGCGCCTGGCAGGCGCTGCTGTTCGCGCAGGCCGGGCATGCCGTGACCTTGCACGAGCGCGGTGACGAGGCGATGACGGACGCCACCAGCCACTGGGCCGGCGGCATGCTCGCGCCCTATTGCGAGGCGGAGGTCGCCGAACCCGTCATCAGCCGCCTGGGGCTGCGCTCGCTGGACATCTGGCGGCGCGAATTGCCCGACACGCCGTTCAACGGCTCGCTCGTCGTCGCCCATCCGCGCGAGCGCAACGATTTCGAGCGCTTTGCGCGCATGACCGGGGGCCACCAGCGGCTCGATGCCACGGGCCTTGCCGCGCTGGAGCCCTCGCTGGAGGGCCGCTTCCGCGACGCCCTGTTCTTCCCGGCCGAGGGCCATGTCGAGCCGCGCCGCGTGCTGCCGAAGCTGCACGAGCGCATCCGCGCCGCCGGCGGCACCATCAAGTTCGAAAGCGACGTATCGGCCAAGGATCTCGCAAACCTGAATCCTGAAGGCATCGTGATCGATTGCCGCGGCATCAGCGCGCGCGACGAGCAGCCCAGCTTGCGCGGCGTCAAGGGCGAGATGATCCTGATCGAGACCAACGAGGTGCAATTGTCGCGCCCCGTGCGGCTGATCCATCCGCGTTGGCCGCTCTATGTCATCCCGCGCGAAGCCGGCCTGTTCATGCTGGGCGCGACCTCGATCGAGGCCGAGGACAACGGCGTCAGCGTGCGCTCGGCGCTGGAGCTGCTCGGCGCGGCCTACACCGTGCATCCGGCTTTCGGCGAGGCCCGCATCGTCGAGTTCGGCTCGGGCCTGCGTCCCGCCTATCCCGACAATCTGCCGCGCATCGGCATCCGTGGCGGCAAGATCAGCGTCAACGGACTCTACCGCCACGGCTTCCTGATCGCGCCCGTTCTCGCCGAGCTGACGCTGGCCTATGTCGAGCGCGGCCAGATCGACAACGAGGTGATGCAATGCGGGTGATCGTCAACGGTGAGCAGCGCGAGGTGAATTCCGCCAGCGTCGACGCGCTGCTCAGCGAGCTCGATTACGAAGGCACCCATTTCGCCATCGCGCTAAACTACGACGTCGTGCCGAAGAGCCGCTGGGCCGAGACGCCGCTGAAGGCCGGCGACGAGATCGAGATCATCACGCCGCGGCAGGGAGGGTGAGGATGGCGCCCTCTTTTCGCAATGACGGCTGCATTGGCCCGTCATTCCGGGGCACGCGAAGCGTGAACCCGGAATCTCGCGCCACAACTTCGAGATTCCGGATCGGTCCGCGTTCCGCGGCCCGTCCGGAATGACGGGGAATTCCACATGGTGACCTTCTACGGCAAGACCTTCGCCTCGCGCCTCTTGATCGGCAGCGCGCTCTATCCCTCGCCCGCGATCATGCAGGATGCGATCCGTAGCTCCGGCGCCAGCATCGTCACGGTGTCGCTGCGGCGCGAATCCGCCGGCGGCAAGACCGGCGACGCGTTCTGGAAGCTGATCCGCGAGCTCGACGTCACCGTGCTGCCGAACACCGCCGGCTGCCGCACCGTGCGCGAGGCCGTGACCACCGCAAAGCTCGCCCGCGAATTGTTCGGCACCAGCTGGATCAAGCTGGAGGTCATCGCCGACAACGACACGCTGCAGCCCGATGTCGTTGGCCTGGTCGAAGCCGCCGGCATCCTGATCAAGGACGGCTTCGAGGTGTTCCCCTATTGCACCGAGGACCTCTCGGTTGCCAATCGCCTGGTCGATGCCGGCTGCAAGGTGGTGATGCCGTGGGCCGCGCCGATCGGCAGCGCGAAAGGCATCACCAACCGCGATGCGCTGAAGCTGCTGCGCGACCGGCTGCCCGACGTCACGCTGGTTGTCGACGCCGGCCTGGGCGCGCCTTCGCACGCCGCCCACGCGCTGGAGCTCGGCTATGACGCCGTGCTGCTCAACACCGCGATCGCCAAGGCCGCCGATCCCGTCGCCATGGCCAACGCCTTCCGCCTCGGCATCGAAGCCGGCCGCACCGCCTATGAGGCCGGGCTGATGAACGCCCGCGACTTCGCCTCTCCTTCAACCCCTGTCGTTGGGACCCCGTTCTGGCATGCCGTATCCTGATCGATTCTATCCCGTCGTCGACAGCCTGGCGTGGGTCGAGCGCCTGACGAAACTCGGCGTCAGCACCATTCAATTGCGCGCCAAGGAGCTCGACGACTCGCAGGCCCTGCAGATCGTCAGCGACGCGCTGGCGATCACCAAGGGAACGCAGGCCAGGCTGGTGGTGAACGACTATTGGCGCGCGGCGGTCGTCGCCGGCGCAGAATACCTGCATCTCGGCCAGGAGGATCTTGCCGACGCCGATCTTGGGGCGATCCGCGAGGCCGGCCTCAAGCTCGGCATCTCCACGCACGATGACGACGAGCTTGCCACCGCGCTCGCAGCGAAGCCGGATTACGTGGCGCTCGGCCCGATCTTCTTCACCACGCTCAAATCGATGCGCTTCGAGCCGCAGGGCATTCCCAAAATCACGGAATGGAAGAAGCGCATCGGCAACATCCCGCTGGTCGCCATCGGCGGCATCAAGTTCGAGCACGCCGCAGAGATCTTTGCCGCCGGCGCGGATTCGATCGCCGTCGTGTCCGACGTCACGCAGAACCCCGACCCCGATGCCCGCGTGCAGCAATGGCTCGGCCTGTCCAAAGAGGCTGCGTGATGCAGGCCCGCGCTCTCTCCACTCGTCATTGCGAGCGTAGCGAAGCAATCCAGAGTCTCTCCGCAAGGTCAGTCTGGATTGCTTCGTCGCAAGGGCTCGCAATGACAAGGCAATACATTCCTCTGTCATCGCCCGGCTTGACCGGGCGATCCAGTACTCCGCGGCTTCTCGGCTCCAGCCGCACCGCCGCGGCGTACTGGATCCCCGCCGGAGCCTGTCATCGGGCTCGCCGAAGGCGAGCCCCGGTGGCGGGGATGACAGCGAGCCTTCCAACCGGCGTCATTCCGGGGCACGCGAAGCGTGAACCCGGAATCTCGCTCAACAACCTCGAGGTTCCGGATCGGACCGCAATGCGGTCCGTCCGGAACGACGCCAATTAAAACCGGAGGATCCTCAATGAACATCCGCTCCAATCCTGAGAAGACCGTTCCCGCCGTCACCACCGGTCCCCTTCCCTCCTCGCGAAAGATCTTTGCGACGCCCGACGCCGCGCCCGATTTGCGCGTGCCCTTGCGCGAGATCATCCTCTCCGAAGGCGCGGGCGAGCCGAACCTTCCGGTCTACGACACCTCCGGCCCCTACACCGATCCCTCCGTCACCATTGACGTCAACGCCGGCCTGCCCCGCAACCGCAAGCAATGGGTGCTGGAGCGCGGCGGCGTCGAGGAATATGAGGGCCGGCAGATCAAGCCGGAGGACAATGGCAGCGTCTCCACCGACAAGGCCGCGCGCGCCTTCTCGGCCTATCACAAGCCGCTGCGCGGCCTCGACGGCCACAAGATCACCCAGCTCGAATTCGCCCGCGCCGGCATCATCACCAAGGAGATGATCTACGTCGCCGCGCGCGAGAACCTCGGCCGCAAGCAGCAGCTCGAACGCGCTGAAGCTGCGCTTGCCGACGGCGAGAGCTTCGGCGCCTCCGTCCCCGCCTTCATCACCCCGGAGTTCGTGCGCGACGAGATCGCGCGCGGCCGCGCCATCATCCCCTGCAATATCAACCATTCCGAGCTCGAGCCGATGATCATCGGCCGCAACTTCCTGACCAAGATCAACGCCAATATCGGCAACTCGGCGGTGACCTCGTCGGTGGAGGAAGAGGTCGAGAAGATGGTGTGGGCGATCCGCTGGGGCGCCGACACCGTGATGGACCTCTCCACGGGCCGCAACATCCACACCACCCGCGAATGGATTTTGCGCAACGCGCCGGTGCCGATCGGCACCGTTCCGATCTACCAGGCGCTGGAGAAGTGCAACGGAGATCCCGTGCAGCTGACCTGGGAGCTCTACAAGGACACCCTGATCGAGCAGTGCGAGCAGGGCGTCGACTATTTCACCATCCACGCCGGCGTGCGCCTGCAATACATCCACCTCACCGCCAGCCGCGTCACCGGCATCGTGTCGCGCGGCGGCTCGATTATGGCGAAGTGGTGCCTGGCGCATCACAAGGAGAGTTTTCTGTACACCCACTTTGACGAAATTTGCGACTTGATGCGCAAATACGACGTCTCCTTCTCCCTGGGGGATGGATTGCGTCCTGGCTCCATCGCCGACGCGAACGATCGCGCGCAGTTTGCCGA
The DNA here is from genome assembly GCF_054602315.1 of Bradyrhizobium cedriense. NCBI lineage: Bacteria > Pseudomonadati > Pseudomonadota > Alphaproteobacteria > Hyphomicrobiales > Nitrobacteraceae > Bradyrhizobium > Bradyrhizobium cedriense. The sequence continues at coordinate 332,680 of NZ_JBTSWB010000001.1, read as the reverse complement.
ACTCGAAACCCTCGGCGAACTGACAAAAATCGCGTGGGACAAGGGCTGCCAGGTTATGATCGAAGGCCCCGGCCATGTGCCGATGCACAAGATCAAGATCAACATGGACAAGCAGCTCAAGGAGTGCGGCGAGGCGCCGTTCTATACGCTTGGGCCGCTGACCACCGACATCGCGCCGGGCTACGACCACATCACCTCAGGCATCGGTGCGGCCATGATCGGCTGGTTCGGCTGCGCCATGCTCTGCTACGTCACGCCGAAGGAGCATCTCGGCCTGCCCGATCGCAACGACGTCAAGACCGGCGTCATCACCTACAAGATCGCCGCCCACGCGAGCGACCTCGCCAAGGGCCACCCGGCCGCCCAACTGCGCGACGACGCCCTCTCCCGCGCCCGTTTCGACTTCCGCTGGACCGACCAGTTCAACCTCGGCCTCGACCCCGAGACCGCCAAGAACTTCCACGACGAGACCCTGCCGAAGGAAGCCCACAAGGTCGCCCATTTCTGCTCAATGTGCGGCCCGAAGTTCTGCTCGATGAAGATCACGCAAGACGTGCGGGATTATGCGGCGACGCTGAATGACCCGAACTCGGTGGGGATGTCGATGAGCGGCACGGCCGAGGACGGCATGGCCAGGATGAGCGCGAAGTTCAAGGAGATGGGCGAGAGCTTGTATCTGGATGCGGAGAAGGTGAAGGAGAGCAATCGGGTGTTGTGAGGACGGTCGACTTCACGCACGATCGATCTCAACAGGCCGGCGATTACTCGCCGGCCTAGCACAGAATGACACTCCTCATAAGCGCAGTGCTTTTAGCTCCAAATGAAAGCTATCACTGGCCGGGTTTCAGACCGCGCTAATCAGCAACTGCCTCACGAGCGCTTTAGTAACGTTCCAGAACATGGCAGAATCATTGTGTGCGAGGGACACTCCGTGTCGAAGCTCCTTCGCTGGATGAACGTAGTTGCGAAACTCCTTCAAAACATCCGCCACTTGCTTAGCAGACTCGGTGATCCAGCCCAGCTCGTGCCCGACGCGAATGTAGGAATCGAGCATCCATTCTCGATAGTCCGCAGTCTTACCCGATTTCTTATCGATCGGGGCTGCCTTTGCTTTGATCAGGCTCGACTTGTCGGTCATCTTGTTCGCGCGAGCGACAAAAAGAGCCTCAAGTAGTCCTCCCATCATGACTATCGCCGCAAGATGGGCCTGAGCTGACACACACTTGCAGCATTCTGACCACCGGTTAGTTAGGATGGTCTCCATCTGCGGGCTGCCAGCCAACGGTGAGAAATCCGGCGGAACATCGTCGGAATGCAGGGGAGTGGTCATCGTCCCGTGCCGCAAGAGTCCGGTTCGCGCCGCGATCAGCGCAATTTTCGCTCGCGTGAGAGCTCCAAGATAGGTGGTTCTGGCGGCGCTCCTGTCCGCGGAATTCAGAATGGTTTGAAATGCGTCGTTGATCGCACTGACGTCAATGTCAGGACGGTTCTCCAGCGATTTCCGATGCGCATTAAACCATGCATAAGCAAGCGACTTTAAGCCCGCGAGTTGGTCTGCTCCGCGGACTTGCTTTGACCGGATCTTGGCTACGAGGATTCGCGCTGTCGTAACTTCTTGGAGAGCGGCATCGATCGCATCTAGGGCGGCGGTCATCTAAAATACTCCCGACGCGGACTACGCCCTGCCCTTTTTCCTAGATGATGCCTTACGGGCGGCTGGCCGCCTCCTCTGACGACTAGCTTTTTGACCTGTCGCGACTGCCTTTCCAGGAAGTGTGATTGCCACTAAGTTTTCGCCCACAGTGTTCAATCGAAACTCGCCGTGCCCAGCCGAATCTAGGTAGCCTGCCCTCTTTGCGTTGTTGAGCGCATATCGGCTCGGGCGTTTTCGAGTCGCAAGCCGCGCTGCCTCACCTAAGAACTCGGCATTGATGGTCTCGCGACGAGTGTGAGCCGGCGCTTCAAACAGATAATAGTATGCAACCACAGCAGCAAATTGCTGATCGCTTTGCGGCGCTTTTGAATCTGTAAACTGTTTTATGTCTAGCGCTCTTGTTGGCTCGCGAACGGTCTCGACTGAAGGCAGGTGTTCAGCTTGTCGCGCGGTTGAAGTGTCCGGCATCTTTAACCCGAGAGCTTCGCTAGCAAATCGCAACGCTCTTTCCTGTTGTGGCCGGTCCAAGCCAGCTAAAGTTTCTGCGATAATCTTTGCAGCATCGAACTCGTTATTCACAGGGCCTTGACTTTGCGTCATGATATTTCTGCTCCCAAACCCCTCTTAAACTAGCACCCGCAATATCACCGCGCCACGCGACTTTCGACCGAAGATTGTGAGGAGACCGCTCGAGATGAATTCAGTATCCGTTCGTGCAATCTAAATCGGGATCGGCTCTTCAATTTGGCTACCTCGACAAACTCCCCCTCCACCCCTATCCTGCTTGGATGAACATCATTCGCCGCACGCTGGATATCGATACCGACGCGCGTTTGCGCGAGACGGCCGACGAGCGCGGGCAGGATGTCGCGGCCGTGCTCGCGGAAGCCGTGGCGCTGCTCGATTCCGTGGTCGATATCGCCGGCCCCGACATAGCCGAGGATCGCCGACGGCTGGATGATTTCAGAAAAAGCCGAGCCGCCGTGCCGCTCAACGAGGTGAAGAACTGGGTCGCGAGCTGGGATTCGGCGAAGGAGTTGCCACGGCCGGCGGCGCGCAGGATCGGATGATCCTGCTCTCGCCCGACGCCGTCGAGGACGTCGAGCGATTGCGCCTGTTTCTCGATCAATTCAGGCAGCGTAGCCCGGATGAGCGCAGCGACATCCGGGGTCGTTCTCGTCCCGCATATCGCTCCGCTCATGCGGGCTACGGCTGCGAATGACTGACGTGCCACCTCACCGCCTCCCCGACCAGCTCCGTCCCAACCTCCGCCTCGTCTTCGTCGGCACCGCCGCCTCGACGCGCTCGGCCGAGCTTGGGCACTACTACGCCCATCCCGGCAACCGTTTCTGGCGCGCGATCCATGAGGCCGGGATCACGCCGCGGCGCTATCAGCCGAGCGAATTCGCAGCGCTGATCGCGCTCGGGATCGGCTTCACCGATCTCTGCAAGACGGGCACCGGGATGGATCACCAGATCGCGGCTGAGACGATCGACGTGGCGGGGTTCAGGGCGAAGATGGAAAAGTACCGGCCGCGCACGATTGCGTTCACGAGCAAGAGGGCGGCGAGCTTGTTTTACGGCAGGCCGTCGGCTGCGATTGCGCTGGGGCGGCAGGCGCGCGATGCAAGCTGGCCCGAGATATTCGTGCTGCCCTCGCCCTCAGGCGCGGCGTCCGGGCACTGGACGCTGGAGCCGTGGCGGGAGCTGGCGGCGTGGATTGCGGCACTGGACGTGCCTCCCCCACGGACCTCATCCTGAGGAGCCTGCGCAGCAGGCGTCTCGAAGGATGGCCGCGAACGAGGTGGGGCCTGCATGGTTCGAGACGGCGCTACGCGCCTCCTCACCATGAGGGTCTGGCTTCGTCACGCGTCCGAAAAGCGAGACAGCTTGTCGGATTCTCCCCTGGCCGATCGTCCTGTGAACACATGGCGTGATTGCCCAGGAGCGTCCGATGCCCACCATCACCGCCTTCGAAAACTCGCCCGATCGCGGCCGCGGGCAGGCGCGCGACATGCGCGTTCGCTGGGCGCTGGAAGAAGTGGGCCGGCCTTACGACGTTCGCCTCGTGTCGTTCGAGGCGATGAAACAACCGGCGCATCGTGCGCTGCAACCGTTCGGGCAGATCCCGACCTATGAGGACGGCGATCTCGCGCTGTTCGAATCCGGCGCGATCGTGCTCCACATCGCCGAGCGCCATGCCGGGCTGCTGCCGATCGAGCCGAATGCGAGGAGCCGCGCGATCGCCTGGATGTTCGCGGCGCTGAGCACGCTGGAGCCGCCGATCGTCGAACTCGACATGGCGATTCTGGTAGAACGTGACGAGAGCTGGCACGCGGCGCGGCTACCCCTGCTGGAGCGACGCGTCCGCGTCAGGCTCGGCGAATTGTCGCGCCGTCTCGGCGAGGCCGACTGGCTCGACGGCGACTTCAGCGCCGGCGATCTCATAATGGTGAACGTGTTGCGCCGGTTGAGCGGGTCTCGCCTGCTGGACGAGTATCCCAATATCGCCGCCTATGTCGCCCGCGGCGAGGCGCGGCCGGCGTTCAGGCGCGCGTTCGATGCGCAACTGGCGGTGTTCAACGCCGCGTCGCGTTCGTAGCCCGGATGAGCGAAAGCGATATCCGGGGCCGGCAGGCACCCGCATGTCGCTTCCGCTCATGCGAGCTGCGGGCGGCCATTGCGCCCATCTCGGCACACCTGCATGCTAGGCTCTACCACACGGAGGAGCCCGCCGATGCTGACCCTCTACTCCTACCCGGATCTGTTCGGCGTCGCCGACAACAACGGCTATGGCCTCAAGGTCTATGCCTTCCTGAAGCTCGCGGGCGTGCCGTTCGTGCACGAGCACATCTTCGATGCCTCCGCCGCGCCGCGCGGCCAGCTGCCCTACATCGTCGACGACGGCGAGACCATCGGCGACAGCGAGACGATCATCGCGTATGCGATCGCGAAATACCGCCTCACGATCGATGCCGGCTTGTCACCAGACCAGCGCCGCACCAACCATTTCGTCACGCGCATGCTGGACGATCTCTACTGGGTGATGTCGTATTCGCGCTGGAAGGACGAGTGCTTCTATCCCGCGTTCCGCGACGGCTTCATCGCGCAGCATCCGCAGATCAACGCGGAAGGCTTCGAGAAGGCGAAGGCGTACAACGCGCAGCGCTATCACCACCAGGGCATCGGCCGCTACACGCCCGAGCAGGCCTATGCGCGGGGGCTTGCCGATCTGCAGGTGCTGGCGGAGATCGTGCCGGCCGCGGGCTTCGTCCACGGCGCGGCGCCGACCAGCATCGATGCCGGCATCTACGGCTTCGTCGCCAACATCCACTATTTTCCGATCCCGACGCCGCTGAAGGGCTTCGTCGATGCGCACGACAATCTCGTCGCGCATTGTCAGCGGATTCATGCGGCGGTGAGCGCGTAGTCCGTACTTCGTAGGGTGGGTTAGCGCAGCGTAACCCACCACTTCTGCTACTGCGGAAACCAAAGAGGTGGGTTACGCCTTCGGCTAACCCACCCTACGGCGCCGCGCCCTACCGCATCGTGATCGCAAGCCCGCTGAGATCCGCATTCGCCATCAGGCCGACCTGCGTGCCCGACAGCTCCAGCACGGCGCCCTTCTGGTTGGTCAGCACGATGGCGCGGGCGCCGGATCCGACGGCAATGCCGGCACCGGCGGCGCCATAGACTCCGGCGACGTCCGAGGGACGGTTGATGTTGGAGACGCGGCCGCGCAGCACGGTTTTCGAACCGCCGAACACGAGGCCGTAGTCGAGGCCGCCGGTGGAAAGCCCGTAGGTGCGGCCGCGGAAGTTGAGGACGCCCGAGCCGCCGGAACCGCCGATGATCCAGCCGGCCTTGTAGATCGTCAGCGTCACGAAGCCGCTGTCGGCCCGCGCCGCGGTCGAGAGGCCGGCAAAGGCGGCGATGGCGACGAGCGCGGCGCGAAAGGTGGTTGCGAGCTTCATGGGTGTCTCCGGGGGCTATTTTTCAAGGCAGGATTCGCGAATCAGACGGCGCGAATTTACCCGATCGATCGAGGCGGCAACATGATGGGGTGCGGCTGTGCACTCGGAAAGCCCTCATTCCGCGTCATTGCGAGCGCAGCGAAGCAATCCAGAATCTCTCCGCGGAGCCGGCCCGGATTGCTTCGTCGCAAGAGCTCCTCGCAATGACGGGGTAGATGGACCGTCCTCTCACAACGTTCGGGCTACGCGTGGCGAGAGGCGAAGCACTGCGCACTAACCGTGGCCATCATGCCATCATGCCCCTGTTTTGCCCGACGAAGCAAGCGATTGCTTCGTTCTTCCCGAATTTTTGAAAAGACCAATGATTTCCGCTTCATGGCTACTGTGCATGGGGTTGTTTTCGCATTTTTTGTTTTGAGCGTCCCTCGCCTGCCGCTACGCTCTCGCATCAGCGACCGCTTCCGAGGTGATCCCATGCCGATCCAGCATTTCGCGCCCCCGCCGCACGTCAAGGCGCCGCCGCTGTCCTTTGCGACGCGCGTCGGCGACCTCCTGTTCATCTCCGGCATTCCCGGCTTCGATGCATCAGGCGCACTGCCCGACGGCTTCGAGGCGCAGTTCGCCAACGTCGTCGTCAACATCAAGCGCGTGCTCGACGAGGCCGGTGCCACGTTCCGCGACCTCGTCAAGGTCAACGTGCTGCTGACCCGCGCCGGCGATGTGGCCGCCATGAACGCGCTCTATGCCGGCGCCTTCGGCCCGCCGCCCTACCCCGCGCGCACCACCTGCGTGGTGCAGGCGCTGCCCAGGCCGGAGATGCTGATCGAGATCGAAGCGGTGGCGTCGCTGGCGAGGTGAGCCGCGCGTGTGACTTGTCGGGCACGCGGCCGAACCAAATGCGCGGCCGCGACTGACATGTCCGTGAACGTCGGCTCCCCGGCTTGCAAAGCACCTGCTTTTACCGCACGAACTTTCGCATCCCACTTCACCCCAAGGAGATACTTCATGCGTCGCGTTCTCGCCCTCTGTGCTGCCGCCGGCATCGCCAGCTCCCTGTTCGCCGTGCCCGCGTCCGCAAAGCCCGGCTATTACGTGATCCGCTGGGACAACACCGGCATCTGCCAGGTCTGGAACGAGGACCTGCAGTACAAGCCGTTCCAGTTCGGGGTGTCGACCTACAAGGTCGTCAGCAAGCCATTCCCGAACTTCCAGCAGGCGTCGGACCTCCAGATCAAGCTGCGCTCGGAGCGCCGCTGCACGCTCTGAGCCGGACACGGCAGATCGCGTTTGGAGGGCGGGTCGCGCGAGCGGTCCGCCCTTTCCGTTCTCGCAGGACCGTTCAATCTCCGGCCGAAAACCGCGCATGTCCGGCGCGCGCCGTTTGAACCTGACCAGCGCAAGCAGCTACTCACATCTTGTCCGGGGCGCATGCGAACGCGTCCCGCGCCAGCCCTCCCCTCATTGTCGGGAGGCGCATCACATCATTCATTTCGAGGAGCTGATCATGCGTCGTCTTTCCGTGCTGTGCGCTGCCGCCGGCCTTGCCGTCACTGCATTCGCCGCCGCGAGCCCTGCCGAAGCCAGCTATCACCTGATCCGCTGGCAGGACAGCGGCTTCTGCCAGATCTGGGACGAGAGCATCCCGACCACGCCGTGGCCGGCCGGCTACCATCGCGCCAGCGCGAGCGTGCCGACCTTCATCGACGCCCTCGCGCTCAAGGACGCCGCGCTCAAGGGCGGCAGCTGCACCTGGTAACAATTCGATCGGCGGACGAAGTACCGGGCAAGGACGCAAGCGTCCCTGCCCGGTTTTTTTTGCGCGAGTGAACGAGGGCCGACGCGCGCTCACGCGTCCTTGTAGGCGCCGGGGTGAATGAGGACGTCGCGCGCGGCGGCGAGGTCGATGAAGGCCTGCGCGCTGCCGCCATGGTCGGGATGCATGCCCTTGGCGGCGCGGCGATAGGCCTGGTTGATGTCCTCGCAGGTGAGCTGCACGGCGAGAGGCAGGCCGAGCACCTTGCGGGCGCGATCCTCGCGCGACAGCTTCTTCGGCAGGGCATTGCGGCGGCCGAAGCGCGGCGCGGTCAGATCGTGGACGACATCGAGGACCACACCGATACGGCGCTGCGCCGCCAGCGTGACGCCGTGATCGTCATTGTCCGAGGCCTGGCGCAGCACCGGAAGCGCCTGCTCCGCCGCCTGGCGCAGCGTGACGTCGCTGCTGATCCGCGCGATCTCGGCCACCAGGCGGCCCGCCTCGGCCCAATCAGCCGACTGCGCCGACCGCAGGCGCTCGAGCGCCAGTTTCCAGGATTCAAGCCGTTCCATCATGCGCGCAACGTTTAGCAATCGGGATCAGTATGCCAAGGCCGCCGTTTCCGACCCCTTAATTTCGAGTTAGCTTTTCGTGAAACTTCGAAAAGAAACCGGGAGGAAACTGCCATGGCACTGCTCGCAAACCAGATCGCCGTCGTCACGGGTGCCGGCTCCGGCATCGGCCGGGCGATCGCCGCCGGCTACGCGCGGGAAGGCGCGCAGGTCGTGCTGCTCGACGTCAATGCCGACGCCGTCGCGGAGGCCGCCCAGGAGATCCGCAAGGCCGGCGGCAAGGCCGAGAGCTTCGCGCTCGACGTGACCCGCCGCGAGGACTGCTTTGCGCTGGCCGCGCAGGTCGAGGCCAAGGTCGGGCAGGTCTCGATCCTCGTCAACAATGCCGGCATCACCCGCCGCAACGCCTTCACCGCCGAGACCGAGACGGTGGCGAAGGACTGGAACGACATCATCTCGCTCAACCTCAACGGCGTCTTCAACATGACGCAGGCATTCCTCGCCCCCTTGCGCGCGAGCAAGGGCCGCATCGTCAACATCGGCTCGATCCAGTCCTTCGTGCATCTGCGCACGCCGAGTTCGGCGGCCTACACGACGTCGAAGCACGGCGTGCTCGGCTTCACCAAGGCGCTCGCGGCCGAGCTCGGCAAGGAAGGCGTGCGCGTCAACGCGATCGGCCCCGGCTTCATCGAGACCAACATCAACGCCAACGTGCGCGCGACCAATCCCGCGCTGGTGCAGGCCTTCCTCGACCACACGCCGCTGGCGCGCACCGGCAAGCCCGAGGACATCGTGGGACCCGCGATCTTCCTGGCCTCCGACATGTCGGCCTATGTCACGGGCACGATCGTGATGGTGGACGGCGGCTATCGGACGGTGTGAGGGGCGCGGTAGTCTCGCCATTCACGCGGTGTCATCGTCCGCGAAGGCGGACGATCCAGTACTCCGAGACGGCAGCGATTGAATCGAGAGGCCGCGGCGGCGTGGATGCCCCGCCTTGCGCGGGGCATGACAGCGTCTGCGGGACGAGATAGGTCCGCATTGCTCTGCATCCCGCGCCAATCGCGGCGGCTTCGCGGCATTCCTGAGGTCAATTGGTGCGATCGTCGGCGGTTAACCTTTGGTTAACCAAACCGGACCACCGTAGATCTACGGCTTGGGGGTCGTTTGTTCTCGATCCGCTTCCAGCGATGGAAGGCGGGCGTTGATCGGGGAGTGTATTGATGACCACTGTTCACGTCGCTGCGTCCCTACCGGGCGCACAATTCCTTGCCCCCAACCAGATCGTTCCGATGCTGATCGGTGCGACCGTCGACGAGGTCGAGCGCGAGCTCGTGCTCCAGACGCTTGCGCGTTGCGACGGCAACCGCACGCGGGCCGCGCGCGTGCTCGGCCTGTCGGTGCGCACGCTGCGCAACAAGATCAAACTCTATGCCGCCTCCGGCATCGACGTGCCCGCCTATCAGGACTAGCGCGCGACACTAGAAAGACTCTCCACGCCGCGCCCATCGCTCGTCCTCGCAAGGGACGTGCCGTGCGTGATCGATGACACGGCCGCTCGCCGTGCCGATTGATGTTGATCACGCTCGGCGCGATGCGCGGGACGGAATTGCTGCTGTCGTCAAACGCCGCTAAGTAGCTTGCTTCGGGTGAAGGGAGCAGTGGCGTGGCAGACGATCAGGGACGACGGCGGGGACCTCAAGGCCCGCGCGGGCCGCAGGGTCAACCGGGACGGCCGGGGCCGCAGGGTCATCCGGGCCGGCGCGGTGCCGACGGTGCGCGCGGCAAGCCGGGGCCGCAGGGCAAGCCGGGGCCAGCCGGAAAGGCGGGACCGCCGGGCAAACCCGGTGCGCAGGGCAAGCAGGGCGAGATCGGTCCGCGTGGACCCGCCGGTGCGCAGGGACCCGTCGGACCGCAGGGGCCGGCAGGGCCGCAAGGCCCTCGCGGCGAGCCGGGGCCGGCCGGTCAACTGCCATCGATCGAGCAGGTGTTGCCGTGGCTCGAGCAGCTGTTCGACGCCTGGGACGAACGCCGCCGCCAGCGCGAACGCGAGGCCGCCGAGCGCGAGGCACTGGCGGCCGCAGTGCAGGAGCCGGACGCGTCGATCGCCGATGACGAGGACGACGACAGCGACGATCACAAGAAGAAGAAAAAGAGGAAGAAACACGACAAGAGTTAGTGGCGCGCCCGAAGGTCCATGCCTTCGGACTCTGCAATGTTGCACTGCGCGATCTCACTGAGAGATGCACTCGCGACCTGCAGGTTTCGGATCAAGGCGCCCGCGAGGAGTCATCCTTGCGCGGCAGCATGCCCATGCGCTCGAACTGCCAGCGCATCGCACGATACCAGAGGTAGCCGACCAACGTGCCGAGCAGCGTCAGGACGACGAGGTGGGCGCTGCTGTAAGACCCGCTCCACCACATCATCCAGGCGGTCCACAGCACCGTGAAGGTGACGGCACCTGCTTTCAGAGGAAGAAGGGGGCGACTCATGTTCGTGCTCCGGGCAGTCGAAAAACCCGACGAACATCATTAGGCAGGACGAGACCCACTTCCGTGAGCGAGATCACGCAACGGAGGCGCGGGAAAGGACTAACCGAACCGCAACCGCGAGCGTTCCTTCGCCTTTTCCGCCTCGACCTCGCGGTCACGCGCCGGGGCGTGGGTGTGCAGCGAGGTCAGGAGTCTGCGCGCGGCGTCCGAGACTTCGGCCACCGCACGCTCGAACGCCTCTTCATTGGCCTGCGACGGCTTGTTGAAGCCGGACAACTTGCGCACGAACTGAAGCGCACTGGCATGGATCTCGTCCTCCGTTGCCGGCGGATCGAAGTTGAACAGCGTCTTGATGTTGCGACACATGCACCCTCTCCGGATATGTCCCCCAAGGACGGTCGGCAGCGGCGAAATCCTACATCCCTCCCTGCCCTCCTGTTAAGTTCCGGGGCAAAACGCGGTCCCCGATCGCGAGCTGCATGACGGTCGGTGCGGCGCATCATCACCGCATATTATTTGAGCATGCAATGACCTGACAGCTCGGGCTTAATCGCACCAACGATACGAATCGACGCGAGGAGGATCGCATGCGCACGCTCGCACTGTGCGTCTGGCTGGCTGCGCTAACGAGCGCCGCGTTCGCGATCGACAACGGGCAATATGATCACGTCCCGCCCGACATTCGCGCCTGGTTCAAAAGCGTGATCGCGCCGAACGGCGTGCCCTGCTGCGACATCTCGGACGGCCATCGCACCGAATACGACGTGCGCGGCGGCGCCTATTGGGTGCCGATCGAGGGACAATGGTTCGAGGTGCCCGCGCGCGCCATCATCCGCGATCGCGGCAATCCCGTCGGCCAGGCCGTGGTGTGGTACGTCCACCACCGCGGCGCCATCATCATCAGTTGCTTCGTCCCCGCTGATGCGGTCTAGCGTGATGGATTTCGTTGGCTGAAGGCGCCTGGTCGGATAACTTGAAGCCAGGCTGATATGGAGTCACGCCGTTGACCGACCTTCGCGCCGAAGACCTCGCCGCCATTTATGCCAAGCCGACCCCGCGCGTGATCGCGAAAGCGCGGCCCGCGATCGATGCGCATGCGAAGAAGTTCATCGAGATGTCGCCGTTCTGCGTGCTCGCGACGTCGGGCGCGGACGGCAGCGTCGATGCCTCTCCGCGCGGCGGCGGCATCGGCTTCGTCCGCGTCGCCGGTCCCAACCAGTTGCTGATGCCCGACCGCTCCGGCAACAACCGGATCGACAGTTTTCGGAACGTGGTCGAAGGCTCCGGCTTCGTGCATCTCCTGTTCTTCGTGCCGGGGATCGACGAGACGCTGCGCGTCGGCGGACGCGGCACGCTGTCGGCCGATCCGGATCTGCTCGCCGCGATGGTGGAGTTCGGCAAGCCGCCGCGCGCTGTGCTGAACGTCGCGGTCAGCGAAGTCTATTTCCACTGCGGCAAGGCGTTGATGCGCTCGAAGCTCTGGTCGCCCGAGAAAGTGCAGCGCTCGGTCATGCCGAGCATCACCGAGGTCATCCACGACCAGACGGGCTTGGGCGAGCCGCAGAGTCAGGAGATCGTGGAAGAACTCTACAAGACGCAATTGTAGCGGGCCGCTTTTGCTGTTCGAGCAGACCGTCATGCCCGGGCCTGACCCGGGCATCCACACATTCGTCGTGCGGCACTATGTGGATGGCCGGGTCAAACCCGACCTGACGAATGGAGAGAGCGGAGCCTTAGTGTCCCTCGCCCTCGAGCCCGCCGACGTGCTTCTGGGTGTAGAGTTCGAGCCCGATGCGGCCGATCAGGTCGAGCTGGGTTTCAAGGAAGTCGATGTGGTGCTCTTCGTCGCTCATCAGCTTCTCGAACAGGTCGCGCGTGACGTAGTCCTTGACGCCGTGGCAGTAGGTCGCCGCTTCCTGGTACAGCGCCCGCGCGCTCATCTCCGCGGCGAGATCGCACTCGATGATCTCCTTGACGTTCTGGCCGATGCGCAGGGGATCCAGCACCTGCATGTTCGGGAACCCGTCGAAGAACAGGATGCGCTCGGTGAGCTTGTCGGCGTGCTCCATCTCCTCGATGGACTCCTTGCGCCAGACCTTTGCCATGTCCAGCAAGCCCCAATTGTCGAGGAAACGGTAGTGCAGCCAGTACTGGTTGATCGCAGTCAGTTCGTGACGCAGCGCCTTGTTGAGATACTCGATGACTTTTGCGTCGCCCTGCATGGTTCACTCCAGCTCTTGCAATCCAAATCGGCCCTAAACCGAATTTAGAATGCTTCTAAATGACTTTGCGGAGAAGGGCAACCTGTCACCGGGGCGCAGCCGGGGAAAAGCTCGACCGATCGGGGTGACTTCAGCAGGCTGCGAGGGCGAACTGGGCGGGTTCGGCCGTCTCGTCATTGGCGGCCACAGTGTTGCCGTGCGGACAGCCGGCACAGCAGGACTGGGCGCACGGGCCGAGTGCTTCATCGATGATGGTCTTGATGGTTCGCGCACAACGGCCGCATTCGGCGCTACAGCCGAGGCATCCATAGACCTGCTTGGCATGTCGCACTGCGTCGTCGGCCTCCGCAAGGGCGGCGCGGATGTCTTCATCGCTCAGCACGTTACAGGAACAGACGATCATGGAAGCGGCAGGCCCTTCGGTGATGCGCCATCATCGATATTTAAGCGGCCGGCCGGATGCAAAAGGAAAAAGCGGTATTTGAAGCTATTCCAAACTGGCCTGGAAACAGCCTAGAACAGCTCTAGAACGGGGGCGTTGAGCGGGGTCAAGAATGCGGTGCGGGTCTAGTCGCCGCCGCCACCACCACCGTCGCCGCCCCCTCCGCAATCCCCGCCGCTGCTGCCGCTGTCGCTGCTGGAACAGCTGCCGCCACCAATCGAGTTCCCCGAACTGTGGCTCGAAAACCAGCTTCCCAGTGAGAAGCCAGTGTCTGGTGCAGCATAGCCATCGAGGCCACCACTACTCCCTCCGTCGCTGCGGGCCGCCGCGCGGGACCGCCGCCCGCGGTTCTGGAGATGCGTGATCAAGCCGTAGCCGATCGCGAGAACGATCGCGGCAGCAATCACTGCACTGACCATCCCGTTGCCCATCATCGTCTCCCCGGTGGAACTGTGGTGCGAGCCAATTGGTCGTGCCTGGCAAGGGCGCCGTTCATTGATCATTCAAGCGAAGTATGGAACTCTGCCCTCAAAGAGTTCCCGCGTGAAGCGTTCCCCGGGTGATCGTGTGAAGGTCAAGCCAATGAAGAAGTCGCTCCTGGCAGTTACTGCCATCCTCACCCTGGCCCTGACGGCCGGAACGCCGGCCCAGGCGCAGCGCGGTGTCGCTGCCGGCGTCGCAGCCGGGATCATTGGCGGCGCCATCGTCGGCGGCGCGCTGGCCTCTCCGTATTATTACGGACCAGGGCCCGGCTATGGCTATTACCAGCCGGGCTATTACCCGCCCCGCTACTATGCGCCGGGTCCGGGCTACGTCGCCGACGGCTATTACGGCGGCGGCTGCGTCTGGCAGAAGCAGCGCTTCTGGGACGGCTATGCCTGGCGCATCCGCCGCGTCAGAGTTTGTGGCTGAGGCGCCCTTATCCGGTTCGCTACGGACGCGCCGTTCATCTCGGAGCCCGAAAAAGACCGCTTTTTCTCGTCACAGCTCCGTGTGCGTTTACCGTGGATTGACCATTTGCGCGCTTCCTAACCGCAAGGCCAAATTCCATCAGAGTGTGCGTGAACCTTTGAAACCCGGGCCATCCCTTACAAGGGAAGTCCATCTCCCAGGAGAGCCAAGAGCATGAAGAAGACTTTAGTTGCTGCCCTCACGGTCGCGACGGTCGCCGCTTCGCTGGTGACCGCGACTCCGTCCGCGAAGGCGCATGACGGCATCGGCGCGGGCATCGCGGCCGGCCTGATCGGCGGCGCGATCGTCGGCGGCGCCATCGCGTCGAGCCGTCCGGCCTATGGTGGTCCGGTTTACGTGGCCGAGCCCGGCCCACCGCCCCCACCCTGCTACTGGCAGCGCCAGCGTTATTGGGACGGCTATGGCTGGGTCGTTCGCCCGGTTCGCGTCTGCTACTGATCTGATCGCACCGCGCTCACAAGCGCCGCGATCGAAGCCCGGCCGAGACCATCGGCCGGGCTTTTTCTTTTGGTCCCGCGCTATCGCCCCGCCTGGATCGAGCGCAGCACCTCTTCGCTCGGCCAGCAATCGACCTTGAGGCCTGCCGACTTCTGATAGGCGCCGAGTGCGGCGCGCGTCTGCATGCCGGCCTTGCCGTCGATCTTGTCCTTGTAGAGCCCGACGCGCGTCAGCTCGCGCTGCATCGTCTCGACGTCTTTCGTGCGCAGTTGCTTCGAAGCCGACCACGGCGTTGCGAATGGCAGCGGGCTGGTCATACGGTCGCTGAGATGGCCGACGAACAGCACGTAGAGGTCGGAGAAATTGTACTCCTTGATGACGAAGTAGTTCTTGGTGGTCAGGAAGGACGGGCCGTAGATGCCTTCGGGCTGAAGCAGCGAGGCCGGCTCCGCCTGCTCGGCGGCACTGAGCTTTTGACCGCGCACCGGCACGAATCCTTCGCGCAACCATTGGCCGATCGGCTTCGTCACCTCAGGCACGCCGGCGGTGCAATCGACCTTCGCCGGTGCCCGCACCTCGTAGGCCCAGCGCAAGCCGCTTTGCCAACCCTTGTTGACGAGCTGCTGCGCGGCCGAGGCCAGTGCATCCGGCACCGAGTGCCAGATGTCGATGCGGCCATCGTCGTCGAAATCGACGCCATGCTTGTAATATTCCGACGGCAGGAACTGCGTCAGCCCAGTGGCGCCGGCCCAGGACGAGCGCATGTCCTTGCGCGTCACCACGCCCTCGCCAAGGATCTTGAGCGAGAGGATGAACTCGTTGCGGTACTGATCCTTGCGGCGGCCGACATAGGCCTGCGTCGCCAGCACGCGCAGGAGATCGTAGGGCAGCGCGTAGCGGCCGTAATCGGTCTCGCGCCCCCAGATTGCCAGCATCACGGTGGCGGGCACACCGGACTTCTTCTCGATCTCGGTCAGCACCGGCCGATATTTCTGCAGCAACCGCTGCCCCTCGCCCGCAAGCCGCGCGATCGAGGCTTCCCTGACGTAATCGGCCGGCACCTGCACGAACTCGGCCTGCGACGGCGCGCCGGTCGCAGGTCGGCCCGGCAGGATCAGATCAGGCAGCTTGTAATCGGGCTCGAGCCCGCGCGTCTGTTGCTCGAACGTCGCACGCGAGACGCCTGCGGCCTGCGCTTCCGGCCAGAGCGAGGCGACGAACTGCGTGAACGCCGCGTCTGCTGCGCGGGCGGACGACCAGCCGCAGGTGACCACGATCACCGCAGCGATGAGCGCCCGCCGCATCATGCCGCCGTCACCGCGTCAGCTTCTTGTACTTCACGCGATGCGGAATGATGCTGTCCTGTCCGAGCCGGCGCATCTTGTCTTTCTCGTAATCCTGGAAGTTGCCCTCGAACCACTCGACGTGGCTGTCGCCTTCGAAGGCCAGGATGTGGGTCGCGATGCGGTCGAGGAACCAGCGATCGTGGCTGATGATGACGGCGCAGCCGGCAAAGTCCTCAAGCGCCTCTTCGAGCGCGCGCAGCGTGTCGACGTCGAGGTCGTTGGTCGGTTCGTCGAGCAGCAGCACGTTGGCGCCGGACTTCAGCATCTTGGCGAGATGCACGCGGTTGCGTTCACCGCCCGAGAGCGCGCCGACCTTCTTCTGCTGGTCAGCCCCCTTGAAGTTGAAGGCGGAGCAATAGCCGCGCGAATTGACCTCCTTCTTGCCGAGCAGAATCAGCTCGTTGCCGCCGGATATCTCCTCCCACACGTTCTTGTTGCCATCGAGCGCATCGCGCGACTGGTCGACATAGCCGAGATGCACGGTCTCGCCGACCGTGATGGTGCCCTTGTCCGGCGTCTCCTGCTTGGTGATCATCTTGAACAGCGTGGTCTTGCCGGCGCCGTTCGGGCCGATCACGCCGACAATGCCGCCGGGCGGCAGCTTGAAGGTGAGATCGTCGATCAGGAGGCGGTCGCCAAAGCCTTTGCTGAGACCCTCGAAGTCAACGACGTTGGCACCGAGCCGCTCGGCGACGGGAATGATGATCTGCGCAGTCTGGGTCTGCTTCTCGCTCGCCTGCTTGAGCAGATCCTCGTAGCGCTGGTAGCGCGCCTTCGACTTGGCCTGGCGTGCCTTCGGCGACGATGCGACCCATTCCTGCTCGCGGGCGAGCGTCTTCTGGTGCGCTGCGTCCTCGCGTCCCTCCTGCTCCAGACGCTTCTGCTTCTGCACCAGCCAGGACGAGTAGTTGCCCTCGTAGGGGATGCCGCGGCCGCGATCGAGCTCGAGAATCCAGCCCGTGACGTTGTCGAGGAAGTAACGGTCGTGGGTGACGATCAGGATCGCGCCGGGATAGTTGCGTAAGTGGCCTTCGAGCCACGACACCGACTCGGCATCGAGATGGTTGGTGGGCTCGTCGAGCAGCAGCAGTTCGGGCTGGTCGAGCAGCAGCTTGCACAGCGCGACGCGGCGACGCTCACCGCCGGAGAGTTTCGCCACGTCGGCATCGTCGGGCGGGCAGCGCAGCGCGTCCATGGCCTGGTCGACCTTGCTGTCGAGATCCCAGAGGCCCTGAGCCTCGATCTCGTCCTGCAGCTTGGTCATCTCGTCGGCGGTCTCCTCGGAATAGTTCATCGCCAGCTCATTGTAGCGATCGAGGATGGCCTTCTGCTTGGCGACGCCCAGCATGACGTTCTCGCGGACCGAGAGCTTGGGATCGAGCTGCGGCTCCTGTTCGAGATAGCCGACGCGGGCGCCCTGGGCGACCCAGGCCTCGCCGTTGTACTCCTTGTCGAGGCCCGCCATGATCTTGAGCAGCGTCGACTTGCCCGAGCCGTTGACGCCGAGCACGCCGATCTTGGCATCCGGGTAGAAGCTCAGATGGATGTTATCGAGCACCTTCCGGGTCGGGTAGCTCTTGGTCAGGCCCTGCATGAAATAGATGAACTGGCGCGCCATCGGTCCCGTGAAACCTTCGATTTGAGGAAATTTGCTTGCCGCCGATGTAACGATCCCGCCCCAAAAGGGCAACGTTTTCCATCCGTTCACCACGGATGAATACGGACGGACACCATCCGGCGCAATCCGGACAATTGAAACCATCTTTTAATAAATCAGGCCGAAAGCTCGGTTTCGCGCGGAAACAGCGCCGCCCGCTCAGAACGAACGGCGAGCACAGCGAGGCCGCATCATGGCTCTGATCGAGACCAACACTCTTCCTGTTCCGGCAGAAGCCGGCCACATCTCCGGGTTCGCCTCGGAGATCAAGGGTTTCTGGAAGCGCTTCTTCGCCACTGCGTTCAACCCGTACCGGCCCGAGCTGCACTACATGCGTGGCCCCGGTCCCGCCTGGCGCGCCAAGCACGGCGTGGATGCGCCGTTCCGCCTGAAGCCCAGGGATATCTGACCCCTCCGACCTGTCGGATTTTTGAAGACGCGAGCAGCTTGCGCATGGGTCTGATTGCGCGCAACCATGGTCTGGTTCTGAACGATGGCGCCCTCGCCTCGCGCCGTCACCCCTCGCATGGATGGGACACTGATGAGCCGGCTGCGCTGTGCAATTCTCGACGACTATTTCAACCTCGCCCTCGACGTAGCCGACTGGACGATACTGTCGGATCGGATCGACGTCACCGTGTTCAGCCATCCGTTCGCCTCGGAACAGGCCGCGGAAAGTGCGCTGGCCGATTTCGAGATCGTCTGTGCGATGCGCGAACGCACGGCGTTCCCCGAGAGCCTGTTCGACAAGCTGCCGAAGCTGAAGCTGCTGCTGACGTCAGGCATGCGCAACGCTTCGATCGACATGGAGGCCGCGAAAGCGCGCCGCATCGCGATCGGGGGCACGCAATATTCGCGCGACCCGACGGCGCCGCTCACCATGGGCCTGATCCTGGAACTGACCCGCGGCATCGGCCGCGAGAATGCGCGCATGCATGCCGGCGAGCCCTGGCAGAGCTTTGCCGGCGTCGAGATCGAGGGCTTGACGCTTGGCATCGTCGGGCTCGGCAAGCTCGGCAGCAAGATGGCCGGGATCGCGAAAGCGTTCGGTATGAACGTGATCGCCTGGAGTCCCAATCTCACCCCGGAGAAGTGCAGGCAAGCCGGCGTCGGCTACGCCAGCAAGGAGGAGCTGTTCGCCAGGTCCGACATCGTCACCATCCATGTGGTGCTGAGCGAGCGTTCGCGCGGGCTGGTTGGAGCTGCCGATCTCGCGCGGATGAAGCCGACGGCCTTTCTCGTCAACACCGCGCGCGGGCCGATCGTCGACGAGCAGGCGCTGCTCGAGGCGTTGCAGCAGCGCAGGATCGCGGGCGCCGGGCTAGACGTGTTCTCGGTCGAGCCGCTGCCGGTGGATCACCCCTTCCGCAAGCTCGACAACCTCGTGCTGACGCCGCATCTCGGCTACGCCACCAGCGACGGCCTGCGCATCCATTACGGCCAGATGGTCGAGGCGATCGACGCCTTCACCAGGGGCGGCGAGCTGCCGCGCAGACTGGCCTGAAATGAGAAGGGCGTGCCAACGGCACGCCCTTTCTGCAATCTGGTATGGCCGAAGCGTTCAGCGCACGGTGACCGGAGCGGGCAGCGGCGGCACGACCGTCGGCTGGGTGCCGGGGACCGGACCGGCCTGAGCCGCGACGGAGGCAGCTCCCGTCGTCGGCGCAGCGGAGGCGGTCGCCGTTCCCGGCGGGGGACCGCCCGGCAGCACCACCACGCGGGTGCCGACCTTGACGCGATCGAACAGGTCGGAGACGTCCTCGTTGAGCATGCCGATACAGCCGGAAGACACGAACTTGCCGATGGTCGAGGGCTGGTTGGTGCCGTGGATGCGGTAGACGGTCGAGCCGAGATACATCGCACGGGCACCGAGCGGATTGCCGGGGCCGCCAGCCATGAAGCGCGGCAGATAAGGCTGGCGCTCGATCATCTCGGTCGGCGGATGCCAATCCGGCCACTCGGCCTTGCGGGTGATCTTCTGCACGCCGGTCCAGGTAAAACCGTCGCGGCCGACGCGGACGCCGTAGCGGATCGCACGGCCGTTGCCGAGCACGTAATAGAGGTAAGTGTTGGACGTATCGACCACGAGCGTGCCAGCCGGCTCCTTGGTCTGGAACGCGACCTCCTGGCGGCGCAGGTTCGGCGGCAGCTGCACCGGCGCAGCATCGGGCTGCTCCTCGGGCGGTAGCGCAGCCAGTGTCATCGGCCGGCCATCGGCGCCGACGGGGGGCTGCGCGGCCTGGACCGTCCCGGTCGCGGCGGGACCACCGACCGCCTCCGGCGGACGCAGGCCGTCATTGGCCGGTGCCTGGCCCTGTCCCGGACGATTGGCATAGATCACCGGTGGCGGACCGGCGGGCCGGCCGTAACGGGGATCGTCGGGCGACATCACGGGCCCCTGGGGCGGCGCCGCCGAATACACCGGGGCGCCAGCCGGACGGCCGTAGCGCGGATCATCGGGCGACATCACGGGGCCCTGCGGCGGGGCAGCCGAATAGACCGGAGGGGGGCCGGCCGGTCGGCCGTAACCGTAGCGCGGATCGTCGGCCGAACCGGGCGACGGCAGCGACATCTGCGGCATCGCCTCGTCGTCTTCATCCAGCGCGTCGAAATTCGGCGTGCGATCGCCCGGCCGGTATTCGGCCGGGGCGCCATAGCCCGGTGCCTGCTGGACCGGATAGCTCTGAGCCTGAGCGAGCGAGGTTCCCGCCGCAGCGACCGTTGCGGCAGCGCATATCGTCAGAAAATGTTTGATCATCATCGCTCTTGTATAGTCCCGAAGCCCGATCGGACCGTTAACGGCCAGATGACGGAAGATAGCGGCACATTCAAGACATATCAGGCCATTTGCGCCGGATTTGCCGATTTGTGATCCGAATGACGACCGTTGCCCCGTTGCATCACGGGATTGAAATCGCATCGTGGCTTTGATTGCCGCGGCGTTCGGCCGCGATTTTAACGGAACGATGCGGAAGCGTTGCGATATGGTCGAATCAGCCTGATTCGCCACCTTTTCGAGCTCCGATCCCCGCGTGGCGAACGCGGCAATCAGTACCGTCACCGCGTTCAGATGGCTCCTTTGGCCCTGGCCACCTCGCCGCCGGGGCGGAAATTCGCAATCGCTCGATGCTTCCCGGCTTTCGCTTCCTGTTTGCCGCGATCCTGCTGTCAACCTCCATCCTGGTGTTCGGACTAGGGGCCGCCGCGCTGCTGCGGGCGACCCATCAGCAGTATGTCAGCAACCCCACCTGGCGGAACGGCCCGCCGGAGCAGGTGTTTGCGCAGAGCCCCGAGCCCGCTCAGCCGGTGCTCGCGGTGTTACGGGCGGAGCCGGAGATCGCCCCCGATCCCGCACCATCGCTGCGCGACCAGGTGCCGACCATCGGACTGCCTGTGAGCGAGCCCGAACAGGTTGCCGCGCCGACGAGCGAGGCTGACGCTCAGCCTGAGGTCGCTGAAGCCGCGCCTCCGGCCGCCGAGCCAGCCAAGGCCGAGACGACGGCGGAAGCCGAAGTGCCAGCGTCCAGCGACACGCTCACCGCCGCCGACACGCTCACCCCCGCCGACACCACGGCCTCGATCCCCGAGGCCCAGCCTGCCGCCAGCGAGCCGGCGACGGTTGAGCCCGGTACCGCCCAG
The DNA here is from genome assembly GCF_054602315.1 of Bradyrhizobium cedriense. Taxonomy (NCBI): domain Bacteria; kingdom Pseudomonadati; phylum Pseudomonadota; class Alphaproteobacteria; order Hyphomicrobiales; family Nitrobacteraceae; genus Bradyrhizobium; species Bradyrhizobium cedriense. The sequence goes on along the minus strand of NZ_JBTSWB010000001.1, from coordinate 311,516 downwards.
GCATCCTCGCCAGTCGATGTCCGCTCCGCGAAGGTAGCCGCGCTGAACGAGCCTGCGACCACGGCCGTGAAGGACACGCCCGAGAAGGCCAAGGCCGAGAGCAACAAGGCGGACAGCAGCGTATCCGACAGCAAGGCGACGAAGCGCAAGGCGAAGGTGAAGAAGCGGCAGCGCGTGGTGCGACGTCCGCCGCCTCAGCAGTTGCAGCAGCCGCTTGATCCGTTTGGACAGCCGCAGCCGGCTTTCGCGACGACGACGACCGCGCGCACGCGGTGATGCTCCTTCTTCGCCTCTCCCAGCTTGCGGGGCGAGGGAGCAAACTTTCGCCGTGGCGCCGAGCCTACGCCGACCCGGTCGCAATCGGCGGGCCGCCGGCCTGGCCCCATTCCGACCACGAGCCATCATAGAGCGCGGTGTCGGTGATCCCCAGGCGATAGAGCGCGAGCGTCAGCACGCCGGCCGATACGCCCGAGCCGCAGCTCGTCACGATCGGTGCATCGAGCTTGACGCCGGCGCCGGTGAAGGCGGCGCGCAGGTCGTCCAGCGGCTTCATCTCGCCCGTCGCGGTATCGAACAGCAGATTGTAGGGCAGGTTGCGGGCGCCGGGGATGTGTCCGGAGCGGATGCCCGGACGCGGCTCCGGCGCGCGGCCCTCGAAACGCTCGGCGGCCCGCGCGTCGATCACCTGCTCTGCGCGGCTTTCGACGTTGGCGATCAGCTGCTGCATGCTGCGCACACGCTTTGGATCGTAGCTCGCCTCGAAGGTTGCAGGCTTCGGCTTCGCCTCACCGCTCTCGACGGGACGCCCCTCGGCGCGCCACTTCTTCAGGCCGCCATTGAGGATGCGCACATTGCCGTGGCCGTAGGACAGGAACATCCACCACGCGCGGGGCGCGGCGACCCAGCCGCCGGCATCGTAGAGAACGACGGTGTCGGCATTGGAGATGCCGAGATTGCCGACGTCGCGGCCGAACTGCTCGGCGCTCGGAAACATGTGGGGCAGCGGATTGGAATGATCGGACACGGCATCGACGTCGAAGAATACCGCGCCCGGCAGATGCGCGGCGAGATAGTCGTCCTTCGGCAACGGCAGGACGCCCGGCAGCTTGAAGCTGGCATCGAGGATCTTGACGTTGGCGTCGTCCATGTGAGCGGCGAGCCATTCGGTGGAGACGAGGGGATCGGTGGTCATCGGTGTTTCCTTGCGGTCATTCCGGGGCGCCCGGAGGACGAGCCCGGAATCCATCGGGCCGCGGGGTCGGTGGATGGATGGATTCCGGGTTCACGCTTCGCGTGCCCCGGAATGACGTAGGGAGAGAGTTAGCCCTTCTTCTTCGGCTCCCAAGCCTCCGTCGGCCCGCCGGCATCGCGCCAGGCAGCGTAGCCGCCTGCGATGTGGGCGACGGGTTTCAGGCCCATGTCCTGCGCGGTCTTGGCCGCGAGCGCGGAACGCAGGCCGCCGGCGCAGTGGAAGACGAACTTCTTGTCCTCCTGGAAGATCGGCTTGGCGTACGGGCTCTGCGGATCGATCCAGAATTCGAGCATGCCCCGGGTGCAGGCGAAAGCGCCGGGGATGCGGCCCTCGCGCTCGATCTCGCGGGGGTCGCGGATATCGACGATGACGACATCGCCGTTCTTGGAGATCTCGATGGCGTCCTTGGCGGTGAGCGTCTCGATCTCGGCATTGGCCTCGTCGATCAGTGCCTTGATGCCGCGGGTGATGGTCTGGGGCATATGGTTCTCCCTCGTTATTTCGTGGCTGTTGGTACGGCACTTACTCGCCGCATACTCGGTCTAGCCTCTCCCGCTTGCGGGGGAGGTCGCGGCGCGAAGCGACGCGGGTGGGGGCTCTCTCCTCTTCGGGAGCGCCGCCCGCGGCGATACCCCCTCCCCAACCCTCCCCCGCAAGCGGGAGAGGGAGCGCACTTCCGTTGCCGATCGCACCGGGCTGGTCATAAGCTAGTGCGTCAATTCCTTCATCGCACCTTCGAGCCCCTCGATGGTGATCGGGTACATGCGGCCCGCGAAGATGCGGCGGATGATGGTGGTCGATTCCGAATAATCCCAGTGCTTCTGCTGCACCGGGTTCAGCCACACCGCGTGCGGATAGGTGCGGATGATGCGATCGAGCCAGACCGAGCCCGGCTCCTCGTTGACGTGCTCGACCGAGCCGCCGGGCACCATGATCTCGTAAGGGCTCATCGAGGCGTCGCCGACGAACACGATTTTGTAGTCGTGCGGGTATTTGTGCAGCACGTCCCAGGTCGGCGTGCGGTCGGTGAAGCGGCGCTTGTTCTGCTTCCAGACGCCTTCATAGAGGCAGTTGTGGAAGTAGAAATACTCCATGTGCTTGAACTCGCTCTTCGCCGCCGAGAACAGCTCCTCGACCTGCTCGATATGCGCGTCCATGGAGCCGCCGATGTCGAAGAACACCAGCAGCTTCACCGCGTTGCGCCGCTCGGGGCGCATGTGCACGTCGAGATAGCCGTGATTGGCGGTCTCGCGGATCGTGGTGTCGAGATCGAGCTCGTCCGGCGCGCCGGTGCGCGCGAATTTGCGTAGGCGGCGCAACGCCACCTTGATGTTGCGGATGCCGAGCTCGACATTGCCGTCGAGATCCCGAAATTCGCGCTTGTCCCACACCTTCACGGCGCGGTTGTTGCGGTTCTTCTCCTGGCCGATGCGCACGCCTTCGGGATTGTAGCCATGCGCACCGAACGGTGAGGTGCCTGCGGTGCCGATCCACTTCGAGCCGCCCTGGTGCCGCCCCTTCTGCTCCTCGAGGCGCTTCTTCAAGGTCTCCATGAGCTTGTCCCAGCCCATGGCCTCGATCTGCTTCTTCTCTTCTTCCGTCAGGTATTTCTCGGCGAGCTTCTTCAGCCACTCCTCGGGGATCTCCGCCTTCTCCATGGCGTCGAGGAGGTTTTCCAGCCCCTTGAACACCGTGCCGAAGACGCGGTCGAACTTGTCGAGATTGCGCTCGTCCTTCACCAGCGAGGCGCGGGACAAATAATAGAAGTTCTCGACGGTGTAGTCCGCAAGGTCGGCGTCGAGCGCCTCCATCAGCGTGAGGTATTCGCGCAGCGTCACGGGGACCTGCGCGTCGCGCAGAGAGGTGAAGAATTGCAGGAACATGGGTGACAGATTGCCCGTCGGGTGGCGAACGTCAAGGGGCGCTCCACCTCGCCCCGCCGGGGAGAGGTGCAGCGAAATCGCGAGCGCGGGTGGACCCGACGCCTTTTTGCTCTAGAATTGTCCGCCTCACGGGGTTGTTTTGGGGACGTTTGAATGGGAATTCTCGCAGCGCTCATCATCGGCGCGATCGCAGGCTGGCTCGCGGGCAAGATTGTCCACGGGGCGGGATTTGGGCTGGTCGGCAACATCGTCGTCGGCATCATCGGCGCACTGGTTGCGAGCTGGGTGCTGCCCCAGCTGCACATCCAGCTCGCCACCGGCACGGTCGGCGCCATCGTGGACGCCACGATCGGCGCGGTGATTGTGCTGGTCATCCTTTCGCTGATAAAACGGGTCTGAAAGCCTGACCGAACCAGGAACGGCCGCCATGCGCGGCCGTTCGCTTGTCGTGACCGAGGCAACGAAATTGGCATTGCCTCACCACGACGACCAACAAGGACGCGCAATGAAATTTACCGGCACCAAGGACTATGTTGCGACCGACGATCTCAAGGTCGCCGTCAATGCCTCGATCGTGCTCGAACGCCCGCTCCTGGTGAAGGGCGAGCCCGGCACCGGCAAGACGGTGCTGGCGGAGGAAGTGGCGAAGGCGCTGAACGCGCCGTTGCTCACCTGGCACATCAAATCCACTACCAAGGCGCAGCAGGGCCTCTACGAATACGACGCGGTGTCGCGCCTGCGCGACAGCCAGCTCGGCGATGCCCGCGTGTCCGACATCAAGAACTACATCAAGCGCGGCAAGCTGTGGGAGGCCTTCACGGCCGAGCAGCGCCCGGTGCTGCTGATCGACGAGATCGACAAGGCCGACATCGAATTCCCCAACGACCTGCTGCTCGAGCTCGACCGCATGGAATTCCATGTCTACGAGACCGGCGAGACGATCAAGGCCAAGCAGCGCCCGATCATGATGATCACCTCCAACAACGAGAAGGAGCTGCCGGACGCGTTCCTGCGCCGCTGCTTCTTCCACTACATCAAGTTCCCCGACGCCGACACGATGGGCCGCATCGTCGACGTCCACTTCCCCGGCATCAAGAAGCGCCTCGTCGAGGAAGCGTTGCGCATCTTCTTCGAGGTGCGCGAGGTGCCCGGCCTGAAGAAGAAGCCGTCGACGTCGGAGCTGCTCGACTGGCTCAAGCTGCTGCTCAACGAAGACATGAGCGTCGAGCAACTGCGCGAACGCGACCCGCGCAAGCTGATCCCGCCGCTGCACGGCGCACTGCTCAAGAACGAGCAGGACGTGCATCTGTTCGAGCGGCTGGCGTTTCTGAGCCGACGGGAAGTGTAGGCTTCTCGTGTCCCGGACGCGCTGCAATGTGCCGCAGGGTGGGCAAAGGCGCCGTGCCCACCATTCGCTAACGACACGCGAGATGGTGGGCACGCTTCGCTTTGCCCACCCTACGATATCGAGTGTGACGCAAGCAGTCTCCCCGATCTCGTCATTGCGACGAGCATAGCGACGAAGCAATCCAGAACCCCTCCGCGGAAAGGCTCTGGATTGCTTCGCTGCGCTCGCAATGACCGAGTATGAGCCAGCAGCCTCGCTCTTCCAATTCGCATTTTGAATCGCAGACACGCCTTCGCAGCCTCGCAGCGTGTTTCGCCCGAGCTTTGCTTCAGTCTCGCTCCCTCTTCGATCAGAGGGTGCAGGGAAGGCCGGGTGCCGGCTGGCACCCACGGTCCGCTGTGCGAAAGCACACGCAGAAGAACTGCACAGCGGCATACAGGTGAAGCCCAACACACGGCCTTCCCTGCGCGATGGTCGGACGGCTTATGCCGTACTCTCCCGGGAGCCGAATTCCTTCTGGCCTCCCTCGCCCCGGCGAAAATCGCCGGCACCGCGCCGGTTGACGCAAATGCCGCATCCGCCAAGGCTTGACCGTAGCAACGACGGCCAGGACCACACGGTTTTGCCGTACGCACGGCCCGCTTGCTCGCCGCAGTTTTTCCAGCCTCGTCGACGGAGCCGGAAACTTGCTGGCGAGACGAACCTGACAGCGCCGTCCGTCTACACGAAGCCTTGGGCTCACGGAGAGCAATCCGCCCTGCCCTTGACCTCTCGTGCCGACGCTGCCGCGTCCACCGCAACCCGGCCCGCGTTTCGAACGACTCGCGAACCGCCCCTCTTCGTGGGGCCGGGATGTTTCGACGTATGCCGCAATTCCGAATTTCGGTAAAGTGGAATATTTTGGCGGAGAGGGGTTGACGGAGTGCCCGGGTGTTTTGCCCGACGGGACACGAACGAGCGGTCGTTCGGCGCCTCGAGCCCCAGACGGATCCGCCTTGCCGATATTGGCCGTCACGAGGCCTTGCGCTTGACCGCCTTGCGCAAGGTCTCATCGATCCGCGATTGCCAGCCCGGCCCAGTCGACTTGAAATGCTCGACAACCTCCGGGCTCAGGCGCAACGAGACGAGCTTCTTCGTCGGCGCCTTGTTCGGACCGCGCCCTTTCCGGATGGATGCGCCGAGATCAGGAAAGACTTCAGAGAACGGCCGCGCCTTGGCGAAATCCGCCCTTGTCAGCTGCGGGCTATCGCTCACCGCGCGCATGTCCTTTTTGGTATAGCCTGATTTCTTCTTAACGTTCGGCATAGAGTTTCCTTTCGCCACGGCTTGCCAGTCGCATGCTGATGACGCTGATGCCCTCGCGTCCCAACCGCGCGAAAACGACAACAATGACGCCATGGACGCTCACACCGATCGCGACCCAGCGTTTGCTCTTGTTGAGCGAGGGAACGACGAGCGCGTTGTCGAAGAATGTCTCATCGAGATCGGCGAAATCCAGCCCGTGCTTGTCGAGATTGGCGAGCCGCTTCGGTTCGTCCCAGACGATCTTCATCTACGATAATCTAGCTACAAGCTGACAAAAGGTCAATATTTTGTAGCTACAAATTGTAGCGCCGGCCCGCTCGATGCGCTTGGCGTAGCCCGCCCCTTTCATCTACGCATCGTAGCAGCAGCGGATTACGCGAACCGCCGCGCTTGCGTGGCCGCTCGCTATAACCCGCCCTAAGCAGCTCACGCCACCGCCGCATCCGGCACGCGCGCGGCTTCCATCGGCTGCTTGCCGCGGATCAGGTCCGAGGCACGATCCGCGATCATCATGGTGGAGGCATTGAGGTTCGCCGAGATCATGCGAGGCATCACGGAGGCGTCGATGACGCGGAGGCCTTCAAGGCCGTGGACGCGGAGCTGGTCGTCGACCACCGCCCACGTGCTGTCCGCCGGACCCATGCGGCAGGTGCAGCCGGGGTGGAAGGTGGTGGTACCGCGCTCGGTGGCGGCGTGCAGGAATTCGTCGTCGGTGTTGACGTTGGGGCCGGGGAAGTCCTCGTAGGCGTAGTAGGGCGCCAGCGGCGCGGACTTCAGCAAGCGCCGCGCGAGCTTCATGCCGCCGACGACGACGCGGCGGTCCAGCTCGGCGTCGAGATAGTTGGTCTGGATGATCGGCGGCGCAAACGGATCGTTCGAGCGGATGCGGACGTAGCCGCGGCTCTCGGGGCGCTGCTGCCAGGAGGCGACCGTCATGCCGGGCTCGTCCTCGAGCTGGCCCTGCACGCCCTCCTTGTAGCTCGCCGGCGTGAAGGTGAGCTGGAGATCGGAGCTCTCGGCGCTCTCTCCGGAATGCCAGAAGCAGTAGACCATGGTCGGCGACAGCGAGAGCAGGCCGCGCCGCGCTGTCGCCCATTTCAGCGCCTCGATCCAGAGCGAGAGGCCGCGGCGGAGCTCGTTGATGGTCTTGATGTCCTTGACGCGCGCCACCGTGCGCGGGGCGTAATGGTCCTGCAGGCCTTCGCCGACCGGGAGGGCATGACGGATGGCAATGCCGTGTTGCTGCAACAGATCGGGCGAGCCGACGCCGGAGAGCTGCAACAGCTGCGGCGAATTATAGGTGCCGCCGGACAGGATCACCTCCTTGTTGGCACGCACCTCGACAGGATGGCCGCCGCGGCCGCCCTTCATGTAGCGCACACCGACGGCGCGCTTGCCCTCGAAGATGATCTCGGTCGCGTGCGCATGGGTGTGCACATGCACGTTCGGCCGCTTCATCGCGGGCTTGAGGAACGCGGTCGAGGCGGAGACGCGCAGGCCGTTGTTGATGGTGCGCTGGCAGTAGGAGACACCTTCCTGGGTCTTGCCGTTGTAGTCGGGATTGCGGGGAATGCCGAGCGAGACCGCACCTTCCATGAAGGCTTCGCAGAGCGGATCGCGCCAGTCCATGGTGGTGACCGTGAGGCCGCCCTCGCGGCCACGATAGGTGTCCTCGCCCTCCCCGACGCGCTTCTCCAGCCGCCGGAAGTACGGCAGCACGTCGGCATAGCCCCAGCCGCGATTGCCCATCTGCGCCCAGGTGTCGAAATCCATGCGCTGGCCGCGGTTGTAGATGTGGCCGTTGATCGAGGACGAGCCGCCCAGCGTCTTGCCGCGCGGCGCGTAGATGCTGCGCCCGCCGGTCCAGGGCCCCGGCTCCTGCTGGTAGGCCCAGTTGATGCTCTTCATGTGGAAGGTCTTGATGAAGCCCGCCGGCAGATGGATGTAGGGATGCCAGTCGGACGGGCCTGCCTCCAGCACGCAGACGCTGGTGTCGGGGTCTTCGCTCAGCCGGCTGGCGAGCACGCAACCGGCGGAGCCCGCGCCGACGATGACATAATCGAATCTGTCCATGGTACCCTGCGTCCTTAGAACGAAGTTTGTACTGGTTGAACGGGTGCCGGCCACGAACTCCCTCCACCTCTCCCGCCTGCGCGGGAGGTCGGCGCGAAGCGCCGGGTGGGGGCTCTCTCCACATGGGAAGTCCCGCTGCGGAAACACCCCCTCCCCAACCCTCCCCCGCAAGCGGGAGAGGGAGCGCAGTTCGATCGCGGATAGACCGCACTCAGTATCATGCTTCCTCAGCGCGTCTTGTCGTCGAGTTGAAACTCGAGATGCGTCCGCACCGTCGGCCATTCGGCCGCAGTGATGCTGTAAACCACGGTGTCGCGCAGCGTGCCGTTGGGCGCGATCTGATGGCTGCGCAGAATGCCGTCCTGCTTGGCACCCAGGCGCTCGATGGCGCGGCGGCTCTGGTGATTGAAGAAATGCGTCCGGAACTCGACCGCGATGCAGTTCAGGGTTTCGAAGGCGTGCCGCAGCAGAAGGAGCTTGCACTGCGTGTTGAGCGCTCCGCGCTGCGCACTCTTTGCGTACCAGGTCGAGCCGATCTCGACGCGGCGGTTGGCGGCATCGATGTTCATGTAGGTGGTCATGCCGACGATCCTGCCGCCGGCGTCGAACACCGTGAACGGCAGCATCGAGCCCGCGGCCTGCAGGCCGAGGCGGCGGTCGATCTCCTTGCCCATGTTCTCCGGCAGCGGGATCGCAGTGTACCAGAGCTTCGACAGCTCGCCGTCCTTGACGGCCTCGACCAGACCGTCGCGGTGATCATGCGACAGCGGCTCGAGACGGGCGTGCTGTCCGCGCAGGGTGACGGGATCGGGCCAGGGCATTTGAGATACTCTCCGTTGTCATTGCGAGGAGCGAAGCGACGAAGCAATCCAGACTGCCACCGCGGACGCATTCCTGGATTGCTTCGCTTCGCTCGCAATGACGGTAACTAGCACCGTTTATTTGTTTAGGAAATTGAGCGGCAAACCGCCGCGCGGCCAGTCCATGGCGACCAGCTCGCCCTTGCCGGACAGGGTGATGTAGGCGGTCTTCAGCTCGGGGCCGCCGAAGGCGATGTTGGTGGTGACGCGGTCGCCGGTCGGGACCTGCTCGACCAGGGTCCCGTCGGGCGCGATCACCGAGATGCAGCCGGAGACGAGGGTGGCGACGCAGACATTGCCGCCTCCCTCCACCGCGAGCGAGTCGAACATCTGGTAGCCGCCGAGGCCGCAGATCGGCTTTCCCCGCTCGCCGCGGTAGATCACGTCGCGCGGCTTGAGCGTGCCCGGCGCGGAGAGCTCATAGGCCCAGAGCCGGCCCGTCGGCGTCTCCGCGATGTAGACGGTGTTCTCGTCCGGCGACAGCCCGATGCCGTTGGCCGGCAGGATGCCGTGCACGACCTCCACGATCTCGCTCATGCCGGGCTTGAGGTAATACATGCCGCCGACGTCCATCTCGCGCGCGCGGCGCTTGCCGAGATCGGAGAACCAGAGGCCGCCGTGCCTGTCGAAGACGAGGTCGTTCGGCCCTCGCAGGTCGTGCGCGCCGCATTTGCTCACGACGGTTTCGACCTTGCCGGATTGCAGATCGACGCGCTGGATCGAGCCGCCCTGATAATCGTCGGGCTGCGGGCCCGGCATGATCATGTTGCGGGTCGGGATCCAGGAGAAGCCGCCATTGTTGCAGATGTACATCTTGCCGTCGGGACCGAGCGCGGCGCCGTTCGGGCCGCCCGGAATCTTCGCGACAATCTCCTTGCGGCCGTCCGGGTAGACGCGGGTCAGACGCTGGCCCCGGATCTCGACCAGGACCACCGAACCATCCGGCATCACGACCGGCCCTTCGGGAAATTCGAGGTCGGTGGCGAGAACGCGGATGTTGGACATGGTATCGGACATGGGACCCTCCCGGCTGCTTGTTATGACTTGCACGGGATGTCCGGCACGGGCCCCGCAGGCAAGATTTGCCTGCGGTTATGACAAAGTCGCCAAGCCTTGCCAAGCAAGCGGGACGGTATGCCAGCGTTGCGCTGCAAAGCGCGATGTGGGTCATCGCGCCTTGCGTCATCGTTCGAGCATGATGCTTCAGGATTCCCGCACCGGCAGACAGATCTCGAAGCCGCCATTGCCGGTTGCTGGGTCGAACGTCTCGCCGTAGCGTTCGAAGTTCGGTGCGTCCGCGGCTTTGAGACCGGAGGCCGGCAACCACTGATTCCAGATCGTGTTGACGGTGCGCCTGATCGAGGCGACGTGCCCGGCATGTGTGAACACCGCGTAGCGCTGCTCGGGAATGCGGACGCGGCTGAACCGACGCGGCAGGTCGGAGAAATCGGTGACTTCGACGCCCGCAATGTAGTCGAAATTACCTGCGTCATCGCCGTTGCAGCAGACGCCGTAAGCGACTTGATCTTTTCCTTGGCCGACGCGTGCGGGAATGTCGGCGGTCTCATGATGGAAGCGTTGCCAAAGACCGGGGATCATGGCGCCGTTGTCGCAGGAGATGCGCTCGCCGCGACCGGCGACGAGGAAGGCCTTTGCCATTTCGAAACGCGGCGGGGCAAGATGGTCGAGCATGGTGGAGTCCATGAGGATCGGCTCCTGAAGCTTAAGATGGTTTACGCACGTTGCCGCCCGCACCGCTTCGGGCGTGGTGCCGAACTGGTCGCGGAACGCGCGGGTGAAGGCTTCGTGCGAGCCGTAGTCGGCCTCCAGCGCCAGGGACAGGATGTCGGGTGCGCCCTTCGCCAGGTTGCGCGCCGCCTCCGTCAGCCGCCGCGCACGCGCGTAACGCATCACGGGAAGACCGGTGGCTGCGGCAAACGCGCGCACGATGTGGAACCGCGACACGCCGGAAATTGCCGCGATCTCGTCGAGCGTCATCGGCTCGGCCAGATGGCTCTCGATGTACCAGAGCGCGCGCTGGGCTGGGTTCACGGCGGTTCAGGCTCTCGTTCGAAGCGCGGCGATGATGCGCCGGTCTCTGCCGCTCCGCTTGATCGGCATTGCTGTCCTTCGCACGAGGATAGCCCGGCAAAGGCCACTGGCAACGCCCGGCTGTTCATGGCTACACTCGGTGAAACCGCTCACGAGAAAGAGGAACCGCGTCATGGAAATCACCGATGTGCGGGCGCACCATATCCGCATTCCCTATGACGCCGGCGTCGCCAGCTTTCGGCAGGGCGCTTCGGCGATCTCCGCGCTCGACATGGTGCTGGTCGAGGTCACGACCGATTCCGGGCTGACCGGCTGGGGCGATGCCTTCGCCTATGTCTGCCCGCGCACCACACGGACCGCCGTCGAGGAGATGATCGCACCTCAGGCCCGCGGGCTGAAGGTGCCCGATGCAGCCGGCATCCCTGGGGCCATGGAGCAGATCCAGCGCAATCTGCATCTGTTCGGCCGCTACGGCATCACCATGTTCGCGATCTCCGGTCTCGACATCGCATTGTGGGACCTGGCTGCGAAGGTGGAAGGCGTGCCGCTGCATCGCTTGCTCGGCGAGACCAGGCGCACGGCCATTCCGGCCTACGCGAGCCTCCTGCGGATCGGCTCGCCCGGCAACATCGCCGAGGAATGCAGGAAGGCGCTCGCGCTCGGCTATGGCGCGATCAAGCTGCACGAGACCACGGCGCCGGCGGTATTCGCCGCGCGCGAGGCGATCGGGCCGGCCATTCCGCTGATGGTCGACATGAACTGTCCCCTGACCGGCGAGCAGGCGATCGCCTTCGCGAAGACATGCCGGGACGCGCAGCCGCTGTTCCTGGAGGAGCCGGTCTGGCCGCCGGAAGACTTGGCCGCGCTTGCCGATGTCCGCAGCAAGGGCGGGCTCGGCATTGCCGCCGGCGAGAATGCCTGCACGGAATATCAATTCCGCCAGATGATGGATGCGGGCGCCGTCAGCCACGCCCAGCCCTCGGTCATCAAGGTCGGCGGCATCACGGAGTTCCTGAAGGTCGCGGCGCTGGCGGATCGGCACGGCATCAAGATCGTGCCGCACTCTCCTTATTTCGGCCCTGGCCTGCTGGCGACGCTGCACCTGCTCGCGACGCGCGAGGACGGGCTGGTCGAAATATTCTACCTGAAGCGCGAGGCCTGCCTCTGGGGCGGCCGCGCCGATGTCGATGCCACCGGCCATGTCGCGCTGCCCTCAGGCCCCGGGCTCGGTTATGAGCCCGATCGCGGCGTGATGGAGCGCTATCGCGTCGCGTGATCGGCGCGCTTATTTCGCGGCGTCCTTCGCCGACGGCGCGTCCTGCTTCTTCTTCAGATCCTCGGCGGTCCTGGCCTGTGCGGCCTGGAGGTCGCCAAGCGTCTTCTGCAAGCCGGCGAGGCTCGTCTTCAACGCGTCGATCTGGCGATTGGCGGCATCCAGCTTCTGCTGATGATCGAGGGCGAGCTTGGCGATCGTCTTCTGCAGGAAATCGACATTGCTCTGGAGACAGCTGGTGCGCCGCTCCATGGTCTTCTCGACGGTGCAGATCTCGATGCCGGGCACGTCCTGCGCGTGCACCGCCAGAGGCGCCAGCGCTGCGAGCAGCAACATCGCGAAACAAATGCCGGCGTTTCGAAGCAGCATGCAGGTTCCTCGTCCAATCGATCACGGCAATGTGCGCTGTTTGCACGCCGTTGCGGAAGGCTACCACACTCGTACCGCATTCTCGCGTTGAGCTTGCGCCTGTTCCCTTGGACGGGGAACGATGATCGGCACGCGGTGAGAAGTGGGCGTTCTTTCCGCGGCTTTGTTTAGGGGAGATTTTTGGAATGGCAACGCGCGATAGACGTTTGGCGGAATTCGACGGCGCCGGAGAACCACCGCCGGGCCTGCCACTCGAAGTGCTATGCGAGGACCACAGCGGAACGTATCAGCTGCCGTTCGCCTGCCGCTATGTCGAGGGACGTTGGCAGAACCACGAGGCCGGCATTGCGGTCGAAGCAACCGTCATCGGCTGGCGCCTGCCGCGCATGAAGCAGCGCGGGGCCGCCTGAAGGCCGTCTCTGTCTCAAAATGCGACGGGGCCGCGCCCCGCTTTAACCTTCGGAACGCGGCCCGAACGAATCACGTCCGAATCAGCCGAAAGGCCGCGTACGCACCTGTTCACGGCTAGATGTCGGAGCGTCTCTGCGAGTGCGTACAATATCTGCGCGGCGCGCCCGACAACCCGACCTGTTTCCGGCGCCCAAAGGTTAATGGTGGCAAAGGCCTAGTCGTGAGGCCGCCGCGGGAGGACCCCCGCCCTCGAAACAGGCAGGGGAGCGCTGCACCTGCCTAATATTCGACCTCGAGTTCCTCGATCTCGGCCGGCTCCTCCTTCGCCGCCGCGATCCATTCCTGCATCTCGGGCATGGCCATGACGGTGTCGGCATAGGCCTTCAGCGGCGCTGCGAGCTTGACGTCGTAGGTCACGAACCGCGTCACCACCGGAGCGTACATCGCATCCGCCATGGTGCGCTGCGCGCCGAACAGGAAGGGGCCGCCCGATTTCTCCAGGCAGTCCTGCCAGATGGACCAGACGCGGTCGATGTCGGCCTGCGCTCGCGACCAGATCTTGAAGCCGGGAAAGTGTCCCTTCAGGTTGACCGGCAGCGAGGCGCGCAGCGTGGTGAAGCCCGAATGGATTTCGCCTGAGATCGAGCGGCAATGTGCGCGCTGGACGCGGTCGGCCGGCAACAGGCCGGCGTTCGGCATCACCTCGTTGAGATATTCGCCGATCGCCAGCGTGTCCCAGACCACAGCGCCCTCGTGCCGCAGGCACGGCACCAGGATCGACGACGACAGCAAGAGGATTTCGGCGCGCGCGGACGGATCGTCCGGCGCGGTCACGATCTCCTCGAAATCGAGCCCGGAGAATTTCGTCAGCAGCCAGCCACGCAGCGACCAGGACGAGTAGTTCTTGCTGCTGATGGTCAGTGTCGCCTTCGCCATATGGCCCTTCCCTGGTCCCGACATCAGCCCGGACGTGCCCGCGGCCTGTGCTTCCATCGGTTTGAGCAGCAAGCGACGTGCCAATTTTGCGACCGGCCGATCGCCGTCTGGCGTCCTTATTGCATAGCAACACGGGACGGGATGGGCGTTTCAGCATGATGTCGATGTTTTATCAGGCCTTTCAAAACCACATGGACCTGACGGCGCCATGGCGCGCGGGGGCTTCGTCCGCGCTCAAATTCCTCAATCTGGTGCCTCAGGGCATGTCGGATCAGGTCGTCGGCCGGCTGTCGGCCGCGCTGGAGCTGATCTCGCGCTCCACCCTCACCTACGCCCGACCTGCCTACGGCATCGACAGCGTCATGGTGGGCAACCGCGAAATCGCCGTCACCGAGGAGGTCGCCTACGCGACGCCGTTCGGCTCGTTGCTGCACTTCAAGAAAGAGGGCGTCGGCGAGCAGCCGCGCATGCTGCTGGTGGCACCGATGTCCGGCCATTTCGCCACGCTCCTGCGCGGCACCGTGAAGACGCTGCTCCAGGACCACGACGTCTACATCACCGACTGGCACAATCCACGTGACATTCCGCGCAGCGAGGGCCGCTTCGGGCTCGACGACTACACCGAGCACCTGATCGACTTCCTCGGACAACTGGGTCCGCGCCCGCACATGGTGGCGATCTGCCAGCCGTCCGTCTCGGCGCTCGCGGCCGCCGCGATCATGTGCGAGGACAACCATCCCTCGCGCCCGGCGACGCTGACGCTGATGGCCGGCCCGATCGACACGCGGATCCAGCCGACCAGGGTCAACGAATTCGCCAAGAGCAAGCCAATCGAATGGTTCGAGCAGAACCTGATCAACTACGTGCCGGTGCAGTGCCGCGGCGCCTTGCGCAAAGTCTATCCCGGGTTCGTGCAGCTCACCGCCTTCGTCTCGATGAACCTCGAACGCCACATCAAGCAGCACATGGACCTCGCGAACCACATCGCCAAGGGCGAGAAGGAGAAGGCCGCGACGATCAAGACGTTCTACGACGAATATTTCGCGGTGATGGATCTTCCCGCGGAATTCTACATCGAGACCGTGCGCGACGTGTTCCAGGAGCACCTCCTGCCGCAGGGCAGACTGATGCATCGCGGCCGCCCGGTGAACACCAAGGCCGTCAGCCGCATGGGGCTCATGACGGTCGAGGGCGAGAAGGACGACATCTGCTCGATCGGCCAGACCCTCGCCGCTCAAGACCTCTGCACGGGCGTGCGCGCCTATCGCCGCGTCCACCACATGCAGGCCGGCGTCGGCCATTACGGCGTGTTCTCGGGCAAGCGCTGGAACAACGAGATCTATCCGCTGCTGCGCGATTTCGTCCACGTCAATTCGTGAGCGGATTCGCGCAATAGCAAGGTCAGTCCTTCGACAATTCAGCTCATTCTTCGCCGCAGCGTTGCCGATGGCGTCTCGCCGAATTTGTCGCGATAGGCGCCGGCCATGCGGCCGAGATGGGTGAAGCCGAGATCGAAAGCGATCTCGGTGACGGAGACATCGGGCGCCGCCTGCGCGAGGCGCGCGTGCAGGCCAGCAAGGCGCATGTCGAGCAGCATCTGCGAGATCGAGACGCCGAAGTGACGGCGGAAGCCGAGCTGGAGCGCGCGGATGCCGATGCCGGATGCGCGGGCGAGCTGCGCAAGGTCGAGCGGCTCGCCCGCATTGTCCGCCAGATGGTTGCGCGCGGTGCGGAGCGCGCGCGGCAGGCGCTCGGCGCTGCCTGAGAACGTCCGGATCGCATCCGACAGGCCATGCCGCTGGCCATTGAGGAGGCGATCGAGCAAGGTCTCGCGCCAATCGGCCGCCGCGACCGGTGACAGCCTGCCGGACGGCCCGAGACGCTCGGCAAGCCGCATCAGCTCGGCAAGGCTGGCCTGCAAGGCCCGCCCGCACGGCGCATCCAGATCGATCGCCGGATCGAACTCGACGGTGCCCGCCGCCCTGCCCGACAGCGCCGCGGCGCGCTGCTCGACCATGCGGCGATCGAGCAGCAGGATCGCCTGCGCGCAGTCAGCCCACATCATCCGGGTCGGAAGCGTCGGCGACAGCAGCGATGCCGTGCGATCCGGCGCAGCATCGAGCTCGCTGATGCCGGCGCGGATACGGGCGCTGCCCGTGAGCGGGACCTGCACCAGGAAAAAGCGATCGAGGCAGCCGGGATCGATACTGACCGATCCGCCATAGGCGACGTAGTTGATCGAAAAGCCCTCGAACGCCGCGCAATTGTGCCGGGCGGAGAAGCCGGCCGCCCGCGCCTGCGCCGGCTTGAGATCGTGCGGGCAGAAGATGCGGCCGATCTGCTCGGCCGCTTCATCGACGTCATCCGTGGTGACGCGGGCGAAGTCCGCGAGCCGTTCGGCTGCAGAGGCTCTTGCGCTCATTTCCAGCTCGGCTGCGGACATCGACGACCATGCTTCGCGCCCGGGAATTACTTTAAGCCTATAATAGTTCCCGCCGGGCGAAAAGGGCTGCGTCCGACTAATCGTCATGTTGCATGGCAACAGCCGTGTCGGGATTCGTTTAGCGGATAGACAGGCGACCCTTGGCTGGCCGATGCTTCGTCCCGCCGGAATCCATCAGGAGGCGAGCATGACTGCACTCGAAAAGGGCATTACTGCGAACGGCACAGGCTATGGCGGCAAGAGCTGGAACATCCTGGGCCAGGTCTATTTCCCCAAGGCGGTCACGGACTCCACCTTCGCGTTCGAGACCAACAGCGATCCCGGCCAGTTCGTGCCGGTGCACATCCATCCGACCCAGGACGAATTCATCCTGGTGCAGGAGGGCACGCTCGACCTCAAGCTCGACGGCCAATGGGTCAAGGCCCATGCCGGCGACCTCGTGCGCATGCCGCGCGGGATTCCGCACGGCTATTTCAACAAATCCGACAAGCCTTGCCGCGCGCTGTTCTGGGTCTCACCGATGCAGAAGCTGGAGGCGCTGTTCGAACAGCTCCACAATCTGACCGACCCTGCCGAGGTCGTGCGCATCTCGGCGCTGCACGAGGTCGACTTCCTGCCGCCCGAGGCCAACGACTAGGCGATCCGCCTTCTCGTCCTTTTCCATCTGCTTGCAGCTCGGCCGGCCGCGCCTTGCGGCCGAACGTGGCCGCTTGCGCGCGAAACACATTGATTGCGAGCAATTCCATGGTCAGCCCCAAGCATGTCTGCGTGATCGGCGCCGGCGTCTCCGGCCTTGCGGCCGCAAAGGCCTTCTCCACCCGCGGCCACCGCGTCACCATCGTCGAGCGCAGCGCCGATCTCGGCGGCGTCTGGGAGCCGGCGCGCTCCTATCCTGACGTGCAGACGCAGAGCCCGAAGGAGCTCTACCGCTACACCGATCGCGCGATGCCGGACGCCTATCCGGAATGGCCGACCGGGCCGCAGGTCCATGCCTATCTCGCCGACTACGCCAAGAGCTTTGGCCTCGAGCGCATGCTGCGGCTGAACACGGAGGTCGCGGACATGGCGCGCCGCGCCGACGGCAAGCCGGGATGGACGCTCACCCTGAAGGACAAGGACGGCACGGACACGAGCGAGGATTTCGACTTCGTCGCGATCTGCACCGGCCAGTTCAACGAGCCGCGCGAGCTGCATTGCCCCGGCGAGGACGGCTTTCTCGCACAGGGCGGCCAGATCCTGCATTCATCGAGATACAATGATGCCGCTCTGGCAAAAGGACGCCGCGTCGTCGTGCTCGGCGGCTCGAAGTCGGCGACGGATATCGCCGTGAACGCGGTGAAATCGGGCGCGCGCGAGGTGACGATCGTGATGCGCGAGCCGGTCTGGCGCATTCCCTATTTCATCGGCGGGCTCGTGAACTTCAAGCGCATCCTCTACATCCGCGCGCAGGAGGAGATGTTTCCAGGCTGGGGCATCGGCTCGACGGCACGGCTCGCACACCGCCTCGCCGCGCCGCTGGTCTGGGCGAACTGGCGCGGGCTGGAGAGCCTGTTGAAGGCGCAGCTCAAGCTCAAGCAATGCAAGATGGTGCCAAAGGAGCGGATCGAGGATGGCGTCAACTGCTCGGTTCCGATTGCAACGCCGGGCTTCTATCCGATGGTCGCCGACGGCCGCATCAAGGCGGTGTTCGGCACGTTCGACCATTACGAAGGCGACAGCATCGTGATGAGCGGCGGCGAGCGCGTCGGTGCCGACGTCGCCCTGCTCGCGATCGGCTACAAGCTCGGCGTGCCCTTCCTCCCCGAAGCGTATCGGCAGAAGCTGGTCGATGCCGACGGGCAGTACCGGCTCTATCGCCTGATCGCCAACCCCGACCTGCCCGAGCTCGGCTTCGTCGGCTTCAACTCGTCGTTCTGCACCGTGCTCTGCGCCGATCTCGCCGCCAATTGGCTGGTGCGCTATGCCGACGGCCAGCTCGCCAACCAGCCCACGGCGCAAGCGATGCGCGACAACATCGAGATGATGCTGCACTTCAAGCGCGTCGAACGGCCGGCTGCGGGCGTCTATGGCGGGCTGTGCGTCGCGCCTTATCACTACCGCCATTTCGACGAGCTGATGGCCGACATCGGCGCGAAGAACCAGAAGCGCGGCGGGCCCGCGGGCCGCTTCCAGCCTCCGGATGCGGACGATTATGCAAAGTTCCTGGCTTCCGCGCCGGAGTACCGGGCAACGGCGTGAGACTGGCGCGCTGCCCAGCGCCCCGAACTCGCGGCTCGCCAGGCCGGGCCTTATTGCCTACGATTCCGGTTGTCGAATCGGCCGGCCCGGGAGCCCGCGATGCAGTCAAGACGTCACGCCGCCGCGATCATCGCTGGGCTTGCCCTGCTTCTCGCGGCACCCGCGATGGGACAGGGCGCGCTCACGGCCAGGCAATCGGAGACGCTCGCCGCCTATGACCGCGCGCTCGCCGACTTCAAATCGATCCTCGCCGAGCGGCGGCGCCAGATCGAGGCGAAGCAGCCGCTGCCGAACCTGCCCGGACAGGCGCTCTATCTCGCGCGCGTCGCCGTCATCAGCACCTACAAGGATCTCACCGACGCCATGCCGTCGCGGATCGGCCGGCCCAACAAGTTCGAGATTCCTCCCGCCTACTTCGATGCCGACATCGAGCCGCTCGTCGACGAATATGGGAAGCTGTTCGACATCATGGAGGCACCGCCTGCCAGTGCGCAGAACTCGCCGACGCCCTTCAAGGACGTCGTCGATCTCGCCGTTGCAATCGCGCGCGCCAAGGGGCTTGCGCCTGAACATGCCGAGACTGCCGGCCGCATCAGCCTCGGGCTGTTCTTTGCGGAAACCAACGGCAAGCAGAACGTCCGCAATGCGCGCTCGAACACCTATATGGGCAGCTTCCAGACCGGCCCCTCCGAAGACCGCAACGGCCAGAGGAAATGGGAGAAGATAAAGGGAGACATCGCCGCGATCGATCCGGCGCTGAGCGCGCGCGACGACAAGGAAGAGGCACGGGCCCGCGGCACCGACCACCGCTTCAACCACTGGACCAACGTGCGCAACGGGCTGATGAACGCGCACGCAGATCTGTTCCGTGAGATCCCTGGAATCGCGAAGACGCTGCCCGATCCAATCGACCAGATGAAGCTGTTCGAGCTGATCCAGATCGTTCCCACCCCGACCAGGTCCGCGCTCAAATCGGGCGATCTCCTGAACCACAGGGTGTCCAGCCCCACGATCATGAAACACCTGCGCAACAACAGCATCTTTGCCTTCGGCCAGGCCGACCGGGCACGCACCTCGGCGAGCTACCGCGAGATCCTCGCTGCCATGTGGCTGTTCAAAAGGAAGTTCGAGCGCGCGATGGCGAAACATGCGGAGATCAGGCAACGCTGATGGATCGGTTGCAGCCGCTACCGGACGTTGTAGTATCGCGATCTCATCGGCGACACGGACCGTTTCATGCGCGTTCTCATTCTCGGCGGCAGCCAGTTTCTCGGACGCGCGATTGCAAACCATGCTTGCGCCAGGGGGCATGACGTGACCTGCGCTGCCCGCGGCCTTGCGGGGCCGATTGCCGCGGGCGCGCGCTTCGTGCGGATCGACCGCGACATCGCCGGCGGCCTCGAACCGCTCGCGGGCGAGTCGTTCGACACAATCGTCGACGTCTCGCGTCATCCCGGCCAGGTTCGCCGCGCCGTCACAGCGCTGAAGCGGCCGGGCGTGCATTGGATCTTTGTTTCGACGATCAGCGTGTATGCGGACAACCGTATCCCGGGGCAACGCGCGGACACCGCGCCGCTGCGCGAGCCTGTTGCCACGGAGGTCGAGCACAGTACCGATGCCATCTACGGTGCCGCCAAGGTCGCTTGCGAGCAGGCTGTCGGCGACGACGCCTTCATCTGCCGCGCCGGCCTCATCGCCGGACCGGAAGACCCGACAGGACGCTTCGCCTATTGGCCGACGCGGCTTGCGCGCGGCGGCGAGGTGTTGGCTCCGGGATCGCCGGAGGATGCCGTCCAATTCATCGACGTGCGTGATCTCGCGTAGTGGATCGTGCATGCGGCAGAGATTCGCCTCACCGGAACCTATGATGGGATCGGGCCAATTCGCACACGCGGCGAATTCCTGGCCGAGTGCGCATCCGCGCTGAACGCATCATGCACCTTCACCTGGGTCGATCGCGCCTTCCTCGAAGCGCACGACGTGCGGCGCTGGGCGGGTCCGCGGTCTTTGCCGATGTGGCTTCCCCTGCCCGACTTCGCCGGCTTCCTGACCCGCGACACCTCACCGGCCTGCGCCGCCGGCTTGACCTCGCGACCGGTCGCGGTCACCGCTCTCGACACGCTTCATTGGCTCAACGCCCACAATGGCCCGGTCGTCGGCCTCACCACCGACGAAGAGCGGGAGGTGCTTGCGGCCTGGCATGCGGAAGGACCGGCTGCGGCCGGGACCTAGCCCAAACGCACGCAAGACGGCCGACGGACTACTCCGTGCGGATCGGCGTGTCCTTCAGACCGTTGCCATCGTAGGCCTTGCGCAGCGTGCCGTTCGTCGTGGCCTCGTTCATGAATGTGGTGACGAACGCCAGCGCCTGGCCGTGACCGAGCGGGACGGCGACGGCAGTCACCGTCTTCTTGAACGTCTCGTCCATCACCCTTGTGCCGGGAATCTTCCGCGCCATCTTGTTGAGCTGGTCGCGTGACAGCGCGAAGGCGTCGATCTCGCCGCGCTCAAGGAGGTCAAAGATCTCGTCATAGGTCTGATAGTCCGTGACCTTGGCTTGCTTCAGATGCGCGATCGCGCCGCGCATGGTGGTCGTGGCGTTGACCGCCGCGACCTTGACGCCCGCCTGGTCGAGGGCGGCGAAATTGGTGATGGTCGATCCCGGCCTGACGATGTAGGTGGCATCGGCGACCTCGTAGATCGGACCGAACAACATTTTGGTCTCGCGCTCGGGGTCCTTAGGCAGCCAGGTGACGTCCCATGTCCCCGTCCCGGCCGCGTCGGTGATCTGTCCGGAATTCTGGTGCGCGACGTATTCGACGGGCACGCCGAGCTGGGCGGCCATCTCCTTGCCGAGGTCGACGGGGACGCCGGCATAGCCGGCCTCGGTCCGGTTCGACCAGAATGCGCCGCCCGCCGGACTGATCGCGATCGCGACGCGCAGCTTGCCGGTCGGCGCGATCTCCTCCTTCAGGCCGTCGGCTAGTGCAGGCATGCCAATTTCCGCTGCGAGAACGAGGCCCACAAGGGCCGATCCGGGAGACATGGGCATGTCATGGCTTACCTCACCTTTTCTTCTACGGACCGCTTCCCGACCGTCGCGGCCTTTGACACAATTCTGGACGATCGTGCGCGCTGTGAAAAGCGGCTCGTCATGGCAAATCTGTCAAAGGGCACACCGCTCCTTGCACTGCAAGACCTGTGACTGCCATGGCTATGGTGTTCCACGGCCGGACTTTTGTTGCTAGCCTGCCGCACCGACAGACCGCAACGGGGGCAACCGAATGACGCGCGCGAATCCCACATTTCCAGCACGATGCATCGGAGTGTGGAGATATGCCGGGCGAGCCTTGCCACGGTCCTTGGCACGGTCCTTGGCACGGTCCTTGGCACGGTCCTTGGCAACGGCAAGCGCCGTGATCGTCCTCGCCGGTTGCGAGGACAAGAACACCTTCGTGGCGCCGCCGCCGCCGAAGGTGGACGTCGCGACGCCGGTGCAACGTGCGGTGACGCGCTACATCGAGGCCACCGGCAACACGGCGCCGATCAAGAGCGTCGATCTCGTCGCGCGCGTGCAGGGCTTTCTGCAATCGATCGACTACCAGGACGGTACCTTCGTCAAGCAAGGCACCCAGCTGTTCACGATCGAGCCGGAGACCTACAAGCTCAAGCTCGAGCAGGCGCAGGCGGCCGAGGCCGGCGCGCAGGCTTCGCTCCGCCAGGCGGAAGCCGACTACAAGCGGCAGGCGGAGCTGGTACAGCGCCAGGCCGTCTCGCAGGCCACGCTCGACACCTCGACATCCAACCGCGACAACGCCCAGGCCAATCTGCAGCAGGCCCAGGCCAATACGAAACTCGCCGAGGTGAACTACGGCTACACCAAGGTGACGGCGCCGTTCGACGGCGTCGTCAGCGCGCACATGGTCTCGATCGGCGAGCTCGTCGGCGTCTCCTCGCCGACCCAGCTCGCCACCATCGTCGCGATGGACCCGATCTATGTGAACTTCACGGTCAACGAGCAGGACGTGCTGCGCATCCGCGCCGAGGCGGCTCGCCGGGGGCTGACGCCGGCCGACCTCAAGCAATTCCCGATCGAGATCGGGCTTCAGACCGAGACCGGCTACCCGCATCAGGGACATCTCGACTACGTCGCGCCAACGATCAATCAATCCACCGGCACGCTGGCCGTGCGCGGGCTCATTGCCAACGACAAGCGGGTGCTGCTGCCCGGTTATTTCGTCCGCGTCCGCGTCCCCTTCAGCCAGGAGAAGGATTCCCTCCTCGTTCCCGACACTGCGCTCGGCAGCGACCAGGGCGGCCGCTACCTGCTGGTGGTCAACAGCGACAACGTCGTCGAGCAGCGCAAGGTGCAGATCGGCCCGACCGACAACGGCCTGCGCGTGATCGAAAGCGGATTGAAGCCGGAGGATCGCGTGGTGACCGCGGGACTGCTGCGGGTGATCCCGGGCCAGAAGATCGACCCGCAGATGACGAAGATCGACCAGTCTCAGGCCTCGGCCAAGTGAGGGGCTGCCAGCCATGATCTCGAAATTCTTCATCGAGCGGCCGGTCCTCTCGAACGTCATCGCGCTTCTGATGATCCTGATCGGCGGCGTCGCGCTGTTCAACCTCGCGATCGCGCAATATCCCGACGTGGTGCCGCCAACCGTGCAGGTCACCACGCGCTATCCCGGCGCCAGCGCCAAGACCGTGATCGACACCGTGGCGCTGCCGATCGAGCAGCAGGTCAACGGCGTCGAGGACATGCTCTACATGCAGTCCTACAGCGGCTCGGACGGCACCTACACGCTGACCGTGACCTTCAAGATCGGCACCGACCTCAACTTCGCGCAGGTGCTGGTGCAGAACCGCGTCTCCAGCGCGCTGTCGCAACTGCCCCAGGCCGTGCAGAACCAGGGCGTCACCGTGCAGAAGCGGTCGACCTCGATCCTCCTGTTCGTGACCCTGACCTCGCCGGACTCCAAGTACGACAGCCTCTACCTGAGCAACTACGCCACCATCAACATTCGCGACGAGCTCTCGCGCCTGCCCGGCGTCGGCAACGTCACCGTGTTCGGCGCCGGCCAGTATTCGATGCGGGTCTGGCTCGACCCCAACAAGCTGCAGGTCCGTGGCCTCGTGCCGCAGGACGTGATCCAGGCGATCCAGCAACAGAGCCAGCAGGTCGCAGCCGGCCAGGTCGGCGCGCCGCCGACGCCGCCCGGACAGGCGTTCCAGTACACGCTCAACGTCAACGGACGACTCGACGACGCCAGCCAGTTCGAGAACATCATCGTCAAGACTGGCACCAGCGGCGACGTCACGCGGGTGCGCGACGTCGGCTGGGTCGAGCTCGGCGCGCAGACCTACAGCCAGATCTTCTCGCTCAACAAGCAGCCGGCGGTCGGCATCGGCGTATTCCAGTCGCCCGGCGCCAACGCGCTCCAGGTCGAGCAGGCCGTCGAGAGGAAGATGGCCGAGCTCGCCAAGCGCTTCCCTGAAGGCATCAAGTACGACACGCCGTTCGACACCACCAAGTTCGTGGAGGCCTCGGTGCACGAGGTCTACATGACTTTGATCGAGGCCGGCCTGCTCGTGCTGGTCGTGATCCTGGTATTCCTGCAGGACTGGCGCGCGATGCTGGTTCCGGCGACGACTGTGCCGGTCACCATCATCGGCGCGTTCGCCGCGATGGCGGCGCTCGGCTTCACCATCAACATGTCGACGCTGTTCGCGATCGTGCTCGCGATCGGCATCGTGGTCGACGACGCCATCGTCGTGGTCGAGGGTGCCGCCCACAACATCGAGCAGGGCATGAACGGCCACGACGCCGCGATCAAGGCGATGGACCAGCTGTTCGCACCGATCGTCGGCATCACCCTGGTGCTAATCTCGGTGTTCCTGCCGGCCTCGTTCCTCGCGGGGCTGACGGGACGCATCTATTCGCAATTCGCGCTGGTGATCGCCGCAACCGCACTCCTCTCCGCCATCAACGCGGCGACCTTGAAGCCGACGCAATGCGCCCTCTGGCTGCGGCCGTCGGTACCGCCGGAACAGCGCAATTTCTTCTATCGCGGCTTCAACGCGGTCTATAACCGGGTCGAGCGCGCCTACACGCGGCTGATCACCTTCCTCGTGAAGCACGCCACCATCTCCGTCGCGGTCGCGCTGCTGATCATCGGAGCCAGCGGCTACGGCCTGTCGCGGGTGCCGACGGGATTCCTGCCGATCGAGGACCAGGGCTATCTGATCGCCGCCGTGCAGCTGCCCGACGGCGCCGCGCTGGAGCGGACGCAGGCCGTGCTCGACAAGGCGAGCGAGATCATCAAGGACACCCCGGGCGTCCAGCAGGTCATCACCATCGCCGGCATCTCCGCGCTCGACAACAGCGCGAGCCTTGCCAATGCCGGCGTCGCCTACATCATCCTGAAGGACTGGGATGCCCGCAAAGGGCCGGGCGAGGATTTGCGCTCGCTGGTCTACGGGCTGAACGACAAGCTCGCGACCATCATGGAGGCGCGCACGATCGTGCTGCCCCCGCCGCCGATCCAGGGCATCGGCAATGCTGCCGGCTTCTCGATGCAGGTCGAGCTGCGCGACGGCAACAGCGACTTCGCCAAGCTGCAGGCGATCACCAGTGCGATGGTCAGCAACGGCCAGAGCCAGAGCGCGCTGCAGCGCGTGCAGTCCTCGTTCCGCTCGTCGGTGCCACAGTTCAACGTCGAGATCGACCGCATCAAAACCCAGACCCTGCACGTCACGACAGACCAGGTGTTCGCGGCCCTGTCGACCTATCTCGGTTCGTCCTACGTCAACCAGTTCAACAAGTTCGGGCGCGTGTTCCAGGTCTACACGCAGGCCGATCCGGCCTTCCGCGTCACCGAGCGCGACATCGCCAACATGATGGTGCGCAACTCGAACGGCGACATGATTCCGATCGGCACCGTCGCCAAGATCACGCCGGCCACCGGTCCGTCGCTGATCAGCCTCTACAATCTCTATCCGTCCTCGACCGTCATCGGCCTGCCGGCGCAAGGCTATTCGTCCGGCCAATCACTGAAGCTGATGGAGGAGATCGCGGACAAGACGCTGCCGCCGGGCACCGGCTATGAATGGACCGCGATGTCGTACCAGGAGAAGGCGGTCTCGAACCAGATCTATTGGGTCTTCGGCCTCGCCATGCTGCTGGTCTATCTCGTGCTCGCCGGCCAGTACGAGAGCTGGTACGCGCCGATCTCGGTGATCCTTGCCGTGCCGCTGTCGCTGCTCGGGCCGATGCTGATCCTCAGCGCCCTCAAGATCGACAACAACCTCTATTGCCAGATCGGCCTGATCCTCCTGATCGCGCTGTCGGCGAAGAACGCCATCCTGATCGTCGAGGTGGGGCTCGAGCTGCACGGCCGCGATGGCAAGCCGATCCTGGAGTCCGCCATCGAAGCGGCGCGCGCCCGCTTCCGTCCGATCCTGATGACCTCCTTCGCCTTCATCCTCGGCGTGGTGCCGCTGGTGCTCGCCACCGGCGCCGGCGCCAGCGCGCGCAAGTCGATCGGCATCACCGTGTTCTCGGGGATGCTGGCCTCGACCTGCCTCGCGGTGCTGTTCGTGCCGGCCTTCTTCGTGGTGGTGCAGCGCTTCGAGAACTGGCGCGCGTCGAAGAAGGCGCCGAAGGCGCAGCCCGTGGCGGAGCTGAAGTCCTGAATCCGCTTTTGATGGGATCAGGGGAGCCGCGGACATGGTGCAACCTCTCCCGCGTGCGAAAAGCCCTCCCGCGCCCTCTCCCGCAAGCAAGCGGGGAAGGGCGCGCACCGTCCCCGCGCGGATACACGCAGCTTTCAAGCCTTCTCCGCCGGCGCCTGCCGCGCCTCGCCGCTCGACACCAGGAGCACCGATACTTTCGACTGCCTGAGCACGGCATCCGCGACGCCGCCGAAGGAGAGATGATCGGCCTGAATGCGGTCGACGCCCATGACGACGAGGTCGACATCGGTGGTGTCGATCTCGCGGAGGATCGCCGCCTCGGGCGCGCGGTTCACCCGCAGCGTGGTGGTGATGTCGACGTCGTAGCGGGCGGCGAGATCGCTGGTGTCCTTGAGGATGCCCGTCTCCTGGCTCAATCCGCGGGAGACCCCACGCTGCGCGCCCCTGTCGCGCGTCGTCGCCACATAGATCACCCGGAGCGAGCCCGATCCGGCCTGCGCCAGCGCCACCGCCACCTCGGCCCCGCGTTTGGAGACGCCGCTGCCGGAAACGGGAACGAGGATGTTGAGCGTGTCCGGCATCGGCTGCTTCAGGTGCTTGCCCTTGGCCGCGACGATCGCGAGCGGTCCTTCGAATGCCGCGGCGATGTCGTCGATCCTCCGATCGAAACGGTCCTTGGTCGCCACGACCTTGTCGATGCCGACCACCAGGAGATCAAAGCCCTTGCGCGCTTCGTCGGCGATGGTCTCGCCGAGCTCCGCCTGCCTTGCACGCGTGACGACATCGACGTCGCCGGCGCCTCCATCGCCCTTGACGGGTACCGTCCCGGCGGCCTTCTTCACCACCGCTTCGTGGCTCGCCTCTTCGTTGCGGCTCTTTTCCTGCTCCTTGGCGCGCCGGCCGATATGCAGCACGGTGGTCGGCAGGCCGCGCATACCGGCGATCAGGCCCGCGATGTGGGCCGCGAAGGCGGCGTTGACGCTTTCGTCCACCGCGAGCAAGGGACGTTCGAGATTGGCGACGAAGCCGCGCTTCTCGAATTCCTCGCGCTCCAGCCGCTCCCTCTCCTCCTCGCTCATCGGCAGCCTGGCCAGCGCGGCGCGCAGCATCGGCGGCATCGCCATCGTGGTTACGATCGCCATGGTCACGATCATCGTGAAGAGGTTCTGGCTGAGCACGCCGATGGAGAGGCCGATGGTGGCGATGATCACCTCGGTTGAGCCGCGTGCGTTCATGCCGCTGGCGAGCGCCAGCGACTCCCGGTAACTCAAGCCGCCGGCGGTGCCGCCGATAAACGCCCCGCCGAACTTGCCGACGCTGGCGATGACGACCAGGAGGCCGGTGAGCATCAGGAGGTTGGGATCGCGCAGCACCGAGAGATCGGCGCTGAGCCCGGCGAGGCCGAAGAAAACCGGCATGAAGAAGCTCGAGATCAGCCCGCGCAGGCGCTCGTCGATCTGTCGCGTCAGGATCGGGGACTCGCCGACCAGGATGCCGGCGACGAAGGCCCCGAGCACGGTATGGACGCCGATCAGATGCGTGATCATCGCCATGACGCTCATCAACAGCAGGATCACCGTGATGACGGCCGCCGCGCTGACGAGGTTGTCGTTGGCCCAGCGGATCAGCTGGAACACCAGGCGGCGACCGATGGTGAAGCTGACGGCAAGGAAGGCGAGCGTCCCCAGCACGGCCTTCGCCACCGAGGCGATATCCAACGTGCCCTGCGAGGCCAGGCTGAAGATGACGGCGATGATGATCCAGCCGATGGTGTCGTCGATGACGGCGGTCGCGACGATGATCTGCCCGACATTGCGGCGCATGAAGTTCATCTCACGCACGACCACCGCGACGATCTTCACCGACGAGATCGACAGAGCCGTGCCCATGAACAGCGAGGCGACGAGACGCGCCTGGGGATTGGGCAGCAGCTCATCGGGGAGGAACTCGCCGAGCGCGAAGCCGCAGGCGAAGGGCACGACGATGCCTGCGATCGAAATCGCGATCGCGGCCTTGCCGACCTTCCGAACCAGCTTGAGGTCGGTTTCCATGCCGGTCAGCAAGAGCAGCAGCAAGATGCCGAACTGGGCAATGCCGTCGATCATCGCCTTCTGCTCAGGCGTCTTCGGGAAGATCGCGTGCTGCGCCTCCGGCCAGATCCACCCGAACAGCGACGGCCCCAGGATGATGCCGGCGAGCAGCTCGCCGATCACCGAGGGCTGGCCAATGCGCATCATGATCTCGCCGAGGCCGCGGCCGACCGCGATCAGCACGACGATCTGCGCGACCAGCAGGAACTCGGACGGGCCGGACGATTTGCCCGCTTCGGCACCGGCCGCAATGGTGGTGAGGACAAGCGCCGCGAGGACGAGGCCGACCGGTCGGAGCAGGCGCCACGGCATGCAGGTGTTCTTCCCCCTTCATCTGCCCCGGCGAGCTTGCCGGGGCCGCAGAGAATAGAACCCATGGGAGGCGTGGCGGGTTCCTGCTTCTTGTGGTGGTCGAGGGTCAAAAACGAAAAATGCGAGAACAACCCCATGCACAGTAGAGATGGCGTTGAAAAAGCTTGAGAAAATTCGGTGTTGCCGAATCTACTTGCTTCGTCGGGCAAAACACTGGCAGAATGGCATCATGGGCAGGCGTGGGACGAGATACCCCGGCCGCCGCCCCGTCCTCCGTCATTGAGGCGAGAGCTGCCCGCCCCACTTCCTCACACCGCCTGCGGCGTCCGGATCTCCCGGGGCAGGATGATCGCGGCGGCGATCGCGAGCAGGCAGAGGCCGGCGAAGGCGTGCAGCATGGTGACGAAGCCGCCCTGCTCGTAGAGCCAGGCGACCAGGCCGACGGACGCGCCGGCCGCGGTGAAGCCGACGAAATAGCGCACGGCATAGGCGCGGGAGCGCCACTCCTCGGTGGTGTACTTACCGACCATGGCATCGTTGACCGTGACCTGCCCGAACGCGCCCATGACGATGCCGATCGACACCAGGATCAGGGGCAGATTGTTCAGGCTCGCGGCCAGATACAGGAACGGCGCCAGCATGAAGGACAGCGGCAGCGCCACCGTCTTCAGCGAATAGCGATCGAGCAAGCGGCCGATCGTGTACTGGGTCATCGCGCCGAACACGTAGACGCAGGCGGCGATGACGCCTAGCAGCGCCGGGCTGCTGGTCAGATCGGCGAGCCGCTCGGCGAACAGCTTCGGCAGCGCGACGGTGACGGCGTTGAAGGTCGTGGAGATCGCGATCACCACGATCAATAGCGCCAGGATCACGCGCCACATGTCCTGCTTGGCGACGCGCGCCTGGGCCGCCGCCTGCTTCGAGCCCTTGCGGTCCTCGTGCACGACCATCAACGCAAATGCGATGCCGATCAGGATCGTGACGACGCCGGGGACGATGAAGGCAAAGCGCCAGCCGAAATATTGGCCGATCACGCCGGTGACCAGGGCCGACGAGGCCACGCCGAGATTGCCCCAGACGCCGTTGATGCCCATCTCGCGGCCGAGCCGGTCGGCATAGGACACGATCATCGCGGTGCCGACGGGATGGTAGATCGAGGCGAAAATGCCGATCGCGAGCAGTGCGGCGCCGAGCTGCGCAGGAGTCTGCACCAGGCCGACCGCGATCATGGAGGCGCCGAGGCCGATGAAGAAGATCAGCATCATGTGGCGACGGCTCCAGCGGTCCCCGAGCCAGCCGGTGAGCAGCGAGCCCGCGCCAAAGGCGACGAAGCCCGGCGTTGCGTAAGGCAAAAGTTCCGAATAGGCCATGCCGAGCGCCGGGCCCATGATGATCACGGCGGCGGCGAAGATCAGCATCGCATAATGGTCGATGAAATGGCCTGCGTTGACGAAACCGATCACCCGGCTTGGGCTGTTCATGCGAATCCTCTCCTGCTCCGAAATGAGTTATATGTCGTGCCCATGACGGGATGCTGCCAATGACTGTCGTCGAAACGCCAATCCTGCGGGAAGTCCGGAGCAATCACCGCTCGCCCGCGGGCGTGCACCTGGTCGCCCGCGATTATCCCAGGGGCATGCGGATCGAGCCGCACCTGCACCGCGAGGCACAGCTGATCTATGCCGCCAAGGGCACGATGCAGGTCACGACCCCCGAGGGGCGCTGGCTGGTGCCGCCGGACCGCGCGGTCTGGGTCCCGGCCGGGCTCGAGCATGCCATCGACCTGCTCGCCGACATCGAGATGCGGACGCTGTATTTCGACCTGCCCTGGCTCAAGCGCCAGCAGCGCTATGAGGGACTGGCCAGGGAGTTCGTGGTGCGGGTGTCGCCATTGCTCAATCAGGCGATCCTCGCGCTGTTCGACGCGCGCAATACCGAGGAGCGCACCGAGCTGCTGGTGCGCCTGGTGATGCTGGAATTGCACCAGGCCGAGGATTCCGCGACCTTCGTGCCGCTGCCGCGCGAGCCGCGCTGCCGCCGCGCCGCGTTGATCGTGCTCGACGATCCCACCGGCCTGCATGACATCGACACGCTGGCGCGCGAGGTCGGAACCTCGGCGCGCACGCTGTCGCGGCTGTTCTCGAGCGAGACGCAGCTGAGCTTCAAGAGCTGGTGCCAGCGCGCGCGGATCGCAGCCGCGATCCAGCGGATATCGACGGATGCCAGCGTATCGGTGAAGCAGCTCGCGACACAGCTTGGTTATGCCAGCGTGCCGGCGTTCTCGGCCGCGTTCCGGCAGGTGACGGGCCGCACGCCGACGGAATTTGCGGGGAAGGGTTAGGCCAGACGTCGTCTTTGCGAGCGTCTTGCGCAACTCGCCCCGGCGTCATTGCGAGGAGCCCTTGCGACGAAGCAATCCAGACTGTCTCGGCGGGCGACGCTGGATTGCTTCGCTGCGCTCGCAATGACAGCGGGTGAGGTGGCCGTCTCGTTCTCCAAATGCCACCTGCCCGGCATGGCAGCATTCTCCAAACGCACGGCCCGACTAAAGTTGCCGGATTCCACCGCTTGATTGTGATCGGCTTACGCCTAAATCTTGTGTAAGCTTCCGCATCGCACAAACCTGACACGAAAGCCCAGATGGCCAACGCCTTCTTCTCCGACCTGCTCGCCACCATCTCCGAGCGCGGCCGCACGCTGCTTCGCCGCGGCGACTCCGCCGATGCCAGACGCGATGCCGATGGACTACTCGAACTCTGCGATGCGCTTCTGTCGGGCCGGGGCGAAGCCTCCGGCACCGCAATCGCGCGCGAGGTGCTCGACATCTACCGGGAGCTGGACGCGGCAGGACGCCGCGCCTTCTTCGAGGGACTGGTGCGCGACTTCGGCCCCGATCGGGAGCGCCTGGCGCAGGCGATCGAGCAATGGCGCGCCGAGCCCAGCGACGAGGACGCGAGCTCGCTGCACTTCGCCTCCGAGCCGCGACGGCAGGAGTTGATCCGCCGCCTCAACCGCGCACCGGGCGGCACCGGCGATCTCGTCAACATGCGCGCCGACCTACTCGGCATGATGAACGGGCACACCGATCTTGCCGCGCTCGATCGCGACGTCTCGCATCTTCTCTCTTCGTGGTTCAACAGGGGGTTTCTCGTGCTGCGCAGGATCGACTGGTCGACCCCGGCCAACATCCTCGAAAAGATCATCCGTTACGAGGCCGTGCACGAGATCTCCGACTGGGACGATTTGCGCCGCCGCATCGATCCCGTCGACCGCCGCTGCTACGCATTCTTCCATCCCGCAATGGTCGACGAGCCCCTGATCTTCGTCGAGGTGGCGCTGACCGAGACCATCCCCGGCGCGATTGCACCCTTGCTCGCGGTCGACCGCCAGCATCTGCCGATCGAGCGCGCGCGAACCGCCGTGTTCTATTCGATCTCCAACACCCAGCGCGGCCTGGGGGGCATCTCGTTCGGCAGCTTCCTGATCAAGCAGGTGGTGGAAGAGCTGCGCCGCGAACTGCCGAAGCTCGATACCTTCGTCACTCTGTCCCCGGTGCCCGGCTTCATGGCATGGGTGAAGCAGGACAAGGACCTGCCGCTGTCGGACGAGGACCGCGAGGTGCTGAAGCGTCTCGACGATCCCAAATGGTTCGAGAGCCCCGAAACGGCGGCGCTGCTCCGCGGCGTGCTGGAGCCGCTCGCGGCGCACTATTTCCTCAAGGCGCGCACGTCGAAGGGCCGGCTGATCGACTCCGTCGCCCGCTTCCATCTCGGCAACGGCGCAAGGCTCGAGCGCATCAACTGGCTAGGCGACCTCTCGCCGAAAGGCATGCGCGAGTCGGCCGGCGTGATGGTCAACTACCTCTATCGCCTCGACGACATCGAGAAGAACCACGAGGCCTACGCCAATGACGGGGAGGTGGTTGCCTCGAGCGCGGTGAAGAAGCTGCTGAAGGGCGAAGGGCGAAGGTTGCTGGATATGAGGCTGTCGTAGAGGGCACGGCTCGCACCGCATTCGTCATTGCGAGCGCAGCGAAGCAATCCAGGTGTCGTTCCGCAGAGGCAGCCTGGATTGCTTCGTCGCAAGTGCTCCTCGCAATGACGGCGCGGCGAAGACCTCGAAATCATCTCTCGGTTGTACTATCATGAGGGCTCTCGCTAGCGAGTGCGCCTATGAAGCAACCCTGCGTCTACATGTTCGCCAATCGCCGCAACGGAACGATCTACACGGGCGTTACCTCGAATCCACCACGTCGGGCATTCGAGCATCGCGAAGGCCTTGTGTCGGGATCTTCGTCGAAGTACGGCTGCAAGCTCCTCGTCTGGTACGAACTTCACGGGACCATGACTGACGCAATTGCGCGCGAGAAGCAGATCAAGGCCGGAAGCCGGGCAAAGAAGATCGCATTGATCGAGCGCATGAATCCGGACTGGAAGGATCTGTACGAGACGCTGATCTGACTTCGAGCCGGCTGGCCGACAGCCCTCCGTCATTGCGAGCGCAGCGAAGCAATCCAAAGTCTCTCCGCGGAGGTAGTCTGGATTGCTTCGCTGCGCTCGCAATGACGGAGTTCGTTGCTACAGCCGGGCTACTCCGCCAGCGCCTTCATTTCCTTGTAGAGATCGGACTTGCCTTCGAAGCCTATGCCTGACAGTTCCGGCATGGTGATGTGACCATTCTCGACGCTGACGCCGTCCGGGAAGCCGCCATAGGGCTGGAACAGGTCGGGATAGCTTTCGTTGCCGCCGAGACCGAGGCCGGCAGCGATGTTGAGCGACATCTGGTGGCCGCCATGCGGGATGCAGCGGCTGGGGGACCAGCCGTGGGTCTTCAAGACCTCAAGCGTGCGCTGGTATTCGCACAGGCCGTAGGACAACGCGCAGTCGAATTGCAGCCAGTCGCGGTCGGGGCGCATGCCGCCGTAGCGGATCAAATTGCGGGCATCCTGGTGGCTGAACAGGTTCTCGCCTGTCGCCATCGGACCCGGATAGAACTCGGCGAGCGCGGCCTGCAGCGCATAGTCGAGGGGATCGCCGGCCTCCTCGTACCAGAACAGCGGATAATCGCGCAGCATCTTGGTGTAGGCGATGCCGGTCTCCAGATCGAAGCGGCCGTTGGCGTCGACGGCGAGTTGCGCGTCGTTGCCGATCTCCTTCAGCACCGCCTCGATGCGGGTGCGATCTTCCTCGATGGGCGCGCCGCCGATCTTCATCTTGACGACGTTGTAGCCGCGGTCGAGATAGCCGCGCATCTCGCCGCGCAACATCGAGAGATCCTTGCCGGGATAGTAATAGCCACCGGCGGCATAGACGAACACACGTGGATTGGCGGTCACGCCGTGACGTTCGGCGAGCAGGCGAAACAACGGCTTTCCCGCAATCTTCGCCACCGCGTCCCACACCGCCATGTCGATGGTGCCGACCGCGACCGAGCGTTCGCCGTGGCCGCCCGGCTTCTCGTTGGTCATCATCGCGGCCCAGACCTTGTCGGGGTCGAGGTTGTCGCCGCTCGCATTGAGCAGCGACTTCTGATCGGCTTCCAGGATACGCGGGGCGAAGCGTTCGCGGATCAGGCCGCCCTGCCCGTAGCGTCCGTTGGAGTTGAACCCGTAGCCGACGACGCGCTTGCCGTCACGCACGACGTCGGTGACGACGGCAACCAGGCTCGTCGTCATCCTGGTGAAGTCGATATAGGCATTGCGGATCGGGGACGAGATCGGCTTGGTGATCTCGCGGACGTCGACGATGCGGACGGACATGGGGTTGGTCTCTGGGTTGTTATGTTCGTCATTGCGAGCGAAGCGAAGCAATCCAGGAATGCATCCGCGGAGACAGCCTGGATTGCTTCGTCGCAAGTGCTCCTCGCAATGACGAGGGGCGAGAGTGCGCCCGTCGCAGCGACGAGGAGCGAGTCGCGCTTACTTCCTGTCCCTGAAATACGG
This sequence comes from Bradyrhizobium cedriense, assembly GCF_054602315.1. Lineage (NCBI taxonomy): Bacteria > Pseudomonadati > Pseudomonadota > Alphaproteobacteria > Hyphomicrobiales > Nitrobacteraceae > Bradyrhizobium > Bradyrhizobium cedriense. The sequence continues at coordinate 277,032 of NZ_JBTSWB010000001.1, read as the reverse complement.
CTCCACGGGCCCGTGCACCTTGATGGTCAACGGGTTGCCGTGGCGGTCCTTGGCGTTGCCCGCGGCGACGCGAACCCAGCCTTCGCTGATGCAGTATTCCTCGACATTGGTCTTCTCGATGCCCTTGAAGCGGATGCCGACGTCCCGCGCCAGGATGTCCGCGTTGTAATAGGGGCTGTTCGGATCGACCGACAGACGGTCGGGAAATTCGTCGCTCATGATTGTCTCGCTCACAACAGTGTTTCGATTTGCTGCCGCAATCCTTCGGGACGCGCGGTCGGCGCGTAGCGCGCAACCACGTTGCCGGCACGGTCCACCAGGAATTTGGTGAAATTCCATTTGATGGCGGCACCGAGAAGGCCGGATTGCTGGCGTTTCAGGTACTCATACAACGGATGCGCCTTCGGCCCGTTGACGTCGATCTTCGCGAACAGGGGAAAGGTGACGTCGTAATGGGTCGAGCAGAACTCCTGGATCTCGCTCGCCTGCCCCGGCTCCTGCGCGCCAAACTGGTTGCAGGGAAAGCCGAGCACCGAGAAGCCGCGCGGCGAGAGATCGCGGTAGAGATCCTCGAGGCCGCGATATTGCGGCGTGAAGCCGCATTTGCTCGCGGTGTTGACGATCAAGAGCACCTGCCCCTCGAAACGGCGCAGGGCGACCTCCTCGCCGGCAAGCGAGTTGGCCTTGAAGTCGTAGATGGCCGTCATCGCTAGCCCACGGGGTCGATCGGCGACGGCGGCACGCCACCGGCCTCGATCGCTTCGCCCGCCAGCAGGCAAAGGTCTTCGCGGTAGCGGCCGGAGACGATATGCACGCCGACCGGCGCCTTGCCGACGAGGCCGGTGGAGACCACGAGGCCCGGCAAGCCCATGAAGGGAATGGCGATCTGCGGCAGCTGCGCTTCCCAGACGCGCTTGAAGGATTCGTCGTCCTTGCGATCGAGATGGTCCGGGAACGGCAACTCGCCGGAGACCGGCGTCAGCAGCACCGCATACTTTTCGAAGAACAACATCCATTCGCGGGTCAGCGCCGCTCTTCGGGTCAGCGCCTTCGCATAATTCGCCTGGTCCATCGGCGTGACCCTGGCGCGGTTGCCGCGCAGGCAGGCCAGCGCGCCGGGATCGCCCTCGCGCTCGGCCATCTCGAGCTGCGCTTCATAACCATCGCCGAGCCAAAGCTTGATCTGCCACTCGACCGCTTCGCGCATCGGCGGCGTATCGTCGATGATGTCGACGGTCCAGCCCGCGCGCTCCAGCCGCTTGCCGGCATCGCTCACCGCCGCCTTCACCTCCGGCGTGGTGGCAAGGCCGCCCGGATTGAGGCACAGCGCGGCGCGCTTCGGCCGCGCTGGGCCTTGCAGCGGCACCGGCACGAACCAGGGATCGCGGATGTCGCGGGCCGACATCGCCTCGAGCGAAATCCTGATGTCGTTGACGGTGCGCGCCAGGGGTCCCGACACCGCCATGATCTGCGGCCCGATCGGGCGCTCCGGCAGCGCCGGATTGAAGGCGGGGATGCGGCCGAGCGTCGGGCGCAGGCCGTGGACGCCGCAGGCATAGGCGGGATAGCGGATCGAGCCGGCGATATCGGTACCATGAGCGATGTGGCCGATGCCGGCCGCGACCGCCGAGCCGGCGCCGCCAGAGGAGCCGCCCGGCGTCAGCGAGGCGTCGCGGGGGTTCTTGGTGTCGCCATGAATGAGATTGGTGGTGAACCAGCGGTAAGAGAAAGCCGGGCAATTGGTGCGCCCCAGCAGAACGGCCCCGGCTTTGCGGAAATTGGCGACGACGGGATTGTCCTCGCGCGCGATCACGTCGCGCTGGAGCTTCAGGCCATTGGTGGTGGCAAAGCCTTCCTGGTCGACGTTGGCCTTGATGGTCACGGGCACGCCGGCGAGCACGCCGGGGTCCTCGCCCCGCGCGATGGCGGCATCGACGGCGTCGGCCTGCTTGAGCACATCGTCCGGCCGGTGGTCGATGACCGCGTTGAGTTGGGGATTGACGGCATCCAGGCGGGCGAGGCCGGCCTTGGCAGCCTCCCTGGCGGACACCTTTTTGGATTTGACGAGGGTGGCGAGGTCGGCAGCCGACAGGCGCCAGAGATCTTGCATGGCTTGCTCCGTATGACCGGCGTCTTTTAGCGCCGGGAACGCGGCAAAGCCATGCGGATTTCGCGGGTGAGGAGGTCGCTCACCTCTCCCCGGCGAAGAGAGGTGGACACCGCCGCCTCAGCCATGGCTGACGCGCGACTAATGCCTTGTCGCGGACTGATCCGGCATGTCCAGGAGCGCCTCGGTGAAGGGAAACTCCAGCACGATCTCCCCATCATCGTCGGTCACCTCGATGACCGCCTCGAGCAGCGCCGGCTGTGCGCCCTCGGACTTCACCACCTCCAGTATCATCTGGCGGGCGACCTCCCATGCGCGATCGGGATTGCGCAGATCCTCGCCGTCGGGATCAACGATCAACTCATCACCGATGCGGGTGTTGAAGAAGTATCTGGGCATCACGAGTTCCAGTTTGGGTCGCCTGGACCCGATTGAAAGCTGCACTGCACTCACAACTGCTTTATCAGGACAGGGTTCGCGACCGAATGCGCCCTGCGCAAGGCAGCCCGCCAGATATGACGTTCAAACCTCAAAACGTCATTTTCGCGGTGCAACATAGCCGTTCTCGGGAAAATTTCACTGGCGAACTTTTGCGCCCGCATTACTTTAACCACGGGCGGACACGTCCGATTTCGTGAAAAATGGAGAGCCAAATGGCCTGGAAAGCCCCGAAGATCGTCGAAGTGCCCTGCGGCATGGAAATCAACATGTATGTGAGCGCCACCCGCAAGTAAGCGGCGGGCGATCTGCATTCAGCGCAGGTGGATCTTTCGGTCACGCTTCGTTTCCGGAAGACAAAATCTTTGTCGGCAGCCGTGTCGACCTGAGGTCCACCTCGCAGCGTACCCTCCAGGAGACGGATCATGCTTCGCGTCGTCGTCCTGGGCGCCGGGGCCGGCGGCGGAGTTCCGCAATGGAATTGCGGTTGCGAGGGTTGCCGAGCGGCCCGCAGCGGCGGCCACGAGCTTCAACGGACCCAAGCCTCGGTCGCCTTCAGCGGCGACGGCGAGCACTGGTTTCTGATCAACGCCTCACCCGACCTTCGCCAGCAATTGAACGCCACGCCGCAGCTGCACCCCAAGGCGGGCGCGCTGCGTCACACGCCGGTTGCGGGCGTGATCTTGACCAACAGCGAAGTCGATGCGGTGGCGGGCCTGCTGTCGATGCGCGAGGGCTCGCCCTTCACGGTGTATGCGCACGAGAAAGTGCTGGCGATCCTTGGCACCAACAGCATCTTCAACGTGTTGAACGAGAAGAACGTGCGGCGCCAGCCGATCGCTCTCGGCGAGCCGTTCGAGCCCCGCCTGCCGGATGGTGCGCGCTCCGGCCTGGAGGTGCTGCCCTTCGCCGTGCCGGGCAAATCGGCCTGGTATCTCGAAGGCAAGACGCATCCGGGCGGCGAGAGCGGCGATGGCGATACGTTGGGCCTGAAGATCACCGACAAGGCCACGGGCAAGTTCTTCTACTTCATCGCCGCCTGCGCCGAGGTCACCGACGCTCTCAAGGCCGAGATCGACGGCGCCGCGCTGGTGTTCTTCGACGGCACGGTCTGGCGTGACGACGAGATGATCAGGGCCGGACTCGGCCACAAGACCGGCAAGAGCATGGGCCATATCGCGATGTCCGGCGACGACGGCGCCATCGCGCGGCTGGCCGACCTCAATATCGACAGGAAGCTGTTTCTGCATATCAATAACTCGAATCCGGCGCTGCTGCCCGGCTCGCCCGAGCGCAAAGCCGCTGAGCGGGCGGGCTGGCAGATACCCGCTGACGGAACGGAGATCGTGCTGTGAACGCCGCATCACTGACTGGAATGACCGCGCTCTCGATCGGCAAGGACATCAGGCTCAACTCGGCGGAGGAGCTGGAGGCGACGCTGCGCCATATCGGCGCGACGCGCTATCACAGCCTGCATCCGTTCCATAAGCTGCTACATGGCGGCAAGCTCAACAAGGGCCAGGTGCAGGCCTGGGCGCTCAACCGCTACTATTACCAGAGCACCATCCCGATCAAGGACGCGGTGGTGATCTCGCGCTTTCGCGACCGCGCCACCCGCCTGGAATGGCGCCACCGCATCGAGGACCATGACGGCGATATCGGCAGCGAAGGCGGCATCGAGCGCTGGCTCAAGCTGACCGAAGGCCTCGGGCTCGATACGGCTTACGTGGAATCGACGGAAGGGATTTTGCCGGCGACACGCTTCGCGGTGGAAGCCTATGTCCATTACTGCCGCGAGAAGAGCCCGCTGGAGGCGATCGCCTCCTCGCTCACCGAGCTGTTCGCGCCGAACCTGCATGAAGAACGCATCGCCGGCATGCTGGAGCATTACGATTTCGTCAATCCCGACATCATGAGCTATTTCAAGCGCCGTCTGACGCAGGCGCCGCGTGACGCCAATTTCGCGCTCGACTATGTCAAGACGCACGCCACGACGCCGGAGCAACGCGCCCAGGTGTGCAACGCACTGATCTTCAAGACCAACGTGCTGTGGGTGCAGCTCGATGCGCTCCAGCACGCCTATGTCGAGGGCCACATTCCGCCGGGCGCGTTCGTGCCCCAGGAAACCAAGAAGGCGAGCTGAGGGACAAGCGCAATGGCCGGGCCGCGGAACATCAGCGTCAGCGAGGCGAGCCGCCCCGTGCTGCCGCGGCACGCCAAGCTGAAATACGACGAGACGCGGCAAGTCTGGGTGATCCTCGCGCCGGAACGGGTGCTGGCGCCGGACGAGATCGCGGTCGAGGTCTTGCAGCTCTGCAATGGTGAGCGCAATGTCGGCGACGTCGCCGATCGGCTTGCCGCCAAATACGCCGCGCCGCGCGAGGCGATCCTCGCCGACGTCATCGTCATGCTGCAGGACCTCGCCGACAAGGGCTTCCTCACCGAGATCAGGGAGAAGACGTCATGAGCGACGTGACCATCCCACCCAGCGACAGCCTCGCGGTGCTCGAGAGGCAACGTTCGGCGGCGGAAACTTTCGGCATCCCGCTCGCGGTGCTGCTCGAGATCACCCATCGCTGCCCACTGCAATGCCCCTATTGCTCCAACCCGGTCGAGCTCGACCGCTCGGCCAAGGAGCTGACCACCGAGGAATGGAAGAAGGTGCTGAGCGAGCTCGCCGAGATCGGCGTGCTCCAGGTGCATTTCTCCGGCGGCGAGCCGACCGCGCGCAAGGACCTGGTCGAGCTGGTCAAGCATGCCAGCGACGCCGGCCTCTACACCAACCTGATCACCTCGGCGGTGCTGTTGACGCGCGAGAAGCTCAGCGATCTCGCGGATGCCGGGCTCTGCCATGTGCAGATCTCGTTCCAGGGCATCGAGGAAGGCCTCGCCGATCGCGTCGCCGGCTACAAGGGCGGCCACCACAAGAAGCTCGAAGTGGCGAAGTGGACGCGCGAGCTCGATCTGCCCCTCACCGTGAACGCGGTGATGCACCGGCAGAACCTGCACCAGCTCCCCGACATCATCCAGATGTCGCTCGACCTCGACGCCGACCGGCTCGAGGTCGCCAATGTGCAATATTACGGCTGGGCCTTGAAGAACCGCGCCGCCTTGATGCCGACCGTGGCGCAGCTCGACGAGTGCACCCGCATCGTGGAGGAGGCGCGCGAGCGGCTGAAGGGCCGGCTGACGATCGACTACGTCGTGCCGGATTATTACGCGCTGCGGCCGAAGAAATGCATGGGCGGGTGGGGCCGGCAGTTCTTCAACATCTCGCCCGCCGGCAAGGTGCTGCCCTGCCACGCCGCCGAGAGCATCACCGGGCTCGACTTCGAATCGGTGCGCTCCAATCATTCGATCGCCTGGATCTGGCAGAACTCCGAGGCCTTCAACCGCTATCGCGGCACCGGCTGGATGAAGGAGCCGTGCAAGTCCTGCGAATTCCGCGAGATCGATTTCGGCGGCTGCCGCTGCCAGGCCTTCGCGCTGACGGGCGATGCCGCCAACACCGATCCGGCCTGCGCGCTGTCGCCGCTGCACGAGACCATCTTCAAGCAGGCCGAGCGCGAGGCGGAGGGCGAGACCAGCCGCTTCCTCTATCGTAACTTCGCCGGCGGCACTCTGGAATCCGAGAATGGGACCTGACGCCGACGCGGCCGCTTCCGTTGGACGTGCCGATCCCTTTGCGCCGCTGACCTCCGACATGCTCGATGTCGGCGACGGCCATGAGCTCCATGTCGAGAGCGTCGGCCGCGCCGATGGAATCCCTGCGGTCTATCTGCATGGCGGCCCCGGCAGCGGCTGCCAGCCCGACCATCGCCGGCTGTTCGACCCCGATCGCTTCTGCGCCGTATTGTTCGACCAGCGCGGCTGCGGCCGTAGCCGTCCCAAGGGATCGCGCGAGCACAACACCACGGCCCATCTCGTCGCGGACATGGAGAAGATCCGCGAGAAGTTCGGCTTCGAACGCTGGATGGTGGTCGGCGGCTCCTGGGGCGCGACGCTGGCGCTGGCTTATGCCGAGGCGTATCCGGAGCGTGTCTCCGGCATCGCGCTGCGCGCCACGTTCCTGGGCACCCGGGCCGAGGTCGAGACGGCGTTCACCGCGCGCCTGTCGCAATTCTATCCCGCGCTGTACGAGGATTTTCTGAGCGTGCTGCCGGCGGAAGAGCGGGGCCGGCCGGTGGACGCCTATTGGCGCCGTATCCTCGACGCCGATCCGACCGTGCACGGCTCCGCAGCGCGGGCCTGGCACGACACCGAGCGCGCTTTGTCCGAGCACAAGCCGGCCAGGACGCGGCTGGACCTGGCCTCGTTGAACGTCTGGCGCACGCTGCCGGCGACACCGTTCATGGAGGCGCATTATTTCGTCAACAACTCCTTCATGACCGAGAACCAGCTGTTGCAAAACGCCGGAAAGCTCGCCGGCATTCCCGGCATCATCGTGCAGGGCCGCTACGACTTGTTGTGCCCGCCAGAGACATCGCAGGCCCTCACGAAAGCATGGCCCGGTTCCGAGCTTCGCATCGTGGAAGGCGCGGGTCATTCGCTCTATGATGCCGGCGTGAGGGACGCGGTCATGAAGTCGATTGCGGACCTCGCATCGAAGATCGGGCGATGAACTTCATCTCCTCATCCTGAGGAGCGCTCGAAGAGCGCGTCTCGAAGGATGAAAGGCCGAGACGCATCAGCGGGGCCTTCATGGTTCGAGACGCCACTTCGTGGCTCCTCACCATGAGGGGATAGTGTGGAAGGACAACAAAAAATGCCGCTCGCCGGGAAAGGCATGCTGCTGACGTCGATGAACATCGACGCGGCCGACGAGGCCGATTTCAACCGCTGGTACGACCGCGAGCATCTGGAAGAGCGCGTCGCGATCGATGGATTCCTCGAAGCGCGGCGCTATGTCGCGCATGCCGCCAATCCCAAATATCTCTCGCTGTACTCGACTGCAACACTCGACGTGCTCGACAGCCCTGCCTATCGGGCGCGGCTCGCAAGCCCGACCGACTGGTCGCGGCAAAGCATGGCGCGCTTCAAGGACATGCTCCGCGTCGTTGCGCGGATCACCGTCAGCAACGGCACCGGCCGTGGCGCTGCGCTCGGTCTGGTGCGGCTGCGGCCGACCCCCGACAATGCGGCCTCCTGGCGTGATGCACTGCAAGACAAGCTGGTGCCCGAAACGCGCGACGGCATCATCTCGATGCACCTCCTGGAGAGCGAGCCGGAATTATCGGGCGCAACGGCGGGAATTCCGGCAACGGGCAACGAAGGCGCGCGCGACTGGTTCGTGCTGATCGACGGCACGCATGTCGGCGCGGTCTCCGCGGTGATCGCCGAGCGTTTCACCGGCCCCGCGGCGGCGCCGCTGCCGCCGCCTATATCCGTCGGCACCTACAGCCTGATGTGGGACCTTGCGAAGAGCGACATCACGCGCGGCTGACGCGCTCATGCGCACCGCAACATGCTGCACCGCCGCATCTGCCCGCGCGGCGTTAATGCCGTGCACGCGTAGCTCCCATGAAAGAGGGGAAGCGCGCAAATTTGCCGTTGTACTTCGGAACGGTTCTAATAAGCTAACCCAATGACGTCATTCAGAAACCAGATCGAGACGCGTTAAGCGTCCGCCACGTTCAACAAAAAGGCCGCGGGGGTCTTTGAGCCTGCGCGGACAGGGTAGGAATGAAACCGACCGATATCGCGGCCCCCGACTACTTTCACAAAGTGGTCGATTGCCAATGGGCCTGTCCTGCGCACACCCCGGTTCCCGAATATATCCGACTGATCGCACAAGGCCGCTACAGCGACGCCTACATGATCAACTGGAAATCGAACGTGTTTCCCGGAATCCTGGGACGCACCTGCGATCGTCCATGCGAGCCGGCGTGCCGGCGCGGACGCGTCGAGGAAACCCCCGTCGCGATCTGCCGCCTCAAGCGCGTCGCCGCGGACTTCAAGGACGACATCAGGCAGCGCCTGCCGCGCCCAGCGGCCAAGAACGGCAAGCGTGTTGCGCTGGTCGGCGGCGGTCCCGCTTCGCTGACGGTGGCGCGCGATCTGGCGCCGCTCGGCTATTACTGCACAGTGTTCGATGCCGATCCGGAAGCGGGCGGCATGATGCGCACGCAGATCCCGAAATTCCGCCTGCCCAATTCGGTGATCGACGAGGAGACCGGCTACATCCTGGGTCTCGGCGTCGACTTCAAGGGCGGCCACCGCATCGACAGCATGAAGGCGCTCCTCGCCGAGAAATATGACGCGGTCTTCGTCGGCTCCGGCGCGCCCCGCGGCCGCGAGCTCGACATTCCCGGCCGCAAGGAAGCAGCGGCCCACATCCATATCGGCATCGAATGGCTGGCTTCGGTCTCGTTCGGCCACACCGACAAGATCGGCAAGCGCGTGATCGTGCTCGGCGGCGGCAACACCGCGATGGATTGCTGCCGCACCGCGCGACGGCTCGGCGGCGAAGACGTCAAGGTGGTCGTGCGCTCCGGCTTCGAGGAGATGAAGGCCTCGCCCTGGGAAAAGGAGGACGCGATCCACGAGGACATCCCGATCCTCAACTTCCTGGTCCCCACAGCCTTCATCCATGACAACGGCAAGCTCACCGGCATCACCTTCCAGAAGGTGAAGGCCGAGTACGACGCCAAGGGCCGCCGCAACCTCGTTCCATCAGGCGAGCCGGACCAGACCGTCGCATGCGACGACGTACTGGTCGCGGTCGGCCAGGAAAACGCCTTTCCCTGGATCGAGCAGGATTGCGGCATCGAGTTCGACAAATGGCACATGCCCAAGGTCGATCCGAACACCTTCGTCTCGACCAATCCAAGAGTGTTCTTCGGCGGCGATGCCGCGTTCGGCCCGAAGAACATCATCTGGGCGGTCGCGCACGGCCACGATGCCGCGCTGTCGATCCACAAGATGCTGTCGGGTGAGGATATCAGCGAGCGTCCACTGCCGGAGGTGCAAATCTCCTCGCAGAAGATGGGCATCCACGAGTGGAGCTATGACAACGACATCTCGGTCGACAAGCGCTACAAGGTGCCGCATCGCGACAAGGTCGTCGCGCTGAAGGACATCCGCACCGAGGTCGAGCTCGGCTACGACGTCAAGCTCGCGCTCGGCGAGGCGCATCGCTGCCTGAACTGCGACGTGCAGACCGTGTTCTCGACCTCGCTCTGCATCGAGTGCGATGCCTGCGTCGACATCTGCCCGATGGATTGCATCACCTTCACGGGCAATGGCGAGGAAAGCGATCTGCGCCAGCGCCTGAAGGCGCCCTCGCTGCATGCCGACCAGGACCTCTACGTCTCCTCCGATCTCAAGACCGGGCGCGTGATGGTCAAGGACGAGGACGTCTGCCTGCATTGCGGGCTGTGCGCCGAGCGCTGTCCCACCGGCGCCTGGGACATGCAGAAATATTTCATCGAGATGACCCACGCAGGTTCCACATGTCCGACAAAAAGCCGATCAGCAGCGTAAACGACTTCGTCGTCCGCTTCGCCAACGTCAACGGCTCGGGCTCGGCCAGCGCCAATGAGATGTTCGCCCGCGCGATCCTGCGCCATGGCGTTCCGGTGTCCCCGCGCAACATCTTCCCCTCCAACATCCAGGGCCTGCCAACCTGGTACGAGGTGCGCGTGACGGAAGCCGGCCATCTCGGTGCCCGCGGCGGCGTCGACATGATGGTGGCGATGAACCCGCAGACCTGGGACAAGGACGTCGCCGGCATCGAGCCCGGCGGCTATCTGTTCTACGATTCCACCAAGCCGATGCCGTCGACCAAATTCCGCGACGACATCACCGTGATCGGCGTGCCGCTCACCGCCATCACCAATTCGACCTACACCGATCCGCGCCAGCGCCAGCTGTTCAAGAACATCATCTATCTCGGCGCACTCAGCGCGCTGCTCGACATGGATCCGAGGCTGATCGAGCAGCTGATCGGCGAGCAATACAAGGGCAAGGAGAAGCTGCTCTCCTCCAACGTCCACGCGCTGCATCTCGGCCGCGACTGGGCGCTGCAGAACCTGAAATGCCCGATCGGGCTGCGGGTGAAGAAGTCCGACAAGGTCGGCGATCGCATCTTTATCGAGGGCAACAGCGCGGCCGCGCTCGGCGCCGTCTATGGCGGCGCCACCGTGTGCGCCTGGTACCCGATCACACCGTCCTCGTCGGTGGCGGAGGCCTTCACCGCCCACTGCAAGAAGTTCCGGCACGATCCTGAAACGGGCAAGGCGAAATACGCCATCGTGCAAGGCGAGGACGAGCTGGCCTCGATCGGCATCGTCATCGGCGCATCCTGGAACGGCGCCCGCGCCTTCACCGCCACCTCCGGCCCCGGCATCTCGCTGATGACGGAATTCATCGGCCTCTCCTATTTCGCCGAGATCCCGGCCGTGATCATGAACATCCAGCGCGCCGGCCCCTCCACGGGCATGCCGACCCGCACCCAGCAATGCGACATCATCGCCTGCGCCTATGCCTCGCATGGCGACACCAAGCATGTGCTGCTATTCCCGGAGGATCCCGCCGAGGCATTCGAGTTCGCGGCTGCGGCGTTCGACCTCGCCGAACGGCTTCAGACCACGATCTTCCTGATGCTCGACCTCGACATCGGCATGAACCACCGGCTTTGCCGTCCGCTGAAATGGGACGACGCCAAGCAGTATGACCGCGGCAAGATCATGACCGCAGAGATGCTGGACGAGGGCCGCGACTTCGGCCGCTATCTCGACGTCGACGGCGACGGCATTCCCTACCGCACCTATCCCGGCACGCATCCGACCAAGGGCTCGTACTTCACCCGCGGCACCTCGCGCGATCGCTATGCGCGCTATTCCGAGGAAGGTTCGGTCTATGCCGACAACATGCAGCGCCTGGTGCGCAAGTTCGAGACCGCGCAGGACCTGGTGCCGCGGCCGCTGCAGGCCAACGCGGAACGGCCGACCAAATATGGCGTGATCTATTTCGGCTCGACTTCGCCGGCAATGGACGAGGCGATCGGATTGCTCGAGGCGCGCGGTCATCAACTCGATCGCCTGCGCATCCGCGCCTTCCCCTTCCATTCGAGCGTGGCAAGCTTCCTCGCCGAGCACGATTTCGTCTACGTGGTCGAGCAGAATCGCGACAGCCAGCTTCGCCAGCTCATCGTCAACGAGAACGGCATCGATCCAGTCCGGCTGGTGCCGATCGTGCATTACGACGGCACGCCGATCACCGCCCGCTTCATCGCAAAAGCCATTGGCGATCACCAGGATCACCTCAAGGTGACCCCGCTCCGCAAGGCCATGTCATGATTTGCGCGCCACTCTCTCCAACGTCATGCCCGCGCTCGTCGCGGGCATCCACGCCTTTCTTCTCCGCCACCAAGACGTGGATGGCCGGGTCAAGCCCGGCCATGACGGGCTTGGCATCGCAGGTGCTCGCATGACCTACATTGCAAAACCGAAATTCCATCATCCGGGCCTCAAGAAGAACGAGCTCGGCTACACGCACCGCGACTACGAGGGCAAGATCTCGACGCTGTGCGCCGGCTGCGGCCACGATTCGATCACGGCTTCGATCATCGAGGCCTGCTACGAGCTCTCGATCGAGCCGCATCGGGTGGCGAAGATCTCCGGCATCGGCTGCTCGTCGAAGACGCCGGACTATTTCCTCGGCAATTCGCACGGCTTCAACTCCGTGCACGGCCGCATGCCCAGCGTGCTGACCGGCGCCAACCTCGCCAACCGCGACCTGATCTATCTCGGCGTGTCCGGCGACGGCGATTCCGCCTCGATCGGCTTCGGCCAGTTCGCGCATTCGATCCGGCGCGGCGTCAACATGACCTATATCGTCGAGAACAACGGCGTCTACGGCCTGACCAAGGGCCAGTTCTCGGCGACCGCCGACCGCGGCTCGAAGAGCAAGAAGGGCGTGACCAACACCGACAACGCCATCGACCTCGTCGCGATGGCGCTGCAGCTCGGTGCCACCTTCGTCGCGCGCTCGTTCTCCGGCGACAAGACCCAGCTGGTGCCGCTGATCGCGGCCGCGATCCGTCACAAGGGCGCCTCCTTCATCGACGTCATCAGCCCCTGCATTGCCTTCAACAATCACGCCGGCTCGACCAAGAGCTTCGATTATGTCCGCGAGCACAATGACGCGGTGAACCGGCTGGACGTGCTGGTCGGCCGCGACCCGATCGCGGTGGACTATGCGCCCGGCACGGTGCAGGTGGTCGAGCAGCACGACGGCAGCAGGATCGCACTGCGCAAGATCGACGCCGACTACGACCCGCATGACCGTCTGGGCGCGATGACCTTCCTGCAGAAGCACGCCGCCAAGGGCCAGATCGTCACCGGCCTGCTCTATGTCGACCCCGATGCGGAAGACATGCACGAGCATCTCAACACGGTCGAGACGCCGCTCAACAGCCTGGAGGCGGACTCGCTGTGCCCGGGCTCGGTGGTGCTGGACAAGTTCAACGCCAGCCTGCGGTGATCATCGGCGCCGCACCGAAACGGGCTGCCTGACTCTCACGGTGATCTTCTCGGACACGACGGGCGGATCGAACGGATAGTGTTTCGCATCGCCCAGCACCAACTGCAGCGTGTGCGTGCCGGGCGGAAGCTCGAGAAACGTTTCGGTTTGCCCTGCTCCGAAATGCAGGTGCGACTTGTCCTGCGGGATCGGCTCCTTGGCATCGATGGGATCGTTGACGTTGACCAGCAAATGATGGTGGCCCGCGTTCTGGTAGTCATCGCCAGCATGCGTCACGCCCATGTTGCGCAGACCGAACCGGACCCAGAATCCAGTACGGATCTTCTGTCCATCCTGCGGCGTGATGAAATAGAGTTTCGCGTCCTTGGGAGCGGTCTTGCCCTGAGAGTAAGCGGCGCCTGGCGGCAATGCGAGCGCCACCGCCAGCGCGGCGCAGCCAATGATCTTCATCAAACCTACTCCAGCTCTAAAGCGCGATGCGATCAGGATGAATCATTATTCTTTGAGCGTGATCTTTTCGGAAAGCCGCCGCACACTTTTCCGGATCTTGCTCAGGGACTGAGCGCGATACGGAATCCATGCGTGGGGTAACGGACATTGGTGTCGTAGCCATCGCGGTTGGACGGCCGCACGTATCTCGAATCGTTCTTCCAGGAGCCCGACCGCAGGACGTGCGATGAGCAGTCGCCGCTGGTCCATGCCGAACCGTCGACCGGCGCACCCTGATAGTTCTTATGCCAGCAGTCCTCGACCCACTGGTCGATGCCGCCACCCATGTCATGGAGGCCGAATGGATTGGGCTTGAAACTGCCGACCTTCGCCGGCTGCTCGGCGGCGAGGTCGCCGCAATCCTTGCATCCGGCCATGCCCGGCTGGAGCTTGTCGCCCCACCAATACTTGGTTTGCGTCCCGCCGCGGGCTGCGTATTCCCATTCGGCCTCGCTCGGAAGCCGGTAGGGCTTTTTCGTCGCCTGCGACAGAAAAGCGGCATATTGCTTCGCGTCGGTCCAGCTCACATTGCTGACCGGCGCATCGTCCTTGCCGGTTGCGGTGAAACCACAGGCGTTCGCAGCCGCGCATTCGTTCCACTCCCGCACCGTCACCGGATATTTTCCAATCGAGAACGGCTTGATCGTGACCTGGTGGACGGGACGCTCGGTCGGGTCATCATTGCTTCCCATCGCGAAACTGCCGCCGCGAATGACGATCATCTCGGGTTCGCGAAGCGGCGTCGCCGATGGGCTGGGTGCCGGCGGCGAAGGCGACGAAGCCGACGAAGCCAAGGATGGCGATGGTTGCGGCGTCTGCGTCGCCGCCTCGCTCGGCAACGGCTGCGGAATCGGTGACGCGGCCGGAGAGGCAATTGGCGCAGCAGCCTGCTCGCCCATCCTGCCTGGCTGCGCCAGCAGATACCAAAGTACGCCTGCGGCCATCATCATGACCGTGAAGGCCAGGAGAAAGATCAGGACATTCTCGCGCCGGCCGCGCGTTCCCCCGACCGCATCTGCATCCGGCAGCACGCGATACACGCGCACCGGGTCTGTGATGTTCTTGACCTTGCGGTCGCCGAGCGACTCATAGCCGCACACCACCTTGTGCTTGATCTGCTCGTAGATCGCGCCCGAGATATAGACCTGACCGGGTTCGGCAATGCCTTCGATGCGGCTGGCGATGTTGACGCCGTCGCCGTAGACGTCGTCCGGCTCCACGATCACGTCGCCGAGATTGACGCCAATCCGGTACTCGAGCCGCGAATGCTTCGGTAGCGAGGCGTTGCGACCGATGAGGTTCTGCTGGATGACGATGCTGCATCGAACCGCCTCGACAGGGCTATCGAAAATGGCGATGAAGCCATCGCCCGTCGTCTTCACCAGAGTACCATGGTGCTCGGCGATGCTGGGATTGATGAGATCGCGTTCGATCCGCTTGACGCGGACATGCGTCCCCTCCTCATCGGCCTGCATGATGCGGCTGTACGAAGCGATGTCACCGACGATGATCGCAGCGAGACGACGAGGCATGGGGTCGTGTGGAGACGCCCCATCCTGATTGCCGGATTTGAAGTTGCGAATTTCGCCCATTGCGGGGGACTCCACATACTGACAAGTCAGCCCCAGCTTACGACCGCCAAAGGCGGCTGTCTGTGAAGGCTACCACATTGACGAACCGAGACAATGTCGCAGCAATTCCCTGTAACGGGTTCCAAAGGATCGAGGCGCCCCGCCGCTTGAACCTTCTTGATCCCATCTGTGACTAAGGCTCCGCCCAAAAGCCACTGGCCCAAAGTCCGCATCGCGATGGTCGCACGAGCGACTTGCAAGGGTTGAACGCGGTGCACCTCGCTTGCGTCTAACAGACAGCAGCTCTGTCCTGCTGCGGCAAGACTCGTCACGCGCTCGAGGCCATCATGAAGCTCTGCATCTTTGCTGCCCTCATTCTGGCTGCGCTGACCGGCGCCGGCCGAGCCGAGGACGGCGACGACGTTCGCGAGGCAAGCAAGGCCGAATCCGAGACCTTCAACGCACGCGTGTATGCGGGTACGCCCGGCAACAAGGCCTACGCCTGCTTCATCCGCCGCTACGATGCGGACCATCTGGCGCGGCATCCCAAGCAGAAGGTTGCTGCGATGAAGTTGCTGATCTCCGCGGAATTCGACGAGGAGGACAAGCAGCTCCACAACTCCTTCCGGCTCGGCTTCAGGTACCGTCACCGCAGCGGCGATTTCGACTCCAGCGGCTCGTGCAACCACGTCGTATTCACGAAGAGCGGCAGCGAAGTGCGTCTCGGCTGCGGCGTCGACTGCGAAGGCGGCGGCATCGGCGTTGCGCTGTCCAAGGACGACAGGTCGGCGATCGTGCGGCTCGAACGGGTGCGGGTCTGGCAGAACAACAAGCCGGATGACGACGCCGAGCATTCGCTCGTGGCCGGCGCCGACGACAAGATCTTCCGCCTCGATCGCGCCGACAATGGCGAATGCGCCTCGCTGGTGACCGACCGCAAGGAACTCGCCGCACTGCGTCACAAGTGATATCTTCGGCGAGCTCGGGCCCACTCGAAGGAGATCGCCATGAACCGCCGGAACATGATGTGGAGCGCCGTTTCGGCCCTGGGCGCGCTGCTTGGCGCTTCCAGCGCAAAAGCTGCCGCGGACGCGGGCGCGGGCAACAAGCTGAAGGTCGTCTATCATCTCAGCGATGCGGAGAAGGTCAGCTTCGTGCTCGGCAACATTCAGAATCACATCGACGGCGTCGGCGGGCCCGAGAATGTGACGATCGCGCTGGTGATCCACGGGCCGGCGCTGAAGGCGTTTCACGCGGCACAGGCCAATCCTGATGTCAGCAGGCGCGTCGGTGACTTCTCCAAGGACGGTATCAAGCTCGCAGCCTGCGGCAACACGATGAAGGCGCAGAACGTGACGCTGAAGGAGTTGCTGCCGGGCTTCGTCAACGCGGAGAATGGCGGCGTGGTCCGCCTCGCCGAGCTGCAGTCGCAGGGATATCTGTATCTGCGCCCTTAGGCTGCGCGAGCTGCCGCGACGTTTTCCGTCTGTGCGGGGAGCCGTTGCGGCGAGACAATCCAAAGTCCCTCGGCGGAAAGATTCTGGATTGCTCTCGCTGCGTTCGCAATGACAGCGGAGGAATGTGCACGACCGAGGCCATATCCCCCAATGCCGCTTGACTTATCCATAACTCCATAGTTATGAGTATATCCATAACTTTCTGGTTATGGATTCGCATGTCCGCCGCTCATGATCTCTTGTTCAGGACACTCGCCGATCCAACCCGGCGGGCGATCTTCGAGCGGCTGTGCCGCGAAGGGGAGCAGACCGTGGGGGCGCTCACGGCGCGATCCGGCGTGTCCCAGCCGGCGGTCTCGAAACATCTGGGCGCCTTGAAGCAGGCCGGGCTGGTGCGCGACCGCCACGAAGGACGCCAGACCCACTACAGCGCGCGGCCAGGCGCGCTCAATCCGCTGATCGACTGGACCGGCCAGATGGCCGGATTCTGGCAGAAGCGGCTCGACGCGCTCGACGATCTCCTGAAGAGGATGGACCAATGAACGAACCTGCAGAGACGCGCTCCGTCGTCATCGAGCGCGAATTTGCCTTTCCGGCTGAGCGGATCTGGCGCGCGCTGACGCAGCCGCATCTGATCGAGGAATGGCTGATGAAGAACGACTTCAAGCCTGTGGTCGGTCATCGCTTCAACCTGCACGGCGAATGGGGCGGCGTGCTGGACTGCGAGGTGCTCACCATCGAGCCGCAGAAGAGCCTCGCCTATACCTGGAATTTCTCGCATGAGGACGCGGCGTTCGACCTGAAAAGCGTCGTGACCTTCACGCTGACGCCGACGAGCACCGGCACGCATCTGCGAGTCGAGCAGGCGGGCTTCCGCCCGACGCAGAAGCAGGCTTTTGGCGGAGCCCATGCCGGCTGGAAGCAGTTTCTCGCCAGGCTGGACGACGTGCTGGCGCGGGCGGGCTAGCACAGCCGGCGCCACTTCCAATCGATTTCAAAGGGAGGACCCAATGAGCACGCAGATGTGGATTCGGCAGATTCATCGCTGGCTGTCGATGGCCTTCACACTCGCGGTCATTGCCAACATCGTGGCGATGATCATGCAGGTGCAGGCCGTGTGGATCGGCTTCCTGGCGCTCGTGCCGCTGATTCCGCTGCTCGCGACCGGGCTTTATCTGTTCGCGCTGCCCTATGTCCGCCGCGGCACCGCGTGAACGAGGCGCGATGATGAAGAAGATGGCAACGGCGAAGAAGACTGGCGCGAAGGACGCGAATGCGGCTTCGCCTTCCAGGATGATCGACGGCCGGATCAAGGAGCTCGGCGACTGGCGCGGCGAGATGTTGAGACGGATCCGCCGCCTGATCAGGGAAGCCGACCCTGATGTCGTCGAAGAGTGGAAATGGCGCGGCGTTCCCGTCTGGGAGCACGACGGCATCATCTGCACCGGCGAGACTTACAAGGCCGTGGTGAAGCTGACCTTTGCCAAGGGCGCGACGCTGGAGGACCCGGCGGGCCTTTTCAACGCCAGCCTCGACGGCAATTTGCGCCGCGCGATCGATATTCGCGAAGGCGAGACCATCAACGAGAAGGCGTTGAAGGCGCTGATCCGGGCGGCGGTGGAATTGAATGCGAGCAAGGCGAAGCCTGCGAAGAAGCGACCGGCCTAAGAGTGTCGTTGTGCGGCCACGAACGCCTTCCTTCTCCCCTTGTCGGAGAAGGTGGCGCGAAGCGCCGGATGAGGGGTCTCTCTCGACACGCGAAAGCGCGGAGAGAGCCCCCTCACCCCGATGAGCTTGCGTCTGCCGGCGGCGCTGCCCTCTCCCACAAGGGGCGAGGGCACATCGACGCGCATCTCGCCCTTCGCTCCGCCCGGTCGCCAGCCTTCAGGCCACCGCGGCGGGGATCGGACGCGGGCTCACGACGTATTCGCGCAGGACCTTGTCGTTGGCATCGACCTCGATCAGCGCGACGTCGTAGGTCCAGAGATCGGCGAGATGCTGGAGCACCCGCTTGGCGTCGGTCTCGTTGAGCTGCGCGCCCTTGATGACGTGGTGATGCAGGATCAGCCGGCGGTCGCCGGAGAGATCGACATCGACCACCTCGATATTGGCGTCGATATAGCCGACGTCGTGTTGCCGGGCCAATTCGCGCCGCACGCGGCGGAAGCCGCGCTCGTCGTGGATGGCATCGACCCGGATGCCGGCACGCTCCTCGGGATCGTCGTGCAGGTGGAACATGCGGAGTTGCCGCATCAGCTTCGGGCTCAGGAACTGGGCGATGAAGCTCTCGTCGCGGTAATTAGCCCACACGTCGCGCAGCACGCCCATGACATCGTTCTTGCCGGCGATGTCGGGAAACCATTCGCGGTCCTCGTCTTCCGGGCTGGTGACGATGCGTTCGATGTCCTGCATCATCGCGAAGCCGAGCGCATAGGGATTGAAGCCGGAGAAGCGCGGATCGTCGAATTCGGGCTGGAACACGACGTTGGTGTGCGATCCCAGGAATTCGAGGAAGTTGCCGTCGCTGATGCGGCCCTGTTGGTGCAGCTGCGTCATGATGCGATAGTGGACGTAGGTCGCCGTCCCCTCGTTCATCACCTTGGTCTGGCTCTGGGGATAGAAATATTGCGCGATGTGGCGGACGATGCGCAGCAACTCGCGTTGCCAGGGCGCCAGCCGCGGCGCGCTCTTCTCCAGGAAGTAGAGCAGGTTTTCCTGCGGCAGGCCGAGCAGCTTGCGGCGCCGTTCGAGCGAGATCGCGGACCGGGTCTTCGAGGCGCCCTTGGGCACGGTGCGCCAGAGGTCGTTGAAGACTTCCTCCTCGTGCTGACGGCGACGCCCTGCCCGCTTCTCCTCCTCGCGCAGATCGAGTTTTTTCTTGCCGGGATAGCGATCGATGCCGTGCGACATCAGCGCATGCGCGGCATCGAGCGTGCGCTCGACCTCGATGCGGCCATAGCGGTCCTCACATTGCATGACGTAGTTCTTGGCGAAATCCAGATAGTCCAGAATGCCGTCGGCATCGGTCCACTGCTTGAACAGATAATTGTTCTTGAAGAAATGGTTGTGGCCGAAGGCAGCATGCGCGATCACCAGCGTCTGCATCGTCGCCGTGTTCTCCTCCATCAGGTAGGAGATGCAGGGCGAGGAGTTGATCACGATCTCATAGGCGAGGCCCATCAGCCCCTTGCGGTAGGACGCTTCATGGTACGCGAACTGCTTGCCAAAGGACCAGTGCTTGTAGAACAGCGGCATGCCGACGGAGGAGTAGGCATCCAGCATCTGCTCGGCGGTGATGACCTCGATCTGGTTCGGATAGACATCGAGCCCGAGATCCTTCAGCGCCACCGCCTCGCAGGCATCGGTGATGCGCTGCAAGGTGTGGAAATCCCAATCCGCGCCTTCGAACAATCGTTCCGTCATGGAGCGGCTTTCTCCTGGGCAGTGTCGCGGCGCTGGAACAGATCATGGAACACCGGAAAAATCTCGCTGCGTTCGGAGACCTTGCGCATCGAGAGCGGTGCGCCGCTGTTGCGCAGGCGCTCATAGAGGGTCCAGAGCGAGGAGTCGGAGAGATCGAAGGCGCTGCCGCCTGATTCGCCGACCTCGAGATAGGCAAAGAACTGGCAGACCGGCAGGATCTTGTCGGTCAGCAGCATGCCGGTGAGCTCGCCGTCGGAATAGGAATTGTCGCCGTCGGAGGCTTGCGCGGCGTAGATGTTCCAGTCCGACGGGCTGAAGCGCTCGCGCACGATCTCGTGCATCGCCTGGAGCGCGCTGGAGACCAGCGTGCCGCCCGAGGCCGGACCGTAGAAGAAGGTCTGCTCGTCCACCTCCTCGGCGCGGTCGGTGTGGCGGATGAAGACGATCTCGACATGCTTGTAGCGCCGCTTCAGGAACACGTAGAGCAGCATGTAGAAGCGCTTTGCCAGGTCCTTCATGTGCTCGGACATCGAGCCGGAGACGTCCATCAGGCAGAACATTACGGCCTGCGCGACGGGCTTCGGCACCGTTTCGAAGCGCCGGTAGCGGATGTCGAGCGGATCGATGAAGGGGATGCGCCTGGACTTCGCCTTCAGCGTTTCGAGCCGAGCGAGCAGCTCCGTGCGTTCGTCCTCGTCCGTGCATGCGGCGATCGCGGCTTCCAGTTCCTCGATCTCGTCCTTGCGGGGACGCTTGAGCGCGATGCGGCGCGCAAGCGCGAGCTTCACCGTCCGGCTCACCGAGATGTTGGCCGGCGAGCCGGACATGGTGTAGCCGGCGCGCTGGATGCCCTCGCTCTCGGTCTGCGCGATCTTGCGCTTGGCGAGATCCGGAAGCTCGAGGTCGTCGAGGAAGAGATCGACGAACTCGTCGCGGCTGAGCACGAAGCGGAAGGCGTCTTCGCTGTCGCCTTCGCCGGGGCCGGAATCCTTGGCACTACCCTGGCCGGAGCGTTGGAGATAATCGCCTTCGACGAACTTCTTGTTGCCGGGCAGCACCATGTCCCGCGTTCCGCCTTCACGGCGGAAGCGCGGCTCGTGCATGCCGTCGAGGGGGATCGTGACCTCACCACCCTCCAGGACATCCTTGATGTCGCGTTCCTGCGAGGTCTTCTTGACGGCGCCCTGCACCAGGGACTTGGCCCGACGCAAGAACCGCTGGCGGTTCTCAAGACTCTTGCCGCCTGGATTCAGGCGCCTGTCAATGATGTGGATGGGCACTTTTCCATTCGCCTCCCATGCACCTCAACCGGCCTGCTTCACGCGCATGTACCACTCGACGAGCCGGCGAACCTGACGCTCGGTGTAGCCGCGCTCCACCATGCGTGCGACGAACTCGCCGTGCTTCTTTTCCGTCTCGCCGTCCTTCTTCGACCCGAAGGAGATGACCGGAAGCAGGTCCTCGACCTGAGAGAATATCCGCTTTTCGATCACATCGCGAATCTTCTCGTAGGAGGTCCAGGCCGGATTCTTGCCGCCGTTCTGGGCCCGCGAGCGTAACGAGAATTTGACGACCTCGTTACGGAAGTCCTTGGGGTTGGCGATACCCGCCGGTTTCTCGATTTTCGTCAGTTCCTGGTTCAAAAGCTCGCGATCGAGCAGCTGGCCGGTGTCGGGATCCTTGAAGTCCTGGTCCTCGATCCAGGCGTCGGCGTAGTCGACGTAGCGATCGAACAGGTTCTGGCCGTAATCCGAATAGGATTCCAGATAGGCCTTCTGGATCTCGTTGCCGATGAACTCGGCGTAACGCGGTGCCAGATCCGCCTTGATGAATTCGAGATAGCGCTTCTCGACCTCCTCGGGCAGCTGCTCGCGCTTGATGGACTGCTCGAGAGCGTACATCAGATGCACGGCGTCGGCGGCGACCTCCTGCGGATCGTGGTTGAAGGTCGCGGCCAGGATCTTGAAGGCGAAGCGGGTGGAGACGCCGTCCATGCCCTCATCGACGCCGGCGAAATCGCGATATTCCTGGACGCTGCGCGCCTTCGGATCGGATTCCTTCAGGCTTTCACCGTCATAGACCCGCATCTTGGCGTAGATCGTGGAGTTTTCATGCTTGCGCAGCCGCGACATCACCGAGAACCGCGCCAGCGTCTCCAGGGTCGAGGGTGCGCAGGGCGCAGCCGCGAGCTCGGAGCCCTGGATCAGCTTCTCGTAGATCTTCTGCTCTTCGGTAACGCGCAGGCAGTACGGCACCTTGATGACGCAGATGCGGTCGATGAAGGCCTCGTTGTTCTTGTTGGCCTTGAAGCTCGCCCATTCCGCTTCGTTGGAGTGCGCGAGGATGACGCCGGTGAAAGGAATCGCGCCGATGTTCTCGGTGCCGATGTAGTTGCCTTCCTGCGTCGCCGTCAGCAGCGGATGCAACATCTTGATCGGTGCCTTGAACATCTCGACGAACTCGAGCACGCCCTGATTGGCGCGGTTGAGTCCGCCGGAATAGCTGTAGGCGTCCGGATCGTTCTGGGCATAGGTCTCGAGCTTGCGGATGTCGACCTTGCCGACCAGCGAGGAGATGTCCTGGTTGTTCTCGTCGCCCGGCTCGGTCTTGGCGATCGCGATCTGGCGCAGCCGCGACGGCTGGATCTTTGCGACTCTGAACTGGGAAATGTCGCCGCCGAAGGCTTCCAGCCGCTTGTAGCACCACGGGCTCATCAGGCCGGTGAGACGACGGCGCGGAATGCCGTATTTCTCTTCCAGCATCGGCCCGAGCTGATCTGGATCGAACAGGCTGAGCGGGCTTTCGAACACGGGCGAGAGTTCATCGCCGGCTTTCAGCACGTAGATGGGGTGTACTTCCATCAGCGACTTCAGCCGCTCGGCGAGAGAGGATTTGCCGCCGCCGACCGGGCCGAGCAGATAGAGGATCTGCTTGCGCTCCTCCAGGCCTTGCGCGGCGTGTCGGAAGAAACCGACGATGCGCTCGATGGTTTCTTCCATGCCGTAGAAGCCGGCGAAGGCCGGGTAGGTACGGATCGTGCGGTTCAAAAAAATACGGCCAAGGCGTGGGTCCTTGGCCGTATCGATCGTCTGAGGCTCACCGATCGCCGCTAGCAGTCGTTCGGCCGCGTTGGCGTATTTCATGGGATCGCTTCGACACGATTCCAGATATTCCGCCATCGACATGTCGTGCTGGCTTCTCGCCTCGAACGACCGAGCGAAAGCGTTGAATAGAGAATCGTTGTACATGATCCCTCTCCGCGTGAGTTCCGCTACAAGCTGAAACGAAAGCAGTTACCGGACCGTTCCTCAGGCCGTTTCGAATCAGCGTGAGCACATGACGATCATTGGACACCCGGGTGCCGACACGACGCAACGCACAACGTAGGCACTCCGTGAGTTACGAACAGGCACATGCCTGTAATTTGTGCGAATCTCTGTCTATATTCGCTCATTTCCAGAAAATGTCACTTGGTCGCAACATCCGGGCGTTCCCGGGGGTGTGCCCGCCCGGCGATGCAGCATAGCGATCCGGGAGCGGCGATCTTATGACACTTGTACGGCGAAGCCTTGGGGGCCGCGTTCATCTTCCTGCTGCAATGCGGCGCGCGGGGTGCTGGCGGCGTGGCAGTCGCGGCAAGCGCGCAGCAGCGTGTCGAAATCTGTCGCCAGGCCCTCCGCGCGGATGAAGATACGACCATCCTGCGCACAACGGGCCAAAGTGGGGATGGCGCACAGCTGGCGCCGCAATGCCGGCGTCGGCGTCAGCACGATCGTCTTCTGGCCGCGGTGGTCTTCAGACGAAATCTCCGCAATCGACTCCCACGGCAGAAATTCGTTGCCGATGCGGAGATCGCGGATGCCGTAGGCAGTGACGACCACCACCGCTCCTCGCTCGGCCGGAAGCATCCAGATCAGCCAGCCGGTCACCAGGCCGAATACCACGACGCCGGCATAGCCGAGTGTCGTGCCATAGTCGCCGAAGCCGTCCCACCAATCGAAGGCAAGGCTTGCACTGAGCAGGGTCATGGCAAAGCCCGCCGCGACCAGCAGCCGCAATTGCGTCACGCATCGATTGATTTCGAGATCGCACGACGCGTCGATGCTGACCGTCGATGCAGCCGGGTTCTGGCTGTCGGCGAGCGCCAAACCTTCCTTATGGGCCTGCATGCTCTTCCCCAAGCATGGCCATTCGCGGCCGAGCCTCGATGCAACGTGGATCCAGATCCACGTTGGCACTCCAGGCAGCCGCTGGCTGACGAGGCGAAGCGGCTGACGTTACGCAAAGAAACTTTGACCGCGTCTTCCGGCCAACGACTTTACGCAACACAGCTACAACCGCCCGGATCGCCATGATCGCGACGGAGTTACACTGGAGGGTATGACTCCCATCCCCTTGATTGGTTCCCTCCCGGGGGCATGTAAGCTAGAGGATAGCGCGTCAGGACCGGCGCGGAAACCCCTCGCCCGCAGGCTTGGAGATAAATAAGCATCATGAATCCCGTCAAAGAACTGGAACAGCACGGCCAAGCCGTCTGGCTCGACTTCCTGGCCCGCGGCTTCATCGCCAAGGGCGACCTGAAGCGACTGATCGAAACCGACGGCGTCAAGGGCGTCACCTCCAATCCGTCGATCTTCGAGAAGGCGATCGGCAGCTCGGACGAGTATGACGCGCCGATCGGCAAGGCGCTGAAGCGCGGCGATCGGACCGTGGCCGACCTGTTCGAGGCCGTGGCAGTCGAGGACATCCAGAACGCGGCCGATGTGCTGCGGCCGGTCTATGACCGTCTCAAGGGCGGCGACGGCTATGTCAGCCTGGAAGTCTCGCCCTATCTGGCGATGGACACCGCCGGCACCGTCGCCGAGGCGCGGCGGCTCTGGAAGGACGTTGGTCGCAAGAACCTGATGGTGAAAGTGCCCGCGACGCCGGAAGGCCTGCCGGCAATCGAGACGCTGATCGGCGACGGCATCAGCATCAACATCACGCTGCTGTTCTCCAAGGCGGTCTACCTCGACGTGGCCGAAGCCTACATTGCCGGCCTCGAAAAATACGTCGCCGGCGGCGGCGACCCCTCGCATGTCGCGAGCGTGGCGAGCTTCTTCGTCAGCCGCATCGACTCGGTCGTGGACAAGCATCTCGACGAGAAGATCGCGCGCGCCAACGATCCCTCCGAGAAGGAACGGCTCGCCGCGCTCAAGGGCAAGGTCGCGATCGCCAACGCCAAGCTCGCTTACCAGGACTACAAGCGCCTGTTCTCGGGGCCCCGCTGGGAGAAGCTCGCCGCCAGGGGCGCCAGGCCGCAGCGCATGCTATGGGCCTCCACCGGCACCAAGAACAAGGACTATAGCGACGTCCTTTACGTCGAAGAGTTGATCGGCCCCGACACGATCAACACGGTACCGCCGGCGACGCTGGATGCGTTCCGCGATCACGGCAAGCCGCGCGACAGCCTGGAAGAGAATGTCGATGACGCCCGGCGCGTGCTGGAGGAGCTGGAGCGCTCCGGCATCTCGCTCGATGCGATCGCCGAGGAGCTGGTCAAGGATGGCGTCAAGCTGTTTGCGGATGCCGCCGACAAGCTCTACGGCGCCGTCGCCCACAAGCGCGCGGTCGTGCTCGGGCCCGCACTGGATCGCCAGCTTCTCTCGCTCGGCGACGGGCTGGGCAAGGCCGTGGCTGAGAGCACCGAGGAATGGCGGGCGTCCGCCAGAATCCGCAGGCTGTGGCAACGCGACAAGTCGGTCTGGACCGGTGCGGACGAGGATAAATGGCTGGGCTGGCTCGACAGCGCGGCCAAGGCGGACGTTGCCAACTACGAAGACTATGCGGGCCGGGTGAAAGGCCAGAAATTCTCGGATGCCGTCGTGCTCGGCATGGGCGGATCGAGCCTCGGCCCCGAAGTGCTGGCCGAGACCTTTGGCAAGAAGCCCGGCTTCCCGAAACTGCATGTGCTGGATTCCACCGATCCGGCGCAGGTGCGGGCGATGGAGGCCAAGATCGACATCGCCAACACCGTATTCATCGTCTCCAGCAAGTCCGGCGGCACCACCGAGCCGAACGCCATGAAGGATTATTTCCACGAGCGGGTTGCCAAGGCGGTCGGCACGAAGGTGAGGACCGGCCATCGCTTCATCGCGGTCACCGATCCCGGCTCGTCGCTGGAGAAGGCGGCGAAGAAGCTGAACTATGCCCGCATCTTCCACGGCGAGCCCTCGATCGGCGGTCGCTATTCGGTGCTCTCGCCCTTCGGCCTGGTGCCGGCGGCGACCGCGGGCATCGACGTCAAGACCTTCATCAAGCATGCGCTGGCGATGGCCCGCTCCTGCGGGCCGGACGTGCCGCCCTCGGAGAACCCGGGCGTGCAGCTCGGCCTCGCCATGGGCCTCGCCGGCCTCGAGGGCCGCGACAAGGTGACGATCCTGGCGTCGAAGAAGATCGCCGATTTCGGCGCCTGGGCCGAGCAGCTGATCGCGGAATCGACCGGCAAGGAGGGCAAGGGCCTGATCCCGATCGAGGGCGAGCCGCTGGGCGATCCCTCGGTCTATGGCAACGACCGGTTCTTCATCGACATCCGTGTCGAAGGCGAGGCGGACGCCGCCCATGATTCGAAGCTCGCGGCGATCGAGGCGGCCGGTCATCCCGTCGTGCGCATCGTCATGAAGTCGATCGAGCATCTCGGCCAGGAGTTCTTCCGATTCGAGATGGCGACGGCGGTTGCCGGCTCGATCCTCGGCATCAATCCGTTCGACCAGCCGGACGTGGAGGCGGCCAAGGTCAAGACGCGCGAGCTCACCGCCGCCTTCGAGAGGACCGGTGCGCTGCCGGAAGAGCAACCCGTCGTCAGCACCAAAGAGGCCGATCTCTACACCGACGGGTCCAATGCGGAGGCGCTCCGCGCCGCCGGCGCCAATGGCGACCTCACCTCATGGCTGAAGGCGCATCTGTCGCGCTCGGGCGACGGCGACTATGTCGCCCTGCTCGGCTACATCGCGCGCGACAAGGCGACCATCGACGCGCTCCAGACGATGCGGCTGGAGGTACGCGAGAAGCGCCACGTCGCGACCTGTGCCGAGTTCGGACCGCGCTTCCTCCACTCCACAGGCCAGGCCTACAAGGGCGGCCCCGACAGCGGCGTGTTTCTCCAGATCACGGCCGATGATGCGCAGGACCTTCCGGTGCCGGGCCAGAAGGCCAGCTTCGGAATCATCAAGGCGGCGCAGGCGCGCGGCGATTTCGACGTGCTCACCGAACGCGGCCGGCGCGCGCTTCGCGTTCACCTGAAGGGCGGGCTCAAGAAGGGTCTCGCGGCGCTCAACGCGGCGCTCAATGACGCTCTGAACTAAGGGAAATGCACATGCAACTCGGCATGATCGGCCTCGGCCGGATGGGCGGCAACATCGTTCGCCGTCTGATGCGCCACGGCCACTCGACCGTGGTCTACGACAAGGACGCCAAGGCCGTCGCAGGCCTCGCCGCCGACGGCGCCGTCGGCTCGGCGACGCTCGAAGAGTTCGTCTCGAAACTCGAGCGGCCACGCACGGCCTGGGTGATGCTGCCTGCAGGGCGCATCACCGAGACCACGATCGAGACGATCGCCGGCGTGATGCAGGCGGGCGACGTCATCATCGACGGCGGCAACACGTTCTGGCAGGACGACGTCCGGCGCGGCAAGGCGCTGAAGGAGCGCGGCATCCACTATGTCGATGTCGGCACTTCCGGCGGCGTATGGGGGCTCGAGCGCGGCTATTGCATGATGATCGGCGGCGAGAAGCAGGTGGTCGACCGGCTCGATCCGATCTTCGCCGCGCTCGCGCCCGGCGCCGGCGACATTCCGCGCACGGAGGGACGCGAGGGCCGCGATCCCCGTGTCGAGCAGGGCTATATCCATGCCGGCCCCGTCGGCGCCGGTCACTTCGTCAAGATGATCCACAACGGCATCGAATATGGCCTGATGCAGGCCTATGCCGAAGGTTTCGACATTCTCAGGAACGCCAACATCGAGGCCTTGCCGGCGGATCACCGCTACGATTTCGATCTCGCCGACATCGCCGAAGTGTGGCGCCGCGGCAGCGTGATTCCGTCCTGGCTGCTCGACCTCACCTCGACCGCACTCGCCGACAGCCCGCAGCTGTCGGAATATTCAGGCTTCGTCGAAGATTCCGGCGAAGGTCGCTGGACCGTGAATGCTGCGATCGACGAGGCTGTGCCGGCCGAAGTCTTGACCGCGGCGCTCTACGCACGCTTCCGTTCCCGCAAGGAACACACCTTCGCCGAAAAAATTCTCTCCGCGATGCGTGCAGGGTTCGGCGGCCACAAGGAACCGAAGCAGCCGAGCGCGGCGAAGCCCAAGTAAGCGTCAACCAAGCGAGGGCCGACCGTTCGTGACAAAAGACCCGCAGCCAAAGCGCAAGCCGGAAAATTGCGCCTTCGTCATCTTTGGCGTGACCGGCGACCTAACCCATCGGCTGGTGATGCCATCGCTCTACAATCTCGCCGCCGAGCATCTGTTACCGGAAAAGTTCTGTGTGGTCGGCGTAGCGCGCAGGGGCCAATCGGACGACGAGCTGCGCGACAGCCTGATGAAGGGCCTGCGCCAGTTCGCGACTCGGCCCGTGGACGACGACATCGCCAGGAAGCTGTTGGAATGCGTGACCTTCGTCGAGGCCGACGCAAAGGATCCGCCCTCGTTCGACCGCCTGCGCGAGCATCTGGATTCGCTGGAGTGCGCGCAAGGCACCGGCGGCAATCGCCTGTTCTACCTCGCGACGCCGCCCGCCGCATTCGCGCCGACGGCGCGCGAGCTCGGCCGCACCGGCATGATGAAGGAGAATGGCGCCTGGCGGCGGCTGGTGATCGAGAAGCCGTTCGGCACCGATCTCGCCTCGGCCCGCGCGCTCAACGCCGAGCTGTTGAAGATCATGGAGGAGCACCAGATCTACCGGATCGATCACTATCTCGGCAAGGAGACGGTGCAGAACATCCTGGTGCTGCGCTTCGCCAACGGCATGTTCGAGCCGATCTGGAATCGCAACCACATCGACCACATCCAGATCACCGTGGAGGAGAAGCTCGGCGTCGGGCATCGCGGCGGCTTCTATGATGCCACCGGCGCGCTGCGCGACATGGTGCCGAACCACCTGTTCCAGCTGATGTCGCTGGTGGCGATGGAGCCGCCGGCACGGTTCGACGCGCATTCGGTGCGCTCCGAGAAGGCCGACGTGCTCACCTCGATCCAGCAGCCGAGCCGCGAAGAGGCGCTCAGGAATTCGGTGCGCGCGCAATATCTGGCGGGGCGCATCGGCGACGACGACATCCCGGACTATCGCAAGACCGAGGACGTCAAGCCCGGCAGCACCACCGAAACTTTCGTCGCGCTGAAGCTGATGATCGACAATTGGCGCTGGGCCGGCGTGCCCTTTTACCTGCGCACCGGCAAGGCACTCGGCCACAAGCGGACTGAAGTCGCGATCAAGTTCAAACAGGCGCCGCTGTCGATGTTTTCAGGCACCGACATCGACCGCCTGTCGCAGAACTTCCTGACCATCGGCATCGCGCCGACCGAGACCATCGAGCTGCAGTTCAACGCCAAGATTCCGGGGCCGAGCATCACCATCGACGGCGTCGAGATGAAGTTCCGATACGGCGACTATTTCCGCGTCGATCCCTCGACCGGCTACGAGACGCTGATCTACGACTGCATGATCGGCGACAACATCCTGTTCCAGCGCGCCGACGGCATCGAGGCCGGATGGCACGCCGTGCAGCCGTTCCTGGACGCCTGGACAAGCGCGGGCACGAACGGCATCGAAACCTATGAGGCCGGCAGCGATGGTCCCGCCTGCGCCGACGAGCTGCTCCGGCGCGACGGGCGAAGCTGGCGGAAGTACTCGTGATGGCCGCGGCGGACCAGCCGAAGCTGATCGTCGCGGCCGACGCCGAAGCTCTGGCGCAAGCGGCGGCCGAACGGGTGATGGCGCGGATCGCCGCCAACTCCGGGCGCATCGCGATCTGCCTCACCGGCGGCTCCAGCCCGAAGAAGCTCTATCAGTTGCTCGGAAGCGAAGCCTGGCGCGGCAGGATCCCGTGGGAGCGCGTGCACTGGTTCATCGGCGACGAGCGCTTCGTGCCCGAAAGCGATCCCCTCAACAACATGGCGCTCGCGCGCGCGGTGTTCCTCGACCGCAACGCACCCGCCGGCCATATCCATCCGATTCCGACCACGGCCGCGAATCCCGATGCCGGCGCTGAGGCCTATGCACGCGAGCTGCAGGCCTTCTATGGCGCAGACCGGCTCGATCCGGGGCGGCCGCTGTTCGATCTCGTCCTGATGGGCGCGGGGCCGGACGGCCACACCGCCTCGCTATTTCCCGGTTATCCCGAGATCGAGGAGACCCGACGCTGGGTCGTCGGCGTCGCCAAAGCCAATGTCTCGCCGTTCGTGCCGCGGGTCTCGCTCACCCTGCCCATTCTGGCCTCCTGCCGCGAGATGTTGTTCGAGATTGCCGGACACGACAAGCGGTCGATCTTGACGCGCCTTCTCAATGGCGAGAACCTGCCGGCCTTGCGCGCGCGCTCGAATGGCGAGACCGTCTGGCTGGTCGACCAAGCCGCGCTTCCGGAGGAAATTCGTGGGCCGCGCTGAGGCACCTTGTGCATTGATCGTGATGGGCGTGTCGGGTTCGGGCAAGAGCACTGTTGCGAAGGCGCTCGGCGAGCGGCTCGGCTGGCGCTTCGAGGACGGCGACAGCTTTCATCCCGCCAGCAACGTCGAGAAGATGCGAGCCGGCCATCCGCTCACCGATGAGGACCGCTGGCCCTGGCTCAATGCGATCGCCGACGAGATCGCGCTCGTGTGCGGACGCGGCGAGCACGTCATCATCGCCTGCTCGGCGCTAAAGCACGCCTATCGCGACGTGCTGCTGCGCGGGCGCGACGACGTCCGCTTCGTCTTCCTGAAGGGCACGAAGGAGCTGATCGCCGAACGGCTGGCCCATCGCAAGGGGCACTTCATGCCGCCCGAGCTGCTGGCGAGCCAATTCAACACGCTGGAGCCGCCCGAGGCGAGCAAGCACGTCGTCACCGTCTCGATCGACGAATCCGTCGAAGCGATCGTCGACGGCGTGGTACGGCAACTGAAACTGGGCGG
This sequence comes from Bradyrhizobium cedriense, assembly GCF_054602315.1. Classification (NCBI taxonomy): domain Bacteria; kingdom Pseudomonadati; phylum Pseudomonadota; class Alphaproteobacteria; order Hyphomicrobiales; family Nitrobacteraceae; genus Bradyrhizobium; species Bradyrhizobium cedriense. The sequence continues at coordinate 245,916 of NZ_JBTSWB010000001.1, read as the reverse complement.
CGCGAAACGCTAAAGCGCGATGAAATTTGGATGAACCGTCATCGCGCTTTAGCTCTCTTGTCTTAGCATGGTCTTTTCGGGAAGCGCTTCAAGCTTTCCCGGATCGTACTCTGGGAAAGTTCAGGTCCTGCCATGACGCAAATCTCACTCGTGGTGTCCGATGTCGACGGCACGCTGCTGACCAAGGACAAGACGCTGACCGAGCGCGCGAGGAGCGCGGTGCAGCGGCTGCACCGGGCCGGCATCGGCTTCACCATCACTTCCAGCCGCCCCGCGATCGGCATGCGCTTCCTGATCGAGCCGCTGGCGTTGTGGTTGCCGGTCGGCCCGTTCAACGGGTCCTCGATCATCGATCCCGAGATGAGACCGGTCGAGCAGCACCTGATTCCCGCGAGCGCGGCCGAGCGGTCCTTGCAGATTCTCCGCGAGTTCGGCGCCGACGTCTGGCTGTTCACCACCGACAAATGGCTGATCGACAATCCCAGCGGCAGCTACGTCGCCCACGAGCAGCACACGATCCGCGCCGACCCCACCATCGTGTCCGATTTCTCACCCTACCTTTCGAGCGCCTGCAAGATCGTCGGCGCCAGTGCCGATGCCGCCGGGCTCGCCGCTTGCGAGAAAGCGATGCAGGAGGCGCTCGGCCGCGAAGCCAACGCGGTGCGCTCGCAGACCTATTATCTCGACATCACCCCGCCCGGCTTCGACAAGGGCACCTTCGTCGAGGCCATGGCAAAGCGCCTCGGCATCGCGACCGACGCGGTCGCCACGATCGGCGACATGCAGAACGACCTCGCGATGTTCCGCGTCAGCGGTCTCTCGATCGCCATGGGCAACGCCGCCGCCAACGTCAAGGACCAGGCGACCCACGTCACCGCGACCAACGAGCAGGATGGTTTTGCGCAAGCGATGGAGATGATCTTGAAGCGGAATGGGATTGGCTAGATCGCGATCAATTGAGGCTTGATCGCTGCAGCGACGGAGGTGCGCTCCCTCTGCCGCAAACCTGCCGCGGCGATCTACTTCGACCGTTGCACCGCCGGCTTCTCGCTGCCCTGCCTGGCGGCCGAAAGATTGTGCGCCGTGTTGATCAGCGCGATGTGGGTCAGCGCCTGCGGAAAATTTCCGGTCTGGCGCCGCGCCACGGAATCGTATTCCTCCGCCAGCAGTCCGACGTCGTTGGCAATGCTCACGACGCGATCGAACAGGCGTTGCGCCTTGTCGAGATCGCCCGACAGCACATGGGCATCGGCGAGCCACAGGCTGCAGGCCAGGAACGCGCCTTCGAGCGGCGGCTGGTCCGGTGGCAGCTCGCGCGGATCGTGCCGCAGCACGAAGCCGTCGCGCATGAGGCATTTCTCGACCGCAGCGATGGTGCCGCGGATGCGCGGATCCGATGCCGGCAGGAAGCCGACGGCCGGCAGCAGCAGGACGCTGGCATCGAGCAGCTTCGAGCCGTAGGATTCGACGAAGGCGTCTTCCTCAGCGTCGAAGCCCCTGCTGCAGACGTCGTGATGAATGGCATCGCGCAAGGTGCGCCAGTGCAGGAGCGGCGCCTTGAAACCGAAGGTCTCGGCGCTCTTGATGCCGCGGTCGAAGGCGACCCAGGCCATCACCTTGGAGAAGACATAGTGCTTCGGCTGTCCGCGTCGCTCCCAGATGCCGTGATCGGGCCGGTCCCAGACCTCGGCCAGATGGTTGAGCACGGCGCATTCCAGCGCCCAGGTCTGCTCGTCGAGCTCGAGCTTGGCCATGCGCGACTGGTGGAAGGCGTCGATCAATTCGCCGTAGACGTCGAGCTGGAGCTGCGCGTGAGCAGCGTTGCCGACGCGCACGGGCTGGGCGCCCTCGTAGCCGCCGAGCCAGCCCGCCTCCCATTCGAGCAGCCGCCGCTGTCCCCAGATGCCGTACATGATCTGCATGTTCGCCGGCGAACCGGCGGCTGCGCGCAGCAGCCAATTGTGCCAGGCCGAGGCTTCCTCGGTGTAGCCCGAGTTCATCAGCGCCAGAAACGTGAAGGTGGCGTCGCGCAACCAGCAGAAGCGGTAGTCCCAGTTCCTGCTGCCCCCGAGCTTTTCCGGCAGTGAGGTGGTCGGTGCCGCAACGATGCCGCCGGTCGGGGCGAAGGTCAGCGCCTTCAACGTGATCAGCGAGCGCAAGACGAGATCTTGATAGTCGCCGTCGCGGGTGCAGCGGCCGCACCAGTCCTGCCAGAATATCTCGGTCTCCCGGAGAGCGACCTCCGGATCGATCGGCGCGGGCGGCTCGAGATGCGAGGGGCCGTAGGTCAGCACGAATGGCACGGTCTCGTCCGCCCCGACCTCGAATTCGGCAATCGTCGTCAGATCCTCGCCGCGGGTCTGGACGGGTGTTCGCAGCACCGTCATATCTTGGCCGCAGATTGCCAGCAGCGCATGATCCATCCGCCGCACCCAGGGAATGTCGGCGCCGAAGCCGAAGCGAATGACGAGCTCCATCCGCATCTTCACGGTGCCGCTGACGCCGCGGACCAGCCGCACGATGTCGGACGCCTTGCCGCGCGGCGGCATGAAGTCGATCAGCGCGACGGTGCCGTTCTTCGTCTCGAACCGTGTTTCGAGGATGAGGGTGTTGCCGAGATAGCGCCGCGAGATGCGGGTCGCAGCCTCGCTCGGCGCAATCAGCCAGCGGCCGTTCTTGTGCGTGCCGAGGATGGCGGCAAAGCAGGCATCGGAATCGAAAGCAGGCCAGCACAGCCAGTCGATCGAGCCGTTGCGCCCGACCAGCGCCGCGGTCTCGCAATCGCCGATCAGCGCGTAGTCCTCGATCCTCTGAGACAATGTCGTGCGAGCCTCGAAGTCCCCGGCCCTTCAATTCCCGCCGGGCAATGAACGTTCCCGCGTCGCGGCCTTCAAAGCCGCAAGATCGACCTTGGACGCGATCTTGTCGAGCGCGACAGGAAGGCGTTGGCGCCAGTTCGGGTGCTCGTCGATCGTGCCGGGAATGTTGGGTTGGTCGATCACGCCCAGCAGATCTTCCATAGACACCGCGAGCAGCCGCGACGGCGTGCGCGACAGGAAGGCGAGCACCGAATAGAGGTCGTTTGCCCTGATGCCGTTCTGGCGCAGGATCTCGTCGAGCCTGCCGAGCGCGTCCCAGCGCGCCTGGTCGTTCTCGCCGGGATCGAGCCCGAGCGAGCGCTTCATCTTGAGGTCGCTGAAGGAGCGCCAGCCGGCATAGGTCGACAGATCATGCGTGTTCAGCGTGACCAGCGCGTTGGGCCGGTAGTGGTCGACATTACGGAAATGACCGGCATCGTCACGCTCGAACATCATCACGAGGTAGGACCAGATGCCGAAATCCTGCATCGTCTCGCGGAAACCTTCAGGCACGGTACCGAGGTCCTCGCCGATCACGATGCATTTATGGGCCGCGCTCTCGCGCGCCACCGCCGCCAGCAGCGCCTCGAACGGCATCTGGACATAGGCGCCGTTGTCGGGCTTGAAGCCGCGCGGCACCAGATAAAGCCGCTTCAGCCCGAGCACGTGATCGAGCCTGATGGCGCCGGCATGGCGCATCGAGGCCGCGAGCATGTCCGCGAACGGCACGAAGGACTGCGCTTCGAGCCCACCAGCATTGAAACCCGCTAGCCCCCAGTCCTGGCCCACGGTGTTGAGCACGTCGGGCGGCGCGCCGACGGCGAGATGGCGGGAAATCGCCATCTGCTCGTTCCAGGCATCGAAGCCGTTGGACTGCACGCCGACGGCAACATCGAGATAAAGTCCGACCCGCATGCCAAGCCGGCTGGCGAGCTCCTTGGCGGCGTGCAGCTGACTATCGGCCGTCCATTGCACGAACTCGACGAATTCGATCTCGCGCTTGTCCGGGCCAGTGCGCAGCTCGGCGCATTTCGCCTCATCCGGCTGCTGCCATTTCGACGGCCATTCCCACCAGGGTGCGGTGAAGCGATGGCGCAGCACCTCGAAGCAGGCAAAGCGGGACAACAGCGGCGCGCGGGCGGCGCGGAAGGCGTCAAACTCCTTGCGGCGCGCCTCGCTCGCGCTCGTCACGAAGCTGTCATAGGCGGCGCGAAGGCCGCGCCATTTCAATGCCGCCATGTCGGCATAGGGGACCCGATCGCCTTCGCGCAGACGGGCGGCGGTCGCAGCCGCGTCGGGCACGAGGGCTGCCGAGAATTCCGGAATCGCCTCGACGTCGATATAGAGCGGGTTGAGGAAGAGCCGGCTGTTCGGCGAATAGGGGCTGCAATCGGCCGGGCGGTCGTCAAACAGAACATGCAGTGGATTGAGCCCGACGCCGTCAGCTCCGAGCTGCTTGGCAAGCCTGACCAGACCCGCGAGGTCGGTGAAGTCGCCGATGCCCCAATTGCGGTCCGAACGGACGCTGTAGAGCTGGACGGCGAGCAGCCAGCCGCGGTCGAAATCGCCGCCAAAGGCGCGTTCGGGCGCCACGATCATCGGCACCTCTTCCATCACGCCTTCGGCATCGGTCAACGTCAAGCGGTGATATCCGAGCGGCAGGCCGGCGGGCCAGGCGATGACAGGCTCGCGCGTCTCGCCTTGGGCGATCACATTGCCGTTGCCGAGGATCTTCCATTGCAGCGGCGGCGCACCGGTCGCCGCCAATTCCGTGCGCGGATGTCCCAGCGCACGCACCACGACCGGCCCGCTCACGAAGCGGTAGACCCGCTTCTCCGGCAGGGCATCGAGAATCGATTTGAGGGCCACGGGATCGGTGACCCGGAGCTTTCCGAGGGCATCGATGAATTCGGACTGAACGCCCTTGATCCGGGCTTGAGCTAAAAGATCCATTCGGCACGCAGCTTGCAGGCCACCCTTTCAACGGGGGCATCGATTTTAACGAGGTCGCGGAAGACGTTAGTCTGGCCCAACTCACAAGCCTTGCCTGCCGTTCCCAGGGGGAACTAATGACACACAAGCGGCTTTTTATATAGGTATCAAGCGTAGGTTCCCGACAAGGGAAACGGGCCCCTGCTTTCTTGTCAATGGCATCACCGTGAACAAGACAATTCAAACTGTCGAAAGTGCCGCAGCCGGCAGCGCTTTCCTGATCGAGGACGTCTATCCCTTGATCGATGGCGGCCGTTTTGCCGTGAAGCGGATTGCGGGCCAGCCGGTCGAGGTCTGGGCCGACATCTATCGCGACGGCGACGCCGTGATCTCCGCTGCGCTGATCTGGCGCCGCGAGCAGGACCGGGAATGGCGGAGCGAGCCGATGATCCATCATGGCAATGACCGCTGGTCCGGCACCTTCACACCCGTTGAGCCAGGCCAATATGTCTACGCGATCGAAGCCTGGACCGACGAGTTCGCCACCTGGTCTCACGCGGTGGCACGCAAGCAACGCAACGGAGCCGATGTCAGCCTCGACGCGATCGAGGGCGCCGGCCTCTTGACCAAGGCGCATAGCGAGCGGCAGGACGCAGCCATGGTCATCATCAGGCAGTGCGAAGACTATCTCAGGAACGGCGACGTCAATTCGCTGCTCGCAACCGAGCTCTGCGAAGCCATGGCCGAGAGCCAGTCCCGGCCCGACCTGACGCGCTCGCAGCTATTCCCGCTGACGGTCGACCGCGACAAGGCGTGCTTCGGCGCCTGGTATCAGATGATGCCGCGAAGCCAGAGCGCATTGGCGGGACGGCACGGGACGCTGCGCGACTGCATCGCCCGCGTGCCCGACATCGCCGCCATGGGCTTCGACGTGCTCTACTTCACCCCAATCCACCCGATCGGCCATACCCGCCGCAAGGGCCGCAACAATGCACCGGTGGCAAATGAGGGCGAGCCCGGCTCGCCCTATGCGATCGGCTCGGCGGAGGGCCGCCACGATGCGCTTCATCCCGAGCTCGGCACGATCGAGGATTTCCGCGCGCTGGTTGCAACCTGCCTCGAATATGGTCTCGAGCTCGCGCTCGACTTCGCCGTGCAGTGCTCGCCGGACCACCCCTGGCTGACCCAGCATCCGGAATGGTTCAAATGGCGACCGGACCGCTCGGTGCGGACGGCGGACGGTCCCTATTCCGACATCGTCACCCCCGACTTCGCCTCGGTGGATCGCGCCGGCCTGTGGAACGCCTTTCGCGACGCCATGCTGTTCTGGATCGACCATGGCGTGACCATCTTTGCCATCGACAATCACGACACCGCGCCGCTTCCGTTCTGGGAGTGGCTGATCCGCGACATCCGCCGCCGCCATCCCGAGGTGATCCTGTTCTCCAAGACCTTTGCCCGGCCGAAGCTGATGAAGGGCCTCGCCAAGCTCGGCTTTGCGCAGTCCTTCACCTATTTCCCCTGGCGCACCTCGCGATGGGAGCTGGAGCAATATCTCGGCGAGCTGACGCGCAGTCCCGAACGCGATTTCTACCGTCCGCACATGTTCGTCAACACGCCCGACCTGTTGCCCTATCACCTCCAGAGCGGCGAAGCCTGGGCATTCAAGTCGCGCTTCGCGCTGGCGGCGACGCTCTCGGGCAATTACGGCATCTACAGCGGCTTCGAGCTCCTGGAGCACGAGGCGGTCCCCGGCCGCGAAGAATATCTCGACTCCGAGAAGTACCGGATCAAGCAGCGCGACTGGGACAAGCCCGGCAACATCAAGTCCTACATCACCGCGCTCAATCGCATCCGCAACGAAAATGCGGCGCTCCAGCAGACCGTCAATCTGCGCTTCCTCGGCGTCGAGGACGGCGAGACGATCGCCTTCGTCAAGGAGGCAGCCGAGCCTGCCAACACCGTCATCGCCGTGATCGCGCTGTCGCGCCAGGTACGCGAGTTCTGGCTGCCTCTCGGCGACGTCACCATTGACACCCATGGACAGCGCCACCATGTGACGACACTCGAAAACCTCCTCACCGGCGAACGGTCCCGCATCGAATGGGGCGGGATCAGGTTGCGTATCGATCCCGACCGCGATCCCGCGCTCCTGTTCCGCTGCCTGGCGTAAGGATCACGCCATGAATGTTCTGTCTTCCGTCGACACCAAGAAGGTTGAGGCTGCCGAGGTCGTGGATGAGCTCTGGTACAAGGACGCCATCATCTACCAGCTCCACGTCAAGGCCTTCGCCGACAGCAACAATGACGGCATCGGCGACTTCGCGGGACTGACCGAGAAGCTGCCCTACCTCCAGGAGCTCGGCGTCACCGCGCTGTGGCTGCTGCCGTTCTACCCCTCGCCTGGTCGCGACGACGGCTACGACATCGCCGACTACGGCTCGGTCAATCCCGATTTCGGGACGATGAAGGATTTCAAGCGCTTCATCCAGGAAGCGCAGAAGCGCGGCCTGCGCGTCATCACCGAGCTCGTGGTCAACCACACCTCGGACCAGCACAATTGGTTCAAGCGCGCGCGCCGCAGCCATGCGGGCTCCAGCGCCCGCAACTGGTATGTCTGGAGCGACACCGACCAGAAGTACCAGGGCACGCGCATCATCTTCACCGACACGGAGAAGTCCAACTGGACCTGGGATCCCGAGGCCGGCGCCTTCTACTGGCACCGCTTCTTCTCGCACCAGCCGGATCTCAACTTCGACAACCCGCGCGTGGTGAGCGCCATCATCCAGGTGATGAAGCGCTGGTTGGACGCCGGCGTCGACGGCTTCCGCCTCGATGCCATTCCCTATCTCTGCGAGCGCGAGGGCACCTCGAACGAGAACCTTCCAGAGACGCATGCGGTCATCAAGCGGCTGCGCCAGGAGCTCGACGCCTACTCCAAGGGCAAGCTGCTGCTGGCCGAGGCCAATCAATGGCCGGAGGACGTGCAGGAATATTTCGGCCATGGCGACGAATGCCACATGGCCTACCACTTCCCGCTGATGCCGCGCATCTACATGGCGATCGCGCAGGAGGACCGCTTCCCGATCACCGACATCCTGCGCCAGACGCCGGACATTCCCGCGAGCTGCCAATGGGCGCTGTTCCTGCGCAACCATGACGAACTGACGCTGGAGATGGTCACCGACGTCGAACGCGACTATCTCTGGACCACCTACGCGAACGATCCGCGCGCGCGCATCAATGTCGGCATCCGCCGGCGGCTTGCGCCGCTGATGGACAATGACCGCCGCAAGATCGAGCTGATGAATTCGCTGCTGCTGTCGTTCCCGGGCACGCCGATCATCTATTACGGCGACGAGATCGGGATGGGCGACAACATCTATCTCGGCGACCGCAACGGCGTGCGCACGCCGATGCAGTGGAGCCCGGACCGCAATGGCGGCTTCTCCCGCTGCGACCCGGCCCGCCTCTACGCGCCGCTGATCATGGACCCGGTCTACGGCTATGAATCCGTGAACGTGGAGGCGCAGTCGCGCAGCCTTTCCTCGCTGCTCAGCGCCACCAAACGGCTGATCTCCGTGCGCAAGTCGACGCTGGCCTTCGGCCGCGGCACCATGACTTTCATCCGCCCGGCCAACCGCGCCGTGCTCGCCTATGTCCGGCAGTATCGCGACGAGGTGATCCTGTGCGTCGCCAATCTGTCGCGCGCCGCGCAGGCGACCGAGCTCGACCTGTCGCCGTGGAAGGACCGCATCCCGCAGGAGATGCTCGGCCGCACCCGCTTTCCTGCGATCGGCGAACTGCCCTACATGATCACGCTGGGGCCCTACGGCTTCTACTGGTTCCAGCTGCTGGAGCGCGACAAGTCCGAGCCGGTGACGCCGCGCGCGGTGCCGGAGTTCGAGACCCTGGTGGTTCCGGTGAATTCGAACTGGGTGTCGCTCGCCCGCGAGCGCGGCGTGTTCGAGCGCGACGTGCTTCCGGGATTCCTGTCACGGACGCGATGGTATCCCGAGCACAATCCCAAGCACATCAAGACTGCGCTGACCTCGGCGGTGCCGTTCTGCGACATCGGCGACAACAGGCCGTGGATCGCGTTCTTCGAGACCGGGCAAGGAGACACGGCTACACGCTACGTGCTGCCGCTACAGATCGAGTGGATGCGCTTCGACCGCGAGCGTTTCAACCCCAGGGCGCTCGCCGCGGTGCGCCAGGGCGCGCGCGAAGGCACGCTGCTCGACGTCGCGACCGACCAGATCTTCATCGGCCTGTTCCTGCGCAATCTGTCGCAGAATCTAGTGGTGGAAGAGAACAATCTGCGGCTGGAGTTCAGGCCCACCAGCCGCTTCGCCGACTACACCATCAAGGAGCCCGAACGCATCCGCGCGATCGAGCAGTCGAACAGCACCGCGCTCGTCGACAACCAGTACGTCGCCAAGATCTATCGCCGGCTCGAAAGCGGCATCAGCCCCGAGATCGAGATCGGCCACTATCTCACGGAGGTCGCCCGCTTCGCCAATACGCCGGCGTTGCTCGGCAGCGTCGAGCTGGTCGAAGGTAACCAGCACAGCGCCCTCGGCGTGCTGCATGCCTATGTCGAGAACCAGGGCGACGGCTGGACCGTGACCACGGGCTATCTCGATCGCTATATCGACGAACAGCGCGTGCTGCCGGCGGGCGAGAAGCTCCGCGAGACCCAGGGGCAGGCGCCTTACCTGCACTTCGTCGCGCAGATCGGCCGGCGGCTCGGCGAGCTGCATGTCGCTCTCGCCGCGGCAAAGACGGGCGATCTCGCTCCGGAGCCGATCGGCTCCGCATACATCAAGCGCCTGGTATCCGAACTCAAAGCACGCGCCGAACGGATTTTCGACCGGCTGGCCGACAGCCGCGACGGCCTGAGGGAGGCCAACCGGCCGCTGATCGATCAGCTCGCGGAGGCCCGCGCGAGCCTGTCCGACCGCCTGAATGCGCTATTGCCTTCCGGGATCGGCGGGTTGAACATCCGTCATCATGGCGACTTCCGCCTGGGGCAAACTCTGATCGTGAAGGACGATATTTTCATCATCGACTTCGACGGCGATCCACGTGTGCCCTTGGTCGACAAGCGGCGCAAGGCGCCGGCCGCGCGCGACGTCGCGGGCCTGATCCACTCGATTGACGTTTCGATCAACACGGCTCTCAATCGCGCGCTTACGGGCGCCTCCGACGAGCAGGGCCGGCTCGCGGCGGCGCTCGACCAATGGCGCGAGCACGCCACCGCGACCTTCTTGTCCGCCTATCACGAAACCATGACCGATCGGCGGCTGTGGCCGGAAGATCCGCGATCCGCGGAAGGCCTGTTGACGTTCTTCCTGCTTGATCACGCATTCAACGAAGTAGAGTACGAGCTGTCCCACCGGCCTGAGGGGCTGCATGCGCCGCTGACCGGACTGCTTCGCATTCTGTCAAGTGCCGAGAGCGAAGCCCATGCCTAAACTGCCTGCCGAAGCCTACGCGATCATCGAGGGCCGCCACTCCGATCCCTTCCACTATCTCGGGCTGCATCCCGAGAATGGTAGAAGCGTGGTACGCGCGTTCCTGCCCGAAGCCACCAATGTCGAGGCGATCGGCGAGCACGGCGAGGTCGCACCGCTCGACCGCGTCCACGACGCGGGCCTGTTCATCGGACCCCTGCCCAATGGATCGAAGCACTACCAGCTCCGTGCAAAGTTCGGCAACGAGGTCGTCGAGTTCGAGGATGCCTACCGGTTTCCGCCGATCCTGACCGATTTTGATCTCTACCTCCTCGGCGAAGGTTCCCATCAGCGCCTCTACGACAAGCTCGGCGCGCATCCGATGCGGCTCGAGGGCGTGGACGGCATCGGCTTCGTCGTGCTGGCGCCGAATGCGCGGCGCGTATCCGTGGTCGGCGACTTCAATTTATGGGACGGGCGGCGCCACCCGATGCGGGTGCGCGGCAGCGGCTATTGGGAGTTGTTCATCCCGCATGCGAAGACCGGCGATCACTACAAGTTCGAAATCATCGGCCCGCACGGCCATCTGCTTCCGCTGAAATCGGATCCGATGGCATTTGCGAGCGAAGTGCGGCCGAAGACGGCGTCCATCGTGTTCGACGAAGCACATCTGCCGCGGCCGCGACCCGCGCCCGACGGCATCAATGCCCTGTCGGCGCCGATGTCGATCTACGAGGTCCATCTCGGCTCGTGGCGGCGCAAGAACGGCAATGAATGGCTGACCTATCGGGAGCTGGCCGAGCAGCTGCCGGCCTACGCACGCGACATGGGCTTCACCCATCTCGAATTCCTTCCCGTGAGCGAACATCCCTTCGACGGCTCGTGGGGCTATCAGCCGACCGGCCTCTATGCGCCGACCAGCCGCTTCGGCACACCCGATGACTTCGCGACACTGATCGATGCCTGCCACCGCGAGGGCATCGGCGTGCTGCTCGACTGGGTGCCCGGCCATTTCCCTGATGATCCGCATGGTCTCGGCAGTTTCGATGGCACCGCGCTCTACGAGCACGCCAACCCGCTCCAGGGTCGGCACCTCGACTGGGGCACGCTGATCTACAATTACGGCCGCACGGAAGTAACGAACTTCCTGGTGTCGAATGCGCTGTTCTGGCTGGAGCGCTACGCGATCGACGGCCTGCGAGTCGATGCGGTCGCATCCATGCTCTATCTCGACTACAGCCGGCCGCCCGGCGCCTGGGTCCCCAACCAGTATGGCGGGCGGGAGAATATCGAGGCGATCAACTTCCTGCGCCGCTTCAACACCGAACTGTTTGCCCGCTTCCCGCAGGCCACCACTGCCGCCGAAGAGTCCACAGCCTGGCCGCAGGTCTCGCGTCCCGTCGAGTTCGGCGGGCTCGGCTTCGGCTACAAGTGGAACATGGGCTGGATGCACGACACGCTGAGCTACATCAGCAAGGACCCGATCTACCGCAAGCACCACCACGGCGAGATCCTGTTCGGCCTGCACTATGCGTTCTCGGAGAACTTCATCCTGCCGCTGTCGCATGACGAGGTCGTGCACGGCAAGCGCTCCATCCTCGGCCGGATGCCCGGCGACGAGTGGCAGCGCTTCGCCAATCTGCGCGCCTATTACAGCTTCATGTTCGGCCATCCCGGCAAGAAGCTGCTGTTCATGGGCGCGGAGATCGCGCAGAGCCGGGAATGGAATCACGACCAGTCGCTCGACTGGCACCTGCTCGAATACAAGTACCATTCCGGCATCCAGGCGCTGATCCGCGACCTCAACCGGCTGTATCGCGCCGTGCCGGCGCTGCACCAGATGGATTGCGACCAGGCCGGCTTCGAATGGCTGATCACGGACGATGCCAACCGCAACGTGTTCGCCTGGCTGCGCAAGGGCTTCGACGAGCATGCGCGGTGCATGGTGATCGCCAACTTCTCGCCGAACGTCTACCAGAACTATCGCGTTCGCGTGCCCTTCGGCGGCAAATGGAAGGAAGTGCTCAATTCGGACTCCGCCCACTACGGCGGCAGCAATGTCGGGAATGTCGGCGAAGTTCATGCCGAGGGTGGCGAGCTCCGTCTCACCATCCCGCCGCTCGCTGCGATCTTCCTCGTTCCGGAAAGCTGATCGATGCGCCTGACTGCTGGATCGCCCGCGCGGCTCGGCGCAAGCTGGGACGGACGCGGCACCAATTTCGCGCTGTTCTCCGCCAATGCACAGAAGGTCGAGCTCTGCCTGTTCGACGCCCAAGGCCGCCGCGAGCTCGAACGGATCGAATTGCCCGACAGGACCGAGGACGTCTGGCACGGTTATCTCAACGACGTCTCGCCCGGCCAACTCTACGGCTATCGCGTGCACGGACCCTACGAGCCCGAGCACGGCCACCGCTTCAACGCCAACAAGCTGCTGCTCGATCCCTATGCCAAGCGCCTTGCCGGGCGGCTGGTCTGGAGCGATGCGCATTTCGCTTACCGCACCGGAAGCCCACGCGAGGACCTGTCCTTCGACCGGCGCGACAATGCGCGCGGCATGCCGAAGGCGGTCGTGGTCGACGAGACCTTCAATTGGGGACGCCGTGAGATCCGTCCCAACATCCCCTGGGAAGACACCATCATCTACGAGGCCCACGTCAAGGGCCTGACCCAGAAGCGCGACGACGTGCCACCGAATTTGCGCGGCACCTATGGCGGCCTGTCCTCGCCGGCGATGATCGAGCACCTGAAGCGGCTCGGCGTCACCACCATCGAGCTTCTCCCGGTCCACAGCTTCGTCGACGACCGCATCCTCGTGGAAAAGAAGCTCGCCAACTACTGGGGCTACAACACGCTGTCCTTCTTCGCGCCCGAGTCGCGCTACGCGCAGGACAATGCGCTCGATTCCTTCCGTACCACGGTGGCGCGGCTGCACGACGCCGGCATCGAGGTGATGCTCGACGTCGTCTACAACCACACGGCCGAAGGCAATCATCTCGGGCCGACGCTGTGCTATCGCGGCATCGACAACGCCTCCTATTACTGGCTGAACCGCGAGAACCCGCGCTATTACGACGACTTCACCGGCTGCGGCTCGTCGGTGAACCTGACCCATCCGCGCGTCCTCCAGATGGTGATGGATTCACTTCGCTACTGGGTCGAGGTCTGCCATGTCGACGGCTTCCGCTTCGACCTCGCCACCACGCTGGCACGCGGACCGAACGGCTTTGATCGCGGCAGCTCGTTCCTGACCGCGGTGCGGCAGGATCCGGTGCTGGCGACCGTCAAGCTCGTCGCCGAGCCCTGGGACCTCGGCCTCGGCGGCTACCAGGTCGGCGCCTTCCCTTCGCAATGGTCGGAATGGAACGACCGTTATCGCAGCGCCATGCGCCGCTACTGGAGTGGCGAAGGCAGCCTCATCGGCGACATCTCCAGCCGCATGACAGCCTCATCCGACCTGTTCAACCATGACGGACGGCGCCCGCGCGCCAGCATCAACCACATCACCGTGCACGACGGCTTCACGCTCGCCGACCTCTTCAGCTACAACGAGAAGCACAACGAGGCCAATGGCGAGGACAATCGCGACGGGTCCAACGACAACCACAGCAACAATTGCGGCGTCGAGGGTCCGACCGACGACCCCCAGATCATCAGCCTGCGCCGGCAACTGCGCAAGAACGTGCTGGCCTGTCTGATGCTGGCGCAGGGCGTTCCGCTGATCCTCGCCGGCGACGAGGTCGGAAATTCTCAATCCGGTAACAACAACGCCTATTGCCAGGACAACGAGGTCGGTTGGGTCGGCTGGGACAATCTCGGCAAGGAGGGCGACGACATGGTCGATTTCGTCGCCCATCTCGCCGACATCCGCCGCCGGTTCTCGCAGTTGCGCAGCCATCGCTGGCTCGATGGCCGTCCCAAGGACGGCGTCTCGTACGGAGCGCTGTGGCTGACCCCTGCCGGCCACGAGATGACGGAAAGCGACTGGAAATTTCCGGAAGGGCGGTTCCTTTCCTATGTGATGGGGCCGATGGAACCGGGTGGGGCTGCGATCTTTATCGTACTGAACGCCGCTCCCGAAGAGATCGCATTCAAATTGCCCCAAATGACCGAATACAAGAGCTGGCAGCAGATCCTGAACACGACCGATGCCAAGCTGAATACGATCGACTTCCTGCCCGGGAGCGACAGCAAGGCGTCGCCGCGCTCCGTGCTCGCATTCGCGGGGACTCTATGAGACCGTCCTTCGGGGCGAGACCGACGAAGGACGGCGTGTCGTTCCGCCTATGGGCGCCGGCCGCGCGCCGTGTCGACCTCCTGCTCGATCGCAGGCACGCGATGCAGCGCCGGCAGGATGGCTGGTACGTCGCCGACATCGCCGGCCTCACCGCCGGCAGCCCCTACAAGTTCAGGATCGACGACGAGATCGACGTGCCGGATCCTGCTTCAGCCTTCCAGCCCGAGGATGTGTTCGGCCCGAGCGAGGTGATCGATCACGACGCCTTCGTATGGCGCGCGCGCGAATGGCGCGGCCGTCCCTGGGAAGAGACGGTGCTGATCGAGACTCATGTCGGCACCTTCACGCCGGAGGGCACCTACCGCGCCATGATCGACAAGCTCGATCATCTCGCGGCAACCGGCATCACCGCGCTGGAATTGATGCCGCTTGCCGATTTCGCCGGGCGCCGCGGCTGGGGCTATGACGGCGTGCTGTGGTACGCGCCCGACAGCGCCTATGGTCGTCCCGAAGACCTGAAGACGCTGATCGACGAGGCGCATCTGCGCGGGCTGATGGTGTTCCTCGATGTCGTCTATAATCATTTCGGGCCCGAAGGGAATTACCTCGGCCGCTATGCGCCGACCTTCTTCACCGACGCGCACACGCCCTGGGGCAGTGCGATCGACTATCGCGTGCCGCAGGCGCGAGCCTTTGCCGTCGAGAATGCGCTGTCCTGGCTCGGCGACTATCGCTTCGACGGCCTCAGGCTGGATGCCGCCAACCACATCATGGCGATCCCCGGCGAGCAATCGATGCTGCAGGACCTGAGCGTTGCCGCCGGCGAGCTCGCCAAGGCCACGGGACGCCACATCCACCTCGTGCTGGAGAACGGCGACAATCGCGCCAGCCTGCTCGACGCCGCGCAGGAGCCGCCGAACGGCAAATATCGCGGACAGTGGAACGACGATTATCATCACGTCTGGCATGTGATGCTGACCGGCGAGCTCGCCGGCTACTACGCCGACTACCAGACGCCGCGCATGGACCTCGCGCGCGCGCTCGCCTCCGGCTTCGTCTATCAGGGCGAAATCTCGGAGTTCTGGGGCAAGAGGCCGCGGGGCGAGCCGAGCGGTGAGCTGCCGCCGGCAACCTTCGTCAATTTCCTGCAGAACCACGACCAGATCGGCAACCGTCCGCTTGGCGAGCGGCTGGAAAGCCTGGCATTGCCAGAACAGATCGAGGCCGCGCTGGCGGTGACCCTGCTCGCTCCGATGGTGCCGATGCTGTTTCAGGGCGAGGAATGGGGCTCGACAGTCCCCTTCCCGTTCTTCTGCGATTTCCACGGTGGACTCGCCGAGGCCGTGCGCACGGGTCGCAAGCAGGAGTACGCCTGGGCTTACGAAAAATACGGCGACGAGGTGCCCGATCCGCTCGATCCGGCAACGTTGCAATCGGCCGTGCTCGACTGGACCGGCCGCACACCGCGACAGGACGCGCGGCTTGCGCTGGTGAAAGACCTGCTCGCGCTCCGCCGCAAGGAAATCATGCCCAGGCTCAAGGGTGCAAGCTTCGGCGACGCCGAGGCGGCGGACAACGGCCTGCTCACCGCGCATTGGCGGATGGGCGACGGCACGACGTTGCGCCTTGTCGCCAATCTGTCGGATCACGAGAACACCTCCACCCTCGGCGCGGGCACCCCGATCTGGGGCGGCGCCAGCGAGCGGCTTCCGCCCTGGTCGGTGGTCTGGCGTCTCGGAGGTTGACATGCCTCCTGCCATTCCGCTCGCAACCTACCGGCTCCAGCTCACCGCGGATTTCGACTTCGACAAGGCTACCGCGGTCGTTCCCTACCTCAAGGCGCTTGGGATCACGCATCTCTATGCTTCGCCGGTGATGAAGGCGCGCAAGGGCTCGACCCATGGCTACGACACCGTCGATCACAGCCAGTTCAATCCCGAGCTCGGCGGCGAGGCTGGTTTCGCGCGGCTGAGCGAGGCGCTGACCAGGCACGACCTCGGGCTCATCATCGATTTCGTGCCCAACCACGTCGGCGTGCACTTCGCCGACAATCCCTGGTGGCTCGACGTGCTGGAATGGGGCCAGGCCTCGCCGCACGCCGCTTCCTTCGACATCGACTGGGATCAACTGGCCTTCCGCGCACGCGGCGGCGTGCTGCTGCCGATTCTCGGTTCGTCCTATGGCGACGCGCTAGAGGGTGGCGACATCGAGCTGCGCTACGATCCGGAAGAGGGCAGTCTTTCCGCCTGGTATTTCGAGCATCGCCTGCCCATCGCGCCGGAGCGCTATGGCGAGGTGCTGCGCATGATCGTCAAGGAAGCGGACGCAGCGGATACGGAGACCGGCAGGCGTCTGCTCGCGCTCGCCGCACGCTACACTGGATTGCGCCGGCCCAACCGCAAGGAAGCTCCCGGCTTCAAGACCGAGCTCAAGGAGATCGCAGGCGCCGCCGACATCATCGGTCGCGGTCTCGCCGCCTATCGCGCCGGCAAGGACCGCCCGGCGCAGACGCTGACGCTGCATCATCTGCTGGAGCGCCAGCACTACAAGCTCGGGCACTGGCGGCTTGCCTCAAGCGACATCAACTATCGCCGCTTCTTCGACGTCAACGGACTCGCGGGACTGCGCGTCGAGGATCCCGGCACATTTGCCGCCACACACCGGCTGGTGAAGCAACTCATCGCCGACGGCAAACTGCAGGGAATCCGTCTCGATCACATCGACGGCCTGCGTGACCCCGCACAATATTGCCAGCGATTGCGCCGCCTGGTGCGCGACGCCCAGGGTAACACAAAGCCGTTCTATACGGTCATCGAAAAGATCCTGTGCGAGCACGAGCGCCTGTCGCATTTCGCCGGCGTCCAGGGCACCACCGGCTACGAGTGGATGAACGTCATCACGCATCTGCTAGTCGATCCCAAGGGCCTCGGAGCGCTGGACGAGACCTGGCGGCAGATCAGCAACCGGCCGCCGCGGCTGGCGCCTTACGTCAAGGACGCGAAGCGGCGGGTTCTGGAGACGTTGCTCGCCAGCGAATTCACCGTGCTGTCGCGTCTGCTCGCGCGCATCGCTAACGGGCATTATTCGACGCGAGACTTCTCAGCCGACAGCCTGCGACAGGCGCTCGAGCTCTACGTGCTGCATTTCCCGGTCTATCGCACCTACCTGACGCATAGCGGCCCGACGGCACCGGACCGCAAGCTGGTCGAGGACACCATCGAGCGCGCCCGCGGGGAGTGGTTTGCCGCTGACGAAGGCATTTTCGACTTCCTGCGCGATGCCCTCACCATGGACCTGCTCAAGCCCGGCCGCCCCCCGCACAGTGCCCCGCGCGTGCGCCGCTTCGCGCTGAAGGTGCAGCAATTCACCGGGCCGATGATGGCGAAGTCGCTTGAGGACACCGCCTTCTATCAATTCCACCGGCTGCTGGCGCTGAACGAGGTCGGCGGCGATCCCGCGAGCACCGGCCTCACCGTTGCCGCCTTCCACCAGGCCATGCAGGCCCGCGCCAGGGAATGGCCGCAGGGCATGACGGCGACCGCCACCCACGACACGAAACGCGGCGAGGATGCCCGCACCCGGATCGCGGCGCTCAGCGAGCTTCCCGGCGAATGGACCAGCGCGGTGGCGCGCTGGAAGGTGTTGAACGCGCCGCATCTCACACACCGGGGCAGTTTCCGCGCACCGTCCGCGACGTTCGAATACATGCTTTACCAAACCCTGCTCGGGGCCTGGCCGCTCGAGGAGCCGACCGATGCCGCTTTCGTCGAACGCATCCAGGCCTATGCACTCAAGGCCGCGCGGGAAGGCAAGGAGGAGACGAGCTGGCTCAATCCGCATGAAGCTTATGAGAACGGCATACGAGACTTCATCGAGAAGATCCTCGACCCGGCTCAGTCCGCAGAATTCCTGGAGACATTGCAGACCCTGGGTCGCCGCGTCGCGCTGCTCGGCACGTTGAACTCGCTTAGCCAGCTCACACTCAAGGCGATGCTGCCGGGCGTGCCGGACTTCTACCAGGGCACCGAGTTCTGGGACCTGTCGCTGGTCGACCCCGACAACCGTCGCCCGGTGGACTTTGCCGCGCGCCATGCAGCGCTGAGCTCGCTGGAGCATCCGGATTGGCGCGGCCTGAGCAAGAGCTGGCCGGACGGCCAGCTCAAGCTGGCCTGGACGCGACATCTTCTCAAGCTGCGCAATGGACTCGCCGACGTTTTCGCCCAGGGCGATTACCAGCCGCTCGAGGTGCGCGGCGCACATGCCGATCACGTGATCGCCTTCGCGCGCCGTCATGGCCGCGCGGCCGCGATCATCGTGGTCGGGCGTCATTTCGCGCCGTTCACGCAAGGGGGCCGGGACTGGCCCGTGGCGGAAGGCTTCGATGCGACCGTCGATATCAGCGGCTACATGGCGACGGGCCTTGCGGGGAACGAAGTCCCGCTCGCGCAGGCCTGGCGCGATCTTCCAGTAGCCGTCATCGAGGCGCGGACTGCGAACGCGGTGAAGCCGATGCGGCAGCGCGTGCGCGGCTGAGGCTACTTGCCGCCGTCCTTTGTCAGCAGCAATTGGCCGCGCTTCTTGATCGTGGCCTGGGCCATCTCGGCAAAGCGCTGCAACAGCCAGGGCAGCACCACCTCGACGCGGACCTGATCGTCGGCGACGTCGACCCGACCGCTCGCGACCTGCCCGAGCGCGCGGATACGAAAATTCATCGTGTCGCCGCTCCAGATCTCTTCCTCGACCTGCATCACGGGAATGCTTGCCGCGGCACGGCCAAGCCCGGTCTTGAGCCGACGCACCGCCTCCTCGCGGCCGAGACGATGCGGAATGGAAACGACAAGCGGCGCTGACATGGTCCTCCCCCTTTCACTGACCTCACATAGTCATGCCTGCCGAACCCATAAAGGTTCCATGCAAGTTGAACCTTCGGCCGTGTTTCAAAGGGGGAACTTTCAAACCTGCGGCAAGTTGCCTTCGCACAACGGGACAGGTTGCAATACCCTTTCAACAAAGGGCTGAGGAGATTCGCATGTCTATCGGCACGATTATTCTGATCATCCTGATCATCGCCCTGCTCGGCGGCTTCAGCGGCATCGGCGGCGGGCCATTCTACGGCACCGGCTATTATGGCGGCGGCGGCCTCGGGCTCGTCATCGTCATCCTGCTGATCCTGCTGCTGATGGGACGGATCTAGTCAGGGCGGCCATCCCCAGGGCGCGTACGCGCGAAACGGGAATGTCGCACCACAACCTCTGGATTCCGGGTCTGCGCTTCGCGCAGCCCGGAATGACATTCTGGAAAGCGCCTACTTCAGTTTCGCCGCCAGCTTCTTCATCGCCGCCTTGATCGATACTGCGGCATCGTCATACTCCTCCCACGCCTTCGATCGCGCCAGCAGGCCCGGCACTGTGCGCAGCGTGTACCGCTTTGGATCGAGATCGCTCTTCACCTGCGACCAGGTCAACGGCATCGAGACCGTGGCCCCTGTGCGCGCCCGCGGCGACAACGGGGCCACCGCCGTCGACATCCGGTCGTTGCGCAAGTAGTCCAGGAAGATCTTTCCCTTGCGCAGCTTCTTCGACATGTTGAGCAGGTAGCGTTCGGGATCGTCGTCGGCCATCCACTGACAGACGCCCTGCGCGAATGCTTTGGCCTCCTTCCAGCTCACCTGGTCGCGCGCACCGTGGAGCAGCGGCACCACCACATGCAGCCCCTTGCCGCCCGTGGTCTTGCAGAAGCTGTCCATGCCGATATCGCTCAGCCGCTGCCGCATCTCCTTGGCAGCTTCGACGACGTCGGCGAACTCCACGTCGGGCGCTGGATCGAGATCGAACACCAGCCGGCCCGGCGTGTCATATGCGTAGGGCGCGCAATTCCAGGGATGCAGCTCCACGCCGCCGATCTGCGCCACGGCGGCGAGCCCCTCGATCCGATCGATCTGCAAATAAGGCTTGCGGTCGCCGGAAACTCGCGCGAGCTCCAGCAGGTTCGACGTGCCCTGCATCGCATGGCGCTGGAAGAAGCATTCGCCCTTGATGCCATCTGGGGCGCGGATCAGCGAGCACGGCCTTCCCTTGAGATGCACGATCATCCATTCGCCGACGGCTTCGAGATATCGCGCGAGGTCGAATTTCGTGACGGGCTCGCCATTGCCGTCATCGGGCCAGAGTTCCTTGTCCGGCTTCGAGAGGACGACCCCCATGACCTGGGCGGTGCCAGCCTCCTTCGCGCCCTTGACGGACTTCGGCCTGGCGCGTCTCTTCTGCGAGGGCTCGGCGAGCTCGGTGTCGTGGGGTGTCTCGGCTACGACCTCGTCGGCAGGCTTGTCCTGCCGCAGGCCCTTGAACGCAGCCTGGCGGATATTGCCATCGGCGGTGAAGCCGGCGAACTCGATCTCGGCGACCAGCTCCGGCCTCAGCCAGTGCACCTCGCGCGTCTTCTTCGGCGCATTCTTGCCGCCGAACGGGCTCTCCTTGGCCGCCATGGCCTTCAATGCCGGCATGATGCGCTTGACTTTGTCCGCGCCAAAGCCGGTGCCGACCATGCCGACGAAGGCGAGATGATCGCCCCGCCGCACGCCGGCCATCAGCGAGCGGAATTTGCCGTTCGTGGTCTTGTAACCGCCGATCACCACCTCGTGGCCCGCGCGACATTTCGACTTGACCCAGCTCTCGGTGCGGCCGGAGCGATACGGTGCGTTCAGCTTCTTCGACACCACGCCTTCGAGCTCGAGCTTGCAGGCCGATTGCAGCACGGCATCGCCGCCGCTCTCGAAATGCTCGACGTAGCGGATCTGGCTCGATTTCCGCTTGCGCGATTCCAGCAGCTTCTTGAGCTGCGCCTTGCGTTCGCCGAGCGGCAGCCGGCGGCAGTCCTGGCCTTCGGCGAACAGAAGATCGAAGGCGAAGAAGATCAGCTCGTCGGTCTTGCCATCGGACAACGCGGCCTGAAGCGAGGAGAAGTTCGGCGCGCCGTTATGGTCGAGCGCGACGATCTCCCCATCGATCATCACGTCAGGGAGTGCGCCCGCCTCCTTGGCAATGGAGCCGAACTTGCCGGTCCAGTCGAGACCCTTGCGCGTCTTGAGCGTCGCCTCGCCGTCCTCGACCCGAAGCTGGACGCGATAGCCGTCGAACTTGATCTCGTGGCACCAGCCCTCGCCGGACGGCGGCCGCTCGACCAGCGTACAGAGCTCCGGCGCAACGAAGTCCGGCATCTCCGAGATCTTCCTGGCGTTCGTTGCCACCGTGGCCGTCTTCTTCGCCGTCCTGCCGGCCTTCAACGCGGTCCGCGGCGCCGGCTTCACCGTGCGCCCCTTCGTCTCCTCGCCACGGTTGGACTGCCAGACAGCATCCGCCTTGCCCTTTGCGCCCTTCGCCAGCATGAACGGCTTTGGCGCGCGGCCCTTGCCTTCAGCGATCTGCTCCATCGCGCGGCCGGAGGCGACGGACCTGTCCTGCTCGAGAATGTCGTTGTCCGCGCCCTCGCGGACATATTCGTCGCGGTGCTTGATCAGGAGCCAGTTGGTACGCTTGCCGCCGGTCCGGTCGCTACGCATGCGCACCAGCACCCAACTGCCCTGCAGCTTCTCGCCATGCAGGATGAACTTGAGGTCGCCCTTCTTGAAACCGGCTTCCGGATCTTCCGCTTCCCAAGTGCCGCGGTCCCACAGCATCACCGTGCCGCCGCCATATTGCCCTTCCGGAATCGTGCCTTCGAAATCGCCATAGTCGAGCGGGTGGTCTTCCACCTCGACGGCCAGACGCTTGTCGTGCGGATCGAGCGAGGGCCCCTTCGTCACCGCCCAGGACTTGAACACGCCGTCGAATTCGAGCCTGAGATCGTAGTGCAGCCTGGTCGCATCATGCTTCTGGACCACGAAGCGCCGCTGTTTCGATGGTGCCACTGCGGTCTTGCCGGATGGCTCGGGCGTCTTCTCGAAGTCCCGCTTCTGTCGATAAGTGGAGAGTTTTTGCAGCACGACCGGTCCCGCTTCTCTTTCGGCGTCAAGCCTATCACGGCCAAAGTCCCGCCCGGAACCAAAACCCGATGGGACGGTTGGGGTTCCAAAACGCCTTGAAAACGCTGGAGAATGGAATGGCCCCGCGCGCCTATTGGAAGGGAACGTTGAAGCTGTCGCTGGTCAGTTGCCCGGTCGTGCTCTATCCGGCGACCACGGCGGCCGAGAAGACGCGATTTCACCTGATCAACCGTGAGACCGGGAACAGGCTCAAGCAGCAGATGATCGATGCCGAGACCGGCGACATCGTGGAGAGCGACCAGAAAGGCCGCGGCTACGAGTTGCGCAAGGGCAAATATGTCGAGATCGAACCGGAGGAGCTCGAAGCGGTCCAGATCGAGAGCAACCATACCATCGACATCGAGAGCTTCGTGCCGAGCGAGGAGATCGACCAGCGTTATCTCAATCACCCCTATTACATCGCGCCGGACGGCAAGGCCGCGGTCGATGCCTTCGCGGTGATCCGCGATGCCATGAAGGACCAGGACCGCGTGGCACTCGCCAAGATCGTGCTGACCAACCGCGAGCACGTCATGGCGATCGAACCGCTCGGCAAGGGCCTGCTCGGCACCACGCTGCGTTTCCCCTACGAGCTGCGCGACGAAGACCAGTTCTTCGACGAGATCAAGAGCCCGAAGATCACAAAGGACATGGTCGAGCTCGCCGGCCACATCCTCCGGACCAAGGCGGCGCATTTCGATCCCGGAAAATTCAAGGATGAATACGAGGACGCGCTGAAGGCACTGGTGAAGCGCAAGGCCAGCGGCAAGAAGATCGAGCTGCCCGAGCCCGAGGAGCGGCCGAGCAACGTCGTCAGCCTGATGGACGCGCTGAAGCAGAGCCTGAAGGGCCGCGGCGGGAAGAAGACGGCGGCGAAGTCGCATCCGCGACGCGCGACGGGGCGGCAGCGCGCCGCGAAGAAGACGCACCGGTCGACGGCGAGGCAGAGGAAGGCTGGCTGATTTATGCTGCCATTGCGAGGCAGTTGTCGTAGGATGGGTAGAGCGAAGCGAAACCCATCTCGCATCGGCAGTCGCAGAGGCACGATGGGTTTCGCTTCGCTCTACCCATCCTACGGATCGACGAGAATCAATCCCCTGCCTTCAGGCGGTACCCGATCCCTGTCTCCGTCAATACATATTGCGGCCGTTCCGGATCTGCTTCGATCTTCTGGCGGAGCTGGCGGACATAGACGCGCAAGTACTGCGCGTCGGTCAACTCGTCCCAGAGCTCCCGAAGCAGGAAGCGGTGGGTTAGCACCTTGCCGGCATGCTGCACCAGCACGCGCAACAGGTCATATTCCTTCGGCGAGAGCCTCACGTCACGATCGCCGACCTTGACGATGCGGCGGACGAGATCGACAGAGAGATCGCCGATGCGAAACACGGGACGTTCGCCCTTGACCTGGAGCTGGTGACGCAGTGCGGCGCGCAGGCGCGCCAGGAGCTCTTCCATTCCGAACGGCTTGGTCAGATAGTCGTCGGCACCGAGATCGAGCGCCTGGACCTTGCCGGCCTCGTCGCCGCGGCTCGACAGCACCACGATCGGCACGCCTTCGTTGCGGGCGCGGATGGTGCGGAGCAGCTCATGCCCCTGAACATCGGGCAGGCCGAGATCGAGGATGATCAGGGCCGGTCCCTCCTCGAGCTTCTCCAGCGCAGTCTTGCCGTTCGAAGCCTCCAGGATCTCGTAACCTTGCGTCGTCAACCCCATCCTCAGCAATTTGCGGATCGGCGGCTCGTCGTCGATGACCAGGACCTTGATCGGAGCAGCGCTCATGCGGCGGTATCCAATGCGTGGCTCTCTGCCGGAACGGGCAGACGGATGGTGATGACCGCGCCGCTCCGTTCGTGGCGATTGGCAGCGGAGATCGTGCCGCGCATCGCCTCGACGAAGCCGCGAGAGATGGCGAGGCCGAGCCCGGTGCCGGGGCGGACGTGATCGCCTTTCTGCACGCGATAGAACTTGTCGAACACGCTCTCGAGCTCGTCGGGCGGAATGCCGGCCCCCTCGTCGGCGATCTCGAGCACGACATGACCGCTCTCGCGCCGGCCGCGGATCGATATCGTGGTCTCGGGTGGCGAATACTTGGCGGCATTGTCGAGCAGATTGAACAGCACCTGCTCGAACAGCACGGCATCGAGCTGGAGCATCGGCAGATCGGCGGCCAGCACCAGCTCGACCTTGTGTCGGTTGAGGATCTGGCTGGCGCGCCGCAACGCGCTGCCCACGATCTCGCCGAGATCGTGAAGCGCCGTATTCGGCACGATGGCGCCGGATTCGAGCTTGGTCATGTCAAGCAGATTGGCAATGAAGCGGTTGAGCCGCTCGGATTCGTCGATCACGGTGGCGAGCAGGTCGCGCTTCTCGGTATCGGAGAGGGCGCCGGCAAGATCGCGCATGGTGGAGGCCGCGCCCAACACAGAGGCGAGCGGCGTCTTCAGGTCATGCGAGATCGAGGTCAACAGCGCCGAGCGCAGCCGCTCGGATTCGACGGTGCGCTTGACGCGGTCCATGTCCTCGACCAGCAGCACGCGCTCGATCGCGAGCGCGCCCTGGTCGACCAGGGCGTCGAGCAGCCGGCGCTGGTCCGGCGTCAGCAGCGGGCCGGTGCGGTCGTTGTCGATGCCGATGACGCCGATCGGGCCGCGCCCGGTTCGCATCGGCAGGAACAGCCGCTTGGCACCCGGCAGCGTGTCCGAGCCCCGACCGGCGGGGCGATCGTTGCTCCAGGCCCAATTGGCGGCGGCAAGATCGGCCTGGTCGAGCTCGTCCTCGGGCGGATAGCCGGATTTGACCGTGAGCAGGCC
This sequence comes from Bradyrhizobium cedriense, assembly GCF_054602315.1. Taxonomy (NCBI): domain Bacteria; kingdom Pseudomonadati; phylum Pseudomonadota; class Alphaproteobacteria; order Hyphomicrobiales; family Nitrobacteraceae; genus Bradyrhizobium; species Bradyrhizobium cedriense. The sequence continues at coordinate 220,606 of NZ_JBTSWB010000001.1, read as the reverse complement.
CTCGTCCGGCAGCAGCAGCACCACGCGCACCTTCAGCATCAATGCGATCTGGTAGGCGGTCGCCCACAGCACGTCGTCGAGCGTGGCGGTGCCGGCGAGCTTGCGGCTGAAGGCATGGAGCTGCTCGGTCATCCTGATCCGGCCGATCGCGGTGTCGGCCTGGATGCGAACGCGCGCCGCGACATTGGAGACGATCATCGCCACCACCATGAACAGCACGAAAGCGGCGACGTTGGTCGGATCGGTGATCGTGAAGGTGTAGATCGGCGGCAGAAAGAAGAAATTGTAGGACAGCGAGGCGGCGACGGTCGCCAGCAGCGATGGCCAAAGGCCATAGCGCACGGCAACCACAACCACCGCCGTCAGCAGCACGAGGTCGACGTTCTCGATGCCGAAACGGGGCTGGATCAGCTGCGCGGCGCCGAGGCCGATCAGCACGATGCCAAGCGCCTTGAGATAGGGCCGTGGATCGAACGGCTCGGATCGCGCAGCAGTCTGCACCACCGTCTTGGGCGCCGCTTCTGCGGACAGTTCATCGCCGGGGATGACGTGAACGCTGATGTTGCCGGCGCGACGCACCAGGTCATGCACGACCGAGCCGCGCGTCATCTCGAACCAGCGCGAGCGCGTCGACTTGCCGATCACGATCTGGGTGACGTTGTTGCCTTGCGCGAAATTGACGACGTCCTCGGCAATCCGGCGGCCGACGGCGGGGATGGTCAGCGCCTCGCCGCCGAGCGACTCCGCAAGCCGCAGCGTGTCAGCCAGCCGGTCGCGCTCCTCGTCGGACAGTTGCAGGGATCGCCGCGTCTCGATCGAGATCGCGGTGAACGGCGCATGCAGCCGGTCGGCCAGGCGCTTGGTGTAACGCACGAGGCCGGCCGCGCGCGGATCCTCGCTGACGCAGACGAGGATGCGCTCACCCGCGGCCCAGGGCCCAGGAATCGCATTCGCCTGCATGTGGGTGAGGAGCTGCTCGTCGACCCGTTCGGCCGTCCGCCGCAGCGCGAGCTCGCGCAGCGCGGTCAGATTGCCCGGCGAGAAATAGTGCTCCAAGGCCCGCTCGGCCTGCTTGGGCACATAGACCTTGCCCTCCTTCAGCCGCTGGATCAGATCGTCGGGGGTGAGGTCGATCAGCTCGATGGCGTCGGCGCGGTCGAACACCGAATCCGGCACGGTCTCGCGCACCCTGACATGGGTGATCTGCGCGACGACGTCGTTCAGGCTCTCGATATGCTGGATGTTGACGGCGGTGTAGACGTCGATGCCTTGGGAGAGCAGCTCCTCGACGTCGAGATAGCGCTTGGGATGGCGGCAAAGCGGCGCATTGGTGTGGGCGAGTTCGTCGACCAGAGCAATCTGCGGCCGGCGCGCGATCACCGCATCGAGATCCATCTCCTCGACAATCTGGCCGCGGTAGTCCAGCCTCTTGCGGGGAACCACTTCGAGACCGCGGACCAGGGCCTCGGTCTCGGCGCGGCCATGGGTTTCGACGAACCCGACCACGACGTCGATGCCGGCCTTGCGCTTGGCATGGGCGCTTTGCAGCATCTCATAGGTCTTGCCGACGCCGGGAGCGGCGCCGACGAAAATCTTCAGCTTGCCGGTCGCACCTTCCTCCCGCCGCGCAGCTTCCAGCAGCGCCTCGGGAGAGGGACGTTGTTCGGGATCGCGGCGCTCTCGGACCATCTTGCCAATATAATCACGTGGGCGCCGCGAGCCTAGACTGCTACTTCGCGGCCATGCGATCGAGCGCGAGATTCAGCGCCAGAACGTTAACCCTGGGTTCGCCGAGCAGGCCGAGCAGACGGCCTTCGGTGCTGGCGGTCACGAGCTGCTTGACCTGATCCTCAGGCAGTTTCCGCGCCTTCGCCACGCGGGGTACCTGGAATTGCGCCGCTTCCGGCGAAATGTTCGGGTCGAGGCCGCTGGCCGAGGTCGTCGCCAGGTCGACCGGCACGGCCGCGTTCGGATTCTCGGCCTTCAGCTTGTCCACATCCTCCTTCAACCGGTCGGCCAGCGCCTTGCTGGTCGGGCCGAGGTTGGAGCCGCCCGAATTGGCGGCGTTGTAGGGGGCCGACACCGTCTTGGTCGAATCATTCGGGTCCGGCGCAAGCGTCGCCGACGGACGGCCGTGGAAGTATTTGTCGTCCTTGAACTCCTGCCCGATCAGGGCGGAGCCGATCACCTTGCCGTCCTTTTCGATGAGGCTGCCCTGCGCCTGCACGGGAAACAGCGTGCCGGCAATGGCGGTCATCGCGAGCGGATAGGCAAGACCGGTGATGGCGGTGAGCGCCAGCAACAGGACGATCGCGGGGCGGATTTCTCTGAGCATGTGTTTCTCCGATTTTTGCGTCATTGCGAGCGAAGCGAAGCGAAGCAATCCAGAAATGCATCCGCGGAGACCGCCTGGATTGCTTCGTCGCTTCGCTCCTCGCAATGACGGGGGTTATGCCAGGTGCAAGGCGGTCACCAGGAGGTCGATCGCCTTGATGCCGATGAAGGGAATGACGATGCCGCCCAGGCCATAGATCAGCAGGTTACGCCGAAGCAGCGCACCGGCACCGACCGCGCGATAGGCCACCCCCTTCAGCGCCAACGGGATCAACGCGACGATGATCAATGCGTTGAAGATGATCGCCGACAGGATGGCGCTCTGCGGGCTCGACAGGTTCATGACGTTGAGCACGTTGAGCTGGGGGTAGAACGCCAGGAACATCGCCGGAATGATCGCAAAATACTTGGCGACGTCGTTCGCGATCGAGAACGTCGTCAGCGCGCCGCGCGTCATCAAGAGCTGCTTGCCGATCTCGACCACCTCGATCAGCTTGGTCGGGTTGGAGTCGAGGTCGACCATGTTGCCGGCCTCGCGGGCCGCCTGGGTGCCGGTGTTCATGGCGACACCGACGTCGGCCTGGGCGAGCGCCGGCGCGTCGTTGGTGCCGTCGCCGCACATGGCGACCAGCTTGCCCTTGGCCTGCTCGTCGCGGATCAGCTTGAGCTTGTCCTCGGGGGTGGCCTGCGCCAGGAAGTCATCGACGCCGGCCTCGGCCGCGATCGCGGCCGCCGTCATCGGATTGTCGCCGGTGATCATGATGGTGCGGATGCCCATGCGGCGCAGCTCTGCGAAGCGCTCGCGGATGCCGCCCTTGACGATGTCCTTGAGCTGGACGACGCCCAGCAGCTTGCCATCCTTGGCGACAGCCAGCGGCGTGCCGCCCGACTTCGAAATCTCGTCGGCGATCGTCTGAAGCTCGCGGCCGGTGTCCGAGAGCGTCGCGGGCTGGATGGCACGGGCGGTGTTGCCGGAGGCAACGGCCTGCGGCGCGCCGCCGCTGACATAGTTGAGCATGGCGTCGACCGCGCCCTTGCGCACGGACGAGCCGCCGGCATCGACGCCGCTCATGCGGGTCTGTGCCGTGAAAGGGATGAAGGTCGCCCCGAGTTCGGCCATGTCGCGGCCGCGGATGCCGTACTTCTCCTTGGCCAGAACGACGATCGAGCGGCCCTCCGGCGTCTCGTCCGCGAGCGACGCGAGCTGGGCCGCGTCCGCAAGCTCCTGCTCGCTGACGCCGCGGAGGGGACGGAACGCCGTCGCCTGCCGATTGCCGAGCGTGATGGTCCCGGTCTTGTCGAGCAGCAACGTGTCGACGTCGCCGGCGGCTTCGACCGCCCGGCCGGACATTGCCAGCACGTTGAAGCGGACCAGGCGATCCATGCCGGCGATGCCGATCGCCGACAGCAGCGCGCCGATGGTGGTGGGGATCAGCGTCACGAATAGCGCAACGAGCACGATCACCGAGATCGAGCCGCCGGCATAGGCCGCGTAGCTTGGGATCGTCACGGTGGCGAACACGAAGATGATGGTGAGGCCGGCAAGAAGGATGTTGAGCGCGATCTCGTTCGGTGTCTTCTGCCGCTCGGCACCCTCGACCAGCTTGATCATGCGGTCGATGAAGGTCGAGCCCTGGGCTGCGGTGATGCGGACGCGGATCCAGTCCGACAGCACTTGCGTGCCGCCGGTCACCGCCGAACGGTCGCCGCCGGACTCGCGGATCACGGGCGCCGATTCACCGGTGATGGCGGCCTCGTTGACGGAGGCGACGCCCTCGATCACTTCACCGTCCGAGGGGATCGTGTCGCCCGCCTCGACCAGCACGAGATCGCCGACCTTCAGGCTCGTGCCGGGCACGAGCTTGTAGTCGCGGCCTGCTCCGCTCAGCAGCTTGGCCTGGCTCTCAGTGCGGGTCTTGCGCAGCGTCTCGGCCTGCGCCTTGCCGCGGCCTTCGGCCACTGCCTCAGCAAGGTTGGCGAACAGCACGGTGAACCAAAGCCAGAGGATGATCTGGAAGGTGAAGCCGAGATTTTCCCCGCCGGTCAGGAGATCGCGCAGGAAGATCACCGTGGTGAGCGCGGCGACGATCTCGACCACGAACATGACCGGGTTCTTGATCATGGCGCGCGGGTCGAGCTTGGCGAAGGCCGCGCCGACCGCCGGCATCACGATCTTGGGATCCAGCATCGCCGAGACCGGCATGCGCTTGTTGGGTTTATGGACAGATTCCATGGAGGTCACTCCGAAAAAGCTGGATCAGAACAGGTTGCCGGCGTTCATCGCCAGATGCTCGACGATCGGGCCGAGCGCGAGCGCTGGGAAGAAGGTCAGGCCGCCCATGATCAGGATGACGCCGACGACGAGGCCGACGAACAGACCTCCCGTAGTCGGGAACGTGCCCATCGACGGCGGGATCGATTTCTTGGCCGCGAGCGATCCCGCGATCGCCATCGCCGGTACGATCATGAAGAAGCGGCCGACGAACATCGCACTGGCGAGCGTGAGATTGTAGAAGAAGGTGTTGCCGGTGAGGCCCGCGAAGGCCGAGCCGTTGTTGGCCGTCCCCGAGGTGAAGGCGTACAGCACTTCGGTGAAGCCGTGCGGTCCGGCATTCGCCATGGAGGCGACCGCCGCCGGATAGACCACGCCGACGGCGGTCCAGCCGAGAATCATCAGCGGCAGGACGAGAATGGCGAGCATCGCCATCTTGACCTCGCGCGCCTCGATCTTCTTGCCGACATATTCCGGCGTGCGGCCGACCATCAGGCCCGCGACGAAGATCGCGAGGACGACGAACAGCAGCATGCCGTACATGCCGGCGCCGACGCCGCCGACGATGATCTCACCGAGCTGCATGTTGATCAGCGGGATCATGCCGCCGAGCGCGGTGAAGCTGTCGTGCATGGCGTTGACGGCACCGCAGGAGGCGGCCGTCGTGATCACGGCGAACAGCGAGGACGCGACGATGCCGAAGCGGACCTCTTTGCCTTCCATGTTGCCGCCGGTCAGGCCCAGCGCATGCATGGTCGAGGTGCCGTTGGCCTCCGCCCAATAGCAGACGCCGACACCGGCAACGAACAGCAGGCCCATCACGGCGAGGATCGCCCAGCCCTGGCGCTGGTTGCCGACCATGCGTCCGAACACATTGGTGAGCGCGGCGCCGAGCACGAAGATCGACAGCATCTGCACGAAGTTCGACAACGCGGTCGGGTTCTCGAAGGGGTGCGACGCATTGGCGTTGAAGAAGCCGCCGCCATTGGTGCCGAGCATCTTGATCGCGACCTGCGAGGCGACCGGGCCGACCGCGATGGTCTGCCTGGCGCCCTCGAGCGTGGTCGCCTCGACATAGGCCCCGAGCGTCTGCGGCATGCCCTGCCAGACCAGGAACAGCGTGTAGACGATGCAGATCGGCAGCAGGACGTAGAGCGTGCAGCGGGTCACATCGACCCAGAAATTGCCGACCGTGCGCACAGATGCGCGGGCAAAGCCGCGGATCAACGCGACCGCGAGCACGATACCGGTCGCCGCGGACAGGAAATTCTGGTGCGTGAGGCCGACCATCTGGGTCAGATAGGACAGCGTGCTCTCGCCACCGTAGTTCTGCCAGTTGGTGTTGGTGATGAAGGAGACCGCAGTGTTGAAGGAGAGATCTTCGGCAACCGCGCCCTGTCCGGCCGGATTGAACGGCAGCACGGCCTGGAGCCGCATCACGCCGTAGATGATGAGGAAGCCGCCGACATGGAACAGCAGCATGGCGACCGTATAGGTCAACCAGTGCTGCTCGCGTCTCTCGTCCACGCCGGAGATCCAGTAGATTCCGGCTTCGATCGGACGCAGGACGGGTGACAGGACGGTCGGTTCGCCGTTGAACACGCGCGTCATGTACCAGCCGAGCGGCTTCGTCAGCGCGACGATGATCGCACAATAGAGAATGATCTGGAGCCAACCGATCACAGTCATGGCATTAACCCTTCAGGCTTTGGGGCCGGCGCAAGAGCGGCAGGAGCAGTGCAAGCAAGCCCGCGACGAGCGCGACTTCGGCCAGCAGCAGTTCGGCGAGCAGCAGCATGGCGTCAGAACCGCTCGGGCCGCAGCAGTGCGTAGGTGAGATAGAGCAGGAGGCCGAACGAGACGGCGCCGGCGAGTGCATAATCGAAGATCATGGCCCGCTCCCTCACAGCCGTTCGCAAACGTAGGTGTAACCGATCGCGAGCGCGAAGAAGCCGAACCCCAGTGCCAGCATGAGAATGTCCATCATGGAAATGCTCCTCGTTGCGCTCTGTGTCTGACGCAACCATGTCTCTGCTTCCGGCAGGCAGCTTGCGGTGGATTAGACACAGCGCATGTCCCGCGGCGCCTGCCCGGAGCTTTCACTGCACCGAAGTGCCACTCGGGACATAGGTTTTCGAGATGAGGGCTATGGCAAAGTTATAGGAATCTCATAAAGGCCCCGCCCCCCGCGCGGCCAAACGCGAGCCGATCGAGGCCGTCGTCCCGGCCTTCGCGAGGGACCGCGAGCGAGATTGGCCGCACCGCCCCCCTTTATGAAATCCCTATATCTCGCGCCCCCTCGTCATCTCGTTTTCAAATGCCGTTCCAGCCATCTTGGAGAGGCCGGCCGACTGACCGACGCCAACTCCAGGAGGCCTGACATGACCGCTGCTCTCCGACGCTACGATCCGCCATCGCTCGGCGACCGCTTGCGCAATGCGCAGGCGATGACGCGACCGTTGATGATCGAGATCGTCGAAAAGACCTGCCGGCGCATCCCCTCGCTCGGACAGAACGACCGCACCGCACGCCTTGCGCGCCTGATCGACGCCGAGGCATGGGCCGACGCGGCGCTGGTGCTGATGGAGCTGGAGCTGCCGATGTGGCAGGTCCGCCGCATCGCCTATGACGAAGGCGAGTGGCATTGCGCGCTCTCGCGCGAGCGAGAGCTGCCGGACTGGCTGGACGCCGCGGTCGAGGCGCGTCATCCCGACCTCGCGCTCGCCCTGCTGTCGGCGTTCCACGACGTCCGGACGCTGGCGGCGGATGTATCGCGGCCGAGCGTTCCTTCCGTTCGTCCCGTGCCGGATCCGCTCTACGAACCGGTCGTCTGCGACAATTTCGGCTAGACACGCCCGACGGATCGGCGCCATGCCGCAAGCTCCGGACCTGCCGCGCATGCTGAGCCCGTCGCGCGTGATCGCGCGTTTCGCCGTCCGGCTCGCGCTGCTCACAGGCTTTGCCGCATTCGGCAGCGTCGGCTTCGGCCGGAGCTTCGCCGTCCTGCTCTGGATGTCGATCGTCCTGTGCGCGCTCGCCAGCCTCGTCAGGCGGGAGCCGCTGTTCGGAGCTGCGCTCAATCATTGGGACGAGGCTGTCGCGTTCGGCGCGCTGTTCGCGCTGGTCCACGTCGTCATTGATCCGGCCTGAACGGCACATTGCGGGCTTTATGATCTTCCTATGAGATCGCTGTGCACCCATCCTCGAAGTCATATTCGCGACTGAGGATATTGAGCACGCCGGCGAGGACATGTGTCCCAGGCCGGCGTCGTTCAGAAGGATCAAACCCCGTGAAACTCGTCGAACCTCCCTCGTGCAGCTCGCCTTCGACCATCGTCTTCATCGGCCGCAACCGCCGGGGACAATGGGTCGCTCAGGAGCAGAGCGGCCTCTATGGCGGCCTGTTCGTCAGCCGCGCCCAGGCGATCAAATATGCGCTGTTCGAGAACGGACAGCATCCGGAAACCATCGTCGAGCTGCCGCGCGAGATCGAGCTCGACATGGGCAAGAAGCCCAATACCACCGTCGCGCAGCGCGCCGCCTGAGCCGGCGCCAACGGGCGAAAACCATGCTCATCCCTCCCGCCGCCTGGTTCACCGGATTCATTCCGGACCTGCCGACCCCGTTCGACACGGCAGATGCGATCGATCTCAAGGCGTTCGCCGCATTGTGCGAACGACAGGTCGCGGCCGGCGTGCCGGCCATCGTCATCTGCGAGACGGCCGGGGAGGCGCCGACGCTCTCGCCGGCCGAGCAGGAGCTCGTCATCCGCACCGCGGTCGACGTCGCCTGCGGCCGCGTGCGGGTCATCGCAGGCGCAGTATCCAATGCAACCAGCCACGCCATCGCGCTTGCGCGGCGCGCGGAAGCGGCCGGCGCCGATGCCGTCATGTCAGTCGTGCCCGCCTACAACAAGCCGATGCAGGCGGGCATCCTCGCGCATTTCCGCACCATCGCCGGTGCGATCGGACTGCCCGTGATCCTGCACGACAATCCCTTCCGTACGCTGCGCCCGCTCGCCGACGAAACGCTTCTGCGTCTGGTCGAGTCCCGCCAGTTCGTCGGCCTGCGCGATGGGAGCGGTGACATCGCCCGTCCGATGCGACTGTCCCGCAACTTGCCGGCAAATTTTCGCTTCCTTTCCGGCGACGACACCACCGCATTCGGCGTCATCGCGGACGGCGGCGACGGCGCGATCTCGGAAGTCGCCAACATCGCGCCGGATCTCTGTCGCACGATCTTCTCGCATCTCAGGTAGGGCCGGCTGCAATCCGCCCGCTATCTGCACAGGCGCCTGATCCCGCTCATCGCCTGCCTGTCCAGGGAAAGTCCGGCCGCGCTCAAATACGGTCTCAACCTTCTTGGCCTGATGTCCGCCGCGACCAGGCTTCCGATCGTGCCGCTGGACGCAGTCGCGCAAAGAGGTGTGGTGCGCGCATTCGCTGCGATCGCCGACGAAGAATTGATCGACGGGGTCGGCGCTTGACGCATCGAGTCCGTCCGGAATCCCGCGCCGTCTCAGGCCGCGCGACCGAAGCGGAAACCTGATCTCTTCGGAGGGCTGCCGACGCGAGGATCGGCATCTCTATGACATTCCTATGCGGATGCGCCGGCGCTCATCTCGCAATCCTACGCAACGATGGACATCATAGGCGGCAGATTGGAGCGGCCGTCTCGCTGCGCAAGGACAAGGACTTCCACGATGTCGATCCTGACAGATGGTTTTGACCGGCCCTTCGGGACCGAACGCACGGCCCGCATCTCGGAAGTGCGCAAGGCGCAGCTCGAACGTATCGCGCTCCAGGCGCTCGGCCTGCTCTCGATGGGCAGCGTGCTCACCGCGCTGATCGCGTTGAGAATCGCAATCCATGTCTGGCATCTCCCCGCCTGACCGGCGCGGCAGACGAGGTCAAGACATGATCGAGCTGAAAATCGTCGTGCTGGTCGCATTGATGGGCGCGTTGCTGCTCGGCATGCGCGCAACCGCGAACCCGACCTCGGACAGCTAGCATGCAGCCCTTCAGGGGAGCTCTGGAGCAGGCCGTCACCGTGACCATTCTGACGATGACGCTGAGCCTGGTCTGGGGCGGCATCCTGCCGCTCGTGATCACGCTGGGCGAGATGTACGAGCCGGAGGAGGCGTTTTCTCGATCGCAGGTCGCGCCGGAGATGGTCGACACCACGCTCGAGGAGACCATCGCTGGCTCACTCGCCAGCCACAAGCCGTCGCATGCGACCGCGAAGAGGCGCCTTCGCCAGCCGGCAATGGACGCCATGCGTATGGCGATCGACCGCGAGCTGACCATGGCTGCCTACGAGGCGAGCAACCGCGCCCGCAGCGCGATCGCGATGCCCCGTCAGGCTGCGTCTCCCACGGAAAAGACTCGGCCGATCTGGCACAATTTCGTGGAACCGTGTAGAGCGGTTTCATGAGCACTGGCAACGTCAACGTCGTCACCCACCCCCTGGTCCAGCACAAGCTCTCCCTGATGCGGGAGAAGGACCGCTCGACCAAGAGCTTTCGCGAGATCCTGAACGAGATCGGGATGCTGCTCTGCTACGAGGTGACGCGCGACCTGCCGCTGGAGCTGGTCGAGATCGAGACGCCGATCGCGCCGATGCGGGCGCCCAAGATCGCCGGCAAGAAGCTGACGCTGGCGCCGATCCTGCGCGCCGGCGTCGGCTTCCTCGACGGCATGCTCGCCTTGATGCCCTCGGCCCGCATCGCCCATATCGGGCTCTACCGCGACCCGGAGACGTTGCAGGCCGTGGAATATTACTTCAAGGCGCCGCAGGACCTGTCCGACCGCACCGTGATCCTGATGGACCCGATGCTGGCGACCGGCAACTCGGCCTGCGCCGGCGCGTCCCTGCTCAAGGCGCGCGGTGCGCGCGACATCCGTTTCGTCTGCCTTCTGGCCGCGCCCGAGGGCATCGCCCAGTTCGAGAGCGAACATCCCGACGTCCCGATCTGGACCGCGGCGATCGACGAGCGGCTCAACGACCACGGCTACATCGTGCCGGGCCTGGGCGATGCCGGCGACCGGATGTTCGGCACCAAGTAGACAGCTCGGCGCGATCGGGTTACTCCGATTGCCATGAGCACCAACGATTTTTCGCTGCAATCGCTGATCCGGATCGAGACCGCCGCCGATCCTGCGTTTGTATTCGACGGCACACCCGTCTCTCGTGCGGAATTCTCAACCAAGGTCGAGCAGACCGCCGCCTGGCTTGCGGCCCAAGACATCGGCAGGGGCGACGTCGTCGCGGTCTGGCTGGTCAACCGGGTCGAATGGCTGGCGCTGCTGTTCGCCGCCTCACGACTCGGCGCGGTCGTCGCCGCCGTCAATACGCGCTACCGCAGCGCGGAAGTCGCGCACCTGCTTCGGGTGTCCGGTGCCAGGCTGATGGTGGTCGAGGCCGCATTCCGCTCGATCGACTTTGCCGCCATCCTCGCCGATATCGCCAAGGCCGAGGTGCCCGCGCTGCAGAAGCTCGCCGTGGTCGGCGCGGGCGCGATGCCGGCACACTGGCCCTGCATGCGGTTTGATGCCTTCGACAAGCCCTATCCGCCGGCTCCGCCTGCTCAAGGCGACGTCGATCTGCCAGTGCTGCTCTACACGACGTCAGGCACGACCAAGGGGCCGAAACTCGTCGCACATTCACAGCGGACGCTGGCGACGCACGCCGCCTCCGTCGCCCGCGCGCTCCGTCTCGATCACCAGCGTCATTCGCTGCTGGCCATGCTGCCGTTCTGCGGCACCTTCGGCATGACGAGCCTGCTCGGTTTCATCGCAGCCGGCGCCACCATCCATGTACTCGACGCCTTCGAAGCCGCGCCGGCCCTGAAGATCTTTGGCGAGCGCAGGATCACGCACTCCTTCGGCTCGGACGAGATGTTCCGGCGCATTCTCGCCCTCACCGATGCGCCGCGCCCATTTTCACATCTCGAAGTCTGCGGCTTCGCCGCGTTTCAGCCCGGCTGGCTCGAGCTTGCAGCGGAGGCCGAGACGCGCGGCATGCCGTTGTTCGGCCTCTACGGCTCGAGCGAGGTGCAGGCGCTGTTCTCGATCGCCCGCGCCGGTGACGCCTTCGCCGAACGCATCGAGGGCGGCGGATGGCCAATGTCGCCAAATGCGAAAATCCGCGTCCGCGACATCGAGACGGGTGAGATTGCGGCCCAGGGCGTCTCCGGGGAGATCGAGATCAGCGCACCGTCACGCTTCCTCGGCTACTTCAACAATCCCGAGGCGACGCGCGAAGCGATCACCGCCGACGGGTTCTTCCGCACCGGCGACATCGGCCGTCTGCGCGGCGACGGCTCCTTCGTCTACGAGACGCGCGCCGGCGACGCGATGCGGCTCGGCGGCTTTCTGGTCGGGCCGGGCGAGATCGAGGACGAGCTCAAATCCTGCACCGGCGTGGCCGACGCCCAGGTGGTTGCTGTCGATCTGAAGGGCCAGGCGCGCTGCGTCGCCTTCGTGATCCCGGCAGGGGCACCGCCGCAGCAGGAAGCGCTCACGGCGCATCTGCGCGAGCGGCTCGCCGGCTACAAGGTGCCGGCGCGGATCTATGTGGTGGACGCCTTCCCCGTCGCCGACAGCGCCAACGGCGTCAAGATCCAGCGCGGCAGGCTTCGCGCCATGGCGATGGAGCGGATCGCCGCCGAATAAGCCGCCTTCTTGGCTCGCCCCCGACGAGGCGCTCAGTAGGACTTCGCGAGCCCCAGCACCTTTTCCGCGATGAAGCTGAGCGCGAGTTGCGGGCTGACCGGCGCGATGCGCGGGATCAGCACTTCGCGCAAGTAGCGCTCGACGTGGAATTCCTTGGCATAGCCGAAGCCGCCATGGGTCATCACCGCCTGCTCGCAGGCCGAGAAGCCTGCTTCGCCCGCGAGATATTTCGCGGCATTGGCCGCGGCGCCGCACGGCATGCCCTTGTCGTACTGCCAGGCTGCCGACATCACCATCAGCCAGGCAGCCTCGAGCTCCACCCAGTTCACTGCGAGCGGATGCTGAATGCCCTGGTTCTTGCCGATCGGGCGATTGAACACGACGCGGGACTTGGCGTATTCGGTGGCGCGCGACAGCGCCAGCTTGCCGAGGCCGACCGCCTCCGCGGCAATCAGGATGCGCTCGGGGTTCATGCCTTCGAGGATGTACTCGAAGCCCTTGCCCTCTGCGCCGATACGGTCCTCCATCGGGATCTCGAAATCCTCGAAGAACAGCTCGTTGGAATCGACGATCTTGCGACCCATCTTCTCGATCTCGTGGACCTTGATCCTGTTACGATCGAAATCGGTATAGAACAGGCTGAGGCCGTGGGTGGGCGAGCGCACCTCTTCCAGCGGCGTGGTGCGCGCCAGCAGCAGGATCTTGTGCGCGACCTGCGCCGTCGAGATCCACACCTTCTGGCCGTTGACGATGTAACGGTCGTTCTTGGCGACCGCACGGGTCTTGAGCTGCGTGGTGTTGAGGCCGGTGTTCGGCTCGGTGACGGCGAAGCACGCCTTCTCACGGCCCTCGACCATCGGCGGCAGCATGCGCTTGCGCTGCTCCTCGGTGCCGAACACGACGACCGGATTGAGGCCGAACACGTTGATGTGCACCGCGGAGGCGCCGGACATGCCGGCACCCGACTCCGCGATGGTGCGCATCATGACCGCGGCTTCGGTGATGCCGAGCCCGGAGCCGCCATATTCTTCCGGGACGCAGATACCGAGCCAGCCGGCGTCCGCCAGCGCCTTGTGGAAGTCGTGCGGGAAGCCGCCGTCGTGATCCTTCTTCAGCCAGTAGGCGTCGGGAAACCCCTCGCAGATCTTCGCGATGGCGTCGCGAATGGCTTCCTGCTGATCCGTGAGCGCGAAATCCATGTTCCTGGTCTCCTTGTCGGGAGCAGCGATTCACGCCATCTCCCTGCTCTTCGCGTTTCCCACTCCAAGGCCGTGGCCGATTGCTGCGCCCGGACGTTCCCTCGCTCGCGTTCTTTAACTTGAAAAACCGGGTACAGATACGTGAATTTGTCGATCAAGTGTGTCTACCATGCATGGCGTCATGCGGCGCGACGGTGCGAGCGCGCCGTTATTTCGCAGGGAGGAAACCGCGATGGCCGGACTTTACTTCGAAGACTTTTCCGTGGGCCAGGAATTCAGGCATCCGCTGTCCCGGACCGTCACGGAAATGGACAACACCATGTTCAGCCTGCTGACGCTCAATCCGCAGCCGCTGCACATCGACGCGCATTTCGCCGAGAAGACCGAGTTCGGCCAGCGCACTTTCAACAGCCTTTATACCCTGGGCATCATGATCGGCATGACGGTCTATGATACGACCATGGGGACGACAGTTGCCAATCTCGGCATGACCGACGTGACGTTTCCAAAGCCGGTCTTCCATGGCGACACGTTGCGGGCCACGACAAAGGTGCTCTCGGTGCGTGAATCCAAATCGCGACCCAAGGCGGGCATCGTCGAGTTCGAACACCATGCCTTGAACCAGAACGACGAGATCGTCGGCAAATGCCGCCGCATGGCGATGATGCACAAGAGGCCGGTCTGATGCGCTCGATGCTGTTCGTGCCGGGCGATTCCCCGCGCAAATTCGAGAAGGCGAGCGAAGGCAAGGCCGACGCGCTGATCATCGATCTCGAGGACTCCGTCGTCACCGAGAAGAAGGCGGAGGCGCGCGGACTGACGCTTGCGATGCTGAAAGGACGCAGCAAGCCACATCAGCTCTATGTCCGGGTCAACGCGCTCGACACCGGCATGACGCTGGCCGATCTCGCCGCGGTGATGCCGGGCAGGCCCGACGGGATCGTGCTGCCGAAATCGCAGGGCGGCGACGACGTGCGGCGGGTCGCGACCTGGCTCGAGGCCTTGGAAGCAGCGGCCGGCATCGCGATCGGCGCGACTCGTATCGTCTGCGTCGCGACGGAGACCGCCGGCTCGATCTTCGGGCTCGGCAGCTACAAGGGCTGCTCCCCTCGCCTTGCCGGCCTGATGTGGGGCGCGGAGGATCTCTCCGCCTCGCTCGGCGCGACCGAGAAAGCGAGCGGCGGCGTGTTTCACAGCCCCTATCGGCTGGCGCGCGATCTCTGCCTGATGGCCGCGGCGGCGGCCGAGGTCGCGCCGATCGACACGGTCTACACCGACATCGATAATCTCGCGGGCCTCGAAGCCGAGACGCGCGCGGCACGGCGCGATGGCTTCTCCGCAAAGGCGCTGATCCATCCCAAGCACGTCGACGTCGTCAACGCGGCGTTCGAGCCGACCGACGCCGAGCGCAAATGGGCGGAGAAGGTGATCGCGGCGTTCGCGAGCAATCCCGATTCCGGCACGCTGCGCCTCGACGGCCAGATGATCGACAAGCCGCATCTTCGCGCCGCGAAGAAGATCCTGGGCCACCCCTAGACCATGGCGCGAGCCGCATCAGCTCGATCGTCTGCGTCCGAAGGCTTCGACCTGAAGTTTCGGCGTTAGTCGAACCCCTGAACGGGCGGTGCCGAAGGTTGCGCCGGCATGGCAGGCGCGGCCTGAACCGGCGGCGGATTGCCGGCAGCTCGCATCTGGCCGTTGGCAGCCATCGCCTCGCGCGTGCGCGGTGGGACGCGGGCCGTGGCCGCGCGGCGAGGCGGCTGCCGGTATGTTGCCGGCCGCGAACCTCTCAGGCCCCAGGATCGGGCGATGGAAGGTCCGGCCGTGTAGCCGACCAGAGCTCCGGCGACGGCTCCGACCGGGCCCAGCACGACGGCACCGGATAGAGCACCCAGCGCTGCATCGCCCGCGCGCTCCTGCGCGATCGCGCTCGCCGGCACGCACGCCAGCATTGCAACAGCGGTGATCAGAGCTTTGGTCATCGGAGCGCCTCCCTCTCGGGAAATCACTCGTGCCGAAATATGGCCGCACGAGGTTCGCTTGCCGGCCAACAAGAGGCAATGGCCAAATGGAACTCGGCAACCCCGCGTCAGGCCAGACGATCAGCGCCGGACGTGCCGAGCGCAGGCGGCCGCCTGGCCGCGTGGATCGGGCCGAGTACCGCGGCGTGGTCGAAGCCGTTGCGGTTCTTCGTCGCCATGCCGTTCCGGAGATCGCAAGGACGACAGCGGGACCGGCTCCACGCATCTTGACAGCGATCCTCCGTTGCATATTTTTCTCGCCGAGAAAGACTTCTCACCCTCTCAGCAATCAAAGGATCTAACGCGACCGTCTGGAGAGACGATGATGCTCGATGAGAATCTGGCCCGCATTCGTGCCCACCGCAACAACATCCACCGCTACCGGCGTCTGCTCGAGACGAGGCTGTCGCAGCTTGAGCGTCATTTCATCGAGAGACGCCTCGCGGAAGAGCAATCGGCGCTCGATGGCCTGACCGCAGTGACCTTCCCGGTCGCTTCCTGCGCCTCCAGAGCACCGGCCGACGCGGCGGGGATGGCGCAATGAACAGTCAGCGAGAGCTGCTCATTCGAGGCAGCGAGAAGGTCATCGGCCATTACGAGCTGCTTCTTGCAAGCGCGAAGACCGAGCATGAGCGCGAGCTCTATCGCCAACGCATCGAACGCGAACGGCGGCTGATCCGGGACCTGCAAGGCGGACTGGACCACCGCGCGGCCTGAGTTCGGAGATCATCGGGAGGGCCGAACCGCCCTTCCGCGGACTGGCCCTGTATTCGGTTCAGCGAACGAGGCGATTGGAGCCACCGAGCGCACTGCTCGATTCGATCGCCGGCGCCACCCTCACGGTCGCGATGAGTGGCGCGCCGTTGCGCAGCAGGGTGAGCTTCACATCCTCGCCGACGCGGGCAAGGCCGATCGTGTTGCGGAGCTGAGCCGCGGTGCGTATCGGACGGTCGTCGGCTCCGGTCACGATATCGCCCTTACGCAAGCCCGCCTTCTCCGCGGGCGAATCCGCAGCGATCTCCGCGATGACGGCACCTTGATTCAGTCCCTTGTTGATCGACGGATGCAGGTCCTTCAGCGAAATGCCGATGCGGCCGCGCTCGACGCGGCCCCTCGCGACGATCTGCTCCATCACCTTGCGCGCCATGTTGACCGGGATGGCAAAGCCGATGCCGACATTGCCGCCCGCAGGTGAGATGATTGCAGAGTTGATGCCGACGAGTTCGCCGCGCAGGCTGACCAGTGCCCCGCCCGAATTGCCGGGATTGATCGCCGCATCGGTCTGGATGAAGTCTTCATATCCCTGCTTGCCGAGACCGGTCCGGCCCAGCGCACTGACGAGCCCGGACGTCACCGTCTGGCCAAGGCCGAACGGGTTGCCGATCGCAAGCACGAAATCGCCGACCTCGAGCCCGTCGCTGTCGCCGAAGGAAAGCGCCTTCAGCCCGGCCGGGTTCTGGATCTGGAGCACCGCGAGATCCGTCGGAGGATCTCGGCCGATGACCTTGGCGGAGAACTGCCGGCCGTCCTTGGTCGTGATCTGAACGGCGGAGGTGCCTTCGACCACGTGATTGTTGGTCAGCACAAGCCCGCGCTGGGCGTCGACGATGACGCCGGAGCCGGTCGCATTGACCTCCTTCTCGATCTGCCTGGGAACGTCGAAGAATTCGCGGAAGAGCGGATCGCGATAGAGCGGATTGTCCTCGCGCACGCGGCCGTGCACGGAAATGTTGACCACGGCGGGCGTGACCTGACGCACGAGCGGCGCCAGGGTGGGCACCGACCCGCCCGTCTTCAGATCCGGAATCTGGCCGGCGGCAGGCTGCGACGCCGTGAGCGTCAGCACCAGCAAGGCCAGCGAGAGCAGACGCACAGCATTCATCATCGTCACCTGCCGCTTTGTGTTTGTGGGGATGTTCGGGACCTTCGTGGCGTCAGCCTTCGTCGCGTGAGGCGACGATCCAGCCCTGCAGGGCCAGAAACGGAACCGCCCAGGCGGCAGCGGATTGGCCGAGCAGCACGAGCCCGAGAACGGTGGGCGTGAACATCACGCGGCCCGCCTCTCTGCGGCGGCCCATGGCCGCCGCAGCCGCATCGGCACGCCGCCGCCCCGCGGCGGGTCGTCGTTGTCATTGTCGCCGTCGAGCTTGCGCAAGGCGGCCAGAATGTCGGCGAGCCGGACCGTGTGGCTCATGCCGGGAATCTCGCGCAAGGCGGGACAGGATTCGACCGCGTACATGTCGGATGCCCAGGACGACAGGATGATGCGCTTCTCCGGCGAAGAAAGCTCCTGCGCATTCAGAACGTCGGCAGGCGAGTCGTAGTGGGCCGCAGGGTGGAACAGCGGATTGAGACCGCCGGGATCGAGATTCACGTTGGTCATTGGTGTGTCTCCCTCATGCTCCTTTCCGGGGGACGGGCTTGTTGACGATGAGACGGCGGCGCCAATCGCCGCCGTCCCCTTGGACACTAGTGCGCACTGATCGCGATGCGCTTGACGCCTTCGCGCGCCTTCTCCGACTTCGGCAGCGACACGGTCAGGACGCCGTTCTTGAACGACGCCTCGGCCTTGTCTTCCTCGACGCCGTCCAGCGGGATTTGCCGCTCGAAAGCGCCGTAGTAGCGCTCGGTGAAGTACCTGCCTTCGCCGTTGCGCTCCGACTTCTTCTCGCCGCGGACGGTCAGCACGCCATTGGCGATCTCGACCTGGACGTCCTTTTCAGTCAGGCCGGGAAGCTCGGCCGAGACGGTCAGCGTCTCGTCGGTTTCGCTGAGCTCGACCTTCGGCCAGCCGAAACGGCCCTCCATCAACGGCGACAGGCTTGACCCGCCGAAGCCGCGGAAGACGTCGTCGAACAGACGGTTCATCTCGCGGTGAAGCGTCAGGAACGGATCGAAATTGTCGCGCGCCGGCGCAAGCTCCTGGTTTCTCGACCAGGGAATGAGATCACGAAAGCCCATGGTTCTCTCCTCCATGCATCGGGGAGCGCGGACGCGCATGGCGCGCCGCGTTCCGCCACTCAATCGATCGAGCGCTTAGGCAGCCTTCTTCTGCTCGATCTGCGATGCTGCAGGTGAGCCGCCCGCGATCGGAATCCGGCGCGGCTTCATCGCTTCCGGAACCTCGCGGACGAGATCGATGATCAGGAGCCCGTCCTGGAACGAGGCCTGTTTCACCTGCACGTAGTCGGCGAGGTTGAACACGCGCCGGAACGGACGCGCGGCGATGCCCTGGTAAAGGTATTCGCGCGCGGCGGTCTCGGGCTTCCGGCCTTCGATGGTCAGGGCGTTCTGTTCGGCCGTCACCGTGACGTCGTTGAGGCCGAAGCCCGCCACCGCAAGGCTGATCCGGTAGTGGTCTTCGCCGGAACGCTCGATGTTGTAGGGGGGATAGTTGTCCTCGGTCGCCTGGCGCAACGTGCTGTCGACGAGGTCGGCCAGATGATCGAAGCCGATGGTGGAGCGCCACAGGGGCGCGAAGTCGAAACTGGTCCTCATAACCAAGTCCTCCAAAGAGCAAGATGGATACGAAGGAGCGCAAGGCGGGAGATTCAGACAGGTCCGAACAGACCAGCCCGGCGCCCGCGCCGGACCCGATTCTGGCATCCGGCACACCGCTCTCGCGGCGAAAAACGACTTAGAAATCCGGAAATCGGTTTCAAGAGGCTCGCCTGAAAAATTTCGAGGCCCTGCCCCGGCGGCCGGCGAGGCGTCGGACATTGGAAGCAACCTGCAAACGCGCTGGCTCTCGCGCGATACGGCGCGAGATTTGCGCACGACTGCCATCACCGTCATCGCGAGGAGCCTTTGCGTCGCTCCCAATGAGGCCGAAGCAGCCGCCGCTCCATGGCAACGGAACCAGTCGGATGTACTGGTTCGCCATTGACAAACTTATTCGCCATTATCTAATTTACCGCAACTCGCCGCACCAAGCGGCAATAAGAGAGGGAACGACGATGAGAGGGTTTTTGGCCTCCGCCATGCTCGCGGCCATGACTTCAGCTGCTTCTGCGCAGATCTCCGACGACGCGGTGCGGATCGGCGTGCTGACGGACCTGTCGAGCTGGGGCCGCGACAACAGCGGGCCGGGCTCGGTCGAAGCGGCCAAGATGGCGGTGGAGGAGTTCGGGCCGACCGTGCTCGGCAAGCCCATCGAGATCATCAGCGCCGACCATCAGATGAAGACCGACGTCGGCGTGCAGATCGTGCGCGGTTGGTTCGACAACGGCAAGGTCGACGCCGTCGTCGACATCCCCAATTCAGGCATCGCGATCGCCGTGCACAACATGGTGCGCGAGCGCAACAAGATCGCTCTGCTGTCCGGTCCCGGTGCGAGTTCGCTGACGGACGAGCTGTGCAGCCCGAACACGGTGCATTTCACCTACGACACCTATGCGCTCTCGAAGGTGACGGCCTCCGCCGTCATCAAGGAGGGCGGCAAGTCCTGGTACTTCATCACCGCCGACTACGCCTTCGGCCAGCAGCTCGAGAAGGACGCCACGCGCTTCATCAACGAGATGGGCGGCAAGGTGCTCGGCGGCGTGAAGCATCCGACCAACACCGCCGACTTCTCCTCCTTCGCGCTCCAGGCGCAGAGCTCGAAATCCGACGTGGTCGCCTTCGCCAATGCCGGCCAGGATACCGACAACGCCATCAAGCAGTCCGGCGAATTCGGCCTGGTCCAGGGCGGCCAGAAGCTGGTCGGCCTCCTGATGTTCGACACCGACGTGCACGCGATCGGCCTGAAGTCTGCGCAGGGCACCTACATGACGACGGCCTCGTACTGGGCCATGGACGAGGCCACCCGCGCTTGGTCGAAGAAGTTCTACGAGCGCACCAAGGTGATGCCGACCATGATCCAGACCGGGGTCTACGGCTCGGTTCTGCATTATCTGAAGGCCATCAAGGCCGCCGGCACCGACGATTCCGCCAAGGTGATGGCCAAGATGCGCGAACTGCCGATCGAGGATATCTTCGTCCACGGCGGCAAGCTGCGCGAGGACGGCCGCGTCATCCGCGACATGTATCTTGCCAAGGTGAAAAAGCCCGAGCAGTCGAAGGAGCCGTGGGATTATCTGGACATCGTCAAGACCGTGAAGGGCGAGGACGCCTTTCGCCCGGTCTCCGAATCCAAATGTCCGCTCCTGAAGAAATGAGGTGAGACATGACCGGCACCGAGCATAGCGCCATTGAGACTTACGACTGCGACGTGCTCGTGGCCGGATCGGGTTGCTCCGGCATGTCGGCCGCGATCACCGCGCGCCATCGCGGCCTCGACGTGCTGATCGTCGAGAAGGAGCCGCGCTTCGGCGGCACCACCGCGCGCTCCGGCGGCTGGCTCTGGATTCCCGGGACGTCGCTGGCGAAAGCCTACGGCATCGAGGAGACGCCGGAACAGGCCCGCACATACTTGCGCCACGAGGCCGGCAACAATTACGACGCGGCGCGCGTCGATGCCTTCCTGAGCGCCGGTCCCGAGGCGGTCGATTTCTTCACCACTGAAACCGCGCTGCGCTTCGACATGCCGCTGGTGTTTCCGGACTATCACGCCGAAGCGCCCGGCGGCGCCCAGGGCGGACGCTCCATGGTGACGCGTCCGTTCGACGGCCGCGAGCTCGGCGACCTCATCAAGACGCTGGGCATGCCGCTGCCCGAGCTGACCGTGTTCGGCATGATGCTGGGAAGCGGCAAGGAGATCATCCATTTCATGCGGGTGACGAAGTCGCTGACCTCCGCGGCCTACGTCGCCAAGCGCCTGTCGCGGCATCTGATGGACGTGCTGCGCTATGGCCGCGGCATGACGCTCACGAACGGCAATGCGCTGGCGGGGCGTCTCGTAAAATCCGCGCTCGATCTGAAGATTCCGATGTGGCTGTCCTCGCCGGTACGCGAGCTGACGGTCGAGAATGGCACCGTCACGGGCGCGATCGTCTCGCGCGAGGGCCGCGACGTGCGCGTGCGTGCGCGTCAAGGCGTCGTGCTCGCCTGCGGCGGTTTTCCGCATGATGTGGCACGGCGCAAGAAGATGTTTCCGCATGCACCAACCGGCAACGAGCATTATTCGCCGGGGCCGACCGGCAACACCGGGGATGGACTACGTCTGGCGGAAGCCGCCGGCGGGCATGTCGAGGACCGCCTGCCGAATGCGGCAGCCTGGGTGCCGGTGTCGCTGACCACGCGCAAGGACGGCTCGAAGGGCGTCATGCCGCATTTCATCGACCGCGCCAAACCCGGCGTGATTGCGGTGATGCGCGACGGCAAGCGTTTTGCCAATGAAGGCAACTCCTATCACGACTTCGTCCAGGCCATGATCAAGGCTGCCAGGCCCGGTGAGGAGATCGCGGCCTTCCTTGTTTGCGATCACAAGACGCTTCGGAAGTACGGGCTGGGTTGCGTGCCGCCCTTCCCAATGCCGCTGGGCCATCACCTGAATACCGGCTATCTCATGCGCGGCGACACGCTGGAAGCGCTGGCGGCGAAGGCCGGGATCGATTCCAAGGCGTTCACCGAGACGGTCATGCAGTTCAATGCGACCGCACCGCTGGGATACGATACCGCCTTCGGCAAGGGCTCGAAGGCCTATAACCGCTACCAGGGCGACGCACTGCACGGCCCGAACCCTTGCGTCGCGCCGCTCGAGAACGGCCCGTTCTACGCCATCAAGATGGTGATCGGCGATCTCGGCACCTATGCCGGTATCGTCACCGACGAGAACGCCCGCGCGCTCGACGCCGAAGGCCGCGTGATTCCCGGCCTTTATGCCGCCGGCAACGACATGGCGAGCATCATGGGCGGCAATTATCCCGGCGCCGGCATCACGCTTGGGCCGGCGCTGACCTTCGGCTACATTGCCGGCCGGCATCTTGCCGACAACGCCGCCAAGCGCAACGCGGCGTAAGCCACGCCAGGAGGCGCATGAAGAGGGAAAGCCGCGGCATCCAGTCGATCGAGGTCGGCGGCGAATTGCTTCGCGCGCTCGCAAGGAGCGGCGAGCCGATGATGCTGCGCGACCTCGCGCGCGAAGCCGGCATGACGCCCGCCAAGGCGCATCCCTATCTCGCCAGCTTCTCCCGCATCGGCCTGATCGAGCAGGACGAGACCACCGGCCGCTACGAGATCGGCGCGCTGGCGCTGGAGCTCGGCCTGATCAGCCTGCGCCGTCTCTCAGGGGTGCGCATCGCGCGTCCCAG
This sequence comes from Bradyrhizobium cedriense, assembly GCF_054602315.1. Classification (NCBI taxonomy): domain Bacteria; kingdom Pseudomonadati; phylum Pseudomonadota; class Alphaproteobacteria; order Hyphomicrobiales; family Nitrobacteraceae; genus Bradyrhizobium; species Bradyrhizobium cedriense. The sequence continues at coordinate 197,917 of NZ_JBTSWB010000001.1, read as the reverse complement.
GATCGCGGCGCTCGCGAACCAGATCGGACATGCAGTCTCGCTCGCCGTCTGGGGCACATCCGGTCCAACCGTGGTGCAACTCGAAGAGCCGGCCCAGCCGGTGCATATCGTGATGCGGGCCGGTTCGGTGATGGCGCTGCTGGAGACCGCGACGGGCCGCGCCTTTGCGGCGTTCCTTCCGGAGAAGACGATCACTGCCGCGCTCGAAAGCGGGCTCGATCGTCACGGCGTCGGCTACAATCCGAAGCGCGCGGTGAAAGGCGCGAGGGTCGCCGAGATGCTCGCCGAAGTCCGCAAGCATGGCCTTGCCCGCGCGCTCGGGGATCCCCTGCCCGGCGTCAACGCATTCTCGGCGCCGGTGTTCGACCATTCCGGTCACGTCGCGCTGGTCATTACCGCGATGGGCCCGGAAGGCACGTTCGACGCGCGCTGGGACAGCCCGATCGCACATGCCTTGAGGGATTGCGCAGCCGGCATTTCGAAGCGGCTCGGCCATGGGATGACGGTCGCGGCGGAGTGAGGGGGAGACTACTCGCCTCACAACGACTGTCATGCCCCGCGAAAGCGGGGAATCCAGTACGCCGCGGCTCATCGGCTCCATCATTGCTGTCACGGCATACTGGATCGCCCGCCTTCGCGGGCGATTACAGCGAGTGTGGGGCGACTTGACGCTTCTACTTCTCCTTCACAGGCACCGTGTAATTCAGGATCAGCCGGCCGCCATCGGGATAGATCGTCTGCCCGGTGATGTAGGACGCATCGTCACTGGCAAGGAACGCCACGACGGACGCCACCTCGCTCGGCTCGCCGCCGCGGCCGGCGGGCGTACGTGACATCACGGTCTTGCGGGCATCCTCCGAGGTGTAGATGGATGAGGCCACCATGTCGGTCAGGATGGTGCCGGGCCCGACCGCGACGACACGGATGTTGTGGGGAGCGAGCGCCACCGCCGCGACCGAGGTGAGTTGCTTCATGCCGCCCTTGGAAATGGCGTAGGTCGCAAGTGACGGGATCGCCAGCAGCGCATTCACCGAGGACATGTTGATGATGACCCCGCCGCCGCCTTGCGCGATCATCTGCCTTGCCGCCGCCTGCACGCCGAAGAACGCGCCCTTCAGGTTGATGCCGATGATCTCGTCGAAATCCTGCTCGGTGATATCGAGGATGTCCTGGTTGCGGGCGACGCCGGCGTTGTTGACCATGATGTCGAGCCGGCCGAATTCCTTCACGGCGGTCGCGACGAGCTGATCCACGTCAGTGCGCCTGGCGACATTGCCGACGACGGCCCGCAAGGCATCGGGACGGCCGAGCTCGGCGGCGGTCGCCGCCAGGCCGTCTGCATCGACATCGGAGATGACGACCTTGACGCCGTCATCCAGGAATCTCTTCGCGCAAGCCTTGCCGATGCCGCGCGCCGCACCGGTGATGGCTGCGACCTTGCCGGATAATTTCATGGTTTCGCTCCAGGACTAGTGACGATCTCAGGGCCGCGTTCACGCAAAGACGCGCGGGCGCAGTCCGGCGTGAAACCAGGTGATCATGGAATAGATGTCGTAGACCGGCAGCCCGACTTCGGCCTGAAGCGCTGCGGCATAAGGCGGCATGTTGGTGCATTCGAGCACGATGGCGCCGACATCGGGATGTCCAGCGACCAGCGCCTTGCCGGCCTCGACCACGTCGCGTTCGGCTTGCGCAACGTCCATGTCGTCCTTCTCGGCCTTGATCAGGACGCGGAAAAACTCCTTGCCGTTCTCGGTGCCGACCAGCGGCGTATCAAGCGGCACGCCGGCGCCTTCGAGATGGGCCGGCGTCAAGGTCGAGCCCGACACTGTGACGAGGCCGACGCGCTTGCCCGGCGGCAAGGTCGCCTGCACCCAGGGCACCTGCATCAGCGACGAGGTCGCAACGGGAACGCCGACGGCCGCCGCGATCTCTTTCTGGAACAGCGAGAGGAAGCCGCAATTGGTGGTGATGGCTTCGGCGCCTAGCCGCACCAGATCCTTGGCTGCATCGATGAAGTCGGGCAGCAGGCCGGCCGCGCCTTTCAGCACCACCTTTTCCGGCGAAGCCCCACTCACCACGCGATAGAGCACGGGGAACGGCCAGGTGGTGCCGTTGCCCATGTCGCCGGGAATGCGGGGGAAGCGCGCCTCGAGCATCAGGATGCCCAGCGGTGCGCCGTAGATGGCCTTGCCGCCACGAGCGATGCGGGAGGACGGATTCGCTGAAGCGGTCATGGTGCAGATCTCACAGGAAGCGATCGGGCGCGAAGGGGCTGAGCGGAATCTCAGGCTGCCTGCCGCTCAGGAGCTGGGCGACGAGACGGCCGGTGCGGGCCGATCCGACCAGGCCGACATGACCGTGGCCGAAGGCATAGACGATGTCGCGCGAGGCGCGCGCGTAGCCGATGCAGGGGCGTCCGTCCGGCATGCTCGGACGATGGCCAAACCAGGTCTTGACGCGGGAGGCCGGAATGTCCTTCGGCAGCTTCGGGAACATGCTGAGGAGGTGGTTGCGCAGGATCTCCGCGCGCTTCCAGTTCGGCGCGGCCTCCAAGCCGGCGATCTCTACCGTGCCGGCGGCGCGCAGACCCTTGTCGGTCCAGTTTACCACCATCTTGGCGTCGGATGCCATCATCGAGCTGCGCGGGCCGGACTCCGGGTTCTCGATCACGACGTGATAGCCGCGCTCGGTCTCGAGCGGCAGGGGATCGCCGACCGACGCGCTGAGCTGCTTCGACCTCGCGCCGGCGGCGACCACCGCGGCATCGCAGGCGATCTCGCCGGTCTCGGTGAGGACGGCGACGAGCTTGTCGCCGGAGAGCTTGAGCCCCGTCGCCTTCGCTCGCACGTGCCTGGCACCGCTGGCGAGCGCGTGATTGGCGAGCGCTGCGACATAGGCGCCGGGATCGCGGCAGCGGCCGGCCTCCTCCACCACCACGCCGAATGTGTAGCGCGAATGCAGATCGGGCTCGCGCTGGCGCATCTCATCGGCGTTGAGCTCCAGCCATTCGACGCCGACCTTCCTGCGCAGGCGCCAGCCGAGGTCATTGTCGAAATTGCCGCGCGAGGTGAAGACATGCATCACGCCGTTGCGCTCGATCACTTCGGGCACGCCGGCCTCTTCGGCGAGCTTCTTGTGCAGAAGCGGTGCGTCCTTGAGCAGATCGCGCAGCGCAAATGCCGTCGTCTCGACGCGCGCCGCGGTCCAGCCCGCGAGCAGATACTTGATCAGCCAGGGCAACGCCTTCGGCAGATAAGACCAGCGGATCGCGAGCGGACCGAGCGGGTCCAAGAGATATCCCGGCACCTTCTTCCAGATGCCCGGCTCGGCCGGCGGGATCACCGAATGCGACGACAGCCAGCCGGCATTGCCGTAGCTCGCTGCCTGTTCGCCGCCGGGTTCGCCCGGGTCGATCAGCGTCACGCGATGTCCCTCGCGCAGCGCCTCGATGGCGCTGATCACACCGACTGCGCCGGCCCCGATGATGGCGACGTGGCGGCTGGCCGCCATTGCCTAGGCCTTCACCGCAGGGACGAAGTCCTTGCCGACCGAGATCGCGCGCGGATCGATGATGCAGTGGAGGATCGCCGGCTTGCCCGAGGCCAGCGCGCGCTCGAACGCCGGCGCGAACTCTTCGGTGCGCTCGACGCGCTCACCATGACCACCGAACGCTTTCGCGTACATCGCGAAGTCCGGATTCTTGAGCTGGGTGCCGACGACACGGCTGGGATAGTCGCGCTCCTGGTGCATGCGGATGGTGCCGTATTGCGAATTGTCGATGATGATGACGATCAGCGGCGCGTCATACTGCACGGCGGTCGCGAATTCCTGGCCGTTCATCAGGAAGCAGCCGTCGCCGGCGAAGGCGACGACGAGGCGATCCGGATATTGCCGTTTGGCGAGCACGCCCGCCGGCACGCCATAGCCCATCGAGCCCGAAGTCGGCGCGAGCTGGGCCGCAAAGCTGTGGTAACGGTGATGGCGATGAATCCAGCCGGCATAGTTGCCGGCTCCGTTGCAGACGATAGCGTCCTTCGGTAGGCGGTCGCGCAGCCAGGTCATCACCTGGCCGTACTGGAACGAGCCCGGCAGCTCGCGCGCCTTCTCGGTCCAGGCGAGATAATCAGCATGTGCCTTGGCGGCCTCGCCCTTCCAGGCCACCGCGCCGGCGGGCTTCAGCTTCTCGACGGCGGCGGCGAAGGCGGCGGGCGTCGCCTGGATCGCAAGCGCCGGCTGATAGACGCGGCCGAGCTCTTCCGAGCCCGGATGCACATGGATCAGCTTTTGCTGCGGGGTCGGAATGTCGAATAGCGTATAGGACGAAGACGGCATCTCCGACATGCGGCCGCCGATGAGCAGAATGACATCGGCGCCCTCGATGCGCGCCTTCAGGCCCGGGCTCGGCCCGATGCCGAGATCGCCGGCATAGTGCGAATGGTCGGCATCGATCAATGCCGCCCTGCGGAACGAGGTCGCGACCGGCAGGTCGAACCGCTCGGCAAAGCGCGCAATGCTCTTGGTCGCCTCATCCGTCCAGCGCGAACCGCCGAGAATGACGAGCGGCGCCTTGGCGCTCGCAAGCATCGCACCGACGCGTTCGATATCGGCAGGCGCCGGCCAGCTCACGGCGGGCTCGATGCGCATGGCATCGGCAACGGCGGCGGTCTCGGTCAGCATGTTCTCCGGGAGCGCGATCACCACCGGGCCCGGGCGGCCCTGCATGGCGACGCGGAAGGCGCGCGCGACCAGCTCCGGAATGCGGTCGGGGCGGTCGATCTCGACGGCCCATTTCGCCATGGAGCCGAACACCGCCTTGTAGTCGAGCTCCTGGAAGGCCTCGCGCTCGCGCATGCCGGTGTCGACCTGGCCGACGAACAGGATCATCGGCGTCGAATCCTGCATCGCGATATGGACGCCGTGGCTGGCATTGGTCGCGCCGGGGCCGCGGGTGACGAAGCAGACACCAGGCCGCCCCGTGAGCTTGCCATAGGCCTCCGCCATCATCGCCGCGCCACCTTCGGCGCGACAGATCACGACGTCGATCGGGCTGTCATGCAGCGCATCGAGCGCCGCCAGATAGCTCTCGCCCGGCACGCAGGTGACGCGCTCGACGCCTTGGGCGACGAGCTGATCGATCAGGATCTGGCCCCCGGTGCGGGTGTTGCGAATGGTCATGTCGGCTCCCTCAAGGCTTTGGCGATGCCCCTCACCGCCTCGCAAGAATTTCGTTCGGACGTGGCGTAGGACAGGCCGACAGCACGCGCAAGATCGAAAGGCTTTTCGCAGCCTGCGCAGGCGGCATGCCGGTCCTTGCCGTTTGCACGACCGCCCCTGCCGCGGCCGCTTGAACAGACTCGCGAACAGATACCGGAGGGCTTGGAGCTCCGTGGCGTCAGCGCGAACCAGGGGATGCGGTTCTGACCAGTGCCGGCCTAATGGCGCTCCGGCCGAACCCAACCGGTTGCAATCGCGCTCGCCCAGGTGAGCATGCCCTTGCTGCGCGCCAGCGCGGCCATGGCCGCGCTATCGTAGGGCACATAGCGGATCGTCGCGGACCAGCCTCCTCCGGCATGCTCCAATATGGCGTAGCACGCGTGGGGCGTGCCGACCTCAACCACGTAGGGCACAGGCAACTTTCCGTCGTAACCAGGCAGCCCGACGCTGCCGGGATTTACGACCAGCCGTCCATCCCTCAGACGAACGACCCTCGGAATATGAGTGTGCCCGCACAGGATGATTTGGGCAGCGATCCCCTCGGCTTCGGACTCGATCGCCTCGATCGGACTGGCGCGCACGCCGCCGTCACCGGCTATATGATCGAGCCAGAAGGCGGCATCGTTCCTGGGTGACGCATGGCACAGGAATACCCGGTCTCTGTACATCAGCGTGGGTGGCATGCTTGCCAGCCAGTCGAAATGCTTGCGCGCAAGTTGCTGGAAATCACTGCGCGCCGAAGTGCCCGCCTGCCGGAGCTCCAGGAGGATTCGGTCCTGATCGCCCCGCACCGAGGGAAAGCCCCGCTCGATGAGCAGGTCTGCAGTTCTTGCCGCCTCGAGCGGTCCGCTGACGTGGTCTCCGAGATTCACGACGTCGTCGATACCGAGCGCGGCAATGTCCGCAAGGACTGCATCCAGCGCCGGACGATTCCCGTGCACATCCGCGATCGCAGCAAACTTCATCTGGCCCTTCCAGTCGAGATAGCCGACGATTCACGCAATGCGGGACGATGCAGGGCTGGGTTCTCTTTAGCTGCATTTGTAGAAGCGCCCGCAAGCTGAGGATCAAATCGGCGCGGGGGAACAATGACACAACGAAGGCGCCGCAATCAAGGGACGGCTACCGGGCTTCGGCGTCTTCGTCTACGATCCGATTGAATTACTGCTGGAGCACTTGCATGCAAACCATCGGCCTGATCGGGGGCATGAGCTGGGAGAGCACCGCGCTCTATTACAAGCTGATCAACGAGCGGGTCCGCCACCGCATGGGCAAGCTGCATTCGGCACCGCTCTTGATGTATTCCTACGATTTCGAGGAGATCAAACAGATGCAGTACGCCGGCCGCTGGCAGGAGGCGGCGACCAGCCTGGCGGAAGTCGCACGGCGGCTCGAAAGCGGGGGCGCGTGCCATCGTGCTCTGCACGAACACGATGCACAAATTGGCGCCCGAGATCACGGCCAGCGTGACCGTTCCGTTCATCGACATCGGCGACGCGACGTCGCAGCGGATTCGGGCCAGGGGATACCGGCGGGTCGGGCTGCTCGGCACCAAGTTCACGATGGAGCAGGATTTCTACATCGACCGGTTGCGCGCCCGTGATCTCGACGTCCTGATCCCTCCGGCCGACGAGCGTGCCGACGTGAATCGCATCATCTACGACGAGCTGTGCCCGGGAACGTCGCCGCTCCCTCGCGCCGTCGCTACCAGGAGGTGATGGCAGCGCTCGTCGCGCGCGGCGCCGAGTGCATGATCCTCGGCTGCACCGAGATCACGATGCTGGTCGGCCAGGACGACACCTCGGTCGAGACGTTCGACACGACGGCCATTCACGCCGAGACGGCAGCCGACTTTGCGATCGGATGATTTGTCTTCCCCACCTGCCTCCTGCCGGACCTCGCGGGATAGCCGACAGAGCGGGCGCGAATTTGAATGCTGCACTGCGGCCAAAATCGACGGAAGTCGCGCTTGATTTTTGCCTGTCCTTGCGTCACCCGAGAGCGATGGGAAATGACATCAAAGTCATCGCCGCCAACGCGGCCTTTTACGCCGCGTTCTCAGCGGGCGACTTTGCCGGCATGGAGCGGATGTGGGCGGATGACGACGCCATTTCCTGCATTCATCCCGGCTGGCCAGCCATCATCGGGCGCGCCACCGTGATAGGAAGCTGGCGCGACATCCTGCAAAACCCGGAGCGGCCGCAGATCGTCTGCGCCGAGCCGCAGGTAATCGTCGACGGCGACAGCGCGCGCGTGCTCTGCATCGAGATCGTCGACGGCACCGCTTTGGCCGCCGCGAACCATTTTCGCCGCGTCGGCGACGACTGGCGCCTGGTGCACCATCAGTCCAGCCCGATCGCGCAAATTGTCGAACAGGTTGAGGACGATAGAGCGAGTCACCGCGTCCACTGAACGTAGCGATCACGCGAGCGTGATCTACTGTGCATGGGGTTGTTTTTCAGTTTTTTGTTTGGCGGCCCCGAGTTCCGACAGATCGTCCAGCACGACGAGCGCCTCGGTGAAGTCATCGTCTCCAAAGAACATGCTGCGCGTGATCAGAACGGGGATGCCGGCGCGCGAGGCCGCAACCAGGCCGTTGGCGGAATCCTCAATCGCGACGCAGTCCGACGCGCGCAGCTTCAGCCGCGCCAGGATCTCGAGATAGACGTCCGGCGCAGGCTTCTTGTGCCGCACGTCATCGCCGGCGACGATCGCGTCGAAATCCCCGGCCCAGCGCTCGCCCAGCGCCTGCGAGAGCAGCGCATCGATATTGCCGTGCGAGGTGGTGGTCGCAATTGCCAGCCGCTGGCCGCGCGCCCGGGCCGCAGTGAGCAGATCCGTCACGCCCGGCCGCAAGGGGCAGCAGCCGGTCTCGACCAGTTCGGCATAATGCGTGGTCTTGATGCGGTGGAGTTCTGCAATGTCCAAGTCCGAGAATGGTGGAGCCATCCCCAGCCTTGCGTGGTAGGCGCGCATGCGCTCCTTGCCGCCCGTCACTCGCAACAGCTGCTTGTAGACGGTGCGGTCCCAATGCCAGTCGAGACCTCGGCGGGCGAAGGCAAGGTTGAAGGCCTGGCGGTGCAGTTCCTCGGTCTCCGCCAGGGTGCCGTCGACGTCGAAGATCAGCGCCGCCGCGCGCCGGATCAGCTCGTTGGCATCGCATCGCGCCGCCGCGGGCGCTTCCGCCTGCATGATCGACTCCATCGCCAACGAATCCTCCCTGAGCTACCTGTTCCGTGCGAGCATTGCCCGCAGTGGCAGGCGAGACAAATCGCAATATCTTTTGCCGGACCCAAAAATCTCTTATGAGCGAGAGGCGCACGGCGGCGCGAACGGGAACTCCGACCTGCACAGGAGACGCATGCGGCTCTTCATCCTTGGCCTCGGCTACAGTGCCCGGCACTTCGTCCGTAGGCATGGCGAGAGCTTCTCGCATGTCGCCGGCACTGTGCGCGACCCCGCGCAGCGGAACGGTCTCTCCGGCCTCGAGGTGCATCCGTTCTCCGGCGGCCGTCCGTCGCACGAGACGGCCCAACAGGTTCGCGATGCCGATGTGCTGCTGGTCTCGATCCCGCCCGGCAACGCCGGGGATCCCGCGCTCGCGGCGTTCGGCGACGGGCTGGCGAACGGCCGGCGCAAGGTCGTCTATCTCTCCACCATTGGCGTCTATGGCGACCACGCCGGCGGATGGGTCGACGAGAGCACGCCGCCGCAAGCGACGCTCGAGCGAACGCGCATGCGAGTTGCTGCGGAGCAGGCCTGGACCGACGTGACGCACGGCGATGCCGCGATCCTGCGGCTTGCCGGCATCTACGGGCCTGGCCGCAACGCGCTGGCGACGCTGCGCGCGGGAAGCGCCCGGCGCATCGTCAAGCCGGGGCAGGTCTTCAACCGCATCCACGTCGACGACATCGCAAGTGCGATCATGGCCGCGCTTCATTGCCCGCACGGCGGCACGTGGAACGTCTGCGACGACGAACCCGCGCCGCCGCAGGACGTGATCGCCTATGCGGCGAAGCTGATGGGCGTGGCGCCGCCGCCCGAGGAGGCGTTCGCCACCGCCGAGATGTCGGCGATGGCCCGCAGCTTCTATGCCAGCAGCGCCCGAATCTCCAACGCCAAGGTGAAGCGCGAGCTCGGCGTTTCGCTGGCCTACCCCAGCTACCGGCACGGCCTCGACGCGCTGTGGCGCGCGGGCGAAGGCCGATAGGGTTCCGGCATGTCGACGCCTCCCAGACATTCCCTCCGCGCGCTTGACTTCGCTCCAGTGCGGTCGTGATCTAGGCATCGCGCGAGCCACCGCACAACGAGCTCGCATCTCGGGAGGATGCAATGAACAAGACGATCGCCATGATCGCGGCGGCGGCTGCCGTCATCACGCTCGGTACAGCGCGCGCCGCACCGCTGCCCGAAGCCAACCCTGACGATGTCGGCTTCTCCAAGCAGGGTCTCACCCGTCTCGACGACTTCTTCGCGCGAGAGATTGCCGCCAAGCGCGTGCCCGGCGCAGTCGTCGCCATCGCACGTGACGGCAGGCTCGTGCACTACAAGGCCTATGGCCAGCTCGATCCGGCCAAGGGCACCCCGATGCCGGTCGATGCGATCTTCGCGCTGGCCTCGATGACCAAGCCGATGGCCGCGGTGGCCGGCCTGACGCTGATGGAGCAGGGTCGGTTGCCACTCCAGGCCAAGCTGTCAAACTATTACCCCGGCTTCGCCGACATGAAGGTCGGCGTGCCCCAGGCTGACGGTTCGCTCAAGCTCGAGCCGCAGGCTTCGCCGATCTTCATCCACGATCTGTACCGGCATACGTCGGGATTGATGTATGGCGGCCGGCCGGACTCATCGAGCCCGGTCGCGCGACAATATCCCGATGGCATTGCACCGGCGATTGAAGGCGACACCCAGGCCTTCATCGACCGCATCACCAAATTGCCATTGGCGCATCAGCCCTCGACCGAGTTCGAGTATGGTTTTTCGATCGACGTGCTCGGCGCAGTCGTCGAGAAGGTGAGCGAGCAGAAGCTCGGCGACTATCTCGCTGCCAATGTCTGGCAGCCGCTCGGCATGAAGGACGCGACCTTCCACCCGACCGACGCGCAGCGCCCTCGCCTCGCCCGCCCGTTCGCGAACGATCCGCTGACCGGCAAGCCGCAGGCCATCAAGCTCCTGGACACCCCGACCAGGTTCGATTGTGGCGGCGCCTGCTCGTTCGCGACGGTCGGCGACTACATCCGCTTCGGACAGATGCTGCTCAACGGAGGCGAGCTGGACGGCCAGCGCATCCTCGGTCCGAAGACCGTGCACCACATGACGGCCAATCACCTCGGCCCCGAGATCAAGAACAAGGTGGCCAATGTCGAGCCGCATCGCGGCGGATTCGGCTTCGGCCTTTCGGTGGCGGTCCGGACCAGCGAAGGCTTGTCGTCAGTCCCCGGTAATCCCGGCGAGTTCACCTGGAATGGTGCCTACGGAACACAGTTCTTCTGCGATCCCAAGGAGCGTCTCGTAGTTGTGGTGGGGACGGCGGCTCCGGGAGAGCTCAGGAAATATTACCGCGAGCAGGTCCAGGACATCGTCTACGGTGCGATGGTGAAGTGAGATCGCTGCGTCCACATCAAAAGGGCGGCCGACCGAGCCGCCCTTCGAAACCATGCATCAGCTCAAGACCCCGTATTTCTTGAACCAGGCCTGCGCCTGCTTCCAGGCATCTTCCGCGGCCTCCTTGCGATAGCTGCCGCGATAGTCGGCATGGAAGCCGTGCGGCGCTTCGGGGTAGATCTTGAAGTCGGCTGGCTTCTTGCTCTGCTCGAGCGCCGCCTTCATCTGTTCGACCTGGGCGACGGGAATGCCGGTATCGGCGCCGCCATAGAGACCGAGCACCGGCGCCTTCATCTCGGGTGCAAGCTGCATCGGGCTCTTCGGCCACAACGGATTGGCAGGATCGACCAACGTGCCATAGAAGGCCACGCCCGCCTTGAGCGTGCCGCTGTGGGCGGCATATTCCCAGACCGTGCGGCCGCCCCGGCAGAAGCCGATGATGCCGAGCCTCGTGGTGTCGCCGCCTTGCGATCCCGCCCATGCCGCCGTCGCGTCGAGATCGGACAACAGCTCGGCATCCGGCTTCGCATTGACGATCGGCAGCAGGTCCTTGATGTCCGCGACTTTGGTCAGATCGGTGCCCTTGCGGAAGTAATAGTCGGGTGCGACCGCGAACGCGCCGAGCTTGGCGAGGCGCCGAGTCACGTCCTTGATGTATTCGTGCAGGCCGAAAATCTCCATCGCCACGATGATCACCGGCGCCTTGGGGTTGCCTGCCGGCCGGGCGAAATAGGCGGGCATCTCCTCGGAACCGACCTTGATCCTGGCATCGCCGGCCTGGAGGCCGCTGGTGTCGGTCGTAATCGCCTCGGCGCGGACCGGACCCGCCGCAAGCGTATAGCCTGCTGCCACGGCCGCGGTGGCACTCATGAATCCGCGGCGCGACACCGGGGCACTCTTGGGCAGCCCGACGACGTCTGATGTCATGGAGGTTTCGAAGCTCATCGGTCTATCCCTTCCTGCTCATTGCTCCCCCGGAGCGGCGCATTCGCCAATAGTTGCCGGCCAAACGCAAGTCACCAGCCTGCGAGCACGCTCACTTCGCGCCAGGCCGTCTGGCCCGCGATCACGCAAGCCGCTGCTACACTCAGTGAAGTCGCCGAATGCGAGGATGCCGGCGATCGCAGCTGCCAATGCGGCATGGTGACGTTGAACGGAGCTGCGCTCCGATGGCCGTCCGGCATTCCCGATATCGTGTGTGCAGGATTTAACGGTCTACCTGCATTGCAGCGCAACATCCATTAACCGAAGAAAACGGTTCTCTCCCGGCCGGCCAAGCCGCCAGCCGTTGTAGCGAATGCTCCTGTCGGCGCACTCGGAGCGCCCAGGCGCAACAAATGGCAGTTGCAGTGGCGACAATGACACATGATGTTGCTCGCACATCGCACATCCTCGCCAATTGGCCTGCGGCCGCCGTCATTTGATTGAAATTTTCGCAGTATCCGGGCGTCGCGATTTACTCGAACTTTCTTTGTGACGCCCTAGTTCCACGGCCGGAAAGTTCCTTCTCCGGAAACGGGCAGGCTGCTTCCCCCCACGCGCGATCAGCCGCTCCATAACGGACGACGGAGCGCCCGCGGGCTTCACTCTCGTCGACTCAGATTGCGCTGCCCAAGGCTCAATTGACTAAACGTTGATCCGATCTGGAACTGAAATGAATTTGGCTCGCGAATCGATTGAACTGTTGGAGCAGGCCGCGCGCATTCTGTGGTTCGAAGGCACCAAGCATGGCTTGCGCGACCGCGAATGGATGGCGCTGCGCTTCCTCTCCCGGGCCAACCGGTTTTCCCGAACACCGTCGGCGCTGGCGAGCTACGTCGGCACCACGCGCGGCACCGCCTCGTTCATCATCGGCGAGCTCGAGCGGCTCGGTTACCTGGAACGAAAGCGCTCAGCCACGGACAAGCGCTCGGTGATGTTGAGCGTCACGCAGCAGGGCAAGAAGTTCCTGGTGCGCGACCCCGTCAACGTCCTCGTCGAGGCGATTGCCGTCCTCGACGACGAGGTCAAGATCCGTTTCCGCGACACCTTCCGGCACGTGCTGGATCAGTCGGATGCCGCCGAGCAGCGGCACCACACCGACGTTTGCAAGCGATGCATCTTCCTGCGGGAAGATCGCACCACCACGGACGGCAAAACGACCGTCGAGTTCAGCTGCCGCCTGTTTCGTGCAGCGATCGCGGAGGCGGAGGTCGATCTGCTATGCACCAGCTTCGAGCATCACCGTCAATAGAAGGCGGCACGATCAAGGCGTTGCGTTGCGTGACGAATAGATGACGCCGCCGCTGGCTTCTACCACCAGGCGCCCGTTCTCATTCCTGATCTCTTCGATGCGGCCAAGGCCCGGCACCTGTTGCCCCAGCACGGCCTCGACGACGCCGTTCGGGCCTTGTAGGATCGCAATCCCTTCATAGGCTTGTCGCACCGACCAGCCCTTGATGGTCTTGCGCGGCGCCGACATACGCTCGGGCGCAGGCACCGAGCCCGTGAATTCGGGCGCTGCAACAGAGGCCATCATCGGCCCTTGCTGTGACGCCGGCTGCGATTGCACCATTGCCGGCGCCTGGACCTGGGCCTGCACCTGAGCGAGCTTGTCGAGCTTGGCGGTCGAGGACGAGCTCACCCGCTCGATCCGATCCAGGTTCTCGGCAAACCTGCCGAAGCGATCATTCGTCACCTTGCTCGATTGATCGACGGCCGTGCGCAACCCGTCGAGATTTTCCGACACACCCGACACCTGCTTGCGCAGTTGCGCGACGGTCTCTCGCAGGTTCCTGATTTCGGCATTGGCCACAGCGTTGTTCTGAGCGGGCTGCGTGGTGAGATAGGCGATCACGCCGGTGCAGGCGCAGACCACCAGCATGGCAGCGGCGGCCAGGGTTGCGAGCGGCGCGACCCATGTCGGACGGGGGGGCGGCGGCTTCGCCACGATCACGGCGGGCTTGATCACGGCCGGCGGAGGTTTCGGGATCGCCATCTTGTCGAGGCGCGCTTTGGCCCGAATGCGCTTCAGCCCCTCGAGCGCCTCTTTCGCGAGGGCTTCGTCGCTCGCCGCGGCCGATGCACGCTTCGCGCTCGCAGCAGGCTTGCTCGCTCCCGTCGCATTATTTGGTTCGCGCGTCTCCGAAGCTGGCTTCGCCGCCGCGGAAGCATCCGCGGTCGCGCTTGGACGAACTTGTCCATCGGACAACATGTGAAAATGCTCCGTTCAATTCGATCTGTCGAACGGCGACGTTAGTTGCCGAAGCTTGCCTGAAACGTACGCAACGAAAGCCGTTCATCTCGCGCGATGCGACATCGCGTGAGCCATCGCGTCATGCACATGGCGATAGTGCGACTCGAAAGACACACACTCGCCGAGATTTTGCCAAGCTTGAGTCCTCTCGCCACGCGTGAGTCGAATTGACGCATGTGGAAAGACGGGCGCGGGTCTCAATCCGGGGTTGAAAACCCCGCAACCTGCACGACCCGCAGCGAACTCAAAATGGCTGTAATTCCGCGGGGATGCGGAACCTTAGACCCGCCACGGTGCAAAGTAGTTAAACATACAAATCAACTGATGCGATTGAACACACCAAGAAACAACCCGAAACGAATCAACAGCATCAAGCACGCGTAGCAATCGCTTTACTACGCACGCTTGATCGGAAATCGGCAATTGTTACGGTCCTACTCAAGTGATTCTCGCGAGTTGGCGAGGAGATCGACACAGTCCAGCGGTGTTAGGACGCGATGAGCAACTTGGCGCAACTGTTCTAGGTCGTTTCTCAATCCGCTCCGCGCGGTGGTCCGTAGGACCCCCGCCGAGCCTCACCTCGTAAGCGTTCAGTATCGAGTCGAAGTAGCAGGCCTGCGAACGCAGGCACTGAATGCGTAGGGCTGCCCGTGAACATCGACACCATAACAACGGTTCGCGGGAAGGAATGTCGTCAAACAGCATCGTTGCCGAGCCGGAGCATCACAACAACCAACCGGCCGCAACAAGTGCGAAACAGGGGCGAAAGACTGATGTATATTATCGTTGATGATCGCGAGAGCGTCGCGAACAGCTACGTTGGAGGGCTCGTTCGCGAAGGCGTGTCGTCCATCGGGTTCTCCTCCGGGGAATTCTGGGACTGGCTGCGATCTGCGAGTGAATCGGATCTCGCGGCGGTGGATGCCTTTCTCCTCGGGGATTGCGATGCCCGCGGAAGCCTGCCGCGAGCGATGCGCAAGCGTTCCTCGGCTCCCATCATCGCCATGAGCGGCCAGAAGATGCTCAAGAACACGCTGGAGCTGTTCGAATCGGGCGTCGATGACGTCGTGCACGTCCCGATACACCTGCGCGAGATCCTCGCCCGAACGGCCGCGATCGCGCGCCGCCGGGTGGGCGAGCTGCCGAGGCCCTGCGAGAGCAGGATCCAGGTCTTCTTCAACGGCCGTGACCCCGAGATCGCGGGCCACGCCCTCACCCTGCCCCGCCGCGAACTGCGCATTCTCGAATATATGGTTGCCAACCACGGCAAGTGGATCACCAAGACGCAGATCTTCAACGCGATCTACGGCATCTTCGAGTCCACATTCGACGAGAGCGTGATCGAGAGCCACGTCAGCAAGCTGCGCAAGAAGCTCCGCGACCGCCTCGGCTTCGACGCGATCGTGGCCCGGCGTTACGTCGGATACCGCCTCAACATCCCCGCTGGCGAGGTCCTTGACGAGCCGGTGCAGGAGCTCGACGAGGTCGGCATCCTCCTGAACAGAGCGCATGCTGCCGCGGCGGCATATCCGGCCGGAAACTGACACTGCAGGAAGCTGCGACGAAGCTGCCGGCGGCCTCTGCGAGCGCTTCGCGGAGGCCGTTGCACTTTCAGCGACAGAGACGGCAGGACAAGACTTTGCGCTCGCGACACAACCGTCGGGGTGCGGGCTTCAGGTGCCCTTTTGGGCTCCCCGAAACTCTGCCCCAACAGCCTGAGCTAAGGCTTCTGCTGGAATTCTTCCCTGGACACGTAGTTGAAGTCCTCGACCAGAACGTCATGGACGATTTCAGCCTGCATCCGCTCGTTGACGCGCTGCTTGATGGCCGTCGTCAGGATGGAGAGGTCGTAACGGGCGAGCTTCCTGAAGTCGAGACGCTCGTCGGCATAGATCCGGCGAAAGGCCTCGTCGACGACGAACGGCTCCGGCGGAACGCCGAGTTGGTGCAGGGTCCGTCCCTCCACCGTGTAGACGAAGCGCGCGACGATGTAGCCCTGCACGCTGCCGTTCTCGACCATGGGAACGCTCAGTGCCCGCGTCTTCTGATACTGCAGCCCGTCGAGATATTCGTCCTTCGCCGGCAGCAGGCTGCCGTTCTCCTTCCAATAGGCGACGGCATAGCTCGTGCCCGCGGTAAGGATGCATACCCAGAGCCCGGCCAGCAACAGTCTGATCATTTTCCGTCCTGCGCTGCGCGGCCGGTATAGGTGCCGTCCGACTCGGCTTCCCTGACCGCCTTGACGATGATGCTCGCGACCTCCCGCACCGCATCGTAGTGCATTTCGAGAATCGAGCGATTGCGCTCCAGCTTCTCACGCAGCCGCTGAATCTCCTCCGTGATCTCGACTTCGCCGCCGAGGTGCATTCGGGCCCGCATCAGGCGGACGAATTCGAGCATGCTCCGGCTCTTCCGCGCGCTGAAGTCGTCGAAATCGATCTTCTGACCAGTCGTGAGTGCGACTGTCTCCTCCTCGACGATACCGGCGAGCCGGCGGATTGCGGCCAGCAGGCCGCGCACCTCGTCCGATCTCACCGCATCCGCGGCATCGACCATCGCTTCGCCACCCGCGAACGGCAGCAGGACGGGCAGCAACACATCGCTTGCTGCCGTTTCCGTCGTCATCACCTCGGTCTCCGCGACCGCCTGGTCCAGCGCAACGGCCGCGGCGCTTTCTTCTAGCTGCATAGGAAATTCACCCCTCAATTTTCACCCGTTCACGAATCTGATCCGGTCTTCCCCGCAGCGTCCGGTCCGCCAGGATGTGCGGCGGCGAGCTGCTTGGCGATGCCGATGCCCGTGCCCTTTGCCAGCTGGCTGCCAAGCTGTTCTGCAAGCATCGACTTCCAGACACCGCCGGCAGTGCCGTTGCCAAAGACCTCCTCCGACTCCTTCGGCAACATCGTCTCGACGAAGGTCTGGAGGATGAAGGCTTCGAACTTCCGGTAGACTTCGCCGGATGCCGGCGCCTTGATCACCTGCACCGGCGGACCGTTCACTGCACCCGACTGCGCTTCCGATGCCTTCGCCGCGGATTGGTCGGCAACGGCTGCCGCGGCCTTGCCGATCTCTGCGTTCATCGTGGCGGCGAAGTCGGCATCGGAGGATTTCAAGGCGTCGAGCTTCGCGGTGGCCGCGCGCTGCGTCGCGGGATCGGCGGCTTCGAGGACATCGAGAACGAGGTCGGGGGTTGCTGTCACGATCATGTCTTGTTCCCCTTGGCTGGCCGCGGCATCCACGCGCGCACGACGGAGCTTATTCCCGTCATCTCTTCGAGCGAGCGCTTCTCCGCATCACGGAGCTTGTCGGCGAGCGCCGCCTTCGCGACCTCCTCGAGCTGCTTCACGCGGCGGCTTTCCGCCCGAACCTGGTCGAGCTGCTGTGCGGCCTGCGCCTGCACCGCACGTGCGCCGACGCTCGTCCTGTTCAAGCGCCGCGCGATCGATTCGCTGGAGGATCCCGCCGGCGGCCTGCCGTCGTTCAGGGCCCCGACCAGCCATTCCTGCTCGTCCTGCAGGCTGCGCTCCTGCTGCCGCAATTGCGCGAGCTGCCATTCGGACAGCCGAAGCTGGAGTTTCACGAGCGAAACGATCCGGCCGAGCTTGTCCGCGCGCGACGTCATCTCCCGGTCACTCCGCCAGCCACGATGAGAGGCCGAGCATGAATTGCGTCAAGAGCTCGTCGCTGGTGAGATAGAGCAGCAGGAACCCGCCGAACAGCACGAAGGGCACGGAGATGAAGTAGACCGGGATTGCCGGCGTCAGCTTGTTGATCAGGCCGACCGCCAGGTTCACGATCACCGAATAAACGATGAAGGGGCTCGTGATCCGCAGCGTCAGCACGAACGCTTCCGACAGGCGGCCCACGAGCAGATCGAGCGTCATGCTGCCACCTAGCCGGTTACCGGGATGCCAGACGTCGTAGGAGTTCATCAGCCCGCGCAGCACCTGCCAGTGCTGGTCGGTCGTGAAGAACAGCGTGGTGACGGCCGCCATGATCAACGGCACCAGGGCCGGCGCCGGATCGGTGTCGCCGACCGGGGTGCCCGGGATGTTGCTCAGCCCGATCGCGCTCGCCATCATGGTCGCCATGGTCTGCAGCGCGAGGAAGAACACGCGTCCGCCGAGTCCGATGACGCTGCCGATCACGAGCTCGGAGCAGATCAGGAGCGCCAATGTCAGCGGCGCCGCATTGTCCGTGAGCGGTTTCAGAACGGCGATCAGGATCGGCGTCAGCGCAAAGGTCGTAACCAGCGCGACGAACAGGCGCACCTGGGGCGGAACATTGACGCTGGAATAGCCGGGCACCAGCATCAGGCAGGCGCCGATCCGGCAGAACACGATGAACGTCACCAGAACGCTGTCGGCAAGGCTGCTGATCACGATATGGCTCCGAGCGCCCTGATCTCGGCGCTGCGCGCGACTTCGACATGCGACAGGATCGGCAAGGTCGGGAACACCCGCTCGAGGATCATCCGGACATAGGGACGGGCTTCGGGGGTCACCGCCAGCACCAAGCTGGTGCCGTTCTCGGTGAACTTGCGGATCGCGGCGCTGGCTTCGGTCGCGAACTGCTCGATCAGGCGCGGATCGGCGTCGAACTCGACGACGTCGCCCTTTGCATCGCGCTTCAGGCTCTGGTGAAAGGCGAGGTCCCAGCGGTTGCCGAGACGGACCACGTTGAGCACGCCATTGTCGGAGAGGTCGCCGCAGATCTGCTGCGCAAGCCGCGTCCGCACGTGCTCTGCGACCTGCTCGGAGCGCCGCACATGGGGCGCGATCTCGGCGATCGCCTCCAGGATCAGATGGAGGTTGCGAATCGATACGCGCTCCGCCAGCAGGATCTTCAGGATTGCCAGCAGGCTCGAATAGGAGATCTGCGAGGGGCAAAGATCCTCGATCAGGCGCTTGTATTCGGGATCGAGCCGGTCGAGCAGCCCGCGCATGTCCTTGTAGGACAGCAGCTGGGCGAGGTTCGCCCTGATCACTTCGCTCAAATGGGTGAGCAGCACCGACAGATTGTCGACCGGCTTGCAGCCCTGCCGCTTGACTTCATCGGTGAAGGCTTCCGTCACCCACAGCGCCTTCATGCCGAAGGCTGGCTCGATCACCTCGTCGCCCGGCACGTCGGGCTTGCCGTCCTTGTCGACCAGCACCAGCACCTCGCCCAGCCTGAGCTCGCCATGGGCAACGCGCGTGTCGTGGATCCGGATCTGGTAGCTCTTGGGATCGATCGACAGATTGTCGGTGAGCTTGATCTCGGGAATGACGAAGCCGTACTGCTTGGCGAACTTCTTGCGGATCTTGGCCACGCGGTGGGCAAGCTCGGTGCGCGAGCCCAGGAGATGGACCGAAAGATGGCCGCCGAGGGCCAGCTCGATCTCGGCCGTCTTGAGCTGCTCCTTCACGGATTCCTTGGCCTCAGCCTGGGCGCGCTCGTCGGCCTTGCGGTCATCCTCCTTCTGTCTCCGCGCGGCTTCCCGCCTCGGCAGCGAATAGCCGACGAAAGCCATGGCACCGCCAAGAAGCACGAACGGCGCCATGGGCAGCCCCGGCATCAGGGCAAGCACGAACATCATCAGCGCGGCAGCCGACACCGCGCGCGGATAGCCGCCGAGCTGCCGCAGCACCGCCTGCTCGGCCGAGCCCCGCGTGCCGCCCTTGGAGACCAAGAGGCCCGCCGACAGCGACACGATCAGCGCCGGCATCTGCGACACCAGACCATCACCGACGGAAAGCTTGGTGTAGACGTCGGCGGCTCGGGAGAGAGTCAGTCCGTGATGGGTGACGCCGATGACGATGCCGCCGAAGATGTTGATCGCGGTAATGATGAGGCCGGCAATGGCGTCGCCGCGGACGAATTTCGAGGCGCCGTCCATGGCGCCGAAGAACGCGCTCTCCTCTTCGAGCTCGCGCCGCCGGCGCTGGGCTTCCTTGTCGTCGATCAGGCCTGCGGACAAGTCCGCGTCGATCGCCATCTGCTTGCCGGGAATGGCATCCAAAGTGAAGCGGGCACCGACCTCGGCGATACGGGTCGCACCCTTGGTGATCACGACGAAGTTCACCGTGACCAGGATCGCGAAGATGATCAGACCGATGACGAAGTCGCCGCCCATGACGAACTTCGAGAAGCCGGCAACGACGTGGCCCGCCGCCTGTTCGCCCTCGCCGCCCCGCGACAGGATCAGGCGAGTCGTCGCGATGTTCAATGCCAGGCGCAGGATCGTTGCGATCAGCAACACGGTCGGGAAGGCCGAGAAGTCGAGCGGCCGCTGAATCCATAGCGCGACCATCAGGATCAGCGCCGACAATGCGATCGAGAACGCGAGGCCGAGATCGATCAGGATCGGAGGAATCGGCAGGAACAGGATCGTGAGCATGGCCACGATGCCGCCGGCGAAGAAGGCATCCGCCCCGAGGCGGCGCTGATTGGGCAGGCTAGCAGCTAACGTATCGGCCATGGGTCACCGGCAGAGGGGTCCGCCCGTAATCTGCCGCGCAAAGCTTACGCGAGGGTGGTGGTCCCCGCTGGATCAGAAGCCACGCTCGATATGCGAGTAGACCATCTCGGTGAACGTCGAGAGATGCGCTCCGATGAAGGAGCCCGAGACGGCAACGACGACGAGAATGACGATGATCTTCGGAACGAAGGTCAGCGTCACCTCCTGGATCTGGGTCAGGGCCTGGATCAGCGCAATGACGGTGCCGACCAGCATCGCGGCACCGACCGCGGGTCCGGAGGCGACGATGATGGTCCAGATCGCGGCCTGGACGATATCGAGGGCATCCCGCTCGTTCATGACTGGCTGATCGTGAGCCCCGGCCCGACCGCGACCTTCGTGCCGTCCTGAAGCGTCGCGATGGAGCCGTCGCTGTTGATGGAGACCGAGACGACCTTGCCGCTGAAACTCGCGCCGGTCGAGTCGGTAAAGCTGACCGTCTTCCCGATCAGCCCGTTGGCCTGCGACAAGGACTGCGAAGACAGCAGTGCGTCCAGCTTCGAATTCGTCTGCATCGCCTGCTCCACCGTCGAGAGCTGGGCGAATTGGCTCATATATTCCGAGGTATCCATCGGATTGGTCGGATCCTGGTTCTTCATCTCGGCGATGAGGAGTTGAAGAAACGTGTTGTAATCCACGCTGCCGCTCGACGTCGTCGAGCTGGAGCTGTTCGAACTGGACGCATTTCCGGTCGTGTCGGTCGCACTGGTGACGTTCATCTAGCCTCTCCGCTGTCAGGCAGCCTCGAATGGGGACACGGTGGCGGCGCCTGCCAGGATGGTCTGCTCCACCGGAAACAGGGCCCGAATCCGCTTGAGCGCCTCGAAGTATCGGGTCGCCCCGACCAGCTCATTGACGGCGCCAAGTCCATCCAGCATCTCGCGGTTCTCGCAGACAGCGCACAGGGCCGCGTGGTGCTGCGCGTAGAGCGCCGCGGCATCGCGGACATCGGTCGGGTTCATCAGCATGAGCTGGACGATGAAGTAGAGCTGCCGCAGCGCCGTGGTGGCGTCGGAAGCCTGCATGACCTGTCCTTCGAGCAGAAACATCACGTCGTTGACGAGCTCGACGGACACCTTGCGGTCCACACGAAGCACTGCCCCGTTGATGTAGATCCGTTCGCCCGCCCGCAAGGAGATCTTCATTAGAGCGCGTCTCTGATCAGGCGATTGATTTCGATGAGTTGCACCACGTCATTCGACTTCTGCTCGCGGAGACGGTCGGCTTCCTTGACGACCCACAGGCCGATCGAGATGATGTCGGCGCGCAGCTTGTCCGGCAGCCCGTTTTCCGGGTGCGCGAGATCCTCGATGAAGATCGTCCACAGCCGCCGCACATAGAGCAGGCTCTCGACCAGGTCCTCGAGGCTGAAACGCCCCTTCTGGATCTGCTCGAGCCGGTCGATGCCGAGGCTGAGCGCCTGCCGCTCGCGGCTTCGCGCCTCATAGCCGCTTTCGTCAACGACCGCTTCATAGGCTTCAAACGTCATCAGGACCACTCGTCGCAGGAGAACGAACAACTAGACAAAGATTACGCGCCCCGCCTCAGAGATAGTTGATGAGGCTGATCTTCTGGAGCTGCGAGGTGAGCGCAAGCGCCGTCTGGATCTGGGTCTGCAGAGTGTTGACCCGGACCGAGGCTTCGGTCGGGTCCACCTTCTCCATACCCACGATCTGGTTGTTCAGGATGTCCTGCTGCGTCTTGAGCTTGGCGGTTGCGGTGGTGATCCGCTGCTGGACCGTGCCGACGGTGCCGCCGAGAGCCGCGAGGTCGTTGATGGCGTTGCCGACGAGGCCGATCGCCTTGTCCACGACGACCTGGAACGTCTCCTGGCTCAGGCTCACATTCCCGAGATCGGCCATCATGGTGTAGGCCTCGGCGAGCTTGCGGAAGCCGGCCTCGTTGGCGCTGACGGACGTATCGGCGATCTCGGTCGTGGAGATGCGGCTTTGCATGGCCTGGTCGGTGGCCGATGACCAGTTGGCATTCCAGGCCGGGTTCGCAAACTCCGCATCGAACGTGGTGTCGAGGAAGGTCTGCATCTGGGCCGGGGTGATGGTGCTCACATTTGGCGAGGATTGCGAGAAGCCGAAGGTCGCGAGGAAATCCGCATCGACCTGGTTCTTGCTGGCCGAGCCGGCGGCGTAGGCGGTGATGGGCGTGTTCTGAGTGTTGATGCCCGAGAACAGATACGAGCCGTTATAGGAGACGTTCAAGGCGCCGATCAGATCCTGGAGATTGGCGGCCGCAGGCGGTAGAATGACCCGCCCGCCGCCGTCGGTACTGCGGGCCGCGATCAGGTCCTTGAGGAAGTCCGTTGCGGTCTTGCTGAGCTGGGTGATCCGGTTCTGCGTCACGTCAAGGCGTCCCGCGACGAGCCCGTTTGTATCGACGAGCTGATCGGCGAAGCTGAAGTCAGCCCGCAGCGTGAGGTCGCTTCCCGTCGTGGCACCAAGCTCGAGGCCAACGTCGTAGAATCGGCCGGTGGTCGCCTCCGTCGAAGCCTTGCTCAGCGCCGCCTGGTTGCTCGTGATCGAGTATCGCAATGACGAGGACAACATCAGGGTGGAAACGTAATTTGCGCTCATCATGACTTAATTCCCCACGGCAGCCAGCAGGCTCTGCAGCATTTCATCGACGGTCGAGATGATCTTTGACGACGCCGAATAGGTGCGCTCGACCTGGAGCATCAACGCCATCTCGTCGTCCATGTTGACGCCATTGACGTTCGACAACGCCGTGATGCTGCGGTCGAGCAGCGTGTTCTGGTACTCGGAGTTGTCGTTGGCGGTCTTGCGCTGGTTCTCGATCCAGCTCGTCGACGACGACGCGAAGTCGATCAAATTGCCGGTCGGCTTGCCTTGCGTTGCTGGATCGAACGGCTGCGACGCATCCATGCCGTCGATGAGCTGCTGCAGCCGGGTTGAGTAGCCGCCGTTGCCGGCGGTGTTGTATTGGTAGGCGGGGTTGCCGCTGATCGCGCCGTCGCGCAGCAGGTTCGGATTTCCGCCCTGTGCCGGATCGACCGATGCGGCAACCGAGATCGTGCCGGCGAGGCCCACCGAGACGGTGGCGCTCGCGGGCATGGCCGGCGCCCCGGGATAGGTGAACAGCCCGGGGACGTCGGGCAGTGCGGCGGCGGTCTGATCAATTTCCCTGAAAGTGTTGATCAGGCCGCGCGCGATTTCGTCGAGCTGGCTCTGATAGGTGACGGTGTCCTGGTCGCGCAGCTGAGCGAGGCCCGCGAGCTTGCCCGACTTCAGCGGCATCACCGAATTGGCTCCTGTCACGGGGACGCCGTCGATGTAGACGGCATTGCCCGTAGTGCCGGCGGTGTAGACGTTCGTCGGCGCGAAGCTCACCGTCCGCGCCGTCTTGTCGAAGAGCACGACGCCGCTGTCGGCGTAGAGCGCCGCGTCGCCGTTGGGACGGATCGACATCGTGACGCCGACCTCCTGCGACAGCTGCGAGACGATGTTGTCGCGCTGGTCGAGGTAATCGGTGATGTCGTCGCCGGAGATCGTGCCCTTCACGATCGCGGTGTTCACGGTCTCGAATTGGGAGAGCAACTGGTTGATGTTCTGAACCGACGTCTTCATGTCGGCATCCGCGCCCTCACGGACCGACTGCACGGTCTTCGTCGCCTGGTTGAGCGCGGTCGCCATGTCCTTGGCGGACGCGACCGCCGCCTGTGCCAGCGTGGTGTTGTCCGGAGCGTTGGCATACTTCTGCAGCGCCTGCTTCAGCGCATTCAGCTGCGCCGTCGGCGACTGGTCGAGCTCCGGATCGTCCACGGTCGATGCCGCGATCTTCTGGAGACCGTCGTAGATCGCACTCTGCTTGGCCGACGACGAGGTGGCGATCAGGACGTTGTCGTAGAGGCCCGAGCTGGCGGCGCGCTGGATTGCCGCGACATAGACGCCGGCGCCGGGCAGATTGTCCAGCACGGCCAGCTTGCGCGAGTAGCCGTCGGCGCTCGCGCCGGCGATGTTGCGCGAGATGACCGACGACTGGACGCTCGCCGCCGAGAGCGAGGAACGGGCCGAGTTGAGAGCGGCGGTAAGCGACATGGCGTGCTCTTGACCGAAACGAGCGCTGGAGAATTCAGCGCTTCAGGTTGACGACGACGTCCAGCAGGTCCGCGCCGGTCTGGAACGATTTCGAGTTCGCCGTGAAGCCGCGCTGCGCTTCGATCATCCCGGTGAGTTCGTCCGCGAGGTCTACGTTGGAGGCTTCCAGGGCGCCGGACTGGATCGTGCCGAGCCCGCCGGTGCCGGCATTTCCGGCCTGCGCGTTGCCGGAATTCAGGTTGGTGGAATAGACGTTGCCCGGCTCGGGCGTCAGATTGTCGGGGCTCGCGACGTCGGCGAGCATGATCGTGTAGAGCGTCAGTTGCTGCCCGTTCTTGAGAATCGCCGTCACGTGGCCCGCATCGTCGACGTCGACCTTTTCGATGGCCGACGGCGTGCTGCCATTGACGGTCGCCTTGAAGCTGAAGTCGGTGCCGGCCTGCGTCAGGTTCGACAGGTCCAACGTCAACGCCGCACCACCGGGGACGTTGACGGTCAGGCCCGTCGGGCTCGCCGCATCCAGCGCGCCCTTACCGGCCGCCGTGGTGTCGAAGGTGAAGGTGGTGGCGGGTGCAAGCGACGTACCCGTCGCCGAGTCATAGAGTTGAACCTGCCAAGTGTCCAAGCCGGCCGCCGTCGCGGTGTGAGACATGTAGACATCGAGCGTAACGGCCTGGCCGATGTTGTTGTAGGCCACGATCGAGCTTTTCGATGAATACGCGCCTGGACCGGGCGGACCGGCAATGACAGCCGCATTCGGATCCAGATTGCCGGTCGTGAGCGTCCCCGCCGTCGACGGCACAGGCACCTGCGAGACCTGGGCGATGTTGACGATCTGCATGCCCGCCAGGCTGTTCTGCGAGAAGTTGGTCACGAGGCCGGGCTGACCGAGGAGGTAGTAACCGGCGGCGTTGACCAGATTGCCCTGGCTGTCGGGCACGAACGAACCCGCGCGCGTCAGATACTGCTGTGTGTTGGCAGCGTTCGAAACCACGAAGAATCCGTTGCCCTGAACGGAGAGGTCCGTGCTCGACGTGGTGAACTGCGTATGTCCGGCGTCGCTGATGGCGTAACGGACAGTCGTCTCGACCGCGCCGGAATCGTAGTTGCCGGAGCCGCTCTTCAGGATCAGCGAGGAGAACTCCGTGGAAGCCCGCTTGTAGCCGGTCGTGTTGACGTTGGCGATGTTGTCCGAGACCGTCGACAGCTTGTTGGACTGCGCAGACATACCGGAAACGCCGGTGCGCATAACACCATACAGGCTCATGAATTGGGCTCCTTTGGTAGGTTGCAGCTACAATGGGGGGTCTTGCTTGCGCGGGGCTGATGATTGGAAGCGATGCACAACTTGTCGTGGTCCGTCGGCTGTCGCTTCGGTTCGCCGCTTCAGGTTGTTCTGGGTTGACAGAAGGATCGCGCCTTGTCGGTCCACGCGCCGAAGCCGCTCGAGACGAGATGAGCGACGATGTGACAGACGTAGCGCTTCTGCGCCGGCTGGTTGTTGGGACCGGCATTGTAGCGCGCGACTGCCATGGTCCAGCTGCCTTCCCGCTGCTTGAGCTCCTTCAGGAAGCGCGCTGCGTAGTCGACGTTCCTGGCGGGATCGAACATCGCACGTACCGAGGCGAACTTCTCGCCGTGATAGTAGTGATTGATCTGCATGCAGCCGAGATCGATCAGCTTGATGCCTTTGCTGCGCATCGCCTCGAAGTTTGCGATTGCTTCGTTCATGTCCTTGGCGAACACGGTCTGCCCATCCGCACCGAGCGCGTAGGGATGGAGTGCGCCGCGACGTCCGGTCTCGGTGAGGCCGACCGCATAGAGAATGCCGAGCGGGATCCCGTGCTGCTGGGCGGCGCGCGCCATCTCCCGCTCGCAGGGCCGCGCAGCTTCGGCGGCCGCCTGGGCGGCGCTCGCATTAGAGATAAACAGGGCCGCGGCGATGATGCGGCCCCACGTCCTGGTCATGACGCGTCTCCTGGTTGAACTGGCGTTCCTGGCGGCCCTGCTTCGCGCCGCCGTCGGACTGCCCCGAGGACGTGCCCGCACCGCCGGACGTGCCTTGCGACTGCGGCGACGACTGTTGTTGGCCGGAAAGCTGTGGCTGCGATTGGCCGGATCCGCTCTGGAATCCGTCCAGCGAGCCATGCTGGACCGGCGCGACGTCGGCGACATAGCCCGCCGACTGCATGAGATCGCGGATATGGTCGCGCTGCTGATCGAGCAGTTGGCTCGTGTCCTTGCGTTCGGCTGCAAGCTGCACGGACACTTCGGTGCCGACGAGACGAAGACGTACGGTGACGTTGCCGAGCGCGGGTGGCTCGAGATTGACGGTCAGGATCCTGAGAGGCTGATCCGGCGCCTTGGTCTGGGACGCCGCGAGATCGGACGCCGCGGATGCTGCCGGTGCCGAGGACTCCTTCAGCTCTGCGACGACTGCATTGGCGACCTGTTGCGGTGGGCCGAACTGCGCCGGAGGCAGGTGCGTCTCCTGCTGGACCACGGTGACCTTGGTCGTCTCGGGCAGCGCGGGGCGTGCCGACGACTTGGCAGCGCGCTCGACATTCGCCGTGACCGCCTCGAAGCCAGCTGACGCCGGCATTGCGTTCGAAGACTCCCTGCCTTGCGTCGGCGCCGGCTGCACCGCATCCAGCCCGTGCGAAGCCGCAGCCTGCGAGCGCGCGGGAGCCGGGGCGACGCTGGATGAGGCGGCATCGACCGTCGCCGCCTTCGCCGCTCCCATGGCCGGCGCCTCGCGCTTCGTCGTGAAGAGCCGCTCGTCGCGCGCGGGCGGTTCCTTGTCGACGGACTGCAATTGCATCTGCGGCTTCACCGCAGGCGCACAGGCGATCTCCTGCCCGGCTACCAGGGTGATGCCGGATTGGCCTTGGACCTCAGTCCCGGCCGCATGATCGATCGGACGCTGATTCTCCGACGACCAATCGGTCCTGGTGTCGGAAGACTCCTCTGTGGACTTTGGATGCGCGGTCGCCGCGATGCGGTCGCGCACCGTCGCGTCCTTCTTGTCCTTCTCGATCGGGCCGGCCAGATGCGTGCGCAACGCTCCGGTCTTCGCCGTCGCATCGCTGCCATCATCGCTCAGGGCCCGCTTCGCGAGGTTCGAGACGGTGCGAAGCAGATCGTTGAACGACGAATTTGGCTGCGATTTGGTCCCGGCGTTCTTTGCCGAACGCGACGTCCCACGCATGTTGAGGCTCTCGGCGAGATCCGAGAAGGGTTGTCCGGAGGTTCCGTTGAGCTTGGTCATCGACGGCGGTCCTTGGTAAGGAGTTCGAGTTCGCCGAGTTGCTTCTGCGCGCGGGCAAGCGTCACAGTCGATGACGCCAGATCGAGTCGCGCCGGCGTTGCCGGAGGGTTGTCGACTGCGGCGGCAGACCCGCCTGCGAAGGGCTTGCGGACGTCCAGCGCGAGCTGCACCGTGGCATTCAGAAGGGGGACGTCGCGCTCCGGCAGCTTCGACCGGTCGAGGCCCTTCAGCTCGGCGAGACCGCCGTCATATTCGTCGGTGAGCGCCCGCGCGGCGCCGCGGAAGAAATGGGCCCGCTCGCGATCAGCCGAGGCGTCGGCGCTGAGCGTCAGAGCCCGCTCGCCGGCGAGCCGGGTCACGGCCAGCCGTCCGCGCACCATCGCGGCCCGCGCGATCACGAGATACAGCTTGAGGCGGCTCGCGCGATCGATCTGCTCCAGCAGGGCTGCGACCCGCGCAAAGCGACGCTCGTCCAGCGCCAGACTCGATTGCGTCAGCCCCGTGGAGAAGCGCTGCCAGAAATCGCCGGCATAGATCGAGTTGCGGTAATGGCGGATATAGGCCAGTGTAAGGAACTCGAATTTTTCGAAATCCTCCGCCTGCCCGACCAGCAGGATCTCGCGCCGCAGCGCCGCCTCCTCGACGAGCGTGCCGGGCAACAGCAGGCGTGCATCGTCCAGACGCTCGATCGCGAGCGATGCCTCGGCGCGCGCGAACAACGCGCCCTGGACCAGCGCGACCTGCCCGCCCAGGCCCGAGGAAAGCGTCCGCGGCTTGACGTCCTTGAGCAGCTCCCGCGCTTCGTCCTGCCGTCCCTCGACATAGGCGAGCGCGCCATTGAACAGCCGCTCGTCGATGTTCATCTTGTCCCGCGGCAGCTTGCGGACGGTTTGCGGCGCGCCACCGCTGAGCAGGTAGATGACCACGGCCTGGCCGTTTTGCGGATTGCTCCACGCTGCAGGATCGGCCGCGAGGAATTTCTCGCCGATCTGCCGGATCATAGCGATGTGGCTGCTGTGCGCAGCGGTGTCGCCGTTGGCGATGCCGTCCTGCACCGCCTGTAACGCGCGGACGAGCTCATAGGGTTCGCCGGGCAGAGGCGCAGGCTGAGCAAGCGCATTCGCCGCCGTGAACGGCAGCAGCAGCAAGGCGGCGCGGCGCAGCAGACTGATCAAGAGCGCTTCTCCCGGATCAGTATCTCGATCCGGCGGTTCTGCGCGGCCGCCGGATCGTTCGGAAGCTTCGGTCGCCGGTCGGCGTAACCCTCGACATGCTCGATCCGCCGGGCATCGACGCCGGAGCGAACCAGCATGTAATAGGCCATCTGGGCACGAGCAGTCGACAGCCGCCAGTTGTCGTAGGTTTCCGAACGATACGGCCGATTGTCGGTATGGCCGCGCACGATGATCACGCCCTGGCGCTTGGTCAGCAGCGGCCCGATCTTGTCTATCACGCGGATCAGCTCGGGCCGCGGCTCGGCCGAGCCGACCGCGAACATGCCGAAGCTCGCATCGTCGGTCAGGCTAACCAGGAGTCCCTCCTCGACCTGACGCACCTCGGCCACCGGCCCCGCGCCCGCCTTGATGTCCGACAGCGCGTCCGCGATCGCGGACTGAAGCTGCTTCAATGTCGGTTGCTGCGCTTGCGCCGCATCGCGCGGTTCAGGCTCCTTCGCCGTGTCGTTGGGACGCGCCTGCGGGGCGGCGTTGGCTTGCGCGCCAGCCTGGGCGTTGCCCTCGCGTGAGGATTGCGTCGGTGCGGGACCCGGCGGCAGCAGGGGCGACAGGCTTGCGGACGAGCTATCTGCGTTCGGCGCCACGCTTCCGCCGGCCTCGTCCACCTTGGCACGACGCGCCTGCGGCTCACTCTGAGCGGCGCCCGACGCATCGCGCGCGGAGGCATTCGGCTTTGGCTCGCTCTCGATGAAGCGATCCGCGTCCTTGGACGTCTGCGGCGCCAACCTCCAATAGCCGGGATCGAAGGGATCGCGGTAGGCATCGCCACCCTTCAGGCCCTCCTCTTCGGCGGAGGTCAGCGCGCCCACACGCCGCTGGCCAGAGGACTGGTTCGCGCTGTTCGCGATCTCGGCGAGCGTCGCATAGGGATCGCGGAACAGGACCTTCTCCTCGTAGGAGGCCGGTTTCTCGGCCGTCGGAGAGTCACCGCGACGTTCCTCGTTCGGCCCTGCCGGCTGACGCTTGCCATCCTGGCCTTCGAGCGACGACGGCTCCTTCTTGGAGAGATCCTTGAGGCCTTTCGGGGCAGGCGCGTTCTCCGCGAGCTTGATCGGGTTGAAGTAGCTCGCGACCACCTGCTTCTGGTCCTGGTTGAGCGCGTTGAGCAGCCACATGACCAGGAAGAACGCCATCATCGCGGTCATGAAGTCCGCGTACGCGATCTTCCAGACGCCGCCGTGATGCGCCTCCTCGGCGAACGCGCTGCGCCGACGGACGATCACGATCTCATGCTTGACCTCTTCCATGGCGGACTACCGGCGCGCTTCCCTGAGGCGTTCGCTCCAGGCGGCGATCTGGGTCTCGATCACGGTCTGGTCGGCCAGGACGCGGACCTCGAAGGTGTCGGCCGCCTCGTACGTGATGCCCGTTCGCCTTGAAGCCTCGAGCTGCGTCTTCACGAGGTCGAGCAGCTCGCTCGGGCCGGTGACCTTGAAGGCCGGAACCGACGAACTGCCGGTCAGCGCCGCAATCTGCTCGACCAGCGATCCGATCGCCTTGTCGCGCACGGCGTCGGCGAGGAACGGCAGCAATATCCGCGCAACGGAGCTTGCGATGTTGGTCTCGATCTCGCGGCAGGCCGCCTCGAAGCCGCTGACGATCGCGACCGCTTGCTGGTCGGACCATTTGGCCCGCTCCTCGCCGAGCCGGATCGCGCTGCGGACGCGCTCCTCGGCCAGCCTGGAGTCGCCTTCCGCGACGCCGGCCGCATGGCCTCGCCGATAGGCATCGTCCAGGAGATGGTCCGGCGGAGCTTCCGTCGCGGGCGCCGGAGCCAGCGCCTGAAGCTGCGGCTGCTTGAGTGTCTGAGGCTGCGCTTGAGGCTGCGGCTCGCGCCGCGCATCCTTGGGTCTCGTCAGCACGTCCTGGATCTTCGGCGCTGGAGCAGGCGGCGACTTGGCCCGGCCACTCGCGTCGAACTGCGTCAGGAGTTTTCCGATTGCCGCGTTCATGCCGCCTCCTCACGTCGCATCCAGTCTTTGAGGATCGCCGCCGCCTGCATCTGATCGAGTCGGACGATCTGCTCGAGCCGCTTCTGCGGCGTTCGCTGCATCTTGCCTTCGAGGTCTTCGACGAGATTGAGCTCGGTCTCCTCGCCGTCCGACAATGCCAGGGCCCCCGCAGCTTCGAGCTGGGCGGCCTCGGCGGCCTCGGCCTGCTCCTGCTCCGCGCGATGGGTCAGAATGCCGTTGACCGCGGGTCGAAGCCCGAACCAGACCAACATCGAAGCAACGGCCAGGATCGTCACCGCGTTGATGACGCTGCCGAGCTGCTTGTTGATCATCTCGACGAAACTGATCGGCGGTACCGGCGCCAGCTCACGCGAGCCCTCGATGAAATCGACGGCCGTGACCTGGATCTGGTCGCCACGCGCCTTGTCCAGTCCGCCCGCCGTCGCCGCGAGCTGACTGATCTCGGCGAGCTTGCTGTCGACGATGGCCTGGTTGCTCTTGTCGCCGAGATCGGCGACCAGTCGCGCGCGGTTGACCAGCACGGCGATGAACAGCTTCTTGACCGAATAGCCGTCGCTCACCGTCGTCGTGGTCTTGGACGAGACCTCGAAATTGGTGACGTCCTCGCGGCGGCTCTTGTCCTCGTTGGAGTTCTTGCCGCCGCCGGCATTCACCTGCTGGTCGGGAAGATTCTGCTGCACCGTGGTCGGCGTCGACCGGTCGGCGTTCTGCGAGGACTCTTTCTCGCGCACGTTCCGCACCGACCGCTCGGCACGGTTCTCCGGATCGTAGACTGTCTCGTTGATGTGCCGCTTGTCGGTGGACAGCTGCGGCGCGACGCTCACCTCGAAATTGTCGAGGCCGAGATACGGCGTCAGCGCCTTGCGGATGTTCTCCTGTACCATGCCGCTGACCGTCTTCTGCAGGCTCGCCATCTTGGCCGGCGCGGCGCTCGCTTCGTCCTCTTCGGCGAGCAGCATCGAGCCGTCGGCGTCCAGCACCGTCACCTTGTCACGGCTCATGCCGGGGATGGCAGCGGCGACGAGATGACGGATCGACTGCGCCGTGCGCGCCTCGATCGCGCCGTCGGTCCGCAGCACGACCGACGCCGAAGGCGGCTGCTGCGTCGCGCGGAACGAACCACGCACCGGCAGCACGATATGCACCCGCGCCGCCTTCACACCTTTCATCAGCTGGACCGTGCGGGCAATCTCGCCTTCCAGGGCCCGGAGCTTGGTGACTTCCTGCATGAACGAGGTCAGGCCGAGCGAGCCGATCTTGTCGAACAGCTCGTAACCGGAATTGGCGCTGGTCGGCAGCCCCTTCTCGGCGAGCAGCATCCGCGCCTGCATGGTCTGGCTCGGGCGCACCGAGACCGCATCGCCCGCCGAATTGACGTCGAACGCGATGTTCTGCTCGCGCAGCGCCGCGCCGATGCGCGTCACGTCTTCGCGGGTGAGGCCGGTATAGAGCGCTTCGAACTCGGGCCGGCTGAGGTAATAGGCGCCGCCGACGACCGTGACGAGAACCGCAAAGCCGATCAGTCCCAGGGCCATCAGGCGACGCGGCCCAAGCTCCAGCAGATTATTGAGCAGCTGCTGTACCTGCGCACGACTGAGCATGTGACCTCGTACCAATGCGAACGTAGAGGACACTCAGCCTTCAACCTTGTCTGAAGGTTGTGCGAGGCCACCAATGTGTCGTTTCGCTGGCGAGGCGTTGCAATTTTACATGAAGCTCGGGCGGGCCCGGTCGGCTCAGCACCTACAAGCGAACGCTCGGGCGCGTGGCAGCGCGATCGGCTGCGGCGAGCTGCACGAAGTCTGGGGTCGAAAGGTCGATTGCCGGCACGTCCCGTGCCGTCACGCCCGCGAAACGTGGCGGGGACCGTGCTCCCGAGGGAGCACGGTCGTCTTCGAAGGCGTCGCTTAGCTGCGGAACAGCGACAGGATGCTCTGGCTGTTCTGGTTGGCGATCGAGAGCGCCTGAACGCCGAGCTGCTGCTGGGTCTGCAGAGCCTGCAGGCGGGTCGATTCCGCATTCATGTCGGCGTCGACGAGCTGGCCGACACCGCGATCCACGGAGTCCATCAGGGTCTTGACGAACTCCGAGTTGGTCGAGATGCGGTTCTTGACCGCGCCGAGATCGGCAGCGGCCGAGGCCACCGAGTTGATCGCAGCGGTGACCTTGGCGATGTAGCCATCGAGCGTGGTCTGGTCGGCCGCCGAGTCGGTCAGCGCGGAGATGTTGATCGTGTCGACCGAGGCGCTGGCGGCCACGGTGTCCAGAATACCGGTCTGCGTGGTGGAGTAGAGCGTGTAGTTGGCGGTCGTGATCGTGATCGAACCGATTGTCGGGGTGCCGCCGACGCGCGAGTAGGACGAAACGAGGTTGAAGCTCGTCGGAGTGGTGCCGGTCGTCGTGCTCAGCCAGTTGATGCCGTTGAAGGTGGCCGAATTGGCCTTCAGCTTCATGTCCTGCTGGATCTGGGTGATGTCCGCCTGGATCTTGGTGCGGTCGATACCCGCGGTCTTGGCTTCGACCAGCAGCGCCTGGAGCTTGGTCAGACCCGAGTCCTTGTCGCCGATCACCGAGGTCAGAGCGGTATATTCGGTGTCGACGGTCGCAGCGGAGAGGCCGAGCGAGTCGGAGACCGCGGAGAGCGCTGCGTTGTCGGAGCGCATCGAGGTTGCGATCGACCAGTAGGCGGCGTTGTCCGAAGCGGTGGCCACGCGCTGGCCGGTGGAGATCCGGTTCTGCGTGGTGGCGAGTTGCGCGCTGACAGACCGCAGGGTCTGGAGCGCGGTCATGGCGGAGGAGTTGGTGAGGAGACTAGAACCCATTTTGATGTCCCTTTGAAGTTTGAATCGAGCTTGGGGGACATACCGGACTTGCACCGGTACGACAGAACGGCGTCATGCCTTTGGGCTCCCGCAGGCGCAGGTTCAAGACCCAATCTGTCGTAACGGCGAGGTTAGCGTGCGAAGCTTGTGCGGGGCTTGTGGCTCTGTGCTCCAACGGCAACAGCGAGCCGAAATGACGGCGCGCGGCACGCCAAACGACAAGGGCCGCACTTCGCGAGAAGCGCGGCCCTTACTTCGATGACGTCCGTCTTAGCGGAACAGCGACAGGATGCTCTGGCTGCTGTTGTTGGCGATCGAAAGCGCCTGCACGCCGAGCTGCTGCTGCACCTGCAGGGCGGCCAGGCGAGTGGATTCCGCGTTCATGTCGGCGTCGACGAGCTGGCCGACACCGCGGTCAACCGAGTCCATTAGCGACTTCACGAAGTTCGTGTTGGTCGAGATGCGGTTCTTGACGGCACCGAGATCGGCGGCGGCCGAGGCCACGGAGTTGATCGCCGCGGTGACCTTCGAGATGTAGCCATCGAGCGTGGTCTGGTCGGCGGCCGAGTCGGTCAGCGCGGAGATGTTGATCGTGTCGACCGACGCACTGCCGGCCACGGTGTCCAGAATGCCGGTTTGCGTGGTCGAGTAGAGCGTGTAGTTGGCCGTCGTCACCGTGATCGAGCCGATGGTGGGCGTGCCGCCGACGCGCGAGTATGACGACACCAGGCTGAAGCTCGTCGGAGTGGTACCGGTCGTGGTGCTCAGCCAGTTGATGCCGTTGAATGTGGCCGAATTGGCCTTCAGCTTCATGTCCTGCTGGATCTGGGTGATGTCAGCCTGGATCTTGGTGCGGTCGATGCCGGCGGTCTTGGATTGGACCAGCAGCGCCTGGAGCTTGGTCAGGCCCGAGTCCTTGTCGCCGATCACCGAGGTCAGAGCGGTGTATTCGGTGTCGACGGTCGCGGCCGACAGACCGAGCGAGTCCGAGACCGCGGAGAGCGCGGCGTTGTCGGCGCGCATCGAGGTGGCGATCGACCAGTAGGCGGCGTTGTCCGACGCGGTGGCCACGCGCTGACCGGTGGAGATCCGGTTCTGCGTGGTGGAGAGTTGCGAACTCACAGACCGCAGGGTCTGGAGTGCGGTCATGGCAGTCGAGTTCGTAAGCAGGCTTGACATTGCGAATGTCCCTTTATGTACGCGTTACATTTCACGAGGGGACATACCGGGCTTTCACCGGTACGGAAGGGCGGCATCATGCCTTTGGACTGATGTGGGTGGGGTCCAACCCGCCGTGCCGCATTGCTAGCACGCCGAATCTTGCTTCCGGATTAAGAGCCACCTGAATTTATAAGCAAAATCATATGGTTAACATTACAGACCGCTAACCATAACCGGCATGTCCCGCTTAACTATGACCAGCCGGTCCGCCTGCCATCGCGGCCTTTACGAAAACGAGCGTACCAGGCCGGAGGCCAGCAAATTCCAGCCGTCGATCAGCACGAAGAACAGCATCTTGAACGGCAGGGCGAGTATCGTCGGCGGCATCATCATCATGCCCATCGACATGGTCAGCGTCGCGACGATCATGTCGATCACCAGGAACGGCAGAATGATGAGGAATCCGATCTCGAACGAGCGCCTGAGCTCGGAGATCATGAAGGCCGGAATGATGACGCGCAAATCGATGCGTTTGTCGTCGAACTTCCTGCGAAAGCTTTCCGCGGCGAGCGCTTCGAAAGTCTGGAGATCCTTGTCGCGGACATGGGCCAGCATGAACTCCCGGAACGGATCGGTGATCTTCAGATAGGCTTCCTCTTCCGAGATCTCGTTCTTCATCAGCGGCTGGACGCCGGTCTCCCAGGCCCTGTCGAAGGTCGGCGCCATGACGTAGAAGGTCATGAACAACGCGAGGCTGATCAGCACCAGGTTGGCAGGCGTGGTCTGGAGACCGAGACCGGCGCGCAGGAACGACAACGCCACCGCAAATCGCGTGAAGCTCGTCACCATGATGAGCAGCCCCGGCGCCACCGACAGCACCGTGATCAGCGCCATCAGCTGGACGATCCGGCCGCTGGTCGAGCCGTTTCCCGGCGGCAACAGGGAATTCAGGTCCGGAATCTGGGCCAGCGCCGCTTCGGGCAGCACGACCAGAACCAACGCGATCGGCAGGACCCTGATCCTCACTGGATCACCAGCGTCTCGATGATCAATTCGCGGACCTTGCCTGACGAGCGGATGCTGGCCCGCTCGGTCAGGTCGTCACGCAGATGCTGGAGCCCGCGCGATCCCTCGAACTGCGCAACCGTCGCCGATCGCAGGTAGGTGACGATGTCCTCGCTGATGTGGGCGGCCAGAATGCCGGCGTCCTCGTCGTTCATGCTGTCGGTCACCATGGAGGCTTCGATGCGCGCCCAATTGTTGGCCGGCGCGGCGAGATTGGTCACGATCGGAGACAATTTCCGGAGCCGCGCGCTGCCGGCGTAGCTCGACGCGATCGGCGGCGGCGTGGCGTTCTTCTTCGCATCGGCCACGCGCTCGGCGGTCGCGATCAGATGCAGGCCGGCAAGGGCGCCCGCGCCGATCGCGATCAGGGTCAGCACGACGATGGCGGCAATCAGGCGCATGCCAGTCCCTGCCGTGGTGAGGCGACCCGAGCGGAGCGAACTTCAGAATGGTGCCACGGCGTCATAGATCCGGTGTCCCCATCCAGGCTGTTGCACATCCGACAGATTTCCGCGCCCGCCATAGGACACGCGCGCCTCGGCGATCTTGTCGTAGGAGATCGTGTTGGTCCGGGAGATATCGCGCGGACGCACGATGCCGCCGACGTTGAGCACGCGCATCTCCGTGTTGACGCGAAATTCCTGCGAGCCGCTGATCATCATGTTGCCGTTCGGAAGCACGTCGGTGACGATGGCCGCAATCGACAGCTTGATGTCCTCGGTGCGGTCGATCTGGCCGTTGCCCTTGATCTGCGTATTGGTGCTGAGGTTGGCGTTGGTCTGGCCCGTGTCGCTCCAGCCGGCGACGTCCATCAGCCAGTCGAGCCCGAACTTGACCTGCGAATCGCGGGAACGGCCGGTTTTGTTGTCGAGCTTGGCCTTGTCCTGCATCGAAATGATCACCGTCACGACGTCACCGGTGCGCCGTGCGCGGGGATCGCGGTACAGATCGGTGCCATCGTCCCACGTCGAACGATAGCTGACAGGTGTGCGCATGCGCGGCGTCACCGGGATCGGATCGGCCTGCATCCTCAGGCCGCTGCCGACGGGCGACATTTGTGGACCGATCAGCACTTCGGCCGGGTCATGCAAGCATCCGGCCAGGAGCACGGACGCGGCCAGCAGCGAGAGGACGAGGATCGGCTTGGTCATCTATTTTGGCTTTCCGTCATCCACGCGACGCATGCCGCCGAGCAGGTCGGCGAGGTGTGCCGCGCGCGCCGTGTCCATTTCATTGAAGATTGCGCTCGAACTCCTGGGGCTGAGCTTGGCGAGCACGGCGGCGGCGGTCTCGTCGGCCATGCCGGCGATCTGTGTCGCCGCAGCTTCGGGCTTCATGCGGGAATAGATCTCGACCACGCTGGCTTCGGCCTTCTTCAGGAAGTCGTCGCGCAGCGCCATCCATTTCTCGTATTCGGCGCGTTTGGCCTCGACTTCGGCGATCCGCTCACGCAGCAGGCTCTCGGCCTTCTCCAGCTCCTTGAGCTGCCAGGCCAGCCTGGCGTCGACGGAAGAATCGGCGATGTTGCTGCAGAACAGGGCGATTTCGTTGTCCGGAGCCGCCGCGGCCTGCGGCGGCAAGGGTTTCGCAGGCGGGACGCTGCCGGGCTTTGCCGGGCGTGCCGGCGCAGGGGCCGGTGGCTCGGAAGACGGCATCGCGCCGGTGATCGCGGGTCCCGAATCTTCCGCCGCCCATGCCGTCGCCCGGATCGACGCATCGCCGCTTGGTACCGGGGCCGCCAGCGGCTGCGGCTTCTGCGGTCCGGGTGCGCGGGCGCGCGCGAAGGAAAGCAAGTTGAGCGGTCTCGACGGCTTGGCCTCCTCCAGCGCCAGCACGGGCAATGCGCTCGCGAGCACTGTGGCCGCGACCAGCAGGAGGAGTTTGGCTTTGTGATCCAGCTTCAGCATCGGGCCGCATACGATTCTCGGTCGAGACCTCAGCATTGAGCGCACAAGCTTGCACGACGCTTGTGCATCATTGCACGATGACGTCGGCCTGAAGCGCGCCTGCCGACTTGATCGCCTGGAGGATCGCGATGATCCCTGACGGCTTCAGGCCGATCTGGTTCAGGCCGCGCACCAGGCGCTGCAGATCGACCCCGCTCAGGATTGCCACCTGCGCTCCCGCCTCGTTGGCTTCGACGACGGTCTGCGGAACGACCACCGTCTGCCCTCGCGAGAACGGCGCCGGCTGCGACACGACGGGCATCTCCGTGACACGGACCGTCAGATTGCCGTGAGTCACGGCGACCGTCGATATCCGCACGTCGCGTCCGATCACCACGGTGCCGGTTCGCTCGTTGATCACGACCCGTGCCGGCGTGTCCGGCTCGACCGCCAATTCGCCGATTTCGGCGAGGAAGCGGACAGGACCGATATGGCGCGGCTTCGACAACACGATAGTTCGATAATCGCGCTCGAAGGCGATCTGCGCGCGGTAGCGGCCGCCGGCGTAGCTGTTGATGGCATCGAGAATGCGCGTTGCGGTGACGAAGTCGGGGTTCCTCAGCTGCAGCACCAGGAACTCCATCTCGTGGAGACTTCCCGGCACCTCGCGTTCGACCAGCGCACCGTTCGGGATGCGCCCGGCCGTCGGCGTGCCCTGGCTGACGTTCTGCGCCTGGCCTCCGACACTGTAACCGGCGACCGTGATCGCGCCCTGCGCCACCGCATAGACGGCGCCGTCCGCCGCGCGCAACGAAGTCATGACCAGCGTGCCGCCGAGCAGCGAGGTCGCGTCGCCGAGCGACGACACGGTGACGTCCATGCGTTCGCCGGGCCCGATCGAGGGCGGCAGGTCCGCAGTCACCATCACCGCGGCGACGTTGCGCGTGCGCAGCGTCGTCGGACGCGGGGGGTTGTTGGTGCTCGTGGTCTCGTTCCTGACGTTGATGCCCATGTTCTCGAGCATCGATTGCAGGGACTGTTCCGTGAACGGAGCGTTGCGAAGCGTATCGCCCGTACCGTTCAGGCCGATGACGAGACCGTAACCAACGATCTGGTTCTCGCGCAGACCCTTGATGTCCGCGATGTCCTTGATGCGGACGGTGGCCTGGGCGCTGGCGACCGACATGAGCAGAGCAAGCGCGAGCAGGAGTCTGGTCATGACCCGTCCACGACCTTGACGGTGCCGTCCGGCTGGACGACGCCCCTGATGACCACTCCGGTGTCCGTATTGCGCACGGGGATCAGCGCGCCGGCCGCACCCGACTGCATCGCCGAGCCGTAAGTGACGATGGACAGGCCGCTGTCTTCCACCACGACCTTGACCATGGCGCCGCGGGCCACGGTCCAGGGATCTTCCACCGCATTGGTCGGAATGGGCTGGCCTGGGAACAGCGCGCGCCGCGCCATGCGGCCGACCAGCACCTGACGCCCCTCGATGAACATGGCGACGCCGAGCAGGCTCGGCGCGAAGGCGCGTTCGGTGATCATCTCCTCCCGGATCAGCTCGCCGGCCCGGATCGAGACGGCCGGCACGGGAAGCCGTTTCTCCTCGGCCGCGGCGCCCCGGGCCGGCCCGAGAACCAGCAGCACGGCGGCCAACCCGCGCATGATCAGGCCCACCCTGTTCAACATCGAGACACCGGAACTAGCGCATGCCCTTCGAGACCGTCTGGGCCATTTCGTCCGAGGCCTGGATGACCTTGGCATTCATTTCGTACGCGCGCTGCG
The DNA here is from genome assembly GCF_054602315.1 of Bradyrhizobium cedriense. Classification (NCBI taxonomy): domain Bacteria; kingdom Pseudomonadati; phylum Pseudomonadota; class Alphaproteobacteria; order Hyphomicrobiales; family Nitrobacteraceae; genus Bradyrhizobium; species Bradyrhizobium cedriense. The sequence continues at coordinate 158,097 of NZ_JBTSWB010000001.1, read as the reverse complement.
CCGAGATCAGCTCGGTGATCTCCTTGACCGGGTCGACGTTCGAGGCTTCGAGATATTTCTGATTGATCTTGCCGTAGCCGGCATCGCCGGGCAGCCCGACGACCGGCGTGCCGGACGCCGTGGTCTCGCGATAGAGATTTCCGCCGAGGGGCTCGAGGCCGGCCTCGTTGGCGAAGTTGGCGAGGTTGAGCTGGCCGATCTGCCGCGGGTTCACTTCCGTATCAAGCTTGGCAAACACCTGGCCGGTGGCGTTGACCGTGACCTCGACCGTTCCCTGCGGCACAATGATCGCGGGATCCAGCAGATAGCCGTCGATCGTGACGAGCTGGGCGTTGGCATTGGTGTTGAACGAGCCCGCGCGGGTGTACTGCACCTCGTTGTTCGGGCCGAGCACCTGAAACCAGCCACGGCCGTTGATCGCCATGTCGTAGGGATTGCCGGTCTGCGTCAGCGCGCCCTGGATGTGCAGCTTGCGGATCGCCGCCGACTTGACGCCGAGACCGAGATTGGCGCCTTCGGGGATCGGCGAGGAGCCGTTGACGTTCGCGACGCCCTGCATGCGGTCCATCTGGTAGAACAGATCGGTGAACTCCGCGCGCGCCCGCTTGTAGGAGGTCGAGTTGATGTTGGCGATGTTGTTCGCAATGACTTCGATGTTGGTTTGCTGGGCATTCATGCCCGTGGCCGCAATGGCGAGCGATTTCACTTATTTCATTCCTTCCGATCAGATCGACATCCGAACGACTTCCTGGTAGGCCTGCACGACCTTGTCGCGAACCGCGACCGCCGTCTGCAGGGCTTGCTCGGCCGACATCAGCGCCTCAACGACGCGGCGCGTCGATTCCTTGCCCTGCATCGCCGAGATCGACGCCGCCTCGCCCGCCTTCAACGTCCCGATCGCGTCGCTGGTCACCTGCTTCATCACGAATTCGAAGCCGAGGTCGTCGCTGGCTTGGGTCGCGGTGGTCACCGCGGGCGAGACGGCCTGCGTCTCGGTCGCGCGGGTCGCCGCCTGGCCGGCGGAGGTCGCCGTGGATGAAATCGCCTCAAGCATTGTCAGCTCCTCAAAAGGTCGATGGTCATGCCGAGCATGGATCTCACCTGCTTCACGACCTGGAGATTGGCTTCATAGGACCGGTTCACTTCCCGCATGTCGGCCATCTCGATCATCATGTTGACGTTCGGCAGCTTGACGTAGCCGGCCTTGTCGGCAGCGGGATGCCCCGGGTCGTACTCCACGCGGTACGGCGTGGTGTCGACCCCGATCTCCTTGACCTTCGCGAGCTGCGTGCCCGAGGCACGGTCCATCGCGGCATCGAAGGTGATCGTCTTGCGCTGATACGGATCGGCGCCGGCGGCGCGTCCCGTCGAGGTGGCGTTGGCGAGATTTTCCGAGACGATGCGCATGCGCGTCGACTGCGCTTCGAGCCCTGAGCTCGCGACCGTCAATGACGCCTGCAGGGAGTCCAGCATGTCAGTTCACCTCAAGCCTTTGCACTCGACAGAACCATGCGGTGGAACGACCGCACGATCGCCGAGTTCATCGAATAATCGCGATTGACGTCGCTGCCCTTGATCATTTCCTGCTCGAGGCTGACGGAGTTGCCGGAGTGAACCACCTCCCAGCTGTCCTTCTTCGCGGTCGCCCGCGTGTCGGTCTCGGTTGCGGACAATTGCATGTGCGACGGCGACGTCGTCGCAAGCCTGACCGGCATGCCGTCGAGCACCTTGTTGAACGGCTCGACGTCGCGCGCCCGAAAGCCCGGCGTGTTGACGTTGGCGACGTTGGTGGCAATGGTCGACTGGCGTAGTTCGAGGTACCGCGCCTGCGACGATGCGAGTTCGAAGAGATAAAGCGGTCCCACGACTGCCCCATTCTGATCCATTCGCGAGAAGCTTAGGGCGGCAAGCTTTCGTCAGGCTGATGAGGCAGATGCCATCCTCCGAATCTACTGAACCTTCTCGGGCCGCGCCGCCTGCTTGGACTGGAGGAAGTAGATGATCTCGGCGACAGGCCGGAAAAACTCCGCCGGAATCACCTGGTCGACCTGGACCGCCTCGTAGAGCGCGCGCGCCAGCGCCTTGTTTTCGATGACCGGGATTCGGTTCTGCTCGGCAACTTCGCGGATCTTCAGCGCGATCACGTCCATGCCCTTGGCCACGACGAGCGGCGCGGCGTTTTCCTCGCGCTTGTAGCGCAGCGCGATCGCGAAATGCGTGGGGTTGGCGATCACCAACGTCGCCCGCGAGGCCGAAGCGATCATGCGCTGGCGCGAACGGTCGCGCGCCAGCGAACGCAGGCGCGCCTTGACCAGCGGATCGCCTTCCGCCTGCTTGTGCTCGTCCTTGATCTCCTGCTTGGTCATGCGCAGTTCGCGCCGCCAGTGGAAGCGCGCCCAGGCGAGATCGATCGCCACCAGGACGATCGTCGCGATGCAGATCGCCGAGACGATTCGCATCGCGATGTTGAGAATCATCTCCGGCAGCGCGACCGGATCAGTGTACATCGCCTCGAACGCCCTCGCTTCGGACGAGCGCAGCACGAAGGCGACCACGGCGGTCACCGCGCCGAGCTTGAACAGCGACTTGGCGAACTCGATCAGGCCCTGCGTCCCGAACAACCGGCTCCAGCCGCTGACCGGGGAGATTCGATTCAGGTCCGGCTTGATACGCTCCAGCACCACGCGCGGCGCGTTCTGAAGCAGCGAAGCGGCGAGCCCGAACACCACCAGGATGACGACCAGCGGCACCAGGAACCGCAGGGCCTGGAGGCCGACCACGGTGAGCAGGTTCTGCGCGTCCGCGCCGGTGCTGAGCGGGAAGCCCTCGGGATCGTCGAGGAGACTCGTCAGCGTCGGCGTCAACTGCTGCACGCCCTGGCCGATCAGGAACGCCTGAATCACCATCAACGCGGCCATCGAGGCGAAAATGGAGGCCTCCCGAGAGACCGGAATCTTGCCCTGTTCGAGCGCATCACGGACTTTCTTCTCGGTCGGCTCTTCTGTCTTGCTCTCCTGATCGGATGTTTCTGCCATGCCCTTTCAGCGGTCAGCGGAAGACCAGCTCATCCTCCTGCTCGGGATTGAGCTCGATCTCGCCCTTCTCTGCCAGCTCAAGCGCAAGGTCGGTGATCACCCGTCGCGCCTCCAGCACGTCGCGCTGGTTCGACGGCTCGCCGATGGCGAGCTCGTGCTCGACGACGCGACGCACGCGCGAGGCGACCGAGGACAGGATCAGCTCGCGGAAGTTCTTGTCGGTGCCCTTCAGCGCGACGACGATCCGATCGGTCGGCACCTGGTCGAAGATCATGGTGCGCGCCTTCGGCGTCAGGTTGACGACGTCGTCGAAGGTGAACAGCAGCTCCTTCAGCACCTCGGCCGACTTCGGTCGCTTCTCCGACAGGCTCTTCAACATGTCCTCGATGTGGCCGCGTTCCATCTTGTTGATGATGTCCGCGACCCGGGCATAGGTATCGGCGCCGAGGTTTCGGGCGAAGTTCAACGTCAGGTCCTCGTGCAGCGTCTTCTCGACGATGCGCATGGCGTCATCGACGATCGGCTTGAGGCTCAGGACGCGTCGCATCAGTTCGTTGCGCAGGCTCGAGGGCAGCTGGCTCATGACCTTGGCGGCGCAGGCCGGCTTGACCTTGGACAGGATCAGCGCCGCGGTCTGCGGATGCTCCTTGGACAGGTAGCTCGCGAGCGAGTTTTCGGACACCGACGAGACGCGGTCCCACACCGAGCGGCTGGAATTGCCGAGCAGATCCGACATGATCTGCGAGACCTGGTCGGCCGGAAGCACGTCGCCGAGCACGGCTTCCAGGCCACCGAGGGTGCCGAGAATGTTGGCGCCCATCGAGAACTGCTGGGCGAACTCTTCGACGATGCCCTCCAGCTCCTGCGCGGTGATCGGCCGCAATTCCGCCGCCGCCTTGGTGACGATGCGGATCTCCTGCGGTTCGAACTGCTGCAGCACGCTCGCGGCCGCCTGCCGGCCCATCGCCAGCAGGAGCGCGGCGACCTTTTCCGTGCCGCCGAGCGTTGTAACGCCTCGCTGCTTGACGGGAGCGATGCCGACCGGTGCCGCCATGGTCAGGTATCACCCTGCCCCAGCGGTCCGACGATCTCCGTGAGCGAGACGCCGAAGCGGGAATTGTCCTCTTCGACGACGACGACCTCGCCGCGAGCGACGATACGGCCGTTGACGACCACGTCGACGGGCTCTCCGACACGGTGATCGAGCGGAACCACCGCACCGCGTCCGAGCTTCATCAGGTTTGCCACCGGGATGGTCGCCGAGCCGAGCACCACCTGCATGGTGACGGGAATGCGCAGGATCGCGTCGACATTGGCGAACTTGCCGGTCTCCTCGGCCGTGCGCTGCGCGATCTCCGCCAGCCGCTCCAGCGGAGACGTCTCGGACTCTGCCGATGCATGTGCAGACTCGTAGTCGAAGGATTGCGCCATTTGGTCTCGCCTCTTGGTATTTCCGCTTCCGGAGCGCCGTGGCGTTCCGATCGTATTCGTTCCGCCGGCTTCGGCTTCAGTGCTTGTTCAGGTCGGCGCCGCCCGTGGTCGCGGCGGGCGTGAACCCGGTCCGCGCATCCAGCGCTGCGATCGCCTCATGCGCCTGATCGATCTTCGTGCTCAGCACCTTGGCGAGCCCTCCGAGACTTGCGGTCGAATCGTGCGCCGCGGTGATGACCGTTTCGAAGGCGCCCGCCGTTTCGTGCATGATGGTCGAGAATTCGCCCTGATAGCTGCGCAGCCGTGCGAGCTCGCGGTGCATCCGGGTCACCCGCATGCTGGTGAAGGCGAGTGCAATCAGCAGCACGGCATCAACGAGATAGGATATCATCGACGAACTCCCGCTTCTGATCGACGGGATCGGCCACCTGCATGGCGTAATAGCCATCGAGCTGGCCGATCTGACACCAGAACAGCACCTGGTTGTTGCTTTCGAGGCGAGCGAGCGTGCGCGGTGTGGCTTCGAGCTCGAGCACCTGCCCGACGTGGAACTTCACGATGTCGCCGAGGGATATCGTCTTCTCGTCCAGCACCGCACTCAGCGTCACCTCGGTACGCTGAACCTCGCTCTCCATCTGCTCCCGCCAGCGCGGATCGGAGGCCCGACCGTCGCTGACGACGACGTGCGCGAGCTTCTGCCTGAGCGGATTGAGCGCGGAGTGCGGAATGATGAGGAACATCTGGCCGCCGCGGTAGAGCGCCTGCAGCATGATGTTCGCGCAGATCGACATGTTGCCGCTCCGCCCGATCGCCAGCGATGCCATCGCGGTCTCGACCCGCTCCACGCGAAAGGTGACGTTGGAGGTGCCGGCGAAAGCGGATTGCAGCGCCTTGGCGAAGCGTTCGAACAACGCCTGCACTAGGCGGAGCTCGATGTTCGAGAACGAGCGCTCGACGTCGAGCGGCGGCTCGGCCCCGTCGGAGCCGAACATCGCCTCGACCATGGTGAACACGAAGTCGCGGTCGAGCATGATGATGATGCGGGAGTCCCACTGCTCGGCATAGAGCACCGCCGCGACCGCGTTGGCCTCGTAGTCCTTGATGACGTCGCCGACACGGTCGTTGCTGATGCCGTTGACGGAGAAATAGCAGGGCGTTCCGGCCATCGGCTGTAGACTGTCGGTGCACGACGCCGCCATGCGATCGAAGATCACATTGAGCATCGGCATACGATCGATCGATATGCCGGCGGCGTCCAGCAGGTAGTTCGGCAGCTGCTTCCGCTGATCGACCTCGGCGTCTTCCATCATCATGCGCGCGCCGCCTTGGGTTCGGGCTCGGCCACGACCGCCTTGGGACCCGCGATGGTCTCATTCTCGACGACGTCGATCGAGGGCCGTTCGCTGCTCGCGATCATCTTGCGGCCGTGCTCGACCGCGATCTGCGGCATGGCACCGTTCATGAACGCCAGCAGCGTCTGCTTGACGATGATGTATGGCCGGCATTTCTTCTCGCGCGTCATCTTGACCTTCAGCGCGAAGGGCGAAATGATGCCGTAGGACAGGAAAATGCCGGCGAATGTGCCGACGAGGGCCGCGCCGATGTAGCCGCCCAGCAGCTTCGGCGATTGGTCGAGCGCGCCCATCGCCTTGATGACGCCGAGCACCGCAGCGACGATGCCGAGCGCCGGCAGCGCTTCGGACACGGTAACCAGCGAGTGGTAGGGCGTCAACTTGCCCTTCACGATGGTGTGGATCTCCTCGTCCATCAGCGCTTCGATCTCGTGCGTCCGCGCGTTGCCCATGATGATGAGGCGGACATAGTCACAGATGAACTGGAGCAGCGACGGATCGCCGAGCACGCTCGGGAACGCCTTGAATATCTCGGAGGACGAGGGATCGTCGATGTGTGCTTCCACCTCGTTGCGGCCCTTGCCCCGCAGTTCACGCATCAGCGCGTGCAGCGCCCCGAGCAGGTCGAGATAGTAACGCTGCCCCGGTACCGAGCCGGTGATGGCCTGCATGCAGGCAACGCCGGTGTCTACGACGGTCTTCCAGGGATTGGCCACGATGAAGGTGCCGACCGCGGTGCCCACGATGATGACGAATTCCCACGGCTGCATGAGCACGGCCAGATGCCCGCCCATGGCAGCGAAGCCGCCGAGCAACGCCGCTACCGTGATGAATATCCCCACGAAACTGCCCAACGCGCCGCTCCATCACCGATCCCGCGGGAATATCTAGTCGGCGACGCTTGCGCGAAGCTGGCTTCGGTGTCGCCAGCCCCGCGCAAGCAATTCGCGGCAGCCTGAGACGAAGCCGCAACAGCGACCAGAGGGGCGCGCGTCATGCTATCCACCATCGCGGATTACACCAGACTGACGAAGGACATGGGCAGGTCGCTGACGCAGGTCGCGAAGCAGCCGGACGTCAGCCGCGAGACCGACTATTTCCTCAGCCACATCGGCAACGTGAAGACCATCGACGATTTCCTGAAGGACTATCGTCTATATTCCTACGCGATGAAGGCCTACGGCCTCAGCGACATGACCTATGCCAAGGCATTCATGCGCAAGGTGCTGACCGAGGGCATTGCAAACAAGGACGCCTTCGCCAACAAGCTGACCGACACTCGCTACCGGCAGTTTGCCGCCGCCTTCAACTTCGCCGCCCTCGGCGACAAGGCAACCCAGGCCGCCGCGGCCACGACCGGCACGGCGAGCCAATACGTCACCCAGACGATGGAGGAGAAGGCCGGCGATCAGAACGAAGGCCTGCGATTGGCGCTCTACTTCGCCCGCAAGGCTTCCACGATCACGACCTCCTACCAGATCCTCGCCGACAAGGCGTTGACGCAGGTAGTGCAGACTGCAATGGGCTGGCCGTCGACGATCAGTTCGTCCGACATCGATGCCCAGGCCAAGATGATCACGGACAAGATCGATCTCGTCGATTTCCAGGACCCGGCCAAGGTTACTAAATTTGTGCAGCGTTTCGCCGCGATGTGGGATGCGACCCAGACCCAGAACGCCCCCTCGACCAATCCCGCGCTGGTCCTGATCGCCGGCGCGTCGACGACGATCAGCATGGATACCAACATGCTCACGACGCTTCAGAACATCAAGTTCAACAGGTAAGTCATGCAATCCGCCCTCTATGTGGGATTGTCGGCGCAGGTCGCTCTCGAAAAGCGCCTCCAGACGATCGCCAACAACGTCGCCAACGTCAACACGGCGGCGTTCCGCACCGACGTGGTGAAGTTCGAGACAGTGCTGTCCAAGGCGGGGCCGACCCCGGTGGCGTTCTCCTCGCCCGGCGACAACATCATCTCGCGCGAGATTGGCAACATCACCGAGAGCGGCAACCCGCTCGACGTCGCCGTGGTCGGACAGGGCTGGATCGCCTTCGCCGGTCCGAACGGCACCGTCTACACGCGCGACGGCCGCCTTCAGATCGCCCCCAACGGCGACCTTCAGACCGTGAGCGGCTTCCCCGTCGTCGATTCCGGCGGTGCGCAGATCACGCTCGACCCGAACGGCGGACCGATATCGATCGCGCGCAGCGGCGCGATCACCCAGGACAACAACGAGATCGGCACCATCGGCCTGTTCAACATTCCAGCCGACGCCAATCTCGAACGCTACGGCAATTCCGGGGTGACGCCCGACCGGCCCGCGACCGTCATCGCCGATTTCTCCCGGGACGGCTTCAAGCAGGGCTATGTCGAGGGCTCCGGCGCAAATCCGATGCTCGAATTGACGCGGCTGATCTCGGCTTCCCGCGCCTTCGACGGCACCAATTCGATGATCGAGGGCACCGAGAGCTCGCTCCAGAACGCGATCCGGACTCTCGGCGAACCCGGCAAGTAGACTGCGCCTCGCGCGCATTGAGATTGAGGTTGGACGGTTTCCTTGAACGCTCTTCGGCAACTCGAGTGGGCGCTGCTGGAGCTTCAGCAGAGCACTCCCCTGGCAAGCGTCAGCGGCGCGATCTCCGAGATCGCGCCGACGCATTTCCGCGTCTCCGGCCTGTCGCGCTTCGTCAGGCTCGGCGAGCTCATCGGCGTCAATTCGGCCGGCAAGCGCCAGATCGGCGAGGTGGTGCGGATCGACAGCGACGGCATCGTTGCCAAGCCGTTCGACCGGCAATTTGCCGGCGGCCTCGGCTCGGTCGCCTACCGGATGCCGCCTCTGTCCTTCGCGCCAGATGCTGGCTGGAAGGGCCGCGTCATCAACGCCCTCGGCGAGCCGCTGGACGGACAGGGCCCCCTCACCCAGGGAGCCCAGGCGGTCTCGGCGGAAGCGGAGGCGCCGTCAGCCATGAAGCGCGCTCGCGTACACAAGCCGCTGCGCACCGGCGTACGCGTCATCGACCTGTTTTCGCCGATCTGCGCCGGCCAACGCGTCGGCATCTTCGCCGGCTCCGGCGTCGGCAAATCCACGCTGCTGGCGATGCTCGCCCGCAGCCAGGGTTTTGACACCGTCGTCCTGGCGCTGGTCGGCGAGCGCGGCCGCGAGGTGCGCGAGTTCATCGAGGACGTGCTGGGCATCGACCGTCATCGCGCCGTCACGATCGTGTCGACGGGGGACGAGAGCCCGATGATGCGGCGGCTGGCGCCGAAAACGGCCATGGCGGTCGCCGAATATTTTCGCGATCGGGGCGAATCGGTGCTGCTGATGGTCGATTCGATCACCCGTTTCGCTCATGCCGCTCGCGAGGTGGCGCTCGCTGCCGGGGAGCCCGCGGTCGCGCGCGGCTACGCGCCGACGGTCTTCACCGATCTGCCGCGCCTCCTGGAGCGCGCCGGTCCCGGTGAGGAGGGATCTGGCACGATAACCGGGATTTTCTCCGTGCTGGTTGACGGCGACGATCACAACGAGCCGATCGCGGACACCATCCGCAGCACACTCGACGGGCACATCGTGCTCTCCAGGCACATTGCCGACCAGGCGCGCTATCCGGCCGTGGACGTGCTGGCCTCGGTCTCGCGCCTCGCCCACAACGTCTGGGATCCCGAGGAGCGCGAATTGGTGAGCAAGCTGCGCGCCATGATCGCGAAATACGAGGACACGCGCGACCTCCGCCTGATGGGCGGATATCAGTCGGGACGTGATTCGAGCCTCGATCAAGCGGTCGACATGGTTCCGAGAATCTACAGCGCGATGCGCCAAGGCGCTTCGGCCCCCCCGAGCGCAGATCCGTTCCGCGAACTCCGGGACATGCTCAAGGGCGACTAGCGGGTGGAGCGGGTGCGAAGGCGTACGATACAAGCCTGTCACCCGTCCGGCCCGTGGTTATCGACAGGAGATTGCGCATGTCGCTACGCTTCCCGTGCATGCGCGCAGATTCGCCGCCGACTTCCGTCGTGAACGCATCCCGGTTCGGGTGAGATCGCGCTCCCGGGCGCTATCGGACAGACAATCCTGCGCTCACGGCCGAAGCAACCATTGCGGGTAATTCCTGTGAATTCCCCTGAGGATTCTTGGGCAGAACGCACAAGTTGTGGATGACGTGCCGACACACACCGTGGTCATGCACAAGCTTCGATCAGTTTGCGTCAACGGCGGACAGCAACATGCCATGAAATCAAACCGTCGTAGAGCTGAGGCACGTCGCGCGCAGACAGAGAGTTTGCGCTCACCTTCATGTGTCCGAGAGAGTGAGATTGTCTTGAACGTCACGTTCGGCTGCGACGACATCCAGTCTCCACGAGCGTCTTGACTTGATTTTGTTGAGAAGCTCATTCATCGTTTCCGCGGATACAAGAAACGTCTGCTTGTGACTTGAACTTTTGGGGGCTTCGGTTGAGCTACTCCGATCCACCGTCTTCCGGCGACGGCGACCCGGGCTCCCCCGCGATGGCGATGCTGCTGGCATGCCATCGGCGCCATAGCCTCTCGCTGCGGATGACGCGATGCCCATCGGCCCAAAGCCGGCGCGTTACGGTCCGTGCGTTTGAGCGAGAGTTCGACGCGACACGCCGGTCGGACGCTCAGGGCGCAAGACGGCTTCGGGACGCCACCGACGAAGTTCCGGGGACGAGGTAGATCCATGCCATTGGCGCGGGAAGCCGTCGAGCTGCTGGTTCAGGCGGCGAGGGCCTGGTATTTCGAAGGCAATCAGCATGGATTGCGTGATCGGGAGTGGATGGCGCTGCGCTTCCTTGGCCGCGCCAACAGGTTTTCGCGCACTCCGTCCGCGCTGGCCGGCTTCATCGGCGCGACGCGAGCGACTGCATCGCAGATCGTGAAGACTCTGGAGAGCAAGTCCTTTCTGGTACGAAAGCCGTCGCAGGAAGACAAGCGTTCCGTCGTCCTGCACGTCACCGCCCAGGGCGAGAAATGCCTTAGCCAGCACGACCCGATCAACCACGTCGTGAACGCCGTCACGGCGCTCGGCACCGACGAGTGCATCAGGCTGCGCGACTCTCTCCGTGAGGTCCTCAATCACCTCGATGCGGCCCATCAGCGGCTCGATGCCAGCATCTGCCGGGATTGCATGTTCCTCGCGGAGCGCGGCCCGGGGACCGTCAAGGGACGTGCTACCGCCGAATTCATGTGCCGGCTCTATCGTGCTCCGATCTCGCTCGAGGAGACCGAATTGCTGTGCACCAGTTTCGAGCGCACGCGTGACCGCCCCAAGATCGAGCAGCATCTCGACCCAGCGCGCGCAGCGAGCCAGCGGTGAGGCGGACGCCTCGAGGGCAGCCACACAGCCTGGGATGACGACGCAAGACTTGCGGATGGTCTCGCAGCGGAAGAATCGTTGCGAGACGCGCACCTGGTCCTTCCGCGATTGGAATGAGCCAGCTCTTTCAGAGCAGGTATTGCGTGCGCCGCGAAGCAAATCCGGACTGTTTCCCTAGTTAGAAGGCTTCTAAGGGTTTCGTCGAGCGCGCGTCTGCTCCTTCAGCTGGCCCCCCAACTCGCGAAACAAAAAGGCGCCATCGATCCGCGACACGTGACGAGTTCGCCTTCAAGGTCATGACGGGACGGGCGAAACATGCGATATTTCCGATTTCGGTAAAATGAAAATCTTTCGCAGAAGCGGATTGGCAAGGCGACGACCCTGCCCCGACGCGTTGCCCCATGGGGCGGAAGCAGATCCAGTAAGGCGGCAAGCGCCGGGGCGGGCGGTGAATTGAAGTTCGCCCAGCCGCTGGCATGCATTATCCCAGTTGCCATCGCGCGGCACTTCGCTTTACATGGCGCCAATTCGCTCCCGGATGTTGGGCCGGGGCTCACAACACATTTTCCAAAGGGACGGAGCATGGCGCGCAACATATTGATTCTCGGGGCTTCTTACGGCTCGCTGCTTGGCACAAAGCTGCTGATGGCGGGGCATAACGTGACCGTGGTCTGCCGCGCCAGGACGGCGGAGCTGATCAACCGGGACGGTACCGAGGTGCGGATCAAGTTGCGCGACGAGGCAGTCCACCGGGCGATCTTCTCTCGCGATCTCCCCGGCAAGCTCGATGCGATCACGCCTGCCAATGTCGACCTCTCCCGCTACGATCTGGTCGGCCTCGCAATGCAGGAGCCGCAATACACCAACCACACGGTGCGCGTTCTCATGGTCAAGATCGCAGCGGCGAAGTTGCCGTGCCTGTCGATCATGAACATGCCGCCGCTGCCCTATCTGAAGCGGATTCCGGCACTCGCCGACATGGATCTCGAAGAAGCCTACACCAATGCGCAGGTGTGGGAGCGGTTCGAGCCGGGTCTGGTGACGCTGTGCTCGCCCGACCCGCAGGCGTTCCGTCCGCCGGAAGAGGCCGCCAACGTGCTTCATGTCGGCCTGCCCACCAACTTCAAGGCATCGGTCTTCGCTGATGAGAAGCACAACAAGCTGCTGCGCGAGCTCGAAGCCGACATCGACGCGGTGACGCTCGACGGCCATGACGTGCCGGTGAAGCTGAAAGTGTTCGACTCGCTGTTCGTGCCGCTGGCGAAATGGTCCATGCTGCTGACCGGCAACTACCGCTGCATCACGCCCAACGAACCGCAGTCGATCCGCGATGCCGTGCACGGCGACCTCACGCGTTCGCAGACGATCTACGACCATGTCGATGCGATCGCCCGCCGGCTCGGCGCCGATCCGCAGGACCAGGTACCGTTCGCAAAATATGCCAAGGCTGCCGAAAGCCTGCTCAAGCCGTCTTCGGCGGCGCGCGCGGTTGCGAGCGGCGCGCCCTTCATCGAGCGCGTTGATCTCCTGGTGAAGCTGATCTCGCATCAGTTCGGCATGCCGAACGCCGAGATCGACCGCACCGTCGACACCGTGGACCAGAAGCTGAACGAGAGGATCGTGCAGGGTGGATCCGGCGCGCAGTAGCGCATCCCGCTGCGGAAGTGACTCGTCTCACGCGATCACTTGCGCCACGGGCCGGCGCAGTGATTTCGGCAGCTCCGGCCCGGCACCGAAACGCACCACGAGATCCGGCAGGCGCGCGCCCAGGCCGAGATAGGCGGCGAGCTGCCGGCGAAGGCGCGCAATCTCGACCGGCTGGTTGACGAAAGCATATTTGAGACCGACCGCCGTGGCCTGCAAGGCAAAACGCTGGCAGGCACGGCCCACCTCGATCCAGTGCGCGGCGTCGTCGCGCTCGGCGACGAACACCGCGACACCCGCCGAACTTTCGATGCAGGCGCGATACCTGTCGTTCTCGCCGCGCTCGGTGAATACGAACGGCATCAGCTGGCGCGCCAGCCAGCGCGGCAGCGCCGGATTGCCCGAAGCGCGCGAGAACAGGCCGTCCATCGTTGCGACGGCCTCACCCTCGTTGAAGCGGATCCAGGTTTCGAGTTCGTCCATGAATCTCCGGTCGCGCATCTGGCTCGTGTTGCCTTCGACCACGTAATCCGCAATCTCCGCCATCTGCTTGCGGTCGGTGAGGAGAAGGACCGCGACGCCGTCGCCGGTGCCCGCCCGCTGCAGTTCACGCAGCACATCGCCGGAAACAGGCTGACCATCATAGGGCGCACGAGTCGACTGCCGGTGCGGGATCGCCGCGAACAGGGCCGAGCGCTCGATCGCGGCGCTCTCGAATTCCGCCGTGACGGCACCGGCTTCGAAGCGCAATGCCGGCCGCAACCCCATGGCCAGCGCCGCATGAGTCAGGTTCTCGGCCGCGCATCCGAGGCTGACGAACACATGGTGATCGTCTGGATCGACCACCGGACAGCGACGCGAGACGTCCGGCGCGATGGAAATGCTGCGCGGAGTCAGGGTGAAGCGCCACGGCTGGGTATTGTGACTGTTGGCCGCCAGCGTTGCATAACGGACGATCTCGTGCAGGCCGCCCTCCGGGCGCAACGGAGCCCAGGTGGCGCGTACAGCGTCTTCGTAGGTGGCGGCGGTCGCCGCGCGCGATGACTGCGGCCGCATCATGCTCGAGCAGGCGAGACCCGCCATCAAACTTCGCCTGCTGACCATGAGACCGTCCACGCTGTTGCCACGGAGCAAGGATGCCAGCCTGGTGTGTATTCCACATTGATGCCGCGCAAAGCCGATTCGTATCTGAACGAGACGCTTGTGCAGGGCGGACCTGGCGCGCAGCCGTCTGTTTCAGACCTCGGCCCTCATGCGCTCCAGAACGATTGGATTCAGATCAGGCCGGTGACCGCAATGAGCGTGATCGCGCCACCTGTGCCGCCGCTCGCACCAGCGGCGCTGGCGCTGTTCCCGCTGTGGCGCAGACTCAACAGCCGTCGCTATTCCCCGCTAACGGGATCGCTGTCACATCGCGCCGACGCGGACCCACCGATATCACGACTGCGTGAGACGACGGGATGCCGTCCGTCACATCGCAGCGCTTCGCAAGCAAAGCGTGTGGATTCGACGCGATGGTGCCCTCCCTCACGTGCGAGCCCTCCATTCGCGCAAGCGTTGCATGCGCCCAGAACAAGTCCTGCTCCTTGCTGCGGCGGACGACCTGAGCAAGATATCTTTCTAAGTCAGGTGTCTCAGACCTGTTTGCTGCCGGCCTGTTGTTCCGGCGTGATGGCAATGCACGACCGAGAGAACAAGAACAATAACAATGGATCAGGCGATGCTGAGCGTCGTCCGCGCGGTGGAGGCAGGCGCGACGACGATGAAGGGCGTGATCGACGCCACCGGACTGTCCCGTCTCAAGATCGAGCGGGCGTTGTCCGCGCTGGAGAAGCAGAAGCTGCTCGTCCGCGACGGACGGGGCTTCCGCGCCACCGGCCTGCCGAGATCGGCGCGGCCCGCCCGGCAATGCGGATCGTGCAACGCCTGCTGCGATATCCTCGAAGTGGCCGCCGTCGAAAAGCCGGTGAACCAGCTCTGCAGGCATTGGCAGGCAGGTACGGGATGCACCATTTACGACCGCCGTCCGCAGATGTGCCGATCTTTCACCTGCGCCTGGCTGCAAGGCCATCTCGACGATGATTGGTTCCCCGAGCGTGCAGGCCTCGTGGTGCACTTCAGCCAGGATGCGGTCAACGTCACGGTCGATGACGATTGCCCCGATCGCTGGCGCGAGGAGCCGTATTTCAGCAAGCTCGCCGAATGGTCGCTGAACGGCATCAGGCGGATTGGAAATCGCGGTTATGCCACGCTCATCGTATCAGGCAGAGAGCGGTTCCTGCTGCTTGGACGCACCATCGTTCCCGAGCCGACGCCGTTCGGCACCGCTTTCGTGCCAGTCACAGCCGATACCTTCCGATTCTGGCGGGCGACATCGCCAGCGCACCTGCAACGGCTGCACGAGCGCATTGCCGAGATCGCGCAGATCCGGCAGGAATTCGGCTCATGCGCGATTCCCGAGAACGAGGACGACGATCCGCAGCCTCCCTATCGGCCCGCACTTCTACGGCAGTCGAACCACGCCTGAACGCCGCCGTGGGCAACGCGACATGATTCGCACTGTAGCGCTCGACGCGCCCCGACCAGGTTGATAAGCCCCTGTCCGCGAATGGCGGGGACTTGAGTCGGGGACATGACGGTTGCGATCGAGATGGGGCAGACCACGGCAGGCGCCGCGGCGGCCATGGACCTCGAGGAACTGCTGGCAACCCGCCTCCTGGTGCAGGGCAATTCGGGCTCCGGCAAGTCGCATCTGTTGCGGCGGCTCCTGGAACAGAGCGCGCCCTGGGTGCAGCAGGCCATCATCGATCCCGAAGGCGATTTCGTCACGCTGGCCGAGCGCTTCGGCCATCTGGTGATCGAGGCCGAGGATCACACCGAGCGCGGCCTTCAGGTCGCGGGCGAGCGCGCCAGGCTGCATCGGGTCTCCACCGTGCTCAATCTCGAAGGGCTGGACGCCGAGAATCAGATGCGGCGCGCCGCGGCGTTCCTCGGCGGCCTGTTCGACGTCGACCGCGACCACTGGTACCCGATGCTCGTCGTCGTCGACGAGGCGCAGCTGTTCGCGCCCGCAGTGGCCGGCGAAGTCTCGGACGAGGCCCGAAAACTGTCGCTCGGCGCCATGACCAACCTGATGTGCCGCGGCCGCAAGCGCGGGCTCGCCGGCATCATGGCGACCCAGCGCCTGGCGAAGCTCGCCAAGAACGTCGCGGCGGAAGCTTCCAACTTCCTGATGGGCCGGACCTTCCTCGACATCGACATGGCGCGCGCCGCCGATCTGCTCGGCATGGAACGGCGCCAAGCCGAAGCCTTTCGCGACCTCGAACGCGGCCAGTTCATGGCGCTGGGTCCTGCGCTGTCGCGCCGTCCTTTGCGGCTGAACATCGGCCCGACGGACACCAGCCCGCGCAATTCCACGCCGCGGCTGATGCCGATGCCGGAGGCCGCGCTCGAGGATATGCGCGCCGTGATCCTGGCCGCGCCGCCGCCCGACGCCAGCCGGCCGCAGCGACGGCCGGCGCCGGACCTGCTCGAGCAGCTCCGCGCCGCGAAGGCCGCCGCGCCGGAGATCCGGCCCAAGGTGATCGAGGTGCCGGTCAGCGCCGAGGAGCTCGCGGAGCGGCGCGAGCGCGTGGATCGTACGCTGCGTGCCGTGCTCGCCGAGCCCGACGCCGGCTTCCGCGCCGTCGGCGTGCTCTATCAGGAGTTCGTGGTTCGCTGCCGCATCGAGGGCCTCGGTTCGGCCGTGCCCGACCTCAATGAATTCCGCCGCATGCTGACGCGCGCGCGCGCCGGGCTTGGCGCCGAGCATACCGAAGACGATGCCTGGCAGGACGTCTCGCTGCGCGCATCCATCTTGCCCGACGACATGCAGGGCGTGTTCATGATGATCGCGCGCGCAGCGAAGGAAGGCTGGCCGTGTCCCGGCGACGCCGCGATCGCGCGGGCCTACGGCTCGCATTCGCTGCGCCGGGCGCAGCGGCTGCTCGGCTACATGGAGGAGCAGGGCCTGATCGTCTGCCAGCTCGACGGCGGTGGACGCAGGATCGTGACGCTGGTGGAGCTGGCCTGGGCCACAGCCCCGGGCGATCCCAATGGCGATGATCTGCCGGCCGAGCCGGCGCATGGCATGGCTTCGCTCTGATCCCGTCGTCTCCGACGAACGCGTTACGCGGCCTCCGAACCTCCGAGATACGCGTCACGCACGCGGGGATCGTCCTTCAGAACCCGCGCCGGGCCGGAGAGCACGATCCTGCCGGTCTGGAGCACGTAGGCTTCATGCGCGATCTCGAGCGCAAGGCTGGCGTTCTGCTCGACCATGAACACCGAGACGCCCTCCTTGTTGATGGTGCGGATCAGCTCCAGCACGCGATCGACATAGAGCGGCGAGAGGCCCATGGTCGGCTCGTCCATCACGATCATGCGGGGGCGGCTCATCAGCGCGCGCGCCATGGCCACCATCTGCTGTTCGCCGCCGGAGAGCGAGCCGGCGCGCTGCGACAGCCGCTGGCCCAGTTTCGGGAACAGCGTCAGCATCCTGTCGAGATCCTGCGCGACAGCATCGCGGTCGTTGCGCACGAAGGCGCCCATCAGGATGTTCTCGCGCACGCTCATGTCCGCGAACAGCCGCCGCGCCTCCGGCACCGAGGCGATGCCACGGCGGACGATCTGTGGCGTGGAGAGGCCGATCAGTGAGGCGCCGTCGAACGTCACTTCGCCCGAGCGCGGCTTCACCAGACCCAGAATGATCTTCATCGTCGTCGACTTGCCACTGGCATTGCCGCCGAGCAGGCAGACGATGTGGCCGCGTGCGACCGTTATCGACAGGTCGAAATGCACCTGGGCCTGCCCGTAGAAGGTGTTGATGTTGGACAAGGCCAGCAGCGGTTCGGGCGAAGGATTCGTCATGCCGCGCTCTCCTGCTCGGACGCTGCCGTCAGCCCGTGGCCGAGATAGGCCTCGATCACCTTGGGATCACTCCGGACCTCCTCGCCTCGGCCTTCGGCGATCTTCCTGCCTTCGTCCATGACGATGACGCGGTCAGACAGGCGCATCACCATTTCCAGCTTGTGCTCGATCAGGAGAATGGTCAGCCCTTCCGCCTTCAGCTCGGCGACGAGGCCCTGCATCTCCGCGGTTTCGGTCGGGTTCATGCCGGCGGTCGGTTCATCCAGCAGCAAGAGCCGCGGCTTCAGCGCCAGCGCCCGCGCGATCTCGACGCGGCGGCGGTTGGCGTAGGAAAGGCTATAGGCCGGCTGGTCGATCCGCGGCAGGAGCCGCTCGCCGAAGCGCGCGAGTATGGCTTTCACCTCCTCGCGTAACCGCTCTTCTTCCGCCTTGACACTGGCGGGCCGCAGCAGCGCCAGCCCCAGCTCCAGGAGCGGACCGATCACCGGCACCGCCGGCTTCACCGCACGCAGACGGGTGTGCGCGCCGATCAGGACATTGTCTATCACGCTGAGATTGCCGAACACGCGGCCGAGCTGGAAGGTGCGCGCAATGCCCTGGGCAGCAAGCCGCTCCGGCGAGAGCCCCGTGATGTCCCGACCTTCGAAGGCGGCAGTACCGGCGTCGGGCCGGTCGAGCCCTGTCACGAGATTGAACAACGTGGTCTTGCCGGCGCCGTTCGGGCCAATGATGCTAATGAGCTCGCCCTTGGCGAGGTCGAGATCAATGGTGTCGACGGCGGTGACGCCGCCGAAGCGGCGCGTCAGGCCGCGCAGGGACAACAGGGCCGCGTGCTGCTCCGCCATCAGATCGTCCCCAGCAGGCCCTGCGGCCTGAACCGCACGAGGAGCAGCAGCACGATGCCGTAGATCAGGATGCGGTACTCGGCCGCGATGCGGAAGACTTCGGGCAGGCCGACCAGCGCGACCGCTCCGACGATCGCGCCGACGACGTTGCCCAGGCCGCCGAGGATGACGACCGTCAGCGCCAGGATGGATTGCTGCGTGTTGAAGGTCTCGTGATTGATGTAGGAATAGAGATGCGCGGCGATGCCGCCGCTGACGCCGGCGGCGAAACCGCCGAAGATGAAGGCCAGCGACTTGTAGCGGTTCAGGCTGAGCCCATAGGCGCGCGCCGCGATGTCGTCGTCGCGGATGGCACGAAAGCTGCGGCCGAGATGCGAGCCGAGCAGCCGCCCTTGGAGCAGCGCCAGCACGATCATCACGGCGAGACTAAACCAGTAGACCGATGACGGGCTGATCAGGTCGTGGCCGAACAGCGACAGCGGCGGAATGCCGGAGATGCCGATCGGACCGCGGGTGACGCTTTCCCAGTTCAAGATCGCCAGTGCCACGATCTCGCCGATGGCGAGGGTGGCGATCGAGACGTAGTGCCCGCGCAGGCGGAACGACGGCGAGATCAGGAGCGTGCCGAGCGCAGCGCTCATCAGGCCACCGCCGATGACGGCGAGGCCGACCGGGACGGAGAGCGTCAGCGACAGCAGCGCGGATGTATAGGCGCCGATCGCGAGCAGCGCGGCGTGACCGAGCGAAACCTGCCCCATCGTGCCCGCAACCAATGTCAGGCTGAGGGCGAGCATGCCGAGCAGCCAGGCATTGATCAGGGTCTGGAGCACGTAGAAGGACACCGGGAAGAACGGCAGGATTGCGAAGGCGGCAGCCGCGATCAGCAGGGCCAAGCGCGGAATGCGCACCGGTCGGCTCGGCGCGATGAAGGTTCCGGTGAGCGGCTCCGGCGGGGCCTGCCGGGCGCTGACGAGCAGGCCGTTCGGCCGCAGCACGAGTACCAGGACCAACAGCAGGAACGCGAACAGATTGCGGTAGCTGGTGCCGAACACGGCAACGCCATAGCTCTCCACCAGTCCCAGCAGCAGGCTGCCGATCACCGCGCCCGGCACGTTGCCGGCGCCGCCGACGACTTCAGCGACGACGCCCTTCAGCGTCGCCTGTAGGCTCATCGCCGTGTCGATCTGGTTGTAGTACATGCCGACCAGCATGCCGGAGACGCCGCCGAGCGCAGCCGCGATGCCGAACACCGCCTGATTGACGCGGTTGACGTCGACGCCCATCTGCATCGCCGCGTCGCGATCCTGCGCGGTGGCGCGCACGGCCCAGCCGAGCTTGGTGTAGCGCAGGAACACGAACAGCAGCAGCGCGCTGGTGAGCCCGACGCCAGCGATCAAGAGATCAAGCGGCCCGATCGTGCCGCCACCGAGCTGGAAGCGGACGTCAGGCAGCTGACTCGGCAGCGCGCGCGGATTGGGCGAGAAGATCAGCATCACCAGCTGATCGAGCACGAAGCTGATGCCGATCGTCGCGAGCAACGGTGCGATGCGCACCGAGTTCTGGAGCGGACGTAAGCCGAACCGCTCGATGATCAAGCCGACCGCCGCGGCGGACGCCGCCACCAGGATGATGGTGAGCGGAAGCGGCGTGTGCAGCTGGACCACCGCGACCCAGCCGATATAGGCGCCGACCAGATAGATCGAGCCTTGCGCGAAGTTGATCAGCCGACTGACGCCGAAGATCAGCGCGAGCCCCACCGCGACGAGCGCGTAGACATTGCCGACGATCAGCCCGTTGATCGTGTAGTCGAGCCAGGAAGACACACAGCGTTCCCAATGTGGAGAGAAGAGCGGCCGGAGCGATCGCGCCGGCCATTACGTCAGGTCGGCTTGCCATCCAAGAGTGCGAACTTGCCCTTGCGCACGACGAGCTCGGCATTCATGGCGCCCTTGACGCGGCGGCTCTCGACGTCGAACGTCGCCTGGCCGAAGATGACGCTGGAGACGTCCTTCACTTTGGCAAAGGCGTCGCGTATGGCGCGGCGATCGGTGCCGCCGATCTTGACCACGGCCGCCGCCATGTTCATCGCGTCATACGAGTAGGCGTTGAACGCGTCGGGCTCCTGCCCGTTGTACTTGGCCTTGAAGCCTGCGATGAACTTCTTCACCTCGGGTCGCGGGTCTTCCGGGAAATAGCGCGTGCCGAGATGCACGTCCTCGACCGCCTCACCGCCGAGCTCCAGGAATTTCGGCGAGTAGACCGAGCTGGCGGCGCAAATGGTCTGCTTCAGGCCGACCTGACGTGCCTGTCGGGCGATCAGCGCACCGTCGGAATAGTAGGAGATGAGGATCAAGCCATCCGGACTGGCGTCGCGCACGCGCACCAGCGTCGACCGGAAATCGCGCTCCTCCGCGATGTAGCCTTCGGATATCGCGACTTCGGCCCCGTATTCCTTCGCCGCCTTGACGAAATAGTCGCGGCTGGTGCGGCCCCAGTCGGTGTTGAGGTGCAGCACAGCGAGCTTCTTCAGGCCGAGCCGCTTCACTGCATAGGACGCGAGCAGCGGCTGCTCATCGGCCTGGCTCACCGACGTGCTCCACATGAAGTCGCCGCCCTTGGTGAAGTCGGGGTGCGAATTGGTGAAGCCGAACTGCACCAGACCGCCGCGCTGATAGATCGGCGAGGCCGCCATCGAGGCGGGACTGGAGAAGTCGCCGAGTTCCATGACGATGCGGGGATCGGAGACGAACTTCTGGGCGATCGCCACCGACTGGCGCGGATCGCTTTGGCTATCCTCGAACTGGTAAGCGAGCTTGCGGCCGTTAATGCCGCCGGTGGCGTGAATCTCGTCGAGCGCCAGATCGAAGCCCTGCTTCCACTGGGCGCCATATTGCGCGTTGGGCCCGGTCAACGGGCCACTGACGCCGAGCAGGATCGGTTCGGCGGATTGCGCAAGGGCGGCGGGCGAAAAGGCCGCTCCCGCCATCATGGCGGCGAGAGAGCCCTTGACCAGGGTACGGCGATCGATGTTGCTCATGCACGGCTCCATCCATTTCAATGTTGAAACAAGCAGCAATTCTCGTGCCGGTGGGATTGCCTATTTCGAAGGCTCGCCAAGCGACAGCATCAGCCGGTTTGCCCAATTGAAGAACGAGGCGCCGTTGATGACGTCGACGATCTCGGCATCGTCGAGGCCCGCGCGGCGCAGCTCCGCGACATTGTCGGGACCGAACGCGATCGGTGTCGCGGCCAGTGCAACCGAGGCCTTGACCACGGCATTCCAGCGTTCGCCGAGATCGGCCTTGATGCCTTCGTCGAGCAGGCGCTGCACGTCGTCGCGGCGTTTGGAGTAGGTGCTGGCAAAGCGCGCATGCACCGAGGCGCAGTAGATGCAGCCGTTGTAGCGCGAGGTCGCCGCCGCCGCGAGCTCGCGCTCGGCGCGCGGCAGTCCGTCGACGGTATTGTAGAAAATGTCCTTGTCGGTCCTGGTCCGGGCCTCCAGCACCTCGGGATCGCGCACCAGGAGACGGAAATACTCTGACTTTGCTCGGGCGCGATCGACCAGACCGGCGAAGTGCCGTTCGGTCAGCTCGGCCTCTGGCAGCGGATCGATCCACGAGACCCAGCCGAGCTCGTCCTGGGTGAAAACGACGGGCGGATTGACGGTGCTTGCAGTGCTCATGATGGTCTCCTTACGCACCGACCGCAACGCGCCCGAGCGAAGCGCCGAGCACGCGTAGGCCTGTGACGACGCGCACCTGAAACGACAGGAACGCAACGAGCTGAGAGAGGGTGACGATGCCGGTCTCCGACCAGCCGGCGGCCAGCAGCGCCTTCATGTCGGCAGATGCGGCATCGCGCGGCCGCAACACCAGGAGGTGCGCGTGCTCCAGTGCTGCGACCAGCCGGGCGCCGAGAACCGGGCTGCGCTCCGCGCCGGCGCGATAGATCATCCCGGCCTGGTTCTCGATCGACAACGGTCCGGCCGGAAACGCGCCATACGGCCCGGAGGTCTTGCCGCGCTCGATCTCGGCCTCGATCGCCTCGAGCAGGGTCGCCCCATCCGCGTTGGTGGCGAGCTTCTCGCGATAGAAGGCGGCGACGGGGGACTCGCCATGGAGCCCGGTCACGAAGAACGCGACGGCCGCGCGCTCGGCAAGCGAAACGTCGCTCGCGTCGATCGGCTCGAACAGCGCAAGATAGCTCTTCTGCGCGTTCTCGCGCGCCTGAAGACGGCGCGCGCGAATGGCGTCGAGAGCCGATCCCGGCTCGATCCCGGCAAGCGTGTCGATGATATCCTGCGTACCCATCAGTCAGCCTCGTGCAACGCGATCATGTTCATTCCAGTTATCCCGCCAGCGCTACATCAGGTGCCGCCCGGGTCCAGCCCAGCGCCGGCGCAACCTTCTCCGCGACGAGATCGATCGAGCGCAGGACGTGGGGATGCGGGGCGTCGACCGAATGTACCTGGAAGACGAGGTCGGTCACCCGCTCCAGCGTGGCATCCGAGCGGAGCGAGGCGATCACCTCGTCCGCGCCGCCGACATGGGTGTCGAACGCGGCGATCATCTCCTCCAGCGTCTCGCCCGGCTCGGCGTGGCCTCCCTTGAGGAACTGCGGCAGCGCGCGTCGCAACCCGATGTCTGCGAAGCGCAACGCCTCGCGATGGTCGTCGGCGACGAAGACGCTACGCGAGGCCATGATGCGCGGTTCGCAGCCCGGCGGCAGCGCAGCCAGATAGGCATCGATGATCGGGTTCTGGATCTCGGCCAGCGTGGCCTTCGGCGCCTCCTTGGCCCGCGGCTGCGTGCGCGACAGCAAGAGACCGTCGCCCGCCTTGCCGGCCCGGGCACCGCCCGCGACCGAGAATGTCGCCTGCCAGATGCGCTTGTCCAATTGCGGCCGCTGCGGATAGAGCGTGTCGCCCCCGTCGAGCGGCTTGCCGACCAGGGCCGCGCGGACGACGTCCAGATTGCGCGCGAAGATCTCGTTCCGCTGGGCACTGTCGAGGCCGAAGGCCGCAAAGGCTGACGGGTTGCCGCCGGTGCCGACGCCGAGTTCGAAGCGGCCGTTGCAGAGCAGATCGAGCACCGCGGCGTCCTCCGCCACACGCACCGCATTCTCCAGCGGCAGCGTGACGATTCCGGTGCCGAGGCGGATGCGCGAGGTCTGCGCGGCGACGTAGCCGAGGAAGGTGAAGGGCGACGGCAGGCCGCCCTCGCGCTCGTGGAAATGATGCTGCGCGATCCATGCGGAATCCAGGCCCGCCTTTTCGGCGCGCACGATCTGCTCGGCGGCGAAGTGATAGCGGTCCGCCGGCGGCGCGTCGTCGAGCAGCCGCGTGAAAAATCCAAGTCTCTTCGGCTTTGCCGACCGTGTCATGCCAACCATCGTTCGCTCACGAGCCTCCGGAGTCCAGTCTCTTGCCGTGCCATCACTCAGCCTTACCGGTCTCCGCTTCCGCGAAGACGCGCCGTGCCACGCGAACTGCGTCCAGCGTCGCCGGCCAGCCGCAATAGGGCCCGGTGTGGATCAGAATTTCCCGGATTTCCTCCCGCGTAAAGCCGTTCCGTATCGCGCCGCGCAGGTGGATCGCGAGCTCGTGGGGCCGGTTGAGCGCCGTCAACATCGCAAGATTCATCATCAGCCGCGCCTTGATGTCGATACCCGGGCGCTTCCACACCGTGCCCCATCCGGCCTCGGTCATGACCTCCTGCATGGCCATCGCGAAATCGTCGTTCTGCGCTTCCGACCAGGCACGGTCGACATAGTCGTCGCCGAGCACCTTGCGTTTCAGCGCCATGCCCTCGTCAAAATGAGCCGACGTCATCCGTCCATCTCCTTGCGGAACTCTGCCTCGCGCAAACCTGCAACCGTCACCCCGGACTGCCTATGCATTGCCAACCGCCACATGTGCGGAGGGCGCCGCCCAGCGCTGCCCCGGGATCGAGCCGAGCAGCAATTGCGTATAGGAATGCTCGGGCCCGGCGAACACGGACGCCGTCGGCCCCTGCTCGACGATTCGTCCGTTCTGCATCACCGCGACGAAGTCGCAGATTTGAGCGGTGACGCGCAGATCATGGGTGATGAACACCAACGAAATGCCGAGCCGCTGACGCAGTTCGGCAAGCAGATCCAGCACCTGGGCCTGCACGATGACGTCGAGCGCGGAGACCGGCTCGTCGGCGACAAGCACTTTTGGTTCGAGCGCCAGCGCACGTGCAAGGCCGATGCGTTGGCGCTGGCCGCCGGAGAACTCATGCGGATAGCGCTCCAGCGCGGCCGGATCGAGACCGACCATGGTGAAAAGCTCGGCCGCCCGCGCGTAAGCGGCGCTGCGGGGAACACCGAGCTCGAGCAGGCCCTGAGCCACCAGATCGCGCGCCCGGCGTCGCGGATTGAGCGAGGCGAAGGGATCCTGGAAGACCATCTGCATCGCTTGCGAACGCTTGCGCAATTCGCGCGGCCTGAGCGCGCCGTAGTCGACGCCGTCCAGCCAGATCTTGCCGGCGTCGAGTTCGAGCAGGCGGACGATGCAGCGCGCCAGCGTCGACTTGCCCGATCCGCTTTCGCCGACGACGCCGATCGTGGCGCCGCGCGGCAATTCCAGACTCACCTCATTGACGGCCAGCGTCTGCCGCTTGCCGAAGCCGAACAGGCCCGGCGAGGCGTATGCCTTGGAGACCTTGTCGAGCACCAGCACCTTGTCCTGGGCCTGCGGGCGCGGCGGCGGCGCGATCAGCTTCGGGACCGCGGCGATCAGTCGGCGGGTATAGGGATGCTTCGGTGCACCAAGCACCTGCTGCGCCGTGCCCTGCTCGACGATGCGGCCCGACTGCATCACCGCGACGCGATCGGCGATATCGGCCACGACGCCGAAATCATGGGTGATGAAGAGCACGCCCGTGCCGGTCCTGGCCTGAAGCTCGCGGATCAGGGCGAGGATCTGTGCCTGCGTGGTGACGTCGAGCGCGGTGGTCGGCTCGTCGGCGATGAGCAGGCGCGGCTTGAGCGCCAGCGCCATCGCGATCATCGCGCGCTGACGCTGCCCGCCGGATATCTGGTGGGGGTAGGACCGCATGACGCGCTCGGGATCGCGGATGTGAACGCTCTCGAGCAGCGCAAGGACGCGGGCGCCGATCTGCTCGCGGCCGAGATCAGTGTGAAGCTCGAACACTTCGGCGATCTGCCGTCCGATCCGCTTGATCGGATTGAGCGTCGTCATCGGGTCCTGGAAGATCATACCGATGCGCGCGCCGCGGATCCGGCGCATCGCGCTTTCCGGCAGGGAGGCGAGATCCTGCCCTTCGAACAGGATGCGGCCGCGCGCAATCGAGGTCGAAGGCGGCAGCAGGCGCATCACGGCGCTTGCCGTCATCGACTTTCCCGAGCCGCTCTCACCGACGACGCAGACGACCTCGCCGGGCTTCACGTTGAGCGACACGCACTCGGCGGCGAACGCGCGATCGGCCCCGGACGGAAGGCTCACCGCGAGGTCGTCGAGCTCGAGCAGCGTCGCATCGCGCTCCGCACTGCCTGACAAGCCCATCGCACTCACGCCGCAACCCCCGCGATCGTCATAAGCCCTTGATGATCTCCAGCCGGCCCGGGCCCGATGATGTCCATAGCTTCCGCCTTGCACAAGGCGGCATTGTGCAAGGCTGCTACGTCGTTATTCGGCCCTTCGCAAGCTGGAGGCCGGAACACGCGCGGTGCGGCTGAAATCGGAAAATCCATTCTCTGCCCGACGTTGCGCATGGAAGCGATCAACCCCCGACATGGGCGCGCGGCGGCGGCGCTTGAATCGGCTCCGGACGCGCCGGACCCGACGGCACGTCGGGCACGGCAAGCATGGCTTCGAGCTGCCGTTGATAAGGCGCGCAAGACAGTTTGCGTTTCGCAAGCCAGGTGTCCTCGAACAGCGTGCTGCGATAGCGTTCGCCGGAATCGCACAGGATCGTGACGAGCGCGCCGCGCTCGCCGGCCGCGGCCATCTCCTGCATGATCAGCAGCGATGCCCAGAGGTTGGTGCCGGTCGATCCACCGCAGGACCTTCCGATGAACCGGGACATCACGCGCGCCGCGGCGATGCTCGCCGCATCCGGCACCGCGATGGTGCGCTCGATCAGATCCGCGACAAAGGAGGCTTCGACCTGCGGCCGGCCGATGCCTTCGATCACCGAACGGCCCGGCCACGTCCGCACGTTCCGGTCGGCCATATGTCGGTGGTAGACCGATTCCACGGGATCTGCGAGGCAGAGCCGCGTGGTGAGGCCGCGATAGCGGATGTAGCGGCCGATCGTCGCGGCCGTGCCGCCGGTGCCCGCGCCGCACACGACCCAGGTCGGAACACGGTGCTCTTCCTCGGACATCTGATGGAAGATCGACTGGGCGATGTTGTCGACCCGCCAGTCGACCGCGCGCTCTGCAAAGGTGAACTGGTCGAGATAGCAGCCGCCGGTCTCATTGGCGATGCGGACGGCAGCGGCGTAGATCTCGCCGGGCTCGTCCACGAGATGGACCTCTCCGCCGTTCGCGACGATCTCGGCCTGCTTCTCCGCCGTCGTCGTCCTCGGCATCACCGCGACGAAGCGAAGGCCGAGGAGGCGCGCGAAATAGGCTTCGGACACGGCCGTCGAGCCGCTGGAGGCCTCGACCACCGTCGAGCTCGGGCCGATGCGCCCGTTGCAAAGCGCATAGACGAACAGCGAACGCGCGAGGCGATGCTTGAGGCTGCCGGTCAGATGCGTCGTCTCGTCCTTCAGGTACAACGTGAGGCCGGGCATGCTGGGCAGCTCGACCTTGAGCAGATGCGTCTCGGCACAGCGCGTTCGCTCCATCTCGATGCGGCGTATCGAGGCATTGACCCATTCACGACAAGGCGGCGTCATCGGCAAAACTCTTCCAGCGATACCGCGAGCGTAGCGAAGCCGGGCCGCAGTTTGCTTGCTTCCTGCCGCCTTTGACGGCAGCGTGACGAATTTTTCTGCTCGCAAACGCGGATATCCAGCAATAGCATTGTCGTGGAATTGAACTCGGCAACACGAAACTTCCACTCTCTTCCTGCATTCGGAGACCGCATGCTCGACGAACTCGATCGCAAGATACTGGCGACGCTCCAGGTGGACAGCAGCCTGTCCGTGCAGGAGGTTGGAGACCGGGTTGGACTGAGCTCGACGCCGTGTTGGCGCCGGATCCAGAAGCTGGAGAGCACGGGCTACATCCGTCGCCGCGTCGCCCTGCTCGACGCGGACAAGCTCAATCTCGGTGTCAGCGTCTTCATCGCGGTCAGGACCAACCAGCACAACGCTGAATGGGCGGCGCGCTTCAAGAAGACCGTGATCAGCTTTCCGGAAGTGGTCGACTTCTTCAGGCTCAGCGGCGACGTCGACTATCTGATCCGCGCGGTCGTGCCGGACATCGCCGCCTATGACGATCTCTATCAGCGGCTGATCGCGAAAATCGATCTGCACGACGTCTCGTCGATGTTCGCGATGGAGCAGATCAAGTCCACCACCGAACTGCCGCTGATGTATGCCTCGACCGCCCGCGGCCGCGAGGGCTCGTCGCGGCACTCGGCGGCGATGTGAGTTCGCCGCTTCAGCGCGCGACGGCGGCCGGCTTGTAGCCTTCGTTCGGATCCGACACGTCGTAGGCGGCGAACTGCTCGTAGAAGACGTCCGCGTCGGCCTGGAACAGATCGCGGGAGATCGCCTGCACCAGTGCCGAGACGCCCCAGGGCATGCCGTTGATGCCGGTGCAGATCGGCCCCTCGCTCATGAGGCCGGCGCCGTTGAGCAGATGCAGATTGCGCAAGGCGCGGTCCGCCTCCGGGGTTCGCCCCACCGCCTGGATTCCCGGCGTCAGGTACGGATAGCTCGCGATGTGGGTGTCGACCCGGTCGGCGCCCGGCGTGAAGCGATCCTTCCAGAACAGCATGTCCGGAACGAGGGACGCCAGATAGGGCACGTTGGCAAGGTCGACCTTGAAGCCGGTGCCGAGGATGGCGAAGTCGGCCTCGAAGGTGCCGTTCGGCGTGGTGATCGCAAGTCCATCGCCGGCAGCCTGCATCGCGGTCCAGCCGTCCGAGAGCCTCAGGTCAAGATTGGCGTGGGCGCGGCAGCGCTCCAGCGTATCGGCAGGCGGCGGGGTCGGCAGCGCGAAATAGCGGCGCATGAAGCGCAGCTTGCGCGCATCGTCGAGCATGCGGAAATTGCGGAAGAAGCCGGCGAATTCGAGATAGCGCAGTGCGCTCACCGTCGGCAGGCGCGGCCGCCGCACCGAATGCCGGACTTCGCGCGCGCCGGCCTCCAGTGCAGTCGCGGTGTTGTCGAACGCCGAGGCGCCGGCGCCGAGCACGGCAACGCGCTTGCCCTTCAACGCCGCAAAGTCGACCGGCTCGGAGCTGTGCGCCCATAGATGCCGGGGCGCGCCATGCGCGAAAGCCGGGATGTTGGGGCCGCCGGCACCATCGATGCCGGTGGCGACCACCACCTTGCGCGCCACCACCACGCGCGAACCGCGCGGCGTCTCCAGCGTCACGCGCAAGGCCTCGCCCGCGTATTCGATCCGCTCGACGCTGGTATTGTTCTCGACCGGCAGCGCGAGATAGTCGCGAAGCCAGAGCAGATATTCCATCCACTCTTCCTTCGGGATGCGCACCAGCTCGTCCCACGCCCCGGCGCCCTTGCGCGCTTCGTACCAGGAACGGAATGCGGCTGCCGGCAAGCCGTTGTCCGGTCCGGTCAGCTCCTTGACGGTGCGCAACGTCCGCATCCGCGCCCAGGTGACCCAGGGGCCCTCCTGGCCGGGATCGCAGCGGTCGACCAGCAGGACGTTGGTGATCTGCTCGCGCAGCAGCCCGAAAGCCGCCGCGATGCCCGCCTGCCCGGCGCCGACGACGAGAACGTCGACCATCGAGGTGCCGTCCTCGGCCTGGCGTTGCAACGGCCAGGCGCGCGCCGGGTAGGAGAACAGCTTCATCTCGTGGCTGAGCCTGTCTTCCAGAGCCTTCAGGGAGCTGTTCATGTCGATGCCGTCTGTTCGGATGGGGTTTCGATCAACGACGCCTGCGCCTTGGATCGAAGGTTTCATTGAGCGCCTCGCCGACGAGATTGATGGCGATGACGGTCACGAAGATCGCAATCCCCGGAAAGACCGAGAGATAGGGTGCACTGCGCAGCGCCGGCCGGCCGATGGCGACCATGCCGCCCCACGAGATCACGTTGGGGTCGCCGAGCCCGAGAAAGGACAGCCCCGCTTCCAGCAGCACGGCGGTGGCCACCATGATCGAACTCGTGACGATCACCGGCGACAGGCAGTTCGGCAGGATCTCGGCGAAGATGATCTTGGCCGGCGGCACGCCGACGAGGCGACAGGACAGTACGAACTCGCGGTTACGCAGCGACATGAACTCGGCACGCACCAGACGCGCGATCGGCGGCCACGACACCACCGCAATGGCACCGATGATGGCGCCAATCGAGGGCTTGAGGATCACCACGAGCGCGATCACAAAGATGAAGTTCGGCGGGGTCTGGAAAATCTCGGTGATGCGCATCAGGAGATCGTCGACCCAGCCCTGGACATAGCCGGCGACGGCGCCGATCAGGATACCCACCGCGATCGCGGCGGCGGTCGCGGCGACGGCGACGATCAAGGACACGCGCGCGCCGTAGAGCAGGCCGGCGACGACGTCGCGCCCGAGCGTATCGGTGCCCAGAGGCGTCGCCGTGCTCTGGAACGGCGGTATATAGGGCGTGCCGACCGCAGGCCAGGGCCCCTCGGGAAACAGCAGCGGCGCGAACAGCGCCGCTGCCAGAATCGCGAGCAGGATGGCACAACCGACCAGGACCTGCGGCCGCCCCCACGGCGTCTGCCGGAATGCACGCAAGGTCATGCGGACACCTCGATGCGGGGATCGATCCAGGCCGAAACCAGATCGGTGACGAGATTGGTGATCACCACCAGCAGCGACGAGCAGAACAGGATGCCGAGCAGCAGGTTGACGTCGCGGGCGAAGATCGCATCGAACGTCAGCCGCCCGAGGCCGGGCCAGCCGAACACGGTTTCGACCACGACGGAGCCGCCAAGGATACCGCCGGCGTTGACACCGAGCATGGTTATCATCGGCAGCAAGGCGTTGCCGACGACATGGTTCGTGTAGGCCTGCCGCCGGCTCATGCCCTTGGCGTAGGCAGTGCGAACGAAATCGAGAGAAGCTACGTTCAGCACGGAGGCGCGCATCAGGCGGATGAACACGGCCATGTAGAATACCGTGAGCGTCAGCACCGGCATCACGGCGTGACG
The DNA here is from genome assembly GCF_054602315.1 of Bradyrhizobium cedriense. NCBI lineage: Bacteria > Pseudomonadati > Pseudomonadota > Alphaproteobacteria > Hyphomicrobiales > Nitrobacteraceae > Bradyrhizobium > Bradyrhizobium cedriense. The sequence continues at coordinate 127,239 of NZ_JBTSWB010000001.1, read as the reverse complement.
GGCGACGTCGAGGACGCCGGCGAGGCCGGAAGCCGGCACGCCGATCGTGCGCATGCCACTCGACGGCAGCCAGCCGAGCTTGACCGTGAACAGGAGAATGAGAAGCAGACCAAGCCAGAACAGCGGCGTGGCGTAGCCGATCAGCGCCAGGAGCGAGATGACGACGTCGGACAGTGAGTTTTGCCGGACAGCCGCGAGCGTGCCGAGGCCGATCCCGAGCAGGAACGCAGTCCCAAGCGAGGCAATCATCAGGATCGCGGTTGCCGCCAGCTTGTCCGCGATCAGGGTGGCGACCGGCATGTTGTCCTTGAAGGAGTAGCCGAGATCGAGACGCAGCAAGTTGAAGGCGTAGCGCTGGAACTGCACCCACAGCGGCTGGTCGAGTCCGAACCGCTCGCGCAGCAGCGCGACATAGCCGGCATCGCCGCCGCCGCCCTGCCCGGCCATCACCTCGGCGAGATCGCCTGGCGCGAGGTGAACCACCGCGAAATTCACGCAGACGATGCCCGCGACGATGATGCAGGCCTGTGCGAGCCGACGGAGCAGGAATATGGCGTAGCGGGACAATGGCGTCTTGCGTCCTTGCTAGCGGGCGAGATAGGCCTCGGCGAAACTGCCGTGAGCGCCGAGCGGATCGACCTCGATATTCATGACCGTCTTGCTCTTGATCGTGATGTAACGCGCGTCGGCGATCGGAAACAACGGAAGGTCCGTCATGACGATCTTCTGGAAATCGCGGAACAGACCGACGCGCTTGGCCGGATCGACCTCGGTCTGGGCGTCTTCCAGCGCCTTGTCAGCCTCCGCGCTGCTGTAGCCGCTGCCGTTGGAGAAGGCGACACCGGGCACGATGTTCTTGGACCAGTAGAAGCGCTGGATCCCCACGGTCGGGTCGGTCAGCCCGAATGCGCCTGTCGAGGTGGTGTCGAAATCATAGTCCTTGTAGACGCGGCGGTAATAGGTCGGGAAGTCCTGGTTCCTGATGTCGACGGCGATGCCGAGCTGCGCCATCTGCTGCTTGAAATAATCGCCCGTGCGCGCGAAGTGGTCGCCAGCCGGCAGCGGATCATGGGTGATCTTGAAGCGCAGCCCGTCGCTCTGACGCTTCATGCCGGCCTCATCGAGCAGCGCATTGGCCTTGGCGATGCTGAACTCATATTGAGGGACATCGGCCGAATAGAACTTTGCGTTCTCGTAGGAGATCGGCCCCGTGGCCGCCTTGGCGAAGTCGAAATAGATGCTCTTGCGAACGAAATTGCGATCGATCGCGTGGTACATCGCCCGGCGCACGCGAACGTCCTGGAAATAGGGACGCCGCAAATTGAGCTCCATGAAGGCCTGGAACGCCAGCGCCTCGCTACCTTGCACCGGGATTTCCAGCGTCGGCAGGGCCGCGAGCCGGTGCGCATCGGCCAGCGGCACCGGGATCGCGCCGGCAACGTCGAGCTCGCCCGCCTCCAGCGCGACCGCGCGAGACGCCGCGTCCGGTATGATCACCATCACCACGCCGTCCAGATACGGCTTCGGCGCATCCCAATAGTCGGGATTTCGCTCGAAGATGATGTACTGGCCGCGCTGCCACTCCTTGAACTTGAAGGGCCCGGTGCCGATCGGCTTCAAATTGGCGGGATTGGTGAGGATGTCCGTGCCCTCGTAGAGATGCCGTGGCAGGATCTGGGATTCCACGGAAGCGAGAGAGTTCATGACATAGGGCGAGGGCCGCTCGAACTTGAAGATCGCCGTCAGCGCGTCGGGCGCCTCGACGTCGGCCAGATAGCGGTAGGTCGAGCGTCCGCGCGGATGCAGCTCCTTCCAGACTTTCAGCGCCGAGAACTGGACGTCGGACGCCGTGAACGGCTTGCCATCGTGCCACTTCACGCCGGGCCTGAGCTTGAACGTGATCGACTTGCCGTCGGCGGAGACATCCCAGGACAGTGCGAGCTGCGGCTTCGGATTGAGGTCGAAATCGTAGCGTGCGAGCCCGTCGAACAGCTTGCCGGAGATTTCGTAGATCTGCCCGGTCGAGTTGAAGGCTCCGGTCAGCATCACCGGTTCGGCGATCCACATCCTGAGCAGGCCGCCTTTCTTCGGAGTGGCGGCGTACCCGCGTGATACGACGGCGGGCATCGCGACGCCCGCAAGTCCGGCCGCGGCAATGCCGGCGACCACATTCCGTCTGGTGAACGACATCAGCAAAACCTTCTCGCGTTGAATTACGTCATTCGGAGTAGACAAATCCGCCCGATGCCTGACGGGTCGGATAGGCATCGATGCGGCTGATGTTGACATGCGGCGGGGCCGACAAGGCGAACATGATCATGTCGGCCATGTCCGCCGGCTGCAGCGGCTCCTTACCGTCGAGAAACTTTTCCTTGGCGAGTTTGGCGTCGCCGCTCGACACCGCGAAGGCCTCGGTCGCCACCCGGCCCGGTACGATCTCGGTCCAGCGAATGCGCGACCCGTTGGTGTCGAGCCGCATCACCTCGAGGAATTGCGACACCGCCGCCTTGGTCGCGGAGTACATCGCCGAGCCGAGCATCGGATAATGGCCCGCCATCGAGCTGACGATGACGACGTGCCCTTTGTTGCGGCTCATCATGCCCGGCAGAACGCAGCGCGTCAGGTGCGCCACGGCGCGTAAATTCAGGTCGATCAGCTGGTCGATCTTCTCGAAGGGGTAATCGTAAAGCCGGGCATTGTGCGAGGCGCCGGCATTGTTGACGAGGATATCGACATCGAGCTCGCCGATCGCCCTGCGGCAGGTTTCGGCGTCGGTGATATCGAGCGCATGCGCGATGCAGCCCGTGCGTTCGCTCAGTTCCTTCAGCCGCTCGGCGCGCCGGGCGATGGCGTGCACCTCAAATCCCGCGGCGGCGAGCCTTTCGACCGTCGCGGCCCCGATGCCGCTCGATGCTCCCGTCACGACGGCCGTTCGATACGATCTCTGACCCGGCACAAATCTCTCCCAAATGGCCCGTTCCGGAATGAAATGATCGCATCACGGCATTGGAATTTTTTTGCCTTTTTGACCGGAGAGCGAATGACTGACCGAGTTTTCATCTCAGCGGGGCGGATTTCGCGCCGTTTGCGCCCCCCTACCAGCTCGGCAGCACCGCGCCCTTGAACTTGGTCAGGACGAACTCCTTGACCTCGGCAGTGTGGTAGCTGTCGACGAGGATCTTGACCCAGGGCTTGTCCTTGTCGGCGGTGCGGACGGCGATCAGGTTGACGTAGGGGCCCTTGGGATCCTCGCGCAGGATCGGATCCTTGACCGGATCGAGGCCGGCCTGGGTTGCGTAGTTGGTGTTGATCGCGGCAGCGTCGACGTCGTCGAGCGCGCGCGGCGCCTGCGCCGCGTCCACCTCGATGAACTTCAGCTTCCTGGGATTCGCGGCGATGTCGAGCACCGTCGGCTTGAAGCCGACGCCATCCTTCAGCTTGATCACGCCCTTGTCGCGCAGCAGCAGCAGAACGCGGCCGCCATTGGTCGGATCGTTCGGGATCGAGACCTTGCCGCCCTCGGGAAGGTCGGCGAAGGCCTTATGCTTCTTCGAATAGACTCCGATCGGGAAATTCACGGTCAGGCCGACGGCCTCGATCTTGTAGCCGCGGTCGGCCTTCTGGTTGTCCAGATAAGGCTGGTTCTGGAACGAATTGGCCTGGATGTCGCCGGCATCGAGCGCGGCGTTCGGCACGACATAGTCCGAGAACTCGAGGATCTGGATGTCGAGCCCCTGCTTGGCGGCGATCGGCTTCACGGCCTCGAGGATCTGAGCATGCGGACCCGGCGTCACCCCGATCTTGATGGTCTCGGCGGTTGCTGCGGCCGACCAGACGGCGAGCACGGTCGAGAGGATCAGCGGGAGGCGAAACGACATCTTGGTCTCCGTAGGTCTGCGGCAAATGTTGGAACCCTATTCGCTGCTCCGCCGCGCGAAATCAATGAAATGGAAAACCATATTGCCGCCCCCCGGCGGGCGCACGTTCTCCATTCGACATCAAACGGAAAACAAACCGCGCCGAGCGCCGTTGATGTGTGGCGATTTCCCGGCGGCAGCAATGATTCTTTCGCCTGCGCAACACTCCGAAACTTGATGGATCTGCGCCTGCCGGGTTAGCTTTCCGGTGCGGCCTTAGAACTTCCCCAAGTTCAACCAGATCGCACCGGATCGGCGCCTGGGTCTCCCAGGCGTCGATCCGGATCCGCCGCCCGACAGGGGCGCTCTCCACATCGTCATTTCGTCGTATCCCCGTCTTGCCGGCATTGCCGCCCCGGCCGTCATGAAACATGATGGCCGCCTGGTGACGCGTTGCGCAGGTGGAGGACATCCGATGAACGAGAACGAAATCCGCGGTCTGATCGCCGAGGTCAAGCAAGGCAGGCTGTCGCGTCGCTCGTTTATCCTGAAAGTCGCCGCGATCGGGATCGCGGCACCGGTTGCGAGCCAAATCCTGGCGTGGCACGACGTGGCGATGGCGGACGCCACGCTCGCCTACAAGCCGACCAAGGCCGGCGGCGGCGGCCTGCTCAAGATGCTGCTCTGGCAGGCGCCCACCCTGCTCAATCCGCATTTCGCGCTCGGCACCAAGGACCAGATCGCCACGCGCATCTTCTTCGAGCCGCTCGCCGGCTGGGACAGGGACGGCAATCTCATTCCCTGCCTGGCCGCCGAGGCGCCGACCAAGGCGAACGGGGGTCTTTCGGCCGACGGCATGAGCGTGATCTGGAAGCTGAAGCGAGGCGTGACGTGGCATGACGGCAAGCCCTTCACCGCCGACGACGTCGTCTTCACCTGGCAGTACGCCGCGGACCTCGCGACCGCGGCCTATACGACGGGCTCCTACAAGGACATCAAGGTCGAGAAGATCGACGACTACGCCGTCAAGGTGCTCTTCAAGGCGCCGACGCCGTTCTGGGCCGACCCCTTCGTCGGCTCGGTCGGCCAGATCCTGCCAAAGCATCATTTCGGCGACTATGTCGGCGCAAAGTCGCGCGAAGCCCCGGGCAATCTGAAGCCGGTCGGCACCGGTCCGTACAAATTCCTCGAGTTCAAGCCGGGCGACATGATCCGCGCCGAACGAAATCCCGACTATCACGTCAAGAACCAGCCGCACTTCGATACGCTGGAGGTCAAGGGCGGCGGCGACGCGGTGTCCGCGGCGCGCGCCGTGCTCCAGACCGGCGAGTACGACTTTGCCTGGAACATGCAGGTGGAGGAAGAGGTCCTCAAGCGCATGGAGACGGGCGGCAAAGGCAAGCTCGACATCACGCCTTCCGGCAATGTCGAGTTCATCATCCTCAACACCACGGATCCCTGGACCGAGGTCGATGGCGAGCGTTCCAGCGTCAAGACCAAGCACCCGACGCTGTCCGATCCCGCCGTTCGCCGGGCGATCAACCTCCTGATCGACCGCGATTCGATCCAGAAGTTCATTTACGGACGCGGCGCCATCGCAACCGCAAGCTTCGTCAACGCGCCCAAGCAGTTCAAGTCCCCCAAGCTGAAATACGAGTTCGACATCGACAAGGCCAGCAAGATCCTCGACGAGGCCGGCTGGACCAGGGGCGCGGACGGCATCCGCGAGAAGGACGGCAAGAAGCTCAAATACGTCTTCCAGACCTCGACCAACGCCCCGCGCCAGAAGACCCAGGCCATCATCAAGCAGGCCTGCCAGAAGGCTGGCATCGAGATCGAGATCAAGGCGGTCACCGCATCGGTGTTCTTCTCTTCCGACGTGGGCAACCCCGACACCTATTCGAAATTCTATGCCGACATGGAGATGTACAACACGACGCAGCCGCAGCCGGATCCGGAGCGCTTGCTGAACCAGTGCGTCTCCTGGGAGATCGCCACCAAGGACAACAAATGGCTGGGCCGCAACAACTCGCGCTATTCCGATCCCGAAGCCGACAAGTCGTACAAGGCCGCGCAGAACGAGCTCGATCCCGTCAAGCGCGCCGCGCTGCTGATCAAGGTCGACGAGATCTTCTGCGGGGCCAACGTGTTCCTGCCGCTGCTCTCGCGCCACATCGTCAACGCCAGCGTCAACAGCCTCATGACCGACATCTCGGGCTGGGACACCATCACCTGGAATCTGGCGGCGTGGCATCGGAGCTGAGGGTGGTTCGACGAAGGCTCTCGCGTCCGGACACGCTGCAACGCACATGGCGCATCGAAAACGCGCGAGAACGCGTTGACGGCGTTGCAGCGCAGCGCCGGGGCAAGGCAGGCGGCCCGTCGTGCACCTCACCACGCGTTCTCCATCATCTCTTCCACTGTGTGCTCCAGATCACAGCAGAATCACGCGCCTTGCCCTACAAAGACCAGGCATGGCCGCAAACAAGGTAACGGCGGTACGCACGAGCTGCGGAGGCGATCAACAGCTACGGACTTTTCGAAGCCGCCAGGGTGAAGAGCCCGGCGGCTTTTTCTTTTGTAGGGGACACGCAAGGCGGAGAGGGAGCTCACTCGACATCGCGGCTCATCTCCTCGCGGTTTCAGTGCCACGTCGTGTCCGCTTCGACGATCACCACTCTCGTTTCGGGATCTTCGGCCGTGTTGCAGGTGCAGGGCATGCCCTCGCCGCAGCGGCAGCCGCCCAGCTTCTCGCTCCAGGCCCGGAGCGGATGGTTCTCGCAGACCCATCCGAGACCCTGGCAGAACGGGCATGTCGCGTCGGTCACAGCGTATCCGGCGTCCGCAGCGTGTTCGACTTGTCCTCGTTGCGTAGCTCCTGCTCGGCGGCGTGCCAAAACTCTTCCTGGCGGCCTTCTGGCTTGCCGGCCTGCTCCCACAACTGATGCGCACGTTCTCTGATGTCTTGCTCGGTCGGCTCGGCCATTGCAGCTCCTGCTTGTGAAGCACGACCCCACCCTGGGGGGTATGGGGGGCTTGGAGGCGGGGCCGTGCAGGCCGGCCATCGGCGGCGAGGCCGGCCCGCGGATTCAAGCTTCGACCATATGCAAGAGTTCCTCGCGCCAGCCACCCGTCGGACGGAATCTGACCGGCGAACCTGCGGTTGCCCTCGGTCCCAGACGGCGGCCACGCCTTCGCGTTCTCGCGGCTTGTTTCGCCCGAGCTTTGCATCGTCGCTCTCCCTCTCGAGCCAAGAGGGGGCAGGGAAGGCCGGGTGCTGACAACGCACCCGCGGTCTGCTGCGCAAAATGCACACGCAGAAGAACCGCACAGCAGCATACAGGTGGTGCCGATCACTCGGCCTTCCCTGCGCGATGGTCGGACGGCTTATGCCGCGCTCTCCCGGGAGCCGAGTTCCCTCTGGCCTCCCTCGCCCCGGCGAAAGTCACCGGCACCCGCGCCGGTTGACGCAGCTGCCGCATTCGCAAGAGCTTGACCGTAGCAACGACGGCCAGGACCACACGGTTTTGCCGTACGCACGGCCCGCCATTTCGCCGCAGTTTTCCCGGCCCTGTCGACGGAGCCGGAAACTTGCAGGCGAGACGAAGCCTGGCAGCGCCGTTCGTCCGCGCGATGCCCAGGGCTCACGGAGAGCAATCCGCCCTGCCCCCGGCCTTTCGCGCCCGACGCTGCCGCGTCCACCGTAAGCCCGGCTCGCGAACATGACGACCACACGATCGCCCCTCAAGGATGAGCCGGGACGGGCGACACATACGTCAAAACCGAATTTCGGTAGAGTGGAATATTTTTGTGGGAAGGAGTTGACGGGGTGCGAAACAGGATCGGATTGAGCCAATGGGGGAGAAAGCCGAGAAACCTATCGACCCAACCGTTGGAGATCAGTGCCGGCGCCTCCTGATTTGCATCCTCACCGAGCCCCGGTGAGGTCGGCCAACACAAATGTGCCCGCATCCGCACCGACGTCGTATCGACAATCTTCGTTTCTGCGCGCCCGGTGTTTACGCCGCCGGCAAGGCAAACGAAAACGTCGCGCCGCCGTCCGGCTCATTCGCGGCGAGAAGCTCGCCGCCATGCTCGCGCACAATGCCGTAACTGATCCAGAGACCGAGCCCGGTGCCCTCGCCGACTCGCTTGGTCGTGAAGAACGGCTCGAAGATGTGGCTGATGTGGTCCTTGTCGATTCCCGGACCGTTGTCCGAAATCCGGAACAGGATCTCGTTGCCCCTGCGCGCTGCCGAGACGACCAGCCGCGGCAATTCGGTGCCGCGCATCGCGTCGATCGCGTTCTCGACGAGATTGACGATGACCTGATGCAATTGTCCCTCGTTGCCGGAGATCCAGAGTTCCGGCTCGAGCTCCATCTGCAGGTCGATGCGCACCTGCTTGGTGCGGACGGCCCAAAGCACCGCGGTGTTGATCAAACGCTCGATATTGACACGCTCAACCTCGCCGAGCTTGCTGAAGGAGAGTCGGCGCAGATTCTTCACGATCTCGCTGATCCGAACCGCCCCCTCCATGGTGCCCTCGATCAGCGGACCGAAATCCTCCATGACCTCGTCGATGCGCAGGCTCTTCTTCAATGCGGCGAGGTCGCTCGCCCGGCCCTTGCCGTGGATCGCGTCGAGATAGGCGACGATGGCCGCGCGGTAGCGGATCAACGTGTGAATGTTGCCGTAGACGAAGCTGATAGGATTGTTCAGCTCGTGCGCGACGCCGGCGACGAGACGGCCGAGGCTTGCCATCTTCTCCTGCTCGACCAGTTGCCGCTGGGCGCGCTGCAATTCGTGATGGGCCTTGTGCAGCGCCTCATAGGCGCGGCGCAGCTCGCCGATCGGCCGCCCCGTCAGCACCACGCCGATGAAGCGCCCGCGATGATCGTGGCGCGGCGAGCTGTTGATCGCGAACAGATCGGTGCTGCCACCATCCGTCGCGAACCTCAATTCACCGTCGATGACGTCGGGCGTTCCGCGCGGCTTCAACAGCGGCACCAGCTTGGCACCGTCGGCGGCATCGATGACGTCGGAGATGCTCCTGCCGACCACGTCCCCGACGCTGCGGCCGAGCGCATGCTGGAACGCAGAATTGACCTGCTGCACCATCCCCTTGGCGTCGCAGACGATCAGGATGTCGGAGACCGATTCGATGACGTTGGTGACGAAGGCCTGCGCCTCCTCGAGCTCCGCGTTCTTGTGCTCGAGGTCGACCTCGTAGCGCAAAAGGTCCGAATAGACCTCGTCCATCTTGCGGATGACTTCGATCCAGGCGCCTTCGCGCTCGCGGTCGAACTCGATCGCTCCGCCGCTGGTCACCAGCTTGAGCAGTGAATCCGCCTCACTCGCTTCAGGAGAATGCGTCGCCTTTGGCATTTTTTCTCAGATCATACCTGGACAGCTTGTTCCTGAGCCCTACCCGCGAGAGACCCAGCTCGCTGGCGACACGACTGATGTTTCCGTCGTTCCTCTCCAGGCAGTTCATGATAACCGACTTCTCGAGATCCTCCACCTTGTCTTTCAGCGAGGCCGATCCGTTCATCTTGCCAGGGATCGACAGCGGCGCGGATCGCTTCCCGTTGCGACGGCCGAGCAGCGGCGGCGCGCGCAGCTCGTCCCGGTCGGCGAGCACGACCATGCGCTGGATCTCGTTCTGGAGCTCGCGTACGTTGCCCGGCCAGTGATATTTGCCGAATTCATCCAGCGCCGAACGCGCAAAGCGCAGATTCGGCCGGTTGAAGGAACTCTTGACCGCCGACAGCACCCCCTCCGCAATCAGCGGAATGTCCATCGGGCGCTCGCGCAGCGCCGGCATGTGTACCGGGAATGCGGCGAGGCGGTAGTACAGGTCGCGCCGGAAGCGACCGGCCTCGACCTCCGCCTCCAGGTCGCGATTGGTCGCCGCCACCACGCGCACGTCGACCTTACGCACCCGCTGCGCGCCGAGTGGCCGGATCTCGCTCTCCTGCAGCACACGCAGCAGCTTGACCTGGAACGCCGGAGAGGTTTCGCCGATCTCGTCGAGGAAGATGGTGCCGCCATCGGCGACCTCGAACAGGCCGATGCGATCCTGGTAGGCGCCCGTGAAGGCGCCCTTCTTGCAACCGAACAGCTCGCTTTCCAGGAGTTCGTCCGGCAGCGCACCGCAGTTCTCGACCACGAACGCCTTATTGGCCCGCGCCGACCCGTAATGGATGGCGCGAGCCAGAAGCTCCTTGCCGGTACCGGATTCTCCGGTGATCAGAACCGAGATATCGTAGTCGGCTGCGCGCCTGCCGAGCTCGATCACGGCGTGCATCGGGCTTTCCTTGGAATGTACGATGCGGTCGAAATCGTAGAGCTGCTTGGCCACTCCGCGCTTGACCGAGACGACCTTCTTGATGTGCCCCGAGGTCGCCTTGACGTCGACGCCGGCGGTCTCGGTCTCCTTCTGCAGCCGATAGAGCTGAACCGCCTCCTTGACGGTTTCGACCAGTTGGTCCGGCTGCCAGGGCTTGGTGATGTATTGATAGATGCCGGCCTCATTCAGCCCCGCGATGATGTCCTCTGAGTCCGAATAGCCGGAAATGATCATCCGCACCGGATCCGGCCAGAGCTCGCGGACGCGCTTCAGGAAGCTCACGCCGGACTCGTGCGGCATCCGCTGGTCGCAGAGGATCGCGTGGACGATCTCGCCCTCCAGAAGCTTCTCTGCATCGGTCGCGTTGCCGACGCAGAGCACCTCGAAATCCTCCCTGAGCACGCGCCGAAGTGCTTCCTGCGAGCGGACTTCGTCGTCGACGACGAGAATGGTTCCCTGAATGCTCACGATGGCACCACCATGCCGACTGGCCGATCTGGCGCACGCCTGACACGGTGACCAGCGATGGTCAGCGGCGTGCGCGACTTCGGCACCTTGTGGATGAAATTGTAGCGCGCGACGTGGTAGCTCGGATCGAAGCCGTAGAAATTCAGCTTCATCCGCCGCAGCTCCTCGTCGCGGTAGGACTGCAGGGGCTTCTCGGCCTCATCGGCGGCGCTCCGCTGCCGCTTGGCGGCAAGGCGCATGGCAAAGCCGGCATCCGACGCCATGGCAGAGCCGAGCTTCACGAGGCTTGCATCGGCGAGCGCCTCGCCCGACAGCACGCGATCGACGATGCCGAGGCGCGCGGCCTCCGCCACGCCCATCGGGAGCCGGCATTGCGTGATCCGGGTTGCGTTCGCGGCGCCCGCACGGCGCGGCAGCAGATAGGTCCAGTATTCCGAACCGTAAAGATTGCCCATGTCCTTGTAATGCGGATTGAGGACGGTCTGGTCGCTCGCCCAGACCTCGTCGGCGGCAAGACTCAGGAAGACGCCGCCCGCGCCCGCATTGCCGCGAATGACCGAGACGACCAGGCGGTCGGTGGTCTCGATGATCGCCTGGGCGAGGTCGTCGATCGCATTGATGTTGCGCCAGGACTCGTCCGCGGGGCTGTCGGCCGCCTCGATTTCTGCAAGATGGATGCCGTTTGACCAATAATCCCGGCCACCGGTCAGGAGCAGCACCCTGGTCGGGCGCGCCAGCGCCGCACGATAGGCCTCGAGCAGGGTCTCGCAGTCGCCAGTCGCCATGGCGCCGTTGTAGAAGGAGAACGCGAGCTCGCCGACCTCGCCATGCTCGCGATATCGGATCGGGGCGTAGCCGCATCCGGGCCGGTGCGGCAGCTGCGCCGCCTCCGCGGCGAAGACTTTCGCCGCCGGCAGCTTCAGGCTCTTCGGCGCGAGCTTCCTGACATGCCCGATCCAGACCGCACCATCGATCGTGGCGCGCGCCAGCGCGCCGTCGCATCGCGCCACGACGGTGCCGGGCACGCCGGAGATGCCGTGCGCCTCATGCGCATCGAACAGCCTGACCTCCTGGAAGAACAGGCTGTCGACCAGGCCCGGCATGCCGTCGGCGCTGTCGATCTTGCGCAGCACGGTCGCGGCGGTGTCGTGCTGCCAGTCGATCGCCCGGTCCGCCTGGCGGCAAGGGCCGCGCACGCGAATGCGCGGGTCGTCCGCATCCATTGGCTGCGGGGCAGTCCGTCCGGATTCGATCGCCGCGACAGCTTCGAGCACCGCTGCAACCGCGCAGCACGTCACCTCGTTGCGGTAGATGCTGGACTTAGGCACGCGCCGCATCGGGAAGCCGCGGAACGCCCAGACCGGACCGGCGTCGAACTCGCCATCCGCCTGCAAGACCGTGACGCCCCACTCGCCTGCACCGTCCAGAATCGCCCAGTCAAGCGCCGCCGGACCGCGGTCGCCGGGCGGACCGGGATGGACGACCAGACAACGCACGCCGCGCCAGACGTCGTCGGAAATCGCCCGCTTCAGGAACGGTGCGATCACAAGGTCCGGCCGATGCAGCGCCACGCTCTCGCGCGTGACCTCGGCATGGATGTCGAGCTCGACGGCAACGTCGTGGCCTCGCTCCCTGAGCTCGACATGGAGCCGCTGCGTCAGGCTGTTGAAGGAATGCGACAGGAGCAGAATGCGCATCATGGACCCTAACAGATTCTCGGCAATTGCTCGCCCGATAGCCAGTCGACGATCCGCCCGCCGCCGAAGCTCGTGGCCATCTGCACGAAATGATGATCGTCGGCCACGGCTTCGCCGATGTCGGCGGCGTCGCGGCCAAGCGGATGCGCCCGCATCGCGTCCAGCACCGCGCCGGCAAGCTCGGGCGCGACGATCGCGACCAGCTTGCCCTCATTGGCGACATGGAGCGGATCGAGGCCGAGCAGCTCGCACGCTGCCGCCACACCCGGCTTGACCGGGATCGCCTCCTCGCGAAGGTGGAAGCCGAGGTCGGACTGCTGGGCGATCTCGTTCAGCGTCGCGGCAAGGCCGCCGCGGGTGGGATCGCGCATCAGACGGACGCCGCGGCCGCCGGCTTCGACCATCTTGGCGACGAGACCGTTCAGCGCCGCCGAATCCGAGACGATCTCGGTCTCGAAGGCGAGATTCTGCCGCTTCGACATGATCGCCACGCCGTGATCGCCGAGCGTGCCCGAGATCAGGATGCGATCGCCGGGGCGGGCATTCTCCGCCGAGAGATCGAGCCCGTGAGGCACCACCCCGACGCCGGCGGTCGAGATGAACAGGCCGTCGGCCTTGCCGCGCTCGACCACCTTGGTGTCGCCGGTGATGATGTGGACGCCGGCCGTGCGCGCCGCCTCGCCCATCGATTCCGCGATCATCTTGAGGTCGGCGAAGCGGAAGCCTTCCTCGATGATAAAGCTTGCAGAGAGGTAGAGCGGACGGGCACCGGCCATGGCGATATCGTTGACGGTGCCGTGCACTGCAAGCGAGCCGATATTGCCGCCGGGGAAGAACAGCGGCGAGACCACATAGCCGTCGGTGGTCATCACCATGCGCCCGGCACCGACGTCGAAGGCCGACTGGTCGTTGCCGCGCGCCAGCCATTCATTGCCGAAGGCCTCGTGGAACAGACCCGAGATCAACTGCGCCATGGCCCGGCCGCCCGAGCCGTGGGACAGGTCGACGCAGCCGTTCCTGATGTCGAGCTTGCGCTGGTAGGCCTTCATGACGCGCGCCTTTGCTGGTGGTCGCGGAAGCGGCCATAGGTCCAATGTGCGGCGCAGGCGCCTTCGGAGGAGACCATGCAGGAGCCCATGGGCGTGTCCGGCGTGCAGACGGTGCCGAACAGCTTGCAGTCGACCGGCTTCTTGACGCCGCGCAGGATCGCGCCGCATTCGCACGCGGGATTGTCGTCGACGCGCAGCTCGTGCATGTCGAAGCGCACCTCGGCATCGTACGTGGCGTAAGCGCGCTTCAGCTTCAGCCCGCTATAGGGGACCTGTCCGAGCCCCCGCCATTCGAACTGATCGCGCAGCTCGAAGATGTCGGAGACCTCCTCCTTGGCACGCAGATTGCCGTCGCGGTTCACCGCGCGGCTGTACTGGTTCTCGACCTCGTGCCTGTCCTCGTTGACCTGTCGCACCAGCATCAGGATCGCCTGCATCATGTCGAGCGGCTCGAAGCCCGCGATCACCACGGGCTTGCCGAACTCCTCGGCAAAGAACTCGTAAGGAGCCGTGCCGATGATCGTCGAGACATGGGCCGGCCCGACGAAACCGTCGATCTCGACCCGGCCGATGTTGCGGATGTCGGGACTTTCCAGGATGTTCTGCATCGCCGGCGGAGTCAGCACGTGGTTGCAGAACACGGTGAAGTTTGCGAGCTGCTTCTTCTCCGCCAGCCGGATCATGACCGCGGTCGGCGGCGTCGTGGTCTCGAAGCCGATGGCGAAGAACACCACCTCACGCCCAGGATTGTCCTCGGCGATCCGGATGACATCGATGGTGGAATAGACCATGCGGATGTCGGCGCCGCGCGCCTTGGCCTTCAACAGCGACGCGCCCTGCGAACCGGGAACGCGCATCAGGTCGCCATAGACGCACAGGATGATGTCCGGCCGCTCGGCGAGCCGGATCGCCATGTCGATGCGTCCGGCCGGCAGCACGCACACCGGGCAGCCGGGGCCGTGGATCATCCGCACATTCTTCGGCAGCATGTCCTCGAGGCCGTAGCGCGAGATCGCGTGGGTATGGCCGCCGCAGAATTCCATGAAGCGATAGGGCTTCTGCGGATCGGCTTCCGCGCGGATCGCTTTCGCGAGCCCGAGGGCGATCTCCTTGTCGCGAAACTCATCGGCGTATTTCATGGCGCGGCCCCCTGCCCCTCGGCGCTGAGCTCGCGCAGCAGCTCGAGCGTCCGCCTCGCCTCCTCCGGATCGATCTTCGCCAGGGCATAGCCGACATGGATGATCACGTAGTCGCCGACGGCGAGATCCTCGATCAAGGCGACCGATATCTCCTTGCTGACGCCGTCGATGGAGACGACGGCCATCTCGTCGGGCAGGAGCTTCGTGACCTCGGCAGGTATCGCGAGACACATCAGGCTGTTCCTTCAAGGCCGTATTGTTCGAGCTGGAGCACGCCGATCCAGGCCTGGCCCAGGCTGAGACCGCCGTCATTGGGCGGCATTTGCCGCGGCAGCAGCGGCAAGAGGCCTGCGGCGATGCAGCCGCGCTCGATCTCAAAACTGAGGATCGCGTTGAGAAAGCAACCGCCGCCCAGGGCGACGGTCGTGATTCCGGTCTCGCGCGCCGCACGGCCGATCCAGTCGACGCAGGCGGCGGCGAGCGTGCCGTGAAAGAGCTCGGCGCCGTCGACCGGGTCGGGGCCGTCGGCGAGACGTCCGAGCAGCGGGAGGAGCGAGAGCACGCCATTACCGATCGTCCAGCCGCCCGCCTCAACGCGCGGCCGACGCACCAGCGCTTCCAGCTTCATCGCGGCCTCGCCCTCGTAGCTCTGTACAGCCTGGACCCCGAGCAGTCCCGCCACCGCATCGAACAGCCGGCCGGCACTGGTCGTCGTCGGCACGTCGCCCCGGCGGAGCAAGGCAGCGAGCTGTGCCGCCTGCGGCTGCGCCGCGAAGCGGCTTGCAATGTCGTCGCCGCGCGAGAAGCCATGCAGCACGCTCGCCGCCATCCGCCACGGTTCTCGCGCGGCGCGATCGCCGCCGGGCATCATGAGAGGCGCGAGATGACCGATCCGCCGGAAGTGCGCGCCCTCGCAGGCGAGCAGCTCGCCGCCCCAATTGCCGCCGTCGCTGCCTTGTCCGAAGCCGTCCAGCACCAGCGCCAGCACGGGACCCTCGACGCCGTACTCCGCCATCACTGCAGCCGCATGGGCGTGATGATGCTGGACAGCGATCAGCCGTCTTCCGCTGGCTTCGGCGAAGCGGGTCGACGCCGTGTTCGGATGCAGGTCATGGACGACGGCGACCGGATCGACATCCAGCGTCGACAACAGGTGCTGCACCGTCTCCTCGAAGAAGCGGACGCCTTCGGCGGTGTCGAGATCGCCGATGTGCTGGGAGACGAAGGCCTGGTCGCCACGCGTCACCGTCACGGTCGACTTCAGCGCACCACCGACCGCAAGGATCGGCGGCACGGACCGCGCGAGGCGCACCGGCTCGGGCACATAGCCGCGGGCACGGCGGACGAACTGCGTCCGGCCGGCGACGACCATGGCCACGGAATCATCGGCGCGCGTGACGATGTCGCGATCATGCGTGACGACGAGGTCGGCGATGCCGGAAAGCCGCAGCTCCGCCTCGTGATTGTCGATCAGAATCGGCTCGCCGCCGGGATTGGCGCTGGTGGCGACGATCGCCCAGCTCTCGCCCCTGCGCGGATGCGCCGATTGCAGAGCATGGAAGATGAGATGATGCAGCGGGCTGACCGGCAGCATCACGCCAATTCGCGACAATTTTGGCGCGATCGCGCCCGCGAGGCGCCTGTGCGACGCCATCAGCACGATCGGCCGCGCCGTCGTTTCGAGCAAGGCAAGCTCGGCAGCACTGGCGTCGGCGATCCCGCCCACGTCGTCGCGCGAGGCGACCATCACCGCGAACGGCTTCTGGTCGCGATGCTTGCGTTGCCGCAGCCGCGCGACGGCGTCATCATGGCGGGCATCGCAGAGTAGCTGATAGCCGCCGAGCCCCTTGATCGCCACGATCCGCCCGACAGCGATCGCAGCCGCGATCTCAGCTATGCCATGGCTGAGCCGCGGACCGCATTGCGGGCAGGCAATCGCCTCGGCGTGGAAACGGCGGCTTGCAGGATCGGCATATTCGGCGGCACAGGCCGCGCACATGGCAAAGTGCTTCATGGCCGTTGCCGCTCGATCATAGGGCAGCCGCTCGGCGATGGTGTAGCGCGGACCGCAATGGGTGCAGTTGACGAAGGGGTAGAGGTGGAAGCGGCTGGCCGGATCGAACAGCTCGCGCAGGCATTCCTCGCAGGTCGCCGCATCGGCGACGATTCGTGTCGACACCCTGCCCTGCTCGCTGGCGCGGATGCAGAACTCATCGGCCGCGACCGGCCCGATCCGCTGCACCGAAATCTCGTCGATCCGGGCGAGCGGCGGCTTCTCCAGCGGCAGCGCCGTGACGAAATCGGAGGCGCGCTCGCCCTCGACCTCGATGACGACGCCGTGGGAATCGTTGGCGACGAAGCCGCCGAGGCGGTAGCGCGTGGCGAGACCATAGACATAGGGACGAAAGCCGACGCCCTGCACGGCGCCGCGCACATGCAGGCGCAGCCTCTTGCCCTCTCGTGCCGTGGCTTCGCCGCCCATCATCCCTGTGCCGCCATCCCGGTCTGTTTCACCTTCGCCCAGCGCCTGCGTATCCAGGCATAGAAGGCGGAAAAGCCTTCGCCGGTGCGCGCCGACACCGTCAGCACCTCGATGTTCGGATTGACCCGGCGCGCATATTCGATGGTCTTCGCCAGATCGAAATCGAGCACGGGCGCAAGGTCGATTTTGTTGATCAGCATCAGCGACGAGGCTGCGAACATGTCGGGGTACTTCAGCGGCTTGTCCTCGCCTTCGGTGGTCGAGAACACCACGATCTTGCAGGCTTCGCCGAGATCGAACGCCGCCGGGCAAACCAGATTGCCGACATTCTCGATGAAGAGCAGGCCGCCGTTCAGCCAGGGCAGCCGGTCATAGGCTTCGCCGACCATGGCGGCATCGAGATGACAGCCCTTGCCGGTATTGACCTGGATCGCCGGCACGCCGGTGGCGCGAATGCGCTCGGCATCGTTCGAGGTCTGCTGGTCGCCTTCGATCACGCCGATCGCAAAGTTTGTCTTCAACTCGGACACGGCGCGGACCAGCAGCGAAGTCTTGCCGGCGCCGGGGCTGGAGACCAGGTTGAAGGCAAGCACGCCGTCGGCCGCAAAGCGGGCGCGGTTGTCGGCCGCAAGCCGGTCGTTCTTGCCGAGGATGTCGCGCTCGACCTGGATGATACGGTCGCTGCTCATGCCGGCGATCTGCTGGCCCGCCGGATTGGCGCCGCAGTCGAGCAGCCCGGCGTCATCGGGGGCATGGGCATGACCGTGGTGATGGTGGTGACCGTGATCGTGGCCATGACCGCGGTGGTGATGATGATGGTGGTCCCCGCCGTGCTCATGGCCATCACCGTGATCATGATGATGATCATGCGCATGTTCGATCGATGCCTTGCCGTCGCCGCAGCCGCAGACCGTACACATCAGTCGACCTCCAATTCCCTTACGCGCATCTCTTCGCCGCCCGTCACCTGCAATTGGTAGCCGCCGCAGGACGGGCACGGCTCGTAACGCTGCCCGATCTCGACGGCTTTGGAACAGGCCATACACCAGGCCGTGCCGGGCGTCTCGACGATCTCCAGCCGCGCGCCTTGCGCGATGGTCCGCGCGGCGACGGCATCGAAGCAGAATTTCAGCGCCTCCGGCGCGACATGGCTCAGCGCACCGATCTCCAGACAGACGACGTTCACCTTGGTGAAGGCGCGCTTGCGCGCCTCCTCCTCGACGATACCGACGATGCCTTCGCACAGCGCCATCTCATGCATGGCCGGCCTCGCGAAAATCCAGGTTGAAGCCGACGCAGGGATCGAAGGAGCCGACCAGCGCGCGAACCGCATCCTGTCCTTGCCGGCCGGCCGCGAGCGTCGCGCCCTTGAGGCTCCTGACCAGCGGTCCGCGGGCGTGGAAATTCCACTCGGTCGGTGCCAGGAACTCGAATTTGACGATGCGATCCTCCTCGTCGAGTGCGACCGCATGATGGAGGCGCCCGCGTGCGCATTCGACAGCGGCCGCCCCCTTGCCTGCGTCGAGCCGGTAGCTCGCGACGACGTCGTCATCGAGATTCGCATCACCACGATCGAGCCAGACGCAGAGCCGCCCGACCTCGGCCACCCGCGCCTTCAGACGCGCGGCAGGGCCAGCTTCCGCCGCCGAGACCGCTTCACGGCGCGCCCTGCGCGCCCAGACGCCGGTTTCCGGAATCCGGCCGCAGAGGTCCGGCGCATCGGAATAGGCCGCACCGTCCGCCAGCAGACGCGTGACGATGTCTAGATCGTCCGCCGCCGTCAGGAAGGATGAATCGGCATCCGGCTGCAACACCAGCTTGCCATCGCATCCCGCGACCGAAGCGGCGAGCGCGCTGCCAGGCGCGAGCGTCCCGTCTTCGTCGCCGGCGATCCCGATCGCGCCGAGCGCGGTCTTGATCTTCACCACCGCGTCGCGATGCAAGGCCGGTGGGACGGCTTCGTCCGCGCGGCCGAGCAGCGCGCTCGCCTGCATGACCGCGCGCATCGCCGGCGCGCTTGTGCCGTCGAGCGCGAGCCGTCCGATGAACAGGCCGCGAAGCAGTTCGGTCAGCCGCTCGACGACGACTGCGGTGACGCGACTCCGCGCCGTTGCAGGAGCCGCCTGCCGCCCTTGCGCGGATTCCACCGCAGACTGGAACGCCACGTGATGGGCGACCGAGCACAGCGAAAACAGACGCGGAAGCACGGCGAGCAGCGAAGTCGCGGGCTTTCCCGCAAACAGCCGCGTCAGCGGCGGCCGGCTGCGCGGCTCGATCGCGACGTCGGCGACCGTGGCGCCGGACAACATCACCGTGACATCGATCTCGTTGCGGAACGAGAGGGTCATCCGCGCCGCTCCGTCAAGGCACCGCGCAGGAAGTTACGCCGGTCGATCGGGCTTGTCGCGGGCTCGCGGCGGCGAACCGCCTCTTCGCTGTCCGCCGGCAGCATCAATTCGGCAAGCGCGGCTTCGGCCGTCGCTCGCGCGGCATCCATGTCGGCGAATTGGAACATCGGCGAGAACAGCGAGCAGCTCGCGATCCGGCCAATCCGGGCGACGTCGCTGAGGGTGAATTCGATATCGCCCGCGGGAAAGCGCATTCGCACGGCCGCGACCGAGGTGGCCGGCGCCGCCGCGCCTCCCGGCATCACCACATTCATGAACCATGGCGTGACCATGATGCCGACGATCGTGCCGTTGAAGGGGCGGAAACCGACCGCCTCCACGCCGAGCGCATCGTTGTAGATGGGAAGATCGCGCATCGCGCGTTCGTCGATCTCCCGATAGCTTGCGGCCAGAAGCTCTCCCCACGCCGCGGCGTCGTCGCCGCCGGCAGGACTTGATGGACTCGCTGGCGCGCAGCCGGTCATGTTTCGATCGCCATGAACTTGGATTTCGGCGCGTCGCAATTCGGGCAGTGCCACTCTTCCGGCAGCGCCGCGAACGGCGTGCCCGGCGCGATCTGCGCTACCTCATCGCCATCCGCCGGATCGTAGACGGTCCAGCAGATGCCGCATTCCAGCCGCGTGACGTCGGCGACGTCCTGGCGGACGCCAAAATTCTCGAAGGCGCTCATTTGAAGTAGGCCTCGATGATTTCCCGCAGCCGCTCGGCGGAATCCTCGAAATCCTCGTCCGCTGCCAGCGCAACCGTCGGCACGCCGCCGACTTCGAGCGTATCGAGAATGATGGTGTCCATGGCGTTGAAGAACTGCACAGACCAGACATTGCGGATACCGGTGGAGAGCACCCGGCAGGTGCCGTAGCCGCGCGAGACGAGCTGAATCGGTCCGTTCCGGATCGTGTCCTGCAGGAAGCTCATGTCGACCGGGCTCATCGGCAGGAGCGTGAAATTGATGATCTGCGAGCGAATGCCGGGCCGCCAAGCCTGCGCCCGCTCGCGGATCTCCGCAAGCACCGGCAGCACGTTCATGGCGCCCTCCGGCACCTGCCCGATCTCGAAGTCGGCGGATGTCAGGTCGACCGCCGCGCGCCTGACGATCTCCGGAATGGCCCCGATCTCGAGATATTCGGAAGTGGCGTCGGTCTCGAGCCGTACGCGCCAGATTCCGGCCAGCACCGATTCCTGGATCTGCGCCAACGATCCGTCCGGCAGCGCGACGACGCCGGCGACCTCGCCTTCGCCGAGCACGTCGGCCACCAGCTTGCTCTCGAGATCGTTGAGATTGGCGAGCCGGAACAATTGCGTCGGCGCGTCCGACTTCTGGCCTTCAATGGCATCCGCGATCTGCGAGAGCAACGAGACGGCATTCGGACAGCTCTTTGCAAGCTCCGCACTGTCGAGCGTTGCAAGCTTTGCCAGCGCGCCGGCCGCCGTCAGGCTGCCCTTCCCTGCATTGAGACTCTCTTCGCCGATCGGAAACACGTTGACCGGTTGCGCGGCGCCTTCGGGCGTATCCCAGAAGCCGGCCTTCATAGTCCGACCTCTTGTTCGCGATGCCGGGGAACGATGGTGACGGCGACTGCGGCGCCTTGCCCGCGCGGCCGGTCGATCAGCTTGGTGATGCGGTCGACATAGACCGACCAGTCCTGGATCTTGGCGATCAGTCCCAGCGTCTCGCCCTTGGCGACGAAGATCAGCGTCGGCTGCACGCGCACGCCGAAGCGCTGGCCGAGCGCGCTCTCGTCGCCGCGGGCGATGATCGCGCCGCGCAGCCGATTGCCGAACGCTGCGATGAGTTCGGGCAGCACCACGGCGACATCGATTGCCTCCGGAAAGCGGTTCGGATCGCCTGCCGACAGCAGCACCGCGACCGCACCGGCCTCGTCCGCTCCGCCAAGAAAACGATCGACCGTCACAGCATCGACCTCGGGCAGACCACTCCGCGCCAGATCATGCTTTCCCGCCTGGAATTCCATCGAACCTCCCCTGAAAAGCTTATGATTTTGCTCGAGCTAGAGGTTAGCAAGGCACGTGCCAGGATTGGTTATCACCTGTCCGGATTTATCCCATTGATCCAGATCATTTATTTCCTGGCACCGCCTGTAAAACCAAGCTTCGATGGAAAGATACTTGCCCTATCTGGTGAGAGCTCGCTTTACATGTAGAAAGTGACCTTCCAGGCGCACGGCGGCTGCCTGGTAACGCATCCATCGGGAGAAGCAGCGGCGGTGCTAGCCGGACCGGAGGTGCTCGGGTAGTTGCGGCTCGCGGTCGATGAGGTCGGCGAAGAAGCGGTCGCAATCCTCGCCGTCGAGCGCCGCGCTGAGACCTTCGATCGCATTCGCGATGAGGCGTGCCTCGTCCTCGTCCAGCAGCCGGATCGCGGTGTCGATATAGACCAGCACCTTGGCGCCGACCGGCGGATTCGAGAGCAGCAGCACCGAGACTCGACGCTGCTCGCCGCGATACGCGCACAGCGCCGAGATTCCGTCGGTCTCGACAATCGTCATGGGCAGGCCGAGGCACATGGGCAGATCTCCGGTAGTGTGGCCGATCAGGCCGGCCGCGTCTCGTAATGGAGATGATCGATGTCATTGGCGAGCAGCCGCTCGGTATCCGCCAATGGCGCGGCGCGTTGGCTCACCGTGACGCCCCATTCGGCCAAGATGGCGCAAGCGAGATTGATCGCCGGCGCGATCTGGTCGCGCACCGGCGGCGTCAGCGGTCCGCCCCAGTCTTCGAGATCGAGCGGCTGGCAGCCGATCAGCACCAGATGTTTCGGGCAACGGCCGAGCAGGTCGGCCGCACTGATCACTTCCTGGAAGCCGGTCTGGTGCAGGCTCATCTTCTTGGCTCCGGTGAAACGCGGCACCTCGTCGTCACGCACGAGCTTCAACTGGCCGGGCTCGAGGCCATAGTCGATCGCGTCGAACACGATCAGCCGGTCCGCCTCTTCCAGATAGTTGACGAGATAGAGCCCCTGCGTGCCGCCATCGAGGATGGTGACATTGTCCGGCACGGCGTAGCAGCGATGAAACTCCTCCACCGCGCGCACGCCGAACCCTTCGTCGGCCCACAGGATATTGCCGATGCCGAGCACCAGAATGCGATCGTCTTGCGAGAATTCCGGCGTCACTTGGCGGCCCCGTCTCAGTCGCGGAATTGCCGTTCGCCAGAGATCATCGAGGAGATGATGCTCTGGCGCGACATGATGTCTTCGCGGATCGCGGCGTAGATGTGCACCGTCACGAACACGACCAGCGCCCACATGCCGAGATGATGCCAGGTATGAACGTCCTGGCTATTCGGCCATATCGCAAACACCCAGCCGAACAGCTTGTACTGCCAGCTATCTATGCCCTGACCTTCCGAATAGAGCGCAAAGCCGGTGACGATCATGAAGGCCACGAACAGCGTGAAGCCCGTGAACATCGCGGTCTGCGCCAGCGGATTGTGGCCGACATACATCTTCGGCTCGCGCTCCAGAAACGCGTACCAGCGGATTTCGTGCAGCACTTCCTTCCAGAACTGCTTGCGGTGAACCGGGATGTAGAAGATCTGCCGGGAGTGGTGATTGCCGACGAACGCCCACAGGATGCGCGTGAGGAAGAATACCGCGAGCACCTGCCCCGCGGCAAAATGGGCGAAGCGGATGTAGCCCATCACGAAATGGTCGGACGCCTCGCCCGCGACCGTCGGCAACGGCGTTCCGATCAGATAGCCGGTCACCATCAGCACGATGATCGAAAACGCGTTCACCCAGTGACAGATCCGTACCGGAGCTTCGTAGACATAGACGGTGGGACGACCCACCGCACGTTCTCCGGAAGCATCGGCTGCGATCGCCGCGAGGTCGGGCCTGGCGTCCGAGGCGGGAGCAACTGCGTCCATCATGATCCTCTCCTACCTGACCTTGACCTTGGCGAGTTCCTGGCCGTCCGGGCTCATGACGTGCGTCGAACAGGCCAGGCACGGATCGAAGGAATGGATGGTGCGCAGGATCTCCAGCGGCTGCTCGGGATTGACCATCGGCGTGTTCATCAGCGACGCCTCGAAGGCGCCGATATTTCCCTTGGGATCGCGCGGCGAGCCGTTCCAGGTCGTCGGCACCACGCACTGGTAGTTGTCGATCTTGGTGTCCTTGATCTTGACCCAATGCGCGAGCGCGCCGCGCGGCGCCTCAGTGAAGCCGACCCCCTTGGCCTCCTTCGGCCAACTTTCCGGCTTCCACTTGTCGACATTGGCGGTCGAGCTGTCGCCGGCCTTGATGTTGGCGACGAGCTTGTCCTGGAAGTAGCGCATCTGGCGTCCGGCCCAGACGGATTCGAGCGCACGCGCCGCCGTGCGGCCGAGCGTCGAGAACAGCGCCGACATCGGCAGGTTCAGATCCCGCAGGAACTTGTCGACGGGATCCTTGAACTCCGCCTTGTTTTGCGCGTACCCGACGACCCAGCGCGCCAGCGGACCGACCTCCATGGCGTGCCCCTTCCAGCGAGGCGCCTTGATCCAGGAGTATTTGCCGCCTTCGTCGAGCTGCTCGATCGCCGTCTTGGTCCCCTTCGCGTTGGGTCCCAGCACGTAGTTCGGCTCGGTGACGCCGTCCCAGGGATGCAGCCCCTTGGTCTCGTCGGGATATTTGTACCAGGAGTGCACCACGAACTCCTGGATCTCGTCGGGATTGGCGTGATCGACCGGAAGCACCTCGGACAGGTTGCCGTTGATAATGGCGCCGCGCGGCAGCTTCAGGCTCTTGGCGGAATAGTCGTTGGCGTATTCCGGCACATCGCCATACGAGAGCACGCTCTGGCTCGAAAGGCCGCCGCCATAGAGCCAATCCTTGTAGAATGAGCCGATCGCGGCAACGTCGGGCAGATAGACCATTTCGTTGAACTCGATCAGACGGTCGATGATCGAGGAGATCAGGTTCAGCCGTTCCATGTTGATGGCGCCGACTGCGCCGGTGCCGTCGACATTGATCGGACAAGGCACGCCGCCGACGAGCCAGTTGGGATGCGGGTTCTTGCCGCCGAAGATGGTGTGAACCTTGACGATCTCCTTCTGGAAATCGAGCGCTTCCAGATAATGCGCCACCGCCATCAGATTGGCTTCGGGCGGCAGCCTGTATGCCTTGCTGCCCCAATAGCCATTCTTGAACGGACCGAGTTGTCCGGACTCGACGAACTTCTTCAGCCGGGTCTGCAGATCCTTGAAGTAGCCGGGCGACGACAGCGGCCAGCTCGAGATCGACTGCGCCAGCGTCGAGGTCGCCCGCGGATCGGCCGAGAGCGCGGAAACGACGTCGACCCAGTCCAGCGCGTGAAGGTGATAGAAATGGACGACGTGGTCGTGCACCTGCAGGGCAAGCTGCATCAGGTTGCGGATCGAATTGGCGTTCTCCGGGATGGTGATCCCGAGGGCGTTCTCGACCGCGCGCACCGAGGTCAGCGCGTGCGTGCCGGTGCAGACGCCGCAGATCCGTTCAGTGAACGCCCAGGCGTCGCGCGGATCGCGGTTCTTCAGGATCACCTCGATGCCGCGCCACATCGTGCCGGTCGAGACTGCGTTGCGGATGACGTTGTCGGCGTCGACATTGACCTCGACCCGCATGTGGCCTTCGATACGCGTCACCGGGTCCACGACGATGCGCTTGCCGGAATTGTCGAGATTGAAGCCGTTGGGAGTCTGGATACCCATGATTGTCCTGCCCTGCTGTGTCTTTTCGATCAGCTATTGTGGTCGGCGTCTTCGCGCTTGGTCGCGAGCCGCTTGACGGCGGTGACAGCCGCATGCGCAGCCACCGCGGCGCCGACGGCGCCGGCCGCCACCATGCCGATCTGATCGGCGTTCTTCTCGATGCCGAACTGCTTGATGTTGGTGAGACGATCGTAGAACGACCCCTTGTCCCAGAAGCCGTCCTCCGAGCAGCCGATGCAGCCGTGACCCGACTGGATCGGGAAGGACACGCCGCCGTTCCAGCGCACGGTCGAACAGGCGTTGTAGGTGGTCGGCCCCTTGCAGCCCATCTTGTAGAGGCAATAGCCCTTGCGCGCGGACTCGTCGTCCCACTCCTCGACGAACTGCCCCGCGTCGAAGTGCGGGCGCCGGTAGCACTTGTCATGAATGCGCTGCGAGTAGAACATCTTCGGCCGGCCCTGGCGATCAAGCTCGGGCAGCTTGCCGAAGGTGGTGATGAAGGTGACGACGCCGGTCATCACCTCGGCGATCGGGGGGCATCCGGGCACCTTGATGATGGGCTTGTTGGTGATCACCTTGTCGATCGGAGTTGCCTGTGTCGGATTTGGCTTTGCCGCCTGCACGCAGCCCCAGGACGCGCAGGCGCCCCAGGCGATGATCGCCATCGCGTCCTCGGCCATCATCTTCAGTTTCTCGACGAACGGCTTGCCGCCGTCGATGCAGAACATCCCGCCTTCGTTCAGCGGCGGATTGCCTTCCACCGCGAGGATATACTGGCCTTTGTGCTTGGCGCGGGTCTCCTCGAGGATGGCTTCGGCCTGATGGCCCGCAGCCGCCATGATGGTGTCGTCGTAGTCGAGCGAGATCATCGACAGCACCGCATCCTTGACCAGCGGATGCGCGGAGCGGATGAAGCTCTCCGAACAGCAGGTGCATTCGAGGCCGTGCATCCAGATCACGGGAACGCGCGGCTTGGTCTCGAGCGCGTTCGCGATGCGACTCGCCGCCAGCGGCCCGAGGCCGAGGCTCGTCGCCGTCAGGCTGCAGAATTTATGAAAGCTCCGACGCGTGATGCCTTGCCGCCTGATCACGCTGTAAAACGTTTCCGTCGCCGCGCCCATGAATCCTCCCGCCTTCGCTTTGACTTTTCGATGACGCAAAGGACAGCAAGAAGCAGGCCAACGACCTGGAGCGATTCAAAACTGGAGAGATTCCAAAACGTTGCGGATTTGAACCACTTTCATGAGCGGTACGAGAGGACGCCGCCAACACGAAAAGCGGAAACAATTCGATTTGCAGCCGGCAACGAAGTTTCCGGTCAATGCGCGGTGCACACCATGCACGGATCGAACGAGCGCACGATGTGCTGGATCGCCACCGCGCGCGGCCCGGCGTCGCCGACATCGGTGCCGACCAGCGCCTGCTCCAGTGGACCGCCGACATCGAACGAATCGCGCGGCGAGAAATTCCAGGTCGTCGGCGCGATGATCTGGTAGCGTTCGATCTTGCCGTCGCGCACCGCCATCCAGTGCCCGAGACTGCCGCGGGCGGCCTCGACCAATCCGACACAGCTTCCGTCTGGCAACTCGCGCGAATTCTGGCAGAACGGCTCCGACAGCCGCAGCGCGCGCGTCCACTGCTCCATGGCAAGCGCGATGCGCGCGGTCTCGATCAGCCGCGCGATCACGCGGCTGCGCACGTTGGTGCCGTCCCGCGCAACCAGATCCGTGATCAGTGCCTGGCCCGCCACCGTCTGCCGCGCGATCGCACCGACCTCGATCGGTTGGCCCGACAGCCGCGGCGCCTTGCACCAGCTGTAGGCCGCCGGCTTGTCCGGATCCGGTGCCGTGCTGCTATGGGCGGGATCCGCAGAGGAATTCCGCATCCAGGCATGCGAGACGTCCTCGGTGATCTGCGTCAGCGGCAGTGGTTCGACGATTGCGCGGGGGCCGAACAGGCCGCGCGGAAACAACTCGCCGTCGACACCATGATAGGCGCCGTAGCTCATCATCAGCCCCGTCCCCCGGCCGAGCCCGGTCAATGCCAGACTGTCCGCAAGCCGCAGGAAATGTGCGAAGTCGCCGCCGCGGCCATCGCGCCAGCCGTCCAGTTCGTCGGCGGTTGCGATCGCCAGCACGTTCTCCAGCGAGTCCGCGAAGACGATGCGCTCCAGGAAGGCTCGAAACGCCGTCGTGATCGACAAGAGCCGGATCCGCTCGCCCAGATCGATGGCGCGCGTGGTGCCGCCGGGCTGGAACGCCAGGCTGTGCGGCCATTTTCCGGCAATGATGCCCATGGTCTCGAGCAGCCGCGCTCGCGCCGGCAAGGCATCGCGCGCCGCGCTGCCGCGGGTGGCGGCAAAGCGCTCGCGTGTCTCCTCGTGCCAGCCATGGGCGGCATAGGCCTCACGGGCAAAGTCCGGCATGAAGAAGATGTAGAAATGGGTCAGATGGTCGGCCGCGTTCTCCGCGGCATGGGCGATGTTGGTGGCGAGCAACCCGTTTGGCGCCGCCTCGATCGACATGGCGGCGCGCAGGGCGGCCGCAGCCGCCACCGATTGCGAGACCGAACAGATGCCGCAGATCCGCGGCGCCAGCACCAGCGCATCGAGGGGCGGCCGACCTTCCAGGATCTGCTCGAAACCTCGGTAGAGCGGCGCCGTCACCTCGGCGCGCACGACGCGGCCACTCTCGACATCGAGGCGGACTTCGAGATCGCCCTCGACGCGGTTGAACGGGCCTATCGTGATCCGAGTCATGGCTTGCCCTTCGTCGTCGCGCGACCCGGCGGCACGACCACATGGTCGGCGGTCGCGTTCAGCCGCACGCGGCGCGGCGTCGCGGACTTCGACAACGCGGCGAGCGCGACGAACCACGCCTTCGGCATGTCGGTCGGAAGCCCGACCGGAATGCCCGCGAGCTTGGCTGTCTCCAGAAAATTCTGCGCTCCTTCGAAGCCCGGCGAGGTACAGGCGATGCAGGCATAGCCGCCCTTGGTGCATGAGCCGCCGCCGTTCCAGGCGCGCTGGTTGCAGTCGCCCACCGCCTGCGTCGCCTTGCAGCCGAGATGCTCCATGAGACAGCCACGCTCCGACATGGTCTCGGCGCTGGCCTTGAACTCGTAGAACTCGTTGCGCGAGCAGCCGTGATGGGCAAGGTGATTGGCGACGAATTTGGGCCGCCCGTAGGAATCGAGGTCGGCGGCGGCAAGATCCCTGGTGGTCAGCGCCACGATGGTTTCCATCATCCAGCCTGGGTGCGGCGCGCAACCCGCCACGTTGATGACGGGAAGACCGAGCCGCGAGCGGAAGCCCGCGCCCAGCGCACCGCCGCTGTCGGACCCTTCGAATTGCAAGCCGACCGCATCGGTCGGGTTCGATCCGGCAGCCGGAACGCCGCCATAGGCCGCACAGCTTCCGACCGCGATCACATAGTCGGCGCGCGGCGCAAGATCGAGCATCCAGCGATAGACCGAACGGTTGGTGCCCGCGAGCATGTTGAAGCGGCCGGTGTCGTTCGGCCCCCGCGCCACTGATCCTTCCAGCAGGAGCAGGTCGAGCCGCACCTTGCCGTCGAGCACGGACTGCAGCACCTCGATCGCCTCTTCGCCGGTTTCTTCGCTGACCGACGGATGCCATAGCAAGTTGATGCCGAACTGCCTGAGCTCGTCGAACCAGCCGGAGGCGCCGCTTTCGAGGATCGACATCGTGCAGCCGCCGCAACTGGCACCCTGCAACCAGAGCACGTTGGTCATTCCGTTCGATCCGCTCATGGCTTCTCCCCAGCCTCCAAGCATCGGCCGCTCGTAGCACACCAGCACGGCTTTGGCTTGAAGTAACTCAATCTTGCCTGGCCGACGTCCCACCGTCATGCTTCAAATGCCGCCTGCGGATCCGGTGCGTGACGATCCAGGTGACGCCGATGGCGACCGGCACGAAGAGCGCAGTCGCGAGCGACGGCTCGACATGCAGGCCGCCGTCATGCGCGCCCTTGGCAAGATAGCCGAACAGGCTGACGACGTAATAGCCGATCGCCGCCACCGACAGCCCCTCGACCGTGCTTTGCAGGCGCAACTGCAGCTTGGTACGCTCGTTCATCGAGCGCAAGAGGTCGCGGTTCTGCTCCTCGAGTTCGACGTCGACGCGGGTGCGCAGGAGGTCGGCGGCACGCGCAAGCTTGATCGACAAAGTCGCCTGACGCTCCTCCAGGGCGGCGCAGGTCCGCATTGCGGGCGCCATCCGACGGGCGAGAAATGACGACCAGGTCGGATAGTTTGCGATCTCGCCGCCTTCGACCACCCCGAGTCGAGCCTGCACGATATCGTAATAAGCCCGGCTGGCCCCAAATCTGAAGAGGCTGCCGGCGGCGCCGCGCTCGAGCGAGGCGGCGAGCGCAGTCAGCTCGGTCAACAGATGATTGTTGAGCTTGAAGTCTGCCGCGCCCTGCATCTCCTCGAGCACCTCGACCAGCCTCCGTCCAATGTGATCGGCAGATGGTGCGAGCGCGAGCGCAGCCGGTAAGCCGAGCAGCGCCAGCGTGCGATATGTCTCGATCTCAAGCACGCGCTGCACCAGTGCGCCCAAACGGCCTGGAGACAGACCGTTATTGCAGACCAGGATACGCACGAAGCCCTGCTCGTCGACCCGGAAGTCGGAAGCGACCACCGCCGGGCCGCTTCGTACGTTGACCATGGCCAGGCTGCCTTTCTCGAACAGCTGCTCGGCGCGTTCGACCGCGGCAGACGTCTCCTCGACCTCGAGCTTGAGTGCGACCAGTAATTGGCCGGTCTGAGGAAGCGACCCGATCAGCGCAGCAAGCTCGTCATCCACATCACCGAACGGTCGCGAGGCGCCCGCATGATTTCTGATCCAGGTGAAGGTCGTGAACTCGGAATGTTGCTCCCAGCGCAAAGTGACGGTTCCGACCGTTGCTTGATGGTGTTTTGCAGATGCATCCGGCGTTGTCAGTCCATGTGCGGCGCAAAAGGCGGCAAAGCTCTGCCGGTCAGCGGCAGCCGTATCGCCCTGGTTGAGAAACGCAAAGCGCAGCACGGCGAGCGGTCCGGTCAGCCGAGTGAACGGGCGCGCATGGACTTCGCTCAACACCGCGCCCCGCTGCGGATGCAACTGAAAGCAGGCGAGGTCTAGACCAGAGTTCATCGGCGGATCATCTGCTTTTCGCTGCACAGCCTATTTCTCCTGGAACGTGCCAGCCACGCTCAAGCGGAACGCCAGCGGCTCGGCCGGGTGCATTACATAGTCCATCATGCCGTTCTGACAAACCGCGGTCGGCGCGCCGCCGGCGGCGCAGTGATTGTAGAGCATATCGGTCCTGAGCAAGGAACCATGGGCATGGTGATCCGGTTCGTCCTGCTGTCGAAGAGATTGAGTATGTCGAGCTGGATGCGCCAGTCGTTGTCGGTGCGGTAGCCAAGGGATTCGTTGAAGACGCTGGTCGCCGGTGAACGGAACGCACTATCCTCGGCCAACGGACACGACGCCAGATAACGCCAGCGCAAGGCTCCGAAACCGGCCGGCCTTCTCGCCGAGCACGACGACGGCTGATGCAACCATCGCCGGCGCATTCGGAATGTAGCTGCCGGGTGCGTTGCCAATCTGCGCCTGGGGATAGCCAGCCAGAGAGGCATAGACCTCCGGCAACCGCCGTGCCGAGGCGCCTTGTCTTGGACCCAAGCTTTTGTCCTACGAAAAGAATTGGCCTTGCCGGCACTCTTGAGGCTCTGAGCTCACGATGCGCAGCCCTGGAAACCAACTAAGCAAGAGCGCAAACATAGTTTGATGCTGGATCGCGGAAGGCTCGCATCGTAGCTGGCCAGCAGGACGGCCCGATCACGGGCAATCCACTGGCGCGTGAATACTTGGTTGAGTCGATGCGCAGACTCACTTCAGAGAAATCGTGACCCGACTGAGATTGGCGGCGAACTCCACCCCCGCCTTTGGTCCCTGCAGCACCATCGTGACGCCCTTCTCATTCCGCAGATGGACGCCATTGACGCCGCCGACCAGAGCGGCGCCGCCACCGACAGAAGCGTAGGTGCCGGCAAAGTCGCCGATGTCGCGAATGCCCGAGGCCCAGCCATCGAGCCGTCCGACCGTCGCGCCGGCGGTGATGCCCAGGCTGACGCCAGAAATCCGGAAAGGATAGTTGCGGCCACGATAGGTCAGGACGCCGCTGCCGGCCCCGCCACCGACGAGCAGACCCGCCTTGACGATCTTGACTCGCACCTGGCCGGACGCCTGGGCAAGCGACGGCGTCACCGGCACTGAGACTGCCAGGAGCACCAGCGCCGCCAGGCGAAAGAGGAACGCGCGCCGTGCAAGGCGGATGTGGTCACGGCTTTGCAGCATCGACCTTCTTCCAGGTCTGGTCGGGATCGAACAGCGTGGTGCGAGGGGCGACGAATTCCGTGCGTTTGCCGAGATCCTTCTGGTAGACGGTGCCGGCGTGATTGACGAGGAAGGTCATGACGCCTGAATTTCCGTATTCCGCGGGCCAGGCGATCAACGCGAAGCCGCCGATCATCTTGCCCTTGACGACGTAGTTGAGCGCGCCGCCCGGCGCATCGGACCCCTGGCCCTTGAGGATGCGGAAATAATAGCCGTGATACGGCGCCGGCTTCTCACCGGCCTTGTAGCCTTCGGCCGAGGCCTGTGCCGCCAGCACGCCAAGCGGGCTCGGGTCGCTGTCGTCCCACCAGAACAACCCATCCTTCTTGCCGGCCGTAGAGACAATGCGTTGCGCGTAGACGCCTACGCCCTCGCCGCGATCCTTGTCGGCATATTCGCTCTGCGCATCGACATAGGCGAGACAAGTCTGGATCGCATCGAGCTCGTTGCGGCCGATACGGCGACGAAGCACCTCGATGCGTCCCTCGTCGGTGTCGAACTCCCAGCCCGTTCTGGTGTTGACGAGCGGAATCGGAAACGGGAAGTCCTCCGGTCCCAGCATCAGCGTGGCCTTCGTGTTGCCCTCCGCCTTGATCGCGTGCTTGGAGTCATACATGGAGACGAAGCGTGCACGAATATCGGCATCGGCGACCTCGTCTCCGGACGAGACGATGTCGACCGCAGATCTGCCGAGGACTTTCAGGATCTCACGCGGACCGCTCTTGACCGCGGCAGCCAGCGCGGACGCCGCCTGCTCCGGCGTCTGATAGGATTGCTGTGCCAGGCTCGCGGTGCTCATCAGGGCGAGCGCCATGACGCACGGCAAAGCGGCGCGACGACATGATCTCAGGCCGATCATCGCGTCACCTCCGCCGGGATCGTTGCGCCGGCGGCGAGCCAGTCGCGGTAGGTGCGGAATTTCAGGCCGAGCTTCTCGTAATGGACCCGCAGATACCCGTCGCTGCCGCGCAGGACGGCGTTCGGCATGACCTGTTCGACCTCCTGCGCCATGACGCCGACATAGGCTTTATCGCTGCCGATATAGCTGAAGCGATAGTAGCCGAGCCCATTGCCGAGATGGCCCAGCAGCACGACATCATGCTTCAGCGCGATGTCGGAACGACGGCCGCCGCCGCCGCCACCACCTCCGCGTCCGCCTCCACCGCCGCCTCCGCCGCGCATTGCTGCACCGCCGCCACCTCCGCGGCCGGCCATGCTCGGCGCACCACCTCCGCCGCGCGGAGCCGCACTCGCCATGCTCGATCGCCCGCGGTTCGACGCCGCAGCCGCAGCCTTGCCCGAAGACACGTTCATGGCGCCGCCGCGATTGCCACCGCCGCTACTCCGGTTCGCCGCTTTTGCGCGGTCTCCGCCGCCCTTGGCGCGGTCATTGCCCTTCTTGGCGCGATCGCCACCGGCCTTGGCACGATCTCCGCCGCCCTTGGCCCGGTCGGCCGAGCCCGCGCGGTCGCCGTCGCGGCTTCCGGCGCGATCCGCGCCGCCAGCCCGATCACCTGCCCGGTCTCCTGCCCGGTCTCCCGCACGCTCGCCCGCGCCCTGGCCGGGCTTCAACACCTGCTGCCCGTCGCGGCCGCGGAAATCCATCCGGTCCGCCGCGCCCGCGTTCAGGCTGTTGTTGCCAAAGCGCTGCGATACGTTCGCATTGTTGTAGCGCACGCCCTGACGATGCGTCGGATTATGTTGCCAGCCAGCGTTGATGTTGGTGGCCCGGTGATTGACGTAGACGTTGCGATTGCCCCAATTGCAGCCGCCGCCCCAATAATTGCCCCAGCGTCCGATCGCCCAGGCCGTGCCGAACGCGAGACCTGCGGCGACTACGCCGGCGCCGATATATGACGGGTATCCGAAGTAGTAGGGAGGATATTCCACATAGGGCCACGATCCGTAGACCGTCGCAGGATCATAATACGGAACGTAGATCGTCTCTGGATCCGCGGACTGAATCACGACGACCTGCTTGTTCTCCTGGGTTTGGACGCTGACCTTCTGCTGCTTCGTCGTCACCAGCTTCTTGTTGTCGTAAGCCTTGGTGCGCAGGCGCTGGATCGCGTCCATCACGTCCGGCTGCTGGGCGAGGAAGGCATCGCCCAGATTCTTGGTCCACTCGATCTTGTCGCTCATCATGGCGAGAACGTCCGCCGTGCTCGCGAGCGCCTTGACACTGTCGTCCCAGGACTGCTTGTCGACCTCAATCTTCAATGCATCGCCCTTCAGCGACTTGCGCTCCTTCAGCCATCGGTCTGCCTGCACCACCTCCAGCGGGTAGGTGGAAGCGGCCAGCACGTTTGCGAGCAGATCGTCCGGGTAGAGAGCGATCGGTGCAACGAGCGCCTCCAGCTGCTCGGGCTTCAGCAACTCCGCGGTCGGAGCGGCTGGGCTCGGCGGTTGCACCGCCGCGGCCGCCGGCTTGTCGGGCGTCTGCGCAAAAGCTGAGACGGGTGTCGCCATGAACAGCATGAGCGCAACCAGGATCTTGCCGCTGCGAAACATTACGTTCTCCATTGACGAGGCGACCGTCAGCATCGGCGACGCACTCAGGTCTTCGTTGACAAAGATCAAGGAAAGCTCCCGCATGCCGTTTGCTGCGATGCATCAGTCGGCAGTTCGGCGACCGAGATCAATGCACGAGCGGCAGCCGGATCGTGAACAGCGCACCGCCCGATGTCTGGTTCTCGGCGAACATCGTGCCGCCGTGGGCTTCAACGATGGTCCTGACGATCGCAAGGCCCATGCCCATGCCGTGCGGCTTGGTGGTGAAGAATGGGTTGAAGATGTTCTTCACGTCGGCGGGAGCAATCCCCGGCCCGCTGTCGGCGATCCGGATCTCGGCGAACGCGTCGGACCGGCCCGTTGCCACATTGATCTCTCGCTCCGTCGCACCGGCCTGCGAGATCGCATCGATCGCATTGATGATCAGGTTGAGAATGACCTGCTGAAGCTGAATGGGATCGCCCTTCACCCGCAATACGCTGGTGGATGGCGCAAATTTCAGGGCAATCCGGCGCCCGTCGCTCACAGCGGACAACAGCCTGATCGTCTCCCCCACCGTGTCATTGAGATCGATCTTGGCGATCTCGAACGGCGTCTTTTTCAGGATGCTGCGCAGCCTGCGGATCACCTCGCTGGCCCGCTGGTCGTCCCGTCTGATGTCGGCGAGAATTTCTCCGATTTCCGCCAGATTGGGCGACTCACTCTTCAACATCAGCTCCGCCGTCTCGGTGTTCGTCAGGATCGACCCCAAGGGTTGGTTCAGCTCGTGGGCGATCGACGTGGTCAGCTCGCCTGCCGCCGCATACCGGTTGACGTGGGCCAGTTCAGCAAGACGCTGTCGCGACTCGACCTCGGCTACAAGCCGCCGGCGTCGCTCGTAAAGCAAGCCGCTGATCAGACCCGTCTGGATCAGGATGACGGA
Source organism: Bradyrhizobium cedriense (assembly GCF_054602315.1). Taxonomy (NCBI): domain Bacteria; kingdom Pseudomonadati; phylum Pseudomonadota; class Alphaproteobacteria; order Hyphomicrobiales; family Nitrobacteraceae; genus Bradyrhizobium; species Bradyrhizobium cedriense. The sequence goes on along the minus strand of NZ_JBTSWB010000001.1, from coordinate 92,258 downwards.
GGCGATCACCGCGATCTGCCAGCGATACGTCTCCCAGATTCCCGCCTGGCGAAACAGGACCTCGCTTCCAGCGGGCAGGTCGCTCTCGCTGATGCCCCAACGCTGCATTTCGCGCCAGTCGTATTTCGGAGACCCGAGCTGGAGGGGCTCGAACTTGATCGCGCCTGGTCTGTCGCCGGCCAGGATGCGGATCACGGCATCGGCCGTCTTCGTGGTGGTCGCGCTGATCGAATGCATTGGGCCGCCGACCGTATAGCCGTTGAAAAACGCCTCCTGGTAGGAAAATATCGGAGCATTTGCGACGGCGCGAAGACGGCGCAAGGCCAGATCGCTTTCATGAATGATCCCGGTTCCGTCGACGGACATCAAGCCCCAGAACAGCACCGTGTGCGGCGGAAGCACCGATGCTCTCTTCAGAATTTCGTCGAAGGACAATTCGTTGTACCAGACGAACGCCACGCGGTCCTCGAAAGCCGCCGTCTCGCGTTTGATCTCGTTGAACCAGAACTGTTCCAGGCGAGAGGCTCCGATTACGACAGCGATTGTCTTCGTGCCCGGCAGGACTTTGAGGACGCTGTCGAAGACAGCCGTGAAGTCGTTCTGGACCGAGATCACGGTGTCGTTGTCGGTCAAGTCCGCGCGATTCACCAGCCGCTGTTCGACCACGGTCAGGACCATCGGCGCATCGGGAAAGAGCTGGTCGCGATACTTCTGAGCAAAGCGAGCAGCCGGGGCCCCGACGCTCACAACGACATCCGGGGGTACGCCCGCATAAAGTGAGCGGAGGTAATCCACGAACGGCTCTTCCGGCCCGGGATTGTTGAACCTTGCCGTCAGCAGCGTGTGCTCCTGGACATCCAGCGACCACGGCGCCTTCTGCTCCAGCGCGGCTTTGATGCTCAGCGCATACTCGCTCCACGGACGAAAGTCCCGCCCGAAAGAATGCAGCAACAGAATCCGCTTAGGTTCGCTGCGATCGGCGCCGACCGCCGATCCGGAGAGCATCACCAGAAGGGCCATCAGGCATACGGCAAGACAGGCGGACCCGCCGGACCAGACGGCTGCAGCGATGGGGAGGCGTCCGCTCATGCTCTTCTTCGCCTGCTGCGATGATCGGCTCTCATCCCAGCACAATTGGAGCCCGGCCGCACGGCGGAAACGACTCGCCCCAGGCAGGTTTGCTCAGCAGCGCGTCACGACCCGCCCGTAGGCATCCACGACCTGCACGCAGGAGGAGCCATAGTAGGCACCGGCAGCTCCTACCGCTCCCACCGCAACCGCGCGGCGTGTAGTTCTCCGGGCAACACCGGCATAGCTCATGGGCGTCAAGGGGCGCCCGACCCTCGCCTGGGCCTCGGCAAAGAAGGCTCCTTCGATGAGGCTGCCGGTTTCATTGCAGGACAAGCCGGCCGCAAAGGCCGCCACGGCTGCGGCGGACAGAGCGATTTTTCGCAATGCGATCATTTCTTTGCTCCTGTCGGTGTACCAGGGGGAAGCTCGTCGAACTCTGCAATTACGGCGCTCTCCAGATCGACCTTGGTGGTTCCCGCCGGCGCAACGAACGCGAAGGCCGCGGCGTCCAGGGCATCGGTCTTCCAGCCCTTGATCCGGAGCGTATATTGCGGCGCACCAGCCATCGTTTTGCTGGTGATGACGTATTTGTGCGGCACGGGCTTGGCGCCGCTTTCGATCCATATCTGCCAGTCGGTGTCTGGCGTGCGGAATGCGAGATGCTCGCACTCGATGCCGTCGACCACCCCTTGCCCGATATGCTTGCCTTCGATGACCGTGGCCATCAGTTCGTCGAACACATTGGAGAGCAGGAGGTCGGCGCCCGGCATGCCGGCTCCTGAGCGCGCCTGAAGAGCATCGATCATCTTGTCGATGGTCCCGGGCGCGTCTGCCTGGACATAACTCTTGGCGTTGTTGCCGTAGATCGAAATCATCTTGCCGTCATAGACCAGCTCGACATCGGAATAGCCGCCGGTGCGCCTGACCCGCAGCTTGTCCGGGCGGCTCATCTTGATCTCGCCGGAGCTCGCAAACTGAATCTTCTGGAGTTCGGGCGTGATGATCTCGATGTCGCTGTCGAAGGATGCGGACAGCGTCTTCTGACCGGCGAGATGGTCCGACATCAACTTCAGAATCTTTGCCGGATCGTCCGCGTGCGCCTGGACGCCAAAAGCTGCCACAACCGTGGCAGCTCCGAGCGTCGCGTAGATCGATTTGTGAACACGTCTCGTGGATGTCATGTCTATCCTCCCGGGGATGAACGGCACTTGACGCTTACCCACACGCAGTTTGCTTGACATGCATCAAGCCTACGCGGCCGCTTGCTCAGTTGAACGGGCAGCGATGATATCTGATCTCCATGTCCTCCATCCCCGGAAAACGCCGGGCGATGCTGTTCGCATCGAGCTGCTTCAGGTTGAACTGAACGCTGGACAGCATGATGTCGGTCGCGCAGGACGCGATCAGGTTGACGTCTGTGCCGTCGTCCTTCCTCGCCTTGACGGTGCAACGACCGAATTTGCCGATCAATTGCTTGCCGTCGACGATGAAGCCGCCGCCGTAGACCTCGGACATGTCGGAAAAGCCGAGCTTTCCGCCCTCGCGGGTGAAGACCTTCTCGCACTGATCCGCGCTGGTCGCCCAGGCACCGTTCAGATCGACGGCACCCGCGCCGCCGGCCGATGCGAACGAGGCACCGAGCAATAGCACTGTTCCCGCGCCCAGTGTTCTCACATCATGCAGCCATCTGCTCCTCATCAGTGGCCGCCTCCGAACACCAGCGTCTTGAATGGCAGCAACAGCGCCTGGATGCGCAGCAGCAACGCATGCACGAATCCAATTCCGTCGATCACGTGAAGCGCGACCTTGCGAGCTGTCGACGTCTTGGGATCGACGATCTCGTCGTGATTGCTGGTGTAGGCATTGACGATGCAGCTGCTGCCGGCAGTCACACCATCGAGGCCGCCTTTGAAAAGCGGCTCGAGGAACACGAGGATCGTGCCGGGTTTGGCGAGATTCTGCGCCTCGATGAGCTGCTCGCCGGTCCGAAACTGACCGGCCGCGATGTAGTCCTGGACAGACGTGACCACGAGCGGGATGATCACCCATGGCTTCGAGATGCAGGTCGCCTCGGCCACCATCCCTTCCCGCATGATGCCGGCCTCGATCTGAGCAAAGCCCGCTTGTAGCCGCGCCCGACCGGCGCCCTCGGGAATGAGGATGCCGGCGGGACGCATCAGCTGATTGACGACGTCGCCGGCGCGAACGAGGAACTGCTCGACGCGCCCGTCGACACCGGCACGAACGAAGGTCTTGTCGAGATCAACCTGCGCTTCCGCTAGCGAGGCCTGCGCGCTCGCCTTCTCCGCCGGCAACTGCGTCGAAACGCGCAAGACCGCCGACTGCTTGGTGGCGGCGGCGGCGTCAATCGTCGCCTGCCGCTGATCCACGATGACCTGGAGCTTCTCGATATCGCGCTGCGGCACAATGCCTGGATTGCGGCGCTGCAGCTCGACCTTGACCTCAAGCTCATCCTTGGCCTGCTGATAGCTGGCCCTGGCTTCCTGGATCTGCGCTTCGGCCTTCACGACGTCGGACTTCGCAGTCTCCAGCGTCGCATCGATCTCTGCGACTTTGCGGGCAGCAGTCTCCAGCGCCGCTCGTTGCTTCGAGCTGTCCAGATTGAAGAGCACGTCGCCCTTCTTCACCAAAGCACTATAGCCGACATTGACCTGCGCGACACGCCCGGAGCCTTCGGGCAGGATCGGCACCGTTCGGAACAACAGCGCCGCGTTCGAAGTCGCCGGGTGGAAGAAGAAGACGCTCGTGATGAGCGCCACGGTGAGCATCAGGCAGCCGGTGATGCCCCATCTGAGCTCATACCAGACTGAAAACAGGGTGATCTCCTTGCCGAACCGCTTGCCCTGCACATATCGGCGGTAGAGGTAGTCAGGAAGGATCGTCAACAGAGAGCAAATGGCAAGCTCAAGCATGGCTGGGTACCTTGCTGCTGGATGCCGCCGGTTGCAGAGTTTGGGCCGGAGTTTCCGTCGAAGGCGTATCACCGACCCTCACCCGACCGTCGTCGCCCGGCGAAGCACCGTCCGCGATCCGCTCGACCGATCCTGCAATGCTGCGCAAGGGCGTCCCGAAATCCGGAAGCTCGATCAGCGCAAGCACCAGCGCGGCGATCCAGTAGAGATGCTCGTGCGTGAACAGCGCGATCAGGCCCAGCACCGCCACGACCTCGAACTGCAGTTTCTGCGTCTTGTGCGCCATGCGCTCGGGCAGGCTGTGCAGATACCAATAAAGCAGCCCGACGCTGAAAACGGCGCCGATCAATAGTAGCCCGGTCAGCACCATCAGCCAGTCGGTCTCGCCGGGCGCAATGATGTAGAACGGCAGATGATGCGGGCCTATCGGGTGCAGTTGCTCGCTCAAGGTTCTCTCCTGACCGGGACCGAGCGTCCCTAAAGCTGCGCGCAGAGTGACGACGTCGCCGGCGAATTGCTTGATTTGTATCAAGGGAATGAACTTCGCCCAGCCTAGCCTCGATCGCCGGAGAAAGCCAGTAATCAGGAGCCGCCGCCATGCCAGGCATTGAAGACCTCATCCCCAATGCAACGCAGATCCGGAAGGAAGCCGCGCTGAAGGAGGCCGAGAAGGCAGAACAGTATGTCCGCCTCGCCGCCGCCGCCGAAGCCGAGAAGCACGCCCTGATCGAACGACTGAGCAAACCATCGGGAAAGTCCGAGGAGGAGAAGATCAAGCTCGCATCGACCGTCATTCAGCGTGCGGTGCGAAACGGTCTAACGGAAGTGCAGGTCTACCGCTTTCCCAACACGCTGTGCACGGACAAGGGGCGCGCCATCAACCAGATGGAGCCCGGCTGGGAGAACACACTGACCGGCATTCCGAAGGAGATCTTCCAGCTCTGGACGGATTATCTGAAACCGCGCGGCTATCGCATCGCCTACCAGATCATCGATTTCCCGGGTGGCATGCCGGGGGACATCGGCGTGACCATCTCCTGGGGAGACGACTAGGTTCTCGGATGCGGCCGAGCAGAGGTTACGAAAGAGGGATGCATGGCAAAGAACGAACCTGCGGAACGAATGAAGCGCAAGGACTATGAGAAGCATCTCGAAAAGCTTCAGATCGAGCTGTGCCACCTCCAGGATTTCGTGAAGGCGAACAAGCTTCGGGTCATCGTGCTCTTCGAGGGCAGGGACGCCGCCGGCAAGGGCGGCACGATCAAGGCCATCACGGAAAAGGTCAGTCCCCGGGTGTTCCGCGTCGTCGCGCTTCCAGCGCCCTCCGATCGGGAAAAGACCCAGCTCTTCTTCCAGCGCTACATGGAACAGTTTCCCGCCGGCGGAGAGATCGTGATCTTCGACCGGAGCTGGTACAACCGCGCGGGCGTCGAATATGTCATGGGCTTCTGTACGCCCAGGGAGCACGATCGATTCTTGACCCTCTGTCCTCAAATGGAGAAGTACGTCATCGACGGTGGAATCATCCTGGTCAAGATCTGGCTCGAGGTCGGAATGGACGAGCAGGAACGCCGCTTCGGGGCCAGGATCGACGATCCAGTCCGGCAATGGAAGCTGAGCCCGATGGATCTCGAATCCTATAGTCGCTGGTACGATTATTCGCGGGCACGCGATCTCATGCTCAAGCGGACGAGCACAAAGCACGCACCATGGTACATCATCCGTTCCGATGACAAGCGCCGGGCGCGGCTGAACTGCATCGCCCATCTGCTGAAGGCGATTCCCCACAAGCGCATCAAGAAGGACAAGGTCAAGCTGCCGCCACGCTCCAACAAGGGACGTTACAATGACCAGGCGGGCTTGCGCGGGATGAACTTCGTCGCCGAGCGATATTGAACGCCGCGCAACTCATTGTGCGAGCGTAGACGATCAACCCCCTCGTCGAATTTGGCTCGCGCAAGATTCCTGGCTTGCGTCTCCATTTCGAACGTTCTGGTCTCCCTCGGGCTTCGCCTCCCAGGCGAAGCACCGCGCTTGTGAACTTCAGAGGTGACTTACCAAGTGTAGACCATCGGCTGTAAAGTGCTGCATTGCAGCTGCGCCAAGTGGCCGTAAGTCGAGTCCTCAAGGTGATCCGTATCAATGGTCAGAACGGCTGCCATGATGCGAGGACTTCAGACTACCGGTCAGGGGTTTGCAACGCGCGCAATCCACGCGCGCCACAGCTCCGATTTCATGGGATCTTCCTCATTTCTCGCGATACGAGTGACCCGGAGTGCCCTAGGGCATGCATTGCAGCCGGGAAGTTCGAACGCGCAGAGCTCGTGGCTTGGAGGCGCATCTCCCGCTGTCGTCGCGAAGCGACAACCATAATCGGCGGACTGATCTTTGCTGCACTGACCCTGCGGCATGACGTCCCCCCTGATCAGGCGAAACTACAACCCCCTCGATCACCGATGGCCGCCCGGTTCGCAGCGGTGATGAACCTAGTGGATTCCTTTTCAGATGAAGAGTCGAGAATAAACTGCACCTCGATGGTGGCGATCAATTGTCGCCCCATCGTCGGCATTCTCGCATCGCACGCTGAAGTGAATATCAGACAGAGCTGATGCCCGCTGCCGGCAGACAGCGGACATCAAAGGCTTCACATATCATTGGCTGTTTTTCGCGCTCTGACACGGCGCACACAACGCCTGACGACAGACGATCAGGTTGCTGTTCTGCATCGATCCCAACCTGCATAAGTGGAATAGCGATAAGACAGCGTCGCCGCGCCGGCATTGGTCGTCGACATGCCTCCGCCCGTGAACGCATTCCACCGCGCAGGAAAACGGGCCACGCATCGGCGCGGCCCGTTATCTCGCTTACTTCAAGCGGATCGTCACGCCACCAACCGCGGCCGACAGCTCCGCACCGACTTTCGGGCCGCTGAGCTGCAGGATGACGCCGTTCGCGTTCTGCAGCTGAACCGCACCGGCTCCTGCGGCAACCGCCCCGCCCGCTCCGCCTACGGCATAAGAGCCTTCGATCGAGGCGGGCCCCCTCAAATTGAGGGCGCGGCCAACCAGCTTGGTGGTCGAGGCGCCGATCGTGAAGCCGACGCTCATGCCGGAGACCGTGAACGGATATCTCTTGCCGCGGAGCAGAAGAACTCCCTCCCCGCCGCCGACGCCGATGACGAAACCGCCCTTGGTGAAGACCACCGCCACCTCGCCGGTCTCGGCACGCGATGGCGTGGTGAAGCCGGCAACAACTGCGAGCGAGGTAGCCAGGACGGCGCCGATAGCAAGCTTTCTCATAATGTCACTTCCCCTTTTGATTGTAGCGCCGGTTATTGAGCCAGGATCATCGCGAAGTAGCCGAATACGGTGAGCAGGATGCCCGAGACGGCGTAGCCGACCGGGAAGCCGATCCAGGGCACGGAACTCTGGATCTCGACCGCAGCCTCACGGCACGGACCGGAATGCGACCGTGCACCGGCGACGCCGCCCATCAGCACGGCCGGATTGATCTTGAAGACGTGGTACCCGATCGCCCAGACGATGAACGGAGGGATCGTGCAGGCAATGAAGCCCGCGACGAAGATCTTCAGGGCAACCGCGCCTGTGAGCTGCGCCAACAACCCTGCGCCGGCATTGACGCCGACGATGGCCACGAAGACGACGAGGCCGAGATCCTCCAGCACGTTGCGCGCCGCATTCGGCGTGTTGCCGAAGAAGCGCAGCCGCGAGACCAGCGAGGAGACGATCACGCCCGACAGCAACAGACCACCGGCATTGCCGAGGCCGATCTTGGCGCCGAAAGCCGGGAATTCGATCATGCCGATCAGGAAGCCGATGATCATGCCCGCGGCGAGCGTCAGCAGATCGGTCGAAGTGTTGGTCCGCGCGATGCGCCCCCACATCTCGCCAAGCTCGTTGACGGCCGACTTGAGGCCGACAACCGAGATGATGTCCATCCGCTGCAGCTCGGTCTTGAGACCGGCCGGAAACGGTACGCCGCCGCGCTCGACCTTGGTAACCTGCAACTGGCCGGCCAATGCGGTGTCACGGAACGATTCGAACGTGCGCCCGACCATCTCCTTGTTGGTGACGAGAATGTCGGCCTGATCCATGGGAATACCGAGCGCCTTGGCATCCGCGACCTCGGGCCCGATCAGGCCCATCTTGTCGGTGAGATGCGCAGTCGCGCCACCAAGCGCGACGACATCGGCCCTTTGCAACACGAGGTCGGGATCAGCTCCCAGGGATTCGCCGCTACGCACCACATTGACAATGCGGTATTCGGGATTGACCGCTCGGAACTTGGCGATGCTCATCCCGACCTGCGCCGGGTTTTCCAGCCGGTAGGCACGCAGGCCGAACTGGCGATAGCCGGTGAGGCCGCCGCCTTCGAGGTCCTTGACGCCGAATTCCTCTTCGTACTTCCTTGCCGCCGCCTTGGCGTCCACACCCCACCAGCGCGGCAGGTATTTGCAGATCAGGATGATGCCGACGGTCCCCCAGATATAGGTGATGCCGTAGGACAGCGCGATCATGCCGGATGCATCCTCCGGCTTCATGCCCTCGGGCAGCTTGACGACGCCCGACGTGACGGCCTGCTCCGCCGAACCGATTGCGGCCGACATGGTCTGCGATCCCGCCAGCATGCCGCCGGCGGCGCCAATCGGCAGCGCGAACAACTTCGAAAGGATGACGACGAGTGCCAGCCCAAGGACGCTGGACACCACCGCCAGAATGCAGAACTTGAGTCCATCACCCTTCAGGCTGTTGACGAAGGACGGCCCGACGCGCAAGCCGACGCCGTACATGAAGAGATAGTAGAACAGGCTCTTGGCAAAGTTGTTGAGCTCGAGCTTGACTCCAAAGACGGACGCCCACACCGACAGGCCGGCGCCGACCACGATGGCACCGGCGACCATGCCGAGGCCATAGCCCTTGATGCTGGCCCGTCCGATCCAGACGGCGAGCCCGACGACGAAGAACAGCAACAGAAACGGGTTCTGCTGCAGGAATGTGAAAAAACTCTGCATGTTGCGTCTCCTTATGACGCGGCCTTGAGCTTCGGCGTCGCGACGGGCTTGGGCCGGCCGATCTTCGCCAGAGCTTCGGTGCGTACGAGCTTCAAGCCCTCCTTGGCGTCGTAGCCATGGATCTCCTTCACATCGAGCTTCCGCATGAAGTCGATGGTCTCCTGGGTGATGACCTGGCCGGGGACCATGATCGGGAAGCCAGGGGGATACGGGATCACGAAATTGGCGGAGACAAGCTCCGGCCCGGCCTTCAGCCGCCGGTCGATCTCGGGATCGGTGAGGCGAATATGCTCGCACCCCGCCACGTCATAGGCGGCATAGAAGCCGGCGCGGATGTCGCCTTCGTTGGTCTTGGTGCCGGCATCGCCGCGGAAGCTCGGGTGGAAATGCGAGAAGTTCGGCAGATCAGGCACGTCGGTCATCAAGCTCTTGACCCGCGCTTCAAAAGTCTTCTTCGCGTTGGCTCCGCCCTGCGCGAGCCCGCGATCGACCTCGCCCGCGATCTCGGCGAGGACGCGGATCAGATGCGCGACGTCGCTGCGGGTGTTGTTGATGTTGGACTGGACCAGCACCGAATTGCGTGAGGTCTTGTTGACCTGGATGTTGTACTCGTTGGCAAGGATGCCCTTGAACTGGGTTCCGTCGTAACCCGCCGTGCCGCACACCAGCGTCATCCGGGTTGGATCGAGGCAGAACTCGTCCTCGTCCAGGCTCTTCAGCGTATTCGCCCAGTTGACGCCCGGGGCGAGATAGTCGGTGAAGCCGCTCTGGCGGTATTGCGCCGGCACCATGGCATCGGCGCCGAGAATGCGGAAATACTTCGAGAGCAGCGGGTTGTTGTTGACGGCGTGGCGGATGGCGAGCGCGATTTCGATCGCGTTGGCGACGAGGCCGTAGCCTTCCAGCTCCATCTGCCGCCGCGAGATGTCGAGGCTGGCGATGAGCTGCTGGTTTGGACTGGTCGAGGCGTGTGTGAAGACGGCCTCCTTGAACTGCTGCTCGACCGTATGGAATTCGACGTCCTTGACCGAGAGCATGGAGCCCTGCCGGATCGCCGACATCGATTTGTGGGTCGAGTTGGTCTGATAGACGCGCAACCGGATCTGGCGCGGATCGGGAATCAACCGTGTCTTGAGCAGCACCTCGTCCGACGGACTCTTGCCGAGCTCGGCCTGTTGTTTCTCATAGGCCGCGACCGACTTCGGATCATGCATCCATGCCTCGATTTCGTTGGCAGCCCCCATCGCCGTGCGCCGGCGCAGGAAGGGCGAGAAGCGCGCGAAGCCGAACCATGCTTCATCCCACAGGAAGATCAGGTCGGGCTTGATCGCGAGGCATTCCTCCATCACCCGCCGGGTGTTGTAGATGTGGCCGTCGAAGGTGCAGTTCGTGAGATCGAGCATCTTGACCCGCTCGAGCCGGCCATCGGCCCTTGCGCTGAGCAGCGCCTGCTTGATCGTCTTCAGCGGCACGGCGCCGTACATCGAATATTCCGTCATCGGGAAGGCTTCGACATAGATCGGCTGCGCGCCTGCGAGCACCATCCCGTAATGGTGCGACTTGTGGCAGTTGCGGTCGACGATCGCGATGTCGCCGGGCGCGAGCAACGCCTGCACCGCCATCTTGTTCGACGTCGAGGTGCCGTTGGTGACGAAGAAGACGCGGTCGGCGCCGAGGGCGCGGGCGGCCTTCTCCTGCGCCTTCTTGATGTTTCCGGTCGGCTCCAGCATGCTGTCGAGGCCGCCGGTGGTGGCGCTGCTCTCGGCCAGGAACAGGTTCGGGCCGTAGAACTCGCCCATGTCGCGGATCCAGTCCGACTTGAAGATGGATTTTCCGCGGGCGATCGGCAGCGCGTGGAACGTCCCGATCGGGCGCTGTGCGTATTTCTTGAGATTGTCGAAGAACGGCGTGTCGTAGCGATCCTGGATGCCTTCGAGGATCGACAGATGCAGCTCGAGCAGCTCCTCGACCGAATAGAAGATGCGGCGGATGACGCTGGCTTCGGAGCTGCCGGCCAGCTCCTCGACGTCGCGATTCGAGATCATGTACAGATCGAGCTCGGGTCTGACACGCTTGATGATCTGTGCAAGCCGCAACGCGGACGCATCGGACTCGTCGTTGAGGCCCGCCGACGCCGTGATCGACCGGAGCACCGGCGCATTGTGCCGCGAACGCAGGCCAAAGCCGTCGTTGATGATGACGGCTCCGATGTTGGGATTGAGCATCGTCGCGCAGAAGGCGTCTTCGAGACTGCCGACGATGACGGGCTCATAGACGAAGGCATCGACCGGGCGCCGCAGCTTCCGCCATTCGGCAGCGAGCGCCGGCCACTGGCCGGGAGACAACCCGGTGACGATCAGCGTCTCGAAATAGGGCCTGCGTGTCGTATGCGCGCCGAAGGTCGGCGGGACCAGCTCGGGCACGTCGCTATCGCCCTCGTCCTTTACGTTCCAGTCGCCCGCATGCTGGCGGAAGGATCGCGTCGCCAACGCCTGGGCGATCCGTGTCGCAAGGGCAAGCGATGTTGCCCCATCCCCGGCCGCCGCGGCTTCGCGCAGCGCCCCCATCAGTTGCAGGCCGGGATAGCCGTGAAACTCCTCCGTGACCGAGAGATCGGCCAGCACCGCATCGTATTTCGCGCGGTCGCCGCCGCGGGCCCACGCTTTTGCAGCATCCACCAAATCACGCCAATCGTCGGCCCGTGCACCGGGCCCCGAAAAGAATTGATCGATGCGCTTCTGCGTTGGCTTGGCGTCCTTGGACATCTGTATCTCCCGGTTATTATCGGCTCGCATGGAAGGTGATGATGGACCGTGGACGGTGGGGGGACCGCTCCATTGATCCAAGTCAACGGTCGCGAGATATCGGGGGCGGTGGCGGCGTATGCATCGACGCTTCGCGTTGCAACAGAGGCCGTTCGACCTGAAAGTCGCCGAGGACGCTGTCGAGCGACCGCAGCCACTGCGAACTGTCGGTCTTCTCCGCGAGCCCCTCCGCCTGCAGCAGGTCGCGCAGTTGCGCGTGAGCGCCGACGATGCAAAACGCGACGTGACGAGCGGCGAGTTCGTCATGGAGATCTATCAGCATGCGCGCGCCAGCCAGATCGATATAGGGCGATGCGGAGAGATCGCAGGCGACCAACTTGACGTCAGACGATTTCTGCACGGCTTCGAGAACCACCGTCTGGATGGTTTCGGCATTGATGTAGAGCAGAGAGGCTTCGGGACGGAACGCGATCACGCCAACGAGCGGCTCGACGCCGTCGTGCCGGGCGCTGTCGGAATAGCGGCCGGTTCCCGGAAGCCTGCCGAGGAATGCGATGTTCGGACGCGATGCGCGCGCCAGCAGGAGGAAAATCGATGCAATCGACGCAAGCAGGACACCCTGCAGGATGCCGAGCAGCAGAACGGCCACGAGCGCAATCGCCGCAGCATAGAAGTCGAGCCTGCTGACCTTCCACATCCGCAGCAGGGCCTGGACATCCACGAGCCGATACACTGCGGCAAAGACGATGGCGGCCAGGACGGCCTTCGGCAGATTCGTCAGCAGACCCGTGAAGAACAGCAGGCACAGCGCCAGCGCAATCGAGCAGAACAGCAAGGCGACTGGCGTACGCGCCCCCGCGCTGTCGTTGACGGCGGATTGCGACAGCCCGCCGGCGACGGGATAGCCGTGGCCACAAGCCGCGGCGAGATTCGCAGCTCCCAATCCCAGGAATTCCTTCCGCACATCCAGTGTGTAGCCATGCTTGGCAGCGAAGCTGCGAGCAGCGGAGACGCCCTCAATATAGGCCAGCAGCACACATCCCGCGGCGAGCGGAAAGAGATCGTCGAACTGCAGGAGACCAAACGTCGGCAGCGCGAGCGTCGGCAATCCCTCCGGGATCTTCCCGGTCACCGGTACGCCGGCGGCCGGCAGGGAGAGCAGCGTGGCAGCGAGGATCGACAGCGCAACGATCGTGATGCCGACCGGCTTTCCGGGCAGGAACCGCTCGCCAAGCAGCAAAAGCGCGAGCGCCACCGCGCCGACCGCCAGGATGAGAAGGTTGAGATCCCCGAGTTGACCAGCGAGCCGCAACGTACGATCGAAGAAATTGTGCCCGCCGCCGGCCACGCCGAACAGGCTCGGCAATTGGCTCATGATGATGGTGAGCCCGGCGCCGGCCTTGAAACCCACCAGGATGCTGTCGCTGACCAGGCGGACGAGGACGCTGAGCTTGAACAGCCAGCATACGAAGCACAGGACCGCAACCGCAAAAGCCGCAAGACTGGCGATCTGCGCGTACCGCACCGCGTCCCCGCCGGCGAGCACCCCGACGGTGGAGGCAATCATCAGCGAAATTGCCGAGGTCGGACCGATTGCGAGCTGCCGCGACGACCCAAGCAGGGCATAGCCGACGCCGCCAAGCATGTAGCCGTAGACGCCGACCTGCGGCGCCAGACCGGCGAGCGTCGCATAGGCGAGCGATACGGGTAGTGCGTATGCGGCCAATGTAATTCCGGCCACTGCGTCCGATGGCAGCCATTCGCCACGATAGGCGACGAGCCAGCCGGGGACTGGCAAATATCGCGACCATCCCACGCCTAGGTCGGACAGCGAATTCATGCGGGCACCTCGCTCCGTTCGATCTCGCACCGCAACAGGACAATCAGGAGGGCGGTCACCGGAATGCCGAGCGCAAGATCGGGAATGCCTTTGGTCGCAAAGGCCCCGATGGCCGCGCCCACGCCGAACGCGACGCAGAGCGCGGCAAATATGCCGGAGCGACGTAGCGGTCCCCCACCGGAAAGAGCCATGTAGAGGCCTTCGATGGCTTGGCGCATGTTGCCGGTGATCATCACCGAGCTGTAGGCCACGCCATCGACCTTGGTGAAGACTGCGGTCTGCATCGCCGCAACGAAGGAGATTCCGAGCGTGCCGGCGAGATCCGGTAGGCGGTTGTGCAGGACGCCGATCGTCACGAGCAGAAGGATTTCGAGGAGCGTGCTGATGGCGCTGGTACGCCGTCCGACGACGCCGCGAAGCCAGGACACGAGCAGAATCCCGACCGCGAATGCGAGAATTGGTGGCACGAAATGAAGCGCGTCGTCCCAATTCCCTCCCGAACCATGGACCCAGAGCAGAACCAGGTTTGCCGTCTGGGCATTCGCCATGACGCCATGAATGATCCAGGTGTAGGCGTCGAGATAGCCGCCGACGAAAGCCAGCATCAGTGAGATCGGCACCGTCTCGTCGCGGCGCAGCGAGTCACTGGCGGTGTCCGTCGAGCTCATGTTGGTGACGTGGTTCATCGCGCGTCCGGCATCGGTCCATCAAGGGCGGCCCCGCGGATGAAAGGATTGATTTGGATCAACCATCCCAGCCGCCAGCGCGCCCAGCCTGAGCTGCCATAAAGCGCTGGGGATCCACGACCATGAACACGATCAGGGGAATCATTTCTGCTGCGCCCGAAATCTTTCTGCTGCTGTCGGTTGCGCTCGGGACCGTTCTCGGCCGCGTCAAAATCCGCGGATTCTCCCTCGGCACGACGGCGTGCACGCTGATCGTCGCGGTGCTGATCGGGCAGCTCGGCACGTTCACGTTTCCCTCCGTGCTCCGGATCGTGCTGTTCAGCCTGTTCGTGTTCACCATCGGCTACCGGTCCGGGCCCGAGTTCTTCGCTTCCTTGAGCATCCGTACGCTGGCGCAAGTCGCGCTCGCGTTGGTGCTGGGAGGCACCGGCCTCATCATCGTACTCGTCTTCGCCTTCAGTTTCGGCCTCGATCCCGGCACGGCGTCGGGACTTGCCGCCGGCGCATTGACCCAGTCCTCGGTGATCGGCACGGCCTCGGGTGCGCTGGCCCAGCTCGGTCTCCCCAAGAACGTGCTGGAGCAGCAGGAGGCCAATATCGCCGCCGGCTATGCCGTTACCTATGTGCTGGGCTATATTCTCACGCTGATATACGTCCCGTTGCTCGCACCGAAAGTGATGGGTGTCGACCTGAAGGTCGAAGCCAAGAAGCTCGAGGCTGAACTCTCTGGCGGTGAGCCGCCCAAGACGGAGAACCTGCACTATCGCAAATTCCAGGCCCGGGCCTATCGCGTTGACGCTGCCGCGGGCCGCACCGTCAAGGCGATCGAGGAGGAGATCGGCAGCCGCACCGTCATCGAACGCATCGTGCGCCAGGGTGCCGATATCGAACCGCATCTGGACACTGTGCTCGAAGCCGGCGACGACATCGTCATTGCCGGGCGAACGGCCGCCATCGTCGCCGCTCGCCCCATCATCGGGACCGAGATCGATGCCGATGAAATTCTCAAGGCGATACCAGGCAATGTGGTCGACGTCCTGGTCGACAATCGCAAGCTCCACGGCCGTTCCCTCCAGGAGGTCGCCGATCGCCTTGGCAACGACGCGCGCGGCGTCTTTCTGCGCACGCTGACGCGAATGGGCCGCGAGGTTCCCTTGAGCCCCGACACGCGGCTCTATGTCGGCGATGTCATGACGATGGTCGGCAGCACCCGCAACATCGAGCGCGCCGCCGCCCTGGTCGGGCAGATCGTGCGCTCCGGCGACCGCACCGATATCGCATTCCTTGCGGCCGGCATCGCCGTAGGTCTGCTCGCGGGGCTGATCAGCTTCAAGGTCGGCGGCATTGGGCTGACGCTCGGCGGCGGCGGCGGCGCGCTGGTTGCGGGCCTTGTCTGCGGCTGGATACGTTCGCGGCGCCCGACCCTCGGCGCCCTGCCGCCGGCCGCGCAACAGACACTGAGCGACGTCGGCCTCGGCGGCTTCATCGCGGCGATCGGCCTCGCGAACGGCCATGCTGCCTGGATCGCGGTTCAGGAGCACGGCGTGATGCTGGTCGGCATGGGCCTCGTCGTCACACTGGTGCCGCTGATCGTCGCGACCTTGTTTGCCTACCACGTGCTTCGCATGAACCCGGTCATCACCTGCGGAGCGCTCGCCGGCGCCATGACGGTCGATGCGGCCGTGACGGGATGCTGCGAAATCGCCGAAAGTCAGACGCCGGTGCTCGGCGTCGCCGTGCCCTATGCGGTCGGCAACGTCGTCCTGACCGTGCTCGGACCGATCATCGTGGCCTTCACCTACACCGGATGAGGAGACACACACATGAATTCTCGCCGTCATCAAGGTCTTCGACTGCTCCTGACGGCGTTGCTGTTCTGCACCGCTGTGCCAGCGCGCGCGGACGATCAAGCCGCTTCACGCCGCATCCAGGAAGAGATCTGGGCGCTGCCGCTGCCACTTCCGACGTTCGCCTACGTGGTGCGCCCGATCGGCGACGGTCCGTTTCCCCTGGCCGTCATGAACCACGGCGTCTCGCTCAATCCGACGGAGCGCAGCTTCTTTCCACTGGTGGAATTCCGGGATGCTGCCAAATGGTTTGCCATGCGCGGCTATTTCGTCGTCGCCCCGGTCGGAACCGGTTATGGCGCAGCCGCCATTGATATTCCCGAGCGCGGGCTCTACGGCCCGTTCTTCTCGAAGGTCGGCAAGTGCAGCAATCCGAATTTCCGTGACCCTGGCATGGCGGTCGCGCAGGCCGACCTCTGGATCATCGATCGCATGGCAACCGACAAGCGCATCCTGCCCAAGGACGTCATCGTCATCGGACAATCCGCTGGCGGCTGGGCGTCCATCGCCTTGTCGAGCCTCAACCCGCCGCAAGTCAAGGCGATCATCACTTTTGCGGCCGGTCGCGGCGGCCGTGTCGACGGCAAGCCGAACAACAACTGCGCGCCTGACAAGCTGGTCGAAGCAACCGGTGAATTCGGTCGCACCTCGCGTGTACCAATGCTCTGGATCTATATCGAGAACGACACGTTCTTCGGCCCAGCACTGTCCAGGCGCATGCACGAGGCCTTCACCGCCTCCGGCGGCCGTGCCGAGTATCATCTCATGCCGCCGTTCGGCAACGAGGGACACTTCTTCATTGGTTCGCGGGACGCGATTCCAATCTGGGCACCGCTCGTCGCAAAGTTTCTCGATGCTCAGAGATAGCCGAAGTTGCCGATATCTGGAGAGACGGCCATGATCAACGCGCGTTCCTGTCTATCGGTTTCGCTACTATTGGCCATCGTGACGATGACGCCGGTGCGCGACGCTCTCGCGCGCGACAAGCAGCCCGCCGCCAAGCCTGCCGAAGTCGCCCCCCGCGGTCAACGCGAAGTAAAAGACATCACTTACGGAAACTGGCGCAAGCTGTGCTTCAAGGCAGCTGGAGCTCCGACATTGTGCCGGACCTCGATCACGGGCACCTTTCCCACCGGCCAGGTCGCTGTCCGTCTTGACTTGATCGAACGCGACGACGGCCGCAACAAGCGGCTGCAAGTGTTCGTACCAGTCGGCATGTATCTGCAACACCCCGTCAAGCTGACGGTCGATCAAGGCAATTCCTATCAAGTGCCCTACACCTGGTGTCTCAGCAACGCCTGCATCGCGGCTGATGTCGCCGACCCAAACATCATCAAAGACATGGAAGCCGGAAAGGCTCTCCTATTGGAAGTAGTCGATTCCAATCTGCTGTCGCTGACGACTTCGCTGCCGCTGACGCAGTTCGCCTCGGTCCACAAGGGCGCTCCGGAGCAGACGCTCGAGCAAGACATCGACGAGTGAACGACGACCGTCACATCATCGTCTCTGACCGTCAGGCATCGAGCTGCGCCAGTCCTTTGCGATCCAGAAGCACGAGTTGTCGCTGCGTCTGCCCTTCGAACCGCAGCATCTTGTCATTCCGCAACGTCGAGAGAGCGCGGGACACGGTTTCGAGGGTCAATCCGAGATAATCGGCGATGTCGCGGCGGCTCATGGGCAAGCTCATCTTATTCGGATGGGACTGCCGTTCGTCCATTTCGAGGATAAATGCGGCGACTTTCTCAAGCGCCGTCTTCCGACCCAGGAGAAGCATGTGGTTCTCCGCGTGCTGGAGATTGCGCGTGACGAGGGTGAGAAGGCTTGCCCGGCCCTCCTCCTGGTGCGCGATCTTCTCGAGCAGGCCGCGACGGCTCGTGATGCGAACCTTGGTCTCGACAACTGCTTCGGCCGTGAAGCGATGAACCGCGCCATTCTCGAGCCCGAACATATCGCCCGGAAGGTGGAACGAGTTGATCTGCCGGCGGCCATCGGTGAGCAGCTTGTAGGTCCGGATCGCGCCAGATACGATCAGGTAAACGTAATCGGCCTCCTCACCCTCGCCGAAGACTTCGGTCCCTCTGCGATAGGTGAACTCGCTGCAAGAGACCGGCTCGCCGGCAAGGTCCGACAATTGCCCGCCGACCGCTGGGCGGCTCGTTGTCGTGGTCCTGATCAACATTGCAGAACTCCGTACAAATTGAATGGGCCGTGAACTCGGGAACTTTAGGCAATTGCGCTCGAGCGCACTTGATCTGCCGCAAATTCGGAGCGGCCTACGCAATTGCCCGGGTTATCAACCAACGGAAGCCGTGAACTCGAACGACGTTCTCGCGGGAACTGCTCCTCTCTGGGCCATGAACGAGCGGGGTTGGACCGGTAGCAGAACTCGGCGGCGCGATTCGTTTGCGTGGTTGGGCCTGCGCCCTTGGCTGGTCGAGAGCCATGATGATCAGCGTCAAACCGCCGCAGGGCCATGTCGCCGGATTTTGCTCATAACGTCGTGCGACGCGACGGCGCAGCCATCGGTACATGCCGTCAGACGATTAGACAGCGCTTATGCCGTAAGCATCGATCCAATCGATCCAGATGCGGCTCGCTGCGAAAACCAGTCCGGCCATGCTCGGCACATCCGTATCAGCGATCCCGCAATGCAGGATAAAGATGCAATCACAAGCCGCTAGTTTGCCGTCGACCGGGCGCAATGAATCTGTTCGATCAACGCCTTTGCCGCGAACGGCTTGGTCAGATAGGCAATACATCCAGACTCGATTGCGGCCGTGCGACTCAAATGGTTGTCGTTACCGGTGATATAGATGACCGGTGCGGCAACGCCATCCTCTGCAAGCCTGCGCCGCAACTCAATTCCAGAGGCCCCGTTCAGATTGATGTCGATGATGATGCACACGGCTTCGCCGCAGCCAGGATGACCGAGCAGCGCATGTGCCGAGTCGAACAGCAGCGCAGTGAAGCCGTGCGCGCGCAGAAGCCGGTTGATGCTCGTGCGCATCGATGCGTCGTCGTCGACGACAAGAACGTGCCTGCGCGAAAACAAGATCGGCAGCCCTTTGCGAGTATCGGATAAGCGTCTGTTCGCCGAAAGATATCACATCCAGCAAAGCCTGCCTGCTATCCGCGCTCGGACTAAAGCATAACCCTGTCGGGCAACGATACTGTCCTTTTGTGCAGGTTGCTCGGCGGAAACGCGCCGGCACCACCGATCGTTCAGCCGGGTCGCTTGGCTTCGGGATCGAGGAAGCCCAACCGCTCCGCCGCCGATACGAGTTCGGCCAGAGATCTCACCTGCATTTTCTCCATCACCTGATGGCGATGTGCCTTCACGGTGCGTTCCGCGGTGCCGAGTTCGTAGGCGATTTGCTTGTTGATCTTGCCACGTACGATCAACGCGAACACCTGATGCTCGCGCGGCGTCAGTGACTTCAGCCGGACCTGAAGCGAGCCGAGCTTTGTGCGCCGGATGTGGTCGGCCTGCTGGCGGATCAAGGCGCGATCGAGCGCATCGAGCAGATCTTCCGACGAAACCGGTTTGGTCAGAAAATCCTCAGCGCCCGCCTTGATGGCACGTACGGTCGTTGCCGTGTCGGCGTAGCCTGTCACGAACACGATCGGCAACGTGGAGCCGAGCGCTGCGAGCTGGCTCTGCAGTTGGAGACCGGAGAGGCCGGGTATCTGCACATCGAGCAGGACGCATCCGGGCCCATCGTCGCCCGACAGTCGGTCGAGAAGGTCTTGGGCAGACGAATAGGTTGCGACCTCATAGCCCGCAAGCTTCAGCCGGCGTTCGACTGCCGTGCGGAAGGAGGCGTCATCGTCTACCACGTGAACCAAGCCCGGCATTTGACCTCTTGGAGGGGGCGGCAACCTTCAAATGTGCAACAAAAGCAACCGATAAGGAATGGGCCTGAGGCGCTTCATGTCTTGCAAGGTATTCCGCCTGCCCTTTGGTACAATGACCTGAGAGACAATGGCTTATAACACAACCGCCATCGTACGCTAATCGCCCGGGAAAAGGCGAGGCCCTCCCCGGCAGCGAAATGATCCGGGCTGCTGACAAAATCGTTAAGCGACTAGAGGAAGCGGCCTATGTTTGTGCGTATGGCAACCGACCGGTCCCCACGCCCCAATTCACTCCGCGACTTCGGAATGACCAGCGATTCGAATCCGATCGTCAGTCTGAGCGAATTTACCTACAAGAAGGGAACTGAAGTCTACGGGGAGAAAGAACCGGCCGAGTACGTCTATCAGGTCAAGCTTGGTGCAGTGCGAAGTTACAAGCTGCTGACCGACGGCCGGCGCCAGATCGGCGCGTTTCACCTCCCCGGCGACATTTTCGGTCTCGAGAATGGCGAGGCTCATCGCTTCACGGCGGAAGCCATTGTCGATACCACGGTTCACCTGATCAGACGCCAAAGTCTGGAACTCGTGGCAAAGAGCGACGCCATGGTCGCCAAGAACCTGTTTCGCATGACCACCGCGAATCTCCATCATGCCGAAGACCACATGCTGCTCCTGGGCCGCAAGACGTCGCTTGAGCGGGTTGCAGCCTTCTTGCTCGAGATGGACAAGCGCCTGACCGCCGCGGGCGTTATCGCGCTGCCGATGTCGCGGCGCGACATTGCGGATTACCTCGGCCTGACGCTCGAGACGGTATCCCGCGCTTTGTCGCGGCTGCACGAATTTGGCGTCCTCAACTTCATCGGCAACACCCAGCGGCAGATCGTGCTGCAAGACCGGGCGAAGCTTGCCAGCCTCAACCTCCAGAACTGAAGCCGCGAGTCGCTGGCCGCAAACTTACCCCCGTGATCATGCAGCCAAGTGTGTACTGATGTCCCTTGGCTGTTCGTCGTTTCTTCCGGTTTGTTGATTTCAATCAACGAAAGACGATGGTTTCACCGTCCAGGTAGCACGGTTGGAATACTTCGAACGCGGAATACGACATACAGGAGAGATACATGCGGTCGAGCAACTCATTTTCAGCCTCGTTCACGTTGGCCTCCTTGGCCATCGGGACAACGGTGGTGTTTTCGAGCTTGATGGCGGCAACCCAACCGGCCGGAGCCGTCGTTTACTGCCAGTACGTGGATTATCCGCCGAGTTGTGTCGCGAGAGCCGGGGTCGTTCTACGGCCGCGCCCGATCGCCCGCGAAGCAGTGCGACCTGGAACCCCGACGAACCGAGGTGGGCCCGTTGATCGAGCTGGCCGTCGCTGAAGCCGACCAGTCGTCCTCGTTCGCTCGCATCAGGAGCTAAAAACATGTCGCGCATGATCTGGATTGCCATCGGCGGCACCTTGCTCTCCGCTGGACCCGCAGCTGCGCAGGTCGAACTGAAGACCTACGCGAACGCAGCCGGCTATATCGACGTCCAGGCGCTGACCTGCGCCCAACTCGCGAACACTTTCCAGGAGGACGCGGACTACCTGATGGTCTGGTACAGCGGCTGGTACAACGGGCTTGCCAAGAAGCATCTGATGCGCGTCGATCGCACAAAGGCGCTCGAGCACGAGATCATCGTTCATTGCAAGGCAAATCCTGGCAAGAAGGTCATCCAAGCGATCGACGTCGTCTTCAATGACTATCGGGCGCGTGAAGGGATCAAGTTGAGCAAATAGCTACCGGCTGATCATGCCAAGATCGTCGCTCGAATGATCCGATCGCCTGGGCGTCCTGTACTCTTTGGCTAAGCACTATTCGCGTTCCTGCAGGCATCGAGTACAATCGGCTCTTCATGGGCAACGAACAACTCCCATTCTGTCACATATCCAATCGTTGCCGGTGCCCCAGACTCATAGGACTCCTAAGATGAGGCTTCGGCGGCCCCCGCGAACCGGCGGGAGCGTTCCAGCAGGAGCTCGACGACCGTGTCCGATGGATTGCGAGCCAGAGCCCGCTCAAGATGGACAATCGCGTCCGAGAACTTCCGAGCCTCGTAGAGCTCCTCGCCCTTCTCGAAGTCGGGCAATGCGCGCTGCTTTGCCTCTCGCTCCGGCGGGTCGTCGGCATCCAGAACCTCATAGAGCACAACAGGCTGCGACTTTCCCTGGACGAGAACCCGGTCGATGCGGCGAACGGAAACGCTGAAGGGATTCTGCAGGGCGAGGTACGTCTCTTCGGTGATCATCAGCGGCACGCGGTAGATCTTCGTGAGGCTCTCGACGCGAGAGGCCAGGTTCACCGCGTCCGAGATGACGGTCGTATCCATCCGGTCACGGGCGCCCACCGTTCCGAGCATCAGGCTTCCGGTATGCAGGCCGATGCCGATCTTTATGGGCGGCTCGCTCCTGTCGCCCCGCTGCGCATTCCAGGCGTCCAGCCGCCGGATCATGTCAAGCGCTCCCTGCACGGCATCATCCGCCCGCCGCGGAAACAGCGCCATGACGGCGTCGCCGACGAACTTGTCGATCACGCCACCATGGCCCGAGATAGCAGGCTCCATCGTGCCGAGGTACTGGTTTACGAAGCTGAACGTCTCCGCGGGGGTCATGCCTTCCGACATTCTGGTGAAATCACGGATGTCCGAAAAGAGCACCGTCATTTCGCGCTGGACCTGATCTCCCAGCGCAACATCGACGATGCGCTGCTTACCGAGTTGCTCCAGGAACTGCCGGGGGACGAATCTCGAATAACTGTCGCGGATCCTGGCGAGTTCGAGATGAACGCTGACACGCGCCAGCAGTTCGTCACTGGCAAAGGGCTTCGTCAGATAGTCGTTCGCTCCCACTCCGAACCCAATGACCAGGTCCGAAACGCGGTTCTTGGCCGTCAGCAAAATCACCGGCAGTTCCGCAGCCGTGTAGCGCTCACGAATGCGCTCGCAGACGTCGAAGCCCGACAGTCTAGGCATCATCACGTCGAGCAGAACGATGTCGCACGGTCGTTCTCCGGTCAGAAGATCAAGCGCCTCTCGGCCGTCCGTGGCCGTGATGACGTCGTATTTCGCCAGCGTCAGGAAATTGACCAGGGCCTGAACATTTATCGGCTCATCGTCCACAACGAGAACCCGCAGACCGGGGGCGGCAGGCTGCGCGGCGGCTTTCGCCGTTCTCAAGCTTGGCTCAACGTCCGGAAGGACCCGGCTGATGGATTCGTCCGGCCGGCTTCCGGGCGTGAGCATCTCTCGCGTGGTCGGGCTCAGCGGAAGCGAAACAGTGAAGCGCGAGCCGACACCGACCTCCGATGTGACGCTGATACTTCCGCCGTGGAGTTCGGCGAGCTGCCTGCTGATGGCCAGCCCAAGTCCGGTGCCGCCCTGTTCGCGCGCGATGGATCCATCGCCCTGCGAGAACGATGCGAATATCGTTTCGAGCCGGTCTGCGCCGATGCCGATTCCGGTGTCGCTCACCGTCACGTCCAGCCATTCGTTCCGCAGGCTTGCCGAGACTTCGACGACACCGGCCTGCGTGAACTTGACCGCATTGCCAACCAGATTGAACATGATCTGCTGCACACGGTCTTCATCGACTTCGACCAGGGGCACCTGAGCATCGATTCGGTTGAAAAGCCGCAGCGCGCGTTTACCCACGAGTGTGCGCGAGATCGCCAGGACGAGCTCGGTGAGAGCATGAAGATCGGTAGGCCTGCGGTGCAGCTCGACCGTTTCGTGGCGCAGCTTGGAGAAGTCCAGGATGTCATTGACGAGACTGGCAAGTCGCCGGCCGCTAGCAACGACCATGCCCAGATTCCGCTTCTGCTCTTGGCTCAACGGTCCGGTTGCCCCGTCGAGCATGGATTGGCCGATTCCGATGATGCCATTGAGGGGCGTGCGCAGCTCGTGTGACGTGTTGGCAAGGAAATCATCCTTCATGGCGTCTGCCCTGAGCAGGGTCTGTTCTGCATTTTTTCGAACCGTGATGTCCCGGATGATGCCGGTGAAGCGAAGCTGGTCGCCGAAACGCACCTCGCTGACCGCGAGTTCCGCCGGAAAGGTCGAACCGTCCCGCCGCAATCCCTCTACTTCCCGGCCGATGCCCACCACGTGTGCTTCTCCGGTTCTGAGATAGCGTTCGATGTAGCCATCGTGAGCCTTCGCGTGATCTGCGGGCATCAGCATGGATACATTTCGTCCAACAAGCTCGACCGGGTCGTAGCCGAACAGGCGGCCGGCAGACGGATTGGCGCTTTCGATGATGCCACGTTCGTCAATCGTCAGAATGCCGTCCACCGCGGTGCTGAGAACGGCTTCGATGCGCGCCTGGCTCTCACGCAAGGCCGCCTCGACCCGCTTCCGTGCACTGATATCCCGTATGACGCCGGTGAAATGCCGCCCGTCCTCTCCGGATACCTCGCTAACGGCCAGCTCAATCGGGAAGATGGAGCCGTCACGCCGCGCCGCCTCGAGCTCGCGCCCGATCCCGATGACCCGCGCCTCCCCGGTCCGCAAATAGCGCGCGATATACTCATCGTGTTGCCGGCCATGGTTGGATGGCATGAGAATCGAGACGTTGCGGCCGATCAGTTCGGCTGCGGACTCGAAGCCGAAGAGCTTGAGCACGGCCGGGTTCACACTCTCTATGATCCCGCATTCATCAATCGTGATGATCCCGTCGACTGCGGCGTCCAGGATTGCCTGAAGGCGGTATCGATTCTCGTCAGGTTCGCGCATTGTCCGGACCTTGGCTTTGGCGCATCAACGACCGGCGCAGTTCTGGACGCCGAGCGCATCCCCGGCAAGCGACGTGAGTTGATCTGGCCTCGATCGTCGAGGAGCAGCCGACATGCGTACCGCTCCGCGCCGTCGTCTGACCTCATGCCGCCGACCCATCATCGCCCGCCTCGATCACCGCGAGATGCTCCAGCTTCTTGCGCAACACCTCGAACAGCACGGCGGTCGACCAGCCAAACAGCAGGATGCCGTTCATCGCGGTCATAGGACCCAGCAGCCGGCGCGCCTGGACCGGCGTGATGTCGCCATAGCCGAGCGTCGTGTAGTTGACGAAGGCGAAATAGACCAGATCGCTCCCCTCAGGCGCTACACCGGCCATGAGGTAAGCGGCAGACCAGACGACGCATTCCAAAGTGTGCGCTACCATGAGAACGGCCGCCGTCGCGGCCATCACGGCCATGAGGTGCAGTCTCGGTCTGACCGTGTATCGCAATCCAGCAAAACGAGCGACGCCAATCGTCCCAACTGTGACTAGCGCGTGGATCATGATGTTCACGAGGCTGACGATGGTGCCGAGCAGGAATTGAAACGCCATTGTCCTCCTCATCGCGCACCTGGACCGCGGAGCGCTCCCTTGCTGGATGGCAATCTGCTCAGATCTTCGGTGTCATGGCGCCCGTCATCGCCTTCACTGCCGTCTCACCCATGTTCCTGGCCTGATCGGTCAGCGCCCGCATCTGGTCCTGGAAGAACTCGGACTGCATCTTGAGGGCATCCTGCATGTCCTTGGCCCTGGTCAGCTTGTCTCCGAGATCGAACGTCGCGGACACGTTACGCTGCATGAAATCGCAGAACTGCTTGGCTTGGTCGGCGATCGGCAGCGGCGACGAACTCAGTCCTTTTTCGAGCAGGCCGAAATATTCTTCACTGCCTTGTCGGAGCCGGCCAAGGGTCTCGTTCAGCATCGTCCGTACATTCTCCGCCGAGGGGTTGATGTCTGCCATTGCCTTGCTCCTTGTGTGTGACGAACGGATTGATTTCATCTATTTCGGAAGCCCCCCGAACCAGGCGCCGAAATAGCCGGCATAGAGCGCCGGCAGCTCCAGATTCATGGAATGACCCATCCGGGGTACCCTCACGAGCCGGCAATCCGGCATCGCCGCCGCCATGGTCTCGAGGTCTGCCGGCGGTATCCATCCGTCCTGCTCGCCCCAGAGCACGAGATGCGGATGCTGGATTTCCGGCATGCGGCGCTCCAGCTCCCGGCTTTCCTTCTCCCGGTTGAGATTGAACGGCGTGCCGATCCAGATGCCCTCGGACACGCCAAAAGTCTGCTCAATGATGCGATCGAACAGCGCCGGGATCTCGCCGAGACCCTCGCGGAATCGCGGGATGACGTCCGCCGCAAGGCTCTCTGGCACGAACAGCGACGACGCCGCGGTGGCCATCACCGTCCGCGTCAGCTCCTTGTTCGCCATCATCGCCCGGAAAAGGCCGATCTGGTCGGCATTGAACGACATGCCGAGCGGCGTGACAGGGTCGAGCGCGAACACCCGCCCGAACCGCTGCGGCTGCATCAGCAGCATCCGTGCGGCGATGATGCCGCCGGTCGAGTGGGTCGCAAGATGGCAAAGCCCGATGCCCAGCGCATCCAGTGCCGCCAGCATGTCATGCGCATGTTGCTGCATCGAGTAGTTGGTATAGTCGACCGCAGGTTTCGGCCGATCGCTGTCGCCGCACCCACGCCAGTCAATTCCGATCACGCGCAGTCCGCTCGGAAACATCGGTGCAGCGAGCTCGATCCAGTCCTTGCTGGCGAGATTGCCGTGGATGAAGACGACGGTGACATCGCCTTTTCCCCACTCCCGCCAGCCTAGCCGCACCTCGCCCGCTTCAACCGTTGACATGGTCCAGCCTACTTGTTCAGGCCGGCCGTCGGTGCGGCGCCGGGTGGAGTCGGTGCCACCGGCAATGCCGAAACGGCCGAACCCTTGATCATCCGATCCGTGCCGAGCGGCGACGACGTATCGACCGTTCCCTTAGTCACGAAGTCCACCACGTCGACCGGGAATTCCACCGGATTATCGGTGTGGATGAAGTGACCGGTCTCCGGATAGATCTTGAGGATCGGCCGATTGCCCGCACCGGTCATGCGCGACATGAACGGCGTGATGACGTCGCGTCCGAGGTCCGTCAACCCGTTGAACGCCGGCGTCGGGATGAACGGCTCCTTGTCACCGAAGGAGAGGAAGATCGGCGCCTTGATCTGGGCTACCCGCTGGTAAAGGTTCTTCGGGTCATCCTGCTGCAGCTCGGACCCGATCGAATAGATGTCGTAGATGAAGACATTGACCCATTGCTCGAGCTCCTTCGGGTTGCCCTTGATGAGCCCGACGCGCTGGTCGGTGTGGAGGCGGGCATATTCGCTGTCGCTATAGAAATAGCCGCTCTTCGCCGCCGACACGGCGTTGGTCTCCGGATCACGCTTCTTGAAATAGAAGAAGTCGCGCACGCTCTGTTCCGAGCGTCCGATCTCCGCGGCGAGGATGCCGGTCGGACCCCAGGTTTCCTTCCACTTGTCGAAATCATGGTCGAAGACCTGATCGAACAGGCGCGCCTTCTTGTCCTTGGCGATCGTGATGTCCCGCGGATACTCTTCGAGGCCTGAAGGAGCTTCGAGTGCAAGGCCCTGGACGGCGTCCGGCCACGTGAGGGCATAGCCCATCACGACCTGGCCGCCGAGGGAATGGCCGAGATAATAGGCCTTCTTGACGCCGAGCTGATTGACCACGAGATCGTACACGGCCTCGCGCATGTCCTGCATCGTCCGCGCCGGGCTCTTGTCGAGATTGCCGGGACCGGACACGCCGTAGTGTGGCAGGTCAGGGACGATCACGCGCAGGCCACTACGGAGCGCATACTGCATGACATTGCCGTAATGCCCGCCGAACGCGCCCTTGCCATGGATGATGACGAGCACCTTTGGATCCTTCTCGGTGCCGGCGTACTCGTCCATGTAGCCGATCTGCCAGGACGTGCCCCGCTTGTCTTTCGTGGCCGCATATTTGACCGGGTAAGGATAGGTCACGGCGTTCTTCCAGAACGATTTAGCGGGATCGATGTTTGCCGCCACGCCCGGAACGCGATAGTTCTTGTCGACGTACTTCTGCGCGCGATCGAGACTCGCCACGTCCTCCATGAAGGCGACGAACTTCGGATCGTGCTTGCGGTGGTTGATGATCGAGAACACGCCGTAATGAGCGACCGGGCTCTCCTCGGAGATGAGCTGGGCGCCCGGCACGCGATCGACGGCGCGTTCGGCAAGCTTGAAGTTCAGCCAGCCATCATTGGTGATGTGCATCACCATCGTGCGCGCCTGGATGCGGCCGAGATAGGGATTGACGTTGTGAATTTCACCCACCCTGTTGCGCCAGACGAGATCGACCGCGTCGTAGAGCTTGGCGCGCGTGATCACGCTGCTGGCCGCCTTCTCATTCGGCGGCTCCCAGTAGAACACTTCCGGCTGCACGGCCGCAAAGCTCTGCGTCGTGCGGAAAGCGAAGTCGTAGCCGGTCAGGCCGAGCACCGACCAGCCGAAGGCTATGCCGGGAATCGGGTGCTTTTCTTTCGGCAGCTTGTAATAGTCGCCCTTGGTCTGCTGCCACACCGGATCGGCCTCGATCGCGGCGGTCATGAGCTGGAAAGTCCAGTTGCCGACGGGGTCCTCGGAATCCGACTGGGTGGTGCCACCGATCGGCATCAAGCCGCCCATGAACTCCGGATGCATGACGCCCCAGACATAGGTCTGCGTGCCTCCCATCGAGACGCCGGTGACCAAGGCAGCGCGGGCGATCTTCAGGCCGTCGCGCAGCATGCGATAGTTCGCCTGGACCATGTCGTAGTAGCTGTATTGCGGAAACTTGATGCCGAGACCATCGGACGGTTTGCTTGCACCCCAGGTGCCGAGCGGATCGACCATGACGACATAGTAGCGATTGGTATCGATCGGCCGGCCCGGCCCGATGATCGGCACGCCACCCGACAAGGCAGCACCCTTGACCCACTGCTCGTACATGTCCGTCGAGTCGCCGGAATAGTACGAGTTGATGATCACGGCATTGGTGATCTCCCCGGCGGCATTGCGCCGCGGCGTGCCGACGGCGATGTAAGCCGAATGCAGCTTGCCGGCCCCGAGCGACTCCAGCGTCACGCCGCCTTCGCCGCCATTCTCCCATTTTGACGGATCGGACAGATCGTACTTGCCGCCGAGACGAAAGTTCGGGATCTCAACCGTCTTCTTCAGCTCATCGTGCTGCATCTGCGACGATCGGCGGCTGTAGGGCTGCGCGACCGCCAGCGTGGTCCCCACCAGCAGCAACACCAGACTGACACAGCAGTGCCGAACGAAATTTTTCCCGGTCATGGCAGCTTCCTCCTGGCAACTTTGTCAAAAGGCTAGGTATGCGATCGCGGCCGACCCTTGATCTAACTCAATGGATCGCCGCTTTGGTGGACGAGCATTGCGGTTGCCATCCATCTGGTCCGGACGCTCGCATGCCCTTTCTCAGCCACGGCTCGTATCGCATCCGCTACGAGCTTGATGGGCCAGCGAACGCTCCTGCCTATGTGCTCGTCAACGGGCTTACACAATATGCCGAGCTCTGGGCCGCCTATCGCGACGCCCTCGTTGCGCGGCAATTCCGCGTCGCGACGTTCGACCTGCTCGGCCAGGGAGAGTCCGACAAGCCCGCGCTCTTCATCAGCCAGGACGATCAGGTCGCCGCGCTTCATCTCCTCGTCGACCAGCTCGGCGACGGTCCGATCTTTCTTGCCGGTATCAGCTTCGGTGGCCTGATCGCGCTGCGCTATGCAATCGAGCATGGCGGGCGGTTGACCGGGCTGGTGCCGATGAGCTGCTTTGCGGAGCTGCCGCCGCAGCTGTTCCTGCTTGGCAACGCGCTGCGGACTGCGCTGGTCCTGGGCGGCACCAGTTACCTTCAGGATCTGCTGCTGCCGATGAACGTCTCCGATCAATGGCTAGGACCGGTATTGGACCAGCTCGACAGCGTGAAACGGCAGGGCTGGCTGGTCAACGACGTCTACGCGCTGCAAAACCTGATGGAGTCCTTCCTCGACTTCCGGCCGCTGACGTCGCAACTGTCCTCGATCACCCTGCCGACCATGATCCTGAACGGCGAATTCGACTTTCTGACGCCCCGCGCACTCCATGAGACCTTGCGCGTCCAGATTCCGAACAGCGCGCTCGTGATCATCCAGCGCGCCTATCACGCCTTTACGCTGGAGAAGCCGGCGCTGACCGCGGATCTGCTCGCCCGCTTCGCCGAGGACGTGTTAGCCGGCCGCTGGGTAGGCAACAAGGCGGTCTGGATCGCGCCGGAGCAAGCCGGCGGCGAGCTCATTCCGTTTCCCGCCGGCTATGATCATCTGCGTGCCATTCCCATGCAGAGACCAACCACATGAGCGAATACTTCGGACCGCTCGACCCGCAAGGCCGTGTGCCGCCGCAACAGCAGACTCGCGTCGCCGCGTTCTTGACCTCCGCCCACGGCGCACTTGCGCGGCAGTTCGCGATAGCGCTGCCCGCAAAGCTCGTGTCTGCCTGGCAGACCGAATTGAACGCGCAGGTCTACCATGAGGCGGAGATCGTCTCCCTGCTGCTTCGGGCGACGTCCTGGGTCCCGGATCTTGCGCTGGGGTACCTGTCGATGTCCTGGGAGACGGCATGGTTTCCACAGCCAGCCGAAGGCATTCCGGATCAACCACTGGCGCTGGCCGTCGGCCTGGCAACACTCGCGCATGGCGTTCATGCAGGCATAAGGCCGGCAGCTTTGCTCCCCAGGGAAGCGAATGCCAACGATCCCTTCGTCCTGGCCTTGCGGCGCATCGAACTGGAGAGCGGCCGGTTGCTTCAGGCGCAAATCCTGTTCCTGAAAGGACCGGAGCTTTTGGCCCATCGCAACGCTGTCAGCGCTGCGCTCGAACATCGCCACGTCGAGATTCGCAAGCTGTGGACCAACGCGCTCGAAGGCATCGGCATCGCGGTTCACGAATCATGAGAAGCCTTGACGCAGATCAATGGACCGAGACGAACGCAAAGCGAGGATTCTCCGTCGCTTCCTTGATCTCTGCCGACTGGAGTTAGGACCATGAAGGCCGTTTCCATCGAAGAAGCCGTTGCGATGATTCCGGCAGGCGCAAGCATCATGGTCGGCGGCTTCATGGGGGTCGGCACGCCGCGTCGTCTGCTCGACGAGATCGTCCGGCAACGAAAGGCGGGACTCTCAATCATCAGCAACGACGCTGCGTTACCAGGCAAGGGAGTCGGGAAATTGTTCGATGCCGAACTTGTCTCGCGTCTGACGGCGACCCACATCGGCCTCAATCCGAAGGCGCAGCAACAGATGCTGGCCAAGCAAATCGCGGTCGATCTGATTCCACAAGGCACCTTCGTCGAGCGCATCCGCGCGGGCGGGTGCGGTCTTGGCGGCGTCCTCACGCCGACCGGCGTTGGTACGCTGGTCGCGGAGGGCAAGCGCCAGATCGAGGTCGACGGAAAGCCGTTCCTGCTCGAGACCGCATTGCGAGCGCAATTCGCTCTCGTGCACGCTTTTCTCGCCGATTACCTCGGCAATCTCTCCTATGCGCTGACCGCGCGCAATTTCAATCCGGTCATGGCGATGGCGGCGGACACCGTGATCGTGACGGCGGAGCACATCGTGCCCGTTGGCGTCATCGCGCCCGACCACGTCGTGACGCCGGCGCCGCTCGTCGACTATCTGATTACCAATCCAAACGGGTGAAGCCATGGACGCACAGGAGATCATCGCCCGACGCGTCGCCAGGGAACTCAGAAGCGGCGACCTCGTCAATCTCGGCATCGGCATTCCGACGCTCGTCGCCAATTACGTCCCGGCGGGGCTGAACGTTTTCTTCCAGTCGGAGAACGGATTGATCGGCACGGGCCCGATTCCCGAGCAAGGGTTGGAGCACCCTTTCCTGACCGACGCCGGCGGCCGCCCGATCAGCGCGCTGCCGGGAGCCAGCACCTTCGATAGCGCGATGTCATTCGGGCTGATCCGTGGCGGCCACGTCGATGTCACCGTGCTCGGCGGGCTCCAGGTCGACGCCCACGGACTTCTCGCCAACTGGATGATCCCCGGCAAGATGGTTCCGGGCATGGGCGGCGCGATGGATCTCGTCAGCGGCGCCAGGCGGGTCATCGTCGCCATGCAGCACGCTGCGAGAGGCAAGTCCAAGATCGTCGCCAAATGCACGCTGCCGTTGACCTCGGCCCGACCGGTGCACCTGGTCGTGACCGACATGGCGGTGATCGGCTTTCCCGACGGCAAGGCCACGTTGCTGGAGATTGCTCCCGGCACCAGCGTGGGCGAGGTCATGGCGGTGACGGACGCCGAACTCGTCGTGCCCGACAACATCCCGGAAATGAAGATTTGAGCGGGCGACGATCATGCGCATATTCAGCAGTTTCGACGAGATCAAATCCGCGATCGGCACCGAGATCGGTGTCAGCGACTGGATCGAGGTGACGCAGGATCGCATCAACCAGTTCGCCCAGGCGACTTGCGACGAGCAGTGGATCCACGTCGATCAGGAACGCGCCAGGAGGGAAGCACCAGGCGGCACCACCATCGCGCATGGCTTGCTGTCCCTGTCGCTTGCGCCTCTTTTCATTCGTTCGGTGATGGGCCTGAAGGGCCTTCGCAACACCCTGAACTACGGCGCGGATCGAATTCGATATCTTGCCCCCGTGCCCGCCGGATCGAGGTTGCGCGGGCGGATCACGGTCGCCGAAGCCGAGGACGTGCCGCCGGACGGCCTGCGCGTCAACTATCATCTCGTCATCGAGATCGAGGGCGGCAAGAAGCCCGCCTGCGTCGCCGAGTTGATCGCCCTGCACTATCGCTAAAGCCGAATGGTTCTAGTTCGATGCGATTGCCGTGGGTCGTTCACCTCTCCAGCTTGCGGGAGAGGTCGGCGCGAAGCGCTGGGAGAGGGCTTTCTCCTCTTGGGGATTGCCCCTTTGGGGATACACCCTCTCCCCAGCCCTCTCCAAGCGGGAGAGGGAGCGCACCTCCGCCGTTGCATCGATCAAGCCTCATCCCATCATGATGATTTAGGTGTGCCGCGCACACAGGCCGCAGCAATCCCGCGACGCCGTCGGTACCCTCACGGATATCGCTGGTAGCCCTGACGAGGGAGAGTCTGACCGAAGTACGGGTTCATCACGCACATGGCGGCTCGGCCGAGTGCTGAAACCTGACACTGCCGCAGCGATACGTAACTGCAGTCGATCCATTCACCTCCGCCAAAGGACCCTTCGTAGACCTTCATGCATACGGCATAGCGAGGATCGTAGTTTTGTGCCTGGGCCGGCACGAAATGGATCACGAGCAGAAACAAACTCAACCCAAGCGCACGCACCTGAACCTCCTGCACCGTTCAGTCGATGATGTGATAGCCCCCGTCGACATAGAGAACGCCGCCGGTGATCAGCTTGGCCCCATCGAGCGCCAGGAACGCGGTGGCATTGCCCACGTCCTCGATGCTGACGAGGCTGCGGGTCGGCGCGGTCGACTGCGCCTTGTCCATGAGATCATCGAATTCGGGAATGCCCGATGCCGCGCGCGTGGCGAGCGGGCCTGGTGAGATCGCGTGGACACGGATGCCCTTCGGGCCGAGCTCCGCCGCAATGTAGCGAACCGCCGCTTCAAGCGCGGCCTTGGCGACCCCCATCACGTTGTAGTTCTTCACCACCATCTGGCTGCCGTAATAGGTCATGGTGAACATCGTGCCGCCGTTCTTCATCAGCGGTTCGGCCAGATGGGCCATCCGCATGAACGACCAGCAGGAGACGTCCATCGTCTTCAGGAAGCCGTCGCGCCCGACATCCACCACGCGGCCGTGCAGCGCCTCTTTCGGCGAGAAGGCGATCGAGTGCAGTAGAAAATCGAGCTGGCCCCATTCCTTCGCGATCCGCTCGAACACCTGTTCGGTCTGACCTTCCACCATGACGTCCAGCGGCATGAAGATCGGCGCTTCCAGCGCCTGTGCCAGCGGTTCGACATGCTTCCTGGCACGGTCATTCAGGTAGGTGACGGCGAGTTCCGCCCCGAGGGCGCGAAACGCCCTTGCGCAGCCCCAGGCAATCGATTGGTCGTTGGCGATGCCGACGATGAGGCCTTTCTTGCCCTTCAAGGCCACCTTGGTATCCGGGAACACGGGAATCATGACGCCCTCTCTTGCCTGGAGTTGGTCGATGGCTGTTTCATCAGCAGCGACAGCGTGTGCTGCGCGATCATCAGTTCCTCGTCGGTCGGTATGACATAGACGGGGATAAGACCCCCGGAACGCGATATCAGCCGCGAATGGCGAGAGTTGCTGGCCTCGTCGAGGCTGGCACCCAGCCATCCGAGCTGTTCGACGACGCGAGCACGAATCGTCGCGGAGTTCTCACCAATGCCGGCGGTGAAGACGAAGGCATCCAGGCCCTGCAATGCAGCCGCGAGCATGCCGGCGTTGAGGCCGATCCGATACACGAAGTAATCGATCGCCAGCTTCGCCTTGACATCTTCGCTGGCCTCGAGCTCGCGCATGTCGTTGCTGATGCCCGAGAGTCCCTTCAATCCGCAATCGCGATAGAGAAAGTTCTGGACGTTCGACGCCGACATGCCCTTTTCGGAGATGAGATAGAGCACGACACCGGGATCGAGCTGCCCGGGGCGCGTTCCCATCGGCAGCCCGTCCA
Organism: Bradyrhizobium cedriense; assembly: GCF_054602315.1. Taxonomy (NCBI): domain Bacteria; kingdom Pseudomonadati; phylum Pseudomonadota; class Alphaproteobacteria; order Hyphomicrobiales; family Nitrobacteraceae; genus Bradyrhizobium; species Bradyrhizobium cedriense. The sequence goes on along the minus strand of NZ_JBTSWB010000001.1, from coordinate 57,678 downwards.
ACGCGGTGAAGCCCATGGTGCTTTCGACGCTTCGTCCTGCCTTGAGGGCGCACATCGACGCACCACTGCCGAGATGAGCTACGATGACCCGTCGGTTCGCGATATCGGGCGCGGCCTGCGGCAAGGTCTTCGCGATGTATTCGTAAGACAGCCCGTGAAAGCCGTAGCGCCGCACGCCCTCGGCGTGGAGCTGATGCGGGATCGCGTAGTGGTCCGCGACCGCGCTGTGCGTCCGATGAAAGGCGGTATCGAAACAGGCCACCTGCGGCAGGGCCGGGAAGCCGGCAAGGATCGATCGGATCGGCGCCAGATTGTGCGGTTGATGCAGCGGTGCAAGGCTGACGAACCGCTCCAGTCGGGCTACAACGCCGTGATCAATCAAGACCGGCCGATCATAGTCCGGACCGCCATGCACGACGCGGTGCCCGACGGCGATCGGGTGGATACGAAGCTCGTCACGCAGCCAATTTCCCGCGATCTCCATCGCAGCCGGAACGTCGGCGACCGTCTCGATCGGATAGGCGCGCTCGGCCAGCGGATCGCCACTCGCGCCGCTCGCTCGCAATCGCGGACGGCTACCGATGCCGTCCATCTGACCCTTGAGTTGCCGCCGCAGCCTGCCCTCGCCCTCGATCGAGAAAACCTGGAACTTGACGCTCGAGGAGCCTGCGTTGACGACGAGGATCGTATCCATGGCGGTCACGCGGCGACTGTTGGAGCATGTTGACGCCGGGCGTTGGCGTAGAGGGACGCCACAGCGCAGGACGCCATGCGCGCACGGGGCGTGTCCGCCCGCGACGTCAGCACGATCGGCACCCGGGCGCCAAGCACGATACCGGCACCATCGGCCTTGGCGAAGTAGGCGAGATTCTTCGCCAGCATGTTGCCGGCCTCGAGGTCGGGAACGACGAGGATCTGGGCTCGCCCGGCAACTTCCGACTTGATGCCCTTGATCCGTGCCGCCTCGGGATCGATGGCGTTGTCGAAGGCCAGCGGCCCGTCGAGCACGCCGCCACTGATCTGACCGCGGTCGGCCATCTTGCACAGGGCCGCCGCCTCGATCGTCGATGGAATCTTGGAGGTCACGGTCTCGACCGCCGACAGGATCGCAACGCGCGGCGCGCTGCCGAAGCCGGCCTGATTGTAGAAGTCGATCGCGTTCTGGATGATGTCGCGCTTGGCATCCAGGTCCGGAAAGATGTTGATCGCGGCGTCCGTCACGAACAGGGTCTCGGCATAGGCCGGCACGTCCATCACGAAGACATGGCTGATGCGCCGCTCGGTGCGCAGGCCGCCCGCTTTGGCCGTGACGGCGCGCATAAGTTCGTCGGTGTGCAAGCTACCCTTCATCAGCATCTCGCCCCTGGCAGCATGGATCAGCTCGACGCTCCTGGACGCCGCTTCCTCGCTGTGTGCGGCATCGACGATCTCGAAGCTGGAGATATCGAGCTCGTGCCTGCTCGCTGTCTCTCTGATCCTTCTTTCGGGTCCGACGAGGATCGGCCGGATGATGCCGGCTTGCGCGCTATCGACAGCTCCGCGCAGCGACGTCTCATCGCAAGGATGCACCACCACGGTCGGCACCGGCGGTACTGCCTTCGCTGCCGCAATCAGGCGATCATATTTGCTGGGAGACTGCGCTGGCCTGGTATCGGCTGACATGATCTCGCTCCCGATTCTTCCATGAACGCCTAGGACGCTTTCGCCTTTGGGTCGAAAGGGGCAATGTTTGACGTCCCCTCTCCCGCCTCGACGCCGAACAGCGCGGCGATGCGCTGCAGGCGGTTCGCACGTTCGCCGGTGATTTCGCCGCTGGCGGAAAGGACCTCGCGCATCATCGTGAATGCCGCCAGCCGTTGCGCAACGTCCTCCGGGAGCATCCTCGGGATCGCGGCCAGGGCGGCTTGTTGGTCGAGCAACAGCATGAAGAACTGCTCACGTACCAGCATCTTGAACTCGGGCAGCGTCAAGCGCGATCCGCCGGCATCGCGGCGAATCTGCCGCAGCGACTCGATGCTCCGTTCGTCGACCATCCCGCGTGCCGAGCCGATATAGAGCAGGCTGCGAATGGCGGCTTCACGAAGACCGCCCTCGCCAATCCTGGACTTCAGCTCGGCGATTCGTTTTTCGAGCATCGCCCGGTGCTCGGCCGACATCTCGCGCTTGCGCGAAGGCTCCCAGTTCGGATCGATCCCGACCGCCGCCTGAAGCGCGGGCGAGCCATAAACGTTGAGGAAGATCGCTTCGCTTAGCGCCTCCTGCTGGTCGCGCCAGCTATCCAGCACATGCACGATCTGCTTGGACATCTGCTCCTGGAAGGCCAGGAACGGATTGTCCTTTGCCACAGGCTTGCGTTTCTCCTCGATCTCTTCGGCGGCCGATTTCACCGCGCTCATCCACGGGTTCTGGCTGCTGAGGACCTCGTATTGCAGCCGCAGCGGATGCAGGTTGCGCATGGTCTCCGCCATCTGTGGCGTGACCATTTTCTTGATCCAGGGCTGGACGAACTTCTGGTACGCCGCGAGATTCATCTCGGAGACGCGTTTTGCGGCCGCGAAGCGCCGCTCGTCCTCGGGTGAATTGCCGCCCATGGCGCTGATATCGTCGAGCGTTCGCGCCTCGCAGCGCATCACCCACTGACCGACGACGAGGTCGGAACTCTTGGTCTCTTCACCCTTGGCTTCGAACGTCGCTTCGTAAAGTCCAGGAGGCAGAATATCGATCAGGTCGATGTTGCTGGAGAATTCCGCATGCTCCTTCTTCGCAACGCCGCCGGAGACGAAGATGCCGAGGTGGCCAATGCTTTCATGAATGGTGTAGACGATGGTCTGCCCATAGGCCCTGATCTCATCGACGTCGGCATAGCAATCGAGAATCCAGTCCAGCGCCTGCTGCGGCGGTGTGACGTTGTCGCCTTTGGAGCAGAACACCACGATCGGCGACCTGATATTGCGCAGATCGACGTTCTGCCCGTCCGACATCTCGATCCTGCCGGCGGCGAGATTGTTGCCGATGAAGAGCTCATCGACGATGAACTGGATCTCCTCGGCGTTCAGGTTGACGTGCCCGCCCCACCAGCGCTCGAAGTCCAGGTAGCGGTCGGCCTCGGTATCGACCTTGGAGTAGACGTTGTATTGCTTGGTCCAGAGCGTATTGGAGGGGTTCTGGTTCTCGAAGTTCTGCACCAGCCAGGCGCCATCGAACTTTCCGGCGCCGAGATCGCTGGTCAATGCGGTCAGCCAGCTCCCTCCCAACAGGCCGCCAGAATAGCGCATCGGATATTTGCCGTGCACACCGGCCCAGTAAGCAAGCGGTGCCCCGGCGATGATCAATGGCCCGAATAATTCAGGCCGCAGCGACGCCAGGATCATGACGGCCCAGCCGGCCTGGCAATTGCCGATCACACAGGGCTTGCCGTCGGCCTTCGGATGGAGGCTGATGACCTTCTCGATGAAGAGCGCCTCGGCGCGCGCGATGCGCTCGATGGTCTGCCCCGGCATCGGCTCGGGCAGGAAGCCGATGAAGTAGCAGGGATGTCCTGCCTTCATGGCAACGCCGATCTCGCTGTCCGCCTTGAAGCCGCCGATTCCCGGACCGTGTCCCGCGCGTGGATCGACCACGATGAACGGCCGCCGTTCGAGATCGATCTCGACCCCCTTGGGTGGAATGATGCGGACCAGCGCGTAGTTGACGGGCTCATCGAGCTTGCGCCCGTCGGTGATCAGTTCAGCGGCATATTGCAGGACATGCGGCGCCGTCTGCGCGACGTGCTCGCGATACTGGTCGCCGCGCTGGCGCATGATGTCGAGAAACAGGACGCTCCGCTGTCCTGCATCGACCATGTATTCGACGGCTGAGGCAACCATCCCAGACAGCGGACCACCCGGCAGGTTCAAGTTTTCCATCGTCATATCCTGATCTCGCGGTCGTATGCATTCAGAAGGCGCCTCCGCGACGCGCCACCGTTGATTTAAGTCAACGTTCGACGACGGCCGGCAGTGGGGCGGCGTCTGTCTTGATCCAGGCGACCGCGAGCTCCCAGGCCACCGACAGGATGATGGGGCCGATGAAGAGACCGACGATTCCGTGCCCGAGCGTCCCGCCGATCACTCCGATCAGGATGACGAGCGTCGGCGTGGTCAAGCCACGCCCCATCACCAGCGGCTTCAGGACGTTGTCGAGAATGCTGACGATTCCGAGGAACAACGTCAGCAGCAACGCGGTGGTGACGTCCTTGTCGGTCCAGATCCAGACGATTACGGGAATCACGACGAGCGCGGCGCCGATCTGCACGATGGAGAGCAGCAGGACCAGGAGTGCCAGCAGGCCGGCGATCGGGATGCCCGCCAGCTTGAATCCGAGTCCGGCCAGCAGCGCCTGGATCACCGCGATGCCGATCACGCCCTGGGATACCGCTCGGATGGTCGCTCCTGCCAAATCCAGGAAATGCTCGCTCTGCTCGGGCACGATCCGCGCGAGCAAGGCTCGGCCCGCCGCCACGAGCTGCGGGCCATAGGGAAGGATGACGCCGGCGATGGCAATCGACAGCAGGAATTTGATCGCCCCCACGCCCGCATCTCCCGCAAGGCCGAGGAGCGTGCCGGCGAAAGGCTTCAAATGGGGCGCGATCTGTTGCAGAGCCGAGCGAAGGTTGGTTGAGGCCTGCTCCCACAGCTCGTAGAGCTGCGCTCCGATCAGCGGCCACGTCTTGAGGGCCTGCGGTGGCGTTGGAAGTGTCAGTTCACCCGCTACCAGCTCGGCGGCAAAGTCCTTGACGCCATCCACCGCACCCACGCCGAGCCATGCCGCGGGTCCAATGAAGATGGCGAGGTTGATTGCGGTGAGGAGGGCCGCCGCGAGCTTCGGGCGGCCACCGAGAAGCCTGGCGAGCAGGACGAAGGCGGGATTGAGAGCGACCGCGAGCACGAGGGCCCATACCAGAATGGTTCCGAAAGGGCGCACCAGGTAGAATGTCCAGAAGATCAACAGACCGAGCAATCCAAGGCGGATCGACAGTTGGATCGCGTCTTCGCCGGTGAGACGTTGAAGAAGTGTCCTCATGGTCGCTCCTCTCCGTTGTCTCGTTTGAGCCAGATGCTGATGCTCACCAGGAGAACCCAGAACGGAAAGACGACGATGCTCCAGTCGATGTAGTAGCTGCCAAGAAGAAGAACCGCGGCGACGGCATATCCGCCATAAGCGAGCCAGCTTGGAGTGAGGCCGGTGTAGAGCGCGATGGTCGACGTCGTGATCATGAACACCGAAGCGGTCTTGACGAGATAGATGTTGACCATTCCGTAAGCCAATCCGCGACCGAAATGGAAAGTGGCCGAATTGATCAACACCCCCGGCGCGGCATGGAAGGCGATGATGACGGCCCCGATCACGGCCGCAGCGGCGAACAGCATGGCGAGCAGCAGTACGGCACTGCCCAGGAAGATCGTCGCAAAGAACTGATCCTCTCGCGCACCGAGGCGGTCGCGAAGAAACCCGACGAACCAAAGAAAGGCGACGCCAGCAAACGGCACCAGATTGAGTGCGAGAGCAACGGTACCCGTTCCGCTCTGGAGCCAGGCCCCTGGTTCCAGCGGATCGGGCGGCACGGAGCGGCGCATCAGCCAGAACACTGAAAGCAGCAAGAACGAGAACAGGATACCGGCCGCCGCAGCGACCCGCGGCGCCCGCAACCCCGCTCGCGTCAATCGGGCGGAGCCAGCGCTCATGACGCCACCCGCCCCGAATGTCCCCCCAATCTGATCGGGTCGTTCTCATCCTGGCGGTGCGAGAAGCCGAGCCCCTGCCGATCCTCGATGCGGGCCGCGGCGCGATCCTCCGGATCGAAGCCGGATCGTTCGATTCCGGAATCCAGATGGCCGAGATAAGCGTGAACCGTTCGTGCGCGCTCGCTGTCGACGCTCGCACCAAGCTCGACCAGGGCGGATCGAAGGCGACGCATCACCTGGATGGAGGTCGATCCGAACTGCCGGATCTCATCGAATGCGAGGGCGAGGTAGTCCGCCCACGTCGGCATTCGGTAGATCACCCTCAGAACGCCGTCCTGGTCGAAGCCGCGACAGGCTTCCAGGTCGCATTTGGCCAGCCGTCGCAGGAGATCCTCGATCTGGTCGATGGCCTGAACGGCGGTGGTCGGGTCGTTGATGGCCGGAGACAGGGCCTTGATGGCGATATCGACCAGCAGGCGCAGGGCATATTTCGGATCCTGCTCGAAGGTCCGCTGGTCGCCGAGATGGATGGATGCGCGCAGTTCGTTCTCGAAGCCGGCGCTGGTCGCCCCGCGGGCGCGCAGGATCACGGTGCCTTCAAGCAGGGTATCGCCGACGGCGCACGCCATCACGATGAGACCGTCCATCCGGCGGGCATGGTCGATCAGCTTTGCGATTTCGATGGAGGCCACCGATTGCGGGTTTCCGACGTGTCTGATCGTCAGCGCAAGACCTTCCGAATGCTGTTGCAGCGAGACTGCGCTTCCGGCGGTCGACCACCGATCCTTCCGATACGTGCTTGCGACGACCTCTCGTCCCGTATCGCCCAGCGACTGCAGCACGCGTGTGATCTGAAGATTGCTCAGGCGCTGGACCAGCTGTGCAAGCATCAGCACGCTCGACATCAGCATGGTCCCGACGATCACCGCGGAGAACAAAGGGACGCCTTGCGTGCCTTGGCGATCCACCCAGGCCAGCGTCGCGAGGCTGTACATGAAGGTCGCGACGAACATGCCCAACGAGTGAAACAGCAGCCGGTCGCGCGCGAACCAGACCACGAGCCGGGGCGAATAAACGACGGCATTGAACTGGACGAGCACGAAGGCGATCGAGAAGACGATGCCGGTCAACGCCATCATGCCGGAAGCAACGGCCGAGAGGTACGCCTGGGCAGAGGACGTCGACAGATCGAGACCGGACGCCAGGAACCTCGCCTCCAGACGCGGCACCAGCAAGCCTGCCGCGATGCTGGTAGCCGCGTAGAATGTGGGTATCAGCCAGAGCTGCATACCGCTTCGTCTCCATAACTCAAACTCAGCGTCGGGCTGAAGGCTCATCGCCTCTGTCGGCCTCGCCCAGCATCGGCGCGGATACCTCCAGTTCGTTGATCTTGATCAATGGTCGGCATGCGGGGCAGTGGATCGATGCTTCCCTACCTCATGGGACGGAGATCATCATGAAGCTCGGCGTATCTGGAAAACTTGCCTTGGCGGCAGCGGTTGTCGGCTTTGCAACGTGCGGCTCGTTTGGCTTGTCGTCAGACGAGGGGATTTCCCTGTCCTTCGGCAAGGCGGAAGCACGGGTCGGGCGCCCATTGACGCCGGTGTCTGCCGCTGGCGTGGCACGTCGCACCACCAGGCGCGCGGTCGTGGGCGGAGCGGCGGTCGGCGCAGCCGCTGCCGGCACGGCATGCGTTCGCGTGCTGGTCAATGGAGCCTATGTCTGCCGCTGACGACTCGGGCTGGTGGCAGCAACGCAAGCCGCCGATCTGTGACTTTGGCTGGCCTTACGATCGCATCCATCGGGCGGAATCCGTTCCGGCCGGCGAACCTGCGGCTGGCCTCGATCGTCAGACAGCGGCCACGGCTTCGCGCTCTCGCGGCGCAATCCGCCCGAGCTTTGCTTGATCGCTCCACCCTCTTGAGCCAGGAGGGCGCAGGGAAGGCCGGGTGCTGACAGTGCCACCTTCGCCTTGAAGGCCGGTGTGTGGTTCCGGCGTGGTCGTCTGCTCATCGTCTCTCCTGTTCGGCGATTATCGCCGCCTTCAGGCAGAAACTCCACTTAGCGACCTGTTCAAATTTGCGGAGCCGGCTCCAAGCGATCGAAAAACGAGACAGCTAGCGGTCGCTCTGTGTGATATCTCCAATTAGCCAGGATTGCGGTGACGCTGCTCTAAAAGACATAAATAGTCAGATCTGTAACTTCAGGCGCCCCGGCTCAATTCACCTGCGCACCCGAGTTCTTCACGATCGGCGTCCACTTCTGCACTTCGCTCGCGATAAAGGCCTTGAAGGCTGCGGGGGTCGAGCCCTGGACGATGAAGCCTTGTGCGGCGAAGTAGTCCTTGATGTCGGCAGACTGCAGGGCCTTGTTCACTTCCGCGCTCAGCTTTTCGACCACCTCGGGCGGCGTGCCGGCCGGCGCGAACAGGCCTTGCCATGACAGCGCCTCGAAACCCTTCAAGCCTGCTTCGTCCAGCGTCGGCACGTCAGGCAGCAGGGGGTGCCTCGTTTTCGAGGTCACCGCCAGCGCGCGAACCTTTCCGGCCTGGATCTGCGGCATCAGCACCAGGACGTCGCCGAACGTGACCTGGATCTGGCCGCTCATGAGGTCGGTGAGCATCGCGGCGCTGCCGCGGTAGGGAACGTGCACCATCGAAACACCGGCCGCCTGCTTGTACATCTCGCCGGTGAGATGCATCGACGTGCCGTTGCCGGCCGAGCCGAAACTCAGCGCGTCCGGTTTCGACTTTGCCAGAGCGAGAAACTCGGCCGCGGTGTTCGCCTTCACGTCGGGGTTGACGGCGAGCACCAGCGGCGCGCTCACCATCATCGACAGCGGCGCGAAGTCCTTGATCACGTCGTAGGGCAATTTGGCGTAGAGCGCCTGCGCGATGGCGTTGCTGCCGGTGACGCCAGCCAGCAGGGTGTAGCCGTCGGGTGCGGATTTGGCCACGGAGTCCGCGCCCACGGTGCCGCCGGCGCCGGGGCGATTGTCGACCACGACCGGCTGGCCCCAGGCCGCGGCGAGCTTGTCGCCCAGACGCCGCGCCAGCACGTCGGTGCTGCCGCCGGGTGCGAACGGCACGACGATATGGATGGCCTTGCTCGGGTAAATGGCCTGCGAGTGACCCGCCGTCGGCAGGAGCATCGCGAGGCCGGCCAATGCCAGTGTCGCGCGGCGCGAAATCGGGAAGCGGTTCATGGGCAACTCCTTGCAGGTGGGTTGGCGGATTCGGCCGGAGCGGGACGCCCCCAGCCGCCGCCGCCGGCGGTTTCGATGATCAGCAGGTCGCCGGTGGACCACGCGATGCGGGCGCGCGCGGGCAAGTGCTCGACCGCTCCGTCCACACGCAAGACCCGGGCCACCGAATTTACGCCGGCCTCGCCGCCTTGCGCGCCGCGCGCACGGCCGACGTGGCGCTCGCCGCGATAGGCGATCCAGCCCTGGCCTTCGAGCAGGCGATAGGCGCGCCGCACGCCATCGCCGCCGCATTGCAGGCCGGCGCCGCCGCTGCCGCGGCGGATCTCGTAGCATTCGACACGCAGCGGCGCTTCGGTCTCGATCACCTCCACCGGGGTATTGCGCGCGTTGCCGACGTCGGTGGAAACGCCGGCGCGGCCGGGCGCGTGAACACTAGCGCCGGCACCGCTGGCAATGATCTCGGTGAACATCCAGCGCTGCCCGTCCGTCCGCGTGCCGCTGAGCGCGAGGACGGTGGCCACGCCGGCATGCGGCGCCACGCCCGTCCCGCTTCCCGACTGCGACCAGGCACCGAGGATCGCGTTGCAGGCCAGCTTCACGGTCGCCGTGCGCGCATTGACCGCCGCCGGCAGCTTCGGATTGACCAGGCTGCCGGGTGGAAGCTTCAGCGTCAGTGGCGCCAGGCAGCCGGCATTGTTGGGTGCGTGCGGCGCCAGCGTGCGCATGAAGAACAGAGCTGCCGACAGCATCGCCGCCGGCGAGGCATTGAGCGGTCCCCGCACCTGCTTCGCGCTTCCCTCGAAATCGATCACCAGCGCATCACCTTGCTTGCGCAAGCTCACGACGATGGCCACCGGCGCGGCGTCGACGCCGTCGCCGTCGAGTTGATCGTGCCAGCTCCATTCGCCGTCGGGCGCGGCGCTAAGGGCCGCGCGGGTCATGCGTTCGGTCTGCGCAATCAAGGCATCGCAAACCTCGGGGAAACGAGGGCCGGTGTGGCGCGCGATCTGCTTCAGCTCGCGCGCGCCTTGCGTCAGCGCGGTCCACTGCGCTTCCAGGTCGCCACGCAGATTGTCAGGCGTGCGCGAATTGGCGGCCAGGATGGCGTCGATATCGGGCCGCACGCCTTCGGCGCTGCGCCAGCGCACCGGCGGCAGGCGCAGGCCCTCCTGGTACACTTCGGTTGCGTCGGGCGGAATGGAGCCGGCGGCCATGCCCCCGACATCCTGATGGTGCAAATTGGCAGCGGCGAAGGCGATCACCTCGCCATCGTGGAAGACCGGGTGGACCAGAGCCAAGTCCGGCAGATGCGTGCCGCCGGACCAGGGGTCGTTGAGCAGATAGGCGTCTCCCTCGGACATCGTTGCGAGCGGAAAGCGTGCGAGCACACCGGCAACGGCGGGAATCAGCGATCCCAGCAACAACGGCAGCGAGCGGGCCTGGGCCAGCAAGCGCCCGTCCGGCAGGAACAGCGCGGCGGCACAGTCGCCGCTCTCGCGGGCGATGGACGATACGGCTGCGCGCATCATGCCATGCTGCATGCGGTCGGCGGTGCCTTGCAGCGCCAGACGCAGCGGCTCCATGCGCAGGGCGATGACCGGATCAGCTGCGACGTCGCCCGCGCGCGGCATCATGCCTTCGGCTCCAGTGCCAACGTCCGATCCGGCATCAGCCGCCAGGACCAGCCCGCCGGCACAAAGACGGTGGTCATCGGCGCAAACAGGGAATGCGGCCCCTCGCCTTGCGAAGGCAGCGAATCCCACATGCCATCGCCCGCCGTCAGGCGGACATCGCCCTCGTCGGGATTGCAGAGCATGCCCAGCGCCGCCATCACGCCGGCGTGCGCCATCACCAGCACACGGCGCATACCGGCCAGTTCGGCGATCTCGGCCGCATGCTGCGCGCCGCCGCCGCCGATGGCGACGAGCACCGCATCCGCCGGATCCAGGTTGCGCTGAAAGGCGTGGGTCTTGAGCGCCTCCGCCATCCCGGCGGCGGCCGCGCTCACGACGGCTTCAGCGGTCCGAAGCACCGACAGACCGAGCGCGCCGGCCACATCGCCAAGCGCGGCCTCCGCGGCGGCGCAGTCCAGCACCATCCCGCCGGCCAGCCGAGGCGGCAGTCGGCCCAGGACGCACAGCGCATCGCTCAACGTCGGCAAGTCACCGCCGAGACCAAAGGCCGCCGGTCCTGGCCAGGCTCCTTGCGAACGCGGCCCAAGGCGCAGCGCGCCACCCGGCAGCACCGACACCACGCTGCCACCCCCGATGCCGACTGAGGCGATATCTGCGCAGCGCTGACGGATCGGCAAGCCGCCGCATTCCAGCGCGTCGGTAAAGGTCGGCCTGCCGTCGAGCAGAATGCTGATGTCGGCGCTGGTGCCTCCGATATCCAGAACGATCGCGGGACCGGAGGCTGCGAGGCCGGCGGCCACGCCCTGCAGCGCCGCGCAGGGACCGGACATCGCGAGGCCGATCGGCTGCTCGGCGAGATCGTGCCACGGCGCAGTGCCGCCGGCCGATCGCATCAGGCGTAACGCCGGCAGACCGCGCAGCGTCAGTGCCTCGGCCAGCGCGTGCAAATAATCCGCCGCCAGCGGCTTGGCATAGGCGTCCAGCGCCGTGGTCAGCCACCGCTCGAACTCGCGCGGTTGCGGATCAACGTCGCTGGACAGCGAGACGTACAGGTCCGGCAGGCGCGCCTGCAGCGCAGCCCGCAGCGCGTGTTCATGCGCCGGATTGCGGTACGAGAACAACAGGCCGACCGCCAGCGCGCGCGCGCCGGCCGCGCTCACCGCATCCGCAATGGCGGCTACGGCTGATAGATCAAGCGGCTCGACCTCACGCCCCTCGGCATCGATGCGCCCGCCGATCTCGAAACGCAGCGGCTCCGGAAACAGCTTTGCCTCCGGCACGGCCGGCGCGATCACCGGCTCATACAGCTCCTTGCGGTCCTGGCGCGCCAGAACCGGCACGTCGCGCAACCCGCGCGTCAGGACAAGCGCCACCGGCGGCTCATTCAGCTCCAGCAGCAGATTGGTGATCACGGTGGAGCCGTGCACGACGCAGCCGACGTCATCTGTCCCGATGCCCGCCTGCGCGCACAGCCGATCGAGTGCCTCGACGACCGGCTCCGCCAGAAGGCGTCCGGCGCGCGGATATTTGAGCGATGCAACGTGCCCGTCGCTCCGCAAGGCCACCGCATCGATGAACGTGCCACCCATGTCCACGGCGAGGGACCAGGACGTGTTCAACGGAAGCGCTCCGGCGAAAACGGAGTCAGGTCCACCTGCGTCGGGCGTCCGGCCACCAGATGCGCGATCTCGCGGCCGGTCGCCGCACCCATGCACATGCCCATATGGCCGTGGCCAAAGGCGAGCCAGGCGTTGTCCGCCGCACGGACCGGACCTACCACAGGAAGACTGTCCGGATGACAGGGACGATGGCCCATCCAGCGTGTGACCGACGATGTGTCCAGGTGTGGAAATAGCTGCTGTCCCTGACGCAGCAGTGCGTCGGCGCGCGCCATGTTGGGCGGCGCCTGCAAGCCCGCGAACTCCACCGTGCCGGCGAGCCGAAGGCCCATGGCCATCGGATTGACCATCAGATTGTGCTCCACCGCCATCACAGTGTGGCGCAGTGTCAGGTTCGAGCTCTGCACGGTGACGTGGTAACCGCGCTGGGTCTCCAGCATCACCGGGCTATCGAGCATTGCTGCCAATGGGCCGGACCAGGCACCCGCCGCCACCACCACGCCGTCTGCCGCCAACGGCTCGTCGCGCTCCAGCAGCACCGCCGTGACGCGCCGGCCCTGACGCTCGAAACCGCGGACGCGGTCCCGGACGTGGCGCGCGCCGTCGGCGATGCAGCGATTGTAGATCGCCTTGACGAGGGCGGACGGGTCGGACGTGGAGCCGTTGTCGGGCGCCAGAATGCCGAAGCGAAAATGCCCCTTCAGGTCCGGCTCGAGGCTTTCCAGTTCATCCTGTTCGACGTCCTGCATCCGCACGCCCAGCGATCGCCGCAGGTTCATGCCCCAGGCCCACTGGGCCGCAGTCTCGCGAGAGGAGAAGACATAAAGGCAGCCGCTACGCCGCACCAACTCGCGGGCATCGGCATGGGCGAGCAGCGGATCGTAGCAGTCGAAGATCGGCGCCAGCAGCGAACGCAGCGCGGTGGCGATACGTGTCACCTCTTCACGCGATGAATGACGCAGCATGCGCAGCAGCCACGGCGCCACCAGCGGCGCATAGGCCCAGCGCACCGTCAGCGGTCCCAATGGGTCGAGCAGCCAGCGCGGGACCTTCTTCCACATGCCGGGCATGCCGACCGGCAGGCAGGCGCTGGGCGAAAGCGAGCCGGCATTGCCAAAGGAGCAGGCTTCGCCCGCGTCCAGCGGATCAACGAACGTCACCGCATGGCCGTCGCGCTGCAGCCAGGCTGCTGTGCAAGCGCCGACGATTCCGGTTCCTATCACGACAATGTGCATGGAAGGGAATTCTGAAAAATAATTCCTCCATCACACAAGCGAATTCTTCTAATGCTGTCATCAGGTTTTTTGATAGTTGATCCAGTCGAGCGAGGATATGTGATGCGGACGGAAGTTCTCTCCAATCTCAGCCTGCGCCAGATGCGCGCCTTTGCCGCTGTCGCTCGCGCGGGCAGCTTCACGGCGGCGGCGCGACAGATCAACCTGACGCAGTCGGCCGTCAGCATGCTGGTTCAGCAACTCGAGGAGACCCTCGGGCTGAAACTGTTCGACCGCGGCGCGGTCGTGTTGTTGACGGCGGCCGGCCAGCAATTGCTTCCCCTGGCGCGCCGCATTCTGGATGACGTGCAACAGATCGCAGAGGGCGCTTCGGACCTTCGCTCCCTTCGCACCGGTCTGTTGCGCGTCGTAGCGCCGCAGATGCTGGCATGCACGTGGGTGGCGGCAGTGCTGGGCGAGTTCGAGCAAGCCCATCCGGATGTCGGCCTGCGTGTGACCGACGCGATGGCGGACGAGGTGGTGAGCACGGTGCGCCGGGGCGAGGCAGAACTGGGCGTTGGCCCAGAGCGCGCCACCGGCGAGGATGTCACCAGCACATTCCTGATGGATGTACCGATCCGAGTGGTCTGCTCGGCGCGGCACCCGCTGGCGCAGCAACGCGCCGTCTCGTGGAAAAAGCTGCGCGACGAGCGCTGGGTCATTTATTCCAGTGAGTTCAACCGTCACCTCGAGAGCCTGCTGCATGCGCACGACAGCTCGCTTTCCATGCAGACTGCCGTCGAGGTCAAATATCTGACCACCGCTTTGGCGTTGGTGGGCGTAGGTACCGGCCTGGCGGCCGTTCCCGACTACGGACGGCTGTTCGCGCCGAATTTCGACGTGCGTTTCATCAAGCTGCGCGCTCCGGAAATCCGCCGCCGCTACTACATATATCAACGGCGGGGACTCGTGCTCTCACCGCCCGCGGAGGCGTTCGTCAAGCTGCTGCGCAGCGCGGCACGCAGCGATGGATGAATTCGTGCACACGAGCGCACGATCCCAAGTGTGGCCATGGAAGTCCTACGCCTAACAATCTCTCTGACGAGCGCATGATCGGCCCGCGGCGCCGGCCACCTTTTTCCCGACGATCCGACTGCGCGCTGCGTGACCGGCGTAGTTGATCTTCAGTCGCAATTCATCATTTGCTCGCGCCAAATGAGACCGCAGGAGAGCCAGTGCTGTCGCAAAGCGCTTGCGCGCTATCACCCTGCGAACGAGATCGTGGGAAATCGTAGTCTAGCGTGCAAAAATCGTACGCTTGGTAGCGGGGGAGGGACTCGAACCCCCGACCCCAGGATTATGATTCCCGTGCTCTAACCAGCTGAGCTACCCCGCCACAGCGATCGCGGCGGCGAACAAGGCCGATCTCGCGAACGCGCGGCATATAAAGAAGGGGGCGGCGGGAAGTCAAGCAAAGTGGGCCGCCTTTTTCCGCCGTCACCGAGGCTGCGTCGGGACAAGCCGTCTTGTGAATACGGCCTCTTTTTCAATGAGTTCGTCATGGCCGGGCTTGTTCCGGCCATCCACGCCCTCATTCGCCGCCCTGAGAACGTGGATGCCCGGGACAAGCCCGGGCATGACGACGAGATTGGGGATGCGGAACGGACTTATTTCGGCCTGACCGTGGGATCGCCGCCGGGGCTGCCGGGCGGCGGGATCACGGGGGTGTTGCTGCCAGTGTCGGGGGCCGGGGCGTGCATTTCGGGGTCGACGCCGGAGGGCGGGCAGAGCACGCCGTCGGATTTGGCCAGCTTGTCGCCGAGCGGTTCCCGGGACTGGCCGGTGGTGGTGCCGTCCGCCTGACGGCCGGGGCGGTCCTGCGGCGTGCAATTGACCGCATGTTGCGGGGACGGCGGCGCGGTCTGCTGCGGCGGCGTCGCCGGGGCGGGCGGGGCCTGCGCGATCGCGCTGCCTGAAGCGGCGATCAGGAGGCCGGCGAGGATGATATTCGATGTGGTGCGCATGGGAGGGAAACGCGCGGGTCGGGGGCGATGTTCCCGGCCAAAGCGCGATGTGATCGAGGTTTACGGCCGCCGCGAGCTCGGTGCACCTCTCCCGCAAGCACGCAGGAGAGGGAGTGGCCCCCTGTCGTAGCAACCAACATGATCTTCATCGTGCTCTAGCAGCGCCCGCGCTGGAGGCAGTGCTCGCGCCCCTGCTGGTCGGTGCGGAAGGACTCGATGAAGCCACCCTGGCGCTGGGTGACGAAGACGGTCTTGCCGTCACTGCCGCCGAAGGCGAGGTTGGTCGGCTCCTTGCCCTTGAGCGCGATCTCCCGCTCGACGGCGCCACTAGGCTTCAGCAGCGCGATCGTGCCTTTGAGGATGCGCGCGACATAGAGACGGCCGGCAACGTCGGTGCGCAGACCGTCGACGGTGTCGGGCTGAAACGACTTGACGAGCTTGGCGCCGGTGAGCTCGTTGCCGTTGATCGCATAGGACCAGATCTGGCCGCTGCTGGACTCGCCCACATAGAGCGTCTTTCCGTCCGGGCTGAGATCGATGCCGTTGGTGGTGCCCATCGCGCGCGGCGCAGCCATGATCTGCCCCTGCACGGTTCCGTCGGCACTCTTCGCGATGCGCCAAATGTGCCCTTGGCGGCCCTTCCAGTTCGGATCGCTCGCATAGATCGTGCCGTCGCGCGCGATGGTGATGTCGTTCGGCTGGTTCATTTCGCCGGAGTGAAACCAGACGGCCGGCTCCGTCGCGCCCTTCGGGATGGTGAAGATGTTGTGCTTCTTGTAGTCGGCAATGAACATGGTGCCGTTCCGATCGAAACGGATGGCATTGCCGACGCTGCCCTCGGGCAGCACCGTGAACGGCTCCGACGCCGCGCCGCCGGCCGGCAGCCTGCCGATGGTGCCGGGCTTGCCGAGATTGACCACGTAGAGGTTGCCGTCGAGGTCGGCGGCGGGTCCTTCGATGCCGAACGTGTATTCGCCGGCGGGAGTCACCTGTGCGCTTTCGAACGGCTTGGTCTCGGCCTGAGCGGGCGCAGTGGCGGTGACGAAAAGGATGCTACTCCACAGGCACCAGAAATTCCTGCCGGATGTAATAGCCATTGTCGTCGGTGCATTCGCCATTCAGATAGGGATCGGCCGGCCGGAAGAATCGGCTGAAGCCGGGTTTGTCTACAGCGTTCCTTTGTGTCACGACGACGACCTTGGCGGCCGGTATTTCGCCGCATTCCTTGTTCGTCTTGCCGTAGACCTTGCGCAGGGGCGGACCGGGCTTGATCCGCATCCGCGTGCCCGGGACCATCTTCGCGACGAGCAGATCCGCAGCGTCCAGCAGACGTTTGTAGCCGGGCTCGATCTTCGGCAGGCTCTCGCCACCCGGCGGCATCAGCTTCTCCGCGCCGAGACCGCGGAGCCGCGTGCGCAGCTTTCCGGCGTCGGGATCGCCCGGATAGATCCAGCCGTCCTGCGACAGCATGAAGCGAAGCACGGCCCCGTCCTTCTCCGTCTCCGATTGACCGGGCTTCAGGCCGAAATCCGAGTGGCAGCCGACGCAATGCCTCTCGACGAGGCCCTTGCGTAGCGTGGTGAGCCGGGCGCCGTTCTGCGCGTCCCTGGCGACGAAGGCCGCGAGCTGGTCGATCATGGCCTGGCTCCGCATGTCGCAGGGTAATGGCTGCGGCGCATCGCCCGTGGCGCGATCGATCCGAATCACGGTCTTGTTCTTGTCCTCGACCAGCCAGATCGCGCCGTCCTGCGCAACCGTCATGCCGACGGGCGCGCCTTGCGGCCGCGCGCCGTTGACGCGGTGCCAGCCCGCGATCAGCTCCTCGAACGGCGCGGCAGCGACCTCGCCGAGCTCGGTCTGAAAGCTGCGGGTCGGGTCGGCGGCGCAACTGACGTGATAGTGCACCGGCGCAGCAGCAGGCTTGGGGAAGCCGTGATCATCGACATCATAGATCAGGACGCGGCTGCCGGTCGGGCGATAGCCGTGCAGGCCGACCAGGAGCTTGCCTTCCAGCTCCGGAAAGCGGGCGCCGCGATAATAGAGCATCGCAAGCGGCGCACCGTGCGGCGGTATCAGCGAGAGTGGCGGCTTGTAGAGCGCATTGGCCGTGCAGAGCGATTTGTACTGGCCCGATTGCAGCACGCTCCTGAACTCAGGACTCGGCGTCGACACATCGTAGCAATAGGGCCAGCCATAATGCCTGCCCTGCTCGATCGCGTTGATCTCCTCGTTCGGCTTGAAGGTGTCAGGCAGGTCGCGGCCGTTCTCGCCCTGGAGGAACGCGAAGCCGGGATCGGGAAAATTCGGG
This sequence comes from Bradyrhizobium cedriense, assembly GCF_054602315.1. Taxonomy (NCBI): domain Bacteria; kingdom Pseudomonadati; phylum Pseudomonadota; class Alphaproteobacteria; order Hyphomicrobiales; family Nitrobacteraceae; genus Bradyrhizobium; species Bradyrhizobium cedriense. The sequence goes on along the minus strand of NZ_JBTSWB010000001.1, from coordinate 39,952 downwards.
TGTAGCGCCAGCGCCATCGAGTTGCGCAGGCCGCGCGCATAGACGGTGTGCGGCGGGTCGGGATCGTTCGGCTTCAATGCCGGAAAGACGCCGCCCGGAGGCGGCGTGAACAGCCAGATCGAGGCCATCGCCGAGGCACCTTGGGCTGCGGCACAGGGCTTCGTGATCGGCGCATGCGTGATGCAGCCGTCGCTGTGCGAGCCGACATTGACGAACAGCCGCCCATTCCTGTCGAAGACGAACTGCTTGAGCGGGTGCGCGCTCTCGTCGAGCCTCGTGCCGTCGGGCAGCGTGATTCGGCGGCCGGGCATGTGGCGGATGATGGTCTCGACCGTGCTGCGTGGGTTGTCGGCGAGCGGATCGAATCGGAAGATCGTCTCGGCGGTCGAGGCATAGAGCTTCCTGTCCGGGGCGATCACGAGGCCGAACGGGTATTCGAGTCCCGTCAGCAGCTCCTTGAAGCGTCGCTCCTGGGGCGCGTGCGGATCGAGCAGCAGCAGCCGCCCGTCGGTGTGGCCCCACCCGCCCATGTCGGCGACCACGAACAGGTCACGGCCGGGCACCTGGATGATCGAGCGCGGGAATTTCAGGCGGTCCTCTTCGCTGGCGACGAGGCCGGCGCAGTATCCCGCTCTCATGTCGATCTGGATTCTGGGAAAGGCGAGATCGTCGCTGCCGCAGAGTTCCGTGCCGATCGCGTAGCCGCTCTTCCTGATCGGCTCGGAGGAAGCCGGGGCGAGGCCGAACAGCGCTCCGGCGATGGCCGCCGCAAACACGCACAAGCTTCGGCGTTCGCTCAGGAATGTGAACCGGCCCACGGTGCCCCCGACTTTCCGGGAGAAACTTGTTCCATGTCGCCGGAACGCCGTCCAGTCGATCATCACCCGCCTGTGATGAAACCTGTTGCCGCTTCAGCGGCGACCAATCTCCGTAAATTCCCTTACCGGGTTCGACCCGAATGTCTCGCGAATGCCTCGGGTGGTATCAGTTTGCCATCCCGATCGCTCTCACAGGAGGCGCACATGGTCCAGGTCTATTTTCACTGCTCCAATACCGAGGGCACGCTGATCGACCGCTCCGGCGCCGCCGTGTCCAATCTCACCGAGGCCCGCGACCACGCCGCCCAGATCATGCGGTCGATGATCCTGACGCCGAGCAGCGAAGATTGGCGCGACTGGGTGATTCATGTCAGCGACGACGATGGCGAGGAGATCTTCGATCTCCCCTTCACCGCCATGCTCGGCAAGCCGCATTGAGGTGATGCCATGTTGCTCGCTTCCTTGAGCCTGCTCCGCCAACCGCTGAGCTTCGTCGCCACCAAATGGCAGACCTTGATCCGCGTCGCAGGCAACCCTTACCGCCCCGAGCTGCACTACATGCGCGGACCTGGTCCGAAATGGCGCGCCAAGTATCAGGCCAGCCGACTGGACCGCTCGCTCTGAACGCGGTCCACTCTCCTCGCAGACCGCTCTCCCCAATCGTCATGCCCGGGCTTGTCCCGGGCATCCAGGTCTTGGCCATCACGAGCGAACGTGGATGGCAAGGACGAGCCCTGCCATGACGAGGCCCGGGGAAGCGCTTCCCGACCTCACTTCCCCGTAAACCTCGCCTTGCGCTTCTCGACAAAGGCGTTGCGGCCTTCGATCGCGTCGGCGCTCCTGCGGATCGTGGCCTGAAGCTCGATCTCGCGGCGGAACTGCGCCTCGTACGTCGCATGCTCGCTCTCCTCGACGAGCGCGCGCGTTGCGACCAAAGCGCGCGTCGGTCCCTCGGCGAGGCGGCGGGCCAGGGCGAGCGCCTCCTCCATCAGCTTCGCGTCCTCGACGACCTGCCGCACCAGGCCGATCTCCTGGGCGCGTTCGGCCGTGAGCGGCTCGTTCAGGAGCATCAGTTCGAGCGCGCGCTGCCGGCCGATCAGCCGCGGCAGCAGCCAGGTCGAGCCGAGATCGGGCACCAGCGCAATGCGGCTGAACACCTGAATGAAGCTTGCAGACTTCGCCGCCACGATCATGTCACCGGCCATCGCGAGGCTGAAGCCGCCGCCGGCCGCGACGCCATTGACAGCGACGACGACGGGCACGCGGCACTCGCGCAAGGCCTTGAAGGCCGGCCAGTAGAAGCGCATCACGCCGGCGGCGATGTCCTCGCCGAGCGCCTCCGAGGCCTTCAGGTTCTGGCCCGAGCAGAAGCCGCGCCCCTCTCCGGTCAGGATGAGGGCGCGAACGTCCTCGTCCTTCGTCATCTCCGCAACGGCGGCGGCGAGCGCGCCGAGCAGATCCGGGGTCATCGCGTTCAGGCTGGCCGGCTCGTCGAGGCTCAAGATCCCGACCGCGCCATCCCGCGCCTGTTTCACACCAGCCATGTCGCCTCTCCCTTTTGATGTTCTCGTTGGCTCCAATGTGCCATTGTCCGCGCGCTCCGCCAATCGCGGAGCTTCGACCTCAATGCAGCACATAAGACGACATCATGCCTCAGCAGTTCAGCCGCGCCCAAACCATCCGCAAGCCTGCCGTCAAATCCAGGGGCGGCATCGTCGCCGCGCAATCGCGGCGGGCGGCCGAGGTCGGGGCCGGGGTGCTGGCGGCGGGGGGTGACTGCGTCGACGCAGTCGTCGCCACCACCTTCGCACTCAACGTGCTGGAGCCCTGGAATAGCGGCATCGGCGGCGGCGGTGCGATGGTGCTCTACCGTGCGAAGGAAAATCGCTACGAGGTGATCGACTACGGCATGAGCGCGCCGCAGAGCCTTCGCATCACCGATTATCCACTCAGTGGCGAAGGCGCCGCCTCCGACCTGTTTCCCTGGCCGCGGGTAAAGGATGATCGCAACATCCACGGCCCCGGTTCGATCGCCGTGCCCGGTGTCATCGCTGGAATGGAAGAGGCGCATCGCCGCTACGCCAAAATGCCGTGGAAGGATCTGGTCGCGCCGGCTGCCGTGCTCGCCGGCGAAGGCCTGCTGGTCGATTGGTGGACGACGGTGACGATCTCGGGTTCTGCCGCCGATCTCAGACGCTATCCCGCGAGCGCGGCGGCATATTTGAAGAACGGCCTGCCGCCGACCGCGCCATGGGGAATCAAGTCCGAGACACGGCTGCCGCAGGACGGCCTGAAGGCAACGCTGTCACATCTTGCCGAGGCCGGTCCCCGCGATTTCTACCAGGGCGATCTCGCCAGGAGCATTGCCTCCGACATCAAGGCCGACGGCGGCTCGTTGTCGGTCGAGGATCTTGCCGCATTCCGCGCCCATCCCGGCGCACCGCTGGCGATCCCCTATCGCGAGGGCAAGGTGTTTGCGACGCCGGAGCTCACGGCGGGGCCGACGATGGCACATGCGCTGCGCCTGTTGCAGCAGAGCTTGACGCCCGCAGACGCGCCGGATGCGAACGCCTATGTCGAATACGCACTCGCCTTGCAGGCCGCTTTCCGCGAGCGGCTCAAGGACATGGGCGATGCCGACGGCAAGCGCTCGCTCGGCGCCGAATATCTGGCACCCGCCTGCACCACGCATTTCTCGGCGGTCGATCGTCACGGCAACATCGCGGCGGTGACGCAGACGCTGCTCTCGTCCTTCGGCTCGAGATATGTGACACCGCACACCGGCATCACCATGAACAACGGCATCATGTGGTTCGACCCGACCCCGGGCACCACCAACTCGCTGGCCCCCGGCAAGCGCTGCCTTTGCAACTACACGCCCGTCATCGCCGAGACCAAGGGCGGCAAGCGCCTCGCCGTCGGCGCATCCGGCGGACGCCGCATTCTGCCCTCCGTATTGCAGCTCGTGTCTTTTGCGATGGATTTCGGCATGGACCTCGACGCCGCCATCCATCAGCCGCGCATCGACGCCAGCGAAGGCGCGATCGTGATCGGCGACGCGCGCCTGCCAGCGGAAGCCCGCAAGGCACTCGCCGCGCGCTTCGATTATGAGGAGACGCAGGTGCAGGCCTTGCCGCAGAAGTTCGCCTGCCCGAGCGTGGTGATGCGCGAGGGCGACACGAATTTTGGAGCGGTCGAGATCTTTCAACCCTGGGCCGACGCGGTCGCCGAAGGCTGAGCTCACATGCGAGATGATGCCAGCGCGCGTTGAGGCTTCACGCGATTACGTATCCGCGCGAGCGTCACGACTCCTCCACATTCGCAAGGAAATTAGGCTGCCGACAGTTCGTTCATCGAACGGACAAGTGCGCTCGCCCCAGTGGAGGACATGATGAAGAAACTCGCGCTCGCCGCGTCGCTGATCATTGCGGCCGGCTTCGCTTTGACGAGCCCTGCACTGGCCAAGGGCGGCCACGGCGGCGGTCATGGACATGGTCATGGCCATAAGGTGGGCCATCATGACCACGGCACTCCGCTCGGATGGCACCATGGGCGCAAGCTCGGCTGGCGCGGTCACGGCTGCCCGCCCGGCCTCTGGAAGCAGGGCCGCTGCTGACCCTCTATCTGCCGATGATTCAAGGCGTCGCCTGAAACCGGCCGGCGCCTTTTCATATGCCGAGCCGGTCGCGCACGCGGCCCGCAATCACTGCGGTCGTCACCCCGACCGGCCAGAACGCGTGCATCGGGATCGGCTTGATGCCGGTGATGGGCATGTCGATCTCCGCCTTCGGCCCACCGATCAGCCGTCGCGCGAGCTGCGCGCCCATTGCGGTCGAGAGCGCAACGCCGCGGCCGTTGCAGCCGAGTGAGATCAGGATGTTCTCCGCGGGCTCGTGCACGTGCGGGTAATGATCCCCGGTGATGGCGAGCCGGCTGTTCCACCCATGGGTCCAGGAAGCGCCCTTGAGCTGCGGCCATAAACGCTCGGCATAGCGCATGAGATAGGCAACGTCGTTGGGCGACTTGATCCAGCGCATCGGGCCGCGGCCCCCCATCAAGAGACGGTTCTGCTGATCGATGCGATAGTAGACGGTGATGTGGCCGCTTTCGTAGAGGACGGGACGCGTCGGCATGATCGAGCGGGCGACCTCGTCGGAAAGCGGCGCGGTGGCGGCGATCGAGGAGAACACGGGCACGATGGTGCGGCGGAGTGCGGGCCAGAGATCGTCGGTGAAACCGTTGGTGGCGAGCAGCACCTTGTCGGCATGCACGACCGCGCGCGGCGTCTCGATGCGCCAGCGGCTGCCGTCGCGCCGGAGCGATAGCGCCGGTGTCTCGCCATGCACCTTCGCGCCGGCCGAGATGGCGGCGCGCGCGAGGCCGCGGGCGTAGCTGAGGGGATGCAGATCGCCGCCGCGCGTGTCCAGCATCGCGCCGATGTAGCGGTCGGTGCCGGTCATCTCGCGCAACTGATCGCGGTTCAGATATGTCACCGGCATGCCGCGGCGGATGCATTGCTGCGCGGTCTTCTCGATCGCGGCAGCGCTGGCCTCGTTATAGGCCGCACGCAGCGTGCCGTTCTGCCGCGCCTCGCACGGGATCTGGTAGCGGCGGATCAGGTCGTGGGTGAAATTCGTGGTGCCGTAGGAGAAGTCGATCATGCGGCGGCCGAGGTCCACGCCGAAATCCGCTTCGATCTGATCGGGATCGTGCTTCAGCCCGGGATTGGTGTGCCCACCATTGTTGCCGGATGCACCCCAGCCCGGCTCCTGCGCCTCCAGCACCAGCGCCTCGACGCCCTGCTCTGCCAGATGCAACGCGGTGGAGAGGCCGGTGTAGCCTCCGCCGATGATCGCGACGGAGACATTCCTGTCCACGTCGAGCGGCGGTGTCGCGACCGGCGCGACGGCGGTGTCGGCGTAGATCGAGGGCGGCAGAGGCAGGCGCGTCATGGCGAAGTCCGGTCAGAGCGGATGCAGCACGCGGCGCAGGAAGTCCTGCGTACGCGGATGCTGTGGTTGATTGAGCAGCGCCTTGGCCGGTCCCTGCTCGACGATGACGCCGCCATCGATGAACAGCACGCGGTCGGCGACGTCGCGGGCAAAGCCCATCTCGTGGGTGACGACGACCATGGTCATGCCGTCGTCGGCGAGCTTGCGCATCACCCCGAGCACGTCGCCCACCAGTTCAGGATCGAGCGCCGAGGTCGGCTCGTCGAACAGGATGGCCTTGGGCTGCATCGCAAGTGCGCGTGCGATCGCGACACGCTGCTGCTGGCCGCCGGAGAGCTGCGGCGGGTGCGCATCGGCCTTCTCGGCGAGTCCGACCTGGGCGAGCAGCGCGCGGCCACGCTCGAACGCCTGGGCACGTGACTCCTTCTTCACGAACAGCGGCCCCTCGATCACGTTCTCCAGCGCCGTGCGGTGCGGGAACAGATTGAAGCGCTGGAACACCATCGAGACCTGGGTGCGAATGTCCACGATCGACGGCGCATCGCGATCGACCTTGAGGCCTTCGACGCTGATCTTGCCGCGATCGTAGCTTTCGAGGCCGTTGATGCAGCGCAGGATGGTGGACTTGCCGGAGCCGGAGGGGCCGATGATGCAGACCACCTCGCCCTTCTCGACCTTCGCCGTGATGCCCTTGAGCACCTCGACCCTGCCGAAGCTCTTGTGGACGTCGCTCAGCTCGATCATCGCTTGCCGGCCCGCTTCTCAAAGTGACGGACCAGCAGGATCAGCGGGATGCTCATGGTGAGATACATCAGCGCAACGAGCGTGAACACGCTGGTGTTCTTGAAGGTCGACGAGGCGATCAGCTTGCCTTGCAGCGCGAGTTCGGCGACCGTGATGGTGGAGGCCTGCGAAGAATCCTTCAGCATCATGATCATGACGTTGCCGTAGGGCGGCAGCACGATGCGCACGGCTTGCGGCAGCACCACGCGTCGCATGGTGAGCCACCAGCCCATGCCGATCGATTGCGCCGCCTCGATCTGCCCCTTGTCGATCGCCTCGATGCCTGCGCGAAAGTTCTCCGCCTGGTAGGCCGAATAGGCGATGCCGAGCCCGAGGATGGCGGCCTGCAGGGCGGACAGCGTGACGCCGAGATCTGGCATCACGAAATAGAGGTAGAACAGCAGCACGATGATCGGGATGCCGCGGATCACGTTGATCAGGCTGGCGCTGAGCATGGACAGCGCCTTGATGCCGGAGACGCGCATCATCGCCCAGATGAGGCCGAGCACCGTCGAGAGCAGCAGCGAGCCGATGGTGACGACGATCGTCAGCGCGACGCCGTTCATCAGGATCGGGAAGAACTCGACAGCGTCGCGCCAGAAGCCTTTCATCGGGCAGCCTTCGGTGAGCCGCTATCAGCCCTGGGCCTTCAGGCCCCATTTATCCAGGATCTTGTCGATGGTGCCGTTGGCCTTCAGCTTCGCGAGCGAGGCGTTGATCTTGCCGAGCAGCGCAGTTTCTCCCTTGCGCACGCCGATGCCGACCGAGCCGACGGTGACCGGCTTGTAGCCATCGACCAGGCGCACCTCGGGGAAGCCGCCCTGCTTCAGATTGTAGGCCAGGATCGGATAATCGGCGTAGCCGGCCTTGAGGCGGCCAGTGTTCACGTCGCGCAGGATGTCGGGAATGGTGTCGTAGGCCTTCACGTCGGCGAACAGGCCGGATTTCTTCAGCGCGTCGACGAAGGCGGTGCCGACCTGGGCGCCGACTGTCCCGCCCTTGAGGTCGTCCTGCGTGGCATAAGCCTTGGTGTCGGTCTTCGGCACCACAAGACCCTCGCCGTAGCTGTAGATCGGGTCGGAGAAGTCGACGACCTCCTTGCGCGGCGGCGTGATGAACATCGCAGCCGCGATGATGTCGATCTTGCTCGAGGTCAGCGACGGGATCAGGGCCGAGAACTGCATCGGCTCGATCTGGACGTTGAACCCGGCATCCTTGCCAACCTCGGTGATGAGATCGACCATGATGCCCTGGATGGTGTTGGTCTTGGTGTCCAGGAAGGTGAAGGGGATGCCCGTCGGCGTCGAGCCGACCTTCAGCGCCTGTTGGGCCGAAGCCGGCATTGCGGTTGCCATTGCGAGTGCCGCGACCGCGGCCTTGACTAAACGCTTCATCGCATCCCCCTTTGGGTCCGGCCGGCGGCGGCGCGCATGTCGTGATCAGACGTTGCGGGCCGCGCCGTTTCGGCCTATTTTCACCAATATGAAAATTTGGTCACACTTTCGCGGGCGATGCAAGCGGTTTTCATGCACATGAAGGAAGCGGTCTGACGTGAGCGGTGGCAAAAGAATGCGCAAACCGGCCGCCGCAAAGCCGGCGAACAAGGTGAAGACCAAAGCCCGGACCAAGGCTGTCACCACGCCGGCGGAGCCGGCGATGGACGTCGCGGTCGGCCGCCGCATCAGGGATCTGCGGCGGGTCAGGCAATTCTCGCTGGAGACGGTCGCCGCGCGCACGGACCTGTCGATCGGCTTTCTCAGTCAGATCGAGCGCGGGCTGTCGTCACCGTCGCTGCGCGTGCTGGCAACGCTCGCCGACGTGCTCGGCGTCGGCATCGCCGCCCTGTTCGGCGCCAGCCCCAGCGCCGACGGCGCATCCGACCAGGTGGTGACGCGCGGGCTTCAGCGGCCCGAGCTGAAACTCTGGCGCACCGGCGTGTCCAAGCAATTGCTGAGCCCGGCCAGCTCCGACAACAAGCTCAACCTTTTCCTGGTGCATCTGGAGCCCGGCGGCTCCACTGGCGACGAGCTCTACACCCATGACGGCGAGGAAGCCGGCCTCGTGCTCGAAGGCGAGATGATGCTGACGGTGGACAGCGAGACATGGTCGCTGAAGAGCGGCGACAGTTTTCGTTTCGCGAGCCGAAGGCCGCACCGGTTTTCCAATCCGGCGAACGATGCGAAGTCCGTGGTGCTGTGGGTGAATTGCGTGACGGGAGCGGACTGACGGCTCTCAGTATACGCGGCGTCGCAGAAGACATCTGCGACGTCTCCACGCCGTCATTGCAAGCGCAGCGAAGCAATCCAGAATCTTGTCGTGGAGACAGACTGGATTGCTTCGTCGCAAGAGCTCCTCGCAATGGCGCGGGTAGAGAGTCTCACCCAAAGCGGTGATTATACCTGTCCACCGTCAGCGCGCTGACGTCGATCTCCGGCTTCTTCCCCGACAGCAAGTCGGCGAGCACCCGGCCGGAGCCGCAGGACATGGTCCAGCCCAGCGTGCCGTGGCCGGTGTTGAGGTGGAGATTGGCGTATTGCGTCGGGCCGATCACGGGCGGTCCGTCCGGCGTCATCGGACGCAGGCCGCTCCAGAACGTCGCCTTGGCGAGATCGCCGCCGCGCGGAAACAGGTCGGTCAACGAATGGTCGAGCGTGGCGCGGCGCGCGTCATAGAGTTTGTCCGAATAGCCCGAGATTTCCGCCGTGCCGCCGACGCGGATGCGATCGCCGAGGCGGGTGATCGCGACCTTGTAGCTCTCGTCCATGACGGTGGATTCCGGCGCGCCGGAGGCATCCTTGATCGGCACCGTGATCGAGTAACCCTTGACCGGATAGACCGGCAGCGAGATGCCGAGCGGCGCCACCAGCTGCGACGACCAGCTGCCGAGCGCGAGCACGTAAGCGTCCGCCTGTAACAGTCCGTCGCTGGTCGCGACACCGCTGACACGGGCGCCGTCGGTGACGATGCGGTCGATGCCGGTGTTGAACATGAAGCGCACGCCGAGCGCCTGGGCGTGCCTGGCGAGCGCTTGCGTGAACATGTGGCAGTCGCCCGTCTCGTCCTGCGGCAGGCGAAGGCCGCCGACGAACTTCTCCTTCACGCCTGATAGCGCCGGCTCGACCGCGATGCAGCCTTCGCGGCTCAGCACCTCGAAGGGAACGCCGTATTGCTTGAGCACCGCGATGTCTTCGCCAGTGCCGTCGAGCTGTGCCTGGTAGCGGAACAGCTGCAGCGTGCCCTGCGCGCGATCGTCATACTGGATGCCGATGTCGCGGCGCAGATCGCGCAGGCAATCGCGGCTGTATTCCGCGATCGGAATCATCCGGCTCTTGTTGACGGCGTAGCGCTCGCTGGTGCAGTTGCGCAGCATCTTGAGCAGCCAGACCCACATCACGGGATCGAGCTTCGGCCGGATCACCAGCGGGCCGTGCTTCATCAAGAGCCACTTGACCGCCTTCACCGGCACGCCGGGACCGGCCCAGGGCGAGGAATAGCCGGGCGAGACCTCGCCGGCGTTGGCGAAAGAGGTCTCCAGTGCCGGCTCCGGCTGACGGTCGACGACCGTCACCTCATGACCGGCACGTGCGAGGTAGTAGGCAGAGGTGACACCGATGACACCGCTGCCGAGGATCAGAACTTTCACGCTTCGTCAAACTCCCGCGGCATCACGCTCGCCGCTGCAAGGAAACAACTCGCAACGGCGAGAGCAATTATCAGGCCACCCGCTTGATGGCATCGCCCAGGATCGAGACGATATCGTCGATATGGCTCTTCTCGACGATGAGGGGCGGCGACAGCGCGAAGGAATCGCCGCTCATGCGGAAGTACAGACCGCGATTGAAGCAATCGACCATAACGTCGTAACCGCGCGCGCCCACCACACCCTCGCGTGGCGACAATTCGACCGCACCCATCAGGCCGCAATTGCGGATGTCGATGACGTTGGGCAGGCCCTTGAGCGAGTGCAGCGCATCGCGCCAGTACTCGGCGATCGACGCACCGCGCGTGAGCAGGCCCTCGTCCTTGTAGATGTCGAGCGTCGCGATGCCGGCCGCGCAGGCGGTCGGGTGCGCCGAATAGGTGTAGCCGTGGAAGAGTTCCATCGCGTTCTCGGGGCCGATCATCATGGCGTCATGCACCTTGCGATGCGCGAATACCGCGCCGCACGGAATGGTGCCGTTGGTGATGCCCTTGGCCGTGGTCATCATATCAGGCGTGACGCCGAAGAAGTTGGCGGCAAACGGCGTGCCGAGACGGCCGAAGCCGGTGATGACCTCGTCGAAGATCAGCAGGATGCCGTGCTTGTCGCAGATCTCACGCAAGCGCTGCAGATAGCCCTTCGGCGGCGGCAGCACTGCGGTCGAGCCCGGCACCGGCTCGACGATGACAGCGGCGATCGTCTCGGCGCCGTGCAGGGCGACCAGACGCTCGAGATCGTCGGCGAGTTCGGCGCCATGCTCGGGCTGATCCTTGGCGAAGGCGTTGCGGGTCAGGTCATGCGTATGGCGGATGTGGTCGACGCCCGGAAGAAGCGTCGCGAAGGCGCGGCGGTTGGCAACCATGCCGCCGACCGAGGTGCCGCCGAAGCCGACGCCATGATAGCCGCGCTCGCGGCCGATCAGGCGGGTACGGCTCGCCTGGCCGTTGGCGCGGTGATAGGCCAGCGCAATCTTCAGCGCGGTGTCGACCGACTCGGAGCCGGAATTGGTGAAGAAGATGCGGTCGAGGCCCTTCGGCGCGATCTCGGCAAGACGCTCGGCGAAGTCGAACGCCAGCGGGTGGCCCATCTGGAACGACGGCGCGAAGTCCAGCGTCATGAGCTGCCGCTCCACCGCAGCGGCGATCTGCTTGCGGCCGTGGCCGGCATTGACGCACCAGAGGCCGGCGGAGCCGTCGATTACCTTGCGGCCGTCGACCGTGGTGTAGTGCATGCCCTCGGCCGAGGAGAACAGGCGCGGCGCCTTCTTGAACTGACGGTTGGCCGTGAACGGCATCCAGAACGAGTCGGTCTTGATAGTGTTCGGAATCTGATGAAGGGTCACGGGCCACGCTCCTTTGCTGACCTGCTAGCAGAGGCACGCCTCAGGCCAGTCAACAAGTCCTTTTCTGCTCTGCCGCAACCCATTGATTTAGCTAGGGCGACTGGGCCATATTTGCCCGATCCGCAACACTTGCAACAGGGATTCCGTGGATGAGCGTCGACATTGGTGGACGGCTGCGATTCATCCGGGCGCGCCAGAAGCTGTCGCAGCGCGAGCTTGCCAAGCGCGCCGGCGTCACCAATTCGACGATCTCGCTGATCGAATCGAACCAGATGAACCCCTCGGTAGGCGCGCTCAAGCGCATCCTCGACGGCATCCCGATGGGGCTCGCCGAGTTCTTCGCGCTGGAGCCGGAGACGCGGCGCAAGATCTTCTACCGCGCGGAAGAGCTGACCGAGGTCGGCAAGAAGCCGATCTCATATCGGCAAGTCGGCGACAATCTGTTCGGCCGCAGCCTCCAGATTCTGAAGGAGTGTTACGAGCCGGGGAGCGACACCGGACGCGTCCACCTCGTCCACGACGGCGAGGAAGGCGGCATCGTGATCTCTGGCAAGCTCGAGGTCACGGTCGAGGACGAGCGCCGCATCCTCAATCCCGGCGATGCCTACTATTTCGAGAGCCGCCGGCCGCATCGCTTCCGCTGTGTCGGCGGCAAGCCCTGCGAAGTCATCTCGGCCTGCACGCCGCCGACTTTCTGAGGAGCCTGCGCGACCGGTCTCCGCATCAATGCCTCGGCCTGGAATGTCGAATCCGGACTAATACGGGGCGCCGGCGGCATGAAATTCGGACATCCTTGAGCCACCTCAATTTCCGATCGCGGCATCTCTCCTATTCTCGAGTCCGTAGCCGAGCAGCCTCGCAAAGGTGCTGAGGTTATGGCCCCGGGCTCCTAGGCACTCCGGGGCCGCTTCGCAACGGGGTACGCCATGAAGACCACGCTCGCAAATGCCGAAGCCGCACTGGACGAGGTGCAGCGCGACACTGACAAGCTCCACTCGCAGGAGCTGCGCAAGACCATCGAGCAATACATCGAAGCGCAGAGGGAGGCGCTCAAGGCCCTCCGCAGGAAACTGAACTGACGCGCGAGCGCGGAGCGAGCATGTCCCGCCTCGCCCGCGGCCTCAGCGCTGCATCAGCAATTGCTCGATCCGGACCGGAAAGCGGCGGACACGCACGCCGGTCGCGTGCCAGATGGCATTCGCAACCGCACCGGCGCTGCCGGTAATACCGATCTCGCCGACGCCCTTGATGCCGAGCGCATTGACGTGCGGATCGTGCTCCTCGACCGTGATCACGTCGAGCGGCGGCACGTCGGCATTCACGGGGACGTGGTACTCGCCGAGATTGGCGTTCATGATCCGCCCCGTACGGCGGTCTGTGATCGCCTCCTCGTGCAGCGCGAACGACAGGCCCCAGATCATGCCGCCGAACAGCTGGCTCTGCACCATGCGCGGATTGACGATGCGTCCCGCAGCGAACGCGCCGACCATGCGGGTGGCGCGGACCTGGCCAAGCTCAGGATCGACTTTCACTTCGGCGAACACCGCACCGTGGGCGTGCATCGCATATTCCTCCATCGCCGCAGGGTTCGGCGCGCCGGTGCCGCGCGCCTCGACCTCGGCGATGCCGGCGCGGGCGAGAATCTCGGTGTAGCTCTCGCCGCGGCTTTGGTCGTCACGGCGCAGCAACCGGCCGTCGCGCGCGATCACCCCGGCATTGCCGGCGCCGAACAGCGGCGAACGCTCGTCGCCCGTCGCGAGATCGGCGAGCTTGGCAATCACGGCCGCACCGGCGCTGTGGATCGCCGCCCCGGCCGTCGCGGTGTGCGCCGAACCGCCGGCGATCCCGGCATCGGGCAGATCGGATGTGCCGGCCTTGAACTCGACGCGATCAATGTTGAGCCCGAGTTCGTCGGCCGCGATCTGGGCCAGCGCCGTCCAGGCGCCCTGCCCCATGTCATGCGCGCCGATCTCCATGGCGCCTGAGCCGTCACGGCGGACCACGGCTCGCGCCTCGGCCTGGAACATCAACGCCGGAAAGGTGGCGGTGCCCATGCCCCAGCCGACCAGCAGGCCGGCATCGTCGCGCATCTGCCGCGGCTGGAGCGGACGCTTCGCCCAGCCGAACCGTGCCGCGCCCTGCTCGTAGCAGGCGCGCAGCGCCTTCGAGGAGAACGGCTTGCCGGTGATCGGCTCGACCTCGGCGTAGTTCTTGAGGCGAAAAGCGAGCGGATCCATGCCGCAGGCCCAGGCCATCTCGTCCATTGCGCTCTCGAGCGCGATCGAGCCGGTCGCCTCGCCCGGCGCCCGCATGAACAGCGGCGTGCCGGTGTTGACGCGCACGGCATCGTGCGAGGTGCGGATCGCGGACGCCGCATAGAGCGTGTGCGAGGCATCCGCTGCGGGCTCGTAGAAATCGTCGAAGGTGCTCGACACGGTCCGGGCGTGATGATCGAGCGCCGTCAGGCGTCCCCCGCCGTCGGCACCGAGGCGCAGGCGCTGGCGCGTCGGCGCGCGGTGGCCGACGGGACCGTACATCTGCTCACGGCGCAGCACGAGCTTGACCGGCTTGCCGACCAGCTTGGCGGCCATGATGCCGAGGGTCTGCGGGCCGGCCAGGAATCCCTTGGAGCCGAAACCACCGCCGAGGAACGGACTGCGGATGTGGATCTTGTCGTGCGCGATGCCGAACAGCTCGGCGATGCGCGCCAGCGACAGCATCAGGCCCTGGGTCGGCATGTCCACCGACAGCCTGTCGCCGTCCCAGTGCGCCACGATCGCATGCGGCTCCATCGCGTTGTGATATTGCGGCGGCGTTTCGTAACTCGCATCGATCTGCTTCTCGGCCGAGGCGAGGCCTGCCTCGACATCGCCGCGGTGGCTTTCCGTGGGATTGCCGACGCCGACGACCGGCGGCACGAAGCTGTCGCCGGCATCGAGGCCGACGAGCGCAGGCAGCTCATCGTAACGCGGCGCCAGCAGCGCCGCACCTTCCGTCGCGGCCTCCAGCGTCTGCGCGATCACCACGGCGATGGGCTGGTTGGCGTAGCGGACCTCGTCGCTCTGCAACACTTCCATCCGGAAGACGAACGGATTGGTCTTGGTCTCGGGATCGATCGCGAGCGGCGGCTTGTGATCCGGCGTCATGACGTCGACCACACCGGGATGGTGCTTGGCGGCCGCGATATCGAGCGAGACCACGCGGCCGCGCGCGATGCTGGAGACGGCCATCACCGCGAACAGCATGCCGGGCGGATGGTTGTCGGCGGCATAGGTCGCTCGCCCCGTGACCTTGAGGATACCGTCGCGGCGGGTCAGCGGCTGGCCGATGTTCGAACCGTGCCGCAGATGGACGGGCGCACTGGTGAGGTTGAGCTCAGGCATGGTTGGCTCCGGAAGTCGAGGCAAAGGGAGACGCCGGCAGCGCGGGGATACGCGCAGGCGTACCGGCGGCGGCGAGGGTCAGCGCGCGTACGACGATGCGGCGCGCAAGCTCGATCTTGAAGGCGTTGTCGCCGGACGGCTTGGCATCGGCGAGCGCGCGCCAGGCGGCTTCCTGGAAGGCATCGGCCGTCGCCGTGACGTTTTTGAGCACATCCTCCGCGGCGCGGGGACGCCATGGTTTTGCGGCAACGCCGCCGAGCGCGAGCCGCGCTTCCGTGATCCTGCCGTTCTCGATCCGCAATGCGGCCGTAGCCGATACGACGGCGAAAGCGTAGGAGGTGCGCTCGCGGACCTTGAGATAGCGCGCATGCGCAGCAAAGCCGCGCGCCGCAGGGGGCAGGCGCACTGCGACGATGAGGTCGCCGGGCTCAAGCACGGACTCACGCTCCGGCGTGGTGCCGGGCACGCGGTGCAGCTCGTCGAGCGCGATCTCTCGACGGCCGTTCCTGCCCTCGATCTCGACGACGGCGTCGAGCGCGACCAGCGGCACGCAGAAATCCGACGGATGCGTGGCGATGCAGCTCTCGCTCCAGCCGAGCACGGCATGGCCACGGTTCTCGCCCTCGCGGGCGTCGCAGCCGCTACCGGCCTCGCGCTTGTTGCAGCGGCTGGCGGTGTCGTAGAAATACGCACAGCGCGTCCGTTGCAGGAGGTTGCCGCCGACGGTCGCGGCATTGCGCAACTGGGCCGACGCGCCGGAGAGCAAGGCTTCGGCGACGGCGGGATAGTATCTCGCAAAGTCAGGGTCATGCGCGAGATCGGCGTTGCTCACCAGCGCACCGATGCGCAACGACCCGTCGGCGAGAGTCTCGATTTGGTCGAGCCCGTCGAGATGCGTGACGTCGACCAGCCGGTCCGGACGGCTGACGCCGCCTTTCATGAGGTCGAGCAGGTTGGTGCCGGCGGCGAGATAGACGGCGCCCGGTTGCGCGGCAGCAGCAACGGCCTCGGTAACCGTGGCCGGCCTGACATAGTCGAACGGTTTCATGCGGAGCGCCTCTGATTGGTTTCGTCCATCCCGGCCTGCGCTTCCAGCACGGCCTCGACGATGCCGGCATAGGCGCCGCAGCGGCACAGATTGCCGCTCATGCATTCGCGGATGCGCTCGGGATCGTTGCCGGCTTGCGCCTCGCTCATCATGCCGATGGCGCTCATGATCTGGCCGGGCGTGCAGAAGCCGCACTGAAAGCCGTCATGGGCGATGAAGGCGGCCTGCACGGGATGAAGCTGGTCGCCGCGGGCGACGCCTTCGATGGTGAGGATGTCGGCCCCGTCGTGGCTGATGGCGAGCGCGAGACAGGAATTGATGCGCTTGCCGTCGACGAGAATGGTGCAGGCGCCGCACTGGCCGCGGTCGCATCCTTTCTTGGTTCCGGTCAGATGGAGGCGCTCACGCAGGAGATCGAGCAGCGTTACGCGCGGATCGTCGAGGACGAATTCGCGCCGCGCACCGTTCACGGTGAGGCTGATGGAGTGGTTCATACAAGGCTCCGATCAGATGTGGACATGGGTGATCGCGCAGCGCGCCACCGCCGTGGCCACCGTCGATCCGCGTCGACCTGGCAGTTTGGCCAACCGACATCAGCGAAGATACGGAGGCACCCTCCGCTTAACAAGAGCCGCCCGACAATATCTGGAATTGGTCAAAAGCCCTTGCGCTACCAACGCGATGCAGCCGGCTATGGGTTCATCGAGGGTTCAATCTAACCAATTCGTGATCTACATTGCCGGTATGGACGACCACGCCGACCACACCCGAAAGCCGCGCGCCGATGCCGTGCGCAATCGCGAGCGCGTGCTCGAAGCGGCCAAGGTGGTGTTCAGCGCGGGAGGCCCGGAGGCGAGCCTGGAAGCCGTGGCGAAGCGGGCCGGTGTCGGCATCGGCACGCTGTATCGGCATTTCCCAACGCGCGAGGCATTATTCGAGGCGGTGTACCGCCGCGAGGTCGAGCAACTCAGCGAGTTGGCCGAGCAATTGAAGAATGCCAAGGATCCGGTCGAGGCGCTGCGGCGCTGGCTGCGCTCGGGGGTGGAGTTTGTTGCCACCAAGAAGGGGATGATGGCAGCGCTGGCGCTCGCGGTGCAGAGCGGGTCGGAGCTCTACACCTTCTCGTTCGATCGGCTGACCGAGGCGATCGGCTCGCTGCTGGACCGGGCGGTCGCTGCCGGCGAGATGCGCGCCGACATCAACCCGGAGGATCTGCTGCGCGCCTTCTTCGGCATGTGCTACGTGCACGACCAGCCCGGCTGGCAGGCGACGGCGCTGCGCCTGCTCGACGTGTTCGTCGACGGCTTGCGGGTGCAGCCGCCTGGCAAGGCCAAGGCGCGCTCGTCGAAGACGACGAAGCCGGCGACGAAGCGAAAGCGCTAGCGGCGTGTACGCATAAAGGAATGTCGGCTCCTGATGAGGGTCGAGCGGAATTGTCCACCACCCCGCTTCCGCTGACAGTCAAGGCTCTTTCTGACCCATTGCAGTCATCAAGGACTGCATGCAAGCTGGACCGCGAGCGGACGAGGTGACACGCAATGCCTGTTAGCGAGATGAAATGTCGGACGCGAAGCTAGTCAAAAGTTGGAAGATTACCGGAACGCTGCTTGAGCGTGCGCGACACGCCCTGCCCGTACGGCACGAGCCGGAGTACGCAGCACTTTTGACCCGATACCACGAGTTTATGGAGCACAACGAACTTGAGCTGGCCCTCAATATTCTCGAAGAGCTAGGTCATCTCACCTCTGCCCGCGGCGGGTTTTGGCGTGATTTGGAGCGAGCCGCCGAAAACATGGGGCTAGCAGACAGGCTGCCCGCCTTTCGAAAGGCGTTCGCTGAGGCACCTGTGGGGCCGAAGTTCAGGTAGCTCTCGTGATATCTCCCAAGTTTGCGATGTGGCCTTCTGGCCATCAGCAACCTTCAATAACCATCTCCGCTGTTTGTGGCGCCGTTGGTGGTGAGCGGGCATCTGGCGCACCAAGCCAAACACGTGATTTCTGAGTCACGCCCGGCCGCAGCAGATGTGCTACGATCGCCGCCGCCGGGATCTCAACGGGAGCACGTCATGCGCATCGCCGCCTTGCTCGTTGCTATCAGCCTTGTGTTCAGCTCCACCGCGGCCCACGCCGGCGATGTCGCGGCCGCCCAGAGCGTCATCCGCGCCCAGGAGCAGGCCTTCGTTCGCGACGATGCGGCGGCGGCCTATTCCCATGCGGCACCGGCGATCAAGGAGATCTTTCCCGCACCCGACATCTTCATGTCCATGGTGCGAAACGGCTACGCGCCGGTCTATCGTCACAAGAGTTTTGAGTTTGGCGAGAGCAAGACCGATGGCGGCTGGATCGCCCAGCGCGTCCATATCATCGACGCGAATGGCGAAGCCTGGGAGGCGCTCTACACGCTCGAACAGCAACGCGACGGCAGCTACAAGATCACCGGCTGCTCGCTGCTGAAGGCGGGACAGTCCGCTTAAGTCGCAAAACCCGGCCCGGTCTTGACCGAACCCATCCGAGAACGAAACAGCAGCAGCACGACGATGCTGATGTTCAGCGCATTCCACGCCACGCCGTTCGCGAACGCCGCTGCGTAGGAGCCGGTAGCGTCGAAGATGACGCCCGACACCCAGCCGCCGAAGGACATGCCGAACACGGAGGCAAAGATCACGATGCCGACGCGCGTTGCGGCTTCGCTCGCCGGCATCGCCTCGCGCACGATGATGGCGTAGCTCGGGACGATGCCGCCCTGGAACAGGCCGAACATCGCCGAGATCAGATACAGCGAGGTCAGACTGTCGAAGAACAGATAGAAGACCAGCGCAAAACCCTGCGCCAGCGAGCCGACCAGGAGCGTGCGGATGCCGCCGATCTTGTCGGCGAGGTAGCCCGAGCCGATCCGGCTGATGATGCCGCATGCCATCATCAGCGACAGCATCTCGGCGCCGCGCGCCACGCCATAGCCGAGATCGCCGCAATAGGCGACGATATGCACCTGCGGCATCGCCATGGCGACGCAGCAGGCGATGGCCGCGATCGAGAGCAGCACCGTCAGCGTGTTGGTCGAGAGCTTGAGGTCGACGGCCGGCGGCGCCGCATTGGCATGGTTGCGGACCTTGTCGTCGCCCATCTGCGCGCGCAGGACGAGGACCAGAACCGCCATCGTGCTCGCACAGACGAATCCGATGCCGATATGCGTATAACGCCAGCCGATCTCCTGCGTGCCCCAGCTCACGATCGGCGGCCACATCGCGCCGGCGACGTAGTTGCCGCTGGCGACGATAGTCACCGCCAACCCGCGATAGCGCTCGAACCAGTGCGAGGCCTCCGCCATCAGCGGCGCGAAGGTCGCCGAGGTGCCGAGCCCGATCAGGAAATAGGCCGCCACGAACTGCCAAAGCGCGGTCGATAGTCCCGCGAGCACATTGGCGACGCCAAGGAAGGCGATGCTAATCGCCATCGCCGGCACGATGCCGAATCGATCGGTGATCTTGCCGGCGATGACGCCGCCGAGGCCGAAGCCGAACATCATCAGCGTGAAGGCCAGCGACACCGCGCCGCGCGTGACACCGAATTCCGCCTGCACCACGGGAATCACGACCACGACGGCCCACATGCCGACCGCGCCGATCGAGCCGATCACGAGCGCAATGCCGAGCCTCACCCAGGCCTGACGGGAATCAGGGGTGAAGGAGGCCGGTCTCTGTCCTGAATCACTGGGCGCAAGCACGGGCGGACCATGTTCGCTGCCTGCCTCCCGGTCAAGCATCGCGCTGCGATATTGGGCATGCGCGGTGCGCTGCGGTAGGAAGAGCTTGGCGGAACCGCGCTTTGCCATTAGTTTGCAATCTGCGTGTGCAACATTGCCGCGCGGAGAGCATGGCGGCCGATGTTGCGGCGATTGACACGATCAATGCGGATCAGGGTGGGGCGACTCGTTGCCCTCGCCTATCTGTTCTGCGTGATCGCGCCGGCGGCAGCCCTCGCCTGGGGCAGCGGTCCGGCACCGTGTCTTGCGGACGAGGCCCGGCTCTCCGATGCCGTACCGGCCCACCATCAGACGCACGCCGGCCACCTGCATGGCGACGCCTCGCATGACCACGCGGCGTCCCATGCGCATCACCACACCGCCGCGCAGGATGCGCCCGCGCTGCAGCATCATGGCGACAAGGGGACGGCCGGACCGTGCTGCGCCATGATGTGTGTCAGCGCGCTGCCGGCCGATCTGCCCACCGTCGCCAAGCCGCTCCTGCCCGTCTCCGCCTGCGCGCCCGAGATCGCGGCCAGCCTGCACAGCGCGGCCCGGCCCCTGCACTACCGCCCTCCCATCGCCTGATCTGACGACGCCACGACGTCGGCCGAGCGCGCGTCTGCGCGCGCGAAGCTGTGGTCTCCAGTCAGATCAGGAATGAATCATGCTCACGCTTTCCGGGGCGAAGTCCGCCGCCGCATCCGCGGCGCGCGCAGGACACTTTCCATTTAGCTGGCCGCTGCTGGCGGTGATTGCGCTGGCGTTGGCCGGCTGCATGCCGGCAACGACACATATCGCCGCCGCGGATCCTGCCGATCCCGCGGCCAGGGTCGCACCCGTCGGTTATCGGTCGACGATCGCGCCATACACCAGCCTGCGGCCTGCGACGCCGGCACCATGGCGCGAGCGCAATGAGAATGTCACGCCGCAGCCGAAGCAACAGCGGTAGGAGCGCGTCATGGCACACCATCTTGCGCGAAGCCTGCTCGTTCTCGCTTCGCTCGGCTTGTCCGGCTGCGCCGCGTTCACGCCCGACGGCGGCATGACTGCCGTCTCCGAGCTGACCAGCCAGGCCATCAACAAGGACGTCGCCTTCGTGCGGACGGCCGAGGGAGCCGCGACGGTCGATGCGCGCGTGCGCCAGCTGTCGTCGCGGACGCTGAACGCAGATTCCGCCGTGCAGATCGCGTTGCTGAACAACAGGGGACTCCAAGCCGCCTATAACGAGCTGGCGCTGGCCGAGACCGATCTGGTCGAGCAGAGCCTGCCGCCCAATCCCGTGTTCGCGGTCTCGCGTATCACAGGCAATGGCGCCAGCGAGATCGAGCGCCAGGTGGTCGGCGACATCCTCGCGCTCGCCACCCTGCCGTTCCGCTCCGAGATCGCCCGTGACCGCTTCCGCGGAGCGCAGCTGCGCGCTGCGCTGGCGACGCTGCGGCTCGCCGCCGACGTCCGCCGCGCCTATGTCCGCGCCGTCGGCGGCAACGAGATGGTGGCGCTGCTGACGGACGCGAAGGCCACGGCGGAATCCACCGCACAGCTTGCGGTCAAGCTCGGCGAAACCGGCTCGCTCAACAAGCTCGACCAGGCCCGCGAGCAGGTGTTTTATGCCGAAACCACCGCCGATCTCGCAACGGCGCGCCAGATCGCGACCAGCGCGCGCGAAAGGCTGGCGCGCCTGATGGGCCTGTGGGACGACGGCCTCGATTTCCGCCTGCCGAACGCGTTGCCGCCGCTGCCGCGCCGGCCGCTGGCCTTGCCCGGGATCGAGGCCGACGCGGTGGCGCATCGCATCGACCTGCAGATCGCACGGCTAGAGCTGGCGGCGCTGGCGAAGGCCCTGAACCTCACCGAGGCGACGCGCTTCGTCACGCTGCTCGATCTCGCCGGCATCTCCCGCCGCACCCAGGATCCGGAAGGCGGTCCGTTCCGCGAGCGCGGTTTCGACGTGCAGTTCCAGATTCCGATCTTCGACGGCGGCGAGGTGCGCGTGCGTCAGGCGGCGGAGACCTACAATTTCGCCTTCAATCGCCTGACCGAGCGCGCCGTGAACGTCCGCTCCGAGGCGCGCGATGCCTACCGGGTCTATCGCTCCACCTACGACATCGCGAGCCATTACCAGCGTGAGATCATTCCGCTGCGGAAAATCATCACCGAGGAGATGCAGCTGCGTTTCTCCAGCATGCAGGTCGACATCTTCGCGCTGCTCACCGAGGCGCGCCAGCGCCTCGCGTCGCTGCGCGGCGCCATCGACGCCCGGCAAAGGTTCTTCCTCGCCCAGGCCGATTTGCAGACCGCCGTCAATGGCGGCGGCGCGCCGCCGGCCGCCGGCGACATTCCATCCACCATCGCCGCGGCAGCGCCTGCCGGTGGCGGCCACTGACATGGAGTCCATGATGTTTTCCCGCCGAGGATTTTTGGGCAGCGCCGCGCTCGCCGGCGCGTCGGCCGTCACCGGCCGCGTCCAGGCCGCGTCAATTCCGGAAGCACCCAGCATGGACAAGGCGGTGATGCAGCCGCCGCTGCATCCGACCAGCGGCCCGGACTATCGCCCCGTGGTGACACTGAACGGCTGGTCCCTGCCTTTCCGGATGAACGGCGACTGGAAGGAATTCCATCTCGTCGCAGAACCCGTGGTGCGGGAATTTGCCGAGGGCATGAAGGTGAATTTGTGGGGCTATAACGGCCAGTCGCCGGGCCCGACCATCGAGGTCGTCGAAGGCGACAAGGTCCGCGTCTTCGTCACCAACAGATTGCCCGAATACACCACCGTGCATTGGCACGGCATGATCATCCCGAGCGGCATGGACGGGGTCGGCGGGCTGACCCAGCCACACATCCAGCCGGGCAAGTCCTTCGTCTACGAGTTCGAGATGAGGAAGAGCGGGACCTTCATGTACCACCCGCATTCCGACGAGATGGTGCAGATGGCGATGGGCATGATGGGCATGGTCGTGGTGCACCCGCGCGACCAGGGCTTCCGGCCCGTCGACCGCGACTTCGTCTTCGTCATGAGCACCTATCGCGTCGACCCCGGCACCTATCTGCCGCACGTCAACGAGATGACCGACTTCAACATGTGGACCTGGAATGCGCGGGTATTTCCCGGCATCGATCCTCTCCCGGTCAGGCTCGGCGACAAGGTGCGCGTGCGCATCGGCAATCTCAGCATGACCAACCATCCGATCCATCTGCATGGCCACAGCTTTGCGGTCAGCTGCACCGACGGCGGCTGGATCCCGGAGAGCGCACAGATCCCGGAGACGACCACCGACGTTCCAGTCGGCGCCATCAGGGTGTTCGACGTGCTCGCCGACAATCCCGGCGACTGGGCGTTCCACTGCCACAAGTCGCATCACACCATGAACGCGATGGGACACGATGTCCGCAATCTGATCGGCGTGTCGCGCAAGGATCTCGCCAAGGCCGTCGGCAAGCTCGCGCCTGACGGCATGGCGATGGGCTCCACCGGCATGGCGATGGGCAACATGGAGATGCCTGCGCCCGACAACACGCTGCCGATGATGACCGGCACCGGCCAGTTCGGGCCGATCGAGATGGGCGGCATGTTCACGGTGATGAAGATCCGCGAGGACCTCGCCCGCGACGATTACCGCGATCCAGGTCCGTACAAATTCCCGCAAGGCACCGTCGCCTACGAGGTCTCGGCGCCGGCCGCAGAGCCGGCGCGGCAAAAACCAGGCACCGCGCCGATGAAGCACAAGATGTGAGCGTTTCGATGAACCGCCAACTGGAGACCACGATGAATACCACGATCAAGCTCGGGCTCGCGCTGGCCGCGCTTTCGCTCGCGCCGGCCTTTGCGCACGACAAGCACGGCCACGGGACCTTTTCGGCGGGTGAGCCCGGCGATCCCAAGAAGCCCGCCCGCACCATCGAGATCCTGATGAACGAGATGGACTACACGCCCGCCCGCATCGAGGTCAAACGCGGCGAACAGATCCGCTTCGTGCTGCGCAATGTCGGCAAGGAGGACCACGAATTCCTGCTCGCCACACCCAAGGAGAATCTCGCGCATGCGGTGGAGATGAAGAAGCATCCGCACATGGAGCACGACGATCCCAATGGAGTGCGGCTCGCGCCGAACAAGAGGGCCGAAATCCTCTGGAAGTTCAGCAAGGCAGGCACGTTCGAATTTTCCTGTCTGATCCCCGACCACCGCGACTACGGCATGGTCGGCCACGTCACCGTCAAGTAACGAAGGGAGATCTCCATGAACCGCATCATTCGTATCGCTGCTGCGCTGGCGCTGGCGTTGAACGTTGCCACCGGAGCCCTCGCAGCCGAGGGCACCGCGATCAGCGGCGAGGTGAAGAAGATCGACGAAAGCGCCGGCAAGATCACGCTCAAGCATGGACCGGCGAAGAGCCTCGGCATGGAGGAGCCCATGACCATGGTCTATCGCGTCAAGGACGCAGCGATGCTTAAGCAGGTGAAGGTCGGCGACAAGGTGACCTTCGAGGCCGAAGAGGCGGCCTCGGGGTACACGGTGACCAAGATGCAGAAGGCGAAATAGGCGCGGCCTGTCTTTCCGGGGCGCGCAGAGCGCGAGCCCGGAATCCATTCATCTACCAACACCACCGCCCGATGGATTCCGGGTTCGCCCTTCGGGCGCCCCGGAATGACGACCGGATGCCCCCGAAACACCCCTTCCCGCCCCTCCGTTAACCCTTTGCTAACCATACACCGGGCAAAAATTGCCGGGTGAAGTCGAGTGTCGTCAGCCGCGTAGAACGGGAGCTCCCGTGGACGCCAGTGCGGTGCCTCACTTTCGAAACGGCGGCCCATCGGCCGCCGCGCAGGCGTTTGGGGCGCGCGGACGGCAGTCGCGCGGGGAGGCAGTTTCCATGGTCGACGTCACCGCGGGTCAAGGCGTAGGCAGCGCGAAGCCCGGCGTCCCTTCGTTCAAAGAGATCGTCACCATCCTCAAGCGCGGCGACATCGCGCTGGCGCTCGGCGTCCTCACCATCCTGGTGGTGCTGATCCTGCCCCTGCCCGCGATCGTGCTGGACCTGTTCCTGGCGATCTCGATCACGCTCTCGATCCTGATCCTGATGACGTCGCTGTTCATCCAGGCCCCGCTCGAATTCTCGGCTTTCCCGACCGTCCTGCTGATCTCCACCATGCTGCGGCTGTCGCTCAACATGGCCTCGACACGCCTGATCCTGTCGCACGGGCACGAGGGCACGGCTGCCGCAGGTCACGTCATCGAGGCCTTCGGCAACTTCGTGATGGGCGGCAATTTCGTCATTGGCATCATCGTCTTCGCCATCCTGATCATCGTCAACTTCGTCGTCATTACCAAGGGTTCGGGCCGTATCGCCGAAGTCGCCGCGCGCTTCCACCTCGACGCCATGCCCGGCAAGCAGATGGCGATCGACGCCGACCTCTCCGCCGGACTGATCGACGAAAAGGTCGCCAAGGAGCGGCGCAAGGAGCTGGAGGACGAGAGCGGCTTCTTCGGCGCCATGGACGGTGCCTCCAAATTCGTCCGGGGCGACGCCATCGCCGGCCTTTTGGTCGTCTTCATCAACGTCGTCGGCGGCATCATCATCGGCGTGGCGCAGCAGGGCATGTCCTTCGCCGATGCGGGCCGCACCTACACGCTCCTGACCGTTGGTGACGGCCTCGTCACCCAGGTGCCGGCGCTGATCGTCTCGACCGCGGCGGGCCTGCTCGTCTCCAAGTCGGGCGTGTCCGGCGCCGCCGACAAGGCGCTGATGAAGCAGTTCTCGGGCTATCCGCAGGCGCTCGCGATGTCCTCGGCGGTGATGCTGGTGCTGGCAGCCCTGCCGGGCATTCCGACCCTCCCCTTCCTGGCGCTCGGCGCCGGCGCCGGCGCGCTGGCCTGGAACGCTCGCAACCGCAACCGCGTCACCGCGAGGGCCGAGGAAGCCGCCAAGGCCGCACCCGTGGCAGGTCAGCCCGGCGTACCGGGGGCCGCTGCGACCGAAGAACCGATCTCGGCCGCACTCAAGATCGACGACCTCAAGATCGAGCTCGGCTATGCCCTGCTGCCGCTGGTCAACGGTCCCGACGGCACCGACCGCCTAACCGAGCAGATCAAGGCGCTGCGCCGTTCGCTCGCGATCGAGATGGGGTTCGTGATGCCGGCGGTCCGCATCCTCGACAACGTCCAGCTCGAGGCCAACACCTACATCATCAAGATCAAGGAGGTCGACGCCGGCACGGGCAAGATCTGGCCGAACCAGTTCATGGTCATGGATCCCGGCGGCAGCCAGGTGCAGGTGCCCGGCATCCACACCACCGAGCCGACCTTTGGCCTTCCCGCGACCTGGGTCGATGCCAGCCTCAAGGAAGAAGCCTCTCTGAAGGGCTACACCGTGGTCGACGCCGCGACCGTGCTCTCGACCCACCTCACCGAGCTGCTCAAGGCCAACATGTCCGACCTGCTCTCCTATGGCGAAGTGCAGAAGCTGCTCAAGGAGCTGCCGAAGGAGCAGAGCGAGCTGGTCAAGGACATCGTCCCCGGACAGGTCACGGTCTCCGGCATCCAGCGCGTACTGCAGCTCCTGCTCGCCGAGCGCATCTCGATCCGCGACCTCTCCACGATCCTCGAAGGCATTGCCGATTCGCTCGCCTTCTCGCGCAATCCGGCGACCATGGTCGAGCACGTCCGCGCCCGCCTCGCGCGGCAGATCTGCGCGCAAAACACCTCCTACAACGGCTATCTGCCGCTGATCGCCCTGTCGGCGCGATGGGAGCAGGCCTTTGCCGAATCCATCATCGGCCAGGGCGAGGAGCGCAGCCTCGCGATGCAGCCCTCGAAACTGTCGGAGTTCATGACCGCCGTGCGCGAGGCCTTCGAGCGGGCCGCCCGCGAAGGCGAGGCCCCGGTGCTGGTCACCTCCGCGGCAATTCGTCCCTTCGTGCGTTCCCTGGTGGAGCGATTCAGGGCCCAGACCACCGTCCTGTCGCAGGCCGAGATCCACCCCAGGGCGAGGCTGAAAACGGTCGGAAGCATCTGATTTGCCTTAAGAAGCCGTGTGTTTTTCAGCCACAGGCAAATGGTTTTTGAGTTCCTGGCGCCTTGTCGAGAAGAAGCCGAAAAGTGCGCCTGCAGGCACATTACATCTTTGAAATAATTATATAATCGAACGATCAAAGGCCCGATTCTGATCGCGACCTATCACGTCCTTTCACGCCCTTGTGATGACCCCTTGGGAACGAATCCCCCCGATATTAGGTTGTTGGGCATCGGAAGCATGAACCTGCCTGAACTGGCTGGCGACTACTCCGGGTAGATGGCGGCAGGAGGCTTCCATGAACCACTCGATCTACAGCGCAGACCGCTCGACCCATCTGAAGATCGTGGTCGTCGCCCTCGTCGCAGGGATCGCGGTGGCAGGCCTCGGCATCTCGGCACGCATCGGTTCGGATGAAGGTCTGACCCAGACGGCCCGCGTCATCAAGGCCGGCAAGCCGGTTGTTGTAACCAGCGCGAACGCGTCCCTCGTTCGCTAAGGAGATTTGACGAGTTTTGTGAATTCACGCGGCTCTTTACCAGCCCCCCAAAGTCGCCACGTGGATATGTAGACGACCCCAACCCCAAGTCGACTACGGAAAGCGCCCGCCCCCCACGGGCGCTTTCTCACGTCTGGGTACTTCGCGAGACTTTCAGCCATCGTCTTCCGACCAGTATCAAACAGATTTCACGGCACCCCATAGGTCGGCGGCGGCGCCTGCACGGTCGGCGCGGCGGCGGCGAGCAGGTCGTCCTTGCTGCCGGTGAGCGGCGGATAGATGCGCCTGCGATTGATGGTCTCCTTGGTCGCCTTTGCGGCCGTGCCGGTGGCGCGGACCTCGCGGTCCCAGCCTTCGGTATAAAGCGCCCCCCAGCCGCCGAGATCGAGCACGGTTACGTACCAGTCGATCCGCAGCGGCAGCATCGGCAGGCCGGCGAGATCGGCCACCACGTTATGGCCGGCGAAGCGACCCATCGGACGCGCGAACTGACAGGACATCACGGTCGGATGCAGCCCGTCGATGACGCTCGAGGCAACGTCGCCGGCCGCGAACACACCGCCGACATCCGCAACCCGCATGAAGGGATCGACGAGAATGCGCCCGAGGCGATCGCGCACGTCCGGAAAGCTCGCCGCCAGGGGGCTCGCACGCATCCCGGCGCACCAGATCACCGTCTGCGTCGGAATGAACTCACCCGAGTTCAGGTGCAGGCCGGCTGCTTCGACGGATGCGACGCGCATCCCGAGCCGCGTCTCGACCTCAAGCGAGGCGAGCGCCGTCACGATGACGGGACGCGCGTGTGCGCCGATAGTGGTGCCAACAACCGGATTGGAATCGACCAGGACGATACGCCGGCTGCCGCTGATGCCCGCACGCGCCAGCTTGGCCGGCATCTCCGCCGCAACCTCGATGCCGGTGAAGCCGGCGCCGACCACCACCACCGTCGAACGCCCCGGCGAGGGCGCGCTGCGTCCAAGCGAGACGAGATGATCCTCGAGACGCAGCGCCGCGGTATAGGTGTCGACGTCGAAGGCGTGCGCGGCAAGGCCGGGAATGTCGGGACGCATCACCTCGCTGCCGAGCGCCAGCACGAGGCGGTCATAGCCCATCGTCTCCTCGCCCCCGCTCGTGACCAGTGAGATTTCGCGCCGTGCCGGATTGATGGCTTCGACCTCGCCGATGCCATGTCTGACGCCGATCGGATCGAGCAGTTGCGGAAGCGGGATCGCGACCTCGCCGAGGTCGGCCTCGTAATTGCGCACGCGGATGTTGTGATAGGGATTGCGATCGACGAGGAGGATCTCGATGTCGCGGCTCGCCCCGATTTCCTCGCGCTTGCGCGCGGCGCCGATGGCCGCCCACAGGCCTGCAAACCCGGCGCCGAGCACGACGATACGCGCCATCTCGCCTACGCCTTTCGAACAGATCCATCCGCGCGATCGATATGCGACCGAGCGATCCGTCGCTGCCAGATATAGCTCATTCGGCCGGCCGGACCAACTGCGGCAGCAGCGAGGTGCAGGGCAAAATCACCCTGGCCGGCTCACGCCTCGCGCAGTTCCGAAGGCGTCGCGCCGAAGCGCTTGCGGAAGGCGCGATTGAAATAGGACAGATCGGCGAAGCCCGAGGAATGCGCGATGTCGCTGATCTTGCGCGCCCTGGCGCGGGGATCGCCGAGCAGCTTGCGGGCGTGGAGCAGGCGCTGCTCCAGCACGAATTCGGTGAAGGTGGTGCCGGCCTGCTCGAACAGGCGCTGCGCCTGGCGCGGGCTGAGGCCCGAGCGTGCGGCGATTTCGGCAAGGCAGAGATCGTTGCGGCCGAGTGACGCCATCACGTCGGCGCGCATGAGATCGAGGCGAGCCGCCGCCTGTCCCCGGCCGCGCGCGCGGCTTGCATGCTCCGCATCGGTGCCGAGCAGGAGACCGACGAGATCGACCATATGCTGCGCGGTCAGGCGCTGGCCCACCGCATCGAGATGCGGTGCCTGGTTGGCGGCGAGCGCGTGGTAGCGGAAGATGGTCTCGGCGACCGCACCGTCGCAGAGCACCTGCGAAAGCTTGTCCTCGGCGCGTGGATTGATATCGAGCAGCGCGCGGCGCGGCATGCGAATGCTGGTGAAGCGATCCTCGTCGGTGTGGCCGACGGTCCCGGTCACGCTCATGTCGACGAGCACCATCTGGGCGGGCGTGAGCTCGACAGTGTGGCCGTTCTGCCCGACGCGGACGAGCCCCGCATGTGCCGCGATCAGGACGAGATCGTCGCTGCCGTCGGCAAGGTGGCTCTGCGTGCGCGAATATTGCGCGGAGGCGCCTTCTGGAATGGCGAGCGCGATGTTGTCGACGACGCTGATCTGGAGCCGGCAATCGATGCTGTCGCCGCGGCTCGGCGCGATGTCCAGGCCGCAGGGACCAAAGGCCCGCTCGCGCCAATGCTCGAACGCCGGGCCGTGCGGCAACCCCGCATATTGGTGAAGGAAGATGCCCGGCGTTCTCGCTGCATCCATGTGATTTCTAGCCCTCTCCGGCATCGCGATCGGCGGCGCCCACTGCAAATTCCGGGAATTTGACGCCGCCAATGGCGGCGAGGTTCAAATTGAGGGCGGATTTGGCAGGGCTTGTCGGGACGCGACGAGGAGATGGACCGTGGCGACAAGTGCCACTCCGCGCCCGCGAACGTCGCGTTCGCTCGTCCGCGCGACGGCAGCTAGTTCTTGGCGGGCACCTGCGGCTGCGTGGGCGGCACGGTCTCGATCAGCTTGCCGGAGAACACCGGAGCTGAGGTCGGCTGGCCGTTCGGCGAGCCGCCGGTCTGCTCGACGGTGACGGCGTAGGTCGCGCCGTTGACGACCTCCGCATCGTAAGAGGCGAGCAACGGACGCGCGGTGAAATCGCTCGCGCCGATGACGCCGAGCGAACGCGGGCGCGGCAGCTTGTCCGAGATCAGCCAGAGCTCGAAGCTCTTGCCGGGCTCCGGCGTCGCGCCGATCTTCCGCACCGTGAAATTCCGCGTCGCGCCGTCGATGGTGAGGATGAAGGCGGGGCCGCCGCCCTGACCCTGCAGCAGCGCGACGTATTGCGCGGAGGCGGCGAGCGGCGCGGCCGGAGTCTTCACCTCGACCCTCTGGATGCGCGGCGCGGGACGCAACCCGCCCGGCAGCGCGTCGGGATAAAAGATCTGGAGCGACAACGTCACGAGCAGCGCAGCCGCAAGCGCGCCGACGGAGGATGCGACCGTGCGCCAGCGCTTCACGCGCGCTTCGAGACGAATCACATTGCCATCGTCGACGATGCCCGCTTGCGGCGCGCGGATCACGTCGAGGTCCGGCGCGTGGACCTGCGGGATGAACTGCGGCGCAATGTCGGGTATCGCGTCGGGCTCGGGACGCGGCGTCTCCGGCGGCCCGGCTTCGGGATGCGTCGTCTCCGGGGGCTGCATATCCTCGATCGAGGATTCCGGCGGCGCGGTCTCTCGGGAGGGCAATTCCGGTATGGGCGGCGGCGGAGGCTCTGCGAGCGCGGGCGGCTCCTGCGCAGGGGCCGTGCGCGCGATCTCGGACCTGATGTTCTCCCACACGATCGGACGCGGCTCGACCGAGCCGACCATCTGGTTGAGCGCGCCGAGCCGATAGGACCATGCCTGCACGATCTCGGCGAACGCCGCATCCACCGCCACCATGGTCTCGACCTGCGCGCGCTCCTCGGCGTCGAGCGTACCGAGCGCGTATTCCGCGGCGAGCGCGATATGGTCGTCCGTGTAGGCCATCAATTGCGGTCCAGAACCATCCTCATCATGCAGGCCATCACAGTCCGAGGCATTCCCGGATGTCCAGCATGCTGCGCCGGAGCCACGTCTTGACCGTGTTCACGGGCGCGGCGAATTTCTCCGCCAGCTGCTCGCGGCTCCAGCCGTTGTAATACGCGAGAAGCACGAGCTTCTGACGGTCCGGCTCGAGCCGGCCGATACACTCCAGGAGCCGCTTCAACTCCTCGGTCATCTCGCGGCGCGCCAGCGGATCGGGACCCTCGGCCGCGACCTCCATCGCCTGAGGCTCCTCCTCGATGGAGACTTCCGACTTCTTGCGCACGATGTCGATCGCACGGTTACGCGCGATCGAGACCATCCACGTGATCGGCGACGACAGGGCCGGATTGAACTGCCCCGCGCTGTTCCAGACCTTGACGTAAGTCTCCTGAATGACCTCCTCCGCGAGATCCTGTCGGCGCAAGATACGGAGCACGACGCCATAGAGTTTCGCGCGCGTGGCAGCGTAGAGACGCTCGAACGCGGCCTGATCGCCCTTCGCCGTCGCCTCAATCAGCCCGACCAGCTCTGCTGGCGTCAGCATTCAGCCTCCCGACACGCGGCCCGTCGCACTTCACCTCTCCCCGACGGAGAGAGGTCGATTTGCGCAGCAAACCGGGTGAGGGGGCGCAGGGCTAACGGCAGACCGAAACCCCTCACCCGGCGCTCCGCGCCGGCCTCTCCCAAGGGAGAGGCGGACACCGCCGTCGCTGGCATAGCATTCATCCCTGGCACCATAGCGCGCGGCAAAGCCGACCACCAAGGGGCGAGGCGCCACACTGTGGACAGCAAAGACGAAAGCCCGGACCTTGCGGGTCCGGGCTTGGCGGAATTCTCGGCGGTTGGCTGCTGGCGCCGTCAGGCGACGGCGCCGATGCGGGCGCGCATCAGGCCGATGCTGTCGAGGTCGGCCTGCTCGCGGGCGTTCTCCTCGGCGCGCTCGCGGGCCTGGTCGCGCTCGTCGAGCAGTTCGACCTTCTTCAGCTCCTCGAAGGCCTCGGCCAGCGCGGCCTTGGCTTCGTCGAGCTGGCCCTTGAGCTCGTCGGCCGAGCGGGTCAGGTTTTCGCGGCGCTGGATCGCGGCTTTGGCGTAGGTCGGATAGGCGAAGTGCGAGGGATCGTTGATCCCGGCGCGCTCCTGCTCGGTCTGGATCTCGCGTTCGAGATCGACCGACATGCGCTGGAAGTCGGCGATCATGGTCTCGATCTGGGTGACCCGGCGGCGCTTCTCGTCGACCTGAAATTTCTTCAGGCGAATGAGGGTATCTCGTGACTTCATCGACTCGTACTCCCCAGAAGTCCCCCCGCTGCACGTGGGACGGCACCGGTCACCCCAGAGGCCCGATTTGGACCAAGACCGGCTCTGCTACTCTGTGGGATCGGATGATGACCTGACAAAGTTAGCGTTCCGTTTCCAAATTGCCGAGGATTTGGGCCAATTGGCGATAGCCGTCCGCCAGTGATGCATTTTCGTCCTTGCGCTGGCGCAGGAAGGCTTCGAGCGGCTCGTGCAGGCGGATCGCCTCGTCGACCTCCGGGCTGGAGCCGGCCCGGTAGGCGCCGAGGCGGATCAATTCCTCCATATCGGCATAGGTCGCCATCACCTGCCGTGCCCGCTGGATCACGGGCCAGAACTGCGGATCGGCCGATTTCGGCATGGTGCGGGAGACGGATTTGAGGATGTTGATCGCGGGGTAGCGGCCACGCTCGGCGATCGAGCGCTGCATCACGATGTGACCGTCGAGGATGCCGCGGACGGCATCCGCGATCGGCTCGTTATGGTCGTCGCCGTCGACCAGCACCGTGAAGATCGCTGTGATCGCGCCCTCCCCCAGGCCGGGCCCGGCGCGCTCCAAGAGCTTCGGCAACTCGGTGAAGACGGTCGGCGTGTAGCCCTTGGCGGTCGGCGGCTCGCCGGCGGATAGCCCGATCTCGCGCTGAGCCATGGCGAAGCGCGTCACCGAGTCCATCAGGCAGAGCACGTCCTTGTCCTCGTCGCGAAAATATTCGGCGACCGCGAGCGTCAGATACGCCGCTTGGCGCCGCATCAAGGCCGGCTCGTCCGAGGTCGCGACAATGACGACCGAACGCGCGAGGCCCTCCTCGCCGAGGTCGTCCTGCAGGAACTCCTGGACCTCGCGGCCGCGCTCGCCGATCAGCCCGATGACGCTGACGTCGGCATCGACGTTGCGCGCGAGCATCGAAAGCAGGACCGATTTGCCGACGCCCGAGCCTGCGAAGATGCCCATGCGCTGGCCGCGGCAGCAGGTGAGGAAGGTGTTCATCGCGCGCACGCCGAGATCGAGCGGAGCGCCTACGCGCTTGCGCGAATGTGCCGGCGGCGGCGCATTGCGGAACGGCATTGGCGAAGCGCCCTGAGGCAATGGTCCCTTGCCGTCGATCGGCTCGCCCAGCGCGTTGACGACGCGGCCGAGCCAGGCCGGAGAGGGCCGCACCAGATTGGCGGCGTTGGCGATCACTGCCTTGCAGCCGCGGCGCACGCCGTCGAGGCCGGCGAACGGCATCACGATGGCATTGTTGCCGGAGAAGCCGATCACCTCGCAGGGAATGGTGCGATTGGCGCCGGTCTCGATCACGAGCCGCGCGCCGACCGACATCGCGTGGATGGGACCGGCCACCTCGACCATCAGGCCGCGGACGCCGACCACGCGGCCGTAGATGTTGACGCCGTCGATGTCGCCGATCTGTTCGGCAAGAGCCTTCATCAGGAGCGCGCCTTCATGGGAGGGCCTTCATTAACGCGGTCACCTTCGTGGTCTCGGGACTTCACGGTGAAAACCTTAAGTTTCGCCATATTTCTGAACGGCGCTTAACTTCGTGTTTACCCGCATCATTAATCATTGCGTCACTGTCTTTGTGACTGAGCGTGACTTCCCTTCAGAAGAAGGCTGAGTCGCGGGAGTCGGTTAGGCCCGTCTCTTAAAGTGGAACTTGAACGGTAAAGGTGACGAAAGCTGCTTCGCGCACAAGACCTTAGGGCGATTCGACAAAAATTGCATCCAGGGGGACTTGCGTTCCAGAATCAGAGTTTGTTAACCATCTGTCGTCAGGATCCGAATCAGTTGTTCAAAGGCGTTTTGTTGAGTGCCGCGAATGCGGCCGACCTGACGCCCAGGAGCGGCGACTATGGGGAACTGGCATGCGCGTTTTGCTGATTGAAGATGACAGCGCCGTCGCGCAGTCGATCGAGCTGATGTTGAAGTCCGAAAGCTTCAACGTCTACACGACCGATTTGGGGGAAGAAGGCGTCGACCTCGGTAAACTATACGATTACGACATTATTCTCCTCGACCTCAATCTGCCCGACATGTCCGGCTACGACGTGCTCAAGCAGCTCCGGGTCTCCAAGATCAAGACACCTATTCTGATCCTCTCCGGCCTCGCCGGCATCGAGGACAAGGTCAAGGGTCTCGGCGTCGGCGCCGACGACTACATGACCAAGCCCTTCCACAAGGACGAGCTGGTGGCGCGCATCCACGCCATCGTGCGCCGCTCCAAGGGCCACGCCCAGTCGGTCATCCAGACCGGCGACCTCGTCGTCAACCTCGACACCAAGACGGTGGAAGTCGGCGGCCAGCGCGTGCATCTGACCGGCAAGGAATACCAGATGCTGGAGCTGCTCTCGCTCCGCAAGGGCACGACCCTCACCAAGGAAATGTTCCTCAACCATCTCTATGGCGGCATGGACGAGCCGGAGCTGAAGATCATCGACGTCTTCATCTGCAAGCTCCGCAAGAAGCTCGCCAACGCCTCCGAGGGCCGCAACTTCATCGAGACCGTGTGGGGCCGCGGCTACGTGCTGCGCGAGCCGCACGAGCACGAAGAGCGCATTCCCGCCTGATCCTGGGTTTACGTCGCGAGCCCCCGGGGCTCGCTCCTCCCAGCCTGGACCCCCGCCGCAAATGGCGGGGTTTTTGTTTTTTGGGCATTGCTTCATCCGAAGCTTAAGGTTTGAACCACTAACCTTCCCCTGCCGACGAATGGTCGCTGCACGATGGGGGAAAGATGATCCTGCAATCACTCGCCGGCCTACCCGCTTTCCTGGTCTATTTCTGCACCGGGCTGATCGCGATCGTGGCCTATCTGTTCGTCTACACCCGCATCACCGCGCACAACGAATTCCAGCTCATCCGCGACAACGAGCCGGCCGCGGCGATTGCGCTCGGCCTCAGCCTGCTCGGCTTCGTCGCACCGCTGGTCAGCGCCATCGCACATTCGGCCAACGTGCTGGATTGCCTGATCTGGGCGACGATCGCATTGGTCGTGCAGGTCATCGTGTTCTTTCTCGTGAAGGTTCCGGTCCCCAATCTGTCGGCGCGGATCTCAGCCGGCGAGCTTGCGCCCGCAATCTGGCTCGGGCTGTCCTCGCTCGCCGCGGGGCTGCTCAACGCCGCCAGCATGATCTACTGACATGGCCGACAAATCCTCCAGGAAGGAGTTCGGCAAGCGCCGGCCGGTGACCGAGCCACCGCCTGTACGGCCACCGCTGAAGCGTTCCGGGCATGTCGCGCTGCTGGTGATGGGCACGATCGCGGTCGGCACCACCGCCTACACGTTGATGCCGAGGCAGAATTGCGAGCAGCCTCCTCCCGGACCGGAAGCCTCGGCGCAAACGAGCACCGGGTGCAGCAGCCGAAGCGGTTCGTCCGGTGGCGGCGGCTCGCGCTGGTCGTCGCGATCGAGTTTCTTCAGCAGCGATTCCTCGAGCCATTCCTCGTCGGGAACGTCGTCCGATTCCGGGCACAGCAGCGTGAGCCGCGGTGGCTTCGGCTCGTTCGGCCACGGCTTCTCGGGCGGCGGCTGATCCATGCGGCGCATCACCTGTCTCGAGCGCGACGACTGGCGAGAGACCGCGGCGAAATGCGGCTTCGTCTTCCACACCATCGATGGCGAACGCTATTGGGACGAGCGCGCCTATTACGGCTTCACGCTCGATGAGATCGAGCGCGGCATCGAGGCTCCGACCGGCGAGATCGACGCAATGTGCCTTGAGCTTGCCGGCCGCGTCATCGACGACGAGCGCCATTTGCGGCGCTTGAAGATCCCGGAAGCATTCTGGACTCTCATCGCGGAAAGCTGGAAGCGGGACGACCGCAGCCTCTATGGCCGGCTCGATTTGAGGTTCGACGGCAAATCGCCGGCAAAGCTGCTCGAATACAACGCGGACACGCCGACCTCGATCTTCGAGGCCGCGGCATTCCAATGGACCTGGCTCGAACAGGCGATCGAACGCCGCGTCATCCCGTCACGAGCCGATCAATTCAACTCCATCCATGAGCGGCTGATCGCGGCATGGAAGGAGATCGCTGGCGGCCGCCACGTCCATCTCGCCGGCATCACCGGCAATGAGGAAGACGCCGGCACGCTCGCTTATCTCGAAGACACCGCGCGCCAGGCCGGGCTCTCGACCCGGCTTCTCGACATCGAACAGGTCGGCTGGCGCGACGAGGGCGGCGGCTTCGTCGATCTCGACGATCGCGACATCGCGCTCGCCTTCAAGCTCTACCCCTGGGAGTGGATGTTCCACGACGCCTTCGGCGCCAAGCTCAAGGATGCACCGACGCGCTGGATCGAGCCGCCTTGGAAGGCGGTGCTCTCCAACAAGGGCATCCTGCCGCTGCTGTGGGAGATGTTTCCGAACCATCCCAATCTGCTGCCGGCGTTCTTCGAGGATGATCCGCGCGCCGCCGAGCTCGGCACGTCCTATGTGCGCAAGCCGCTGCTGTCGCGCGAGGGCGCCAATGTCACGCTGGTTTCCGGCGGGATGCCGCTCGACGAGCAGACGGGCCCCTACGGCGCCGAGGGCTTCGTGCGGCAGGCGTTGTCACCGCTGCCGAATTTTTCGGGATTCTATCCGGTGGTGGGCAGCTGGCTGGTGAATCATGAACCCTGCGGCCTGTCGATCCGCGAGGACGAAAGCCCGATCACCGGCAACCGCTCGCGGTTTCTGCCGCATGCGATTCTGTGAAATCTTCTCCCTCTCCCCGCAAGCGGGGCGAGGAACGGAGATCACCTCGCAGCAGCAACCTTCATCGGCTGCGGCATCAATCCCCCCATGGGACGGCCGGATCGCGCGGGATTGAGCTGATAAAGGCCGCGGCGCTCGGCGACGGGACGAAACGCATCGGTGATGCCGACCACGGATTCGGCGGCCCCAAGCAGCAGCGTGCAGTCGGCCTCCATCGCCTTCGCCATGCGCTCGAAGATCGCCGCCTTGGTGTCCTGATCGAAATAGATCAGCACGTTGCGGCAGAAGATCACGTCGAACGTGCCGAGATGGGAAAAGTCCTGCAACAGATTGAGCTGGCGGAACTGCACCATCGCGCGAATGTCGGCATTGAGCTGCCAGAGCTCGCCGACTTGCGTGAAGTACTTCATCAAATGCTGGATCGGCAGGCCGCGCTGCACCTCGAACTGGCTGTAGATGCCGGCCTTGGATTTCTCCAGCACCTCCTGCGACAGGTCGGTGGCGACGATCTCGATACGCCAGCCGGCCAGAGCTGCCGCCATCTCCTTCACGCACATCGCGATCGAATAAGGCTCCTGCCCCGTCGAGGACGCCGCCGACCAGATGCGCAAGCTCTTGCGCGCCGCCCGCGCCTGGATCAGGCTTGGCAGGATGGTATCTCGCAAATGGTCGAACGGGATCTTGTCGCGGTAGAAGAAGGTCTCGTTGGTGGTCATCGCTTCGATAACGTCGGTCGCAAGCCGGCCGTCGCCGTTCCTGATCTTCAGCACGAGATCGGGGATGCCGGGAAGGCTTGCCTTGCGGGCGAGCGGGAGCAGCCGGCTCTCGACCAGATACTGCTTGTCTGGGGAGAGATCGAGGCCGGAACGTTCCTTCAGGAACTTGCGCAGATAGTCGTAGTCGACAGGCGTCACGAGCGGTCTCCCGCGAACAGGCGATTGACCTTGGCGCCGATCTGGTTGAGCGGCAGGATCGCCGCGCAAATGCCGGCATTGGCGGCAGCACCCGGCATGCCCCAGACCACGCTGGAGGCTTCGTCCTGGGCGATCACGCTGCCACCGGCCGCAACGATGTCCTTGCCGCCGCGCATGCCGTCCGAGCCCATGCCCGTCAGGATGACGGAGAGGATGTTGCCATGCCAGATGTCGATGGCCGAGGTGAAGAGCGGATCGACCGCGGGCTTGCAGAAATTGACGGCGGGGCCGTCATCGAGCGAGATCGCGACGTCCGCGCCGCTGCGCACGACGCGCATGTGCTTGCCGCCGGGCGCGAGGTAAATCCGTCCCGGCTTCACCGGCTCCCCGTCGACCGCCTCGCTCGCCGGCCGGCGGCTCGAACGCGCCAGATGCTCGGCAAGGATGGTGGTGAAGGTCGGCGGCATGTGCTGGGTGATCAGCACCGGGAAACGGTCGATCACCGGGCCGAGCTCGGCGACGAGCGACATCAGCGCCTGCGGACCGCCGGTCGAGGAGCCGATCAGCAGCACCCTCGGTGCCTGGGTCGAGAACGGACGCGTCGACACCGATCCTGACGACGGGGCAGGTGCGGCCGAAGCGGGCGCAGGCGCGGCAGGCCGCGCTACGGGACTGCGGGCGGCCGGACCCGGGCTCGCGGGCGCCAGCGGCGGGCTCGCAACCGCGGGCCTGCGACGCAGCCGCGCGCCGAGATGGCGGATCTTCTGGATCAGGTCGTGATGAAAAATGTCCGCGGCCGACGCCTCGCGCGTCGACTCCGGCTTGGGGATGTAGTCGGCGGCGCCGAGCGACAGCGCCTTGAAGCTGATCTCCGCGTTGCGGCGTGTCAGCGTCGAGGCCATGATGATGACGAGATCGCGCTTCTTCGCCAGCAGCTGCGGCAGCGCCGAGAGGCCATCGAGCTCGGGCATTTCGATGTCGAGCACGGCAACGTCGGGGTTGATGCGCTCGAGCTGGTTGACAGCCTCGAGCCCGGTGCGCAGCGAGGCCGCGACCTCCATGTCGTGCTCGGCGCCTACCCAGCGCGAGATCAGACCGCGGATGACGACGGAGTCATCGACGATCATCACCCGCAGCGGTCCGGCGTCGCGCGACGGGTTCGTAGTCGAATTACCTGCGAACGCAACACTCATTACTCACCAATTCAGGCTGAAACGGTTCAGTTGAAAACAAGCGCCGAAGGATCCGTTCAGCCTTCGGGCGATCGCTCAGATCAGGCCGACTTCCTGGAATTTCGCCGTCACGATGTCCTTGTCGAAGGGCTTCATGATGTACTCGTTGGCCCCGGCGTGCAGCGCGCGCGCGATATGCGCGACGTCGTTCTCGGTGGTGCAGAACACGACCTTGGGCTGGTCGCCGCCGGGCATGCGCCGGAGATGACCGAGGAATTCATAGCCGTCCATGACAGGCATGTTCCAGTCGAGCAGCACGGCGTCGGGCAGGCCGCGCTTGCAGGCCTCCAACGCCTTTTCACCGTCTTCGGCTTCGAGGATCTGGAAATCGAGGCCCTCCAGGATCCGGCGCGCAACCTTGCGGATGACGCTGGAATCGTCAACGACGAGACAAGTGCGCATGTGAACCTCTGCTTCCTCCCCTGGCGGGGCCACTTCCAATTGCAAGTCCGTCGGCGGCAGTGCCGCCGTATCAGGCCGCCATCATTTCGGGCGCGAGCTCGAGGACGCGATCGACGTCGAGGACGACCATGAGCTGTCCGTCGAGGCGGTGGACGCCGCCGGCGAGCTTGGCCATGCGGGGGTCGAGGTTGACGGGGTTCTCTTCCATGCCTGCCTCGGGCAGGCGCAGCACCTCGCCGATCTGGTCGATCAGCAGGCCGTAGGATTCGCCGCGCAGGTCGACGCCGACCGCCATCGGGGTCTTGCCGTCATCGTCCCTGGGCAGGCCGAGGCGCG